>CAVQME010000014.1:0-289992 GCA_963713545.1 uncultured Actinomycetes bacterium | reverse complement strand
ACCGTGCGCACCCGCTCGAGGGTGTCGACCTCGGAATGCAGATAGCGGACGCTGAAGCCCATCTCCAACAGATAGTCGGTCAGGTCCTCCGCCATCTTCTTGGTGAGGGTGGTGACCAAGGCGCGCTGGCCCTTCTCCACCCGCCTGCGAATCTCGTTCATGAGGTCGTCGATCTGGTGGCGGGTGGGCCGCACCTCCACCTTCGGGTCCACCAGGCCGGTCGGCCGCACGAGTTGCTCGACCACCTGGATGGACACCGAGGTCTCCCATTCCCCCGGTGTGGCAGAGACGAACACCATCTGCGGCACCGTTCTATGAACTCCTCGAAACGGAGCGGCCGGTTGTCCATCGCCGAAGGCAGGCGAAAGCCATGGTCCACCAGCATGGTCTTGCGGCTGCGATCACCCTCGTACATGCCGTGAAGCTGGGGCACGGTCATGTGCGACTCGTCGATGAACACCAGGAAGTCCTTGGGAAAGAAGTCGAGCAACGTGTAGGGCGGCTCGCCGGGCTCGCGTCCCGACAGGATGCGCGAGTAGTTCTCGATGCCGCTGCAGTAGCCCAGCTCGCGCAGCATCTCCATGTCGTACTGGGTCCGCTGGCGCAGACGAAAGGCCTCCAACTGCTTGCCCTGCGCCTCCAGCTCCGCCACCCGTCACCTCGAGCTCGGCGGCGATCTCCCCCAGCGACCGCTCGATGGCGTCCTCCGAGGTGACGAAATGAGTCGCCGGGTAGACGGCCACCGCCGGAAGCCGGGCCACGATCTCCTGGGTGAGCGGATCGACCTTGACGATCTCCTCCACCTGGTCTCCCCACAGGCTCACCCGCACCGCATAGTCGTCATAGGCAGGCCACACCTCGAAGCTGTCGCCGCGCACCCGGAACTTGCCCCGGGCGAAGCCGATGTCGTTACGTTCGTAGTGGATCTTGACCAGCTTGGCGAACACCTCGTCGCGGCTGACCTCGTCGCCCTCCTTGAGCAGCACCACCTGGCCCAGATACTCCTGCCGGAGAACCCAGCCCGTAGATGCAGGACACCGAGGCCACGATGACCACGTCGCCGCGCATGAGCAGGTTGGAGGTGGCCGCGTGCCGCAGCCGGTCGATCTCCTGGTTGATGGAAGAATCCTTCTCGATGTAGGTGTCGCTGGCCGGCAGGTAGGCCTCCGGCTGGTAGTAGTCGTAGTAGGAGACGAAGTACTCCACCGCATTCTCGGGGAGGAACTCGCGGAACTCGTTGCAGAGCTGTGCCGCCAAGGTCTTGTTCGGGGCCATGACCAGAGCGGGTTTGCCCACCCGGGCGATGATATTGGCCATGGTGAAGGTCTTGCCCGAGCCGGTGACGCCCAGGAGAGTCTGCTGCCGGTCACCGCGCAGCACCCCAGCGGTCAGAGCCGCCACAGCCTCAGGCTGATCGCCTTTGAGCTCGTAGTCGGAGCGGATGCGGAAGGCGCTCACGTCGCCCCGCCCTCGGCGGCGAAGGCGCCGGGATGGATGCGGGCGTAGAGGTCTTGGTAGTACTCCACCCGCTCCACGAACTCTCGCGTCTCGTCGATGGGGATGTCGGTGATCTCGATGGATTCCCTGGTGCTTCCCTCCCGTAGCCACCTGCTCACCGCGCCCTGTCCGGCGTTGTAGGCGGCTAGAGCCAAGCGGGTATCGCCGCCGAAGTACTCGACGAGATAGGCGAGGTAGAAGGCACCCAGCTCCAGGCTTTCCTCGGGATCGGTCAGGTCGGGATCGTCGCCGCCCTGCCAGCTCTCGAGGCCCGTGATCCAGGCGGCCGTGTCGGGCATGAGCTGCATAAGGCCGGTGGCGCCGGCGTGGGAGACCGCCTCCGGGTCCCAGCCGCTCTCGGTCCGGGCGACCGCCGCCACCAGGTAGGGGTCGAGATCGTTCTGCTCTGCCACCCGGGCGATGCTGTCCTGATAGTGGAGAGGGTGCAGTTGAGCCGACACTCCCGGCACCACCGTGCGACTTGCAGCGACCCACACCGCGACGATCACGATCAACACGAGGGCCACGACCAACCCCACGAGGCGTAATCTGCGACGTTTGCGGCTCGTGCGCGCGCGGGCCCTCGGCGACTCCGTCATCGACGCTCCTCGAGCATCCCCAGCGCCCGACCATAGGCTTCCTGCACGAAATGCCAGAGCTGTTCTCTATCACCGTCGTTGAAGAAGCTGAGATCGCTGCCGGCCACCCTGCGTTCGCTGGAAGCCTGCAAAGCCTCCAGCTCCGAGAACATGTCGACATCGAAGCCGTGAGTCGACCGCCGGCGCCGGGTCTCGCCGCCCGCCTCGACGGTGACCACGAGGTCGAACAAATGCTCGAAGCCGGATTCGAACAGCAGCGGCACCTCACAAACGACCACGGTCCCGGCGGGCGCGTCGCCGATGCGTCGCTCGATCTCTTCGGCCACCAGCGGGTGTGTGAGCTTCTCCAGCCAGCGCAACTCTCGCCGCCGGCCTCGCAGCGCCTCGGCCAACAGGCCTGTGTCCACCCTGCCTTGCGAGTCGAGCACCTCCGGCCCGAACCGCGCCTCGACCTCGGTCGCCACAAGGGGGCGGGCGTAGAGCTCGTGTACCAACTGATCGGCCGACATCGTTATCGCTCCCAGTTCACCGAAGATCGCCAGCGCGGTGCTCTTGCCCGCGCCGATGCCCCCGGTAAGACCGACGGTGACGACGCCTGCGTTCCCCCCTCCCGCGACCAGACCCTTCGCGCAGGCTCAGGTGGAAGTGGAGACCGGCCTCGAGGCTCCCGCTTGGTCATGCTCTCCTTCCGAAAAAACGAGGAGCGCCCTCAGAACTCGCTTCAGAATGAAGCTCCGCCGCCAGGGACGCGCTGGGCACGCGCCAGAGAAGGACGCAGGGAGCGCGAATAGCAGCGCTATGTGCGGGACCGAGGACGAACTATCGTGCCGCCCAGGGCGCACTAGGCAGCCGCGGCTTCATTCTGAAACGAGTTGTTAGGCGCTCCCGTGTCACGCAACATGATCCGAAGCTCAGCCCTCTTCGCCCGCCTCTTCGGCAGTCTCGGAGTCGGCGGCCGCCGCCTCCGGCGCGGCCTCGACCGAGGGCTCGCTCTCAACTTCAGCCTGGGCTTCAGGAGCCTCGGGCTCCGGGGCAGGCTCAACGGCAGCTTCAGGTTCAGCCTCGGCTCTTCGGGCGCCATCGCTTCAGGCGCCACCTCTTCAGGCGCCACCGCCTCGGGCTCCCCAGCCTCGGCTCCCAGCGGCGCTTCGGGCTCCACAGCGGCAGCTTCGGGCTCCACAGCCGCGGCCGGCGCTTCCGCCTCGGCAACCGCCTCGGGGACGACAGCCTCGTCCACCGCTTCACTCCCGTACGCTTCGCTTTCTTCCGCCTCGGCGACTGCCTCGGCCTCAGCTAGGGCCTCGCCCTCTTCCATCTCCTCGCCCTCTTCACCCTCTTCGGCCAGGGCATCCTCGTGGATGCGGTATTCGGGCTCAAGCCGCTTCAGGCTGAGCGAGAGACGGCGTCGCTCGGGATCGATCTCGATGATCTTGACGTTGACTTCCTGCCCGGGACGCACGATCTCAGACGGGTCTTCCACATGGTGCTGGGCCAGCTCGGAGATGTGGATGAGGCCCTCCACGCCTTCTTCGATCTCCACGAAGGCGCCGAACGACACCAGCTTGGTGACCTGGCCGTGCACGATCTCGTTGACCTGGCGGTTCTCGAACACCTGCTGCCACGGGTCCTTCTGGGTCTGCTTGAGACCCAGGGAGATGCGCTGCCGGTCGCGGTCGATGTCAAGCACCCGGACTTCGACCTTCTGGCCGATGGTGAGCACTTCGGACGGATGGTTCACGTGGCTCCAGGAGAGCTCGGAGATGTGGATGAGACCGTCGATGCCGTCCAGGTCGACGAAGGCGCCGAAGTCGACGATGTTGGAGATGGTGCCCGTGACCAGGTCGCCCACGTTCATGCGGTCGAGGATCTGCTCGCGCACTCCGCGGCGCTCCTCTTCCAGCACGGCCCGGCGGCTGAGGACCACGTTGTTGCGGAAGCGGTTGAGCTCGATGACCCGGCACTCCAGGGTCTGGCCCAGGAACTCGTCCAGATCGGCCACCCGGCGGATATCGACCAGGGAGGCGGGCAGGAAGCCGCGCACGCCCAGGTCGAGGATGAGACCACCCTTGACCACTTCGATGACGTTGCCCGAGACCGGGGTGCCTTCTTCGGCGGCCTTCTCGATGCGCTGCCAGGCCCGCTCGAACCGAGCCCGCTTCCGGGAGAGGATCAGCCGGCCGTCGGCGTCCTCTTTGGTGAGCACCAGGGCGTCGATGACGTCGCCCACGGACACTTCTTCGGCGGGATCCACCGACTTTCTGATGGAGAGCTCGTTGGCGGGGACGACGCCTTCGCTCTTGTAGCCGATGTCGACCAGGACTTCGTCCTTGTCGACCCGCACCACGGTCCCGGTGACGATATCCCCTTCTTCGAAGGTCATCATCGTGGCGTCGTAGTTGGGAACCATCTTCCCGTCGACCTCGATCATCAGGTCCTGGCCGCCCTGCAGCGTCTGTACGTTCTCGTCGGTGTGTTCGTCTGACATGTAGTTTCTTTCCCTTCCAAAAGAATGCATGGGCAAGCCACGCCCTCACGTGGCTCATGTGCCGGTAGTATACCTAGGCGTCCGGGAAAAGCAACGGTCTCTCGGCTACTTGGCCGCGAGCCAGTCGGGCCCCACCCCCGCATCGACCCCCAGGGCCGGCTCCATGGGAAATGCAGCCACCATCTCCTCCACCACCGCCTCTTGACCGCACCCGCTAAGGCCTCCGGCACTTCGAACACCAGCTCGTCGTGCACCTGCAGGACCAGGCGGGCCCCGGGGAACTCCTTGCGCAACCGATCGTGGCAACGGATCATCGCCACCTTGATGATGTCGGCGGCGCTGCCCTGGATGACCGAGTTGACGGCCAGCCTCTCTCCCAGCGAACGCTCCTGGAAGTTGCCCGAGGCAAGTTCGGGGATGGGCCGCCGGCGGCCGAACACCGTGGCCACGAATCCCTGGCGCCGGGCCAGCCCGATCGTGTCCTCGATGAAGGCCTTCACCCGAGGCAGGCGCTCGAAGTAGCGCTCGATGTAGGCGGCGGCCTCCTCTCGGTCGATGCCCAGGTTCTGGCTCAGCCCGAAGGCCGAGATGCCGTACATGATGCCGAAGTTGACCGCCTTGGCGTAGCGCCGGTGAGTGGAGTCGACCTCGTCTTCAGCCAAGCCGAAGACCTCGGCCGCCGTGCGGGTGTGGATGTCTTCACCCTGCCTGAACGACTCGAGCAGCGCGGGCTCGCCGGAAAGATGGGCCATGATCCGCAGCTCGATCTGGGAGTAGTCGGCCACCACCATGGTGTTTCCCGGCTCGGCCGTGAAGCACTGGCGGATCTGCGCCCCCAGAGCTGTGCGTACCGGGATGTTCTGCAGGTTGGGATCGCTGGAGGAGAGCCGGCCGGTGGCGGCCACCGTCTGGTGGAAGGTGGTGTGCAGCCGCCCGGTGGCCGGATCGACCGCCTGAGGCAGAGCGAGCAGATAGGTGGACATGAGCTTCGAGAGCTCGCGATGGTTGAGCAGATGGCCGACGATGGGGTGGCTGTCCCGCAGGGCTTCCAGCGTCTTCGCGTCGGTGGAGTAGCCGGTCTTGGTCTTGCGCTGCCGGGCGAGCCCCAGCCGCTCGAAGAGGATGCGCCCCAGCTGTTGGGGCGAGCCTAGGTTGAACTCCTCGCCGGCCAGCTCGTATATACATGTCTCCAGCCCTTCCATTTGGTCCTGGATCTTGCCGGTGATCTCACCCAGGCGGTAGCAGTCCAGATGTATGCCGGCCGACTCCATGGCGATGAGCACCCCGGTCAGCGGCAGTTCGATGTCCTGGAAGAGATCCCACATGCCCTGGTCGCGGAGTGCGCGCTCCTGCCAAGCGGCGACCGGGAGGACAAGCGCCGCCGCCGCCGCCGCCGCGGCAGCCGGGGCGGCCGAGGCGGCCGCGGAGCCGGCACCCGCGACTGGCCCGGCGACCGGGCCGCACCAGGGCAGGAGGATAACCGCCTCCCGCGCACACTCCTCCAGCCGGTAGTCGCGGCGACCCGGAGCCAGCAGATACGCGGCGAGGTAGGTATCGTGGGCGACCCTGTCGACCAATCCGCGCAGGCCGGCGGCAGACTTGAGTCGTGGCAGATAGCGGCGCCTCCGGCTAGAAGCGGCTCGAGAACCGCAGCCTGCGCAGAAGGATCCGGCATCTCGACGAGCGTGAACGACTCGTATGTGTCGGCCGCAGCTCCCGCTTGCGGCTGAGCCAGCCAGAGACCGCCCGTCGCCTCGTCGGCCGTCAGCCCGAACGGTCTATCCCGATCCACAAGGTTCTCCCAGGCGGCGGCATCCCGGGGTGGCGGCACGGGCGCGGGCAGGCGCCCTCCGGCCGGTTCGGACACTCCTGCATCCGCCGATGGTGAAGCGGCCAGCAGTGGCTCCAGTCGCTCGAGCAGCGAGGTGAACTCGAAGCGGGTGAGCAGCTCGTCCAGCATCTCCCGCTGGATCTGATGGGGCTGCACCTCAGCCGCGTGGATGTCTATGGGGGCGTCGTGGTCGAGCAGAGCCAGTCTCTTGGAGAGGAGCGCGGTCTCCCGATGCTCCCGCAGCAGCTCCTTGCGCTTCGCCCCGGCGACTTCATCGGTGCGGGCAAGCACCTCCTCCAACGAGCCGAACTGTGCCAGCAGTTGGGCGGCCGTCTTCTCCCCGATCCCGGGCACGCCGGGTATGTTGTCGGAGGTGTCTCCCTTCAGGCCTATCAGGTCGGGGATCAGCCGGGGGGGCACCCCGAACCGCTCCTCCACCGCCGCCGGATCGTACACCTTGACCTCCGTCACCCCTCTCGTGTTGGCCATGATGCTCACGTGTGGACCGGCCAGCTGCAGGGCGTCCCGGTCCCCGGTGACTATGACCGCGGTCCGGCCCTCTGCCTCGGCCTGGCGGGCGAGAGTGGCCAGGATGTCGTCCGCCTCGAACCCGGGCACGACCAGGTTGACGAACCCGAAGGCCGCGCAAAGCTCGGAGAAGTACGGCCACTGCTCCGCCAGCAGATCGGGCATGGGCTTTCGATGAGCCTTGTACTCCTCGAACTCCTCGTGCCGGAAGGTCTTCTCCCGGGAATCCCAGGCCACGATGACCGCGTCGGGATGGTAGTCACCCAAGATCTTGATCATCATCAGGCAGAACCCGTAGAGGGCGTTGGTGGGAAAGCCACCGGAGGTGGCGATGTCCTGGGGAAGAGCGAAGAAGGCCCGGTAGGCGATATTGCTGCCGTCCAGCAGGAAGATGGGGCCCCGCTCGTCACCGGAACAGACGGATCCCATATGTCTATCCTCCTCCCGTGGGAGTCATGCCGGCCGGCTGCCGAGGTGCGCTCTGGGCTAAGACTAGCATCGAGACGATGACGGCACCCGATCTGCGGGTGGGCCAAGGTTCCGGGCAGGTCGAACCGGCGATCACGCCGGTGTCAGTCGAGGACGGTCTCGCTCCCCGTTTGAGAGACGTCATACCCGCCCAAGGCCAGAACGGCGTCCTTGAAGTGCCGTGAGTTCACGACCTCGCGGAGCGATCGCAGAGCCGCCGTGTCCCAGACCTCGGCCGGGATCACCAGATCGTATCGCTCTTCGCCCAGGGGTACGAAGCCCAGACCGTACGCGGTCGCGGCAGCGCTGATGCCCAGGCCGGCGTTGGCCCGGCCCTCGGCTACTGCGCGAGCCACGCCCAGGTGGGTCGTCTCCTCCTGGTCGTATCCGGAGATGCTGGCCGGAGGAAGACCTTCGTCCCTCAGCCGGATGTCAAGCCAGACCCTGGTGCCCGACCCGGCCTGGCGGTTGACGAAACGGACCTCCGGCTTTGCCAGATCGGCGATGGACCGCAGCCCTTGAGCGTTGCCCGCCGGCACGATGAGTCCTTGCAGTCGCTGCACCAGATTGAGGAGCACCACCTTACGATTGGGAAGGACGCGCTGGACAAAAGGCACGTTGTAGACTCCGGTGGCTTCATCCCACAGGTGCGCGCCCGCAACGTCGGCCTCCCCCCGAGCCAGCGCCATCAGCCCTCCCAGGCTGCCGATGAAGTCAATCGAGAGTGAAACCGGCGGTGTCCGCTCTAGGAGCGACCGTCCGAGCAGTTCGACGGAAAGATCGTGGCTGCCGGAGAAACGTACTTCGCCCCCGTCCAGGTCGGCAGACATCGCGTCCTTCTGCGGGGAGGCCGGCCGGCGGAGGTCCTGCCAACGGGATATGGCCGCGGCCAGCGCGGCTTCGGCGTGCGCCGGGCTGTGACCCTGGCTGAGGCTCTCCAACAGATACGTCTCAGCCCGGTTGACCAGACTCGCCCATTCCCACTCTGGAGGCGCGGTCTCGTCGGGTCCAGCCTTGGTGGACACGACGCGGGTGCCGCCGCCCCTATGGCCTACCACCAGCCCTTCGCGAGAAAGCAGCGCGTAGCCGCGGCTGACGGTATTGGGCGTACATCTCCAGCGTTCGGCCATGACCCGCACGGAAGGAAGACGGTCACCCGGCTTCAACTGCCCGGAGACGATGAGCCTGCGGATCGCTTCCGCGATCTCGAGATAGACGAAGCTCTCTCCGGTGGACATGCAGGCGCCGCCTTAGGAGCGCGGCTCTGGCCTATTCGGGCTTCTCGGTCGTGTCCGGCGTTCACCGCCGCGGAGGCGGCTTGCTGCGCCTCCGCCTTGAGCGGCTCGGCTCCTTTCGGCTCGGCCGCGGCCTGTGCTTCAGCGACCGTTTCGTCGCCGGCCGTTTGGCCGTCTTTCATGCCCTTCTTGAAACCGCGGATGGACTTGCCGAGTGAAGAACCGAGCTCCGGCAGCTTCCTTGGGCCGAAGATCAGCAGGATTATCACCAGAACGATCGCGATCTCCCAGGGTCCTATCCAGCTGGGCATCACTCAACTCCTCCTTGTCGCCCCTAAGCCAAGAACGGCCTCTCAAAAAGCCGGCGACATCCACAGTTCCCCTCGAGTATTAAACCATACTCCCGCACCTTGTGACGCTTGAGAGAAGGGGCCGAAGATGCCCCGGGTGCGTAGGAAAAAGGGCTAGTAAACGCGGCACGCGGGTCCGTCAGCCCTCATTTGACAGGCGCACTGGCGGAGCGACCTTCCGTCTCGTGGAGCATATACCCTAGTCTCCGGGAGAGCTCGTCTCCGACCTCCATGATCCTGCGGATGAGAGTGGGCAGCCTCTCCGCGGAGAAGCGCTGCACGATGCCGGAGATGCTCACGGCGGCCACCACCGCGCCGGTCGCGTCGCGGACCGGCGCCCCCAACGCACATGCGTGAAGGGCGACGTCCTCCCAGCTCACCGAGTAACCCCGCTCCCGGATCTCGCGCCGGTCGCGCTCGAGCTCTTCCCGGCTGACCAGGGAATACTGGGTCATGCGCCTGGTGTGGTTGGTCACCACTTCCTCCCAGCGCCACTCGGGCAGATGAGCGAGAAGGACGCGCTGGCCCGCGCCGCAGTTGAAGGCTGAGCGTTTTCCGGCTTCGAGAAAGAGCACCCGCACGTGATGGGTACAATCGAAGCGGCGCAGACACAGGGCTTCGTTGCCATCTGCGACCTGTAAGAACGAGCTCTCGTCGGTGTCCTCGGTGAGATTCCAGAGCAGCGGGTCGGCCTGCTTGACCAACTCCACGCTCTTGGACGCCACGCTGCCTAAACGGAAGATCTTGAGACCCAAGCGATAGCGCGCGCTCCGCTTATCGAGCTCAACCATCTCGGCGGCTTCCAGGGTGCCGAGCAGACGGTGGGTGGTGCTCTTGCTCAGGCCGATGCCGGTGCTTATCTCGGTCAAAGTGAGTTCCGGACGGTCGACGGTGAACTGCTCCAAGATCGCGACGGCGCGGGCGACGGAACGCACGCTCGGGTCAGCACTCACACATACCCCCTCCCTGAGGACCCCTTCTAGTCGAGGCTGTGGGCGGCAGGATCGACGTATCCGCCGAAGTCTGTGGTCCAGTAGTGACCGAACTCAGACCCCTCCACCTCCACCAACGAGACACCCAGCACGACGAAGTCGGCATCCAGCATGTTCGCGTCGTGCGCGGGCGAGTCCTGCCAGGCCGCGAACACGGCGGCGGCGTTGGAGTAGCCCGCGGCTATGTTCTCACCTTTCGCCGCGCTTCCAGAGTATCCGCTGGCAGCCATCCGCGTGCCGGGTGACGTCCCCGTCTCGAACCAGTCGGAGTCCTCCAGGGTGTAGTGGTCGAAGAAACGATGGTTCCCCATGTCGAGACCGTGCCTATCGCCGGCTTCTGAAAGCGCGTCGGAGACGAGCAGAGGCCGCAGACCGTGGCTCGCCCGGTATTCGTTCAGAAGTCGCACGAAGGCCACCTCTTCCGCGCTGTAGCTCACGACGGTCTGCACCGCTTCTGAGGACGAGCCAAGAGAGAACGTGGCCATGATCACCATCAGGACCAAAGGCAGGACATGGAGAACCCGCGTCCTCAAACCTGTGTCACCGGACTGACGCCTCCAGCGTGCCACAGTGAGAGGTCGGCCACAGTGAGATATCGGCGAAATGACCGACGCAGCGATCAGGGGCCGTACAGGAGTCAGAAGAGCGGGGCGCTCGATACGTGTCGGCCGGTGCGGCCGGTCTCACCATGTTACTGCGCCGCACTGGCCTTCGGTTCCTTATGCATCAGGCTTCGCCCTCAGAGCGATCCTCTCCATTCGCACTGACTGTGAAGTCTCTACTCGCGTTGAGAAGCAGTATACATACTCGGGTGGGTATGGACCACAGGAGCGCGGAACGGTGCCCGGTCCTGGGAGCAATCAGCCTTCAGCGTCCACGCCGGAAACGACGGGGAGGCCGCCTCGCGGCGGCCTCCCCCGGCAAAATCGAAGTTAAAACGGGAACGCGCGGTCTACGCTGCTTCTCCGCCTCCCGTGGCCACAGGAGGCGTTGCTCGCGCTTCGTCCTTGTATCCCAGCTTGCGCTGGAGCGGGAACACTAGGAAGTTGGTCTTTCGGTAGATCCAACCGTAGATGCCTGTCGGGCTCCACACGGTCACGAGGATGGCCAGGAGACCCAATATGATGAAGTACCATTCCCCGTACTTACTCGTGGTCTCCCGAAGGACGAAGTAGATGACGGTACCGATGATCGGCCCCTCGATCGTGCCTACCCCCCCGATGATCGTGATAAAGAGCATGTACGCCGTCCAGTTGACGCTGAAGGCTGCGGCTGGCTGGACCCTCAGGAGGTGGATGGCCACGATCGCTCCCACCATGGCGCATCCGGCCCCGGCGATCACGAAGGTGTAGAGCTTGCTGCGCCACAAGTTCACTCCGGACGCCTCCGCGGCCACATCGTTGTCGCGCATGGACTTCAAAGCAAGACCTGTACGCGATCGCAGCAAGAAATAGGTGACTCCCATGGCAAGCACCGCAACGGCCAGTCCCCACCAGTACGTCCCCGGTACCCGCGTCTCGGTACCCAACTCGGTGGCCGCCTGGATGGTGATCCCGGACCCACCACCGGTTCTCTTGATGTTGGCTACGATCAACCGCAGGATCTCTGCTATGACCCAGGTACCGATGGCAAGGTAGCCACCCTTCAGTTTGAACACCAGGGCAGCCGTCGGGAGAGCGATGAGCGCACCACCGATGGCGGCAGGGATCACGGCGATGAAGGGGTTGACGTGGAAGATATCTGCAAAGAGCCACAGCAGATAGGACCCCATGCCGATGAAGCCCTGCTGCCCCACCGAGATGAGGCCGGCGTAGCCGAGCAGCAGGTTCCAGAGTTGAGCCAGAGCGAGCAGGGTGAAGAAATCGACCAGCCGGCGGGTCCACGGTATCCCTCCGAACAGCGGAAAGAGAGCCAAAAAGACAAGAACCACGACCCCGAAGGCGAGGATGTAGAAGTTCGTCCGACTGGCTACGTGGACCGAGAACTGCTTGCGCTCAGCTTGATATGTAGGTGTGTCGACGCTCATGCCGTCACCGTCTTCGCCAGGAAGCCTTGCGGCCTAAGAGCCAGGATGATCACAAAGACCACGTGCCCGACCAGGATGGACCAGGCCGAACCGAAGGCCTGCGCGCCCAGGGTCTGGGATAACCCTAGAATGATCCCGCCCAGAAGAGTCCCCCAATACGATCCCATCCCGCCGATGATGACGGCCTCAAACGCGTAGATCAGGCGCTGGGTGCCGAGCAACGGATCGAAGGTGGTACGGATGCCCATCATGACCCCGCCGATGGCGACGATCCCCAGAGCCACGCCCATGGCGATCGCCCAGACGTGCTTGGTGTTGATGCCCATGAGCCGGGCGGTATCCGTGTCGTCCGATATGGCGCGGAAACCGCGCCCCATCCTGGTCCGGCTGATCCACGTCTGCAGAGCGGTGATGACGACCAAGGACATGAGGAAGATGATCAGCGGCAACCAACCTACGGCCAGCCGATCGTTGATCTTGATGCTCAGGTTCTCGACCGTGCCCGCGTCCAATCCCTGGGAGTTGGCTGTGAAGGCCAGCAACAACGCGTTCTGGATGACGATCGAGAGACCGAAGGTCACGATCACCCCGGGTCCGTCCCCCTTACCGACAATAGTATTGAGTAGGCCCCGCTGGAGGAGATAGCCCACCACGAACATGATCACCATAGTGATCGGGATGGAATAGAAGGGGTTGAAGCGGAACGCGTTTACGAGCATGAGTGCAACGTAGGCGGGTATCACCGTCAGGTCACCGTGAGCCAGGTTGACCAGGCGCATCGTCCCGAAGACAAGGGCCAATCCTGTGGCAAACAGAGCATAGAGGCCGCCCAGGAGGATGCCTTGGACAGCTGCGTTTATCCAGTCCATATCTACACTCCGAAGTAGGCCGCGGTTATCTGGTCGTTGGTCAGATCCTTGGGTTCACCCTCGAGGGCGATCCGACCTTCAAGAAAGCAGGCCACATGATTGGCCACTGCGAGCACGTGCTGGACGTCCTGCTCGACGACGAGGATGGTGCAGCCGGAATCGAGGAGTTTGGGAAACGAATCGTAGATCCGTTTTATGACCACCGGAGCCAGACCCAACGAGACCTCATCCATCAAGATAAGCCTCGGATTGCACATGAGCGCGCGACCGATGGCCAGAGCTTGCTGCTCCCCACCGGAAAGACCAGCGGCCTGGCGCTTCTTGAGAGGCTGCAGGAGCGGGAACATCTCGTAGACGGCATCGGTGTTCCAGGGACCCTTGCGAGTACGCCAAGCGCCGATCTGCAGGTTCTCGTGCACAGTCAAGCTGGGGAACACCCGGCGACCTTCGGGCACCATCGAGATGCCCAGATCCACCCGCTTGTGGGGGGGCATGTGATCGATGGGTTGGCCGTCGAAGAGGATGCGCCCCGAGCGGGGGATGAGCACGCCGGAGACGGCCCTGAGCATAGTGCTCTTGCCTGCCCCGTTTGCGCCGATGCAGGCGAATATCTCCCCTTCTTCCACCTTGAGGGAGAGGTCGTAGAGAGCCTGGAAGTCTTCGTAGAAGACACTGGCGTTATCGAGCTCGAGCAGACTCATGCCGGCGTCCCTCCCATGTAGCAGGCCTGGACTTCCTGACTGTTCATGACCTCGTGAGGGTCGCCCTCGCACAGCTTGCGTCCGAAGTTGATGACCACGATGCGATCGACCACAGCTAGGAGGGCTCGAACGATGTGCTCGATCCAGACGATGGTGACGCCCCTGGTCCGGAGGTTCTTGATCTCTTCGAGCAGTTCGTCCACCTCGATCTGGGTGAGGCCGCCGGCTATCTCGTCCAAAAGGAGCACGCTAGGGTCGGTGGCCAGAGCCCGGGCAAGTTCCAGGCGCTTGCGATCGAGCAGGGTGAGCGACCCGGCGACCACGTTCACCTTCTTGTGCAGACCGGTCCACTCCAGGATGTCCACACAGTGCTCGTACGAGGCATGTTCGCCCATGTTGCGGCCGTGGGTGGCCCCCACCAACACATTCTCGAAGACGGTCATGCCCGTGAAGGGCCGAGGGATCTGGAAGGTGCGACCCAAGCCGCTGCGGCACCGCTGATGCCGGGAGAGACCGCTGATATCCCGGCCCTCGAAGATCACCTTGCCGGCGTCCTCGTTCACCTGTCCGGTGATCAGGTTGAACCAAGTGGTCTTACCTGCCCCGTTGGGACCGACGATGCCCAGCGCCTCCCCCGCATCGACGCTGATGCTGAGGTCGTCGATCACCAAGACCCCGCCGAACGACTTCCGAAGGCCTTGGGTTTCAAGCGCGACCGTCAAGTGGAATCACCTCCATCCAACATCCGACACTCCCCCTTCCATTTGGATTGGTCCTGGCGCGCCTGTCCGACCGGAAAAGACCCGGCGCACAATGTAACAGAATGTCATACCTCGCCGCCCGAGGTCAAGAAGGCCGATAGATGCGTTCTCGAACCCACGTAGAGCGTGCCACAGACCCGAGGCCCACGACACCTCGACCGGCTCGACTGGTGCCGTGAAGTCGATCACGCCACCCGTAGTCTCGAGCCCTGTCAAAGTGTGAAATTCAACCCGTAATCGGCGGCGAGGGTTTCCCTGGTTCTGCAGTAAAGGTCGGCGTACTCGCGCGTCGGCTGCACTGAACCAACGTCATAGCAGCGGTCGAACGTCAGCCCTTTCGGAGCGCGGGGGAGGTCGGCTTCAAAGGCAGCGAAGAGTCTGCCGATAACCTCGTTGGCCACATCGGCGGAGAAGACGCAAGCAGCGTGGGCCGCCTCGCCTACCATGCGGCCCTGCAGGCCCGCATAGGAGTCGGGGTCAACGCCGTTGCAGGAAGACCCTCCCCATATCAGCTCTCCCCCGCTCGCGGTGTAGGCCACCGAATAGGCCGCTGTCTCCAGGAGGACCATCTCTGTGCACGGTCCAGCCGAAGCATAGCCCAGCAGAAAGACAGGGTTTCCCACATTGCGTTCCAGAGCTCGGGTGGTCGCGCAGTTCACCCATAGGTTGCGCTTCCGCGTACATAAGCCCTCGATATCGGTACTCCAGACAGAGGCGGTGGATCCCCCCGTGAAGGCCCAGGCGCCCAATACCCCCGCCGTCAGAGATATGGAGCTTTCCAGGGCGTTCCGGCAGAAGGCTCCGATCACTGTGACGATGTCGGTCCAGGGATGGACCCCGTGGGATTGGCAGTAGAGGGCGAGGTCGATCTTGCTCCACCCGAGCTTCAGCTCCGGCATGAGCTGGATGGGGATCTGAGCCTGTCCCGGCGGGAGTGACGCGGCAGAATGATTGCAGAAGATCGCCTCCGGGGATATCCCTCCCGGCGGGAAAGGCCCCAGATACAGACCCGGCTTCCCTGCGACTTCCGCCGCTCGGGCTATGAGCTCGCCTTCCATAGCGGTCACGATCAACTCGTTGGGACGACCGGCCATGTTCTCGACACCCTGCCAACCCATCAGGACACCGCCCAGAAGGCCTTGGCAGGTGGGCTCCTGAGCATAAGACACATGGCAGGGCAGATAGAGCTCCTCGGAGAATGGCCCTCCCACCGGGCCAGTCACGATGACCGGGGGGAAGCGAGACCCAGGCTTCCTTTCCCGCACAGTGACGCGATCAGCCCCGGCGCCCAACTCGATCTCCGAAGACCGGCTCGAGGCGATCTCCCGTATCTCGTCCCGAGTGATCTGGACGACACGCTGGCTGTCCTTGTTGTAGAGGCCTACATCGGCGAGAAGCTCGACCGCGGCCTCGAAAACCCGATCGGCCGTCTGATCGTCGGGTATTACTCGGTCGGGATCGGGCACCGCCCCAGAACCGGTGAGATCACCATATAGCTCCCGAAGCTTTCTGGCGAAAGCCAGGTCGAAATCACGCTCCTTCATGACCGGCCCGATGAGCGATCTCTCCAGTATGTCCCGCACGCCGATCATATCTGCTCTCCAGAGCCGCACAGCTTTTCGACGAGCGCCACAGCGGCCTGGGCATCCTCCGCCCAGCCGTCGGCGCCGATGGAATCGGCCCATGCTTGCGAGGTCGGCGCCCCACCGACGATCACCCGGAAGTGCTGCCTCTTGCCTGTGTCTCTGAGGTAGGTGATGACCTCCTTTTGGGCCGGCATCGTCGTCACCATCAAAGACGAGAGAGCTATGACGGCGGCGCCGGTCTCCTCCGCCTTATCGATCACGGACATCGGGGCAACGTCGACCCCCAGGTTGACAACCGCGAAACCAGCCAACTCCAGCAGGAGTGCAACCAGGTTCTTGCCCAGTTCGTGGATGTCGCCTTGGACGGTGGCTATGACCACTTTAGCCTTGGCCTCCGCCATCCCGGGATCCAGATAGGGCCTCACAACCTTGATGCATTCCTGGGCCAGCTCGCCAGCCACCAAGAGCTCAGGAACTCCGTACTCATATGCCGCCAGCTTGTCCCCACAGGTGCGGATCCCAGCCACAATGCCCTGCTCGATGATCCGCAGCGGATCCTCGCCCCGATCCAGCGCCTGGCGAACGAGGTCGACCGTCCCCTCGCTCAAGCTCTCCAGGGCCTCCGCTATCTCCTCATATGCGGTCATTCTGCCATCCCTATCCCAGATGCTCCTCCAAGAACAGATACAAGACCTTAGGTTTGGTGCCTTGCTCTTCCAGGCGGGCCTTCGCCCCCCGGGCGACGAGCCGGGCCACGTCGCTTTTGGGGTCGTCGAGGTCGCCGAAGGTGCGGGCCCCAGCCGGACAGGTGAGCACGCAGGCGGGTTCTCCAACCTGGTCCAACCTGTGCACGCAGAAGGTGCACTTCTCGATGACCCCTTTGCCATGCTCGACGGGCCCCAGACGCTGGAAGTAGCCTATCTGCTCGAACGGCGTGAAATCATGAGGCTCATGGTATGGGCGAGGTGCGCTGCGGTTCAGCACCCGGGCCTGATAGGGACAGGCCAAGGCGCAATAGCCGCACCCCACGCAACGATCGTTGTCTATGGTCACTACCCCGTCGGCCCGGTGGCTGGTCGCACCGGTGGGGCAGGCCTTCTCGCAGGCCGGCTCGTCGCAGTGCATACAGTGTTCCGGTAGGGAGCGCAGCTTCGAGTCGGGGTACCGGCCGGTCTCATAGATGTGCACCTTGCTCCAGTGCACCCCGGGAGGTGTGAAGTTCTCCCGCTTGCAGGCGACGTCGCACGACATGCACCCCGAGCATTTGGAGAGATCGATGACCATGCCGTATCTCATCGCGCACCTCCTTCTCCCGGGGTGTCTACCACGGGGCGCGCCGCGCCGGCTGCAATCTTGGTGACACGCACTCGCGGGCTTATGTCGGTGGCACAGGAGATGGGGTCGAACTCGCCCTCGCGGTCGGAGAGGAGATCGTTGAAATCAGGCCCCTTCCACGTGATGGGATTGCGCAGGCGCCCCTTGAAGCCGTGGTGGCCCGGAAAGCCAAGCGCCTCCGGATGGATCAACTGCGTCAGTTTCAGCACGCCGGTGGTCCAACCTCCCCAGAAAGCCTCAACCTTGACTTCATCTCCATCCTTGAGACCCTTCGCCCGCGCCGTCTCGCTGTTGATGAGGATGGCGTAATCGTAGGGATCGAACTGCTCGACGGGCTCCCGCACCCAGGGATTGCCTATCTGATCACCCGAGCACATGCGGGTCTGAGGTGTGGTCCAGACCATGGCCCGGAGGTCGAACTCGGTGGCATAGTCGTCGTCGCAACGGCCCACCCACTGGGGGATGGGCTCCCAGTGCTTCCAGTACGTGGCCGGGTCCCACCCGGGAGGAGCCTCGAGCCCGATGCTCGCCAAGTTCTTCTTGAACTCCTGCCCGTTCGCATAGAACTGGTTGAGATAGAGAGGATGCCGGGTCTTGCCCCAGGGGAAGTAGTAGAAGTTGTAGGCCTCCGCCTTGGGAAGCAGCTCGGGGAGCAAAGCGTGCTCGTCGAAGTAGTCCATCCCGTGCTCTTCACCGTAGTGGCAGCGGGCGATCCGGTCGATCAGATCGGGAGTCAGATACTTCGTGCTCAGGTCGAGCTTGTGCTCGTCGCAGAGGTTCAGGGTCCGGTTGAGTTCTGCGTTGAGTCCGTGTTCCCCGAACAAGAACCCGGCCCGCTCGGCGATCTCGATATACATGTCGTCCGCCTGGCGGGTGTTCCAGACCGGATCGATGACCGGCTTGGTCACCTGGATCGTGCGCGTACGCAGGATCGCTTCATCGGCCGCGTGCACGACGTGATCACCGTACTCGAGGAGGGCATGCCGCTCCAATATGGTGCTTTCCGGTAGGAGGATGTCGGCGAATTGGGTGGTCTCGTCGTAGACGAGGGCGACGACCGCCATGAACGGGATCTTCTTGAACGCCTCGATCGCTCGAAGAGGGGTGCAGTTGGAGTGTATGGGATTGCTGCCGTAGACCATCAGCATGTCGAGGGTGTGGTCTACCCCATACTTCTCCGGTTCGAGCACCGTCTTCCAGGCCAGATAGGGGCCGGTGTGCCGGTGCGGGTAGAACTCGCGCAGATCGAGGTGGGGAGGCTGTTGCCAAGGGATGGGCTGCGCTTCCTGCTTGGGTGAGACCACTCCGTCCGGACCGGGACTGAGGACCGGGCCCTGCTCCGAGCCCAGGAATCCCCCGGGAACGTCGGTCGCCCCTACCAAGCCGGCCACGATCTTCACCGCGAAGTGCTGGTAGGCGCCGTGGGTGGTGGAGTATGCGCCCCGCTCGGACTTGATGACGGCCGGGCGCAAGGGGAATTCGAAACCATCCAAGGTGATGGTGGCCCCGATGCGGGCCGCGTCGACGAACTCGCGGGTTACGCGGCGGATCGTCTCCGGCGCGACAGTGGTGT
The DNA here is from genome assembly GCA_963713545.1 of uncultured Actinomycetes bacterium. GTDB lineage: Bacteria > Actinomycetota > Thermoleophilia > RBG-16-64-13 > RBG-16-64-13 > CAVPLM01. The sequence goes on along the minus strand of CAVQME010000014.1, from coordinate 271,156 downwards.
GCTGCGACTGCCATTCGGGCGTGTATTCGGCCATACGTTTCTTGAGAAGAGCGAAGGCGGGCGTGCCCACGCGCCCTATGATCGCATAGGTGCCCTCCAGCGCGTAATCCTTTATGGTGGGATCGTCGAAAGTCTTCGTGTCATCGTCCACCGGGTCCCAGATCAACGGCTTTCCGGTCTCGGGATCGGTCAAATACAGCTTGTCCTCTCCGATGAGGTAGACCAGATTGCTCCGTTCCTTGATGAAGCGCAGGTCTAGATCGGTGACCGGCATCTCGTGGAGCAAGACGTGGAGCATGCTGAGAGTGAAAGCCAGGTCCCCCCCGGGCCGGATGGGTATCCACTCGTGCGCCATGGCTGCTTCCGGGCTCATGCGCGGATCGACCACCACCAGCTTCATCCCCCGTTCCATGGCCCGCGACACGGCCCGCATGCCGTGGGCGCTGCCCGAGTTGGGTCCCAAGCTGCCGCCGATGGTGAGGAAGTAGTCTGCGTACTCCACATCCTGCTTGTCGAGGAAGGTCCCGTTGACGAACGAGGCCCCTATGTGGACCGGGCACAAGTGGCCTCGGCCCTGTATGTCGTACGGGCTCCCGAACGCTCGGCAGAAGGCCTCGTCCGAGACGATGTTGGCCCAGGCCGCGAATCCGAAGCAATGACCGAAGCGCCGGGGGTCACCGCGTTCCGCGATCTCCCGCATCTTCGCCGCGACCGTGTCGAGCGCCTCGTCCCAGCTGATCTCGACCCAGCCTGGATCTTCGTCCAAACCCTTCTTGGGGTTGGTGCGTTTCATAGGCGCTTTGACCCGGTATGGGTTGTAGACGTTCATCATGGCCGCCTGGCCCCGGCCGCAAAGCTTGCCATCGTGCATCGGGTTCTCCGTGTCGCCGGCCACACTGAGGATGATCCCGTCCTTCACGTAGGCCTCGGCCGTGCACCAGGTCTTGTTGCCGCACAGCTTGCACATGACCTTCTTCCACTGCCCTCCGGCGAGAGCGGGGTTGATCAGGGTCTGCTGTTGGCTCGTCGTCGTGGCCATCACTTCTCCCCCCTGCGGGCGCGGGCACGTACCAGTTCACCTCAGCCCTCCAGCCCAGGGGAGCGGAAGCGACGAAGAACAGGCGCCAGTATGCGAACAGGCCCGCCAGCAGGCAGACGAAGCAGACGATGATCGCCCAGTCCCAGGCGAAGCTCACGGCCGCCGCTGCGCCGGCCACTGTCACGAGCACCGCGCTCGCGAGCCCGCCCCAGGCTCCTCCGCTGCCGGCGGACGGGTGGCCCTGCCCCATCCATGGCTCCTGCCTAGCTGCTCGAGCGGCTCTTCCCCAGCCAGCCGCGAGCAACAGGACCACCCCCACGAGCACCAGAGTCCGGACGGCGACCGCGCCGGCCGCATCGGAGAGGAGAGTGTCGCCCCAGCCGAGGGCGACCACGAGGCTGGTGGAGATCCCCAGGGCCAGCAGACCGCCCAAGAGCGCCAGAGGGGTCGACCAATGGCGCCAACCCGGCTGGGACCCCAGTAGGTAGACCAGAGCGACCGCCAGCACCGCCGCAGCACCGACGACCACAGTCACGATGGCGAGAGTCTGCGCGTACACGCCGGCCAGCACCAGGATCCAGTGGATCAGTAGGAGCAGGGTGAACAGGCCCACCAGCACCGCCTGCCGGCTAAGCGACGAATGTCCGACCCCGGCGAGGAAGCGATACGAGCGGAACGGCTTCTTGATGGCCGAGACCGGAGCCCCTGCTCCTGCTACCGCGAAGACCAAGGCGACCGTGGCACAGGCGATGGCGAAGGCTCGGGTCTCGCCGCCTGGGTCAAGCAGCAGGGCACCGAGAAGGCATCCGACGGAGGCCGGATGCAGGACCAGGAAGATCTGCGCCGCCCAGTTGGGCTTCCTCTCCATAGCGACTCCTTATGAACTGGCTCGACAAATGCCGGCACTACCGGCCGTCAGTCGTCCACCACGGCGATAGCATCTATCTCAACCAGGCAGCGCGGGTCGGTGGCCAGTCGCTGCACTTGTACGGTGGTGGAGGTGGGCTTGTACTTGCCCATGTACTCGTTCCAGACCTTGTTGAGGTCGTCCTGCAGGTCCAAGTTGGTCAGGAAGCGCTTGCAGTGAACGACGTTCTCCAAGGTGCCACCCGCCGCCTCCACCGACTTCTTGAGGTTCTCCATGGTCATCCGAGCCTGGGTAGCCATATCCGGGGGTATGTTGTCGAACTCGGCGGGGATGTGGGGATGGCTGTGATACACGGGGGCCGCCGTGACCCCCGCGAAGAACAAGATGCTGCCTCCCGTGACCTTGATCGCGGGGGAATACGGCATCATGACGTCCGGCCGGTCCGGCCATTCTACGTGCTCGATCTTGACGCTCATAGGTTGTCTCCTCTCATGACTCCCTTGCTTGACTCCGATGCTGATCCGGCCGTCGCCCTTACCGGCTAGACAAACATATCGACGATCTCCATCACACGCACATCGGCAAGACCGAGGTCACAAACCTTGAGCGAGGGGATGGAGACTGCGAGGCAGACAAACGCCACTGAGGTGTGAAGACCGGCGAAGTCGGTTCCCAAATCACTGGCGATGGCTTGGTTGATCCCCTGGATACGCTGCACCACCTGCTCTGCAGGTTCATCGGAGAACAGGCCGAGCAGCGGTAGCGGAAGCTCGCCAAGGATCTCGCCGTCGCGAGCGACCACGTAACCGCCCCCCAACTCCGCGATCCGGTTGGCGACGAGGCTCATGTCTGCATCGTTGGTGCCCGCCACCATGAGGTTCATCTGTCCGGGATTGAACGAAGAGCCGATGGCCCCTGCTTTGATCCTGAATCCCTGGACGAAGGCCCTGCCAATGCGGCCCGAGGCTTCATAGCGGTCCAGCACGGCGATCTTCATGACGTCCTGCGCCGGATCCGGCTGGACCTCCCCGTCACGCACCGGCAGATCGAGAGGCCGCTCTTCGGTGACGAGGTTCCCCTCGGTCACCCCGATGACGCGGACCTTCGCAGTTCCCCCGGGAGCGGCGGGCGCCTCCACGGCGAAGTCCTCCGGGACCGTCATCCGCGCGATCTTGATGGTGTTGTAGAAGTAATCGGGGTAGTCGGGCGCTTTCAACTCGCCCACATACTTCCCGTCCTGGGCGACGAGCTTGCCATCGGCGATCACGGTGCTCACTTTGAATGCAGCCAGGTCCTCAACAAACACGATGTCCGCCACTTTGCCCGGCCCGATGCTACCCATGTCGTCGCTGATACGGAAATACTCGGCGGCATTGATGGTGGCCATCTGAACGGCTGTAAGTGGAGCGACACCACAACGGATGGCCGTGCGGATCTTGTGATCCACGTGCCCGTCGATGATCAGAGAGTCCGCCTCTTGTTCGTCGGTGGAGAACGAGAAGTGCCGGGGGTCGGCCTTGTGCTCGGTTATCGCCTTGACCACATGCCTTAGGTCCCGTCCGGCGGAGCCTTCCCTGGCTTGGATGTGGACTCCCAGTCGAAGGCGATCAAGAGCCTCCGCCGCCGACATGGCCTCATGCTCGGAGTAGATCCCCAAAGCCGCGGTGGCGTTGGCCAGCGTCGAGGACACCCCTCCGAAATGACCACCCATCAGTTTCTTCTGCTCCCAGACCGCTTCGGTCAACTCCCGCACGCCAGGCGCCGGGATCGAGGCGACAAACATGTTCCACTCGCCCAGCCCGATGCATTCCGGCCAACCGAGAAGGGCGAACACGTCCTCGGTTGTTATGTTGTTGGTGTTACCAAGCGATCCGTGCCCGAGATAAGCGTGCGGCGGGATGTTGAGCAGCACCTTGACCGGCGTCGCGTTGAGTTCGTCGAGCGCGAAACGTATCGCCCTCCTACCGGCCACCACCCCGATCTCGTAGAAATCGGTGCATATGACCGTGGTGCCATGAGAGACGACAGCCCGGGCGAACTCAGTCATCGAGAGCTGCGATCCGCCGAGGTGTATGTGCCCGTCGATCAGGCCGGGGCACAGATAGCGGCCTTCCGCGTCGATGACCCGAGTCTCGGGACCAACGGTGTGCTGCACGTCACCGATGGCGGCGATGCGGTCCCCTTTCACGGCCACCTCGGCTGCATAGATCTCGCCGCTGTTGACGTTGACCAACTTGCCTTTGACGACTACCAGATCGGCTGGGACGTCACCCCGGGCGACGTCGACCAATGAATACCTGTCCACGAACATCAACCTCCTCTCAACAAGCCCTACTCCCAGACGCCGGTCAAGCCAACCAGTCCACGATAGCCCGGGCGACATCGGCCGCCTCCAACGCGTAGATCTCGCCCGTTTCCGCCGCCGCCACCGATGGATCCCCGATGTAGCCCAAAGGAGAGAGTTCCCGCCACTTGCCTTCCAGGATGGCTTGATCGAACTCCTCCCCCGTCGGGAGTACGGGGACAAGATCCTCCACCCGGGCCTCCGTGGCAAGAACCTCCGGGTACCAGCGCATGATCATGCTCGTCTCGTACTCTTCGGCATGCACGTGCAGAGCCGACTTCGTGTACCGCTCGCGGCCCAGTCGCGTCTGCTCCGACTCGGGAGCCTGGAGAAGGGCGGATTCCGGCAGCGGTAGAGGCTTGTGAAAAGCCGAGGTATAGGCCTCCTCGATGAACTGCCGCACGAAGCCGCCCATCGTGTACACGGCGTCCACCCCTTGTGACCGCACAGTGCGTATCGCCTCTATGATCGCGTCGTTGTGCGTTGGGTCGCCGTGGTGATTCAGAATGAACTGCCGCTCGAAGCCCCAGCGCGCGTAGTTGAGAAGGAGTTGAGTGGTGATCGTGACCATCGTCTCGCGATCGACGTGAAGAGAGCCCGGAAACATCCCCGTGGTCGGGTTCATGCCGAAGTAGTAAGGAGGTGCGATGAGCGCCTCGACCCCAGCCTCACTCAGTCTGGCCTTGACCTCCCTACAGAGAAGATAGGCACCGTAGATGTCCGTAGCCAGGGGCAGGTGCGGCCCATGCTGCTCTATCACAGCTATGGGGACGAGCATGATGGCCTTCCGGCGGGCAGCGTCCTCGACGGCCGGCCAGGTCATGTCGGCGATGGTCCCCTCGAAAATGGAATAGCCTCCCATATTCATCCTCTCACTCTTGGATAGAACTCATTCTGCAATGGCGCGAGGCGATCAAGCCCTTGAAGCGGCGGCCGCGGCCGCCGCTTACATCGTGCAGGGTTTGAAGTCCGCGACTCGCGAAGACCCTGCGGGTCGCGGACTTCCCCAGTGTTTGCTGGCGTGTAGGTCTACTGGTAGGCCGGGTTGATCTCCGCCACTGGTTGGTAGGGTTTCGAGGGCTTGATGCCGGACTCGAGGGTCGCATCGACGGTGAAGAAGTCGAAGGGATACTGCGCGCCTTTGACCCATTGGCCTATGGTGAACGGGAGACAATAGCCGTTCTCATAGATGTGCTTGCCCTCGGGATACGTGCCGGCCTCGATCTGCCCCGTTCCTACCGGCTCGTCAAAGTAGATGGGGCCGCTGATCGTATCGATATGAGTGATCTTGATCGCAGCCATTATCTCGTTCTTGTCATCGGGGTTCTTGCACCGGGTGAGCACGTCGTAGAGCCACTCTCCCAGCGGGTAGTGCATCCCCACCGGTTGGGTCCACTGCCTCTCGAGCTTCTTCTCGAAATCGGCGGCCAATTCAGGGCCGGTCTCGCCGGTGAGCGAGCTCTTGAAGGGCCAGTCTGTCGACCAGCAACCGTCCCCCAGGAATCCGTAGGCGATGTCGCCGGCCGCCTCCACAGCCTCCGGGAAGAGAAGGGCCTTGGCCATGCTGGGGATCTTGGGCTTGAAATCATTCTGGATGCACTGCTTCCAGAAGTTCACGAAGTCCGGCGGGATCATGTCCCCGAAGACCAGCTCGGCGCCGGCTTCCTTGAACATGCTGATGATGGAGCTGAAATCCTCGGTCCCGTTCTGGTAGGCTCCGCCGTCGATCATCTTGTAACCCCGGGCTTCCAGCCTGGCCGGCCACACCGTGCGGTCGCCGTTGCCGTCGGCATCGTTCGGGAACATGATGCCGACTGTTTTGTTGTGGGGCACGGGTCCAGCGTTGATCACGTCCCACGCGGCCATGAAGGCATCGGCATGCTGGTAGAGGCTCCAGAAGCAGTTGTAGGTCCAGTTGAAAGCGTCCACCTTGGGGTCTTTGCCCCGGCTCACCCAGAACGACTCCATGGGACAGTCGACCGACATGTATGGTGTCTCGAGAGCCTCCGCCTGGTCGGCCGAGGGACAGACCGTCTCCGGCGACGAAGCCGCGATAACGATCTCGCACTTGTCGTTGTTGATGAGATCGGCGGTGACCTGAGACACGCGGTTGCTGTCGGACTGGGTGTCCCTCAAGACGATGCTGATGGGGTGCTTCTTGCCGTCGCCACAGACGATCCCATCACCGTAGAACTCAGCCCAGCGCTCGGCGCAATACTTGTCCGGCGCTCCAAACGGCGCGATCGGACCGGTCTGAGGCGAGGGAAAGCCGACCTTGATCTCCCGAGCCACTTCCACTCCTGTGCTCACGGTAGTCGAGCTGGCTGCGGCGGTCGTCGTGGTGGCACCTGCGGTTGTCGTAGTGGCACCGGCGGTAGTGGTCGTCTCTTCTTCCTCGCCACAAGCGGCGAGCGCGCCGCCCAGGCCAGCGCCCAGGCCGACGGTCGCGCCCGCGATCCCGGCGATCTTGAGGAACTCGCGGCGGCTTACGCATCTCTTATGGTCATCCATGGTTGCCTCCACTCGGGACTAAGGATCTTGGACGAGTTCCAACAGTTACTTGTATTCGAGTAGCATCAGTGGCTGCTCTACCGCTACGTCGGGGTAGTTGGTGTTGTCGACCACCACGAACTCGTATTTGTACTTCTCGCTCACTCCAGTGACCCACTGGCCGCTCACCAGCGGCGACCGGTACACATTCTTCACAGGATGCATGGTGCCCTCGGCGACCGGCGAGGTGAAGTCCACAGGTCCGGCTATGGTGTCCAGCTTCGTGGTCGCGATCGCCTCGATGATGGCCTCTTTGTCATCGATATCCGGGCAGCGCTTGAGCGCGTCTCCGACCACCTCGAACACGGCATAGTGAAGCAGGTACTGAGCCCATTGGATCCCGGCTCGCTTCTCGAACTCGTCGGCGAACTGCTGGCAGGTCTCGCCGGTGAGCGACGACTTGAACGGCATCCGCGGGGTCCACTGGCATTCCACGGTGAAGTTGTTGCCGGCGTCGCCCAGAGCCTCGACTCCCGAGGGCAGGTCCAGGGCCTTCGCGATGCTGCCCATCTTGGGTTGGTAGCCCTGCTGCGTGGCCTGCTTCCAGAAGTTGGTGAAGTCCGGCGGGATAGGCACACCGGTGACGATCTCGCACCCCTCGTTCTTGAACATGGATATCTGAGCAGTGAAGTCTTCGATACCGTTGGGATACCGGCCGGGGTCCACTATCGTGTAGCCCAGCGGCTCGCAGACTGCCGGGAAACCGGTGGTGGGATCGGAAAACGCGTTTCCGTCGGAGTCGTTCGGCCACAGAGCTCCGACGACCTTGTTAGTTTCTATCTGCTCCCAGACCGCCAGGTAGACCGCGGTGAGGTCCTCGAGACCCCAGAAGTGGTGGTAAGTCCACTTGAACGGCGTGTCTACACTGGCGCCGCGACCGAAGAAATAGGCCTGCCAGGGTGCGTCGTTGCTGTAACAGGGAACGCCGTTCGCCTCGCACTGGTCGGCCACGGGGCTGACCGTCTCCGGCGTGGAGGCCACCATCATGATGTCGATCTTCTCGTTCAGGATGAGGTCGGCGGCCACCTGCGAAGCCCGGTTGGTGTCGGACTGACTGTCCTGGATGCTGAACTTTACGGGGTGTCTCTTGCCGTCTCCGCAATCCCACCCGTCGACGACGAGCTCTTCCCAGCGCTCAAGGCAATACCTGTCGGCCACCCCGAAACTGGCCAACCCACCCGTGAGCGGCGCCACGAAGCCAATCTTAATCTCTCGGCCGGTCGCCGGTTCACCCGAGGTGGTCGTCGTGGCCGCCGCGCTGGTGGTAGTTGCGGCCGCAGTGGTCGTGGTGGATTCCGCCGCGCTGGTGGTCGTGCTCTCTTCTTCCTCGCCGCACGCCGCCAAGAGGCCGCCCATCCCCGCGCCAAGGCCTACCGCGGCTCCCGCGGCGCCGGCGATCTTGAGGAACTCGCGGCGACTGACCGCTCGCACGCTCACGTCTTTGTCACGCTCATCCATGGTTCCCTCCGTCCCTGAGTGACTCTAACGGTGGTAGTTGTTCACGCCCATGGCACTTCGCGTTTCCCATGACGATCCCCCTAGTTCCAACCCCCTTTCGCCCAGGTCCCTCGACGCAAGGGGGGCCCGCCTCTCACGAGGCGGGCCCCCGGGTCTTCTTCACACCTGGCGCCGCACCCTTCTCTCGGGTCGCGCCGCAGCTATGCCTTCCAGATGGCGATGTCGCCCACGTTCATGTCTTTCTGCGTGACATCCACGGGGCCGAACTTCTGTGTCAGGTAACCGGGCTTCTCGATCAGCAACGTGTAGGTGCTGTTCTTGAGTCCGTTCAGCCAGAAGTCGCCGTAGCTGTCGGTCGTAGCCTGGTACTTCTCACCCGTCACGGTGTCGGTCGCAGTTACGGTGGCGCCTTCCGCGCACTCGTCGACTTCTTGATCGAACAACGCTCCGGCGATGAACTTCTTGGGCAGGCCGATGTAGTAGACCCGCGGTTTCACCTCTAGTTCTGGCTTGAGCGGCTCCGCTTTCGCGATCAATTCCTTGATCTTGGGGTCGTCTTCATCGCCGAAGGTGAAGGCTCCGGTGGGGCAGGCGTCCGCGCAGCGGGTCTCCGACCAGCCGTCATCTAAGAGATGGGCACAGAACGTGCACTTCTGCGCGATGTTCAGCATGTCGTTGAAGTAGATCACGTTCTCGTACGGGCAGGCCGCCAGGCACATCTGGTTGCCCCGGCATTTGTCCGGGTCGATGATGACGATCCCGTCGTCGCGTTTGTAGATGGCGTGCACGTTGCAAGCTTCGATGCAGGGGGCATCGTCACAATGCTGGCAGATGCTGTGCTCGTACGTGATCTTGACCTTGGGGACTTGGCCACGCACGTTGTCGTGCACCTTGTTCCAGAACTGGCCCGTGTCGGGCTGCGGCTTGGCGATGGGCGACCAGTCGTTGGCCACGTGCTCGTCCTTGCAGGAGATCTGGCAGTTGTAGCAGCCGTTGCAGATGTCGTAGTTGATGACGAGGACCTTGCCCATCATTCACCTCCCATGATGCAGGCCTCTAAGCCGGGACCCGCGCAGGGGTGGAAGGGCTTCTCGAAGGCTTCCGGATACTTGGCTTTCAGCGCTTCCACGTCGGTCTTCTCGATTTCAGCCAGGAAACCGCTGACCGCGTGACCGACCGCGTTCTTAGACGTGGTATTGCCGGGGACGATGGTGTTGATGGCCCCGCCCCGATCTATCACACCGGGCTCGATCGGGTCCCACTTGGCGCCGTGGTCGATGTAGATGACGCCGGGCATGATGCGCTCGGTGATGAGCGCGGCGCCGAGCACCGTGCCGCGCTCATTGAAGATGGACACGACGTCCCCATGCTTGATCCCGCGAGGCTCAGCCGTCGACGGATGCAGCCAGACCGTGTGGTACTGGTACCCGTCGGGGCCGGTGATCTTGCAGGTCTCGATCTCGCGCAGCCAGGTGATGTCATCGTGCTGGGAGTGCACACCCCACCGCGGGTGGTTGGAGCAGACCAGCAGCGGATACTTCTTAGAACGTTCGGTGCCGAGGGTCTCCTCATGGCTGATGCCTTTGGCGATCCACTTCGGCACGGGCGGCCGTTCCAGGTCCTCTGGGAAGTGCTCGACCAGACCTGTGGCCTCGAACTCGAGCAGGCCAGTAGGAGTCGAAAGCGGGTACTTCTTGGGATCCTTGTAGAAGTTGTAGAAGCCGGCGGGTACATCCTCCCAGTTGTCGGCGGTAGGCACCACGTAGTATCCCTTGTCGTTGAGATCTTCCCAACTGACGAGGTCTTCCACGCGAGACGTCTCCCAGCCGTACTTGATCAGTTCCGGAATCGTCTTGCCACCCGTGTACTCCTCCAGCAATCCCAGGCGCTCGGCGATCTTGCAGACGATCTCGTAGTCGCTGAAAGACTCGCCCAGCGGTTCGATGCACCTGTGCTCCGGGAAGAGCAGGTTGTACTGGCCGCTGAAGATGTCGACCGCGATGTCGTCCTCTTCGAGCTTGGTGTTGACCGGCAGGATGATGTCGGCCAAGAGGGCGTCGTTCTCCAGCCAGGGGTGCTGACAGAACATGAACTCGACGTCGGGGTGCCGCATGGCCCGGACGTAGTCGTTGCCCGAGTTCCAGCAGGTGATCCAGGACGGAGAGTCGGTCCACACCATGTGGATCTTGGAGCAACCGTCGGCCGGATACTTGTAATGCACGAACTGGTCTACGCGGTCGGCACACTCGGATTCGACGCCGTACCAGTCGCATTGGCCCTCGAGGATGGCCTTCGGGATGTAGGTCTTGGGAATGAACGATGGGTGGTTGGTGTTGTCGGGATGGCCACCTGTGTGAGCGGCGCGTACGTTGGGTACGCGCAGAGGCAAAGGCTGTGCGTATTGGTCCGGCTTGTCGAAGAGACCCCACTCGATCATCTTCGCCTGGTTTGTGCCGGGCTTGCCCAGTCCCTGCATGGCAAGGCAGATGCACTGCAGCCGCGCGGCTTCGGTCGCATACGGGCCGCGGATGCCGGGGCCCCCGTTGCCGATGACCACAGTGGTGCGCTTCGACGCCCACTCCTTGGCCAGCGCCTTGATGACCCGGGCCGGGACACCGGTGATCGGCGCGGCCCATTCCGGAGTCTTGGGAACTCCGTCCTCTTCACCCATGACATAGGCCTCGAACTTGTCCACGCCTACGGCATGAGTCGCGAGGTACTCCTTGTCGTAGGTACCGTCCTTGAACCACTGGTAGGTGATACCTAGGTACAAGGCCGCATCCGTGTTCGGCAAGACCGGGATCCATCTGTCGGCATGCACGGCGGCCGCGTAGTTGAGGTCGGGGCACACGTAGATCTGCTTGATGCCGAGCTCTGTCCAGTAGTAGCTGAGACGGCTCGGGAGTTGGCCCTGCCAACCCCACGGAGTCGTCTCCTGGTCGCAGCCCCAGAAGAGGAGCAGCTCGGCGTTCTTCGACATGTCGTAGAGCAGGTTGCTCTGCTGGCCCTGGCCGACCGGCTCGCAGCCCCAGAAGTGCTTGCTCCCGAACCACCAGCCTTCCCAACTGTCGGGCTGGCGGTTCTGCTGGGTGAAGCCACCCCACAGGCGAAGCAGCTTGCGGCCCGCGCCGTGGTCGGCGTGCACGACCTTGTTCTCACCGTGCTGGTCGCTCTCGTAGAGAAGCGCGGTGGGCCCGTAGGTCTCCTTGATACGATTCATCTCGCTGGTGATGATGTCGAGCGCTTCATCCCAGGAGATGCGCTTGTACTTGCTCACGCCGCGGTTCTGCGGGTTGCGCTCGCCGTTCGGATCGAAGTCCACCCGCATCATGGGGTAACGGATGCGGGCCGGCGAGTAGACTCGCTTCTTGTACGCAATGGAGTACGGCGGGATGAGAGTCTTCATGCTGGGTTCGAAAGTCTTGCCACGCACTTCGAACTTCCAGGGGTTCATGTCCTTCTCAGGGTCGTACTTCCAGTCGTAATGCATTGGGCGGATGCGGATGATCTTGCCATCCTTCACATCCACCATCGATGCGTTGGAGCCATTCTCGGGCACCCCGCAGAAGCTGATGTCCCGCACCAGCGTGCGCTCGCCCGACTTACTGTTCTTGGTCCGGTCTTCCGCCATACTGCCTCCTTAGCTCTGCCGCTCTATTCCGTCTAGCGGAATCACTATTCCGCTGGCGTCCACAGCAACACTATGCCACCGGAAGGGGTCGCAGTCAACTTCCTGGAGACCGCGTCAACTTCCGGCGAAGGTGGCCCTGCTCAGGTAGCGGGACATCTCTGCCGCGGCACTTTTCACCGCATCTGTGTTCTTCCGCTTTTCCCGCGGCCCGAAACGCTCCGATGGTGCCACGATGGTGACGACCGCGCGCACGACGCCGTCGGCCCCGAAGACCGGGGCCGAGACGGCGCACACGCCGAGGTCCTGCTCCTCGATATCATAGGAGACACCGTCCAGGACGGCGGCGTCCAGCCGGCGCTCGATCTCCTCGGGATCGGTAACGGTGTTGGGGGTGAACCTCAGTTGGGCCGACCGCAGTATCTTTTGCCTTTCCGCCTCAGGCCTGAAGGCCACCAGCATGCGGAACGAAGAGTTGGCCACATTGGAGAGCACTCGGCCGATCGGCAGATTAGGCTTGAACGGATGGGTAGTGGCGACCTGATCGACCACCACGGCCCCACCGGCCCCCTCTACCGTCAGCTCCACCGTCTCCCCCGTGGCCTCGGCCAACTCCTCCAGCAACGGGTGGACGGCCCGCACGAAGCTCACCGACGACAGGGCCAAATAGGCGCTTGGGATCGTCGCTCTGCCCAGGTGGTACAGCTCCGTATCGGGATCGAAGACCACGAAGTCCTTCCACTCCATGGTCCGGAGCATGCGGTAGGCGGTGGTCTTCGAGATACCGGTGCGGGCGCAGATGTCGCTCAGGCTCCAATCCGGATGCTCGATGTCAAAAAGGGCAAGGATGGTGAGGCCCCGGGCCAGGGCTCGGACGAAGAGATCGCTCTCTTCGCCCGTCTGGTCCGAGACGGGTGACCGCGGTCGGCCCCCAGATCTCACCATAGCCCTACGCTTTCCAGAGTACGATGTCGCCCAGGTTCTGGTCTTTCTGGGTGGCGTCGATGGGACCCAGCTTCTGGGTCAAGTAGCCCTCTTTCTCGATGGTCAGGGTGTAGGTGCCGTCCGCAAGGCCCTTAAGCCAGAAGTCGCCGTAGTTGTCGGTTACGGTAGAGACCGTCTCCCCCGTCTCCCGGTTCTTCGCGGTGACCGTGGCCCCTTCGGTGCACTCGTCGGCTTCGGAGTCGTAGACGGCGCCGGCGATCCATTTCTTAGGTAGGTTGAGGTAGTAGACCCGGGGACGGGTGGGGAGTTCGGGCTTTAAGAGCTCGGCTTTAGCGAGGAGGTCCTTTATCTTGGGATCGTCTTCCTCCCCGAAGGTGAAGGCCCCGGTGGGGCAGGCGTCCGAACAGCGGGTCTCGGTCCAGCCCTGGTCTAAGAGATGGGCGCAGAAGGTGCACTTCTGGGCGATGTTCAAGTCGTCGTTAAAGTAGATGACGTTCTCATAGGGGCAGGCTTCCAGACAGAGCTGGTTACCCCGGCACTCGTGCGGGTCGATGATGACGATGCCGTCGGGGCGGCGGTAGATGGCCCCGGCCGGGCAGGCTTCGATACAGGGGGCCTCCTCGCAGTGCTGGCAGATGGTGTGGTGGTAGGTCACCTGCACTTTGGGCACCGTGCCCCGTTCTAGGTTGATCACCTTGTTCCAGAACTGGCCGGTATCCGGTTGGGGTTTGGCGATGGGGGTCCAGTCGTTGGCCACGTGCTCGTCTTTGCAGGCTATCTGGCAGTTGTGGCAGCCGTTACAGATGGCGAGATCGATGACGAGGACCTTGCCCACTAGACACCCCCCTCCGTGAAGCCGGCTAGGCACGGCCCGGCCGTGATGTGACATTCCCGGGCAAAAGCGTCCGGGTACTTGGCCTTGAGCGCCTCCAGGTCGGCCTTCTCCACCTCGGCCAGGAAACCGGAGACGGCGTGGCCGCAGGCATTCTTGGAGGTGACGTTCCGCGGCACGATGGTGTTGATGGCGCCGCCCCGGTCGATCTCGCCGGCGACGATCGGGTCGTACTTGGCCCCGTGGTCGATCCCCACTGCTCCGGGCATGATGCGTTCGGTGATGTAGGCTCCCGCGAGGACCGTGCCTCGGTCATTGACGAGCGCCACCACGTCGCCGTGCTCGATCCCTCTTGCCGCCGCATCCACTGGGTTCATCCACAACGGCTGATACAAGTACCCGTCCGGCCCTTTGACCTTGCAGGTGTCGATCTCCCGGAACCAGGTGATGTCGTCGTGCTGGGAGTGCACTCCCCAGCGGGGGTGGTTGCTCATCACGAGCAGCGGATACTTCTTGGAGCGCTCGGTCCCGATGGTCTCCTCGTGCGAGACGCCCTTCGGGATCCACTTGGGCACCGGCGGCCGCTCCTCGTCGTCGGGGAAGTGCTCGGCAAGACCGGTGGCGTAGAACTCCAGCTTGCCGGTCGGCGTCGAGAGCGGGTGCTTCTCCGGATCCTCGTAGAACTCCACCAGACCCGCGGGGATATCTTCCCAGCCCTCCAGGGGCGGGATCACGTAGTAGCCCTTGCGCTGCAGGTCTTCCCAGCTGATGCTGTCCGCCACTCGGGACGTCTCGTAGCCGATCCTGATGAGGTCCTGGACGGACTTGCCGCCCGTGTATTCCTGGAGCAGCCCAAGCCGCTCGGCGATCAGGCAGACCGCTTCATAGTCGCTCACCGATTCGCCCAGCGGCTCCACGCACCGCTCTTCGAGGAACAGGAGGTTCATCTGCCCGCTGAAGAGGTCGCTGCCGATGTCGTCCTCTTCCAGCTTCGTGTTGATGGGGAGGATGACGTCGGCGAACAGGCAATCGTTCTCCAGCCAGGGGTGCTGGGCCAGCATGAACTCGATGTCGGTCTGCCGCACCGCTCTCACGTAGTCATTGCCCGCGTTCCAGCAGGTGATCCAGGAGGGCGAGTCGGTCCAGATCATGTGGATCTTGGAACAACCTTCAGCGGGGTACGCGTAGTGGACGAACTGGTCTTCGCGGGCCGCCATCTCATGCTCGTTGCCGTACCACTCCACATGCCCTTCGAGTAGAGCCTTGGGGATGAGGCTCTTGGGGATGAACGAGGGGTGGCACGTGTCCATCGGGGTGCCACCGGTATACGCGGCCTTAAGGAAGGGCATGATGGAAGGCGCCGGGGGCGACTCCTGCTCGTAGCTATCCAGCAGTCCCCACTCGATCATCTTCGACTGGTTGCAGCCCGGCTTGCCCAGTCCCTGCATGGCCAGGCACAGCACTTGCAGGCGGGCCGGTTCGGTGGCATAGGGACCACGTATCCCCGGACCGCCGTTGCCGATGACGATGGTGGTGCGCTTGGAGGCCCACTCCTTGGCCAGGGCTCTGATGATGCGAGCAGGAATGCCGGTGATAGGCGAGGCCCACTCGGGCGACTTCGGCTGGCCGTCCTCCCTACCCATGACGTAGTCCTCGAACTTGTCCACGCCGTACGCGTGGGTCTCGAGGTACTCCTTGTCGTAGGTGCCGTTCTTGAACCACTCGTAGGCGATGGCCAGATAGAGGGCGGCGTCGGTGTTGGGGAGGATCGGGATCCACTTATCGGCATGGACGGCGTTGGCGTAGTTGACGTCGGGAGCGATGAAGATCTGTTTGATGCCCAGATCCGTCCACCAGAAGCTCAGCCGGCTCGTGAGCTGGCCCTGCCACCCCCACACGGTAGTCTCGAGATCACAACCCCAGTGCAGCAGGAGCTCGGTGTTCTTGGAGATGTCATAGATGAGGTTCTTCTGCGGCATCTGCTGTCCCACCGGCTCGCAGCCCCACACGTGCTTGGCCCCCCACCACCAGCCCTCCCAGCTGTCCGGGTCGCGGACCTGCAGGGTATAGCCTCCGAAGAGGTTGAGCAGCTTGCGGCCGCACCCATGGGGACCGTGGACCACCTTGTTCTCGCCATGCTGGTCGGATTCGTAGAGGATGGCGGTGGAGCCGTACGTCTCCTTGATGCGCAGCATCTCAGCGGTGATGATGTCGAGGGCTTCGTCCCAGCTGATGCGCTCGTACTTGCTCACGCCCCGGTTTTGGGGATTGCGTTCGCCTTTGGGATCGAAGTCCACCCGCTTCATGGGGTAGCGGATGCGGCCGGGAGAGTAGACCCGCTTCTTGTAGGCGAGACTCAAGGGCGGGACAAGGCTCTTCTCGCTCGGCTCGAAAGTCTGGCCGCGGGCGTGCATCACCCAGGGTCTCACCTCTTCCTTGGTGTACTGCTCATAGTAGCGCGCGGGACGGATGCGGAGCATCTTGCCGTCTTTGACATCGACCATGCAGGCGTTGGCACCGTTGAAGACCCCGCACCAGCTGATGTCACGGACGATGGTCTTCTCGCCGTTCTTGCTCCGCTGCTCACCGTTTGCCATGCATCCTCCTTCGCTCAGGACTCGACCGACTCAGTGTAGCGTCAGCAACTGTTCATGCATAGCGCCTTGGCGGCGTCCGGACTACGACAACAAGCCGGGGCCCGCCTTGCGGCGGGCCCCGATGATCTCGAGTGCGTGACTTTCGCGCTAAGCGGGCACGCGCAGCCGGAAGTCTAGGACTTAGGCCTTCTCCAGGAGGATGAGACCCATGTTCACGCTCTTGTCGAGGGCGACCTCTGCTGAGTACGGCTTATAGCCGGGGGCGGTGACGACCACGGTGTAGGACTTGCCGGGTTCGAGCCTGTCGACCACGAACTCGCCGTAGTTGTTGACCACACCTTCACCCACCGAATGGCCGGCGTCGGCCACCATCACCATCGCGCCTTCGGCACATTCATCGGTGTCCTTGTACGCCACGCTGCCGCTGGCAAACGCCTTGGTCCACCGATAGAGGTTCTTGTAGTAGACCCGGGGCCTGCTGCCGAACTCGGGGTGCAGGACCTCCAGACCATCGGCGGCGACGAGGGCGGCCATCTCTTCATCCTCGGCCAGCAGGAACTTGATGGCCTCGGTGGGACAGACCTGCGAGCAGCGGGTCTCGGTCCAGCCATCCTCCAGCAGATGCACGCAGCCCGTGCACTTCTGGGCTACCTGGGCTTCTTCGTTCCAGTAGATGGAGCCGTAAGGGCACGTGTCGACGATCTCAGGGTGGCCCTTGGCCTTCTTGGGATCGATGATGACGATGCCGTCCTTGCGCTTCTCGATGGTCTTCTTGGGCGAATCCCTCAGGCACGGGGGGTCGTCACAGTGATTGCAGGGCTTCGGCAGGTAGCACACCTGGACGATCGGATACTGTCCCCTCTCCTTGCGGTCGATGTTCATCCAGCGATGACCCGACCAGGGCTGAGCCACGGAGTAGGGCGGGAAGTCATTGCCTACGAACTCGTCCTTGTCCGCCAGGAAGCAGTCGTTGCAGTCGTGACAGCGGGCGAGGTCGATGACCATGTTCCACTTCTTCATTTAGTTTCTCCCTCCCATTTCTCCACCTGGATCAGGCACGAGTTGTTGGCCATAGCCGTGGATGTCGGCGTTATGTAGCGCTTGGGCGCAAGAATGTTAACGCACCCTGACGTGTCTGGCGAATACCCGGGCTCTCCCAGCGGCAGGTAGTCGGCGCACGACTCGTAGGAGTGGACCGTGCCGGCCGGCACCCTCTCGCCCACCTGGGCGGCCAGGATGACCGAGCCGCGATCGTTGAACGCCTGGATGAGATCGCCCTCTTTGATGCCGCGGGCCTCGGCGTCCTTGGTGTTCAGGCGCATGATCCAGTAGCGATGGCCGTTGATGAGCACCCGGTGGTCTTTGACCTCGTTCAGCCAGCTCTCTTTGCTGTCACCCATGGTGTGGAAGCTGTAGCGCGGGTGCGGGGAGACCATCTGCAGGGGGTACTTGCCGTAGAGCTCCTCGGTGCGGTGGCCCTCCCAGGACGGGATGTATTGTGGGCCCATGATCGGCCGCTCGGGATCGACGACGCCACTGACCTTCTCGAACCGAGTGAGGCTGCTCGAAACGAACTCGATCTTGCCGGTCGTGGTCTGCAGACCCTCCAGCGCGACGGTGTCTGCCGGATGCGGACCCCAGTCCGGTGTGTCTCTCTTGCGCCCCTCGGCGAACCAGCGCATGGCCGGGGTGGACTTGTGGTCGGCTGGGAAGGGCACCACGTAGTAGCCCTTCTTCTCGAAATCCTTCCAGCTGATGTTCTTGGGCAGATCGGTAGCGTTGAAGTAATCCTTCACCCACTGGTACTCGTCCTTGCCGCCCATGGTGAAGATATCGCCGATACCGAGCCGCTCCGCGAACATACGATAGATCTCGTAGTCCGACTTGCTCTCGCCCAGTGGCTCGATGCATTTCTTCTGCAGGACGATCACCCGGTGGTTGCACTGGGCGCCGGTATGAGGGATGTAGCCCGAGCAGTTGGCGAACTCGCTGATGTCCCAGCGCTCGAAGTTGGTGCAGGCCGGCAGGATGATGTCGGCGAAACGGGCCTCCCCTTCGAACCAGATCGACTGGTTGACCACGAAAGGCACTTTGCCTTCCCGGTACGCCTTCACGTAGCGGTTGGTCTCGGTCATCGTGCCGATGAAAGAGGTCCCGTACTTCCAGTACATTTCCACATACGGATAGCCCGGTGCCGGGTACTCGTATTTCTGCAGTTGCGACTCGATGGACGAGCCACAGAAACCTTTGCCCCGCCACTCGAGCTTCTCGTGCATCATGGCTTCGGGGATGCGGATGCGCGGAACCGTCTGGCCCTCGGTGGAGTGGTGAGCGGTCCGCGTGGCCCCCCCGGTGTTCGCGAACATGCGATACACGAACTGGTACCCGGCGGCCGAGTTGTCGACGTCGCCGGAGATGCCGCCTTCGGCGTAACCCGGGAAGAAGAACGACTCGTCGCACGGAGCGCCCTGGGAGGTGCCCCAGATGTTGCTGCCCGGCTTGCCGTAGCCCTGCATCGCCGCCAACGCGATCATGACCCGGGCCCACTCGTTGCCCGTGGCCGAACGGCAGGCGCCGCCCCAGCCACCTAGGCCGCCGGCGGCCAGCATGGTCTTCTTGGCACCCCACTCGCGAGCCAACGCGCGGATCTCACGAGCAGGGATGCCACTTTCGATCTCGGCCCACTCCGGAGTCTTGGGGACGCCGTCGCTCTTGCCTAGGACGTAGTCCTTCCACTCGTCGAAACCGGTGGTGCGCTTCGCGATGTAGTCCTTGTCGTAGAGGTCTTCGGTGAGCCACGTGAAGGCGATGCCCAGCCCAAAGGCTACGTCGGTCCCGAGGCGAGGCGAGAACCACTTGTCGGAATAAAGACCGGCGGTGTGGTTGAAGTAGGGATCGACGAACACCATCTTGATGCCGAGCTCTTTCATCCAGAAGCGGCGGGGCGTACTCTCGAACGCCGAGTAGATGCCGCCCCCGCTGGTCTCCGGGTCGGACGACCAGAAGACGACCATATCAGTATGCTTGAGGGCATCTTCAAGTAGATCGTATTGCTCCGGTATCCCGAGTCTATGGCTGTTGCCCCACATGTGCGCGCCGCCCCAGTGCCAGCCTTCCCAGCTGTCGGGGTTGTGCTCGCCATACGTGAAGCCGACCAGGTTCATGAAGCGGAAATACGTGCTGTGGCGATAGCCGACGTTGCCCCACAGATGGTGGGACCCCGGGGTGGAGAGGATCGCGGCTGGGCCAACCTCCCGCTTCACCCGAACCACTTCATCACAGACGATGTCCAGGGCTTCGTCCCACGAGATGGGCTGGTATCCGGAGACACCCCGGTTCTTGACGTTACGGTTTCCCTTGGGATCGAAATCCACCCGCTTGAGCGGAGTGAGGATCCGTTTGGGGGAGTAGACCATGGACTTCTGAGCCATGGCGTGCGGGGAGAGCGTGGTCCGACGCGGCGGCTTGAACTCCCGCCCTCGCGCCTCTATGGTCCAGCCCTGCGCGTCGTCCTCATCCAGGTCGATGGGCGTCATGCGGATGATCTTTCCGTCTTGCACATCCACGAAGACGGGACCGCCCGTTGTGCAGTTCGTCAGTCGTTGGACCTTTCCCATGCGTGCCTTACCTCCGTTCACCGTGTTGCGGCCCTTGCCCCCTGCGGCACGACCGGCACTTGGATCTCCTACCGATCCCATTGTACATTCGAACCCTCCGGGTTCTCACCGTCTCAGGCCGTCGCCGAGAGATCCTCGCGAACGATATCCCATCCGACAGAATCATGTTCCGTCACGCGGACCTTGGCCTGAGAGCGGGACCCGAATATGACAAGCCCCCCGCCGGCTCATGCCGGCGGGGGGCTTCATGCGACCTTGCGACCAGACCGACCTCCCCGACTAACGACGAGCGAGAACGGACTGCGTGTTGGCAGACTTCCGCGCGACCTACTTCAGCGGGTAGATGTCGTAGCGCTTCTCCTCGGAAGCCGGGCCGTAGCCGGTGCCGCAGTAGGTGTAGGTGCGATCGGGAACGCCCTTGACCACATCGTCTTCGTCGATCTCGGCCACGCAGCGGACCATCGAGCCGTCGCCCATGTACCAGCGGATCGGGAAGCAGTAGAAGCGGAAGCGCTTGCCGGCAACCTTGTCCAAGTCTCCGCCGAGGTTCTCGACGCCCACGATGCCGTGACCCAGCATGTACTTGTGGCAGGGCTCCCAGGTGCCCTCCTGGCCGAGGGCTTCGAGTTCGCCGAACTTGGCGTCGTAGGCTTCTCTGCCGTGGACCTGGATGTAGACCTCTTTGTCGAATTCGGCATAGGCTTCGATACCGAACTTCTCGGCGTATTCCTCGGTGATCGGTTTGCCGGTGGCGCCCCGCAGGTTCATCATCGGCGGGCCGTTTTTGCCCATGGCGGTGTGGAGCGGATGGTCAAGCGCCTGCGAGTCCATGGCCACGCACTTGACCTTGTGCTTGACGAACCACTTGCCGGCTTCGATGCCCGTACCACACGCATAGTGGTAGTACTCTTTGGAGTCGTCGAACAGGCGATGCATGCCGGTGTTGAGGCACACGACCATGCCTTCGAGCTCTTCCGGCTTGATGTTCGCCCGCTTGCAGGCGTCCTCGAGTTCGGCGGGACCGATCAGACCCCAAGGATGGATCTTGATCTCGAGGCAGACCGCGTCACCCGTGTACGCATCAACCGGCATTTCATGGGTATAGCGAGCCCTTTTGCCATTGAATTCGCGTTCCATGACGTGACGAGGCGCATCGGCATGAGTGCCGGTGTGCTGCACGCAATCGACACGCTGTGTGAGGACGCCGCCCTTCGCCATGGTGTGCATCGAATCAATGACCGGCTTAACGAAATACGGCCAACGAGGAATCTCCGCACTGAATGGATGTGTTAGATCGACCCATACTTTCTTCCCCATAGTGATCCTTTTTCTCCTTCTTCTCGTTACAGGTTCGACATGCGGGCGCTCTTGCGCCCGGACCGTCCGTGGTTGCAGGTAAGTATATAGTACGAACCGGCCTCTACTTGGTTTCCGCCTCCTTCATCTCGCGGACGACCTTGGTCAGGTAGCCGAGCAGGTTGGCGCGCAGCGCCTTCTGGCCATCCGGCGTCCATTCCTGGAACCCGACCCCGCCGGTCTTGAAGCCCAGCTCGCCTTTCTCCACCTTCTCCTTGAGGAGCGGCGAAGGCTCGTGGGAATCCTCCAGGTACTTTAGGACGTAGCTGTGTATGGACAGGGTGAGGTCCAGACCGACCATGTCGGCATTCTCCAGGGGGGCCAGCACAGGCAGCCGGAGGCCCGGACCATACTTGAGGCTCTCGTCGACGGTGGCGGCGTCGGCGATGCCACGCTCGACGATGGAGATGGCCTCTCTCCATAGTGCGTGCTGCAGCCTGTTGGCAACGAAGCCGGGGACGTCCTTGCGGCAGTGCACCGGGTGCTTGCCGATGGCCCAATGGAGACCCATGGTGACGTCGATCACCCACTGAGGCGTCTCCTCTGTCTGGACCACCTCGACCAGGGGGATGAGGAACGGCGGGTTCCACCAGTGGGTGCCCAGGATCCTGTCACGCTTCTGGGACTTCCTCGCGATCTCGGTGGGGCTCATCACCGACGTGTTCGTGGCCAGGATCGCGTCGGGCTTGCACATCTGGTCCAGCTTCTGGAAGGTGTCCTGTTTGAGGGCCATGTCCTCGGCGACGCACTCGAGCACGAAGTCGGCGTCGGTAGCCGCCTCCTCCATGACCTGCGTGGTGGTCACGCGGGCCATGGTGGGTTCGACGTCCTCGAGCTTTCCGAGGCCGCGTTCGGCCAAGAAAGTCAGGTCGTTACGCATGCCTTCGATCGCCTTCTCCAACGTCTCGGCCCTGCGGCTGTACAGCCCGACCGGGTAGCCGGCACCGGCGAAGACCATGGCGCAACCATGGCCCATAGCGCCCCCGCCGATGATGGCGATCTTCTTGACATCTTCCAGTTTCATCATCCGGCCACCGCCCCGCCGTCAACGGAGAGAATGAGGCCGGTCACATAGTCGGAGGCCGGAGAGGCTAGGAACACGCATGCGCCGATGAAGTCGTCCAGTTCGGCGGCCCGGCCCAGCGGGATACGCGCCATGAAGATCTTCACCATCTCCGGATCGTTCTTGATCTGCTGCGTGAGCGGCGTCCAGAAGATAGAGGGAGCGATGCAGTTGCAGTTGATCTTATACTTCGCCCACTCGGTCGCCAACTGCTTGGTGAGCAGATGGACGGCGCCCTTGGAGGTACCGTAGGCAGCGTAGCCGCCGGGATGGCCCAGGAAGCCGCGCACGGAGCCGATGGTGATGACCTTGCCGCCGCCGCCCTGCTTGACGTACTCGGCGCCGGCGTACTTCGCGCACAGCAGGGTGCCGCGTACGTTGATGTTCATGACCTTCTGCCACTCATCGATGTCGAAGGTCTCAGCGGGCTGGCGGTTGCCGGCGGACCCGGCCACCGTGACCATGATGTTGACCTTGCCGAAGTCCTTGATCACGCCTTCCATGGCGGCCTTGACGTTCGCATCGTCGGTGACGTCGACGCCCGAAGCGACGGCTTTGCGGCCCAGGCCTTTGATATCGGCCACGACGTCGTCCATCAGCTCGGGCTTGATGTCCCAGGTGGCGACATCGGCACCGAATACCGCAAGGCCCTTCGCGAGCGCGTGCCCGAGCGTGCCGCCCGCGCCGGTGACCACGGCCACTTTGCCGGTCAGATCGAAGATCTGCTTGAGCTCCTCGACCGTCTTCCGTGGTGTGTCTTCAGCCATCTTTGTCCTCCTGACTAGGGGTTATGTCCTTTTCGGGGCGGCGTTCGTGTGGGCTCAGGTGGTGGGATAGCCCAGGATCACGAGCATGCTCGCCGGGTATTGGGTCTTGTTGGTGATTGACCGGCCTTCATCCGGGGCGATGTAGATGGAGTCGTGCTTCTTGAGCACGATGTCCTTGCCGTCTTTGTCTGTGATGGTGACCTCGCCCTCGATGCACATGTAGATCGTGTCGAAAGGCCGCGCAGGGCTGAAATCAGCTCCTCCGCCTGGTAGGAAATGCGTGCAGCCCAGGGAGAACTGGGTAGTCCCCGTCTCGTCCTTCCCCTGCAGCCTGAAACAGGCGCAATCATTGTGCGCCGGAGGCGAGTACCGCACTGCTTCGCTGATCGAGACCTTCTTCATGCTCTAGCTCCTGCGTCCAGCGACCGTCGTCGCAATTCCGATCCGGCAGCCCAGTCCGCGAACAGACCCGACGAGAGGGACTCTCGAGTGGCGCCGCCGCACGGCACCGGGCTATGTGGAACGGGCGAGCGGCAAAGCCTCCCACCCGTCTGACACCTTATTTCTTGGGAGGCAATCCTAGGATCTGCCGCGCTTCGGCACTGTTCGCGACCGGGCGCTTGAACTCTTCGGCCAGCCGCTGCACCTTTTCGACAAACTCGTAATTGTGCTTCGCGAGCTCGCCCTTGCTCAGATAGACGTTATCTTCCATGCCGACCCGTACGTGGCCGCCCATGTTGATGGCCATGGCCATGATGAGGTTGGCGGTGGGGCCGCAGCCGAACGCCGACCAGGTGGAGCCTTCAGGCAGTGAGTCGACCAGATGGACTAGGTTCCTCGCGTTGCCTTCCATGCCGCCGAAGACGTGCATGCAGCACTGGAAGTGGATGGGGGCCTGGAGGAAGCCGCCTTTCAGGAGACGCTTGGCGTTCCACACCATGCCGGCGTCGAACACTTCGACCTCTGGCTTGATGCCGTTCTCGATGTAGGCCGTGCCCAGTTTCTCGAGGAAGGTGGGGGAGTTGACGAAGACACCCTGGTAGAAGTTCATGGAGCCGGCGTCGAAGGTACCCATGTCGGGCTTGAGAACGGTGTGAGGAAGGATGCGCTCCTCGTCGCTGAAGCCAAGGCCCCCGGACGAGGTCATGTTGATGATGATATCAGGGCACTTTTCCCGGACCAGTCCGACGGTCTCCTTGAACCTCTCCAGGTCCATGGTGGCCTTGTCTTCCGTCGTGCGTACGTGGATATGAGCAACAGAGGCTCCGGCCTGGCAGGCCATGTAGACCTCTTCCGCGATCTGCTCGGGCTGCGTGGCCAGATAGGGGGTGTTCTCCTTGGTGGTCATGGCCCCCGTCGTTGCCACGGTGATGATCAGCTTCTCCATATGTCAACCTCCACGCCTTCGTTTTTAACTACGCCGACGCCGAGCGTGTGGGCGCACCACAACGACCCGGGCGGGCAACACAAAAAGTACCCAAAGGGACGGGTTACAACTCCACTTGGAGAAGTACGAGTGTGATAACTACTCTACATCATTTCGTATTCGAAGGATAACGCCAGGCCCGGCTGTCCGGTTCGACCTCCCCGCTCCGTACCATCTTATGGAATCTGATTCCATCAGACAGGGGTCTTGACACCCGGCACTCCGGTCGTGGGCGTCGACTATAATGATACCCGCTGTCCTCATGGGCGCCGAAGTGGCGGAATTGGCAGACGCGCTGGACTCAAACTCCAGTGAGGCTCACACCTCGTGCGGGTTCGACCCCCGCCTTCGGCACCTGGTCTTTCGCCCTCATGCAGTCTCCTGTGCCCGGCCTCTCGGCCTGTGCTGAAGGGACCGGGGAAGGAATCTCCACCGACCGCGCGAAACAAGCAAAACAGGCACTAAGAAACAGGCGCTAGGATCGAGGCTGCGTTGCATAAAAAAAGTATAGATATCCTGAGTCACTGCTGCTACACTCTTTGCTATGGATAGACCGCAGGAAGCGACAGAAAAGCGCTACGCGGAACTGGTGGGCGAGAAGCTGCGCCGGCTGCGTCAAGACCGGGGGCTCAGCCTTCAAGAGGTCTGCGAGCGGTCGGGCGGCTCCTTCGTGGTATCGACGCTGAGCGCGTACGAGCGAGGCAAGCGCAGCCTCAGCCTGGAGCGGCTCTACGAGCTTGCCTCCATCTACGGCCAGTCGCCCATGTCCCTCCTCGACATAGAGGACGACGCCGAGTTCCAGCGCACCCTCACCCGCAACGGGCCCCTGCGCATCCGCCTCGATCATCTGGAGAGACTGTCTCCCGAGGAGCGGCGGCCGCTGGAGACATATCTGGGATTCCTCCGGGAGCTGCGCAACGACCCGTCCCGCGATCTGCTCACGATCCGCAAGGACGACCTGACCTACCTGTCCGGGTTGTACGGGGTGCGGCCGCAGGCGCTCAAGGACTACCTCGCCACCGAGGGTATCCTCATAGCTTCGTAGCTGGAGACGCCGGCCATTTACGGCGTCCGTCCCCGCTCCTTGACTCTCCCTCGTCCCGTCCCGGTCTTCAGGTAGCTCTTCTGGCGGCTGCGATAGCCGCATCCGCCTCCCGTAGGAAGGAGCCGAGCCGGCGCGCAGTCGCGGCCGGGTCTGGGCTTCCGTCCAGACTCTCGCCGGCGCCGACCATCTCGACCAAGGCGCTCCCGATGATGACCCCATCAGCGTAGGTCGCCACCTCGGCCGCCTGCTCGACCGTGGACACGCCGAATCCCACCGCCAGAGGAAGATCGGTATGCCGGCGGATCCGGGCCACGAACTCAGGGAGACCCCCGCGAAGCGAAGTTCGGGCCCCGGTGACACCGGTGGTGGATACGCAGTAGATGAAACCTGAGGCCGCAGCGCCTATGCGGGCCAGTCTCGCATCCGTGCTGGTGGGGGCGGCGAGCAGGATCACATCCACGGCCCGGGCCTGAGCCACCGCCTGCACCTCGCCGGCCTCTTCCACCGGCAGGTCGGGAATCACCACCCCCATGACCCGACGATCACGGCAACGATCGAAGAACGTTTCGACACCAAGGGCCAGTATGGTGTTCAGATAGCTGAGCAGAACCACGTTCGCGCCCTCGGCGGCCGCCTCGCCGGCCAGATCGAGCACATGGCCGGGCCTCACGCCTTGCCGGAGAGCCACTTGGGAAGCAGCCTGGATCACAGGTCCATCGGCCAGGGGGTCGGAAAACGGGATCCCGAGCTCGATGATACCGGCCCCGTTCCGGGCGTAGGTCCGCAGGATCTCCAGGCACCCCTGCGGGTCTGGATATCCCCCGACCGCGTAAGGCATCAGCAGCGGGCGCCCGGCGCTGCGGAAGATCTCAGTGAGCGCGCTCATGACCGCAACCCCAGTGCGTCGGCGACGCTGTAGACGTCCTTGTCTCCCCGGCCGGAGAGATTGACCACCACGACCTCATCCCGTGCGAACCTGTAGCCGCCCTCCCGGAGAAGGTAGGCGATGGCGTGGGCGCTCTCCAAGGCCGGTATGATCCCCTCCAGCCGCGACAGCACCTGGAACGCTTCCAAGGCTTCGTCGTCCGTCGCGCTCGTGTATTCCACCCGGCGAACATCCTTGAGGTACGAATGCTCCGGGCCCACCGAGGGATAATCCAGTCCCGCCGCGACGGAATGAGCTTCCTGGATCTGTCCGTCTTCGTCCTGGAGCACGTACGAGAACGATCCGTGCAGGATGCCCGCGACCCCCCGAGCGAGCGAGGCTCCATGCTTGCCCGAGTCGAGACCGAGGCCCGCAGCCTCCACCCCCACCAGCCGAACGGTCGGCTCGTCCAGAAACTCGTGGAACAACCCGATAGCGTTGCTCCCGGCCCCGACGCAGGCGACCAGTCCATCGGGAAGCCGCCCCTCCTTCCGCTGCAGCTGTTCTCGAGTCTCCCGGCCGATCACGGCCTGGAAGTCGCGCACCATCGCCGGGTAGGGAGCCGGACCGACCACCGAGCCGATGATGTAGTGGGTCGTCTCCACGTTGGCCACCCAGTCGCGGATGGCCTCGTTGGTGGCGTCCTTGAGCGTCCCGCTGCCGGACGTGACCGGAAGGACCTCCGCCCCGAGCAGGCGCATGCGAAAGACGTTCAGCTCCTGGCGGCGGATGTCTTCCTCCCCCATGTACACGTGGCACTCCAGACCGAACAGGGCGGCCACCGTAGCGGTAGCAACGCCGTGCTGACCCGCCCCGGTCTCGGCGATGATGCGCTTCTTGCCCATGCGTACGGCCAGCAGGATCTGGCCCAGGGTGTTGTTGATCTTATGGGCGCCGGTGTGAGCCAAGTCCTCCCGCTTGAGGTACACGCGACAGCCCGCTTGCTGCGACAACCGGCCGGCCAGGAAGAGCGGTGTGGGCCGGCCGGCGTAGTCGACCTGCAGCATCTGCAGATCGGCCATGAATACCGGGTCGTCGCGGTATGTCTCGTAAGCCCCCTCGAGTTCCTCCAGGGCCGAAATGAGAGTCTCGGGCACGTAGCGCCCACCCCAGGGACCGAATCGCTGCGGCACAGTCACGTTCGTGGTCCTTTCAGTAGTTGGTCCTCATCATCTCCCTGAGCGTCGCCGCGATCTTGAGCCTGCGCGGCGGCGCGCCCCTCGGTTCACCCGCCCACTCGTCTGTCGGCGCGCCGGCCGGCGGCCCTGCTTTCGGCCACCCGGATGAAGAGCTGTTCCATGAGCCGGACGTCCTTCACCCCCGGAGACGCCTCCACCCCGCTCGATACGTCCACGCCCCAGGCGCCGGAGCGTTCCAACGCCGCTCGGGCGTTGTCTGGGCCGATGCCACCCGCCACCAGGACTGGTGAGCCCGCTGCTGCCTCAGCGGCAAGTCCCCAGGGAAACGGGGTACCGGTGCCCCCGAAACGTCCGGCTTCCCTGCTGTCGAGGAGTATCAGGTCGGCGTCGGCGCGGGCCCGCTCGATCCTTTCCCGGAGGGTGCGCTGGTCCGGCTCATGCGAGTCCACCGGGACGGCTTGGATTATGAGGATGCCGTGCGGATGCGACGTCCTCGGGCCGCCCGCGAGCTGCAAGGGACATTCCCATCCCGCCAGCGCTTGCCGGACCGAACCGGCCGAAGGACCCGACCTTCCATGCAGTTGCACCGCGTCTAGACCCACCTGTTCCACTATCCTCGCGACTTCCCCGGCCGGGATGTCCCCAAAGACGCCCACGGCAAGAGGGGCGACGGCCGGAAAGGCGACGGGGGCGACGGCCGGGAGGACGGCGGCAAAGGTGCCCTGGTCGTCCGCCGAGACCTGTACGAGCTCCGGGACCGGCGGCGCGGTCTTTGCGACCCGTTCGATCAGTACACGAGCCGCGTCCGGCGCAAGCCGGCGCGAGCTCGGGGCGAAGACGAAGCCCAAGGCCCAGGCTCCCAGGTCCCTGGCCGCGATGACATCCTCGGCTCTGGTGAGACCGCAGATCTTTACCACCGGGCCCAGCGGGAGAGCGCCGAATCCGCTCACAGGGCGCGCGCTGAAACTTCGCCCGCCGATGGCTCAGGCCCTCCGCCGGGCGTACAGCAACACCGCCACCACTGAGATGAACAGGAGTATGAACATGATCACGAGCCAGGTAGCACTCCGGTACGGGATCATGGTGAAATTCGTGCCGAAGAACCCGACGACGAACGACAGCGGCAAGAATATGGTGGCCACCACGGTCAGCTGGTTCATGATCCGATTCAGGCGATTCGACACGCTCGAGAGGTGCAGGTCGAGAGCCGACGACAGGATGTCGCGGTAGGTGTCCAGAAGCTCGATATCCCGCATGATGTCATCGTGTACATCACGGAAGTAAACCTCGGCCTCTTCCTCCAGGTACAGCACGCCGTGCGACCCGAGCCGCTGCATCACGTCACGCAGAGGTGCCACCCGCCTGCGGAGGTCCACGAGGTCACGCTTGAGTATGAAGAGCTCCTGCATGGCACCCTCTCCGGTAGCCACTACCACCCGGTCCTCGAGAGCATCTATCCTGTCGTCCAGCCGATCCAAGAACGGTTGCAGGCCTTCAACCAACCATTCACAGATGTGATAGGCGACGAAGCTGGGCCCCCTGTCTCTGGAAAACACCTGTCGCCTAATCCGCTCAGCGAGGACCTCAAAGTCGGCCTCACTCAAATGCCCGACAGATATGAGCCACCGGGGGCCAAGGAACAACCTCAGTTCACGCACGTTGGGAAGCGCAGATCCGGCTTCGACCGGCTCCCCCCGTCGTGATGGACTCGCGACGTCGGCCGCAGGAGCCTCCGCGGAGAAGAGGGAGATGTAGAGATGATCGGCGAACTCCTCCACCCGTGGGCGCTCCGGGCCGTCGCGCAAGCTTTTGACCGCGATCTCGTCCAGGCCCATGTCGTCCAGAGCCTGGATCACGGCGGCCTGGGGCTCGGCATGGATCCAGGTGGTCGGGCAGCTCGATTCCCTGAGACCGGCCAGCACAGCGGCCAGGTCGTCCGCGGTCGGAGTACGGCCTCCCTGAGGCGTGAGTACCCGTATTGTGCCGTCCGCGTCATTCATGGCACGAGAAGGACCGGGATCTGTACCGAGCGCATCAACTGCTCGGTCGTGCTCCCCAGGATGAGATTGTGAAACGCCGAGTGGCCGCGCATGCCCATTATCACCAGGTCGGCGGGCTCCTCCGCCAGGAGGGCGGCGGCGGCCTTGGCCGCCCGACCGGGCACCACGGCATACGCGGTCGTGAGCCCGAGCGGTTCCAGATAGGCTTTGGCCTCCTCCTGGCTGAACTCTCCCTGGGACATGTCATCGTCCGCCGTCACGACCTTGAGCGCCATGCCGGTATGGGAGGCCACATCCGCTCCCAGCTTCAGAGCACGGTTCGCCGGGTGGCTGCCGTCGAAGAGCACCAATGCCTTCTCCAAGGGTCGGTATTCGGCTTCCGCCAGCAGAACGGGCGTCGCCGACCTACGCGTCACCTGCTCGGCGGTCGATCCCAAGAGGTCGCGGCCCCACTTCGCGTGCTCCCCACGCTTACCCATCACGATAAGGTCGTGCGAGTCTCCGATATCAGCGATGACCTGGCTCGGTACCCCTTCCTCGGTGCGGATCTCCACGGCCAGCCCCGCCCCCTCGACGGCTTCACGAAGGTCGTTCAGGATGCGTTCGCTCTTGACCCTGAACTTCTCCATGACGTCGAGGCTGACAAGGGTCGGGGGAACCGCCTCGAAGGTGTAGGAATAGTCGAGATATGGCGGCATCTCCAGGTAGCGGATATCGAGGACATATAGTCCGGTTACCCTGGCCTTGTAGATCTTGCCCAGTCCCAAGGCGTGGTTCAAAGCGGCCTGCGAATGAGCGGATGAATCTACGGGCACCAGCAGCGATTTGATCATCAGGGCTCCTCTCTATTCAGAGTGACGATCGATCTTGGGGCCGCTACCTGAGCGGGCCGCATGAGTCCCTCGACCGCGGTCCCCACGTCGGGGCTCCGCAGGAGACTTTCCCCCACCAAGACCGCGTTAACCCCGCTAGCCGCTAGCTGCACGACATCTTCGTGGGTCCAGATCCCGCTCTCGCTCACCAGGATCCGGTCCGAAGGGACCAGAGCGGCCAACTCGAGCGTCGTCGCCAGCGAGACTGTGAAAGTCCGCAGGTCGCGGTTATTCACGCCGATGATGACCTCTGCCAGTGGCAGAGCTCGTTCCAGCTCTCCTTGGTCGTGGACCTCGAGCAGCACGTCAAGATCCAGGTCGAGGGCCAACCCTGCGAGACGATGCAACTCCCGGTCGGAGAGGAGGGCGGCGATGAGCAGCACGGCGTCCGCGCCCCAGGCCCGGGCCTCATGGACCTGGTACTCGTCCACTACGAAGTCCTTGCGCAGCACCGGCAGCCGGGCGGCAGCCACCGCCTCCCGCAGATCGTCGGGACCGCCGTGGAAGAAGTCCTCTTCGGTCAGCACGGACACGGCCCGGGCGCCGGAAGCCTCGTATGCCTTGACGAGTGGGCCGACTTCCAGCCCGGGACGGATCGGGCCCTTGCTGGGCGAGGCCCTCTTGACCTCCGCGATGAGGGACACCTCCGAGGTCCGCAGCGCCGCGGCGAAAGGGACTCGAGGCCGTGGGGCGGCGGCGACCATGAGTTCCTTCACGGAGACCCGTCGCTTCCTGGCCTCGAGCCGGGTGACGACCGAGGGGACTATCCTGTCCAGGTAGGTCTGTATACCGGAGGTCATTGCGAAGGTCGCCCCGGCGCAGCGGCCGATATGCCGGATGCCCGCTCGGTGAACAGCACCATATTCTCCAGGACCCTGGAGGCGCGGCCGGAGTCTATCGATGCCCGGGCAAGGGTTATGCCTGCATCGATGGACGGCGCCGCCCCGGCCACGTACAGAGCAGCTCCGGCGTTCAGCACCACTGTTTCACGCGGGCCGCCCGGCTCTCCGCGAAGCACCTTCCGGGTGATAGCCGCATTCTTCCGCGGGTCTCCCCCCGCCAAGGCTTCCCGCCCGTGGTGAGCGATCCCGTGCTTCTCCGGGTACAAGACGCGGACGGGGCAGACCTTCCCCTCGTTCACCTCCAGCACCTTGCTGGGTGCCGTCACGGACAGCTCGTCGATCCCGTCCTCACCGTGGACGACGAGTGCTCGCGCGCATCCCATGCGCGCGAGCGCCCCGGCCAACACGCCCATATACTCCGGTGCGCTCACGCCCAAAAGCAGTCTCTGGACCCCCGCGGGATTGGTGAGCGGGCCGAGGAAGTTGAAGACCGTCCTCACCCCCAATGCCTTCCTCACGCCCGCTACCCGGCCCGAGGCGGGGTGATGGAACGAAGCCAGCATGAAACCTATGCCCACCTCTTCGATGCAGGCGGCGATCTGTTGCGGATGGAGGTCCAGCTTCACGCCCAGGGCCTCGAGAACGTCCGCGGAGCCGCAGCGCGAGCTGGCCGCGCGGTTGCCGTGCTTGGCTACCTTCACCCCGGCTCCGGCCACCACGAACGCGGCCGTCGTGGAGATGTTGAACGTGCCGCGGCCATCGCCTCCCGTGCCGACGATGTCGACCGGTCGGACAGAGGCAGGGAGCGTCACGCGGACGGCCCGGCGGCGCAGGGCCTCCGCCAGACCGGCGATCTCATCGGCCGTCTCCCCTTTGGCGCGCAGGCCCATGAGGAAGGCGGCGGCCTGGGCGTCGCTCACTTCGCCGTCGACCATCTCATCGAGCGCCGCCGCGGCCTGATCTTGCGTCAGGTCGCGCCGCTCGGCCAGCCGTTGCAGCGCGTCGTTGAAGGCGAACGCCGGCGCGGCTGTCTCGGTCGTCATCGGGATCACCGCCCCTTCGGACGCCGGCCTGGGACCTCGGCGTCGGACGCCCGTGCATTCCAGTCGGCGGTGGCGCCGCCTGCAAGGTCGGCGCCCTCTTCGGCGCCGGCGACGCCGCCATCCCACCGGGCCTTCCGCCGGCTGAGAAAGCCAAGGAGCAGGTCCTTGCCCACCGCCGTCAGGAGACTCTCAGGGTGGAACTGGACTCCCTCGACCACGAACTCGCGGTGCCGCACGCCCATGATCACTCCATCCTGAGTCCAGGCCGAGCACTCGAGAGCCGTTGGTAGGTCCCGGTGCAGCACCAGAGAGTGGTAACGGGTGGCGATGAATGGCTGGGGCAGACCGGCGAAGATGGTGCGACGGTCGTGGTGTATCAACGAGGTCTTCCCGTGTACCGGCGCCGCCCCTCGTATCACCCGTCCCCCGTAGGCCTGCCCGATGGACTGGTGGCCCAGGCAGACGCCAAGGATGGGGCACTTCCCACCCAGGGCGGCGATGGCTTCCAGACTTATACCGGCCTCATCCGGCGTGCATGGACCAGGAGATATGACCAGATGTGTCGGCTGTTCCTCCCGGATCCCCGCCACCGACACGGCATCGTTGCGGAACACCCTGATCTCGGCCCCCGAGATCTCTCCCAGGTACTGGACCAAGTTGTAGGTGAAGGAGTCGTAGTTGTCCACGACCACGATACGCAGGTCTCTCAGTCCCGGGGCCGGGTAACGGGCCTGGTCCTGACCTAAGCTAAAGCTTTCCTTGAGCTTTATTCTGTCGGATGTCATCGTCATCATCATGACCTACTCCCATTCCTCTTGAGCGGCCGCCAGTTCGATCGCTCGGAACATGGCCTGAGCCTTGTTCTCGGTCTCCACGAATTCACGCTCGGGGTCTGAATCGGCCACGATGCCGGCGCCCGCCTGCACGTAGGCGCGGCCGTCGCGGACCAGGATCGTGCGGATGTAGATGCACGAGTCCAGGTCGCCCGAGTAGCTCAGATAGCCGATAGCTCCCGCGTAAGGACCCCTCCGCGTCGGCTCTAGCTCGTCGATGATCTGCATGGCCCTCACCTTTGGCGCCCCCGATACTGTCCCAGCCGGGAACACCGCCCGCAGAGCGTCGGTGGCGCCTACCCCTTCTTCCAGCTCGCCCACCACCGACGACACCATATGCATCACGTGGCTGTAGCGCTCCACCTGCATGAACTCGTCGACCCCGACAGTTCCCCTAACGCACACCCGGCCCAGGTCGTTACGGCCGAGGTCCACCAGCATCAGATGCTCGGCCCGCTCCTTCTCGTCGGCCAGCATCTCCTCGGACAGGGCGGCATCCTCTCCGGGAGTGGCTCCTCGAGGCCTGGTCCCGGCGATGGGCCGAGTCTCGGCCCGGCGGCCGGTCACCGTCACCAGCGGCTCCGGGCTCGAACCGACCACCTCAAAGTCTCGGAACGACATGTAATACATGTAGGGGCTCGGGTTCACTGCCCGCAGGCCCCGGTAGATGGAGAAGCCGGTCGTCACCACGGGGCGCTCGAACCTCTGGGAGAGCACCACCTGGAAGGCATCCCCCGCATAGATGTACTCTCGCACCCGCTCGACGCCTTCGAGAAACCGCGCCCGCTCGAAGTTCGAGAGCACCGGCGCCTCGGACCGAGCTTGAGCCACACCTCTCCGGCCGAGACTCCAACCGGGGTCGGGGATCGGGTCCCGGAGCCTAGCCTTGACTTCGCGCAAGCGTCCTACGGCCGCTTCGTGAGCAAGTTCCAGGTCGGGTTCGTCGTCGCAGTAGATGTTGGTGAGCAAAGTCAACGTGTGGCGCAGATGGTCGAACACTACGATTACATCGGTAAGCAGGAAGGCCATGTCGGGCAGGCCCAGATCGTCGGGGGGTGAATCCGGCAGGCGCTCCACGTGGCGCACGCAGTCGTAGCCGAAGTACCCTACCGCGCCTCCAACGAACGGCGGCAGACCATCGAGGGGTGGTATCCGATACCGGTCCAGATGCCGCGCCATGAAGGCGAAGGGATCTCCCCCGTTCTCGGCCAGACCATGGTGAGTGTCGACGCCACCGCGCCGGATGGTGACTGTTTCACCGGACAGCCGGATGCTCTCCCAGGCCTTGATTCCCAGAAAGGAGTAGCGGCCGAGTCGTAGGCCCTGCTCGGCGCTCTCCAGGAGGAAGCACCCGGCCGTTTGCCGCAGCTTGAGGAAGGCCGAGACCGGCGTCTCAGTGTCGTCCAGGAACTGGTGCGAGACGGGAATGACGTTATAGCTGTCGCTGAGCCTCCGCGCCTCTTCGAGGGAGGGCGCGACGGCGATGCTGCCGGATGTCATGGCCGCCTACCTT
This sequence comes from uncultured Actinomycetes bacterium, assembly GCA_963713545.1. Lineage (GTDB taxonomy): Bacteria > Actinomycetota > Thermoleophilia > RBG-16-64-13 > RBG-16-64-13 > CAVPLM01. Next base: position 236,454 of record CAVQME010000014.1, on the reverse strand, counting down.
TCTCGACGAGCAAGAAACGCGGGCTGCTCTCCGGTAGGAGAGCTGAGCCATCGACCGTCGAAACAGGTGAAGTCGCCCGTATGACAGGCGGCGCCGGTCTGTTCGACGATGGCGAGCAGGGTGTCGCCGTCACAGTCGTAGCGGAGCTCGCGCACCTTCTGAAAATGGCCGGAAGTGGCCCCCTTGTTCCAGAATTCGTTGCGCGAGCGACTGAAGAACCAGGTGGTGCCCGTCTCCAGAGTGCGGCGAAGGGACTCCTCGTTCATGTAGGCAAGCATGAGGACCTCTCCCGTGTTCCATTCCTGGACGATGCACGGTACGAGACCCTTAGAGTCGTACTTGATGGCCGAAAGATCGGGGCCCGCCCCTGGATCTGAGATGTCGTTTGGAGCCTGCACTGTATCCCTTTCGTGGTCACTTGCCAGCCAGACGGCGCATGTCTGCGCCCAGAACCGGCCACGATGACCGTCGAGATCATCTGGCCGCTGGAGGCGCCCCTCGCGTACCGCGAGGGGCTAGAACCACGAAAGCTGCCAGCCGGAAAAAGGACCAAGGTGCTGACGACGCCACCACAGACCGGCCCCGGTGGGGAACTGGGCGTCTCTGCGCCGCTCGGTCACGTATGTGGTCGTGTCGCTCATGTCATCGTTCTCCATCAGCACTTCGGTGATGACCGGGTATGATACATGCTCACGCGACCCTTGTGAAGAACGGAGCGGATGACCGATGGACAGTGCGGCGGAGATGATCTTCACCGGCGACGAGCTGCTGCGCGGCGACGCTGTCAACACCAACCAGTCGTATCTGGGGCAGCGTCTGCTCGACCTGGGCATCTTCGCGACCCACGCGTTGTGCGTCGCCGACGACCTCCCTGCCATCGTGACCGCCATCCGTGACAGCCTAGCTCGGCGACCGGTGGCGCTCATACTCTCGGGCGGGCTGGGTCCCACTGAAGACGATCTTACCCGGGAGGCTACCGCGGAGGCTCTCGGCCGGCCCCTCGAGCATCACGAAGACTTGCTGGAGCGCATCCGCGAGCGTTTCGCCTCGCGAGGTTTCACCATGGGCGAGAGCAACCGGAAGCAGGCCTCGCTTCCACGGGGGGCCACCCCCATCCCTATCTCGGGGACGGCGCCGGGCTTCACCATCCAGCACGGGGATACCCTGGTGGTCGCTTTGCCCGGGGTGCCCTGGGAGCTCACGGAGATGTGGGAGGGGACCGTGGAGCCGATACTCCGGTCCCGTCTGGGAGCAGGAGCCGGGCATGCGGTCAGGCGGATACGCACCTTCGGCATCGGGGAGTCGATGGCGGCCGAGATGCTGTCGGAGTTCGAGTGGCGTGGTTCCGAGGTGGAGATCGGCACCCGAGCGCAACTGGACGGCCTCACCGTGGTGCTCCGCGGTCCCGCGACTCCCGAAGGGATCCGAAAGCTAGATACCGTACAGGACCGCATCTGCGCGATCCTGGGCGACCGGGTGTTCGGGGTCGACAGCGAGGGACTGCCGGAGATCTCCGGTGAGCTTCTGCGCCGGTCCGCTCTGACGGTGGCGGTGGCGGAATCGTGCACGGGAGGCCTGGTGGCCAAGCGGCTCACCGACGTCCCCGGCAGTAGCGACTACTTCGTGGGTGGGGTGACCGCCTACAGCGACGCCATAAAGACCGAGGTCCTGGGGGTACCCGCGGAGCTGCTGGCTGCACATGGAGCCGTGAGCAACGAGGTGGCCGCGGCCATGGCAGAGGGAGCGGCACGGCTGCTCCACGCGGACTGCGCACTCTCCACAACCGGTATCGCCGGCCCCGGAGGGGGCAGCGAAGAGAAGCCGGTGGGGTTGGTGTTCATCGGCAGTGTGGTGCAGGAGGTGACCCAGGTGGAGCGACTCCGTTTGTTCGGGCGTCGAGACCAGATAAGGGAGCGAGCTGCGATGGCGGCGGTCGACCTGCTGCGGCGCCGGCTACTGCGCGAGATGGGGTCGTGACCTTGATCGCCAGAGAGAAGATCGAGGCGCTCATAGTACGCGAAGAAGAGCGCTACGTCGCCGACCGGCCCCGATCGCGCGCCATGTTCGAGCGCGCCCAGAAGTCGCTGTTCAGAGGCGTTCCCATGGGGTGGATGACCGAGTGGCCTGGTTCCTTTCCCGTCTTCGTGACCGAGGCGCGGAACGCCCGCTTGATCGATCTCGACGGCCATACCTACGTGGACCTCGCCCTGGGTGATTCCGGCTCTCTGACCGGACACTCTCCCCAGCCCACGGCTGAAGCGATATGCCGTCAGGTCCACCACGGCATGACCACGATGCTGCCCTCCGAGGACGCCGTCTGGGTCGGCGAGGAGCTGGCCGGCCGCTTCGGACTACCCTACTGGCAGATCTACACCACCGCTACCGATGCCGACCGGTTCGCCATCAGATTCGCCCGCATGGCCACCGCTCGGCAACTGGTCCTCGTGTTCGACGGCTGCTATCACGGCAGCGTCGACGAGGCGCTGGTGTCGGTCGAGCACGGCTCGAAGGTCGCGCAGCACAGGCAGGTCATCGGCTCCCTGCCGAACCCCGCCTCCCGGGTCGTCCAGTTCAACGACGTAGAAGAACTGGAGAGGGCGCTCGCTCCCGGCGATGTGGCCTGCGTGCTGGCCGAGCCGGCCATGACGAACGCCGGAATAATCTTGCCGGACGCCGGCTACCACGCGGCGCTTCGAGCCCTGACCCGAGAGCACGGCACGCTTCTCATCCTGGACGAGACCCACACCATCTGCGCCGGACCGGGTGGATGCGCCCGCGCCTGGAGCCTCGAGCCCGACCTTTTCACCATCGGCAAGTCGATCGCCGGAGGACTGCCGGCTGCCGCCATGGGCCTCACGCAGGAGTTGGCCGACAGACTGACGACCCCACCTTTGGGCATTCCCGGCAAGCATTTCGGGATCGGTACCGGCGGTACCTTGTCAGGAACGATCCTTCAGATGGCGGCGATCCGCGCCACTCTGGACCAGGTGCTGACTGAGGCCGCGTTCGAGGAGATGATCGCCATCGCCACCAGACTGGCCGAGGGCGTCTCCATGACCATCGAGGCCTACGAGCTGCCGTGGCACGTGAACCGCCTCGGCTGCCGTGCCGAGTACCGGTTCGTGAAAGACCCGCCCAGGAACGGCGCACAGGCCGACCAGGCCTTTGATGAGAAGCTCGACACGCTGGTCCACGTCTACATGGCGAACCGAGGGATCTTGCTCACGCCCTTCCACACCATGGTGCTGATATCACCTCAGACCACGGAGGAAGACGTGGATCTTCACAACGCCGTGTTCGAAGAGTTGGTGAAAGAGCTGGTCGCCTAGGAGAACCGTCGGCCGTCGCGGCCGGCCTCCCTAGTAGTAGACGTAGCCTGGAAGCCCGAGGGGCAGCTCACCGTACAACTCGTCCGCAGTCCACACTGGGACGCGCACGCATCCGTGGCTGGCCGGGTACGAAGGCACGCTCCTGTAACCGTGGATGGCTATGTGAGGCATGATGTACGAGGGTGAGTACATCCACCCCACCGGGCAATGGGTCCAACCCTGGGTCTTGCTGCGCACCTTGCAGTAGCCAGTGGGAGTGCCCAGCCTGCCGGTGGACACGTGAAGCACTTTGTAGACCTCACCGTCCCTGATCATGAGCAGGATCTGCCGGCCCAGGTCCACCTCGAACCGGTCACCCCCATCCGCAAGGCGCGGTGTCGGCGTCTGGGCGACGAACAGCCGCTGCCAGACTTCGGGTCCGACCTGGCCATCCCGGCTCAGCCGCTCGGCCTTCTGGAAGGCCATAACTGCGTCCTTGGTGCGGTAGTCGTACACCCCATCCACCGGGCCGCACGGATAGCAGAGGGCGGTGAGCCTCGACTCGAGAAGGGACACCAGCGGCCCCTCAGAGCCCGACGATAACGATGGGTAGTACGACACCGCCGGCACTTCCGCAGGGTAGGCGTCCCGGCCGGCAATCGGCTGCAGGAAGGCTCGGTAGAGTATGGCCGCCATCTGAGCCCGTGTGAGGGTGAGCGCAGGGTAGAACCAGCCCTCAGCCGTCCCTTCCATGATCCCCAGCCGATAGGCGTTGGCCACCGAGGGGGCATGATCGGCCCCTATGAGGAGCCGGTCCTGAAAACCGGCCAGCCAGACATCGGTTAGAACGTATTCGAAACCGTAGTCCACCCCGGCCTCGGGCTGGTTCTGGAGGAAGTAGGAGAGTGCGCGTATGACAAAGGTGGCCGCCTGTTGGCGGCTCACCGGAAGATTCGGCGAGAACGTGTCGGGAGCGGTCCCGGAGACGATTCCCGTCTCATAGAGGGCACCGACCGCCCCCGAGAACCAATCCTCAGGTGTCACGTCTACGAACGGGACGTCCGCCGACTCCTGGAGACGGAGGGTGCGGGCGAGCAATGCTGCCAACTGAGCCCGGGTGACCGGGTCCGAAGGGCCGAAGGAACCATCGGCGCGGCCGCTCACGATGCCGTCGGCAGCCAAAGCCTCTACTGCCTCGCCGAACCACTCGTCTCCCGTCACGTCGGTGAAGGATTGGGCGGAGGCGACGGCCGAAAGCACCAGGACCAGGGCAAGGGCGAGCGCGAAGCTCCCCCCGATCACACGAAGCACGCGTATCCGCGCCTTAGCACAAGCGCCGTTCATCTTCCCCTCCTGGGCACGTATGGGACGACCCGCCCCTTCATTATGTCAAGCATGTCAAGCGACGTGAGGCATAGTTCAAGACGACTTGGGGTATCTCCTCCCGCGATGTTGACAATCCGGGTATCAAGGGCCCGGTCACGACGGAAAGGTGACAACATGGATCAACCCAAGGTATTCCTGTACGCGCTCAGCACGTGTGGTCACTGCAAGAACACCAAGAAGCTGCTCGACGAGAACAACGTCGTCTATGACTACGTATTTGTTGACCTCCTCAGCAAAGACGAGATGGGTAAGACCCTCGACGAGGTGCGAAAGGTCAATCCGCAGACTTCCTTCCCCACTCTTCTTATCGGCGATAAGGTCATAGTCGGTTACCGCGAACTCGAGATCCTGGAGGCGCTGGGGCTGTGAGCACTGTCGAAGAGATGTATGAGCGGCTGAAGAACGTCAACGAGCCCAAGGGCTACTTCTTCAGCGATAACCAGCCTATGGTCATGGAACTGCTGGGAGGCCTCCTCACCAACAAGGAGCGGTACGGCTACATGTCCTGCCCGTGCCGTCTGGCCTCGGCAGACAGGGAGCACGACAGGGACATCATCTGCCCGTGCGACTACCGCGAAGCAGATGTCGCGGAATTCGGCAGCTGCTACTGCAACCTGTACGTGTCGAAGGAATGGCTCGATGGGACGATCCAGCGCACCACGGTGCCCGAGCGGCGTCCCCCCGAGAAGTTCTATTTCCAGTGGCCTGGTGGCGACGCCTGATCGGTTGCGATAGGGTCTGACCAGGACTGACTTGGTCTCTTGGTCGAGGGCGCCGGGCGTTCGCCCGCCGCCCCGGCTTTTCCCTGACGCCCCCTCCACGATCCGCTCGCCCGCCCTCTCCCAGCACCTGTGGAAGCGCGCTGCAGCCGTGTGTTAGCCTAACAACTCGTTGACCTCCAGCGGCATCGACGACGGCTCCAAAGATTCGATCATGATCCTCAAGGTCGACAACGAGGTTCCCCAGGCCGCCATCGACAAGTGCCTGGAGCTCGACGAGATCTACGAGATCAAGATCATCGACCTGTGACATCAGCCGCGTGCGACCGCTGGAACAGAACGGCCCTTCATGGTTAGAATGGCCTCAGGTCCCTCGGCCTCGCGCCGGGGCAGCGCTCGCGCTGAAGAGAGAGGACGAAAGGAGGTCACACCAGGCATCAGACGGCGGTTCTCCGCATGCTGGACCGTTGGGCGTCAAGATTGAACAAGAAGTGTGAGGTGCTCTCCGCAATGCCCGCATTACAATCACGCCGCGTCTTCATCTGCAGCGCACTCGTGATACTCCTTATCGCCGTCGGCCTCTTCGCGGCCGCGTGCGGCGACGACACCGAGGAGACGACGACCACAACCGCTGCCGCTCCCGAAAGCACGACCACCACGGCTGCCCCCACCACCACGGAAGCGGAAGCTACGACCACCACGGCTCCCCCTGCCCCCGAGGAGTTCGTCTTCGGCATGGTGCTGGTGGGGCCCTATAACGACAACGGCTGGAGCCAGGCCAACTACGAGGGCGGCCTCTACGTCGAGGAAAAGGTCCCCGGTGCCAAGATGGTCTACGTCGACAAGGCCAACACGGCGGACCGGCCTGGCACCACGGTGGAGCAGTTGGCTGAAGAGCTGCTCGCCCAGGGCGCCAAGATGATCTTCTTCACCTCGGACGACATGAAAGACGGCGCTATCACTTTCACGAAGGCGCACCCGGATATCCCGGTGGTCCATACCTCCGGTGACGGCGCCTGGAAAGACGGCAAGGACTTCCAGAACCTGCCCAACCTGAGCAACATCATGGGCCAGATGGAGTACGGCAAGATGATCGCCGGCGCCGCTGCCGCCCTGACCACGCAGACGGGTAAGATCGGCTACCTCGGGCCGCTGATCAACGACGAGACCCGCCGCCTGGCTTCATCCGCGTATCTGGGGGCCAAGTACGCCTGGACGGAGTATCTGAAGAAAGACCCGGCCCAGCTGAAGTTCAGCGTCAACTGGATCGGCTTCTGGTTCAACATCCCCGGCGTCACCTCCGATCCCACCCAGGTGGCCGACAACTTCATCAACCAGGGCTTCGACGTGGTCATTTCGGGTATCGACACTACCGAAGCTCTGGTTCAGGCGGGCAAAGCCGCTGAGGCCGGCAAGAAGGTGTGGGGGATCCCGTACGACTACGTCGGTTCGCTGGACGAGGCTCCGGAGGTCGCCCTCGGCGTGCCGTACTTCAACTGGGGTCCTGCCTACGTCAAGGCGGTCAACGCCGTCCTCGACGGTAGCTTCACCAGCTACTGGGAGTGGAACGCTCCCGACTGGGCCGACATCAACAATCCCGACACCTCTGCTGTTGGCTTCCAAAAGGGTGAGGGCCTCTCGGCCGATGCCTCCGCCAAGCTCGACGAGTTCATCGCGGCTCTCGCCGGTGGGCTGAACCTCTGGAAGGGCCCCTTGAACCTACAGGACGGCACAAGCTATCTGACGGATGGAGCCGACGCGACACCGCAGCAGATCTGGTACCTGCCCCAGTTGCTGGAGGGCATGGAAGGCCAGAGCGTATCCGAATAGACGCCGCTTTAGTCGACCAAACATGGATCCAGTGAAGGGGAGACCGCGCCGGTCTCCCCTTTCTGGTTCCCCAACAGGAGGCACTAAGGAACCACCGCCACGTGGAAGTCCGGCTGACCGACATCCGTAAGCACTTCGGTCCCGTCAAGGCGAACGACGGCATCAGTCTGACCGTGCCTGCCGGCACGATCCAAGGGATCCTGGGCGAGAACGGGGCCGGCAAGAGCACGCTCATGAAGATCCTGTCCGGGTTCCAGCCCGCCGACAGCGGCCAGATCTTCCTCGACGGTAGCAAGGTAGCGATGCGGAACCCGGCAGACGCCATCAGGCACGGCGTAGGCATGCTCCACCAGGATCCTCTCGACTTCCCCCCCATGCGCGTGGTCGACAATCTACTCATCGGCGCACCCGGGCGGATCGTTCCCCGCAGGGCGGAGGCTATCGGCGCCATCGAAGAGCTGGCGGGGCCGTTGGGACTGTCCATCGACCTGAAGGCGGAGGTCGCATCGCTGACGGTAGGCGAGCGACAGCAGTTGGAATTGCTCCGTCTTCTCTGGCTGGGCGCACGCGTGCTGATCCTGGACGAGCCTACCACCGGGATCAGCGCACGACAGAGAGCCGAGCTGTTCGAGACCCTGCGCCGTCTGGCCGCCCTGGGTAAGACGGTGATCTTCGTGTCCCACAAACTGGAAGAGGTCCAAGAACTGTGTACCCGGGCGGCGGTCCTGAGGCAGGGCCGCCTCGTCGGTGAGGCCTTGCCCCCGTTCGACGTGCAACGGCTCGTGACCATGATGTTCGAGCGGGAGATATCCCCCGGGGAGCGGACGCTCTGCGCCCCTGGGGAGACGTTGCTGGGCTTGTCGGGGGTGGAGGCGGAGCATGGCCGCATCCGTATCCGTGACGTGGACCTCGAGGTGCGCACGGGCGAGACCATAGGCCTTGCGGGCATGGAGGGCAGCGGCCAGAGCCTACTCCTCCGGGCGTGCGCCGGCCTCGTGCCCATCACCAGTGGCCGTTTGTCGTACGACGGCTCCGACATGAAAGGCAAGAACTATCGGCATTTCAAGAGACGGGGTGTGGCTTACGTGCCGGCCAGCCGTCTGGAGGAGGGCCTGATCCCCGGCCTCAGTCTCACCGACCACTTCCTGCTCACCCAACCCAAGCCTGGGTTCTTCATAGACCGCGAGAAGGGCCGCCGCTTGGCTCAAGAGCGCATCGCCGAATTCAACATCAGAGGGACGCCCGCCCACAAGGTCGAATCGCTGTCGGGCGGCAACCAGCAACGGGCCCTGCTCGCCCTGGTCAAGGCCGGGGCCAAGCTCATGCTCCTCGAGCACCCCACCCGAGGCCTCGATATCGAGTCCGTCATCTACCTATGGAGCAAGCTCAAAGACCGCTGCAACCAAGGCGGCGCCATCATCTTCGCGTCCAGCGACCTGGAAGAGCTCCTCCTCTACAGCGACCGCATCCTGGTGTTCTTCGCCGGGCACGTGTCGGGGCCGCTCGACGCAGCTTCCACAAACGTGCAGGAGCTGGGGCAGCTCATCGGCGGCAGCGGCTTCGAGGGGAGCCTGGTCGGGGACCGCTCGGGGGGTCCCACGGCGGAACATGGGGATGGCCACGCCGCGCACGGCCAAGGGGGCGGCGATGCCTGAGACGTCCGCGACCCCGACCCCGACCCCGATCGCCCCCCAAGCCGCCCGGGGTGAGGGCCGTCGGCGCTTCACCCGGCAGACCTGGATCAACCTGGGCATCCAACTGGGCGCCCTGGCGCTGGCCTTCCTGCTCACGAGCCTTATCCTCCTGGTTGCAGGGGCTCCGCCCTTCCAGGCCTACGTGGAGATCGCCAGGGGCGCCGTGGGCTCGCTCAACAGCTTCTCGAACGTCTTGGTCGCCTGGGTCCCTCTGCTGCTCGCGGCGGCCGGGGTTCTGATCACCTTCGCCGCCGGCCTGTGGAACATCGGGGTGGAAGGGCAGATAGTCCTGGGGGCAGTGCTCACCACCTGGGTCATGCGCCTGCTGCAGGACACGTCTCTCTCCCCGGTGCTCATCATCGTGCTGGCCATGATCGCCGGCATCGTGGGTGGGGCCCTGTGGGCAGCGCTGGCCGGAGTCCTCAAGACCTTCGGCGGGGTCAACGAGATCTTCGGAGGCCTGGGGCTCAACTACGTGGCCACGGCCCTCACCCTGTGGCTCATCTTCGGACCTTGGAAGCGCCCGGGGATCGGCTCGATGAGCGGCACCGAACCTTTCCCCGACCAGCTGGCGCTGCCCACAGTAGGCGGCATGCGCCTCAGCTTGTGGTCACTCGGACTGGGCATACTGGCGGTCATTGTCGTCTACATCCTGTTGGAACGCACCTACTTCGGTCTGCGCCTCAAGGCGGTGGGGCTCAACAACCGGGCCGCGTTCCTCCTGGGCGTGCCTACCTGGCAGTACGGGCTGCTGGCCTTCCTGTTCTGCGGGGGGCTGGCCGGCTTGGCGGGGGCCATACAGGTCACGAGCGTCTACCACCGTCTCATACCCTCTATTTCGAGCGGCTACGGCTTCCTGGGCTTGATGGTAGGGATGCTTATCCTGTATCGAGCCATCTGGGTCGCCCCGGTGGCGTTGTTCTTCGCTGCGCTCAACATCGGCAGCATCCAGCTACCCATCGTCCTCAAGCTCGACTCCACGCTGGCCGGGGTGTTGCAGGGGGCGCTGGTGCTATTCGTAATCCTGGTCGAAGGGGCACGGCAGCGCTATCTGCGCCGTAAGCGCGCCGCCGCTACATCGGCGACCCCGCCCGGGACGACCGCGGACACGCTCCTGGAGCCGGCAAAGGTCCACCTGCCGACCAGCCTGGAAGTGGGCACCCCCAGCCCGGGAAGCCCGGGGTAGCCCCGTGGACGCGAACACCTGGCTCATAGGTCTGGCGGGGGTGCTGGCGACGGCGGCGCCCATCGTGGTGGCGGCCATCGGCGAGACTCTCACGGAACGGGCCGGGCTCATCAACCTCTCCGTGAATGGGACCATCCTGCTTTCGGCCATGGGCGGCTTCGTGGTGGCGATCAGCACCGACAGCCTCGTATTGGGTTTCCTGGCCGGATGCGTCATCGGGGCCGCGGTGGCCCTGGTGGTCGCCTTCGGAAGCATCACCCTGCGTCAATCGCAAGTGGCAGTGGGCTTCGTACTCACGCTCTTCTGCCGAGACCTGTCCTACTTCCTTGGCAACCCTTACATGGGCGAGCAAGGCCCCACGCTCTCGGTCCATCCCATACCCCTGCTGGAAGACATCCCCATCCTGGGCACGCTCTTCTTCAAGCACGACGTCATGACCTACTTCAGCTTCGCTCTGATCTTCGTCGCCGCTTGGTGGATCTTCCGCACCCGCCCCGGTCTGGTTTTACGCGCCGTGGGAGAGCGTCCGGAAGCGGCCTTCGCCCGAGGAGCCCGGGTCAACATGATCCGCTACTTCTACACGGCGCTGGGCGGGGCGTTGGTCGGGCTGGCCGGCCCCATGTTCTCGCTCAGCGTCAAGGCCGGCTGGAAGGGCACGATCTCGGGGTTGGACGGACTGGGGTGGATCGTCCTCGCCATCGTAATCTTCGGAGCGTGGAGCCCGGTGCGCGTGGCTCTGGGTGCCTATCTGTTCGGGTTCCTGCAGTGGCTGAGCGTGGTGCTCCAGCCGGACCTCCAGGGCATCCCCTCCCAGGTGTTGCAGGTAGCGCCGTTCCCACTCATGATCCTCACGCTACTGCTGGTGAACATCGGCAACGCCGAATGGGTGGAGAGGGTTCTGGCCGCCCTGCCGGAACGATCGCGACGGGTGGTGGCCCGGGTGCTCCGGGCGATGCGGGTGGTCCAACCGCGCAGTCTGGGGATACCCTTCGAGCGGGATTGACTCCCCGGCGTCGCGGCCCGCTATTATGTCCAACTGTACATGAGAACCGGGGAAATCTAGGCCATCTGGATAGACACCTCCGGGGTCGGCTCTTGCTATGCTCCCATCGTCCCGCAGAGGCGGGACCGGCAAGGGTGGCCGGCAGCGACACAGGGCGGTGAGCGCGCTATGCGACGGATGACGATGTTCTGGGGTTGCACCATCCCTGCGCGCTTCCCCTTCATCGAGAAGTCCACCCGCCTCGTCGTGCGCGAGTTGGGAATCGACCCTGTGGACGCCGAAGGCTTCACCTGCTGCCCGGAGACGACCCTGGTCAAAGCCGTCGACGAAGAAGCCTACTACCTCACGGCGGCCCGAAATCTAGCCGTGGCCGAGCGCTTGGGCAACCCCCTCCTTACCCCGTGCAACGGCTGCTATTCCACCTTCAAGTCGGTGATCTCCACCCTCAAGATCGACTGGCGGCTCCACGAGAGCGTCAACCAGCGCCTGGCCCCGAGCGGGCTCCAGTATCGAGGCGTGGCCGACGTCCGGCACCTGGTGGAGTGGCTGAGCGAGGACCTGGGGCCTGCCGCTCTCAGCAAGCGGACCGTCAAGCCGCTCTGGGGTATGAAGATCGCCGTTCATTATGGATGCCACCTGCTCCGGCCCAGCCCTGCCATCCGCTGGGACAGCCCCACTGCGCCCACCAAGTTCGAGCAATTGGTGCGGGCTTTGGGCGCCACAGTGGTCGACTACGAGACCAAGATGGACTGCTGCGGCAACGCCCTTGACCGGGTCGGGGAGCGTCAAGCTTCTTTGGACATGTGCGGCAGGAAGCTCGCGGATGTCCGGGAACAGGGGGCGGACGCTTTGGTGGTCTCCTGCCCCTCGTGCTTCCTACAGTTCGACCTGAACCAGGCGACCCAGTTGCGCGGCGCGCACGGAAGCCGCCATACCTGTCTTCTACATCACGGAGCTGATAGCGCTGGCCCTCGGCATGGATCCAGGCGAGCTCGGGCTGGACATGCACAGGGTAGGCGTCCAGCCCTTCCTTGAAAAATGGCCGGTCAAGCTGGCCCAGCGGGTCGCCGTGGGCCGGGATTTCGAGCTGGCCCAGCTGCAGACCTGCGCCTCCTGCGGAGCCTGCGACGACGATTGTCCCGTCGCCCAAACCGACGACTCCTTCGTACCCTCGGCCATCATGGGCGAGCTTCTGGCCGGCGACCTCGAAGGAATACTCGAGCGCGGCGATATCTGGCGCTGTACGGACTGCCTGACCTGCTACGAGCAGTGCCACAGCCGCTTCGGCATGGCCGATGTGTTCCAAAGGCTCAAGCTTCTGGCTCAGGAGCAGGGCAAGGTGCCGGTGGCCGTGCGTGCCAACTATCAGACCTTCACCGACACCGGGATGCTGGGGGCGCCGCGGCAGGGCGCCCGGGAGAAGCTCGGTCTCCCCTCACTGCCCGCGAACGGTTCCGACGAGCTGCGAGCCATCCTTGAAGAGACAGAAGTCGAGGAATGAGCCTCTACCGCAGAGATACGAACAGCGGCGACAGCGAACGGTGCAGCAACCGGGTCGGGCCGGCCGCGCCCGCGCGCGCGGCGTCAGCATTCGGGCGGCGCTCCCGGCAGGGGCCCGGGCGGCACTTCGGCCCCCGGCCGCGCTACCGGGAAGAAGCGGAGCAGCGGATCCTGGGCGGTTGCGGTCTCATGGGCGTGTGCGACCAGTCAGGCGCGCGTATGAGCGGCGAGCTTGCCCTGCGCAGCATGGCCTCCATGCACGACCGGGGCAACGGCCTGGGCGGCGGGTTCGCCGGCTACGGCATCTACCCCGAGCTGCCGCACTTGTTCTGCTTCCATCTGCTCTACAACGACGACCCGGCCAAGGACGACACCGAGTTCTATCTCAAGAAGCACTTCCGGGTGGTCATGGACGAGCCCATCCCCACGAAGCCGATCCGCGGCATCGAGGACGAGCCCATACTGTGGCGCTACTTCCTGGACATCGCCGATGAGCGGCTGCACGAGACCCAATTGAGCGCCGAGGACTATGTGGTTCACGCGGTCATGGATATCAACACCCACGTCGACGGTGCGTTCGTCGCCTCCTCGGGCAAGAACATGGGCGCCTTCAAGGGCGTCGGGTTCCCGGAGGAGATAGGGGAGTTCTTCCGCATCGACGAATACCAGGGCTGGACCTGGACCGGCCACGGCCGCTTCCCCACGAACACCCCGGGCTGGTGGGGCGGGGCCCACCCCTTCACGCTGCTCGATTACTCCATCGTCCACAACGGCGAGATCAGCTCCTACGGCATCAACGAGCGCTACCTGGAGATGTTCGGCTACAAGTGCTCCTTGCAGACCGACACAGAAGTGGTCACCTATCTGTTCGACCTCATGCTCCGGCGGCACGGACTGCCCGTGGAGATAGCCTGCAAGGCTTTGGCCAGCCCCTTCTGGAAGGATATCGACCTCATGCCGGAGGAGCAGCGCAGGCTTTTCACGGCCCTACGGATGGTATACGGGCCCGCCCTCCTAAACGGCCCCTTCGCGGTGGTCCTCGGGATGAGTGACGGCATGGTGGCTCTCAACGACCGCATCAAGCTGCGCCCTCTAGTGGCCGCGCGAGACGGCGACGTTGTCTACGTGGCCAGTGAGGAATCCGCCATCCGCGAGATCTGCCCCCATCCGGAAGAGAGCTGGATGCCCCTCGCGGGCGAGCCGGTGGTAGCTCGAGTCAGCGAGAAGGGCCGGCAGAAGGCTATCGCCCAGGCGCACCGAAGCGCCGGGCAGCGGCGAGCGGCCCGACAAGCAACGCTCTCGGGGGTGGTGTGATGCCACTGGCGACGTTCATACCTTCCGAGTTCCGGGTGGTCATCGACAAAGACGCCTGCCTGCAGTGCGGCCGCTGCGTCCACCAGTGCGGCTGGAACGTGTACGGCTGGGACGAGGTCGAGCGGCGGCCGCTGCCCGACCACACCAAGTGCTCTGCCTGTCACCGCTGCGTGACCTACTGTCCGGGCGGAGCCATCAGCGTCAAGAAGAACGAACTGGCCTTCAAGCAGTCCGACAGCATGTCGCCGGATCTGATCAAGGCCATCTGGAAGCAGGCAGAGACCGGCGGGGTGCAACTCACCGGCATGGGCAACGACAAGCCGTACCTCCGCATCTTCGACCACTTGCTGCTGGACGCCTGCCAGGTGACCAACCCCTCCATCGACCCGTTGCGGGAGCCGATGGAGATGCGCACGTTCCTAGGCCGCAAACCCGACCTGCTCGAGGTAGCCACCGACCGGGCGGGCGGCGGATTCCGTCTGATCACCGAGCTTGACCGTCAGCTTCAGCTCGAGACTCCCATCATCTTCGGGGGAATGAGCTACGGTTCGGTGTCGCTCAACGTCCATCGCTCCATCGCGATGGCGGCGGCTGAGTTGGGCACGTTCATGAACACGGGTGAAGGCGGTCTGCACGCCGACCTGGAGCCCTACCAGGACAACATCATCGTCCAGTGCGCCTCGGGGCGTTTCGGGGTCGACTCGAGCTACCTGCAGGCCGGCGCAGCCGTGGAGATCAAGATCGGCCAGGGCGCCAAGCCCGGCATCGGTGGCCACCTGCCCGGTGAGAAGATCGACTACGAGGTCTCGGTCACCCGGATGATCCCCCAAGGCACAGACGCCCTGTCGCCCGCCCCGCACCATGACATCTACTCCATCGAGGACCTGCGCCAGCTCATCTACGCCCTCAAGGAAGCCACCGGCTACAAGCCCGTCTCCGTCAAGATAGCCTGCGTGCACAACGTGGCAGCCATAGCCTCGGGCGTGGTCAGGGCCGGAGCCGACATCATCTACCTGGACGGCTTCCGCGGTGGTACGGGAGCCTCCCCCACCATCATCCGCGACCACGTGGGCATCCCACTCGAGATCGCTGTCGCCACTGTCGACCAGCGGCTCCGGGACGAAGGTATCCGCAACCGTGCCTCGATCGTCGCGGCGGGGGGCATCCGCAGCTCGGCCGACGTGGCCAAAGCCATCGCCCTGGGGGCCGACGCCTGCGCCATCGGAACGGCGGCCCTCGTGGCCCTCGGCTGCCACGTCTGCCAGAAATGCCATACCGGCAGTTGCTCCTGGGGCATATGCACCCAGCGGCCCGAGCTGACCCGGCGACTGGACCCCGAGTGGGGCGCCTCGCAGGTGGTCAATCTGGTCAACGCCTGGACGCACGAGCTGGCCGAAGTCCTGGGAGCACTGGGAGTCAACGCGATCGAGAGCCTGCGCGGCAGCCGGGAGCGGCTGCGCGGCCTCGGCTTGGACAAGATGACCCTCGACATCATGGGCGTCAAGCCCGCGGGCATGTAGAGGTGTCGGTCTGATGACTGCTTATGAAGATAGAACGGTAGCCCCCGACTCGGCGACGGTCAGGAAGGTGCCGACAGGTCCCGCCCGCAGAGGTCCCACCGGGATCGAGCCGGCCCGCATCACGGCCGGCCAACCGGGCACCAAACGGGGAACCGCCACCCGCCGGGGGCAGCGGGCGCACATCGACGGTATGGGGGTCTACTACAAAGCCCTAAACGAGCAGATACGCGAGGAGATCGAGCGTGGCGCCACCGAGGTGATACTGGACAACGTCATAGGCCAGCGCTACATCGGCACCGGGCTGGCCTTCCCAGGAGTGACTGTGACCATCAACGGCGTGCCCGGGAACGACCTGGCCGCCTTTATGAACGGTCCCACCCTGGTGGTGAACGACAACGCCCAGGACGGCGTAGCCAACACCATGAACTCCGGCCTGGTGATCATCAACGGCAACGCGGGAGACGTGGTCGGCTACGGCATGCGCGGGGGCTCGGTGTATGTGCGCGGCAACGTGGGCTATCGGGTAGGCATCCATATGAAGGCTTATGGTGATAGCCGGCCGCTCATCGTAGTAGGTGGTTCGGCTCGCGACTTCCTGGGCGAGTACATGGCGGGCGGCGAGATCGTGGTGCTCGGCCTCAGCGATGATGGTGGGCGCGTGGTCGGCTCGTACGTGGGCACCGGCATGCACGCTGGGGTCATGTACATCCGGGGCCAGGTGGCGGAGCATCAGTTGGGTAAGGAGGTGCGCGTTACCGAACCCGACGAGGCCGACCGTGCGCGGCTACGGGACATCGTCACCGACTACTCTGGGGTGATGAAACTGGACTCACGGGCGATCCTTGAGGCGCCTTTCGTCAAGATCCATCCATACACCTCGAGGCCATATGGCAGGCTGTATGTCTACTAGCGTCCACAAACAAGGAGTCTACACACGCGCCTACTGTGAAAGGAGCAGTTGATGGCGGAGAAACTGACCAAGGAAGATGTCATCCGGATCGTCGAAGAGAAACAGATCAAGTTCATCCGCTTCTGGTTCACGGATGTGCTCGGCTTCCTCAAGAGCTTCGCCGTCACTCCCGCGGAGCTCGAGGGCGCCTTTGAAGAGGGAATGGGGTTCGATGGTTCCTCGATCGAGGGCTTCGCCCGTATCGAGGAATCCGACATGGTGGCCTGGCCCGATCCGAGCACCTTCGCCGTGCTGCCCTGGCGGGCCGGTGCCGGCGGGACTGCCCGCATGTTCTGTGAGATAAGGCAGCCCAGCGGCGAGCCCTACGCCGGCGATCCCCGCAACGTGCTGAGGAAAGTGGCGGCCAAGGCCGAGGCCATGGGCTACACCATGAACATCGGTCCCGAACTAGAGTTCTTCTACTTCGAGGACAGCTGTGACACCAAAGTGCTGGATCACGGCGGGTACTTCGATCTGACCACACTGGACGCCGGCGGCGACCTGCGCCGCGACACTATCAACGCCCTCCACGCGTTCGGGATCCAGGTGGAGTACTCCCACCACGAAGTGGCGCCTTCGCAGCATGAGATCGACCTGCGCTACAAGGACGTCATGACCATGGCCGACCAGGTCATGACCTATCGTCTAACGGTCAAGGAGATCGCTCAGGCCAAGGGTCTCTACGCGACCTTCATGCCCAAGCCTATTTTCGGGGTGAACGGTTCCGGGATGCATGTGCATCAGTCCCTGTTCAAGGGCGATCGGAACGCCTTCTTCGACCCAAACGACGAATACCACCTGTCGCAGGTAGGCAAGTCGTACGTAGCCGGCCTCCTCGCACACGTCAAGGAGATCGCCCTGGTCACCAACCAGTGGATCAACTCCTACAAGCGCTTGGTGCCCGGTTACGAGGCCCCGGTCTATATCTGCTGGGCCCGCCGCAACCGCTCGGCCATGGTCCGCGTGCCCCTCTACAAGCCTGGAAAAGAGAACGCCACCCGGGTAGAGCTGCGCAACCCCGACCCCGCATGCAACCCCTACCTGGCCTTCGCCGCCATGCTTGCCGCCGGTCTCGACGGCATCGAGAAGGGGCTGGAGCTTCCCCCCGAAGCGAGCAACAACATCTACGAGATGACCGAGGCCGAGCGCGAAGCCGCCGGCATCGACTCTCTGCCTGAAGATCTCTATCAGGCCATCAAGGAGTTCGAGAAGTCGAGCTTCGTGCGCGACGCTCTGGGCGACCACGTGTGTGACTACCTCATCCGCAACAAGTGGGCGGAGTGGGACGAGTACAAGACCCTTGTTACCCCCTACGAGTTGTCCCGGTATCTTCCCATCCTCTAGGCAGCCACCCTGCTGTCCACCCGGCGGCTTCGGCCGCCGGGTGGGGTTCTTCCAGCCGGGGCCGCGCACCTTCTGCCGGGGCGGCGACTGGAAGACGGATCTCTCGGTAATGAGGCAACGACCACAAAGACCAAGACTAGGAGCTACGTCCAATAGGAACTGCAGAATCGCCGCTGGTACGGGAGTCATCTATGCAGCCCACCTGTGATGCCGCCACTGTCGCCGTCGCGGCTTTCATATGTGCGAATTGCGCCCGCCCGGGCCAGACGCCGGACTCCGCCGGCCGGTTGCGGCCGACCATCCCGGAATTCGGTTGGCCGTTCCATGTGCGGCAGGTGCTGGTGCCCTGCAGCGGGCGGCTGCAGCCGGAGCACGTGCTCAAAGCGTTCGAATCCGGAGCCGACCTGGTCGTCACGGTCTCCTGCGAGAAGGACAGACTGCCAGTACCTGCAGGGCAGCGAGCGATGGGCGCGCCGGGCGGACTACGTGCGTACCATCCTCGACGAGGTCGGGCTGGGTGGTGAGCGTCTGAGGGTCTTCTACCTGGCCGGTTCCGCAACCGAAGATATGGCGCTTGGCGCCGGACGGTCCGCGCCGGTTTGCACAGCTGAGACTATCGACGTCCAGGTGGCGACCATCCGGGACGCGGCACTGAAGGCCCTGGACGGCCTGACGCCCAACCCGCTCTGCACCGCACCCAGTGACGAAACCTTTCAGCAGCTCTACCAACAAGTGGACACAGGCGATGAAGCCAATGAAGACTGATCTTCTCCAAGTTCTGAATTCCGACCGGCTGGTTCTCACCGCCCAGTGCGTGCCGCCGCGCAGCGGCGGCCCAGAGGTCGTCACCAGGCTCTCGAGCGTCCTGCCACCGCGCCTTGATGCGGTGATCGTCGCCGACAACCCCGATGAGATACATGGTTCGGCCCTGGCATGCGCCGCCCTCTTGGCGCGGGAGGGCCGAACGGTCGTGCTTACCATGTCGACCCGCGACCGCAACCGCATTGCGCTGGAGAGCGACGCCTTGGGAGCCGCGGCCCTGGGCATAGACGCCATTCTCTGCGTCGGCGGCCACCACCAGTCTCTGGGGGCCGGTCCCCAGGTGGCCGGAGCCAATGACATGGACTCGATTCAACTCACTCAGACCCTGACGGCACTGGACCTGCCGGGGCTTGCGATCGGGGCCGTGGCCCACCCTCACCAACAGCCTCTGGAACTCAACCTGCTCAGGCTCAGAAAGAAGATCGCCGCCGGAGCGAAGTTCCTGGTGACACAGGCTGTGTTCGACCTAGCCGCGTTCACTGTGTGGATGGATGCGGTTCGAGCGGCAGGGCTGGACAAGCAGGCCGCCATCATCGCGAGCGTGCTGCCTTTGACCAGCATGGACAGAGCCGAGTCACTACGGCAGAGACAGACCTACGGCCCGCTTGATGAGGCGATAGTTGCCAGGCTGACCGCCTCCTCCGACCCCGCCAAAGAGGGCCTGGCCATGGCGGTCGAGATAGCCGTCCGGCTCAAGACGGTCCCCGGCGTCCGGGGAATCCACATCCTGAGCGGCGGGTCCGAAGCGGTGGCCGGCGAAGTGATCCAAGCAGCAGGTCTGGCGTAGAGCGAGGTAGGCGTGCCCGACCGTTACCACATCCATACCATTCCGACAGGTCCGCGGTTCCGCCGCGTGGGCAAGTTCGGGAACGTCGACTGGCGCGAAGACTGCTCCCGCTGCACCAACTGCGTCAAGCTGCGCTGCCTCTACGACGTGTACCGGCACGAAGCAGCCTACAACCGGGATCCGCTGGTGTCGGTCGACACGCTCGACGAGTGCAAGGCCTGCCTGTCTTGTGTCCAGGGCTGCACCAAGGGCTTGCTGGGCGTCTCGGTCAACCCGGAGTTCCTTGACATGGGCGATGATACTGGAAGCCCGACATCCTGCTCACTACCTGGAACCAGGCCGACGCCGGCAAGATCCCCGTCTCGGGGGCCGGATATCGTGGGCGATTCCACGGCCCTGGCTTCGATTCCATCTGGACGGACATGTCGGAGATCGTGCGCCCCACCCGAGACGGAATACACGGGCGCGAATACATCTCCACCTCGGTGGACATCGGCCCCAAGCCCATGCGTCTTCGGTTCTCGGCCGAGGGCAAGCTGCTCTCGCCACCCTCTGCATCTTCTCGAGATCCAGCTCCCGGCGATCCTCGACGCACCGGGCTGGCCGGTCGACGGCGAGCACCTGGCTACCGCCCGGGCGGTAGCGGCCATGGAACTGAAGTCTCTCGCGGTGATGCCGGCTGCGGAAGCCTCCCGGCTGCCGCTCGAGCTTCTGCCCTCCGTCGTGCCCATCGTCGAAGGAGATCAGATCGACCAGCACCGGGACCTCCTCGTAGCCGTGCGCATGGTGCAGGTGGCAGACGGACCGGGTGTGGCCGAGTTAGCCGGTCGGATGCAGACCGTGCGCGCGGGGTCGATCGTCTCCGTCCGCATGCTGCTTTGCCCCTCCTCAGCCGAGCGCGTGATCGAACTCGGACGGCAGGGCGTCAAGGTCTTCCACCTGTGCGCCGACCAGCACGGACGCGAGCGCCTGGATGACGGCCGGCCGGGGCGGCACATCAAGGACGTCTCTCCGCGAGGTCCACGGGCGACTGGTGAAGGAAGGGCTGCGGGATGAGGTGACGTTGATCGTCTCGGGTGGTATCGCACTAGCCGAACACATGGCCAAGGCGATCATCTGCGGCGCCGACCTGGTGGCCGTTGACACGCCTCTCCTGGTGGCCCTGGGCTGCCGGGTCTGCGGCGGCGGCCACCGGTGCGACTACGGAACAGGCCTGCCCGGTGGGCATCGGCTCGATCGATCCCATGTACGCAGCCCAGCGCATGGTCAATCTCATGGGCGCGTGGCACAGCCAGCTTATCGAGGTGCTGGGCGCCATGGGCATCCGTGAAGTGCGCCGCCTGCGTGGTGAAGTGGGGCGGGCCATCTTCATGGAGGACATCGAGAAGGAGGCATTCGGCGATCTGCGCCCGTGTGCCTCGGGCTGAGGTGCGCGAGCATCGACGCGGCCCGAACAGCGACTGGACACAAGAACAGGTCGACCGGGAGGTCCGTCCAGCACCCGATCGCTATCGCAACGCCTTGGGCAAGTACAAGATCGATCGCCTGGCCCAGTGCATATCCTGTGGGCGCTGCGCCGAAGTCTGTGAGTACGGCGTGCACGTCAAGCCCAAAGGCTATGCTTTCACCCTGCGGCCCCAGGACCACCTGTGCATCGGCCCGGAGTGCGCCGAGACGGATAGGTCCTGCATCGCCCAGTGTCCGCAGAAGGCGCTCACCATGCGCCGCAACCCCAGCGCCGACTGTATGGGCGATCCGCGCTGGTCGAGCGACCTGATCCTATCCACCTGGCATCAGGCGGCCACCGGGCACGCCGGCGCCGCCTCATCTCGAGCAGCGGCTGGGCGCCTCGGGCGGCGGGTTCGACCAGTCTGCGCTTCAAGTTCGAAGCGCCGGAGTTCTTCGGCACAAGCCCAAGCGGCGGCAGTCCGCCCCTGGTCGACAGTGCCGCGGTCGACACCGGTCTGGATCTGAACCGGCGCGGAGACGGGCGACCGCAGGTCCACATCGACATCCCGGTCTACGGCGGCGGGATGAGCTTCGGGTCGGTGAGCATCCACACCATCCTGGCCAAGGCCCGCGCGGCCACGGCCTGGAACAGCTTCACCTGCACCGGGGAGGGCGGCTATCACGATCGCCTCAGGCCCTACGACGACCACGTGATCACGCAGGTGGCCACGGGTCTCTTCGGAGTGCGCGAGGAGACCATCCAGCGCGTGCGCATCGTCGAATTCAAGTATGCGCAGGGCGCCAAGCCGGGTCTGGGCGGCCACCTCTTGGGCGACAAGAACACTCCCCCGGTCGCCCGCATGCGCGAGGCCGTGGCGGGCAACGCGCTGTTCAGCCCGTTCCCCTTCCATAGCGTCTACAGCGTGGAGGACCACAAGAAGCATCTGGACTGGATCAAGGAGATGAACCCTCGACTGTCTGGTGAGCGTGAAGGTGTCGACGCCCACCGACGTGGACATGGTGGCGGTGGGCAGCTACTACGCGGGGGCGCACATCGTCCACCTCGACGGCAGCTATGGCGGCACCGGCGCGGCGCCCGACATCGCCAAGAAGAACATCGCCATGCCCATCGAGTACGCCATCCCCAAAGTCCACAAGTTCCTGGTCGCCGAGGGCATCCGCGACCAGATCACGCTGATCGCCTCGGGTGGCATCCGCACGGCCTACGACGCCTTGAAGGCCATCGCCCTGGGCGCCGACGGCGTGGTCATCGGCACGGCCGAGATGGTGGCCCTGGGCTGCGTGCGCTGCGCCTGCTGCGAAAGCGGCCGTGGCTGCCCGCGCGGCATCGCCACCACCGACCCCGAACTGGTGGATCAGATGAGCTTGGAATGGGCCACGCAGCGGCTGATCAACCTCCACAACGCCTGGCGCGAGCAGATGATGGAGGTTCTCGTCCGTCTGGGGATGAGGTCCATCCGCGAACTGCGAGGACGCAGCGACGTGCTCTGCTACCTCAGCGACGAGCCGGTCGAAGCCGGGGAGGTGTCCAGGTGAGCGAGCTAGCCGAACGCCTGCTGGCCGGCCGATCGCAGGTCTACTCCGAGCCGGCCGAACCGCCCCAACCAGAGCGAGTGGAGGAAGGCGGGTGCGGCGTCACGGGCTTCGCCTGCACCGTGCCGGTGAAGGGACGATTCATCTACGAGCCTTCCAAGCAGATGCAGAACCGCGGCAACGGCAAGGGGGGCGGCATCGCGGCCGCAGGCCTGGTGCCCGAGCAACTGGGCATCTCCGCCGATACGCTCGAAAGCCACTATCTGCTGCAGATAGCCTTGCTCGATCCCGACTGTCACGCCGAGCTGGAGCGGCAGTTCGTCCTGCCCCACTTCGACATCGCCCTCTCCACGCGGCAGCCGCACATCGATGACTATCGCGATATCGCCGGCTTGGAGGTCACGCCGCCGGACGTGCACCGCTACGTGGTGCGGGTGAAGCCGGGCGTCCTCAAGACCTTTGCCGAGGCGACAGGGCTGCAGGATCTCGCGCCGCGGGCACTGGAGGACGAGTTCGTGTGGCGCAACTCCTACCAGCTCAACGACGCCTACTACGCCTCATTGGGCGAGAAGCGCGCGTTCGTGCTCTCCCATTCCAGAAACCTCCTGATCTTCAAGCTGGTCGGCTACGCCGAGCAGAACGTGGAGTACTACCAGCTCCAGGATTTCAGCGCCCACGTGTGGATCGCCCACCAGCGCTATCCCACCAAGGGGCGCGTGTGGCACCCAGGCGGGGCGCACCCCTTCGTCGGCCTGAACGAGGCGCTGGTGCACAACGGCGACTTCGCCAACTACCACTCGGTCTGCGAGTACCTGCGCCAGCGCAATATCCGGCAGCAGTTCCTCACCGACACAGAGGTGTCGGTGCAGCTGTTCGATCTGTGGGACCGCGTCTACGGGTATCCGCTGGAGTACATCATCGAGGCGCTGGCTCCCACCACCGAGCTCGACATCGACCAGCTGCCACCTGAGAAGCAGATCGTCTACCGCGAGATCCAGGCGACGCACATCCACGCATCACCAGACGGCCCCTGGTTCTTCATCATCGCCCGCAGTCAGGGAGACCGGTTCCAGTTGCTCGGCATCACCGACACGGCCATGCTACGGCCGCAGGTCTTCGCGCTCTCGGACAGCGGCGACGTCCAGATCGGCCTCATCTGCTCGGAGAAGCAGGCCATCGATGCGACCCTGCGAAGCCTGGCCGAGGATGATCCGCGCTTCTGCCCCGTGGCCGACAAGTATTGGAACGCTCGCGGTGGGTCTTCCACCGACGGGGGCGCCTTCGTCTTCACGGTCGCGCCGGGCAACAACGGCCACAGCGGCCAGATGCGGCTCTCGTGCGCCGACAAGTTCGGCCGCGAGGTCACCTGCCAGACCGGCACGGTGCGCTGCGACCTGCCGCGCGTCGACGTCATAGACGGTTCGCATGAGGCGTGCCCCGCCGAGCAGGTGAGCGCGGAAGAGGTCCACGACAGATTGCACCGAGGCGACGTGCGTGGCCTCTTTGAGGAGGCTCGCGACATGGCCTCGTGGCCTGCCGGCCACGTGCGCCGGTTCTGC
The DNA here is from genome assembly GCA_963713545.1 of uncultured Actinomycetes bacterium. Classification (GTDB taxonomy): domain Bacteria; phylum Actinomycetota; class Thermoleophilia; order RBG-16-64-13; family RBG-16-64-13; genus CAVPLM01. Next base: position 212,530 of record CAVQME010000014.1, on the reverse strand, counting down.
GAGCACGTGTTCGCAGTAGCGGGCGACTCCGCGGTCGATTCGAAGACATGCGGCGCGGGCATCGAGCTCCTCACCCGGCTTCACGACCTGCGTTTCCCGACCGGCGACAAACGCCGGGCAACGATCGTCCGGGTACTCGAGGACGAGCTCGACCAGCTCTTCGACACCGCTCCCGCTGTTTGGCGAGCGCGCAAACCGCGCCTGGCGGCGGATAACCTGGCACACGCGCGACAGGCTGGCGCCCCCGCAGCCAGGGGAAGAGCTACTCTGCATCGACAGCGAAGGTTTCCCGCCCGAGGGCGACGAGTGCGACGCAGTCCTTCTGCGCGAGGCGTACACGGCGGGTTGGAAGCGGTTCATCGTCTATCGTCTGCGCGGGCAGCGCTTTCACGGAGTGGGACTGGGCCCGGCGACGGACGACGTGCGTATCGACCTCTACGGTTCCAACGGCGACTACGTCGCCAGCGGCATGGACGGCCTGGAGCTTCACATCCACGGCAACGCCCAGGACCAGGTGGCCCAGATCGCCAAGCGCGGCAAGCTCGTGATCTACGGCGACGTGGGCCAGACCTTCATGTATGGCGCTAAGGGCGGCGAGGTGTTCGTCCTGGGCAACGGCGGCGGGTCGGCCGCTGATCAACGCCGTGGGCAGCCCGCGCGTGGTCATCAACGGCACCTGCCTGGACTTCCTGGCTGAGTCGTTCATGGCCGGAGATCCCCTGGCAGGCGGCGGATTCGTGATCCTGAACGGCATCGAGTTCGACGAAGACGGCCGCATCGTCCCGCAGGCGAATCCGTACCCGGGCAGCAACCTGTTCTCGCTGGCGAGCGGTGGCGCGATCTACATCCGCGACCCGCACTGCCAAGTGGTCGAGCGCCAGCTCAACGGCGGGGTGCTTCTCCCCCTTGGGCGACAAGGACTGGCGCCTGATCCGAGGCTATCTGGAGGAGAACGAGCGCCTCTTCGGCATCCGGGTGGAGGATCTTCTGACGGTGGACGGCCAACGGAGGGCCCCGCAGGACGTCTACCGCAAGGTCAGCGCCGTCAAGCTATCGGTGCTCGCCGGGTCGGAGGAGAAGAAATGACCGCCACGTGACGACGTAGAGATCGGCGAGATCGGCGGCGGCCTCGCCGGCGAGGTGAAGGCTTTGAGCGGCGCCTCCCCCATGAGCTGCTACCAGTGCGCGAAGTGCTCCAGCGGCTGCCCTGTCGCCGGCCGGGGCGATCTCAAGTCGCACGAACTCGTTAGGCTGGTGCAATTCGACCAACGCGAGGCTGTGCTGACCAGCCGCTTCATCTGGGAGTGCACCTCGTGCCAGACGTGCATAACCCGCTGCCCGCAGAACGTGGACATCTGCGCTATGAACGATGCGCTGCGGGCACTCAGCCTGCGCGAGGGCGCGGTGGCGCCGCGCACGGCCGTTCCGGTGTTCAACGATGTGTTCCTGGCGAGCGTGCGCAAGCGGGGGCGGGTGCACGAGCTGGGCCTGATGGCGGCTTTCAAACTGCGCACCAGGCGGCTGTTCGAGGATGTCGACAAGGCACCCATGATGCTGAGAAAAGGCAAACTGCCGCTGCTGGGACGGCGGGTCGCCGGGCGCCGGGACCGCGAGGAGCTCTTTCGCCGCGCGGCCGAAGGAGGCAAGCCTTGAGCTACACGTTCTACCCCGGCTGCTCGCTGGACGCGCACAGCCAAGGATTTCTATCGCTCGACGCTGGCGATGGCAGGGCGAGCTACAGCTGGAGTTGCCCGAACTTGAGGATTGGGTCTGCTGTGGCTCCACCGCCGCCCACAGCACCGACCCGCTCCTCGCCGACGCGCTACCCGCGCAGAACCTGCGCGCGGCTCGCGGCCGGACGGTGGCGGTGGCCTGCGCGGCCTGCTTCAGCCGCTTGAAGACGGCCAACCACCACATCGCCGGCGATGCCGCCGTCCGGGCCGAGGTCGCCCACGTGCTGGGAGCGGACTACGACGGCCTGACGCCCGTCCGCCACCTGCTGGAGATCTTGGGCGAGGACATGGAGCGGAAGGCGGTGGCCGCAGCCATCCGCCGTCCGCTCACCGGGCTGAGGGTGGCCTGCTACTACGGCTGCCTGCTCTCGCGTCCACCCGAGGTCACGCAGTTCGACGACGCGGAGAACCCCACGCTGATGGACCGGCTGCTCGAGAGCGCCGGAGCCACGCCCGTCGACTGGCCGCACAAGACCGAGTGCTGCGGAGCCAGCTTCTCCATTACCGACTCTGGTCTAGTCCTCGAGTTGACCGAGAAGATCCTGTGGATGGCCCAGGCCGCCGGCGTGGACTGTATCGCGACGGCCTGTCCACTCTGCCAGCTCAACCTAGACATGAGGCAGAAGGATGTCGAGGCCAAGTACGGGCGCCGGTACGGCCTGCCGGTCTTCTATTTCACGCAACTTCTGGGTCTGGCGATGGGCTGCCCGGCAGACGAGCTGTTGCTCGACCGCCTGGTCGTGGATCCGCATGAGCTGCTGCGAGCCAAAGGGTTGCTTGGGAACGAGGCTGTACGATGAACGGAGACAACGGGAACAAGGGGAATGGCACCTCTGCCCCCGAGGCCGTAGGCGCAGTAGTGGTCTGCGGGGCCGGGATCACCGGCATGCAGGCGTCCTTGGATCTGGCCGAGAGCGGCTTCAAGGTCTACCTGGTGGACTCCTCGCCCGCCATCGGCGGGAGGATGGCCCAGTTGGACAAAACGTTCCCCACCGGCGACTGCGCCATGTGCATCCTCTCTCCCAAGCTGGTGGAGTGCGCCCGCAACAAGAACATAGAGATCATCACGTTGGCCGATGTCCAGGGGATCTCAGGCACTCCGGGCAACTTCAAGGTAAGGCTCCGCCAGAACCCGCGCTACGTGGACCTCAACAAGTGCAATGCCTGCGGCGATTGCACCGATGCCTGTCCGGTCGACCTGCCCAACGAGTTCGACCGCCGCCTGGGCACCCGCAAGGCGATCTTCCGCCCGTACCCGCAGGCGATCCCCAACGTATTCGGCATCTCCAAGGCCGCGGAGCGCGCGCCGTGCAGGTCCTCGTGCCCTGCCGGCGTCAACGCCCAGGGCTACGTGGCCCTCATCGGCGCGGGCAAGTTCAAGGAAGCCTATGAGCTGGTCCGTGAACGCTGCCCCCTGCCGGCCGCCTGCGGACGGGTCTGCCAGCATCCCTGCGAGGATAGCTGCAACCGTAGCGAGATCGACCAGGCCGTTTCGATACGGGACCTCAAGCGCTTCGCCTCCGACTACATCGATCTGAACCCGGACCAATACCCGCCCATCAAGCCCGCGCCCGTGAAGATGGGCACCAGGGTGGCCGTCATCGGCGGTGGCCCTGCCGGCTTGACCGCCGCCTTCGATCTGACCCAATCGGGCTACAGCGTCACCATCTTCGAGTCCCAACCGCATCTGGGCGGCATGCTCCGGTATGGCATTCCCGGCTACCGCCTGCCCAAGGACGTGCTGGACCGGGAGATCCAGTCGATCCTGGACATGGGGATCATGGCGAAGACGGGCACCCGCGTCTCCGACCCGAAGACCCTCTTCGATTCCGGCTTCAAAGCCGTGTTCGCAGCCCCGGGGGCCTGGGTCAGCCGCAACCTGGGCATCGCCGGCGAAGAGGCCCCGGGGGTCATGGCGGGCCTGGATTTCCTCCGCCGGATCAACAGCGGGGAGACGCCCGTGGTCGGCCCGAGCGTGCTTGTCATCGGAGGCGGGGACGTGGCCATGGACGCAGCGCGATGTGCGCGCCGGCTGCCCGGTGTCTCTTCTGTGCACGTTGTCTGTCTCGAAAGCCGCGAGGAGATGCCGGCCCACCCCTGGGAGGCAGCCGAGGCACTCGAAGAGGGGATCATCTTCCACAACAGCCTGGGGCCGACCCGGATCGAGACAAGCGGGGACAAAGTCACCGGCGTCTCCTTCCGTACCTGCACCCGGGTGTTCGACGAGCAGGGGCGGTTCGCTCCCCAGTTCGACGACTCGAAGACGGCATTCCTGGTGACCGATACGGTGATCGTGACCATCGGCCAGGGCATCGACGCGGCCGAACTGGGCGTGGCCGCCGGACCCGGTGGACGGGTCGCGGCCGACAAAGTCACCCTGGCCACCAGTGTCCCCGGCCTGTTCGCGGGCGGTGATGCCGTGCTGGGACCGGCCTCCATGGTCGATGCGATGGCCCAAGGCCACCAGGCAGCTTTAGCCATCGACGCGTATCTGCGAGGCGCCAAGCTCACCCAAGCCCAGGCTTCTGCCGAGGCAGAGACGGCGAAGAACCCGAGGCCCGACGCCCCGAGGCAGGAGCGAGTGAGGATGCCGCAGGCCGACCCGGCGGGGCGCATCGAGGGCTTCACCGAGATCGACCGGGGCTACAGCGCCGAGCAGGCAGTCGCCGAGGCCCAGCGCTGTCTGGCCTGCGGGCTGTGCAGCGAGTGTATGCAGTGCGTCAGGGCATGCACGGCGGGGGCGGTGTACCACGAACAGCAGCCCGAAGAGATCGAGATCGACGCCGGCAGCGTGATCCTCACCCCCGGCTTCGAGGAGTTCCAGAGCTCACTCCGAGGCGAGTTCGGCCACGGGCGATACGCGAACGTTTTGTCCAGCGTCCAGTTCGAACGCATGCTCTCGGCCGCGGGTCCGACCGGCGGACACGTCCAGCGGCCTTCGGACGGCGGCGAGGTCGAGCGTATCGCCTTCATCCAGTGCGTGGGCAGCCGCGACGCCGCCCGCGGCAATGGTTATTGCTCGTCCATATGCTGCATGAGCGCCACCAAGGAGGCCATGGTCGCTCTGGAGCATGCCCATGGCAAGAATCTGGAAGTCTCCATCTTCTGCATGGACGTGCGCGCGTTCGGCAAGGAGTTCGACGGCTACGTGAACCGCGCTCGCGACGAGCACGGGGTGAAGTACATCCGGGCCATCCCCTCGCGCGTCGTCGAGATGCCCGGCACCAAGAACCCCAGGGTGCGCTACTTCGACCAGACGGGCATGGAGCAGCAGGAAGAATACGATCTGGTGGTGCTCAGCGTCGGGCTGCAGGTTCCCGAGAGCGTCCGGCAGACGGCCGATCGGCTGGGACTGGAGCTCAACCAGTTCGGCTTCGCCCAGACCGACAGGCTGGCTCCGCTGGCCACCTCCAAGCCCGGCCTCTACGTGGCCGGGGCGTTCCAGGAGCCCAAGGACATCCCCGAATCGGTGGCCCAGGCATCTGCGGCTGCCGCGTGTGTGATGGACCAGTTGGCTGAAGTGCGCGGCACGTTGATGAAGCGCCACGAGTACCCCTGGGAGCGCGACACCACCGACGAGCCGCCGCGGGTGGGCGTGTTCATCTGTCACTGCGGCCAGAACATAGCCTCGGTCATCGACGTGAAAGAGGTGGCCCGCAGGGCGTCCGCTCTGCCCGACGTCTATCATGCGGAAGCCAGCTTGTACACCTGCTCCGACACCAACCAGCAGCACATCAAGGACTTGATCAAGGAGCACCGGCTCAACCGGCTGGTGGTCGCGTCCTGCTCGCCGCGCACCCACGAGATCCTCTTCCAGGAGACGCTCCGCGACACCGGTCTGAACCAGTACCTGTTCGCAATGGCCAATATCCGTGACCAAGGGTCGTGGGTGCACAAGGACGAGCCGGTGGCAGCCACGGAAAAGGCGGTGGATCTGATGGCCATGGCGGTAGCGCGGGCACGGCACCTCAGGGCGCTGCCGACCGGACAGCAGCCGGTGAACTCCTCGGCGCTCGTCCTAGGCGGCGGACTGGCCGGGATGACCGCCGCACTGGGCATAGCCGACCAGGGATTCAAAGTGCACCTCGTCGAGAAGGAGCCGGCTCTCGGCGGCCTCATGCGCCAGGTCCACACCTCGCTCGAGGGGACCGATGTCCAGTCCCGGCTCGGCGAGTTGGCAGCCAAGGTCGAGACCCATCCCCTTGTCGACGTCTACTTGGACACGACGCTTGCGAGCATCAGCGGACACGTGGGCGAGTTCAAGAGCGTGCTGAATGTGGCCGGGGGCGAGCAGCGGATCGGCCACGGAGTGATCATCGTTGCGACGGGGGGCCAGGAGCGGTCCACCGAACTGTACCTACACGGCAAGAACCCGCACGTCACCACACAGAGCAAGCTGGAGGACGTGTTGGCCACCGGCGAGCTTCCGCTGGAGCTGCAGGGCAAGACGAACCCCACCGTGGTGATGATCCAATGCGTGGAGAGCCGCAACGAGGAGCACGCCTATTGCAGCCGGGTGTGTTGCTCCGAAGCGGTCAAGAACGCACTCCAGATGAAGCGCCGGTTGCCCGGCGCCAACGTGGCGATACTGGGTCGCGACATCCGCACCTACGGCTTCCGGGAGCTGTTCTTCCAGCAGGCTCGAGAAGAGGGCATCGTGTTCGTGCGCCACCCGGAGAAGAGTGACCCTATGGTGGTCGGCAGACGAAGACGGGCGGCTCGAGGTGAGGGTCTACGACACCTCGAGCAACCGCGAGCTGCTGTTGCGGCCTGACCTGCTGGTACTCTCCACCGGCATCGCTCCGGCCGCGGGCAACCCCGTGCTGTCCGGGCTGCTGCGCAGCGCCCTTACTGCCGACGGGTTCTTCCTGGAGGCGCATCCCAAGCTCCGCCCGGTCGATCTCGCCAATGAGGGCGAGTTCCTCTGTGGATTGGCTCATTCGCCGCGATTCATGGACGAGACCATCGCCCAGGCTCTGGGCGCCGTGGGCCGAGCCACCACGGTCCTTTCCAAGACTTATCTGGAGATACCCGGACAGGTGGCCCGGGTCGATCCCACAGACTGCGTTGCATGCGCCACCTGCGTCAAGACGTGTCCCTATGGCGCTCCCATGATCAACGAACTGGGCAAGGCCGAGATACAGGGAGCGATGTGCATGGGTTGTGGCAGCTGCGCCGCCTCCTGTCCTGCCAGGGCGATCACCCTGCTTCACCAGGAGGACGGGGCTCTTGTCGCCATGCTGGACGAGTTGCTCGTGGGGGGAGTGGGCGCGTGATGCCATCGACCACTTGGGAACCCGAGATCATTGCCTTCTGCTGCAACTACTGCGCCTACGCGGCGGCGGACCTGGCGGGTTCCAAGCGTATGCAGTACCCGGCCAGCGTGCGGATCATCCATGCGCCGTGCACCGGGAAGATCGAGATGGAGCACATCCTGGAGGCCTTCCTCAAGGGCATCGACGGGATACTGGTGGCCGGTTGCCTGGAAGGTGGCTGTCACTTCTTGGAGGGCAATCTGCGCGCGCGCAAGCGCACGGATCGCATCCGAGAGATGCTGGCCGAGATAGGCATGGGTGAGGAGCGGCTCAAGATGGTGAATCTCTCGGCCGCCATGGCCCCCACCTTCGTCGAGAGCGTGCAGGAGATGGTGAACAAGGTCAGAGCGCTGGGGCCGAACCCGCTCAGGGAACCCCAGCCGCTAGAAAGTGAAGGACAGGTATGATCGTTGCTTCCCCCAAATCGATCACCGAGCTGAAGAACCTCATCGCAGGCCACGAGAAGGTGCTTTTCGTCGGCTGCGGCACCTGCGTCACAGTCTGCCTGGCCGGGGGCGAGCGCGAAGTGGGCATCAGCCTCTTATGCTATCCGGATGGCGCGCAAGCTCGAGGGTGAACCACTGCAGTTGACCCAGGTGACCATCGAGCGCCAGTGCGAGAACGAGTTCATCAAGGACCTGGCGGAGCCGGCGGCAGATGTCGATGCCATCGTCTCTTTCGGTTGCGGCGCCGGGGTCCAAGCCGTCGCGGAGAGATTCCCCGAGAAACCCGTCTACGCCGCTCTTAACACACAGTTCCTGGGCATTCTTGAGGAGCAGGCCATCTGGACCGAGAAGTGCCTCGGCTGCGGCGACTGCATGCTGGCGCAATTCGGGGGCATTTGTCCCGTGACGCGCTGCGCCAAGCGGCTCCTGAACGGCCCCTGTGGAGGTTCGACCGAGACGCACTGTGAGGTCGATCCGGAGCGGCCGTGCGCCTGGCAGCTGATCTACGCTCGCCTGAAGCGCATCGACCAGCTGGAACGGCTGGATGACATCGTTCCGCCCAAGGATTGGAGCACCTCCTGGTACTCCGGAGCGCGCAAGGTGGTACGCAAAGAGCACCGCGTGTAGGTGGCTCCCCGCTCCTTTTCGCGCTAGGCTTAGCTACTGACGCTCGGACGCCTGTGGACCGGACCGGATGCGCGCAGCCGAAGCCTACAGCGAAGGGAGACCTCATGGACCACCGCCTGACGACCACTGCCCTGACCATCCCCGGCTATCGCGTGACCCGTACTCTCGGGGTCGTCCGTGGTGTCACGGTGCGAGCCCGCTGGATCGGCAGCCAGATCACTGCCTCCCTGCGCACGCTGGGCGGAGGCCAGATCCCCGAGTACATCGAGCTGTGCGAGCAAACCAGGGCGGAAGCGTTCTCTTGGATGGTGCAGCACGCCGAGCAGATGGGCGCGAACGCGGTCATCGCTATCAAGTACGACGCCACCGACCTGGGCAACAACATGACCGAGGTGCTGGCCTATGGGACCGCGGCGGTGGTGGAGCAGGAGTGAGCCCGGTCAATTGTGGCAGTCGCCGCTGTCGATCAACGCGCGCTCCCCTCCTCGAGATCGTCGTGGTACTCAGCCAGACCTAGGCCAACGCCGACACTCCGGTCTCGCCGGTCCGGATGCGCAGGCACTCCTCCAGCTCGAGCACGAAGATCTTGCCGTCGCCGATGTTGCCCGTGCGGGCTCCCCGGGTGATGGCGTCGACTGCCTGCCAGACGTTGTTGTTGCTGACGGCCAACTCGACCCTGATCTTGTGGAGGAGGCCGCCTTTCTCCACGTGGCTGCGGTAGACCTCGGCCACGCCCTTTTGCCGACCCCTGCCCATCACGTCGGAGACCGTCAGGAGCACGATCTCTTCTTCTTCGAGAGCAGCGATCACCTCGTCCAGGCGGTCGGGCTGAATGATGGCGATGATGTATTTCACGATGCTGACTCCTGCTCGACGCGGCCTGCCCCGACCCTGCGCACCACACGACGCACGACTCTCCCTATTACAGCGTGCGGGGAAAGAGAAGGAAATCGCCAGAAGTCCAATGGTGAGCCCTGAATCTTGGACATTTGTAGAAGAGGTGAGGCCGTGGGGCTCCGGCTGTACGCCGGAGCCCCACGGCGGCCCCTCGCAGGGCTCCACCAGAGTGTCGCTTCGCTAACCTATGGCCACGAAGCCGGTCTCACCGGTACGGATGCGTACGCACTCCTCGAGGTTCAAGACGAAGATCTTGCCGTCGCCGATGTTGCCCGTGCGGGCCCCTCTCGTGATCGCCTCGATCGTCGGCACCACGAAGGAGTCGTTGACGGCGATCTCGATCTTGACCTTGCGCAACAATCCTCCTCGCTCGACGTGGCTTCGATAGACCTCCGCCACTCCCTTCTGTCGCCCGCGGCCCATGACATCGGAGACCGTTATCAGGTTTACCTCTTCTTCTTCCAGCGCGGCCATCACTTCGTCCAAGCGATCGGGCTGGATGATGGCGATGATGTATTTCATGATCCCGCTCCTTCCCGGTCCGACCTATCCGACCACTGTATAGGCGGATTCGCGGTGCTGAGTAAGGTCGAGGCCGATGTTCTCATTGTCTTCGCTCACGCGCAGGCCTACCAGCTTGTCGACGAGTTTGAGTAGCCCGTAGGACAGGACAAAGGAGTAGACAGCGCAGACCACCAGGGCGGCAAGCTGCTTCAGCACCAGTCCGCCGCCGCCGTGGAACAGACCGTCCGTTCCGGCCGGGTTTACGACCGTGGTGGCCCAGAAGCCGGTCAGTAGCGCGCCTACCATCCCTCCGATGCCGTGGATACCGAAGGCGTCCAGTGAATCGTCGTATCCCAGACGGTCCTTGACGATGACCACGGCGACATAGCACACCAAGCCCGCCAGAGCGCCTATCCCCATCGCTCCCAGGGGAGTGACGAAGCCCGAAGCCGGCGTGACGGCCACCAACCCGGCCACGGCTCCGGAGATGAGCCCCAGCGCTGTGGGGCGCCTCCTCGTGATCCATTCGAGCACCGCCCAGGAGAATGCGGCTACGGCGGCAGCCATGTGAGTGGCTAAGAACGCCGAGGTCGCGAGGCCGCCTGCGGTGAGCGCACTACCCGCGTTGAACCCGAACCAGCCGAACCACAAGAGGGCGGCTCCCAGAATCGCGAACGGCAGGTTGTGTGGTGGAGAGGTGTCGGGATAGCCTTTGCGCTTGCCGATGATGAGAGCAGCCGCCAAAGCGGCCATACCGGCGTTGATGTGCACGACCGTGCCTCCGGCGAAGTCGAGCGCCCCGAACTCCCGCAACCATCCACCTACTCCCCAAACCCAGTGAGCCATGGGGTCATAGACGATGGTGGCCCAAAGCAGAGAGAAGATCAGGAAGGCGCTGAACTTCATGCGTTCGGCGAACGCCCCCACGATGAGGGCCGGAGTGATGATGGCGAACATCATCTGAAAGACCATGAAGAGCTGATGAGGGATGGTGGCGGCGTAGTCGGCGTTGGGCTCCAGACCCACCCCACTGAGGCCTGCCCAACTGAAGTCCCCGATGACGCCGCCGTGATCGGGGCCGAAGGCCAGACTGTAGCCGAAAAGCACCCATTGGATGCTGACTACCCCCACGAGCATGAAGCACTGCATCATGATCGAGAGAACGTTCTTGCGGCGGACCAAGCCACCGTAGAAGAAAGCCAGCCCCGGTGTCATCAACATGACCAACGCCGTGCTCACGATCATCCAGGCGGTGTCTCCAGAGTTGATGTTCTCCATGTCCCCTCTCCTGTTCTGGATCGACTGACTGGTCGTTTGTGAAAGGACGCCAGGCGACCGGCATGAACGACTACTGAATTACACCCTATAGAAAGGCGGGAGTGTATCTCCGGGCGTATAAGACTCGTCACGCCTGGCTATACATTTGGACAAATCGGCCGCCAGGCCGAGCGGTGTGGGTCAGCTGGTGAGCAAGCTGCGGGCTTTGAGGCCCAGACCGAGGCGCTCTCTATGCTCGGTCTGAAAGACGCTCAGTCCGCTTATCTCGGCGATCTTCTCCAAGCGATAGCGGATAGTGTGCCGGTGCGCGTACAGCTCGGTCGCCGTCTTGGTGAGGCTCTCGTTGTTTCTGAAGAACACAGCCAGCGTCTCAGCCAGTTGGGTCCCGTTCGCCTCGTCGTAGCGGTCCACAGGTCCGATGGTCTCCTGGTAGAGCTGGCGGATCTCGTCGGGATCCCTCTCCCAGATGTCCAGAAGGAGGCGATAGGTGCCCACATCGCGGAAGTGGAGCACGCTTCCCGGTCCATTCAACTTCCGCCCTACCTTCAGGGCAATAAGGGCTTCTTGGTACCCCCGGGCCATCTGGGCGGAGTCGGGGGCGAACCCTCCCACGCCGATGGATATGCTGAGTCCTCCGGCGCTCTCTCCCATTGCCTGCAGCACCCCGCTCAGATGCTCCAAAGCAGCGGCGTCGTGAGCAGTCTTGCCGCAGATGAGGATCACCAGGTGTCCGGACTTGAGGCTGACGAGCGACGACGGCTCGGACGAAGACATGAACCGGGAGCACAAGCTAAAGAACCGCTCGACCGCCTTGTCGAGGACCTCCTGGTCCAGGCTCTTCCTGGCGACGAGCCCATCGAACTCATCGACCCCCAGAAGCAGGACGGTCGCTCCCTGGCTGAGGTCACACCCCAGGAAGGCTCCCCGGCGAAGGAGGGAATCGCTTCCCTGGGCGCCTCCGCTGATGACGTCGTCGACGAAGTCCCCCTTCAGCCGGACCTCGGTCTCAAAGCGGACCCGGTCCTGAGCCATCCCCAGGGCGGCGATCGTAGCCGAATGCTCCAGCGCCAGGGTCTCCATGGCAGAGAGGTCCGGGGCATCACTCAAGGCACACACGTAGCCCAGTCGCTTGTGACTGGCCACGATGGGGAGAGCGAACATGGTGGGCAGCCCGGCTTCCTGCACGCGGAAGAGCTTGTCCCCCCCGCCGCGCCGGTGAAGTGCTCGCGCACCTCCGGCCTGCCCAGCTGCGACTCGAGGTCGGCGCTTGCAAGCGGAAGACCCTCCGACGAGGCCAGCACCTCCAGAGAGACATCGAGAATGACCACCGGATTCTCTAGAAGGTGAGCGGCTTCGTCGGCGAGTTGCTGCCAGCCCCCGCCGCGGATCACTACGCCGAGTAGGGCGCGATGTATCGACTGCGATTGCTCGAGCTGGGAGGCCTGGCGGTTGATGATGACCTCTGTCGCGTCCTGCATGAGTCGCGTCCAGCGCAGGCCCTGGGGAACCTCGATGATGGGGAACTTGCGCTTCTCTGCGAGCGCGATGACATCCGCCGGAACATTCTCGACGAAACGGGTGGTCTTGACGAAAAGGGCGGCCGCCCCAGCCATCATCACCCGCACGCAGAACTCGCGCTGCCGCTCCAGGTCTCCCCTCACCGCGTACATGGTGGAGAGCACCATCTCCCCTCCGGAGAGCCAGTCGGCGATGTCGGGGACCTCTCCCACCGTCACCGAGGTCACCCTCCGGTCGAGCCCGTCTGCGCCCGCAAGCACGCGCGCCTCTTTCAGCACCTCGAGCTCGAGAATCTGGGCGACCGCGACGGGCATGGTGAGACGAACGATACCATCAGGCGCGCGGATTGGACATTGGTACAGTCCGAATGGTGCGGCAGGATCGACGAAAGTCGGTGGCCCCCGACCACCGCCATGTTAAGCTGGGCGCCACACTGCCATGAGCATGGAACTCGGTCAACAACTCAGCCCCTGGGCTCTCGCGCCCTTCGCGTGCATGCTGATAGCCATCGCCGTCCTGCCGCTGGTGGCCGAGAAGTGGTTCGAACCCAATCGCAACAAGGCGATCGTGGCGGCGATCCTCAGTGTGCCCACCCTCATCTATCTGTTCGCCAGTTTCGGCAGCCTCGGCCTGCACGTGGCTGCGAGCACGGCGGAGGAGTACATCTCGTTCATCATCCTGCTCCTCGCCTTGTTCACCATCTCGGGAGGCGTCTACCTGACGGGGAACCTGGTGGCCACGCCTCGGACCAATCTGACCTTCCTTGTCCTAGGAGGGGTGCTGGCCAGCTTCGTAGGCACCATGGGCGCATCTATGCTCTTGATACGGCCGCTCCTCAGGGCCAATTCCGAGCGGACGCACACCCGCCACACCGTGATCTTCTTCATCTTCGCCGTCTCCAACATAGGCGGCATGCTCACGCCGCTGGGAGATCCTCCCTTGTTCCTCGGTTTCCTGAGGGGGGTCCCGTTCGCGTACACGCTGGGCCTGTGGCCTCAGTGGCTACTGGCGCTGGGCTTGACCCTCTTAGCGTACATGGCCATCGAGATCCGCCAGTATCGTCGCGAGCCGGCAGTAGCCAAGCGCTGGGACGAGGCCGACTACGTGCCCATACGGGTCAAGGGCACCATCAACCTGCTCTTCTTCGCGTTGGTCATCATCACGATCCTCCTCTCGGATCAACTGGCGCGGATCGGCGAGACCATCCACTTCCCCTTCGTCCGCGAGGTGGTGCTGGTGGTTCTGGCGATCCTCTCGGTCAGACTCGGACCCCGGGGGCCCCGGGCCGCGAACCACTTCCGCTGGGCGCCCATCGTGGAGGTGGCCGTCCTTTTTGCAGGCATCTTCGCCACGATGATCCCGGCCCTCGCCCTCCTCGAGGCGAACGGAGAGACGATCGGCCTCAGCCAGCCCTGGCACTACTACTGGTTGACCGGAGGTCTCTCGTCGTTTCTCGACAACGCTCCCACCTATCTGGTCTTTACAGCGACGGCCCAAGGCCAGATGGGCGTGTCGACGATAGGTGGGCTGGCCTCGACCCAGGTCGTGCCGGGGATGGGCTTCTCCCCCGCGGAGTTCCTGGCCGCCATCTCCTGTGGGGCGGTCATGATGGGCGCCAACACATACATCGGTAACGCCCCAAACCTGACGGTGAAAGCCATTGCGGAGCATTCCGGCCTGAAGATGCCGTCGTTCTTCGGTTACATGGGCTATTCCATGGCCATCCTCATCCCCATCTTCCTGGTGGTGACAGCGGTGTTCTTCTTGTAGGCGCCGGACTCGGACGCCGGACCTCGGCCGGGACTCGGCCCCTCGACCCGGCCTCGGGCGCAGTCCACGTGGTAATCTATCCGGGCTGCGCTCCAGGGGGTATCCGACCTGCTCCATGACGCTGGGACCCTGTGGAGAGCGTGCGTCAGCAGTGTACTGCCCCCCTGGCTGCTCTCCCCGAGAGCGGGTCGGGGACGACCGGTCGACGGGTGCCGCCCATGGGCGCTACCTGGGGCCACCCCATGCGGAGGCTGCACACAGACGATGGCTACGCTTGGCATTGATATCGGCTGCATCAGCGTGAAGATCGCTGTTGTGGGTGGAAGTGAGGACCGGGAGTCGTTCCAGGCTCTGGCTTCGGGATCCGCCCTTTTTCTCGATCCGGTGAACTCCGGAGCGGATGACAGGACCCTCCCCCACCCGGAAGCTCCGCCGATCTTGGCCACGACGTACCGGCGCATCAAAGGGTCCCCGACCGAGACGACGCGGGACCTCCTCGGCCAGGTGCTGGCCGCCCTGCCCGAGGGACTGGTCACCGCCGTCCGAACGACCGGCACCGGGGGACGCCTGGTCGGAAAGATCCTGGATATCCCCTACGAGAACGAGTTCAAAGCCGTCGCGCGGGCTGTGGGAGCGCTGCACCCGGATGTGACCACCGTTTTCGAGATGGGTGGCGAGACCTCGAAGTTCATCCGCCTGGAGACCGACGAGGCCACCGGCAGGGTCGGCATCGCCGACTACGGCACCAATGGCGACTGCGCGGCCGGCACCGGCTCCTTCATGGACCAGCAGGCCAACCGGCTGCTCTACGACATCGAGGATGTGGGCGACATCGTGCGTGGGGCTGGCAAAGCTGCGTCCATCGCCGGCCGCTGCTCGGTCTTCGCCAAATCGGACATGATCCACGCCCAACAGAAGGGCTATCAACCGCCGGAGGTGCTCAAGGGCCTCTGCAACGCGGTGGTGCGGAACTACCGGGGCACCATCACCAAAGGCAAGGAGGTCGGCGACCGGGTGGCCTTCACAGGCGGGGTGGCGGCCAACAAGGGGGCGGTGGCTGCGCTACGCGAGGCTTTCGACATGGACGAGGAGCAACTGATCGTTCCCGCCCACTACGCCTGGATGGGCGCCATAGGGAGTGCGTTGACCGCGGCCGACGAGAAGGCCGGGCGGGAGATGGTGACCATCGATCCAGACCGGCTGAGGGCCGGACAGTCCGCCGATTTCGAGACCGCCGAGGCTCTCTCGATGGAGCGGGTCATCCTGCTCCGCGATCGGGTCAAGCCCTACCAGTTCCTGCCTGAAGGACAGATCGGGGCTTACCTGGGAGTCGACGTCGGCTCCGTGTCCACCAACCTGGTGGTGCTCGACGAGGCCGGCGAGGTGGTCAAGGAGATCTACGTCAAGACCGACGGTCGCCCGGTGGAGGTGGTGAACAAGGGTCTGGCCGACATCTGGAACGAGATGGGCCCCCGCCTCAAGATCCTCGGGGTCGCCACCACGGGCTCAGGCCGAGAGTTGCTCGGGGAGCTCATCGGAGCCGACACCATCAACGACGAGATCACCGCCCACAAGACCGGCGCTACCTTCATCGGGCGCAAACTGATCGACCGGGTGCCCGACACCATCTTCGAGATAGGCGGGCAGGATTCCAAGTTCATCAGCCTGCAGGACGGGGTGGTGGTCGACTTCGCTATGAACGAGGCCTGCGCGGCCGGGACGGGCTCGTTCCTGGAAGAGCAGGCGGAGAAACTGGGCATCAACATCATCGGCGAGTTCGCCGAGCTGGCCCTGTCTTCGGATGCGCCGGTGCGCCTGGGAGAGCGCTGCACGGTCTTCATGGAGAGGGACGTCAACTCCTACCTCCAGCGGGGGGCCGACAAGACGGCTCTCGTGGCCGGACTCGCATACTCCATCGCCTACAACTACCTCAATCGCCTGGTAGGCCGGCGTCACATCGGCGACACGGTCTACTTCCAGGGCGGGACTGCCTACAACGACTCGGTGGCGGCCGCGTTCAGCATGATCCTCGACAAGGACATAATCGTGCCCCCGTACAACGGGGTGGTGGGCGCTATCGGGGCTGCGCTGCTGGCCCGCGAGAAGATGTCGGCCACGCACGCACCCTCCCGCTTCCGCGGCTGGGACCTGGAGCGGGTCGACTACACCATGCGCGAGTTCACCTGCAAGGGTTGCAGCAACGAGTGCGACATCCGCCAGTTCACCATCGGCGAGGAGAAGACCTACTGGGGCGACAAGTGCTCCGACCGCTACCGCAAGCGGGCCAAGGTCGACAAGGAGCCCATCATCCGCGACCTGGTCGCGTTCAGGGATGCCCTCTTCTACTCCTATGTGACCGAGGCTGAAGACGCCTCCACTCTGCTGCGCAGCGGCACCGATGCGCCCCGGGGCACCATGGGCATACCCCGCGCCATGTACACATACGATCGGCTCCCGTTCTGGGCGACCTTCTTCAAGAACTGCGGGTTCGACATCATGCTGTCCCGCGAGACCGACAAGAAGATAAGGGAACTGGGCATCGAGGGCTCGGTAGCCGAGCCCTGCTTCCCCATCAGAGTCGCTCACGGGCATGTGGCTGAGCTCATCGAAGAAGGAGCCGACCACATCTTCATCCCTAACCAGTTGAACGAAGAGACGGATCACCCGGAGATCGAATCGCACGCCTGCCCCTGGGGCCAGACGCTCCCTCACGTGCTGCGGTTGGCCCCGCACTTCGACACCTACAGCGACCGGTTCTTCGCCCCGACCCTCCACTTCCGCCGCGGACCCGAGTATGTGCGGCAGTCTCTGCGAGATGCCATGAGGAGGTTCTCCGTACCGGCCCGGACGGTGGATGAAGCCCTGAAGGAGGCCTACGAAGCCCAGGCCGAGTTCCGCGGGCGCCTCATGGTGGCCGGCGAGGACGCCCTGGCCACCCTCGAAGAGCACGGCGAGTTAGGCATCGTCCTTGTCGGTCGCCCGTACAACATCTACGACTCCGGCGTGAACATGGACATTCCGGCCAAGCTCCGCCGTTACTACGGGGTCAATATCATCCCCCTCGAATTCCTGCCTCTCTGGGGCAAGGAGACGCGCGAGGTGACCCCCAACATGTTCTGGAACTACGGGCGGAAGATCCTGCAGGCGGCGCGGGTGGTCTCGGAGCACCCCAACCTGCACATCATCTACATGACCAACTTCAAATGCGGTCCCGACTCCTACATCAAGCACTACATGGGCCAGGCTTCGCCCGATCCTTTCCTCGTGCTGCAATTCGACGAGCACACCAACGATGCGGGGGCTATGACCCGCTGCGAGGCCTATCTCGATAGCAAGGGCTTCCTACGCTGGTGGGCTCGCGAGGAGAGGGCAAAAGAACCGGTGCGGGAGACCTAGGTGGACACGGAGACTATCACCAGGAGTGGCAACGGCAAGGGCAGCCGGGCGGCGGCTGAATCGGCGCTGAGCGCGCTTCCCCAGCCTGTAGCCGCCCACGGAGCCGAAACCAGCCCGCTGGCCGGCGCCGACGTCGCGATC
Source organism: uncultured Actinomycetes bacterium (assembly GCA_963713545.1). Classification (GTDB taxonomy): domain Bacteria; phylum Actinomycetota; class Thermoleophilia; order RBG-16-64-13; family RBG-16-64-13; genus CAVPLM01. The sequence goes on along the minus strand of CAVQME010000014.1, from coordinate 194,905 downwards.
AAGGACCGGGTGCTGTGGCTGTGTCGCATGCCGTACGGAGGCTCGCGCATGCTGGCCGGGGCCTTCCGGTCCATCGGATTCGACACCCGGGTGACGCCGGATGAGGACGCACGCACTCTGGAGTTGGGCGGCAAATACACGTCGGGAGACGAGTGCTATCCCCAGCGCATAGTGCTGGGCGACTACATGAAGCTGATCGAGGATGAAAAGGTAGATCCCAAGAAGACCGCCTTCCTGCTCCCCACGGCGAACGGACCCTGCCGCTTCGGCCAATACGTGGCCCTGCTCCGCCGCATCTTGGACGACCAGGGTCACGAAGACGTGGCCATACTCTCGTTCACCTCAGCCGATGGCTATGCGGGCATCGGCGACCAGGCGAAGGAGCTCATACGTACGGCCTGGCGCGCGGTGCTGGTGCAGGACATCTTGCTCAAGCTGCTGCTCAAAACCCGGCCCTACGAGATCAACCCCGGGCAGACGGACGGGGTCTATCTCCAGTGCCTCGACCTCATGGCCGAGATCGTCGCCCGCCAAGGCATCACCAACAAGGAGCGCATGGCCGACCTCAAGGGTGGTCTGGAGCGGGTCAAGAAGGCCTTCCTGGCCATCCCCGTCCGAGATGAAGACCGCCCCCTCATCGGGGTGGTGGGCGAGATCTTCTGCCGCCTCAACACGTTCGCCAACAACGAGCTCATCCGGCACATAGAGGCTCAGGGCGGCGAGTGCTGGCTGGCCGGGGTGGGCGAGTGGGTCTGGTATACGAACGCCGAAGCCTTCCGCCGGCACCGCGAGGAGAAGCGGCGGGTGAGCAAGGACTGGCTGCGGACGTTCATCACCGCCCGCATCATGCACAGCGATGAGAAGGCGCTCATGGAAGACTTCCACGATGTCTTCGCGCATCATCCTGAGCCGCACGTGAACGAGGTCTTGGAATACGCCCACCCCTATCTGCCCCAAGAGGGGGCGCTGGGCGAGATGGTGCTCTCCACCGGAGGAGCCGTCTACCTCTACCACCAAGGAGCCGACGGCGTGGTCGACATCAGCCCCTTCACGTGCATGAACGGCATCGTGACCGAGGCCATCTACCCCCGAGTGAGCCGGGATCACGACAACATCCCTATCCGGGTCTTCTACTTCGACGGTACTCACAGCGACCTCGACCGCGACGTAGGCATCTTCCTCGAGCTGGCCAAGACGTACAAACGGCGCAAGAAGATCCCCCGCGCATAGCGCTTTGTTGAGACCAGGCCCAGCCCACCGTGCTCGCCAGGCTCTGACAAGACCATGTTCTCCCGTCTAGGCTCGTTCGCCGTCCGTTTCCGCTGGCTGATCATCGCCGCCTGGGTGGTGGTGGCGCTGGTCCTGACTCTGGTGGCCCCCAACATCGACGACGTTGCCGTCACCGACCAACGGGCCTTCCTCCCCTCGTCCGCGCCCAGTCTCGACGCCAACGAGACGGTCAAGAAGTACTTCCCCGACCGGGTCTCGCCCTCGAGCGCCGTCCTGGTGGTCGACGCGGGCGCCGGCGGCCGGGCCGACGAAGGGGCCGCCGCCGGATTCGTGGCTGATCTCACCGACTGGTTGAGCGGCGCCGAGGCGCCGGCCGCCGTCGATCAGGTGTGGTCCCCCACCCTGGGAGACGAACAGACCAGGGCCGGCCTGACCAGCGACGACAAGCAGGTGGCGCTCGTCCTGGTGCGTTTCAGCGCTATCGGGACGGAGCCGGTGACCAAGGAAGCCATGGCCGAGATGCAAGAGCGTCTCGACCAGGCTCCCTCGGGCGTGCAGGCGTACATGACCGGAGATGGTCCCATCCTCGGGGCGTACGGCAGCAGCTCGAAGGGCAGCGTCGATTCCACTACCTGGATCACCATCCTGTTGGTGGTGGTCATCCTTCTGATCATCTACCGCTCGCCGGTCAGCCCCCTGATCCCCCTCATCACCATCGCGCTCGCCTATTTGATCTCGCGGGGCGTAGTCGCCCTGCTGGGGGCCCATGTGCTCACCATCTCCATGTACACCAACGTGTTCCTGATCGTGGTGCTGTTCGGCGCGGGCACGGATTACTGCCTCTTCCTCATCAGTCGTTTCCGTGAGGAGATGGCGGACGTGAGCACCCCCGCCCCCGCCGTGAAGACCACGGTGCGCGCCGTGGGCGAGACCATCGCCTCCAGCGCCGGGACGGTCATCGTAGGCCTGGCCATGATGACGGCCGCCGAGCTGGGCCTCTACAACACCAGCGGCCCCAGCATCGCCATCGGGGTCGCTATCGCCCTCCTCGCGGGCCTTACCCTGACCCCGGCAATGCTGACCATCCTGGGCGACCGTGCCTTCTGGCCACGCAAGGCCCGGCACATGAAGGAGGCCGGCCTCTGGCACGCGTGGGCGGGCAAGGTGGTAAAGAGACCTCTCGTCGCTCTACTGGTGCCTGTGATCGTGCTGGTGCCGTTGGCCATCTACGGCTCCGGACTGACCCGGGACTTCGACCTCCTCGGCGACCTGCCCGAAGACGACCCAGCCCGCGTGGGCTTCGATGTTCTCGCGACCCACCTCGGCCCCGGTGCCATGCAGCCGCTGAATGTGGTAGCGGTCGACTCGCAGGGATTCGACACCGGCCCGGGGCTGTCGAAAACAAAGGAGCTGGAGGCCGCGCTGGCCGGGCTGCCTCACGTGACCACCGTTCGTAGCTTCACAGGGTCTTTGCCCGATCAAAGCACCCTAGGCATTGCCGATCAACTGGGGGTCCAAATCGCGGGCGTGCGTGATGGCGTCGCCCAGATCGAGTCGTTGGCGGGTGCCAGCGGCCGGGGCGCCGATGCGCAGCTGCCTGCCCTGCAGACAGCCGCTGATGGACTCATCGATATCTTCGGCTACCTCACGCAGCTTGCCCAGAGCTACCCCGAGGTCCTCCAAGACCAGGGGTATCAGAAGACCGCTGCCGCGCTCTCCGAACTAGCCAAGCTGGCTGAGATCGACGTTGACCCGCCCCTACCCCAGGAGACGGCGAGAACCCTCGTGCGGCAGGCGTTGACCCAACTCGGTCTCCTGGCGGACGGCCTTGAAGAGCTCCAGGGGACTTTCGCCGCCCGTCCCGAGGCCGTCCTCCTTCCCGACCTCTACCTGGAGAGCAACGAGGGGCTGCGGGCCCTGCGCGACAACTACATATCCGAGGACGGGACCGCTACCCGACTGCAGGTGGTCCTCGACGTGGGGCCCTACAGCCCGGAAGCCGTTGCCACCGTGCAGGCCATGCGCGCGGCCATGAGCGCGGCCGGCTTCAAGGGCGTCGTCGACGGGACCTCGGCCGTGCTCCTCGATCTCAAGGACGCCTCTAATCGGGACATGACGCGGGCCATCGTCTATGTGCTCTCGGGGGTCTTCGTGGTCCTCATCATCCTGCTGCGGGCGGTGGTGGCCCCCATCTACCTGATCCTGACCATACTGCTTTCCTACACGGCTACGCTGGGCGTCGTGCGGATCCTTTTCGTGGATATCTTGGGGGCGGCCGGCATTGTATGGTGGGTACCGCTGTTCATGTTCGTGATGCTGGTAGCCCTGGGCATGGACTACAACATCTTCTTGATCGGCAGAGTCAAGGAGGAGGTGGGTCCGCTCGGCACCCGGGCCGGCACCCGGCTGGCTCTCGCCCGGACCGGGGGCATCATCACCTCTGCCGGGATCATCATGGCCGGCACCTTCGCCAGCATGCTCAGCGCCAGCATCCTAGGGCTTCTGCAGATCGGGTTCGCAGTAGCCTTTGGAGTGTTGCTCGACACCTTTGTGGTGCGGACAACTCTGGTACCCGCCATCATCGTGCTTCTCGGTAGATGGAGCTGGTGGCCGCGCAGATGGGACCCCGCGGGCCGCCTGCAACGAAGCCCGGCAGACGGCCCGGAGCCGGACCCAGCCGGTGGCCCGGAGTAGAGCCCAGCCTGGACTGACCCAATGTCGTAGACTGGTCCCATGACCACACGCGCGGCAGGACACTGAGGATCAGCCTCTCGTGAACAACGTGTGGCTCGCCCTCGGTCTGACCACGTTCGCCGGCCTCGCGACAGCGATCGGCAGTCTGATCGCCTTCACTGCGAAGCGGACCAACTACCGCTTCCTCTCGGTGGCCACGGGCTTCTCGGCCGGAGTGATGCTCTACATCTCCTTCGTGGAGATCCTCTTCAAGGGTTCTAACGCGCTGACCGAGGTCTATGGCATCCGACTGGGCAACTGGATAGCTGTCGGATCCTTCTTCGGCGGCATCCTCCTCATGGGTGTAATAGACAACCTCATTCCGGCCGCCGAGAACCCGCACGAGATCCACTCGGAGTCCGAAACGGCCCCATTGCACGATCGATCGGCCCCGCCACCGGACTTCGACGCGGCTCGGGACGCCACGGGGGGCGGCGGGCCTCATTCCGGGGGAGTGCACAATCATGCCAGGGTCGACAAGAATCTGATGCGCATGGGGCTGTTCACCGCCCTCGCCATCGGGATCCACAACTTCCCGGAGGGTTTGGCCACGTTTCTGGCCGTTCTGCAAGATCCCAACCTGGGACTGGCCATCGCCATAGCGGTTGCCCTGCACAATATCCCCGAGGGCATCAGCGTGTCCGTGCCCATCTACTACGCCACCGGCAACCGCAGAAAGGCCTTCACCTATTCGGCGCTGAGCGGCCTGGCCGAGCCGGTAGGCGCCGGCATCGCCTATCTCATCCTGCGCGCCTTTCTCGGCTCGGACGGCGGCTCCTTCCCTCCAGAGGCGATGGGCATAGTCTTCGGGCTGGTGGCCGGGATCATGGTCTACATCAGTCTGGACGAGCTCCTGCCTACGAGCCGCGCGTACGGCAAGGGCCACGACAGCCTCTTTGGTCTGGTGGCGGGGATGGCGGTGATGGCGATAAGCCTGCTACTGTTCAAGTGATCGATCTCTAGCCCTTCGTCCGAAGGGTGGAACGGCCGCCGTCCACGCTGATCACCTGGCAAGGGGTTCGCTACAGAACGCTGGTTTCAGCAAAGCGCCACCGCGGTACCTGACCTTTAGCAATTGGGCTTTGCATTGAGAGGTCAGATTTGGCTAACCAAGAACAGACCAGGCAGCTCGTACAGGACCTGCTTCGTTCGCAGCGCTTCGCCGTCCTGTCGACCGAGTCCGAGTTCGGACCTTATGCGAGCCTGATCGCTTTCTGGGCGGCCGATGACCTGAGCGAGATCGTGTTCGCCACCATGCGGGCCACGCGCAAGTTCAACTACTTGGCGACGCATCCCCGAGTGGCCCTTCTCCTCGACAACCGCTCGAACCGCGACGTCGACGTACGCCAGGCCATGGCCGTCACCGCCACGGGAACGGCCCGGGAGCTCACCGAAGAAGGCGCACGCGCCGCCGCATCAGATGCCTACCTGGCGAAACACCCCCACCTGGCTACGTTCGTCGCGTCCCCCGGCTGTGCATTCGTAAGGGTCGCAGTCGAGACGTACTACGTGGTCACCCATTTCCAGAGCGTGGTGGAGTTGCACATGCCGCGCGCCGAGCATGCAGGCTGAAGAGACGTCCGCCGGACCGGGCTCCTGGGTCTTGGACCTGCACGACGTCGGCCCTGAGGATCTCGGCCGAGCCGGAGGCAAAGCGTTGGCACTGGCGGCACTTCAGCGCCGCGCCCTCAGGATCCCGGGGGGCCTTTGTGTGCTCACCGCCGCGTACGACAGGTTCGTCGACACCGCCGGTCTCCGACAGGCGATCGCGCTCGAGCTTGGACGCAAGAGCTTCGAAGACATGCGCTGGGAAGAGGTCTGGGACGCTTCGCTCAGGATCCGCAACCTGTTCCTCCGGGCATCTCTCGAGCCTGAGCTTACCCGTGTGCTGGAACAGATCCTGGGCCGGCGGTTCGGCGATGGACGGCCCGCCGTCGTCCGTTCGTCCGCTCCGGCCGAGGACACGGTGGCCACCTCGTTCGCCGGGTTGCACGAATCCTACGTGAACGTAAGGGGCGTGCCCGCGCTGCTGGATGCCGTGCGCCAAGTGTGGGCCTCGCTGTGGACCGACCGGGCCCTTCTCTACCGCAAGGAGCTGGGTCTGGACGTTCTTTCCAGCAGTATGGCCGTGGTGGTCCAGGAACTGATCTCGGGAGAGGTCTCGGGAGTCGCGTTCTCCCAGAACCCCCTGGACGAGTCCCAGGCCGTGGTGGAGGCCGTCTGGGGCCTGAACGAGGGGTTGGTCGACGGGACCATCGAGCCGGATCGGTGGATCGTTGAACGGGGCGACGGGACCTTGGTGGAGCACCTCGAACCGGTCCGCCGGCACAAGGTCGCCTCGAGCGTCGAGCGCGCCCCGGATCCCGGTGGCGCCGCGGACACCGACGGCACCGGAGCAGCCGGGGGGACGCAGCTTGTCGAAGTGGCCGAAAACGAGCGACTCACCCCTCCATTGAGCGACCATTGGCTTCGGTCCGTCGTTACCGCCGCGTTTGAGGCAGAGAATCTGTTCGGCAGACCCCAGGACGTCGAATGGACTGTGGCAGGAGGCGAGCTCTGGATCCTGCAATCGCGACCGATCTCCACCTTGGGAGCGACGCTCCAGGCTGAAGCCGATTCGATCGCACATGAGCGGGCTCAGGAGGAGGCGCGGGAGGTGCTGGAAGGCGCCGCCTCGTCCGACGTCAGCCCCGCTTTGCGGGACGAACGTCCCTGGTATGTCAACCTGCACAGGAGCTTCAGTACGCTCCGCGACCTGCGCCACCAGGTGGAGCAGGTGGCCATCCCTCAGATGGGGGCAGAGGCCGACTCCATGGCCCCGACTGATCTCTCCGCATTGTCGGACGAGGATCTGGCATTGGAAATGGCCCGCCGCAGAGAGGCCCTGACCCGCTGGGAGGAGACCTACTACCAGGACTTCATCCCTCTCGCTCACGGCGTGCGATTGTTCGGACAGGTCTACAACGACAAGGTGCGACCGGCGGACCCCTACGAGTTCGTGGATCTGCTCGCCGGCTCCGGCCTGCTCAGCGTGAGCCGCAACGCCGCTCTAGAGGAACTCGCAGATCGGGTGGCCGGAGAACCAACCGAACCGACGGAGGCCCTCGACGACTATCTCGACCGGTTCGGATCGGGGCCGGGGACGCCGGGGCCGGTACGAGCCCGGGAGCGCACACGACTGATCCGACTCGTTTCCGAGATGGCACGGGAGCCGGAAGGAGGAGACGCTGAACGTGCGGGCGCAACGCGGCTGGGCGCGGCCCGGGCAGTCAGGCCGCAGCCTGCCGACCGCAGTGCGGAATACCTGGACCGTTTCCGGGGAGAGGAGAGGCGCTTTCAGGAAGAGCTCTTGGATTTGGCCCGAGCCAGCTACCGCCTACGCGACGACGACAACGTGCATCTGGGCCGTTTTCGCAGGCTGGTGGAGGCTGCCCTGGCCGAGGCTCAGGCCCGGGCGGGCGGCCCCACTGCGGGCGACGCGGCCGGTAGCGTGCTCGAGCCGGAGTCGGCCGGAGAGCCGTTTCTTGCATCGCGAGACCCGGCGACAGATGACACGGTGCCCACCCCCTCAAGCGCACCTCGCTTCAAGGTTAGACAGCTGGTGGGCCAGCCCGCCGGTCCCGGGCTGGCAGTCGGCCGGGCCCGGGTCTCTCTCGGTGAGGACGATCTGTACGCCTTCGTCCGGGGGGAGATACTGGTCTGCGACAGTCTCGATCCCACGATGACCTTCGTCGCACCCCTGGCTGCAGCCATCGTGGAGCGGCGGGGAGGGATGCTGGTCCACGGCGCCATCATCGCCCGGGAATACGGTCTGCCCTGCGTCACCGGGGTCCCTGACGCAACCGAGGAGATCCACACCGGCGACCTGCTCACGGTGGACGGTTTCCTGGGTATCGTGGTGGTCGGAGGGGTGCCGCCCGGGACCGTCTTGCCGGCCGAGACCTAGACGTCTGCCCCACCTTCTAGCCCGGACGCATGGCGTCTTGGAAATCGCCGAAACGCGGCACGCACTGGAGCAGGAAGCGCTCGAGCGCCTTGAGGGCATCCTGCGTGTTCGGCCGCTGTCCACACCGAGGACTGCATGTCCGGCGGCAGGATCACCGCCTCGATGACGTGCATGGCCCAGAGGGAAACCCGGATGATACCATCGGGAGGACTGAGCCCGGCGAGCGCCGGCAACTATCAAGGGGTGGCGGATGGAAACATACCGACTGTTCGTCGATGGCCGGTTCGAGGACGGGGAGTCCCGAGAGACGCGGCCGACGATCAACCCGTCGACCGAGGAGCCGATCGCGCTCGTCCCGGTCGCGACCGCCGGAGACGCGCGCCGAGCGGTCGCAGCGGCACGCGAGGCCTTCGACTCCGGTGTGTGGACCGGCATGGCCGTCAAGGATCGTGCGAGGATCCTCATGAAGATCGTCGACCGGCTGCGCGAGCGGCAGGACGAGCTGGCCCAGATCGAATCGGCGGACGCGGGCGCCACCATCCGCAAGACCTCGATGATGGACATCCCCATCGGCGTCGAGCACTTCCGGACGATGGTGGAGTTGGGCGAGAGTCTACCCACGTACGAACCGCTGCCCTGGGTGGATATGCCGGCCGTCTCCTGGAACTTCGTTAACCGGGAGCCCATCGGTGTCTGCGCCGGCATCGTGCCCTGGAACCTGCCCTTCATGATCGCGATGTGGAAGATCGCCCCGACCCTGATCATGGGCAACTGCCTCGTGCTGAAGCCGGCCTCCGAAACCCCCTTGACCGCGCTGGAGGTCGCCGCAGCAGCAGCCGAATGTGATCTGCCTGCCGGGGTACTGAACGTCGTCACCGGTCCCGGATCGGTCGTAGGTGAGGAGCTGTGCACCAATCCTATGGTGGACAAGGTCGCCTTCACCGGCTCCACGGAGACCGGGAGGCGGGTGATGCAGCTCGCCAGCGGGACGGTGAAGAAGGTGACCCTCGAACTGGGCGGCAAGAGCCCCACGATCGTCTGCGACGACGCAGACCTTTCCGTCGCCGTCGACGGCGCTTTGTTCGCCACCTTCTTCCATTCCGGTCAGCTCTGCGAGTCGGGCACCCGCTGCTTCGTTCCGGAGTCGCTCTACGACGAGTTCATGGCCCGGATTCTGGACCGGGTGGCCTGCATCAAGGTCGGCGACACGGCCGACTACGAGACGTCCATGGGCCCCCTGATCTCGGCCTCCCAGCTCTCGCGGGTCATGGGCTACATCGACACCGCGTTGAAGGAGGGAGCAGAGCTGGTTTGCGGCGGCCGCAGGCCGCCCGGCATAGACAAGGGCTTCTTCGTAGAGCCGACGATCTTCACCGGGGTGGACAACAGGTCAACCATCGCCAGGGAGGAGGTGTTCGGCCCGGTGCTTGTGATCATCAAGTACAGGGACCTCGAAGACGCCATCCGGATGGCCAACGATAGCGAGTACGGCCTCGGCGGCGCCGTCTTCTCCCGTGACATCCCCAAGGCCATCGACATCGCCAAGAAGATCAGGACCGGTACCGTCTGGATAAACGACTATCACCTGATCAACGCCCTTGCCCCCTTCGGCGGCTACAAGCAGTCCGGCATGGGACGCGAACTAGGGACCCAGGGTCTCCTTGAGTACACCCAGACCAAGCATATCCACGTCGACCTGGCTCTGGAGCGGTCCAGGAAGTTCTGGTACGACTACACGTTCAACGACTAGCTCAACAACACAGAAGGAGACGAAACATGGCCTTGTTCCCGAGCGACGAGTGGGTGAGCGAGTACAGGGACGCGATAAACGGTAACCCCGAATACCGCACCGGCGCAGCGAACTGGACTCACGGCGTGGTCGCCTTGGTCTGCAGAGCCCTGCCACCGAGGCTGCCAGAGGACGTAGGCATCTGGCTCGACCTGGACCGGGGGGTCTGCCACGAGGCCAAGCTGGTGACTCTCGATGAAGCGGTGAAAGCACCCTTCTGCATCACCGGGGAGTACGCCCGCTGGAAACAGGTGATCCGCAAGGAACTCGATCCGATCAAGGCCATGATGCAAGGCAAGCTCAAGCTGAAAGGCGACCTGCCCACGATAGTCCGCGCGGTGAAAGCGTCCCAGGAGCTCGTCAACTCCAGCGCGACCGTAGTCACCGTCTTCATGGACGAATAGACGGCGATAGGAGCGTCCGCGAAGACGAGGCAGAGAGGCCCCATGGCGTACACGGAAGACCTGTCGTTCTTGTTCTACAGCCCGACCCGCATCGTCTACGGCGTCAACTCGGCCGCCGACGTGGCCGTCGAACTCCGTGGCCTGGGCTGCAGCCGCGCTATCATCGTCACCGACCGATACCTCCTCGAGAACACCGGCCTCGTCGCGGGGATCGAGAAGACCCTTGGCGCCATGTGCGTCGGCGTCTTCGCCGACGTGCCGCCGGATTCCGGGGTGCACGTCGTCGACCAGGGCTATGGATTCGCCCGGGACCGCGGCGCGGAGGGCGTGGTCAGTGTCGGCGGCGGCAGCGTCATCGACACGGCCAAGGGCGTCGCCCTCCTGCTGAGGGAGGGCGGAAGCCTGCTGGACTACCAGGGCTTCCAGATGCTGACACGCAAGGTGGCGCCCCACGTCTGTCTGCCGACCACGGCGGGGACCGGCTCCGAGGTCACCTATATCGCCGTGATCAAAGACCACGCCAAGAAGCAGAAGCTGCTGTTCGGAGATCATCACCTCATCCCCGATGTGGCCATCCTGGACCCCCTGCTCACGCTCGGCCTGCCGCCGGCCATGACCGCAGCCACCGGCATGGACGCCTTGTCGCACGCGGTCGAGGCGATCACCTCCTCCCAGCGCGAGCCCCTCTCGGACGCCCTCGGCCTGCACGCGATCCGGCTGATAGCGAAGTGGCTGCCGCTCGCCTTCAAGGACGGCGCCGACCTAAACGCCCGCGGGCAGATGCTCGTTGCCGCGACGCTGGCTGGCGCGGCGTTCGGCAACGCCCAGGTAGGGCTGGTGCACGCTATCGCCCACACAGTAGGCGCGCGCCACGGCGTGCATCACGGTCTCGCCAATGCGGTGGCCATGCCCTACGTGATGCGCTTCAACAACAGCGATGTAGCCGAAGAGCAGGCCACGATCGCCGAGGCGCTCGGCCTCGACGTGCGGGGTTTGACTGTCGAGCAGGCGGGGCTGGCCGCCGCCGACGAGGTCGCGAGACTCGTCACCGATCTGGGTTTGGCGACCACTCTCCGAGAGGCAGGCGTGCCGGAGACCGACCTCGAAGAGTGCGCTCAGGTCGTCCTCTCCGACGGGGCCATCATCTACAACGGCAGACCCGTCTTCGATGCGACGGAGGTCTTACCGCTGCTCCGTAAGGCTTGGGCCGGCGATCATACCGCCTGAGCGACCACACAGACTCGCCGGTTGCCAAGCCCCGGCGACCGCCACGCCTAGATATGGAAGGGCCGCACGTCTCTCATCCAGTCGTCGGACGGTCTTTCCAGGATGAAGGTGCTGGCGAAGTCCACCCCAGGCTCCAGGAACGGGTATCGTTCGTATTTGGCCCAGGGCGGCCTGGTGTAGCTCGGAGGCGATGCGACGACCGAATCCACCCAGCCGTTGGCGTTCTCGTACCACTGCTCAGAGACCCGGTGCCAATCGGCCGACATCGATGACTTGGGGTGCAGGAACGCCGGGACGCCGCCTTGCAGACCGGCACGAGGAGGCAGGGTCCGGTAGCTGAAGAAGCGGGTCAAGCCGGACTGTTGCATGACCTCTTTGGCGTGGACATTGAGGTACCAGTCCTCGCCTTCCTCGACGCTGACGCCTTCTGGGTACTTGAAGACGATCACCCAGCGCAAGATGGTCTTCTCGTCGATCGAGGTCCCTCTGCCCTTGAAATCCTCGGTGGGTGAGGCGGGGACGTTCACCATGACCACCTTGAGCGGGACCACCTCCCGGGTCATGCCCGTCAAGCCGCTCGGCCGATCCTCTTCGCTCCCCACTAACGTGCTCGTGGACCTTGTAGTTGAAATACCCGTAAGCCTCGGCCCCAGGCGGCGGGGGCACGGCCCGATAGCTGACGTAGCTTATTGGCCTGTTTCGCAGCACCTCCGGCACGTGGTAACGATAGAACCAGCGTTCCGCCGCCGGCAGATCGTTCATGTCCAGAAGGTGGTGGAGGATGACGGTCTTGATCATAAGACGGTGTCTCCCAAGTCTCAGGGGCGATCGAAGTCTGCTGGGTTGCCAGTAGGACGATACACGCCGGATGGCTCCGCATCTACCGACGACAGGGCTGCTTTAGGCACGCGGCTGGTCTGCCGCCAGTCTCTCGAGCAGGGCGTCGTCTACTATGTGCGGCAGGGTGATATGACCGCCGGGAGCAGGCGCGACACCGGTCGCGGTCGCCGCCGGCTGCCCAGCGTTCCAGGCGGCCGCCGTCTCCAGGGCCGCCTCGTTGCGCGCCCACGCGCGCCGGGCCACGCCGCCCATCACGTCCCACTCGACCGCCGAACGGATGATGGCGTCCACCCGTTCCGATCCGTCCAATACCAGGCCGAAGCCGGTATTGATGGACCGGCCGATGCCGACCCCGCCGCCGTTGGAAGCCACCACCAGGGTCATGCCCCGGGCGGCGTTGCCGGCCCAGCAGTGAAACGCCATGTCGGCCATGACGTTCGAACCGTCGTGGATGTTAGCCGTTTCCCGGTAGGGCGAGTCGGTGCCCGAGACGTCGTGATGATCGCGGCCGATGATCACCGGCCCGATCTCGCCTCGCCGCACCATCTCGTTGAAGGCCAGGGCGATGCGGACTCGTCCCTGCGCATCGGAATAGAGGATGCGCGCCTGGGAGCCCACGACCAGATCGTTCTGGGCCGCATCGCGCACCCAGTTGTAGTTGTCGCGGTCCTGCCAGCAGCGCTCGGGGTCTATGCAGCTCATCGCGACCGCGTCGGTGGCGGCCAGATCGGCCGGATCAAGACTGCAGCACACCCAGCGGAAAGGACCGTAGCCCCGGTCGAAGCAAAGGGGGCCCATGATGTGTTCCACGTAGGAGGGGTAGACGAAGCCTTCCTTGGTGTCGAACCCGTTGGCGGCCACCTCGCGGACCCCAGCCTCGAACACCGCCTTCAGGAAGCTGTTACCGTAATCCCAGAAGTGGGTGCCCCGGCGCGTCATCTCGCCTATGAGCGCGATCTGCGTCCGCAGCGACTCATCCACCCGCCTCCGGTATTCGGTAGGATCGGCGCTGAGCAGCTCCCGGCCGCGGTGAAATCAAGGCCCTGAGGCACGTAGCCCCCCTCGTAGGCGGCGTGGCACGAGGTCTGGTCGGAAGCCAACTCCACCGGCACGTCATGGTCCACCGCGTACTGCCACAGGTCGACCACGTTGCCTTGGTAGGCGATGGACAGAGGCGTCCGGGCGGCGCGCGCAGCCGCCGCCCAGCTGAAGGCCTCCTCGAGATCCGCCGTCACTCGGCGCACCCAGCCCTGCTCCAAGCGGTTCTCTATCCGAGACGAGTCCACTTCAGCCGTGATGCTCACGGCCCCCGCGATGTCCGCAGCTTTGGGCTGAGCCCCGCTCATCCCGCCCAGCCCCGAGCTCAGATAGAGGACGCCGGCCAGATTCTCGTCCTTCTGTATCCCCAGGTACAAGCGACCCGCGTTCAGCAAGGTCAGATAGGTGCCGTGCACGATCCCCTGAGGCCCGATGTACATCCAGCCCCCGGCCGTCATCTGGCCGTAGTTGGCCACGCCCAGCTGAGCGGCCTCGTGAAAGTCGGCCGGGTTGTCGAACTCGCCCACCATGAGGCCGTTGGTGTTGATCACGCGGGGGGCGTCTCGGCTGCTGGGGAACAGACCCACTGGGTGGCCCGAGGCGACCACCAGGGTCTGCTTCTCGGTCATCTGCTCCAAGTACTGCTTGACCAGCCGGTACTGCATCCAGTTCTGGAACACCTGGCCCGTCTCCCCATAGGTGACGAGCTCGTAGGGATAGAGGGCGACGGCGAAGTCAAGGTTGTTGTCGATGTTGAGTTGGAGCGCCCGGGCCTCGAGGATGCCCCGATACCGGTCGATAGGCCGGGCCTTGATGTTGCCGGTGACGTCCACCCTGTCCGACCCCGGCGCCGGCCGGAACCGGTAGCCGTAGATACGCCCCCGCTGTCTGAGTTCCGCTAAGAACTCAGGCGCGACGGTTTCGTGCAGGCCCGCCGGCACGTACCGGAGAGCGTTCCTGAGCGCCAGCACCGTCTGGCGAGCCGATAGGGTGTAACCGCGGTCGGGCGCGTGGCGGATCCCTGGGGCGAAGATGGCCGCGGGAGGAAGCTCCTCGAGTAGGCCGAGGGTCAGGGGTGTCTCAGACTCGGTCACCATGACGAGCGACGCCTTCCGCCGGGTTCGGGTCACGCCTCCAGAAGCCGGCTCTCTATGACCTGCTTCACGGAGAAATCGTGCAGCTGCAAATAGTGGCGGATGACTTCTTCGAACGCCTCCATGGGAGCCAGCCCCACCAGCTCGCAGCCGGCTACCGCCACCCCGTAGCGGGCTGCCTCCGACCTGACCGTCTCCAGCACCCGGTGGATGGGCGTCTTCTGGTATTGGAGGATGTCCATCGAGACCTGCACCTGGCCCTTACCCTCCAGCGCCACCCCCATAGCTCTCACATGCCTGTATCCCCCGCTGGAAAAGCGTACGGCCTCGGCGATGCGCCGAGCCACTGCGAGATCGCTGGTGGCCAGATTGACGTTGAAGGCGATCAGGGGGAAGCGCACGCCGACGATAGAGGCCCCTGAGCGGGCGTTGAACTCCGCCGGACCGGCATCGGGGGCACCTTCAGGAGTGGCCAATTTGGCGGCAAGGCCCTCATATTCGCCTCGGCGCACGTCGGGCAACGACTGTCGCTCGGGGCGGGTGGCGGCCTCCTGGTAGTAGTAGACGGGCACGCCTTGTTCCCCTATCCACTCCCCCAGTTGTCTCGTCAAGGCCACCGCTTCCTCATCGGTCACCCCGCGCAGAGGTACGAACGGGATCACATCCACGGCTCCGATGCGCGGGTGCGCTCCTTCGTGGTTGCGCATATCTATGCCGGCAAATGCCTCGCGGCACAGAGCCTGGGTGGCCTCCAGCACTGCCTCCGGCTCGCCCACGTACGTCAGCACGGCCCGGTTATGATCGGGATCTGCGCTCCAGTCGAGCAGCGTCACCCCGCGAGTGGCTCTCACGATTCCCACGATCCGCTCGATGGTGGCGACGTTGCGCCCTTCGCTCACGTTGGGCACGCACTCGATCAGCCTCATGGCTAATCCTCTCCGTGGATATCCCGCTTCACCATGAGCTTGCCCTCTTTGAATACACGCCACACCGGGTTCATCCCGTATCTGTACGGAATCTCGACATGCCTCGAGCTGTCGAGGATAAGAATGTCCGCCTTCTTCCCGACCTCCAGGCTTCCCACTTCGTCGTCAACGGCGATCGCCGCCGCAGCCTCGATAGTGACGGCCCTCAGCACCTCTTCCGCGGTCATCCGCAGCGCCGAACAGCCCATGGTGCCCATCAGCCAGAGATTCTGAGTGGGACTCGAGCCGGGATTGAAGTCAGTGCTCAGCGCCACGCGGGCGCCCGCGTCGAGCAGTCGCCGGGCGGGCGCGTAGCCGCCCTCGCCAAGGAAGAAGGTGGCACCAGGCAGGAGGACGGCCACCGGCGCGCGCCTGTCCCCGGGTGCGAGCGTGAGCGCCGCGATACCGGTTTCACTCACGTGGTCGAGGTGGTCGACCGACACCGCCCCCAACGAGGCGGCCATCTCAGTGCCTCCCATGTAGCTGAGTTGATCGGCGTGCAGCTTAGGCAGCAGTCCGTACTCGAGGCCGGCCTCGAGTACGCGGCGGCACTGCTCGACCGAGAAAGCCCCCTGCTCGCAGAACGCGTCGCAGAATCGGGCCAGCTTATGCTTGGCCGCTCCCGGTATCATCTTCTTGACGATCATTTTCACGTAGTCATCGGGTCGATCCGAATACTCCACCGGCACGACGTGGGCAGCCAGCAGGGTCGGCACCACGTCGACGGCGTGGGCGAGACTGACGTCCCGGTACACCTCCAAAAGCCGTAGCTCCTGCTCCAGAGACAGACCGTAGCCGCTCTTCGCCTCCACAGTGGTCACGCCGTAACGGAGAAACCGGTCGAGCCGCTTGCGGGCCAGCGCACGGAGCACGCCGTCGGACGCGCCGCGGGTGCCATGAACCGTGCTCATGATCCCTCCACCGGCCGCGGCGACCTCCTGATACGTCGCGCCGGCCACCCGCATCTGGAACTCATCCGCCCGGTCACCGGCGAAAGCCAGGTGAGAGTGGCACTCAACCAGGCCGGGCATGACCAGCCGTCCGTCCGCGTCCACCGCCTGCCCACCCCGGACGAGGCGGACTTCTTCCATAAGCGCCGATCCTTTGCCTACCCAAACGATGCGCCCATCGCGGGCTGCCACCGCCCCATCGGCGATCTGTCCCAGGGTAGAGCGAGCGCCGGAGCCAGTAACACCCCCCGCGCAGGTGAGCAATTCCCCTGCGTTCTTGATGATCAGATCGGCTTCGATCCAGGTCCTCGCAGACTCATCCACGGTCCTCCCCCTATCTCCCGTAGGCCGGCTCCAGCGGCCCCAGTGCTTGTTCTACCCTCGCGATCAGCGAACCATCGCGCACCATCTCGCTCAAAGCCTCGATGTCCGGTGTCTGCGGACGATCATCCTCAAGTGGAGGTATAGCCTCACGGATGAAGTCGTGAGCAACGGCCACTCCTCGTCCCGGCCGGAGGCCTTCGCGGAATTCCAGCCCCTGGGCCCCACAGAGGAGCTCGATGGCGATCACCCGCAGTACGTTACCCACTACTTCCCGGGCCTTGAGCGCGGCAAACGCACCCATGCTGACGAAGTCCTCCCTGTTGGCGGAGGTAGGGATGCTGTCGACGCAGGCCGGGTGGGCAAGGGTCTTGTTCTCCGAGACCAGGGCCGCCGCCGTAACCTGAGCGATCATGAGGCCGCTGTTGAGTCCCCCGTGCGCGGTCAGGAACGCGGGTAGGTGGTCGGAGGTGCTGGGGTCCATCATGCACTCCACGCGGCGCTCCGAGATGTTGCCGACCTGGGCCAGAGCCATCGCCAAGATGTCCATGGCCTGGGAGACGACCTGACCGTGGAAGTTGCCCCCCGAGATGACCCTCTCCTCTTCCGGGAAGACCAAGGGATTGTCAGTAGCGGAATTGATCTCCACTTCGAGTACGCCTCGCACGAAGGCGAGGGCGTCCTTGGTCGCTCCGTGGACCTGCGGGGCGCAGCGTAGCGAGTAGGCATCCTGTACCTTGCCGCACCCTTCATGTGAGGCCATGATCTCGCTATCTTCCAGTAGGCGGAGGAGGTTGCGGGCTGTCGCTGTCTGGCCCCGATGCGGCCGCACCCGGTGGGTGATATCAAGGTAGGGGGTGCGCGTACCTCTAAGGGCTTCCACTGCCTGCGCGCACGCGATGTCCGACGCCTTGCTTACGTTCTCGGCCTCGACGAGGCTGAGCACCCCCACTGCGGTCATCATCTGAGTGCCGTTGATAAGAGCCAGGCCTTCCTTTGCCTCCAGGGTCACCGGCTCGATACCGGCCGCCCGTAGCGCCTCCCCGCCCGACATACGCCGCCCCCGGTAGACCGCCTCTCCCTCCCCCATCAGCACAGCGGTCAGATGCGCCAGCGGTGCCAGATCGCCGCAGGCCCCCACGGAGCCCTTGCGCGGGATCACAGGCAGTATCCCCGCGTTCAAGACGGCCAGCAGAATCTGAAGCACCACCAGCCGGGCTCCCGAATAGCCCTTGGCAAGGACGTTCGCCCGCAGAAGCATCATGGCTCGGGTCTCTTCGGGGCCAAGGGGTTCCCCGACGCCACAGTAGTGACTGAAAACTAGGTTGCGTTGAAGAGCGAGTGCATCGGCCCCTGGGACGCGCACATCCGAGAACTTGCCGAACCCCGTGGTCACCCCGTAGACGACGGCGTCCTCGGCCAGCAAACGCTCGATGTACTCGCGGGCCCGCTCGATGCGCGGAACGGCAGCTGGGGCCAGCGCGACCGTCGTCCCACCCCGAGCTACAGCGGCCACGTCTTCGAGTCTGAGAGAATCGCCATCGATGATCACGTTCGCCACAAACCTCACCCACTCGGGTCGACATCACTTCCATCTTCCATACTACGCCTGGGCCACGACTCTTGGGCACATCGGCGGTGCCTCCTCAGCGGCCGCGGGAGCCCCAGGCGGAGCCCGCGGCGGTCCGCCGGGGCTACGCCGGTCGCGTGCTCTAGACTACGTGGGGTACTCGCCGATGTGGAAGGGGATGCTGATCACCACCACCCACGGCACGCCAAGGAGCGCGGCCTTTAGTCGGAGCGCGTTCTGATTGTGGAGGAGGTTCTCCCACCAATGCTCCACGACGAACTCCGGAATGATGACGGTTACCGTGTGGTCTGCACCTGGTTCCAGGGAGCGGACGTACTCGACAGCCGGCCGGGTGAACTCCCGATACGGCGAGTCCACGACAACGAGAGGGATGTCGATTTCCATCTCCTCCCAAGTCCGTTGCAGTGCCAGCACCTGTTCCGGGTCACCGGCGATGGTGGCCGCATGGAAGTCGTCAGGAGAGAGCCCGCGTCCCAGGGCCAGTGAGCGGGCGGTCAACTCGTTGACTCTAGATACGAAGAGCACCACGGTCGTCCTTGGGCGGGAGACCGCCACTCTTCCCAGACGCTCCAGCTGGTCCGGATCCTGAGGCTCCAGGAAAGCTGCCACTCGCGCGTAGTGGCGCCGCACCACATAGAAGATGCCGACCAGCACGGGAACCGCGACGACGACTATATAGGCCCCCTCTACGAACTTGGTCGATAGGATCACCACGGCCACAACCCCGGTCAGAAAGGCCCCGAGCGTGTTCATGGAAGCGCGACGCCGCCAACCGCTCGTCCTGATCCTGCGCCAATGCACGACCATACCGGCCTGGGAAAGCGTGAAGCCGATGAAGACTCCTAGCGCGTAGAACGGGATCATGCGGTGAGTGTCGGCGTCGAAGATGACGATCAGCGCGATCGCAGTGACCGTGAGGCCAATGATCCCGTTCGAGAAGACGAGACGATCCCCCCGGTTCATGAACTGTCGAGGCATCAGCCCGTCTCGCGCCAACACGGAGGACAGGCGGGGGAAGCCCGCGTAGCACGTGTTCGCCCCTAGAACAAGAATGGCCATCGTGGCGATCTGGAGAGCGTAGTAGAAGAATCCTCCGTTACCGTAGACCGCTCGAGCCGCTTGGCTGAGTACCGTGTCGTCGGCCTGGGGGATGATGTGGATCACCTGCGAGATGCCTGTCACGCCGATCAGCAAAAAACCGAGCACCGCGGCCATGATGCCCAGAGTAGCGGCCGCGTTCTTACTCTCAGGAGGCTTGAAGGCGGGCACTGCGTTCGATATCGCCTCTGTGCCCGTCATGGCTGCGCACCCCCCGGCAAATGCCCTCAGAATCAGAAAGAGGGTCAGTTCCTGAACGCCCGGGACGCTCTCGCCGCCATCGACTTGCTGGAGGTCGCCCATCAGCCAGCGGATCGCCCCTACAATGACCAAACCCCCGCAGAGCACCATGAAGGCGTACGTGGGGACCGCAAAAAGACGGCCCGATTCCCTCACCCCGCGAAGATTGGCCAGTGCCACCAGGATGACCAGCACGACCGCCAAAATCAGCCTGTACTTGAACAGGGCCGGAAATGCGGAAGTGATGGCGGCCACGCCCGAGGCCACGCTGACAGCCACGGTCGCAACGTATCCCACCATCAGGGATGCAGCAGCTACCAAGCCGGGAGCCAACCCGAGATTCTCCCGGCTTACGATATAGGACCCACCACCGCTGGGGTACGCGTGCACCGTCTGTTGATAGGACAGTGCCACGATAGCCAGAAGGAACGCTACCGCCATCGCCACGGGCAATGAGTACGACAACGCGAGGGAACCGGCCAGGATCAGAGCAAGCAGGATCTCTTCGGTCGCGTACGCGGTCGAGGAGATGGCATCGGAGGCAAAGACCGGCAGAGCGAGCTTCTTGGGCAGCCGCTCGTACATCTCCTCGGCAGTCGCTATGGGCCGGCCCAGCAGAGCCCGCTTGATCATGCCAAACGTGTTCGTAGGCTTACCAGTCTTTCCCGTCGAGTGCCCGCAATTGTATCAGCGCCCCCAGCAGTCGCAAGACCGGCCCAGTCAGCGGCTACCAGAAGTCCGGTTCGGCCTCGTCCTCTCCGCCGACATGGAAGGGAATGCTGATCACGACCACCCAACGCACGCTCAGCAGAGCCGCCTTTAGACGGAGAGCGCTCTGGTTGTGAAGAAAGTTCTCCCACCAGTGCTCTACCACGAACTCCGGGATGATCACAGTCACAGTGTGACGACGGCTCGGGCGAAGAGACCGGATGTACTCCAAAGCCGGCCGGGTGAATTCACGATAAGGCGAATCGACGACCACAAGGGGCACGTCGATCTCCATCTCCGCCCAGGTCCGTTGCAGCGCGAGTACCCTTTCCGGGTCGCTGGCGATGGTGACAGCATGGAAATCGTCGGGCGACAACCCGCGGCCCAGGGCCAAAGAACGAGCCGTGAGTTCGTTGACCTGCGAGACGAAGAGGACCACAGTGGTACGCGGTCGGGACACCGCCACTTTCCCCAGGCGCTCGAGTTGCTCGGGGTTCTGGGGTTCGAGAAAACGCGCGACCCGGGTGTAGTGACGGCGCACGGTATAGAAGGCGGCCACCAGAACCGCCACCGCGATGACCACTAGATAGGCGCCGTGGACGAATTTCGTGACCAGCACGACGATGGTGACGATGCCAGTGAGGAAGGCGCCGATACCGTTCATCGCCGCCCGATGGCGCCAGCCTTCCGTCCGCAACCGGCGCCAGTGCACCACCATCCCCGTCTGCGACAGAGTGAAGCTGGTGAACACTCCCACGGCGTAGAGCGGTATCAGGCTGTGGACTTGCGCCCGGAAGACTACCAGGACCACGATCGCTGCGACGGTCAGCCCGATGATGCCGTTGGAGAAGACCAGCTTGTCTCCCCGGTTCATGAACTGCCGCGGCATCAGACCGTCGCGGGCAAGCACTGAAGCCAAGCGAGGGAAGCCGGTGAAGCTGGTATTGGCAGCGAGAATCAAGATGGCCATCGTGGCTATCTGCAGCGCGTAGTAGAAGAAGCCTCCCCCAAACACAGCGTGACCTATCTCGCCGAGGACCGTAGTCCCGTCTTGCGGAACGATGTGCAGGACCTGCGCCAGCGCCGTGACACCGAGCAGGAGAAAAGCCAGGATGCTGGCCATCACGCCCAGGGTGATCGAGGCGTTCTTGCTCTCAGGTGGCTTGAAGGCGGGTACCGCGTTAGCGATGGCCTCTGTACCTGTCATCGCCGAGCATCCTCCGGAGAAGGCGCGTAGGACGATCCACAGAAGCGCCATCCCCTGCAGAGTGCTGCCGCTTTCGTCTATTGCCTGCGGCTCCAGGTCGCCCATCACCCAGCGGATGAAGCCCACAACCACGAGTCCACCGCACAGGAGAACGAACAGATACGTGGGAATGGAGAAGAAGCGGCCCGACTCCCGTACTCCACGCAGGTTGGCGAGAGCGACTAGGATGATGAGGGCTATGCAGATGTAGACCCGCCAGCTCTCCAGGACAGGGAAAGCTGCAATGATGGCCGCGACCCCGGAAGCCACGCTCACGGCGACCGTCATCACGTAGTCCACCATAAGCGATCCGGCGGCCACGGTCCCGGGCGCCAGACCGAGGTTCTCTCGGCTTACGACATAGGAGCCGCCCCCGTTCGGGTATGCGTGCACCGTCTGCTGATAGGAAAGGGCGACGAAGGCCAAAAGGACTACGACCGCTATCGCTATGTATATGGACAGCGTGACCGCCGCGACACCGGCCAGGACCAGGGCGAGCAGGATCTCTTCCGTCGCGTACGCGGTGGATGAGATCGCATCTGAAGCGAAGACCGGCAGCGCGAACTTCTTGGGCAGCCGCTCCTGCATCTCCTCAGCGGTGGCGATAGGCCGGCCGAGCAAAGCCCGTTTCATCATAGAGGCACCCACACACTCCTCTAAGTCATGTAGTCACAAAGACTCTGGCAGCGCACGGCTCCATTTATCCGCCGTCGCGCGGCCGGAGTCAAGACATGAAACGGGGCCGCTTGCCGCACCGGGGTGCGGCAAGCGGCCCCAGACTCACGTCATGTGGTGTCGCGGCGCCCGCAGGCGCCGCGACACCACATCTCAGCCCTCAGCTCCGGCTTTTTCCTTCTTGATGCGCATGGAGTAGAACGAACGCATCACGAACAAGACCGAGATCACGAAGAACACGGCCGCGAGGATGTAGGTGAGCACATGGTCGCCTTGACGGTTGGCGATGCTCACGGCCAGCTCCACGGCCAGCAGACCGAAAAGGGTGGTGAACTTGATGACCGGGTTCATGGACACCGACGAGGTGTCCTTGAACGGGTCGCCGACTGTGTCGCCGATGACGGTAGCCGCATGCAGTTCGGTGCCCTTCTCCTTCAGGTCGACCTCGACGATCTTCTTGGCGTTGTCCCAGGCTCCCCCGGCATTGGCCATGAAGATGGCCTGAAAGAGGCCGAACACGGCGATGGAGATCAGATAGCCGATGAAGAAGAACGGCTCCAAGAAGGCGAAGGCAAGGGTGCCGAAGAACACAGCCAGGAAGATGTTGATCATGCCTTTCTGAGCGTACTGCGTGCAGATCGCTACGACCTTCTTGCTGTCCTCGGCCGAAGCCCTGGTCGCGCCGCTCTCAAGGTTGATGTTGCGCTTGATGAACTCCACAGCGCGGTAAGCGCCGGTGGTCACAGCCTGGGTGGCGGCACCGGTGAACCAGTAGATCATGGCGCCACCCATGATGATACCCAGGAGGAACGGGGGATGCATGAGCGACAGATTCTCGAGCTTGGCGGTGAGACCGTCGGTGAGGGCCATGATGATCGCGAAGATCATCGTAGTCGCGCCGACAACGGCGGTGCCGATAAGCACCGGCTTGGCCGTGGCTTTGAAGGTGTTCCCCGCGCCGTCGTTCTCCTCCAGGTTGTCTTTGGCCACATCGAAGTTGGGCTCGAAGCCGAAGTCGCCCTTGATCTCGGCGGCGATGCCCGGGATCTCCTCGATGGTGGAGAGCTCGTAGACCGACTGAGCGTTATCGGTGACCGGTCCGTAGGAGTCCACGGCGATGGTCACCGGGCCCATGCCCAAGAAGCCGAAGGCCACCAGACCGAAGGCGAACACGGCCGGCGCCAACATGATCGCGTCGAGACCCTGCGTGCTCACGATGTAGCCGATGCCCATCAGGACCATGATGGTGAAACCGATGTAGTAGGCGCTGAAGTTGCCGGACACAAAGCCGCTGAGGATGTTCAGCGAGGCCCCGCCCTCTTTGGTCGAGGCGACCACTTCCTTCACGTGGGCCGACTTGGTGGAGGTGAACACCTTGACCAATTCGGGAATCAGAGCCCCGGCTAGGGTGCCCATGCTGATGATGATGGAAAGCAGCCACCAGTAATCGGGGTGCGCCTGGCCGATATCGGTGTTGCCTCCGATCAGGAAGTACGACACCACGAAGGTCAGGATGATGGACACGATCGAGGTGATCCAGACCAGCGAGGTCAGGGGAGCCTCGAAGTTCATCTTGTCGGCGTCCTTGTATCGAGCCTTCGTTATGGCGGCGTTGAGGAAGTAGGAGCCGCCGCTCGAGACGATCATCATCACGCGCATGGCGAAGATCCACACGAGGAGCGAGATCTGGACGAGCGGTTCCTCGACGGCGAGGATGATGAAGGTGATGAGGGCCACGCCGGTGACACCGTAGGTCTCGAAACCGTCGGCGCTGGGGCCCACGGAGTCGCCTGCGTTGTCACCCGTGCAGTCTGCGATGACGCCGGGGTTACGAGCATCGTCTTCTTTGATGTTGAAGACGATCTTCATGAGGTCGGAGCCGATGTCGGCGATCTTGGTGAAGATACCGCCGGCGATCCGCAAGGCGGCCGCACCGAGGGACTCGCCGATGGCGAAGCCGATGAAGCACGCGCCGGCATAGTCGCGGGGGATCCACAGGAGGATGATGAGCATGATGATCAGCTCGACGCTGATGAGCATCATGCCGACGCTCATGCCCGAGCGCATCGGGATGGCGTGAATGCCGTACGGCTTACCCCGAAGGCTCTCGAAAGCCGTGCGCGAGTTGGCGTAGGTATTGATCCGGATGCCGAACCAGGCCACGCCGTAGCTACCGAGGATCCCGACGATGCTGAAGAGGAGGATGACGAGCACCTTCACACCGGTGAAATCGCTCAAGATCCCGAAGTAGACCCCGATGACGATGGCGATGAACACCCACAGCAGGATCAAGAAGCGACCCTGTTGGAGAAGATAAGTCTTGCAGGTCTGCCATATCAGCTCGGAGATCTCCCGCATCGATCTGTGGGCGGGGAGCTTGCGAACTTGATAGAAGATGACGAGGCCGAACACGAGACCCAGGGCGCAGATGATCAGTCCCAGCGCCAGGAGGAGCTGACCTGAGATCCCGTGGAAGCTGACCTGTCCCAGATCAGGCAGGATAAGATTCGCTTCCCCCCCGTGCTCTCCTGAGCCAGGGCGGCGGGCGCCAAGCCCAGGGTGGAGAGCACCAATGCGCTCAGGAAGAGAGCCAGTCTCTTCCAGCGGCGCGACGGCGCTTTGGGTGGTTTACCTTCCATGCAGCGTTGCCTCCTTCTCTAGCGCTCGCGGCGTTGTATGTAGACGGAAAAAGCCTCTCGTCCAGGGCACAGGCGTACGACCACCTGTGAGCACCTGAGAGAGAACGAGGGACAGGGTCCCGGGGGCTTCATCCAAGTCCTCATCCTACCGAACCCCGCCCGCGTAAGTCAAGAAAGACGCCGCCTCTTCCCGCCCCGCGCAGTCGTTGCCGCGACAGCCGGCTGAACAGGCGGCGGCGCGGCCCGGGGGCGGCTCGGGCGCCGCTTGGGCGCCGGCAAAGATCGCCGCTAATCGGGCGACTCCACCCAGCGATCGCACGGTCCGATTATCGCCCCCGGTAGCGAGAGAGGCGAGTCGAGATGAGGCAAGGGATTGAATATCCTTGGAAATGGAGATAAAAGGGGCTGTCGGACCACCCCACCTGATCGGCCTCTCTAGAGAAAGGATTGACCGATGGACAAGTGGCAGTGCCTGTTGTGCGGATATGTCTACGACCCCGAGGTGGGCGACTCCACTCAAGGGATCGCGCCCGGAACCGCCTTTGAAGACCTGCCCGATGACTGGGAATGCCCGGACTGCGGCGCCAGCAAGGACGAATTCGAGAAGATGGCCTGATCGGGGGCCCCCGGAGCGGCGCCCCGAGCGTGGGCGCGGGGCTCAAGGCGAGCCGCGCGCCGCATGGTGCATCGCGGGACGCAAAACCCGCCCGGCGGGAAGTCTTAGCCGCCGCCCTCGCAGCGCTCGGATAGCAGCCTTTTCATGAGCAAGTGGCCCGGCGCCACGGCCAAGCCCGTGGCCCGGGCTTCCGTCTCGGTGAAGGCCGCCGCGCCGTTGGCTTCGAACCCAGGCCCCCACATGAGGAAGGGGACCGGCTCGCCCACGTGGGTCTTGATCTCGAGTGGGGTGGGATGGTCGGGGAGCACCAGCAGGCTCACTCCCTCTCCTCCATCGGCAGAACGGCCGCCGGCGCCTTCCCCGGCACGCCCCTCGGCCAACGCGACTATCTGGGGCACCATGAGCCGGTCGACTTCTTCGATCGCCCGCACCTTCCCTGCCACATCGCCCGCATGCGAGCATTCGTCGGGCGCTTCAACGTGTACGAACACCACATCGTGATCGGCCAACGCATCCAGCGCGCCCGCCATCTGCCCCGCGAAATCGTTGTCGAGCCCGTCGGTGACCCCCGGGATGGAGATGAAGTCGATGCCCGTCTGCAGAGCCAAGCCGCGCAGAAGATCCACGGCCGAATTGAGGGCGGCCTTCTTCCCCTCATAGGCCTCGCCGAAGGTCGGCATGGCATCCGGTCGCATCCCGGGCCAGAAGAGCCAGATCTGAGTCGCAGGGAGTTGTCCGCGGGCGACACGAGCCTCATTGACGGGATGCCCGGCCAGTACCGTTTTGGACCGCTCCATCAGGGACAAAGCCAAGCCGGCGCCGGGGCCCACGGGCCCGCGGCCGGCCACCGGTTGGTCGGTGATGTCGTGCGGCGGGATGAAGGTCGTCTCCAGCAACTCCCCCCCGTCCCGGACCGTCAGGATATGGCGGAATCCCACCCCGCTATGAAAGGCGAAGCGCTCGTCGCCCAGGTTCTCCTGCAGGGCGGACACTAGTTCCGCGGCTTCGGTCGACGAGATGTTCCCCGCCGAGTAGCTGGCCATGACCCCGCCGGTCACGCTCACAAGGTTGCAGCGCATCGCGACCTGCCCCGGAGCTAGATCGATCCCCATGGCCATGGCCTCTATCGGACCTCGGCCTGCGTAGTACAGGCTCGGATCGAATCCCAGGACGCTCATGCACGCCACGGCGCTCGAGGCCTCCATACCCTGCGGCACGGTGTGAGCCATGCCCACCGTCGCCTCGCTCGCCAGGCGGTCGAGATTGGGCGTATGCGCCGCCTCCAGCGACGTGTGATCCCCGAGAGCGGCCAACGGCCATCCGGACGCTCCGTCGACTATCAGCACCACGTACTTCACCAGCGACCGTCCCACTTATCCAGCCCCGGAGGGCCTCCCGCGGCTTCCCTGTGAACGGGCTCCATTATATGCGGTTGTGCCAAGGACGCGACCTGGAGAAGGCTCTATTCGGCCGCCTGCAGCTCAGTGTACGCAAACCAGGTGGCTGAGTCGTCGAACTTGACCATCGCACCGTCGGCTGTGGTCCACAACACGGTTCCGGTCCTGCCGAGATACTGCTCCAGGAACTCGGGGGGGTGGATCAGGCTCGCCGCAGTGTCCTTGATGACGGTCACCGATTTCCCCACTGCTACCAGCTTTTCGCCCGTAGACTCTCTGCCCGGCGGTTGCCGAACGGCACGAGTGGAAGGGTGAGCCGCGCTGAAGAAGTCGAGGGCGACTCTAAGAGAGGAGGGGATCGGCTGAGGCAAAGCCCAGTTCTGAATGCAGAGAGTCCCTATAACCAGGGGATGGCCTTCCTCAGTCCGCTCTTCGTAGCAGGCGGTATCCTCGGACTCGCTTGCGAGCTGGAAATGCGCGATCAGAGTCATGCGATCTCCTCATGGAAGGGATGTAGGCGATCCACGAACCACAGTACCCTGAATATGAAAGCATGAGTCACGCCAAGATGCAGGACCCGGCTAGAACAGCGGCAGGATGGGTAGTTGAATACGCTAAGACCCCGTGCTGTTCCGGGGGGAGAGAACCGACGGAGGAGGCAGCAGCCGGTGAACGCAGACACGAGTCCCCCTGCCCCGGGATCCTGGGACGACGCGGAACGATTGCTCGAGAGCGCTCCGGTGGCCTACATGGCCGTGGTGGAGCACCCGGGCGACGACTCGACCGAGAGCCTACCCTACGTCGTACCCGTGAATTTCGCCTACCACAAAGCATCCCCGGAGGGCGACTGCTCCACGGCCCGGCTCTTCTTCCACACAGGGGTCGGGAGGAAGACCCGCGCGCTCGCGAGGGATCCTCATGTCTGCTTCGCCGTGACCGCCGACGTATCTTTCGCCGCCGGCGATAAGCCTTGCGAGGACGGTTTCGACTACCGATCGGTCCTCATCTGGGGAAGAGCGAAATCCCTCGACGCCCGGGAGGACCGGCTGGCGGCGCTCCGCGAGATCGTCGCGAAGTACGACCCTAAGGCCGCCGAGCAGCCCTTCGATGAGCACGATTTCGCGCAGACTCGGGTCTACGAGGTGACGATCGACGACGTCAGCTACAAGGAGCGGCCCCGACACCGGCCTTGTTGCTAGGAGCCGCAGTACTTCATGCCCACCGTGCGAAAGGCAGGCAGCGCCCCGTCAACGACCTCAGGCGGCACGCAGTACGCCAGACGGAAGTGACCCTCCAGCCCGAAGCCGCTCCCCGGCACCACCAGCACCAGGTGCTGCTGCATCTCTCGGCAGAAGGCCACGTCGTCCGGGATTGGCGAGCGAGGGAACAGGTAGAAAGCGCCTTCGGGCTTGACCACCTCGAACCCGGCCTGGGCGAGCGCTTCACACAACACATCGCGGTTGCGTTGATAGGGAGCCACATCAACGCCCACGCCCTGCAGTTGGGCGACCGCGCGCTGCATAAGCGCCGGCGCGTTCACGAACCCTAGGATGCGGTTCGCCATGATCAGCCCCTCCATGAGGGTCGCCACCCCCGGGATCGAAGGACAGACGGCAAGGTAACCGATCCGCTCTCCGGCCAGGGACAACTCCTTGGAGTAGCTCGACGCGATCATGGTGTTCGCGTACGCAGCCATCACAGGCGGCACGCGCTTGCCATCGTAGACTATTCGCCGGTAGGGCTCGTCGGACACCAGATAGATGATCCGGGCATGCTGGCGGCACTTGTGCCGCAAGACCGCGCCCAGTGCCTCGACCGTGCTCTGGGCATATACGCGGCCCGTAGGATTGTGGGGAGAGTTGACGAGCACCGCCCGGGTCTTGCGGCCGATGGCGGCCTCGATGGCGTCGACGTCCATCTCGAAATCCGGGCCGCTCGCCACCGGCTTGAGCACGCCTCCGTGATTGTCCACGTACGACTCGTACTCCACAAAATACGGCCGGGGAACGACGACCTCATCCCCCGGGTCGAGGATGGCCTTGAAGATGCAGTTCAGTGCCCCTCCGGCACCGCAGGTCATCACCACGTTCTGGCCGGGTATGTGTACGCCCTGGTCGTCTGAAAGATACTCGGCCACCGCTTCGCGAGCCTCGGCATAGCCGGCGTTCGACATGTAACCGTGGAGCCCAGGGGTCGGGTCGCAGACCAGCTTCTCGATGACCCGTTGGAACTCCGCCGGCGGTTCCAGGTTGGGGTTGCCGATGCTGAAGTCGAAGACGCTGCCGCGCCCGTGCATCTCGGAAAGCCGCGCGCCCTCCTCGAACATCTGCCGGATCCACGAGGAGCGCTCCAGGGATTCCCCGATCTTCTTCGCTACGGGCATGATGCTCCTCCGGTCGACCGGGAACTGACCATCTCAACCACCCGAAACGGCCGGAAAGAGGCCGACCCGGTCGTGGTCGCAGAGCGGCGAGTCGAGCTCTGAGATGCGGCCGTTGATCATGACGATCGCCACGTCGTCCACTCGGACACCGGCGGCAACGGCGACGTCCCGGACGGTGAGACCCGGCCGGGCCGCCACCTGGAACTCGGGCGGACCTGGATCCATCGCCCGGGCGAGAGCGGCAAAGAGTCGAACATCGATCATCCTCAGTCACCTCTCGGGGATTCCCGCTCGAACCGCGGCTGGACGCGAGCGAGGCGCGGCCTCCGCGCCCAGACGCGCTCGCGAAAGTCTAGCATGCAGCGGACGGGCTTCCGGTCGGTCCGCGGCTAGTTATGATTCAGCCCGGCGTCCACCAGCAGGGTCTGGCCGGTCATGAAGTCGCTGTCGGAAGAGGCGAGGAAGAAGGCGGGCCCAGCCATGTCGTCGGCTTCGAGGTTACGCTCAGGCAGGCACTGGCCCTTGCGGGTGGTCTCCCAGTGCTCGGGCACCCCGGCCGCTTGTTCCCGGTTGGCCGCGGTGAGGGTGAACCCGGGAGCAAGAGCGTTGACGCGTATGCCTTCCGGACCCAGCTCACGGGCGAGAGCCCGCGTGAAGCCGATGATGCCGCCCTTGCTCGAGACGTAGTGGATGAAGCCGGCCACTCCCTCCCAGAAGGTGGACGAGGTGAGGTTGATGATCTTGCCGTAGCCCTGGGGCAGCATGTAGGGATAGACGGCCCGGGCGCAGAACCACATGCCCCGTAGGTTGACATCGATCATGTAGTCCCAGTCCTCCACCGTCCACTCGTAGAAGCGCTGCCAGGGCTGCTTGGACATGACCCCCCGGAAGGCGGCGGCGTTGTTCACCAGGATGTCGATCTTGCCCCCGTAGGTTTCGGCCAGCAGCTTGGCTGCAGCCTTGCACTGATCCTCGCTGGTTATGTCGCAGGTGATGGGGATGGCCTCTCCCCCGGCCGCTTTGATCTCATCCGCCACCGAGATGGCGCTCGGGCCGTCGATGTCGAGCACCCCCACCATGGCTCCCTCTGCGGCAAAGCGCTGGGCGATGGATCGGCCGATGCTGTTGGTTCCCCCGCTCCCGGTGACGAGGGCCACTTTGCCTTGAAGGCGCTTCCCTTCAGGTGCCGTGTTCATGGTGCTCTCCTTCCTTTCGGTCTCATGGCGGAGCGTTCGCTAGATCTCGAGAGCGGCTTCGAAGCCCTCGTGTACGGCGTTATAGAGGATGCGGGGCGCCCGGCAGTCACCCACCACATAGACTTCGAGGGCCGAAGCGACGAGCGCCTCCACCGTCTCGCTCCGGGCGCGCAGGTTCGGCGCCACGACCACCGCGTCCGCCGGCAGTTCCTGCGTCTCGCCAACCGCGCTCCGGACGGTGACCTTCCCGTCGGTCACCCCCTCCAAGACCAGGCCTTTGCGCACCCTGATGCCGTAGGCTTCCAACTGGTCTTCGAGAGCCATCACATCCACGAAGTTGACCGTCTGGTCCGGCCCCGAGCCCCCCGGGATCTCGATGATGGCCACCTCTTTGCCTTGACGGGCCAGGTGGAGCGCCGTCTCCTGGCCCATGCCCCCGTCTCCGGCCACCACCACCCGGTCTCCGGGCACTTCCTGGCCGCACATGACATCGCCCGCCAAGAAGACGTTCGCTCCGTCGATGCCGGGCACGTCCGGCCAGACCGGTTCCGCTCCCACCGCCACGATCACCTCGTCGGGGGCTTCGGCGGCCACCAGCGCGGGCGTCGCCTCGGTCCCCAGCCTTACGGTGACACGCGACCGCTCCATCTGCCGGAGCTGGTACTCCAGATAGCGCTTCCAATCGTCCTTGAAGGCCGGCCCAGAGGCGGACCACAGGTTGCCGCCCAGCCGGTCTTCTTTCTCGAGGAGGGTCACGTCGTGGCCGCGGGAGGAGGCGACGAGGGCCGCCTCCATGCCGGCCGGGCCCCCGCCCACCACCACCACCTTCTTCTTCCGGGCAA
The DNA here is from genome assembly GCA_963713545.1 of uncultured Actinomycetes bacterium. Lineage (GTDB taxonomy): Bacteria > Actinomycetota > Thermoleophilia > RBG-16-64-13 > RBG-16-64-13 > CAVPLM01. The sequence continues at coordinate 163,737 of CAVQME010000014.1, read as the reverse complement.
TGGGGGGAAGACAGCGGTAGTACTCCTCCCTGACCGCCCAGGGATTGACGGCGCAGCGGACCGGCAGGCTGTGGGCCCCGCGGATGAGACAGGCGTTGCAGCGGATGCACGGCACCGCTTCTGCCTTGCGGCCCCGGAAGGTCTTCTTGGGAAGGGCAGGATCGGCGATGAGGGCCCGGCAGAGCGCCACGAAGTCGGCCTGGCCCGCAGCCACCCACTCCCCGGCCTCGTCCAAGTCGAGGATGGCTCCCACCACGCCCACGGGGATGGTGACCGCCTTCTTGATCTCCGCCGCCCGCTCGACGTTCTCCCCGTGGGGCAGGTAGACCGACGGATGGGTATAGGGATAGGTGCGCGGCTCGGCGATCATGCCCGCCGATACCTGGAGGCAGTCCACTTTGTCCTGGACGAGGAGGGCGTACTCGATGGCGTCGGCTATCTCGAGCCCCCCGGGGACCAGGTCGCTCGCGCTCATGCGCCACTCGATGGGGAAGTGAGGACCGCATCTGTCTCTGATCGCTTCGATCACGCGCAGGCCGAAGCGCACCCGGTTCTCGAGAGAGCCCCCGTACTCGTCGGTGCGCGTGTTGACGGCCGGGGAGACGAACTGGGAGATGAGCCAGCCGTGGCCGGCGTGGACCATGACCATGTCGAAACCCGCCTTCTGAGCGCGAAGGGCGGCTTCGGCGTAGTGGTCGATGACCTCGTCGATCATGGCGAGGCTCATCTCCTCCACCACCTGCTCGCCCCGGCGCCGGTCTTCCGTGAAGACCCCCACCATGCGCGAGGGTCCGATGGGGTTGCGCCCTCCGTTCAGCTGGCTCACCGCCTGGCGCCCGCCGTGGTTCAGCTGGATGGAGGCCAAGGCCCCCTGGCTCTTTATGGCTTCGGCCACCGAGGTAAGGGCGGGGATGTAGAAGTCGCTTCCCAGGTTGAGCTGGGTGGGCTGGGTGATGGCCCGGTCGGAATCGATGGCGGTCTCGAGCACGGTGATGATGCCGGCGCCACCCTTGGCCTGGGTCCGGTAGAACTCGACGAGCTCCGCGGAGACGGATTGGTCGGCGTGGGCGATACAGGTGAGGGTCGGAGCCGCTTCGATACGGTTCTTGGCCGTCAGCGAGCCGATCTTCATCGGTCGGTCAAGGGACTCCCAGGATGCCATGTCGAATCCTCCTTCTCGCGCCGTCCGCGGCGGCGACCTCAGCCGATCAAACCGCTGACTGAGCACTTGCTCAATGGATAGGCCAAACGTAGTCGTGACGAAGCACTGTGTCAAGACGAACGCCTGGTCAGTGGCGCCACCGGCAGGTATCGCGCACGTCGCAGAACTCGCACGGCGCGCGCACCTCCGTCGACTCGTACTCCGGGCCGATCCCGACCATGATCGAGGCGGACTTCTGCGGAACCAGCATGCCGGTGTCGGTGACGGTCACCCCGATAGGATCGAGCTCGAGCAGACTGCAAAGGAGCTTCTGCTCCTCGATATCCCAGCCGGCGAGCTGACCTGGGGCCAACTCCGCCCCGACGCCCCAGCCCATGCGAGCCGCCTCTTCCTCAGCCATCCGATGCGCCCGCTGTATGAGCGACCCCACCGCGAAGACCCCTACCTCTCCCAGCACGTAGCTCTCGAGCGCCCTGCCCGCGGCGCCCAGCTCTCGAGCTTGTTCCTCCAGTCGCGCGCCGATAGTGACCACGCTCACGAGGGCTTCCCGGGCGAGCGCCATCAGGTCGGCGTGGCGCCCCAGCGCGAAGACGATCCCCCCGACCTCCGCCCGCCGGTCTCCTACCACCCCCACCGGCAGCCATTCGTACGAGAGCGCCGGGGCGATCAGGTCCTCCTCCCTCCGCGATGGCCGAGCGGGCGACTTCCATCATCTGGGGACGACGCAGAGCCTGCCCTTGGGCCTCTAGGAACGTCTCCAGATCAAGATCGAGATCGATGTCGGTGAGCACCGCCATGCTCGCGGATCAGGTCTCCGGCCTGGGGTCGGGAGTGACGACGCACCTGACTCCTCCGCCCTTCACCCCCGCGGCGAAGCATCCGTTGTCCGAGCGGCAGGAGGACGGTCTTCGGTCCCCCGCCCGCCAGCGTTCGATCAGACCGGGCTCCCTGATGAGCGGCCGGCACAGCGAGACGTAGTCGGCGATGCCTTGTGCGACCAGCCTTTCCGCCGTTTCGTAGGTACGGATCCCGCCCACCAGCATCAGAGGCGCGCCGATCTCCTTCTTGTAGCGGACGGCCGCCGCCTCGTAATAGGCTTCTGGCTCTTCCCGGCCGGCGCTGCCCGACCGCATGCTTCGCCTGTCGCCGGAGAGAAAGGTCCCCCCGCTCAACTCGATCGAATCGACGCCTGCCTCGCCGAGCAAAGCGGCAGTCTCGAGCATGTGATCCACCGAGAGACCCCCGGGAAGGAAGTCCTCCGAGTTCATCTTCAAGAGTATCGGGAACTCGGCCCCTACCGCTTGTCGCACCGCCTCGACGACCTCCACCGGCAACCTGGCCCGGTTTCTGACGCTCCCCCCGTAGGCGTCGGACCGCCTGTTGAAGTATGGCGAGAGGAACTGGCTCAGCAGATACCCGTGCGCCGCGTGGATCTGCACCGCATCGAAGCCCGCGCTGCGGGCGCGGGCGGCAGCCTGGGCAAAAGCCATGGTGACGGCTGCCAGGTCGCGAGAGTCCATCTCCCGGCCGACCGGGCCGTCATCCGTCTCGAGCACGGACGGGCCGGGGGGCGCGCCATCGGTCGCTCCGATACCACGCACTCCCGCATGAGCGATCTGGAGGGCGATCGCACCCCCGGCCGCATGCACCGCGGCGGCCATGCCGGCCAGCCCCGGGATCATCTCGTCGGAGTCCGCGGCGAGTTGCCACTGACCCGCCCGGCCTTCGCCGCTCACGTATGCGTGGCCGCTGATGATGAGACCTACCCCACCCCTGGCGAGGGCAACCGACAACTCGTTCAGGGCCGGCGTGGAGGCGCCGTCGGGAGCGGCCAGTCCTTCCCAGGTCGCCGAGCGCACGAAGCGATTGGGAAGGACCATCCGCCTGATGGTCGTGGTGTCAAAGAGGCCGGGCCGCTCCTTCACCTCACAAACACCGTGAACTCGTCCACCGGTATGCGGATCCGCGGGAACCGGTTGATGGGAGCCTGCCGGTCGGGATACCCGAGGGCGACCGCTATGACGAAGTTCTTGTCGTCCGTGTCGGGGATCACCTTTCTCAGCAGGTCTGGGTGACGGACCAGCGACCCCGCGATGCAGGTGCCCAGACCGCGGGCGTGAGCCGCGAGCGCTATGGACTGGGCGAACAGTCCGGCGTCGAAGCAGCCGAAGGGGACCCCGATGTCTTTGGGCATGGCCAAGAGCAGGAGCAGGGGCGCACCGTAGACCTCGGCCGCCGCGACCGCAGGGGTGAGCGGAGGGACCTGCAGGGGCAGACCCATCTTCGCCTCCTCGGCAGCGATGAAAGAGGCTCGGGTCTGGAAGAGATCGTCCTGCCTGGCCTGGAGAAGAGGAGGCAAGGCGGGGCTCACCCCCAGATCCGGCGCCGGCGCGACGTCGGCCAGCGCGTACTCGCGAAGGTCGGCCTTGAACTTCCGGAACGGCTCACCGGAGAGCACGTAGACAATGGTGGACTGGGTGTTCGTGGCCGACGGCGCCCATCGGGCCTCCCCCAGTATCTCGCGGACCAGGTCGTCGGACACCGGCTGGGGCAGGTACCTGCGTACGGCCCGTCTCTCAGCAAGAGCTTCGCTCACGGTCGTCATATCTCTCACCTCCATTGGAACCAACACTCACGTCCTTAGACAAAGCGACATCGTACCGCTAGTACCCGAAAGCCCCGGTCTCCAGTCCCACCGACCCACGTCAGAACCTCCGGCCTCTAGCGCGGAGCGGGCCGGGCGGGAGCCGGCCGCACGTCTCCGGGCAAGGGCCGACTGATATACTGTCGAGAACCATCACCCGCATTTCCCGACTGCTCCCGCGGCTCGGGAAGGAGGCGCGAACTATGGCTTTTTCTGATGAAGTCTTCCCTCCGGACGACCAGTGCGAGATCTGCGGAGCCCGGCTGGACGACGAGATCGTGATCCAGGAGTTCGCCGATGGGAGCCTGGCCCGTTTGTGCAACGAATGTGCGGCCGGGGCGGCTCTCGGGACAGAAGAGCATCTGGGACACGACCTACCACAGCCGGAGCCTGAGAACCGGGCTCTTGCCGATTCCGACCCATTGGAGCGGACCAGGGAGCTCCTCACACCGGTAGTCGACCTTATCGGGCTGCAGAGGGAGATGCAGGCGGCACTCGAACGGCTTGCCGCCTCGCTCGAGACCTTCGCCGCCGGGGTCCTCATCGAGAACCAGGACAAGACGGCCACTGTCGAAGACCGCGTGCAGAGCCTGGAACACGAGCTCGAACTCACCCGGGCCCGTCTCCAGGAGGCGGAAGCGCTGCTCGCCGGCGCCGCCATTGCGCCGGCTCCAGCCGGAGGCAGGTGCGGCGACCGGTGCGGCCGGGCTAGCGGGAATGACGGCCGCGGCCGCCCTCGCCCCTGGGGCCGTCGGAACCAGCTCAGGCCTTGAGACCTCCCCGGCCATCCCTGCGATCGAGACCCCTCCCGCCAGCGGACGACGTGCCGTTGGCTGAAGCCGCATTGGCCGCGCCCGGGGCGGCGGCGGTCGCTTCTGAAGACCACCGCGCTGCCGGCCCCGGAACCGGAAGTAGCGCCGCCGGCGCTGTTCGCCGAGGGAGCCGAGTCGACGTGGCCCGGCGCCCCGGCCGCCCCGGCCGTTGCCGCCGCCGCGTCCGCCGTCGGTGACGCCGCCGAGGGTCCCGCGCCGGCCTCGCCGGAGGCGCCCCGGCACGGCTTCCGCATCGAAGAGGTGCAGGCCGCCCAGCGCTACTTCAACGAGAGCCCCTTCACCGGCAAGACCCGGGACGTGCAGAGCAGCCTAGGCAAGCCGCGCGCCAACCTCACCCGCGCCGTGGGTACCGAGCCCAGGGCCTTCGTCACGATCACGTGGGACATCGTCTGGTATCAGTACCTGGTGGACATGCGCCCCGACGTCCCCAGCGATCAGCGGGTCGTCCTCCATCGCGAAGGCATGGACTTGGACGAACTGGCCCACTACTTCAAAGAGAAGAACGCCACCATCGACGACAACGGCCGGCTCGACGCCTCCGAGCTGGAGGTCAAGCTGCTCAGCGACCCCTCCGCTCTCATCACGGAGATGACGATGGACGAGGAGAAGGCGCTCGAGGACGCCACCGAGGAGATCTGGGACCAGCACATCGCCCCTGAGTTCAATTGGGATGACTGAGAGGAGCGCCGACATGCTGAGCGTGCAGGCATCGGTGGGCCCAGCGTACATTCTCAAGCCCCCTTACGGGAGCGACCTTCTCAAAGAACTCGAGGACTTCGTGCGGGCCAAAGGGATCAATCTGGCCTGGCTTTCGGGGGTCGGGGCTGTCTCCCGGGCCACCATCCGCTACTACGACCAGCCGAAGCAGGAGTGGATCGACCTGGAGTTCGACCAGCGCATGGAAGTGGCCGGGATGCTGGGCAACATATCTCTGATGAACGGCGAACCTATCGTGCACGTCCACATCACTGTGGCGGACGAACAGGGCCGCTGCTACGGCGGTCACCTGGGGCACGACACCCGGGTCTTCAACCTGGAGATCCTGCTGACTACCCTGTCCGGTCCCCCGGTCACCCGCAAGCTGGATCCCCAGACGGGACTGACCCTCTGGCACTGAGCCTCGAGCTGAGCCTCGACACTGACCCTTCAGTTGAGGTCCAGATCGCTTGGGCCTAAGGAGTGTAGGCCCAGGTGTCGTCGAGAAGCTCTCCGTCTGAGACCCTCCCCCGAACATGATGATCCGGCCGCTCGATGGATCGAACACCATCGAGGTGCCACGGCGTTCGGCCGGGAGCGCCCCTCCTGGGTCCAGTTTGGTCCAGGTGTTCGTCTTCGGGTCATAAGCCCAGGTGTCGTTCCTAGTCGTAGGTCGAATCGCAGCCCCATACGAACATGATCAGCCTGCCGCTCGACGGATCGAACACCATCGACTGGCCCCAGCTGGCGGGAGGACGCTCCCGCGGCCCACTCCAAGGGCTCGAGATCCGTCCACGTGTTGGCAGCGGGGTCGTAGGCCCAGGTGTCGTTCAAGGAAGTTCTAGGATGCGTTGCCGTACCGTCACCTCCGAAATGATGACCCGGCCGCTGGAGGGTCGTAGGCCATCGCCATGGTCGCTCACGCGGCAGGAGGTAGGGTCCCTTGTGGGCTCAGCTCGGTCCACGCGTTGGCGATCGGGTCGTAGGCCCAGGTGTCGTTGAGAGCGAACACCGAGTCGCCGAACCCTCCGAACATGACGACGCGGCCGGTGGAAGGGTCGTAGGCCATCGCCTGGCCGAGCGCGCGCAGAGGGCGAGTGCCCCGTCCGGGCTGAGTTGGTCCACAGGCTTGGTCGTGGGGTTGTAGACCCAGGTGTCATTGAGGACGCCGCCGATGGGGTCGTTGGCATCCCCCCCGTCGCCGCTGATCCTCCGAACAAGATCACGCCGGTTCTTCGACGGATCGTAGGCCATGGAGTGCCCAAAGCGCCCGGAGGGCAGACGCCCCTGAGAGACGGATCCTGGTCCACGTGTTCGAGATGGGCGTCGTAACCCCAAGTGTCGTTATGCGACGCCGCCGCCGCTACCGATCCTCCGAACATGAATCACGCTCGCTGGTATCTGAGATCGTACGCCATCGCCGTGCTCGTTCGCGTGCCTGGGGCACGGCCCCCTGCGGGTCGAGCTTCGTCCAGAAGTTGTGGCTCGGGCGGACTGGACGCATAGATGCCGCCGACGGTGGCGGCCGCGATGACCAGAAGCGCCGCGAAGGTGATGGCCCAGGTCCTGCGGTTCCATCTTTTCGGCCTCGCGGCCTTCTCGCCGGCAGCGGCCCCGGTTTCATCGCCAGTTGCGGCAGCCGTCATTCCGTCTTCTGCCGAGCTCTCGACCGCAGCCCGGGCCCGAGTCAGTTGTCCCCGCACGGCAGCCAGGATCTCTCCCTGCTTGCCCTCCACTCCTCCGCGGACTTCCAGCCATTGCCACAGGTTGAGGTAGTACTCGATCGAGGCACTGGGAACGACATCGTCTATGTGGAGGGAGAGCACAGGCCGGTCGTAGGCTATCGCCCGTTCGATCTCGCGCAGCACGTAAGGGGAGCTGTTGGCCGAGGTGGAGAAGATGAGCAGCACAAGGTCCGACGTGCGGATTCCATCGAGAGTCCCGGCGGCCGGGTCTGTCCCCTCCTTCAGGTCGCGGGGGGCCATCCAACAGGCGATATCCTCAGCCTCGAGCATGTCGCAGACGTGGGAGGCGATCTCGCGATCCTGCGCAGCGTGGCTCACGAAGACCTGATGCGCCAAAGACGCCCCCTTCACTGCTGTCGGATCACGGAGTGTAGACCCAGGTATCTCCTAGGTCACCCTCGGTGCTGGAGAACCCTCCGAACATGATCATCTGCCCGCTGGACGGCTCGTAGACCATCGACTGATCTTCCCGGGGGGAAGGCAAGGTTCCCTCCGGAGTGATGTCGCTCCACGTGTTCACCTTGGGATCGTAGGCCCAGGTGTCGTTGGACCCGCCGCCGAACATGATCATGAGTCCGCTCGCGGAGTCATAGACGAGGGACGCAGCATCTCTCGCGGAGGGCACGGCCCCTTCCGGGCTGCACTCGCTCCACGTATTGGCGGCCAGGTCGTAGGCCCAGGTGTCGTTGAACACGAGCGTGTCCCTGAATCCGCCGAACACGATCAGCCGGTTCGCGACTGGATCGCAGGCCATAGCGTGCAAGGCGCGCGCCGGGGGTAGCGTTCCCGAGGGTTCTAGCTCAGTCCAGGTGTTCGCTGAGGGGGTCGTAGGCCCAGGTGTCGCTGAGGAAGTCGACCGGGGCCCTCACCCGACCGCCCCCCGAACATGATCAACCGGCCACTTGAGGCAGTCGTAGACCATCTGGGACCCGGCCCGCGCCGGGGGCAGGGTCCCTGTCGGGCTCAGTTCGCTCCAGGTATTGGCGGCCGGATCATAGGCCCAGGTGTCGCCGAAACGAGTCTCGGTTCCATCGAAACCTCCGAACATGATCAGCCGATGGGTGGCCGGATCGTACGCCATCGCAGGGTTTGCGCGAGCTGAGGGTAGCGTCCCCGCGGGTTTGAGCTCGCTCCAGGTGTTGGCAGCCGGATCGTAGGCCCAGATGTCACCGAGGGGCTGGTAGGGGCTATCGGCGTCTTTAGGAGTCTGCCCACCGCCGAACATGATCATCTCGGCGAGTGCCCGGATCGTATGCCATCTCGTGCCCAATGCGCGCAGAGGGCGACCCTTCGGGGTGGAGTTCGGTCCACGTGTTGTGCCCCATCAGGCCCGGCGACGCCTTGTGGCCGCCGGTATGTGTGGCCGCCCAGGTCCCTCCAGCCGCTGCCGCGGCGACAAGCACGATGGCGGCCGCGACGATGATCCACCACCTTCGGCGGGCCCAGCGGCGCATCGTGACAGCCTTCCTGGGGACACCGGTCTGCTGTTGCCCCGCAGCCTTCGAAGCACGGATCGTGTCCCGCACGGCGGCCACGATCTCCTCCTGCTTCTTCTCGACCTCCGCTGCGGCCTTGAGCTTCTGCCACACGTTCACGTAGTACTCGATGGAGGAGTTGGGCACGGTATCGTCCGTACGCAGGGCGAGTACCGGCCGCTGGTAGGCCACAGCCCGCTCGATCTCGCGCAGGGCGTAGGGAGAGGCGTTGGAGAAGGTGGAGAAGATCAGGACCACCAGTTGCGAGTTTCGGATCGCATCCATGATGGCCGCGGCGTAGTCAGTGCCCGCTTCGACATCACGGGGGGCCATCCAGCAGACGATGCCGTCCGCCTCGAGCAGCGCGCAAACGCGTGTGGCCGTGTCGGCGTCCTCCGTGGCGTAGCTCACGAAGACCTGGTGCGCCATGGACACCCTCGCTGCGTCAGAACTGCAACCAAGCTCATGACACACAATAGAGCAACGGCCGTCGAGACGCTAGTGGCAAGGTCACAACCGCGTCTTGCGCCTTGACCCCGAGCCCGCTCCTCTATCTCTGGCTCAAGTTCCACTCGATCTGGGCGACCTCTCCCCGGGTGGCCTTGCCCTGGAGATCTCCGCCTCGCCGACTCTACTCCAGGATCTTCTTCAAGGCCCCATAAGAGATCACGTCGTTCACGCTTTCGACGAACGCGATGTTCTTCTCGACGCGGCTCGCGATGGAGCCGCGCAGGATGATGGGGGTCAGATCGACGTCCTGGCCGCCGCGGCAGGTGGATAGCACGCAGTACTCGGCGCAGTAGCCGGTGATGATGACGGTGTCCACGCCGAGTTGCCGCAGCTCTTCTTCCAAGGAGGTCTTACAGAAGGAGTTGCTGTAGGTCTTATGGATCCGAGTGTCCGAGGCCAGGATGTTCAAAGAGTCCGGGATCTCAAAACCGTCCTCACCCGGAACGAGCCGCTCTTCGGGATCCACGTGCTGGATGCAGACGACCGGTAGCCCCTTCTCCCGAAAAAGCTCGATGGCGGCGTTGATGTATTCGATAGCCGCCTCGAGGGATCGGGCTGATCGTCGGGTCCCTGAAGAAGGCCTTCTGCACATCTATGACCAGAAGTGCTGGTTTCATCCGATGCTCCCAGTGTGCCCTAACGTCGCCACCAGTATCGGCCGGTGGCAGCGCAGGCAGCGATCGGCCTCAGCGGTCACCTGCTCCAGCGTGTAGCCCAGCTCAGTCGGGTCGAACGTATGCTTGCGAACCTCCGGCGGCAGCATGGGCATCTTCTGGCGTTCGCCGTAATCGACCCCGTCTGACAGAGGCTCGGCGCTCTTCTGCGCTCCCAGATAGACGGCCAGACGGCGGGTCTTGTCCTCGATATCCTCGACCACCGGCTCGCCCCGCAGATACTTATCGATGTACTTGGCCGCCACCTTACCCGCGTTGATGGCCTCGATGATCGTCCCGCCGCCGCTCACCGCATCGCCGCCGACGAACACGCCGGGCCTGGTGGTCATGAGGGTATAGGGGTCGCACTCCATGTAGCCATATTTGTTGAGCTTGATCGATTCATCCCCCGCGAAAGGCGCAAAATCCGGCTTCTGCCCTACCGCGGCCAACACGCTGGTGGCGGTGAGCACGAACGGGGCCATGTCGGTCGGGACGGGCCTCCGCCTGCCGCTCTCGTCGGGTTCTCCGAGCTCCATCTGCTGGCAGACCAGCGTCTCCACTCCGTCTTCGCCCACGCACTGCAGGGGAGCGGCCAGGTAGTGGAAGACGACGCCCTCCTCCTCCGCCTCTTCGATCTCCCAGGCGTTGGCCGGCATCTCGTCCCGGGTGCGGCGGTAGACCACCGTGACGTTCTTCGCACCCAGGCGGACGGCGGTGCGGGCCGCGTCCATGGCCGAGTTCCCCCCGCCCAGCACCAGCACATCGTCGCCGATGTCCACCGGTTCGTGGAGGGCCACCTTGCGCAGGAACTCGATGGCGTCCAAGGAGCCCGGAAGATCTTCGCCGGGGATGCCCAGCGGCCGGCCCAGGTGGGCGCCGAGGGCCACGAAGGTGGCCTCGAAGCCCTGGGCTTCCAGATCTTCCCAGGTGATGTCGCGGCCGAGGCGGGTGTTGTAGCGGATCTCGACGCCTTCCTGCTCGATGAGCTCAGCCTCCCGGTGGATGACGTGACGAGGTAGCCGGTACTCCGGGATGCCGACGTGCACCATGCCTCCCGGTACGGGCAGATCTTCAAAGATCACGGGTCTGTAACCGCGGCGGGCCAGATAGTAGCCGGCGGATAGTCCGGCCGGCCCGGCCCCGATGATGGCCACCTTTCTGCCGCACGCCGCCTGCTTGTCGTCCAGCCGGCAGGTCACCTCCACGGGCCGTTGGCTCAGCTGGACCGTGGTCAACTCGCTCACCTCGTGTGGCCCGCCCGCAATGAGCGCCGCGCCACCGACGGCCTCCACCACCTCCGGCTCGGCGCCGGCCGTGGGGTCCGCCAGGCAGCCCGAGACGCAACGGTCGTCGACCAGGTCCTCAGCCCGGTCGGCGCACCAGCGCTTGATGTTGTTGATGGCCACCGGCCTGCCGGTCGGCGCCAGGGTGCAGTTCTCCTCACACGGATGCGGGCAGGTGCGGCCGATGATCGCCGGCAGTGGGTTGTCCCGCTTGACGATGGTCGTCGCCAGATGCGGATGCTCTTCGAGAGCCTGGAAGATGTAGGAGGCGCAGTCCACTGTGGAAGGGCAGGTGGACCGGCACGGGGCCGCGATCCAGCCGTTGGTGGTCTCGAGCTCGCAGGTGGCGCCGGCGGCGTGTTCCGCGAAGTGTCCCGCCCCCAGGTCCAGCAGAGCCAGGATCGGATCGCGGATGGTGTTGGCTATCCCGCACCAGGCGGAGTCGTCGATGCACTCGGCCAGGTCGCGTATCTGACCGACGATCTCCTCTCCCCCTTCGCCGGCGGCCAGCTTCTCGAACAACTCCCGCATGACGTCGACGCCTATGCGGCACGGCCCGCAGCGGCCGCAAGATTCCTCCTGGATCAGGCGCAGGTACTGGCGGGCCAGATCCACCAGGCAGACATCGCCGTTCACGACGACCCCCCGCCAGGAGACCACCGCCTTGACGTCCTGCATGTCGGGCTGCTGAAGGCGTTCGATGACCTGCTCGGCAGCCGGACCTTGGTATGTCTCGGAAAGGACCGCGACGGGCCCTTCACTCGTCACTGTTGGCGCCTGGGCCGTTCCCACCAAAGCCTCCTTGACTCTTCAATCGTGGCAGACGTCGTATCTGATCCCGCTGCGCGCCGATACCGCTATGCGGGGGTATCGCTATGCGGGGCGACTTCACGTCGATAGCCGAGCCCGTAGCAAGGGCGTGCAAACCCCGACCGAGTTCGACGGCCCGGCGTCCCGATGATATCGCATCGAACGGCCCCGCGCCCATGGGCGCCGCGGCCACGCGTGCCGCGGAACCCGCGCGTGCCGCCTACCCCGCGTGCCGCGCGCTACGTGCGCACCGCCTGGCCGCGAGGCGTCCGCGCCGGCGGTGAGGCCAAGCCTCTCGCAAGCCTGGGCCCCGGCCGGCCCAAGCACTCGGGACCCGAGGGACCATCAGCGATACAATCAGTCGACCGGGCCCCTACCGACTCCGCGACCGGGGAAAGGAGCAGGCATGGAAAGGCTGTGGGCGCCGTGGAGGTTGCAGTACATCACCCAGGAGAGGCCGCCGGGATGCATCTTCTGCGACAAACCCCTGGCCGGTGACGACCGAGCCTCCTACATCGTGCGGCGCGGTACCCACGCCTTCGTGATCCTGAACGCCTTCCCCTACAACAACGGGCACATCATGGTGGCGCCCTACGCTCATCTGGCCGATCTGGAGGCGCTCCCGCCCGATACCCTGCACGAGATGATGGACCTCACCCAGCAGTGCACGCGGGCCCTGAAGCTTGTCTTCCAACCCGACGGCCTCAATATCGGCTTCAACCTGGGGACGGCGGCCGGAGCGGGCATCAAGGACCACCTTCATCTGCACCTCGTACCCCGCTGGCAGGGCGACACCAATTTCATGCCGGTGATCGGCGACGTAAGGGTGATTCCGCAGTCGCTCGACCAGTCGTATGAGCTACTCACCGACGCCTTCCAGCAGCTCGAGGGCGCGGGGAGTTAGGTCCCGGCGACCTGGCGTCGGCGCGGGATCGGCCCCCGGTGGGCCCGCTCTACGCCCGGCGCGTCCACTCAGTGCCGTCGGGCGACTCGTCGCAGCCCGGGCAGCGGGCGAAGCAACGCAGAACCGAGCGGATAGCTGTGCGCGAGCGGCCCTCGAGAACGAAGCCGGGCAGTGCCATCAATGACGAGAGATCCTCTGCCCAGAAGATGGCGGCGAGCATCCACGCCACCTGCTGAGAGTCGGCCGATGGAGGGATCCTACCGGCAGCTTTGCCTTCCTCCAACAGCTGCGCGTACGCATCGATGATCTCTTGCTGGCGCGTCGCTACCACCTCGCGCAGACCGAGGTGAGCCGGGGCGCTGATGAACGCGAACAACGGCCCGATGTAGTGATCCGTCCCCGAGGAGACCATCGAGCCCGTGTGCAGCCGCCCCAATTGCTCCAGACTCTCGATCGGGTCCTCGCGTCCGGCTGACGCCATCATGTCCAGGAAATGGTCGTGCACGCTATCGAGAGCGGCGACCAGGATCCCCTTCTTGTTGCCGAACAAGCGGTAGAGCGTCCCCTCCGAGACAGCCGCTGCGGCGGCGATCCTCGCGGTCGTGGCTCCCTCGATGCCTTCGTCGGCGATCAGCCGGAGCGTCACTTCCACGATCTTCTCCCGCCGCGCGGCGGCAGGTATGCGTTTGCCGGTGCGCGCCACTATCTCCTCCTAGACTCTTCAGGCCGCACACACTCGTTACATTCGGTAAGAAGCGGCTCCCCGCCCACCCACTGGCCAGGAGCGGAGCCGCCCCGATCAGCCGGAGTACGAATGCCGAGGTACCGCTATCGGCGGCTCTCCCTTAACGCTCGAGACTACCTGCCACGCTCTCTCGATGTTCTCTTCGTATCCCTCGAGTAGGAGAACGACCGCACCCTCGCTCCCGCCTATGCCGCCGCTGGCCACATGCCGGGCTTTGACCCCGGCCAGGACCCCCAACGCCTGGATCTCGGTGAGGACCGAGCCGCAGGTCACCGGATAGAGCCACACCTTCTCACCCATGCTCCGGGAAAGGGTCAGTTGGCCCCATCCATTAGCAGCATCGGGCACCGACGGGACCAGCTTCTCCAGTCCGATCGGAAAGATGATCGGCAGCCCGCGCACGGCCACAAAGCTGAGGAGCGCCCCGATCGTCCCCGCCTGGGGATTGCTCGCGAGCACGCCCACGTTCCCCTGCGGATCGACCGCGCTCGCACCCTTGATGACCACGTCACCTTTTTCGAAGGTGTCGTAGAAGGGCAGGGGATCCATCTGCACCCGCTCCCCTTTGACGAAAAAGCGGGCCGCTTCCCGGTCCTCTTTTTGACTGGTCGTGAGCATGCCGTCGGCCACCATGCCGATGCAATAGCTGTGAGGCGCGAGCTTTTCCCCCGTCAGCTCCTCCAGGACGAGAGCGCTGGTCGAGCAGGTGGACACGGAGAGTCTGCCGCTGGCATAGGCGTGTTTGACCTCGGGGAGACTCGCCACGGTCTTGGCGAGAAGACGCTTCGACTCGGCCGGGTTGAGGACGATCACGGCCTGCTGGATGCGGGTCGAGTCGCTCAGGTCACACTCGAACGGATAGAACATGCTCCACCACCTTCTCTCTGGATTCTACGGAAGTGCCGATCAACAAGCATACCTCGCTCGGTCGGCTCCCAGTGCGTCCCGGCTCGGGGACATCACGTCAGACCGCGCAGGTTGGATCGTCTTCGTCCTCGAGGCTGGGCTCCTTGATGACCCCGCCGAAGAACAGGGTGGCCATCTCCGGGTTCGCCAGGAGCTCCTTGGCCGGCGCCTGGATGAGGACCCGCCCGCTCTCCATGACGATCCCCTCGTTGGACACGTTGAACCCGAAGCGCACGTTCTGTTCGACAAGCACGATGGTCTTGCCGGCACTGTGCATGGTCTCGATGGCTTCCTTGACCTGCGCCAGCACCAGGGGATCCAGCCCGACCGAAGGTTCGTCCAGCAGCACCAGCTTGGGATCGAGCATGAGAGCCCGAGCGAACTCCACCATGCGCCGCTGCCCCCCGGACAGGTTGCCGGCTTTGTCCCTGGCCCGCTCCCGGACCACCGGATAGAGGGCCGCTACCTCCTCGTACCGCTTTCTGACCAGCGCTCGCTGCCGTCTGATCAAATAGGCCCCCATCAGCACGTTTTCGCGCACGGTGAGCGCCGGGAAGAGACCATTGGATTGGGGGACCTGGGCCACGCCGGCCTGGATGATCTCGGCCGGGCTGAGCCCGTTGATGGGCACTCCGTCCACGAGTATCTGGCCGCCCATGATCTCCAGCAGGCCGCTCACCGCCCGAAAGACCGTCGACTTGCCCGCTCCGTTCGGCCCGACGATGCACGCTATCGATCCCCGTTCGACCTTGAGATCGACGCCACGAAGCACGGCCCCCCCGCCGTAACCCGCCGTCAGGTTCTTGAGCTCAAGCATTGCCCACACCCTTCGGCTCGAGCACGAAGTCCGTTCCCAAGTAGGCTTCGAGCACACACTGGTCCTGCTGCACGTAGTCCGGCGAGCCCTCGCAGATGGTGGTACCCCTGGCCAGCACCCGCACTGGGTTGCAGAGCCCCATGACGAAGGGCATGTTGTGCTCCACGATGAGGAAGGTCTTGCCCTGGGAGTTGAGTTCCAGGATCAGCTCTCCCAATCGCTCGATCAGTGTGGGGTTGATACCTCCGGCTGGCTCGTCCAGTAGTATCACCCGGGGTTCGAGAGCCAGCACCTGGGCCAACTCGACCAGCTTGCGCTGCCCGTAGCTGAGAGTCGACGTCGGGCGGTCCCGATAGGCGCTCATACCCACCAGCGCCAGCAGCTCGTCGGCCCGGGCGGCCTCGTGGCCGCTCATGGCCGATTGGTTCAGTTGGCCCGCGCTGAACTCGCGGAGAGGCGCCACCATGTTCTCGAGCACGGTCATCTCCCCGAAGAGACGGGTGATCTGGAACGTGCGGCCCAAGCCGAGGTGGGCCCTGCTCCACGGATTCAGGTGATCGATGCGCTTACCGTCGAGGTACACCTCACCCGAGTCCGCTGCCATCATCCCGGTGATGAGGTTGAAGACCGTCGTCTTGCCGGACCCGTTGGGCCCGATGAGGGCGGTCACAGAACCCTCAGGCACCCCGAAAGAGCAGTTGTCGACCGCGCGGAGACCGCCGAAGCGCTTGTTGAGATTCCGCACCTCGAGTACGTAGTTGCTCGACGGCTCCGGCCGAACGGCGGGCTCGCGGCCGCTCGCAGAGCTCGATCCGGGATCCCGTAAGTCCCGGCCGCTGGCGCTCCCGGTACGTGGTTATCTTCTTCTTGATGGTCGGGATGATCCCCTGGGGTAGGAGCAGGACCACCAGCACCAGTATCCCCCCGAAGAAGACCAGCCTGATGTTCCCGCCTCCCAACGTGTTGTTCGCGAACTCGTTGAGCGGTTCGATGATGAACGCCCCGAGCACAGGACCCCAGATGATGCCCTTGCCGCCCAGCAGCACGGCAAGGATGATCTGGACGCTGAGCAACAGCCCGAACATCCCCAAGGGATCGACGAAAGTGAGGTAATAGCCGTAGACGGCTCCGGCCATGCCGGTGAACACCGCGCTGCATATGAAGCCGAGCATCTTGTAGGTAGGGGTGTTTACCCCTATGGAACCGGCCTTGTCCTCGTCCTCGCGCATGGCGATGAGGCCGACCCCGAACTTGGTCCGCCGGATCCTCCAGGCCACAAGCATCGATAGCACCAGCAGAGCCACGAGCGCGAAGTGGAAGGGCCAGTTCAGATAAGCCCTGTCCCAGGGCGGAAGGGGCAGCGTCATACCGGAGGAGCCGTTGGTCAAGGACGGCCAATTCTGGGCGAGTATCCGCACGAGGAACAGGAACGAGACGGTGATGATGGCGAACGAGAAACCCCGGGTGCGGAGCGACAACAGACCGAGCAGGAAGGCGAAGAAACCGGCCACCACTCCTGCCAGCACCATCCAGTAGAACGGCGATCCTCCCACCTTCACCGAGCCGATGGCGGCCGTGTAAGCGCCCAACCCCAGGAAGGCCCCCTGGGCGAGCGACGGATAGCCGGCGAAGCCCGTGATGATGTTCAGCCCGCTGGCCGCGACGGCTATCACCAGCGAGATGATCACCATGTTCTGGTAGTAGCCGTTGTCGGTGAGCAGCGGGAACAGCGCGATGACGATACCCACTACGATGAGGGGCAGGAGACGCAGGTTGCGTTTTGACCACAAGCTCGTCCCAGCCCGCGTGGTGCGCGTCTCCCTCATGTCTGGGCCACGTCTTCTCGGAGCTTGGTGCCCATCAGTCCCTGAGGACGCACCACCAGGACGATGAAGATGAGGAAGATAGAGAGAGCAGGCGACCAGATCGGCGAGATGTAGGTGGCCACTAGGGCTTCACCCACACCCAGTATAAGCGCCGCTATGACGGCGCCCGGCACGCTTCCCAGGCCACCGAGGACCACGATGCTCAACATCCGTGCGATCCAGAGGATCTGCATGCCGGGAACGAAGGTGCCCATGATGCTGATGATGGAGCCGCCGGCGCCGGCGCTGGCTGCCCCGATAGCGAAGGTGATCGCGGCCACCATGGGGATGTTCACACCGACCAGCCGGGCCGCATCCTCACTGGAGGCGCTCGCTCGGATCGATCGGCCCAGCCACGTCTTCGAGAAGACGAGTTGCAGAGCGACCAGGATCACCACGGCCAGCGCACACCCAAAGAGCAGACCCTGCGGGAAGTAGAAGGGGCCGAGATCGAAGGACGTCTCCACGTACGACGGCCTCGAAGCTACCGCGTTGTTGCCCCAGATGAAGCCCATGACGCCCTCGAGGAAGAAGGCCAGACCGAAGGTCAAGAGGACAGAGGTAGTGACCGGCGCCCGGCGAACCGGGCGCACGGTCACGATGTAGATCGCCCATCCGACACCGAACATGACGACCATGGTGATGACGAACCCCACGAGCGGGTCCAGACCCACCTGTTTCCACAAGGTGTAGGTGATGAACGCACCCATGATCATCAGCGCGCCGTGCGCGATGTTGATGATGCGCATCACCCCGAAGATCACCGTGAGCCCGGACGCGAGGAGCGCGTAGACTCCGCCGACCAGGAGGCCGAGGATCAGGGTCTGTACCAGACCGGTCATCCGACTGGACTATTCAGCCGAGGGTGTTCGAGAAGTCGAATTCTAGGTCGACTACTGCGGCATGGTCCCCGGCGACCACTTGGGCACGATCGTGTCGGTAGACGCGAGTTCGGGAGGTAGCACGATCTCAACCGCGCCATTCTGCCACTGGCCGATCATCATCTCGCCCTGAGGTCTCCCGGCTTCGTCCCACGACAGCACGCCCAGGATGGTCTGCACCTCGTTGGCGTGCAGCCAGTCGGCGATGGCGTCCTGATCGAGATTTCCCACGGCCTCAACGGCCGCGGCAAGGACCTCGCCGGCGGCGAAGGCGTCCGCGGAGTCCTCGGATATCGCCTCTTGGTCACCGAACATCTCGCGGAAACGCTGGATGAACGCTTCGTTACCAGGGGTCGTGGCTTCCGGAGCCCAGCTCATGTGGAAGAAGATGCCCTCGGTGTTCTCCGGGCCGATGCCGTCGGCGTACTGGTCGCCCTGAGTGGGAGCGGTGGTCTGGAACAGGAACGGAGGAGTGTACCCGGCCTTGAGTAGGCCGCGCACCAAGGCCACACCATCCTCGAACACAGCGCCGTGCGCGATCAGATCGGGCTTGGCCGCCACGATGGCGTTGACGATGGAATCGAAGTCGGTGGTGCCCTCCGGATACTTCTCCTTGTACACCGTCTGGATGCCTGCCGCGCTCAAGATCGCCTCGATCCCCTCCACCACGGGAGCGGTGAACGGGTCGTCGATGGTGGGATAGGCTGCGGTCTTGGGACGCTCGGACTCAGGCAGGTTCACGATGTAATTGGCAAATGCCTTGCCCGCGTCCTGAGCCAGGGTCTGCTGCGACATGAAGATCTTGGTGAACCCACGCTCGTAGATCTCAGCCGCCGCTCCGGCAGGAGTCACGTAGACCATGTTGTTCTTCTCGGCCACCGCGGAGGACGGAAGGACCAGCAGCGACGAGAACGTGCCCAGAAGCAGGTCGACTTTGTCCTCTGAGATCAGCGCATTGTAGTCGGCGACGATAGTGTTCTGGTCGCTGGCGTCGTCTTTGATGACCAGTTCGACCGGCCGGCCGAGGAGCCCGCCGCTGGCGTTGATCATGTCGGCCCATACCTCATAGCCCTGCTTCGCAGCCGTGCCCGGGACGCTTCGCGCACCGGTGAGAGGCAGCGACGTGCCGATCTTGATCGGCTCGCCCGTCGCCGCACCCGTGGTATCGGTCGAAGCAGCCCCGGTGGTCTCGGTGGACGCAGCTCCTGTAGTGGTTGTCTCCTCCTCCCCACCACAAGCCACAGCGAACATCGCAGCGGCCAGAACGACGGCAAGAACAAGGGTGAGTAGCAGGATGGATTTACGCTTCACAAGGATCCCCCCTTCTGAATGTCGCCCGCCGCTCTTTCGCGACGAGACCGTCTGCCACGCAGCCGGCGGTCAGCACTATAGCCCCGCCAGGCGCCGTTGTCAATGCGTAAAGTTACATTTTTGAGCCATCACTTTCATCACAATAGTGTTCCGGCCTTCTGCGAAACTGAGGGTGCTCATTGCCGATCAAGAGCGCATTTTTATGCCAAAAAGAGCCATCATTGCGCCCGGAGCAGTCGGTGCTCATGAGTCACATTCTCAATAAAGAGTGAGTGCTCACTGTTTTCAATGCACCGCTCGCGCACGGTCTCGAAGCGACACCTCGGGATCATGGGGACGGCCGCAAAGCTGCTTAGATCGAGGCTTCCTCCAGCCGCAGCAGCTCGGCCAACGCCCGCTCCCCCACCTCCAGTTGCTCCGTGCTGGGCTCGGTGGTGGTGAGAGTCTTCTGGATAGCGCGACCGGGCATCAGCAGTAGTCTCGCGAGGATCGAATCGCCGTTACGGGTCGCCCAACGTAGAGCTTCCAGAGCCACACCCAGGCTGACCGCCCCGGCCATCGCCGACGCAGCGGGCGATTTGTGACCGGACCGTCCCCGGGCGAGCACATTGGTGGCGACAGTCGCCAGCAGGTATGGACCCACCAGATTCGATCCACAGCGGTCGTGCTCCTTGGCGGCGCCGGCGGATGCTGAGACAGGCGTCCTCGACGATGCGGACGGGAGGACAGACCGAGAGACGGCCTCGCGGCGCGACGAGCGCAAGGTCGCCTCTCGCCCGCCGATGACCTTGTGCTCCGCGCCGTGGTAGCCGGAGATGGAAGAGTTCTTGAGGGCCAGTACCGCCGGCACGAAGGCGGCCAGAGCGAGTCCCGTCTCCTGTATCAGCGCCGATCTCGGGGCCAGAGTCTTCACGGCCGACGTGGCCGCGGCCGCCCCGACCAGTGCCCCTACGATCCGTCCGCCCTCGAAAGGAAGCTCCGCATGCGGAAGTTTGATCTTCACCTGGGCAAGCACCAGCAGCGTCTCACCGAAACGGCCGAGGCCGCGGAGCAAGGGCACACCTTCGTTGCCTTCGAGGCCGCGGCCGGCTCCGCCCCGGCCGAGCCGGGGGTGCCGGGCGCGGGAGCCGCTGTGGCCGCTTCCCGATAGCCGTGGCTTGTCGCCCGAGGCCACGCTGATGTGGCCGCCGGTGTCCCGGACGGCGGCCGCCCAGTAGCGCTCGGTGAGCAAGACCACGCCGTTCTTGAGGGCGATACCGCCGATGCGTGACGGCTGAGCCCCCGACTGCCGGCTCTTCGACGACCCGCTCATGCGTCCTCCTCCGCTCCGGCCGCTGCCGGAATCAAGTCCTCCCTGGCGCTGGAGGCGGTCGCGGCGGCAGCCGCCCAGGCCATGCCGTCGCTGGTATAAAGCCCGAGCGCCGCCTCCATGGCCGCCTTCCTGGCGTCCACACGCCTCGCTCCCGACTCGACCGCGGCGGCCCGGGCGACCCTCGCCCTGCGGTCGGCCGCCGCTCGATAGGGAAGATAGATGACCAGCGTCAACCCTATCCCGGCCACGCCCGCTACAAGGAAGAGCCGAGTGATCCCCAGGGTCTCCCCGAGCACTCCGCCTATCAAAAAGCCCGCGGTCATACCCATCTGGCCGAATCCGGCCCGCACCGCTATCAGCCGGCCCTTGTCCGCCATCCCCGGTGTCTGCTGGAACATGGTGATCGACGGCACGGAGGTCCCCACGTTCGCGATGCCGGCCAGACCCATCAATGCTACCGAGAGATAGAACAGATCGCTGAAGCTCACTGCCACCAAGCAAATCCCCATGGCCACCAGTGAGAAGGCCACGTAGCGGTTCTTGTCGCCGCGGAGCAACAGGCGGCTGAAGATGAGCCCGCCCACGATCAGACCGGAAGCCGTCAGCACTTCCAGAACCGCCAGCCCCGCCGCCCCCCGATCGAACACGTCCAGGGCCAGCCCGTAGGAGTTGGGCACGCTCATCATGACCGCCGTCAAACCAAAGGTGGCCAGCAGCAGGTTGACGCGCAGCCCCGGTTGGCGCCACAGGCGGCCCAGCACCTTCGGGGCCTCGGCGATGAGTGGCGCCAACCGCGGCGCCGGGCCCATCCGCGGCAGCGCCTTGGGGAGCCCGAACAGGAAAAGACCCGACAACAGATAGCTCGCCGAATCGAACATGAAGGTCAAGGTGTAGCCCACGTACGTCACTAGCACCCCGCCCGCCAGATACCCCATGAGCTCGGCTCCGTCGCGGGAGACGCTCAAGTAGGAATTGGCCTTCACCAGTTGCTCCCCCTCGACCAGTTCGCCGACCAGTTTGATCTGCCCCGGATTGAACAGCGCCGAGCAGACTCCCACGAGCGCCGAGACGAGGTATATGAGCCACACGGCCCGTTCGGCCAGGAACGGCATGGAGAAGATGAGCGCCGCTCGGATCACGTCCGCGAGAACCATGACGTTCTTGGCGCTGAAGCGGTCGAGCAGGGCTCCGCCGATGAAACTGGTCACCACGAGGGGAAAAGTGGATATGGCCATGACCCCGCCCATCTGCAACATCGACCCGGTGAGCTCGTAGACCATGAAAGCCAGGGCCACGGTGGACATCGAAGTCCCGACACTGGACAGAGCCTGCGCGGCAAGGATCCGGTCGAGCACGCGAAAACGCATGGCCCCCCCAAATTAGTTGATGTTCCAACAAATCTGGATTCGCCTGCTGAAGCGGGAATCCTGGAGACCCTGAGCGGTCGGCCCGCCCGTGCGGCTTGGCCGCATACCTCCGGTCCGCGCCTACGCCGCCGCTCCCGCCGTCTCGTTTTCCACCTCGGGAGCTAGCTCCCGCTCTCGGAGGAACTTGACCTTCTGGAACTCCAGGAGAAAGTCTACCTTCTCGCCCCGACGATAGTCGTCATCATGGCAGCCAAGAAGCCGCAGGAAGCAGTCCACCACCGCGGGATCGAACTGGGTACCCTTGTTGTTGACCAGTTCCGATACGGCGATTTCGGTGGAGAGCCTAGACCGGTAGGGACGGTCACTGACCATGGCTGAGTAGCTGTCGGCAACACAGATGATGCGGCTGATGAGGGGGATTTCTTCGCCGGCCAACCCCACGGGATAACCGTTGCCGTCGTAGCGCTCGTGGTGATAGAGCACCACTTTGGCTAGATCCCGGAACTCCCCGATCTTGCTGAGGATGTTGGCTCCGTCTCGGGAATGCGATTCCACCATGGCCCTGCCGATAGCATCCAGTTTGCCCGAGGACTTGAGGGCGTCATCCTGCATAACGATCTTACCGACGTCGTGCATAAGGCTGGCCACGTGGGTCAAGGTCACGTCGTACTCACTCAAGCCGAGGCTTTGGGCCATGTCCATAGCCCAACGGGCAACGGCGGCCGAATGCTTGCGCGTGTAATTGTCCCTCACGTCCAGAGCCGTGACCAGACTTGCGACAGCCTCCAGGGCCAGGCGCTCGTTGCGTTCGGCCAGGCGCGCGTTGTAGCGAGCCAACTCCCGCTGATGAGCGTAGGCCCGGAAGGCATAGATGAGCCCCAGCACGGGGAGAAGGGAGACGATAATGAGCAGGGTGGATTTGAACAGCAGCCCTGGGGTCGTGATGGGAACCGTCAGTACGTAGTTGCGATAAATGAAAATGAGGCCCAAGCTGATGGCAAGGAAGAAGAAGTGAAAGGGAAGGAAAGGCTGAAAACCTTCGAGCCACAGTACCCTAGGTGTGACCCCTCTGCGCAGCCACATGACGGGCAGGAAAGTCACGTAGTTTAGAACCTGGAATAGGATACCCGCAGTTATCCCGATCGCAGCTACCACCACTTCGGACGCGCCGAACTGGCCCACCAGAGCCCAGTAGAGAAGACCGGACCCTCCTGCCATGATTACCGAGGCACTTGCAAAACACACCCCACGCAGCCGCTCCCACCGCCGACTTTGCCCTAGCAGACTGATCACGGCAACTGCGATGGCGCCGAGTGGGCCAACGATCGCGGCGGCGAGGAAAATGGCCAGGAACCCCGCGGATACCTCCATCCCGCGGCCAAACCTGATGATGTGTAGTTCCGCAAATACCCCCACCGCAATGAAGAGGAGAAGACCTGGCCACGCAAATACCTCGGGGGAAACGGAGGAAGGCCACTTGATCTGGCCAAAGACCAGGAAGGCCAGAAGCGCAACAGCGGAAGCTGCAAGCACCCCAACGTAGAGCCCGAGCAAGGTAGTCCTGCGCATGGGCGACCTGACACTGCTCGGGCTCGACACACTAACGATGCTTCCCCGGCCCATAGACCCGCCTACTGAGAACATCAGTACATGTAGTCTATCGGCGCGGGGGACCGGAGCCTTAACGCCCCGGCGCTCTCAGCGAACGATGACTACCAACCGCCAAACCTCATATCTTCCTCCTCTCGCGCGGCATGTTCGGCGGAGATTCGACTCCGTCTCCGCCGAAGCGCGTGGGGACTCGCCCCTGCGCTTCCCTTCTCCTAAGAGGGTGCCAAGACGGTCCCATTCACCGCTAGACTCCCACTTTAGGCCCTCAAGCCCCCCATCCGGACTTGAACTGAGGCCTCCCAGCATGTCCGAAGAACACACTGTGGGTAACAGCCTAACTACAACATTCGGACTTGTCAATAGTTATGATCGAAATGATGAACTCCAGCGTGGAAATACAGACAAGACAATCATTACGTGAGAGTGTATTGTTGCTCTTTGAGTGCAACCAGCAACGTTAAGGCTCGGTAAGACAAACTCCCGCACTATCGTTCAGGTGCAGCAAGTGCCGCAGGACGAATCTTGTTTTGCGGCCAGACGAATGAGTCCAGAAAAGTGCCTGGTTATTGTGTCGTGCCTAATCTGCTCCATCAATCTGACCGTCTGGCTTCGAAGCAGTTTATCGGGAAGGTGGCCAACATACGGATCGCACCGCACTAGGACCCTCAGTGGCTCGGCGTTATCGGAACCCTTGTCGCGGTCGAATCCTACGCTGTTCGGTCCCCCCTGGAACCAACCCACAACCTGCTATGCTCCCCCGCGAATCGACCCAATTAGGAGCCAGAAGCCGGCATGACCACCCTCAACATCCTCATGTATCTGTCTCGCGCCCACGACGCCAACCCCGAGGCCGAGGTCTCAGGCGCAGAGCTCCAGCACGAGTTGGGCCTTGACGCCGTGACGGTACGCACGTGCGTGGCCGAACTGGCCCGTCAGGGTCTGGTCGAGTGGGATCCCCTGCTCAGCAATATCTGGCTCCGGGTCACCGACAAGGGCTTGGCGGCGGCGCGTCGTTAGCAGCCTGGGATCACCCCGGGGAACGCCCTACTCCTCCACCTGCTCCCAGGTGATGAGCGGCAGCTCGTGGGGCACCAGCACGTCGCCGTGGCAGGGGAGCACCCTCACCGCGTAACCGTGCAGGCCCGAGACCCGGCTGGGCACGGTGCCCTGGTAGACGTGATCGCTCCCTTCGCGTCCCACCCACGCCAACGCGGTGCCGTGACCGTTGCTGAGCGAACCGTCCGCCTTCAGGCGGCTGTAATAGGCTTCTACCACCACCTCTCCCGGATCCAGCGCCCCCAGATGGACTCTGGCGGTCACTTCTATGCCCTCCCCCACAGAGATGTTGTTCGGACCGCGTTGCTCCACCCCGGCGACCCGCACGTCGCACCACATCTGGCGCACCCGGGCCTTCCAGGCAGCGAGTTCCTTGGCCAGGGCATAGCCGTCGGCCGCCAGACGGCGGTAGTGCTCGCTCGAGGGCAGGTAGAAACGCTCCGTGTACTGCTTGACCATGCGGTCGCCCGAGAAGGTGGGAGCCAGGATACGGATGGAGTCCTTCATCATCGCGATCCAGCCCCGAGGCAGACCGTCGCTATCCCGATCGTAGAACAGGGGCACTATCTCGCGCTCCAGCAGGGAGTAGAGCGCCTCGGCGTCGACCTCGTCCTGATAACCCGTGTGGACGAATTCTTGCCCGTCTCCTATCGCCCAGCCCACGCCGGGCCGGTAGGCTTCGGCCCACCACCCGTCGAGCACCGAGAGATGGAGCCCCCCATTGGGCACCACCTTCATGCCGCTGGTGCCGCAGGCCTCGTAGGGACGGCGCGGAGTGTTGAGCCAGACGTCGACCCCCTGCACCATCATGGCGGTCTTGCGCAGATCGTAGTCTTCCAGGAACACCACCTGGTCGGTCAGGCCCTCGCGCCGCACCGTGTCCAGCAGGCTGCGGATGAACTCCTTGCCCGCTCCGTCACGGGGATGGGCCTTGCCCGCTATGAGCAACTGCACCGGGCGGGCCTCGTCCAGAAGAAGGGCCTTGAGCCGGCCCACGTCCCGGAACAGGAGCGTGGCCCGCTTGTAGGTGGCGAAGCGCCGGGCAAAGCCGATGGTGAGGGCGTCGGGACGCAGGGGCGGATGGGTCGACGGCCCCACCCCGCTCGCGCTCAGTCGCTCGCGCGCCTGCAGATCGGCCTGCTCCCGCGCGTAGGCCACCAGGCGCTCGCGCAGACGGCAGTGGCTGCGCCAGAGCTCCAGGTCGGGGATGCGCTCCACCCGCTGCCAGGCCTCTCGGGCAGAGGCGTCTTCCCTCCACCGCGGACCCAGGTAGTGGTCGTAGAGCTGCCCCATCTCGGCCGCCATCCAGGTCTCGGTGTGCACCCCGTTGGTGATCGACTCGATGGGCATGTCACCCCGGGGAAAGTCCGGCCATCCGGGCTGCATCATGCGGGCCGTCACCCTGCGGTGGAGACGGCTGACGGCGTTTCGGCGCGGGGACTGGCGCAACGCGAGCACGGCCACGTTGAACTCGTCGTCGGGGTCGTCGTGATTCACCCGACCCATGCGCATGAATTGCTCCAGCTCCAAGCCCAGTTCCTCGAGATAGTCGCCGAGGTAGTCTTCGATGAGGTCCTGCGAGAACAGGTCGAACCCGGCCGGGACAGGCGTGTGGGTGGTGAAGAGGGTACCCGCGCCCGTGGCCTGGCGGGCCTCGAGAAAGGAGAGCCCGGATCCCTCCATCAACCCGCGCATGCGCTCCAGGCTGGCGAACACGGCATGTCCTTCGTTGAGGTGGCACGCTTGGGGTTCGATGCCCAAAGCCCTGAGGGCCCGCATCCCACCGATGCCGAGCACCAGTTCCTGGGCCAGTCGCTCCTCGGTCCCTCCACCGTAGAGCTCGCTGGTGATGCGCTGGGCGGCGGCGTCGTTCTCCGGCAGCATGGTGTCGAGCAGATACAGGGGGATGCGTCCCACCTGCGCCTTCCAAACCTGGGCCCATACGGGGCGCCCGGACATGTCGATCGAGACCTTGAGGGCCGCGGCGTCCGCGCCGGCGCCGGCGGCCGCCCCCAGACGCGAAACCTCGGCGCCCTCGAGCTTCACCGGCCGTACGGGAAGCGCACTCAGATCGTGCACGTGGTACTCCTCACGCTGCCACCCGCTGTCGTCGAGTTCCTGCACGAAGTAGCCCTTGTTGTAGAGCAGACCCACCGCCACCAGGGGTATGTCCAGTCCGCTGGCCGCCTTGAGGTGATCGCCGGCCAGCACTCCCAGACCCCCGGAATAGATGGGCAAGGAAGCCGTCAGGCCGTATTCCATGCAGAAGTAGGCCACGGTCAGGTCGGCGCACTCGGGATACTGCAACCGGAACCATCCGGGCTCGGTCATGTAGCGACGCAGATCGTCCAGCGCTCCGTCCAGGTGGGTGAGGAAGGCCGCGTCGCCGGCCGCCTGCTCCAGTCGTTCCCGGGAGATGCGGCGTAGCAGCTCCACCGGGTTGCCCCCGTATTTTTCGAGCATCTCCGGGTCGAGGTGCTGGAACAGCTTGAAGGCCCGGCTGTCCCACGTCCAGCGCAGGTTGTAGGCCAGCTCCTCCAGCCCGCTCAAGCGCGCGGGAACCTCGGGATGGACGCTGAATGTGTGGATCTTGCGCACTTCTGCCCCTCACAGGCGCCGCGGTCCGCCGTGCCGCTTCGCGCCCCTCAAGACCGCCGGGCTCCGGACATCGGACGGGCCCGAGGACTCGGCGCCGGCTCCAGCCTCGCGCCGGTCCCGGCCGCCCGGCCCGGACCACAGCGGTGATCGACAAATCCCGCCGATTATCCCATACGACGCCGGGGCTCCTCTCCCTGCCGTAAGTTGCCGATGAAACGCATATGGAGCCCACGGGGCTGCGCGGAACTGCGCGCGCTCGACCGCAAGGGAAGAGCGCCCAGGAGTTGACCGCCTGAAGGAGGGCGTTGATGAGACTGCAGAAGCACAGAGGTCTCTACCCGATCCTGGTCGTTCTCACGTTTCTTATCTGCTTGGCGCTCGTCGCTACCGTAGTGGGATGTGCGGACACGTCCGCGGCCGGCGGTACTTCGGCGACTTCGGCCGCCACAGACACCACGGCCACCGGCGCGACCGGGACTTCGGCAACCGCCGCGAGCACGAGCAGCACCGTGGCGCCGGCGGAGCCGGCACCCGGAGGCACGCTCGCTGTGGCCATAGCCGAGCCGGCGTTCATCGATCCTCTGGACCTTGTGGAGTCCGAAGGTACACAGGTGGGTAACGCCGTGTTCGATAGTCTCGTCGCCTTCGACCCAAAGACCTCCCAAGCCGTCCCGTCTGTGGCCGAGAGCTGGGAGGCCAGTGCCGACGCCCGGGTGTGGACCTTCCATCTGAGGCAGGGGACCACATTCCACAACGGCCGTGAGGTAACGGCAGCCGATTTCAAGTACGCCTGGGAACGGATCTGCGATCCGGAGAACGAATCCTTCATCGCCTACCACCTGGCTGCGGTGCAAGGGTTCGACGAGATGCAGTCCGGAGCGAGCGCCGCGCTTGCCGGCGTCAAGGTGCTCGACGACTACACCCTGCAGGTGACCCTCTCCTACCCGTTCGCCGACTTTGACTACGTTGTCGCCCATACGGCTCTCGCACCGGTCCCTCGGGAAGAGGTGGAGAAGGACCCGGCTGCCTACGCCGAGAACCCGGTGGGGAACGGCCCATTCATGATGGCCGAGCCCTGGCAGCACGACCAGTACATCAAGGTTGTGCGCTACGACGGCTACTACGGTAGCCCAGCCTATGTGGATGGGGTCGAGTTCAAGATCGTGAAAGATCCCGAAACGGCCTTTCTCGAGTTCAAAGCGGGCAACCTCGACTTCACCCCCATCCCCAGCGGCCAGGTGGCCGCGGCCGTGGCCGAGTACGGCGAGAGCCCCGACGGGCTGGAGAGCTTTCCCGGCCGGCAGACCCTGCTCGGCCCGGAAGCAACCATGTACTTCTTCGTCTTCAACACCGAAGACCCGGTGCTCAAAGACGCCGACGTCCGGCGGGCCGTCTCGTTGGCCGTCAACCGGGACGCGATCGCCCAGACGATCTTCGAGGGCGTGCGCACTCCCGCGAGCAGCATCGTCCCTCCGGGCATCGTGGGATACGAGGACGGTGCCTGGGCGTACAGCCGCTTCGACCGCGAAGAAGCCGCGCGGCTTCTCGCGCGGGCCGGTCACGCTGATGGTGAGGGGATCCCCGAATTGGTGCTGTTCACCAACTCCGGGGGCGGTCATGAGGACGTGCTCGCCCTTATGCAGGCCGACCTCAAAGCCATCGGCATCCAGAGCAGGATTGAGAGCGCGGAGCTGGCCCAGTTCCTAGAGATGCTGGGAAACAAGCAGTTCCAGATCGCCCGGTATTCGTGGACGGCCGACTATCCGATCATCGACAACTTCGTGTACCCCCTGTTCCACAGCGAAGGAGGAGATAACCAGAGCCTCTACGCTGACCCGGTTGTCGATCAAGCTCTGGTCGAGGCACGGGGCATCACCTCGCCGGAGGAACGCGTGGCGGCGTACCAGGAGATCGTCAGAATGATCGGTGACGACGCGCCGGCCTTGCCGATCGTCGCCTACCAGCACCAGTACCTGGGCTCGGAACGGGTGCACGGGCTGGTCTACAGCCCGCTGGGGATCTGCAACCTCGAAAAGTGCTGGCTCGCGACAGACTGACGGCGCTCGCGCAGCGGCCGGGGTCACTATGAAGCTTCGGTCGATGAAGCTTCGGTCTAAACGAGGGCGCCCGGGACCTCTAGAAGGGGGCGAACGACCAGCCTCTTCGCTCGAGACGCTCCGCCCTTCTTTGCCCCATGTGGGTAAGGGCGATATGTCCCAGGGTGGTCCACTCGAGAATGCCGCGATCGGCCCAGAAATCGCACGCGCTCTCCGCCTCGTCCTGGGAATGGCCCGATTCCGTGCGCACTTCCGCGAAGGAGACGGCGCTCTTGGCCCTCCTACCTGCCAACTCGTAGACCGTGCGCAAGTAGTCCCGCTCTACGCCGCCCATGATGTTGGGCACATGGGTCATCGCACCTCTCCTCTCAAGCAAGGGGAGCAGGGAACGACTCATTCTCGTCCATTGACCCTGAATCTATCCTGAACGCTCAGGATGGGCGCGCGAAGGTCTCGCTAGGTACGATCCTTCGACTTGTTCTTATCCTCGCGCTGCAGTCTGCTGATACCCCAGAAAAGCACCCCCAGCCCGGCCAAAAACGCTCCGACGCCGATCGGGCCGCTCCAGAACAGCACGGGGAACAGGTCTTCCATGGTCTCCTCCTTCAGTCGGGCCGGCACTCGTCAAGCCTCGAGCACTGCCACAGACAAGCCTCGGGCTCTAGTTCCAGTGTACGAACGAGATAACCCGAAGGCAATGTGGTACAACCTTGCCGTGAGCCGCTTCGAGCTTCGGCCGGTCAAGGGGGCAAAGATGCTGGAGAACCAATCGCAGGGCAGCCGTGATCCCCGGGAAGGTCCGTCGGAGTCTGCCGCACGGGCCAATTCGCCCATGCAGGCCGCGCCGCCTGCGGAGGCCGCGCAGGTGGCAGCCCAAGCGCTACGCGACCAGTTGGAACCGTGGCACCAGGCGGTGGCGGACCCCGCCCCAGCGCAGGAGGCCGTGCTTCGCCGGATCCTGAGCGACTACGCTCAAACGGGCTATGGCTCCTCCCATGGCGCCGCCGGCGTCGCCGAGGCCGAGGGCGACCTCATAGGCACCTACCGCGCCGCCTTCCCGATCATGACCTACGACGACTACAAGCCCGTCATCGACGCCGTCATGGCCGGCGAGACCGGTCTGCTCCTGTGCGAGGAACCAGTGGGCTGGGCCATCACCCGAGGCACTGTAGAGGGCGAGTCGAAATTCATCCCCATGACCTCCACCGACCTCCGCATGCGTGTGAGCGCGGGGCGAGCCATGCTGGCCTACGTGGCCGCGACCAAACGGCTGGACCTCTTTGCCGGCGTCAATCTCAACCTCAACTTTCCCTCAACTGTTGGTTCGATCCGGGTGGGTGACCGGGAGCTCGAGTATGGCTACAGCTCCGGCATCTACACCAAGCACGTATCCAAGTTCACTCCCATCCGCTCGGTCCCGGCCCAGGACGAGATCGACGCGCTCGGGGGAGGCACCACCAGACGGGATTGGGACAACCGCTTCGAGTTGGCCGTCGAGAAATGCAGGGGCGAGAATGTCACGTTGGTCGGGGGTGTCTGCCAGACCGCC
Source organism: uncultured Actinomycetes bacterium (assembly GCA_963713545.1). GTDB lineage: Bacteria > Actinomycetota > Thermoleophilia > RBG-16-64-13 > RBG-16-64-13 > CAVPLM01. Next base: position 132,944 of record CAVQME010000014.1, on the reverse strand, counting down.
ATGGAGTTCGGGCGCTATCTGCGCCGGCGTCACGGCGTCTATCCCAAGGACCTCTGGAAGACCCAGATCATGACCCTGGGAAGCACTCCGGGGATCAACACCCGGCACGCCGCCAGGCTCACCGCCATGTACGGTCCGGTGGCCATCCGAGAGATCTACGGCGCCACCGAGGGCATGTTCGGCCAGCAGCGCGACGACCAGAAGGCTTGGGTGCCGAACTACGATCTCTTCTTCTTCGAGGTGTTGACCCGCTCGGGCATCAAGATGCTCCACGAGATGAGCCCCGGGGAGACGGGCAGCCTTGTGGTCTCGACCCCCATACTGGCCCGCTATCGCATCGGCGACACCATCAAGGCCCTACGTCCACCCTACTTCCGCTGCATCGGCCGGGAGGACTGGTGGACGCGCCTCGACTATCACTGGCACGAACTCAGCAGCCTCAACCTGGGACGGCTGTAGCCGTGCTCCCGGCCCGCTGACGGCGAGCGCCCCCTGCTCGGGCGTTCCGGCTCCGCTATCGGCGTGGCGCAAGCCGGCTGACCAGGATACCCACCCCGATGGCGATGATCACTACCGGTCCGATGATCTCCCAGTTGCCGAACCAGAGGCCGAAACCCACTCCCGCCCAGATCGCGCCCCAGATGAACGAACCGACCACCGAACGCCGCCACTTGGGGATCGCCAGCCTGAGGAACGCCTCAACGAAGATGATCACCGCGCCGCCCCAGAAGAAGACGGCCCACCCCTGCTCATCATCCCTGAAGACGTCCAGATTCTGCAGCAGCAGGGTGACGCCGAACCATATGATGAGCACGGCCCACGACACGAACGCCAGCGGGTTGCGCCGGTACTTCTCGTCTAGGCCCTTGCCCTTCTCCTGCTTCTTCTCCCGCTCCTTCTCCCCTTGCTTCTCGTCCTGCTTTTCGCCGCGACGCTGGTCTTGTTGCTCTGGATCCATAGTCGCCTCCCCGCAACCAGGAACGGTCCCACGACGTTTCGATGTGGCATTCCCTTCTCTCACGATTCTACACGGATTGATAGCTTTGTGAACCTCCCTCCGGCTACTGCCGAGTCCCTCACATCGGGGGGTGCTACGCTGTTGTCTGATCGGGTTCTTCCCGAGACCCGGGGGCCCGAAGTGATGGGCGATAGGTGCGGAGGCCGATGTGGACAGGTTGAGAGGCAAGGTGGCGATCGTGACCGGCGCGGGTTCGGGGATCGGCCGGGCCGTCGCGCTGGAATTCGCCCGGGAAGGCGCTCGAGTCGTGGTGAACGACCATCGCGGGGACGGGATGGGTGAAGAGACCGTCGCCCTGATCGAGGCGGCCGGCGGCGACGCGGTCTACGTCGGTGCCGACGTATCTCTAGAGGAGGAGGTCGAGCGGCTCATTCGGACGGCGGTCGACACGTATGGGCGGCTGGACATCCTCGTCAACAACGCCGGAGTGGCGATATACAAGCCCATCCAGGAACTGACCGAAGCCGACTTCGATCGCGTGGTCGCCGTCAACCAGAAGGGGACCTTCTTCGGGACGAAGCACGCCGTTCCAGCCATGATCGCTGCCGGAGGAGGATCGATCATCAATACCGCTTCCATCGCCGGAGACCACGGCCAGCACGGTTCGTTCGTCTACGGCGCCACCAAGGGAGCGATACTCTCCATGACGAGGATCGCCGCCGCCGAGCTGGCCCGGTTCAACATCCGGGTCAATGCCGTCCAGCCCGGCGTGATCAAGACCGGCATGGCTGCCGCCGGCGGCGAGGACAGGGCCCAGATGCTGGCACGCTGCGCAAGGGAGACTCCCCTCGGCACTAGGCTAGGTACCCCTGAAGAGTGCGCGCCCTTGTACGTGTTTCTGGCCTCGGACGAGTCCGGCTTCATCACGGGCCAGAAGATGGCGGTGGACGGCGGCATCCTGGCAGAGAGCCACATCATCTGAGCCAAGGTTCTCCCGCTGGCGAAGCCCGGCCTAACAACTCGTTTCAGAATGAAGCCGCGGCCGCCTAGTGCGCCCTGGGCGGCACGATAGTGCGTCCTCGGTCCCGCAAATAGCGCTGCTATTTGCGCTCCCTGCGTCCCTCTCTGGCGCGTGCCCAGCCCGTCCCTGACGGCGGAGCTTCATTCTGAAACGAGTTCTAAGGGATATCGAGCAGCTTGTGCGTCTGCAACGACAGACGCCAATCCGGGTGATCCATGACGAGCGCGACGGCCCGCTCGCAGGACTCCTTGTAGCGCCCCCATTCGGGTTGCAGGAACACCATAGCTCCAGGGTGCGCCGCGGCAAGCCGCTCCGCGGTGGCCGCGTCAAGATGCTCGTCGACCACCAGTTTGAGCTCGTCGATAGATCCGGTCCACCCCGAGGCCACGAAGTAGCCCGGCGGTTTGGGGCTGACCGCCACCCAGTCGAAGTCTGACTCGCGTTGAGCCACTGCGCCGCCGGGCGCGGCGCCGTGCGCGCCGGCGGACTCGCCGCGGCTGTCCGCCGCGACAGCGAACACTATCGGGTCCACAGTGCCGTTTGTTTCAAGGTGCACCCGCAGTCCCTTCCTGTGTAGCTCTGCCACAAGCGCTCCGCTCACCTCACCTTGAAGTAGAGGTTCACCTCCGGTGAGGCAGACACGTGGCAGGTGAACCCGTCGAAGGATCTCCGTGATCTCCAACTCGTCCCCGACGCCCGGGTCCCAGCCGGCAGGAGTGTCGCACCAGGCCAAGCAGCTAAGCCCCAACTCCGGAGCGTTGCATCCGGAAAGGCGAACGAAGGTCATAGGAATACCGGTCCAATACCCCTCACCCTGGAGCGAGTCGAAGATCTCCAGTATCCGCAGGGTGGTCACGAGAGCGCGATGGTCATGACACCAGGGCTTTCCTCGCAGACGAGAGCGTCGCCGCCGGCCGTCTGCCGGTCAGGCCGTCACTTCCACGTAGGTGTTCGGCCCTTCAGCCAGGCGGACACGCACGACCGGCAGACCGGCGTCCTGCAACCGGCCGAAGACCCAGGCCGCCACGGCTTCCACCGTGGGCACGAAGTCGAAGAGTTCGTTGAGGAGCTGGTGGTCCAGGTGCTCCACCACCAGTTCGCCGACGCGGTGCCGCAGGTCGGCGAAATCCATGACCATGCCCGCGGCAGGGCCTGATTCCTGAGGCGTGCCCTCCACCGTCACCTCCAGGCCGTAGGTGTGCCCGTGTAGACGGCAGCATTTGCCCTCGTGATCAGGCAGCCGGTGTGCCGCGGCAAACGTGGACGCCACCGTGATGGTGGTCTTCACGATACGGCCCCAGTCACGACGCGGTCCGGTCCTCGTAGGGGATGGGGTCGACGGCACCGGCGCTGTGAAAGGCGGCCAGCCTCGCTTGACACGTATCGCACGCCCCACAGGCCGGCCTGCGCCCCTGGTAGCAGGAGTGGGTCAGCTCATAGGGAACGCCGTGCTCCAGACCCCAACGGATGATGTCGGCCTTCGACCAGTGGACGAATGGCGCCTCTATGCGCAGTCCGTATTGCGTACCCAGCCGCACCGCTTCATCGGCAGCCGCAACGAACTCAGGCCGGCAGTCGGGGTAGCCTGTGTGGTCGTCGTGGTGGACCCCAAGCCACAGGACCCCGGGACCGAAGGCGTCCTGCAGGCTGGCCATGTGCGCCAAAAAGAGCAGGTTGCGCGCCGGTACGTACGACGGCGCCACGCCGGTGATGGTCGCCAGGTCGCGGTCTTCAGGGAGGAACGACTCTGCATCGGTGAGGGCGGAGCCGTGGATGGGAGGAAGCTCGACCAAGAAATGCTCCATCCCGAAGGCGGCCGCCACAGTCCGTGCGGCCTCCAGTTCGACGGAGTGCTTCTGACCGTAGAGGAACGTGTAGGCCTTGACCGCTTCCCCCGGATGGCGTTCCCGTATCCAGGCAGCAAGCGTCGTGGAGTCAAGGCCGCCACTCAGCAGCAGGCAGTGCGTCGACGCGGCCGGCCCCGCCCCCGGCTGTGGCGCGGGCGCCGGACCCGATGCGAGCCGTGATGGGGGCGCGGGCGCCGGCCCGGCCGCCGGCTCGCTCATGTCAGCTCCCTGCGACCGTGTTCGGCACGAACGACGGTCTTGATGTTGCCGCGCACGGTGAAGTCGGCAATGACCCGCATCCAGCGGGGTCGAAGCAGCGACACGAGATCGTCCAGGATCTGATTGGCAGCGGCTTCGTGGGAGATGTGGCGATCCCGATAGCCGTTGATGTACAGCTTGAGGGACTTCAGCTCCACGATCCAGTCGGCCGGCTGATAACGGATCTTGATAAGGGCGAAATCGGGAAAACCAGAACGCGGGCAGAGGCAGGTGAATTCCGGGATGTCGAGCGAGATAAGGTAGGGCCGTTCCGGGTTGGGATTGGGCCACGGTTCGAGCCTGTTCTCGCGGATGGCGAAGGTGCCGTAGAGCTCGGCCGGCGCCTGCTTGTCAGGGCTTTCTGCCATGCGCCCAAGTATACCGTGCTGATATAGTGGCGACGGGCCACCCGTTCCAGAGGAAAAGACGGATGCACCACTTCGCCATCGCGCCGACATCGACCTCCTGCCGCAGCTGCGCCGATCTCATGGCACCCGCGGTACTGGTTGCACCGGCGGCACTGGTGACAGCGTGAGACGCAGCGAACGGCTCTGGCTGGCGCTCGTGGGCACTGGGCTGGTGCTCTTGTCGGCCATACTCTTGAGCATCAACTTCCTCATCTTCAGGGACGTGCGCAACATCTTCTTCTATCTGGTGTTGGATCTTGCCTTCCTTCCCCTGGAAGTGCTCGTCGTGGGCCTGATCATCGAGCGGCTGATCTCCGTTCGTGAGAAGCAGGCCCTCGCCCACAAGCTGAACATGGTGATCGGCGCCTTTTTCAGCGAGCTGGGAACGCCTCTGTTGGGCGAGTTGTTGCCTGCCATGTGCCAGGCTTCGGAGATCAAGGACCGCCTCCACGTGCGAGCCTCCTGGAAGAAGGAGGACTTCTCTCGAGCCACGCAGTACGCGCGCGCTCTCAGATGTGAGGTGGACTTGGACCGCATCGACCGGGACAAGCTCAAGGCTCATCTTGTCGAGCAGCGCCAGTTCGTGCTCCGACTACTGGAGAATCCTAATCTCATGGAACACGAACGGTTCACCGACCTATTGTGGGCCGTGCTCCACGTGGAGGAGGAACTGGAGGCGCGAAAGTCGCTGACGGACCTCTCCCCCGCCGATGAAGCCCACCTGCGGCTAGACGTGCAGCGCGCCTACAACGCTCTGATGGCCGAGTGGCTTCTCTACGTGGAACACCTCAAGGCGGACTACCCCTATCTGTTCTCGCTGGTGGTGCGCATGCAGCCGTTCCAGGAGGCCCCCGACCCGGTCGTGACAAGCTAGGCGGCGTCTGACTCGCGGTTGCGCTTACGACTCGTTGAGGGCTGGCTGCCGGCAGTGAGCAGTTTGACCGTGCCCTTTACTCGCTCCTGATAGTTGGCCACGATCCGGCCCCGGACCGCATCGAGCAGTTGCTCGTGCGCCTCGAGCACGTACGCGGTCACTTGGGGTCGAGCCATGGTGACGAACCGCCGCAGCTCCCCCTGTAGGTTGGCTCGCATCTGGCCGGTGGGATTGACGAGTCGGTCCACCACTCCCCCAAGAGCCGCCCCTGCCGCGGCCCCGACGAGGGGCAACGCGAGTCCGCTCGACGCGGCGCTTCCCAAAAGCAACCCGGCCGTCCCCATAGCCGCGGTCGTCCGCCTACCCCGGCGCATCGCCGCCTCGGTCTGGAAGCGAGCTCCCGGTTGGATCTGGAAGGGGACCACGCTTAGAGGCTCAACCTTCTCCCGGACCTTGCGTCTTCTGCGCACCCACCACCAATAGGCCAGGTAGGACACCGCCGCCGCGATCACCAGTACGGCCACCGACACCCACAGGCGGACCGGCCCGTTCCAGCCGATCACCACGGTGAGGGCGGCTGCTATGGCCACCAGCACTACGAAGATCTCCCAGAAACGGCGCCGCCACGCGAACCGGCGGAGGTCGCTCCGATACATCTCGTCGAAGACGGCCTGGGTGCTTTCGGCGTACCAGCTTTCGTAACTCTGAAGTATGGAATCACATCTTGTATTGCATTTATTAAATAGCGCATTAATAGTTGCATCCCAAGAGAACCGGAACTTGATGCTGAACTGACGGAGCTCGCTGCGAGACGCAGTCTGGATGTATTTCAGCATCCGGGTCTCGAAGGCCCCCAGTTGCGCCAGGGTCTCGGCTTCGGCCCAACGCTGGTGTTCTCGGAACTCCGCCACGATTTGGTCGATCACGGTGCGAAGATCGCCCGGGATGGGGATGTCGTCCTCGGGTGGGCCTTCCTTGAGAAAGGCCGAGATGATCTCGTACGCGGCCCGGATCTTGATGAACTCGGCCGCTTTGCCTCCCCGGTCGGGATGAGCCTCGGAGACCAGCCGCCGGTAGGCCGCCTTGACCTGGGCGGCCGTGGCATCTCGGGGCAGGCCCAGGACCTGGTATGCCTCTTGCAGCGTCACGGCGACATGATAGCGCGCGCATCCGCCGCATAACTGCGAGCGGCGAAGAGGAGACCCCCGCTTGATCTGTTGCCCCGCGGGCTACAGGTTGCTATTGTGGGCCTGCCCCGGACGGAGACGTCTTCGGTTGCCGCGGGATGGGATCCACGCTCCATGCCGAGTCGCGAGGTGCTGGTGGAAGCAGCCTATACGGCCGTAGAGACTCCGGGCGCGCGTCGCGCCCTTGCCACCCTCTGTGGCATCCTCTTCCTGACCTTCCTGGACACCACCATCATGAGCGTCGCGCTCCAGGATCTGCAGGAGACTCTCAACACCACCGTCTCCGAGATGCAGTGGATAGTCAACGCCTACGCCCTGCTTTTCGCCAGCCTCATGCTTGCCTTCGGCTCGCTGGGAGACCGACTCGGCAGAAAGCGTGTGATGCTGGGCGGAGCCGTGGTGTTCATAGCCGGCTCCCTCCTCGGCGCCTTGGCTCCCAATACCGGGACGCTGATCGCCGCCAGGGGGATCATGGGGATCGGGGCTGCCGCCTGTGAGCCAGGGACGCTCTCCATCATCCGCCATCTCTACCCCGACCGCGCGGCGCGAGCTAGGGCCCTGGGCGTCTGGGCGGCCATCGCCGGTCTGGCGCTCGCTATGGGACCGGTGATCGGCGGCGTGCTGGTAGGTCTCGGCGGGTGGCCGGCTATCTTCTGGTTCAACGTCGTCGCCGGAGTCCTTGCCCTAGCCGCTGCTCAGCGCGCCGTCCCGGAAAGCTCCGACCCCCAGACCGGCCGCTTCGATGTAGCGGGGTTCATACTCGGGCCGACGGCTCTCGCGACGATAGTGTTCGCTATCATCCTGGGTGAGACGTCAGGGTATACGTCCGCCCCGGTCCTTGCTCTGTTTGCCATCGGGGGCGCCGCGGGGGCTGTCTTCGTGGCGGTCGAGCACCGCACCAAGGTGCCGATGCTGAACGTGGACTACTTCAAGAAACCCGCGTTCTCGGGATCGCTGTTCGTCGCCTTCGCCACGTACTTCGGAGTGTTCTCCATCTTCTTCTTGACCGCGCTTTACCTCCAGATCGTGATCGGCTACTCCGCCTTCCGTATCGCTACCCTGTTCGTGCCCATGGCGCTCGCGATGATCATCGCCTCGGCCTTCGCGGGTACGTGGGTGGCCCGTTCCGGGCCTCGGTTGCCCGTCGCGATCGGGTGCTTCGCCGCGGGAGTGGGAGTCTTGTTCACCAATCTGGCCCTCGCGGGTGAGGTCACGTTCACACCTCTCATCCTCGCGCTGACACTGACCGGGGCAGGGTTCGGCATCGCCGTGGTGCCCATCACGTCGGTGGCGCTCTCGGTGATCCCGGCCCGGCATTCGGGCATGGCGGCCTCTGCGACCACCACCAGTCGCGAGGTCGGCACCGTCATCGGGGTAGCGGCGCTGGGGTCGCTGTTCAATACCAAGCTGATCGACTTTCTGACGGAACGCCTCATCCAGTTGGAAGTGCCTCCGGAGTTCCGGGACCTCGTCATCAACGCCGTCCTCACGGGGCAATTCACCGGTACCGAGGAAGCCGAGAAGATATACGGCCCCATCGTCGCCAAAGTAGTCGGCGCCGCGTACGATGCGGTGCACAGCGGGGTCAGCTTCTCGCTCCTGGTGGCCGGCGGCGTGATCCTCCTGTCGGGATTGGTCGCCTGGGTCACCTTCTCCCCGCGGCGGTTGGAACTGGAGTAACGCCGCGCGCGCAGTGGCGCGCCTGAAGGTTCCCCTGGTTCCGTTCAGTTTCGGGCGGTTGCCCTCACGAACGCCGCCAGCACCACCACGTAGATGACCAGCATGATGATGGACCAGACTGGGGTGTAGGGAATCGAGAAGAACTCCGACAGCGCAGCCAGGCCCGCTGCGACGATGGCTGTGATGTAACCCCAGGTCTTGCCCTGCAGGGCGGCATAGCCGCCAAACAGGAGGAGGGCACCGATGACCAGCCACCAGACGGCCAGCCCGGTCACGTCGACCAGGTAGTAACCGTCGTAACCGCCGACCAGATACTGATCCCTAAAGAGACCGATTATCCCGGCGATGAACTTGAAGCCCCCCACGATCATCATGAGGATGGACCCGAGAAGTACCCAGGGGCCGTACTTGTTCCCGCTCATGTTGCCCATCATCTTCGGTCCTCCCTGCTGTCCCATGGATAGAATCGCTACTCAGAGCGAGCGCAAGCAGAGTAGTTCGGCTCATCTCGCTGAGAACCTGCTGGTAGACGCGGTCATGCGTCGAGGCTAAGAGGCTTTGGATGGGCTCCTCAGACATGTTGGGGTTGTACAGTGTAGGGTAAGCGGGTCGATACGCGAATGCTGAGCAAGCGAGGTCACGATGGCATACGAACTTACTTTCATCTATTCACCGTCCGACGATGAGAACGATCCCAACCGGCACATCGAGTTCCGGGATGTGGAAGTCGCGGGAGAGTCGTACAACCTTGACGCTTTCCCCAAGATCCTGGGAAAGCTGGGGAAGGGTGAGACGAGGACGCTAAGCGACGTGGCGGCGGTTCTGATCCGTGAACCCAACAATCTGCGCGATCATAACGCTGTGGGTGTTCACCTTATGAGCACCGATGGTACAGCGCGCCAGGTGGGGCATCTGTCCAGGGACGATGCCGAAGAATACCTGGACACCATCAAGAAGCTGGAGGAGGGGACGGAACGGAACGTGGGCTGTAATGCCACGGTCTATGGCAAGGGCAAGGAAGGCCTGTTGGGCAAACCAGTCTACAGGGTGACCCTCTCCCTACCCGAAGACTCCGATGAGTGGGCTGAATGGAAGGTTGAAAAGACAGACTAGGGGCCTCGGGAGGATGACGCCGCGCGCCGGTCGGGGGATCCTTTGCAGTCGCCCTATCGTCGCCGTCCCCTACTGCGTGCGTCTAGCGACCGGGCTGGGTGGGTAGTATTGTCGTGGCTCTACTCGTCGGAGGAGGCTCCGGTGCTCTTCACTTTGGAAGCACAGTGTCGTCGACTACATTTGTGTCGTCCCGGTTCGCCGCCGCTTGTGCCACGCATATGCGGTCTGCTGGCTGCAATCGCTCTTCTGGCGGCCTTCCAGGGCGGTCTTCTCTTCCCCGCACAGGCTTTGGCCGAGGACCCGTTCCGGGTTGACTCGCAGATCGAGGATCGCGTGGGAGCGGTGGACGGCAGCGAGGACGAGATTCAGGCTGCTTTCGACGAACTGCAGAAGACAGAGCAGGTGCAGCTCTGGGCGGTCTACGTCGACTCCTTCTCGGGATTGGGAGCGGTGGAGTGGGCGAACGAGACCGCCACCGTGAGTGACCTGGGCATAAACGACGTCTTGCTCGCCGTCGCCATCGAGGATCGCGCGTACGCCTACTCGGTGGCCGAGGACTTCCCGCTGACCGATTCGGAGCTCAACGAGATCATGGTGGACTCCGTGGAACCGTCACTTTCGGACGATGACTGGGCCGGGGCGGCGATCGGGGCGGCCACGGGGATGCAGCAGGCGTTGAGCGGCGCGGTGGTCACCACCGCGACGACACAACCGGGAACGGCCACCACCCAACCCGGAACGGCCACCACCCAACCGGGATCGGGGGGTGGCGGCGAGGAAACCGATGACGGAGGGTTCCCTTGGGGTGTCGTCATCGGACTGATCGTGCTGGTCGTCATCTTCCTGGTGGTCTGGGCCTTGGTGCGGCGCTCTCGGGGACGCGGCGGGGCCCAGGGAGCGACCCCTGCATCGGGAGCGGAGGCGGCGCCCGCGCTGACGCTCGAAGAGTTGAGGCGCAAGGTGAGTCTCGAGCTCGTGGAGACCGATGACGCTATCAAGACCAGTACCGACGAGGTGGGCTTCGCCGCGGCTGAGTTCGGTGAGGAGGAGGCCGCACCCTTCCAACAGGCCGTGAACGAGGCCGGACGCGAGCTCAGTGAGGCCTTCAAGCTCCACAAGCAGTTCGACGAAGACGCGGACGAGAGGGTGCAACGCGAGCTTCTGACGGCAGTGCTGCAGCACACGGCCGCCGCGAACGAGAAGCTGGACGCACAGGCTGAACGTTTCGATCGGCTGCGCGACCTGGAGAGCAAGGCGCCGGAAGTCCTCGCGAACCTTGAGCAGCAGCTCTCGACCCTCGAGGCCCGCGTGCCGCACGTGAGGCAGGACCTTACGGAGCTGGCATCGGTGTATGCTCCGGCGGCGTTGACGGCGGTGGCGTCGAACCCCGACGAAGCTGCGTCACGCATCAGTTTCTCGCGCGAACAGGTCAAGGCCGGTCGTGAGGACTTCGACGCCGGTCGCCGCGGCGAGGCAGCGGTGGCGGCTCTCGCTGCGCAGGAGGCCGCCGGCCAAGCCCAGGCGTTCCTCGACGGCGTCGGTCGCTTGGGCAAGGACCTCGGCGAGGCGCGAGACCGTATCGCGGCGGCGATCGACGAGACCAGGCGTGACATCGCCGAGGCCCAGGCGGCCGGCGCCGGGGCACAGCTCTCACCGCTGATCGCCACGGCCGAGGCGGCTGCGTCCGCGGCGGCTGCCGCAGCCGGTCCTGAAGGCGGTCGCGACCCCCTGACCGCGCTGAGACATCTGGAGGCATCAGACGCCGCGCTGGACAAGGCGCTCGTGCAGGTCCGTGAGGAGCAGGCGCGGCGCGCGACTGCAGCCGCGGCCCTCGACCGCACGCTACTTGCGGCGCGCGCCGAGATTGCAGCAGCAAGCGATTACATCACGACCCACCGGGGCGCGATCGGCAGCGGTCCCCGGGAGCAGCTCGCCGAGGCGCAGCGCGCCCTTGACCAGGCCGTGGCGCTCGGCGCCTCCGACCCGGTCACCGCCGCCAGGAGCGCGTCCACCGCGCACGAGTTCGCGGTGCGCGCCCTCAGCCAGGCGCAGGCTGAGACACAGCAGGCCGTGAGCACGTCAGGCATGCCCAGCCTGGGAGGTGGCTCCACCCTCATCGGCGCCATCCTCGGGGGTATCCTCGCGGGCGGGTTAGGCGGTGGGAGTTCGGGCGGCGGCTTCGGGGGTTTCGGCGGTGGGAACCTCGGCGGAGGAGGTTTCAGTCCGCCGTCCTTCGGCGGGATGGGCACCCGAATGCGCCGCGGCGGCGGCGGGCGTTTCTAACGGGTTCAATCAGATCCTGTCGATCTGGTGCGAAGTGCACGGACACGGTAATAGGAAGGAGCAGTAAATGGCACAGCAGTCTATCCTCGGACGCATGAGCCAAATGGCGCGGGCCAACATCAACGCGCTTCTGGATGGGGTCGAGGATCCCGAAAAGATGCTTGATCAGATGATCCGCGACTACATCAACAGCATCTCTGAAGCCGAGGAAGCGGTGGCGCAGAGCATAGGCAACCTCCGCATGATGGAGGAGGACTCGCGCGAGGCGCAGAGGACCGCTGCCGAGTGGGGTTCCAAGGCTGCCGCAGCGGCGGCGAAGGCCAAAGAAATGCGGGCGAGCGATCCCGCCGAGGCCGACCGTTTCGAGAATCTGGCCCGCATAGCTTTGAAACGCCAGATCACGAACGAGGATCAGGTAAACGACATGGCGCCGACGATCGCCCAGCAGACGGAAGTCGTCGAAAAACTAAAGGGCGGGCTCATTTTAATGCACCAGAAGCTCGAGGAGCTGAGGACGAAACGGGACGAGCTCGTGGGGCGCGCGAAGGTTGCGGAAGCCCAGGAGAAGGTCTACGACGCGATCAAGAGCGTCAACATCACCGACCCCACCAGCGAGCTCAGCCGCTTCGAGGATAAGATCCGCCGCGAGGAAGCGAAGGTCGCCGGCCAAGCCGAGTTGGCAGCATCCTCTCTGGATGCTCAGTTCGAAAGCCTTGACGACGTATCCGATGACCTGGAGGTCGAGAGGCGTCTGGCGGAGCTCAACCAGGGCGTGTGAGGTCCGAGTTCAGAGTCTCAGTAGAGACAGATCCGGCGCGGAGCGCAGGAGTTGAATGGGGGCGGCCGCCGAATGGCGGCCGCCCCGCAGTTTCGCGCCCCAGACAGGTGATCGTAACGACGAGGGCGGGGAAGTTCAGCGGGCGCGGACTCCGAATCAGGCGAGGCAGCGGTCTCACAGATTGCGTCCTGACTGTTTCGCAGATCACTCTGACGGAAGGCCACTATGAGCGAGTCAGACAAGCGGGACAACAGTGAGGACATGCGGGTCCTGGAAGATCTGACCTTGCCCAAATGCACAGGCGGGTCGATGCCCGTGAAGCGGGGGCAGGTATTCCGCGCCATAGCGCACGAGGGCAAGCAGGTACTCGATCTGACCCTTCTCAATGCCCATAACTACCGCGAGCACTTCTCGGCGGAGCTGTCCGCCGTCTTGAACAGCCTGGAGGGAACAGGCGGCTACTACCGGCTGACCAAGCTCTATTCCAATCCTCCCTATGAGAACGTCCTCGCCACGGTTGTTAGCGACATCGTGGGCAGCGGTGGGCGTGGTGGCGAGCGCGGCGGTCACTATATCGACGACGGCCACTGCACCCGGCGGCTGCTCGAGTTCATGGGCTTCCCCGAGGACCGCACCTGCAGCGACAACTTCGCCGATGCCTTTGCGGAGGTGGGGCTGCGCCAGGAAGACACCTTTGACTGCACCATCTTCAACGTCTGGATGAACTCGTACACCGATGAGCACGGTGACATGCAATTCGCCCCGCCCTTGGTCGAGAAAGGCGACCACATCGATCTCCTTGCTCACATGGACCTTATCGCCGTCTTCTCTGCGTGCCCCCTGCGACATGGTCCCTGCAACGATTACCAGCCCAAGGGTCTGCGCTTCCAGATCCTTGAACCAAATCTTGGGAAGGCCACGTCCCCGTGAAGGACAGAATAGTCGAGCACTTTGTGATACCCCGCGGGACGGGTAGAGCTTTCATCGTCTCGAACGGCCGGAGGCTGCGGGTAGTCGAGGCTGACGGTGGGCAGGTGGCCAGCCTCCTTGTACTGAACGCCCGCGACCACAAGGAGCAGGGCATGGCCCGCTTCTCCGGCAACCTGAGCCAGATACTGGGCACCGGCAATCACTACCGACTGGGGACCATCTTCTCGAAGGTCCCGTACGAACGCCCCATGCTCACCGTGACCAGAGACACAGTGGGTCGCCACTTCCTCGGTCCGCATTGCACCGGGCGCACGATGGAGATGTGGGGAGCTCCAGGTCATCGCAGCTGCAGTGACAGTTTCGCCGAGGCCTTAGCCGAGTTCGGCCTGACCTTAGAAGACATCTACAGTCCGGCCTCGATCAACCTCTTCGCCACTACCTTTGTCGAGCCAACCGGTGATGGCCGCATCCATCTGCTTTCTCCCACAGCCGGCGCCGGGGACCTCGTGGAGTTTCGCGCCCAAATGGACGTCCTTGTTGTGGTCTCGGCCTGTCCGGACGACGTCTCGCCTCTGAACGGGCACTTCTGTAAGCCGATTGCCATCCAGATCGTCGACGACTAGGCCTTGCGAGATCCCTCAGCAACAATAAACCCTTGAACTTAACATCAGCCTAGACACCCGAGTGGGAATGTTTTGTCGGCAACGCCCCTACTGACGAGCGTGGCAGATGACCTGAGACGGCCGGTCGAGGTCTCGATGCCCCGAGGCATCTGGCCGTTCCGCGCTCCATGGTCGGCGTCTACCACCCCGCCTGGAGATGCTAGGTGCCGGGCCGGCCTATGCCAGGACGAAAGCCATGCCCTGGGTATAGAAGTGATCCCCGGCGGCATTCCGTCCCCTCATGGGCTGGGTAACACGCACCTCTTGTATCACCCGTACGGGACCGCTGGTCGTGAGCGAGCGGACGATGTAGTCGCGCTCGGCATCGATGTCCGGATCGATGTGGTGGATGGGCAAGGGGAGGAGGCGCCCCATCCCCACACCTGTGTCGTAGGAGGCCGTGGCCGCCCACACCTGCCGGCCTTCGCAGGTGAAGTCGGTGAGCCACCAGCGGGCGTGATGTCGACGGCGCGAGGAGCCTCCCTCATCGGTCTCATCGGTCCGCTGAACGGCCACGTCGTGCAGTCTGCCGTCGAGAAAAACGGGGAGCACGGGCGCGCGCGGATAAGGCCGGTTGAGCACCCCGCAGGCGAATGCCCGCAGAGCGCTGCGCGGGGTGATCCGGTCGGCCGTAGACCATCTGGCTGCCGCGAACGCCTGGAGCAGATCAGCGCCACTCCCCAAGAAGATCAGGCTTATCGGAGCTTGGGGGGAACCGCTTAGTTTTGCCGAAAACCGGGGAAGCAGGCTTACATGATCGTGGTGGATGCCGAGACGCTCCGTGCCGCTGGTGGCCGGCCATAGTGGCCGCGGCACGTGCGCGACCTTGATGGCAGCATGAACCGCGTCGGCTTGCGCCCCTTTCAGGAAGACCCCCACCGCGACACAGGAGGCCCCGAAGGTCATGGCAGCCCTGATCAATCGTGTTCGAGGGAGCTTCTCGGCCTTGTTGATCGTCTGGTGAGCCCAGGTGAAGAAGAGCACGGAGAGAAGCGCCACGGCCAACCCCGACAAGAACAGCGCCTGCCGGCCTTCTGCGTCGCTAAGAGCCGCCCGCAGTCCCGGATAGGTGGCGGCCAAGACCCCGAGCATGGCGAAACGAGCCAACCAGGTGGGCCAACGTCGAACGGCGACCGGCTCGAGACCTGCCTGCGATCGACCCGAGGTCGCTTGCTCGTGAGAATATGCAAAAGCCCCTGAGCGGGGCCGGGGATGAGTTCTTGGCACGGTACTCCTTGTCTGGGCAAGGATACCATCCAGGAGTCATACGATGCGTAGGTCGTACGGGCACATCGCGGCCACGGTGTGCTACACTACGGTCAAGCATTCGTTAGGAATCTTCTTTAGGCGCAGCGCCGAGCTTCTCAACCTCCCCGCCCTGTCTCCAGTTTTGCCCTCTCGCGTGTCGCAATATAACTCCGTTCATGGAGGATCTAGTGAATTCAGCAAAACTGTACGTGGGCAACCTCAGTTATGAGACGTCCGAGGCGAGCATCAGAACTGCTTTCGAAGCTCACGGCGAAGTGGCCTCGGTCAACCTCATCACCGACCGCGATTCCGGACGCCCCAAAGGCTTCGGCTTCGTGGAGATGGGATCGGCCGACGAAGCTCAGACGGCCAAAGGTGCCCTCGACGGGACCCAGATGGACGGCCGTGCCCTCAAGGTGGACATGGCCAAGGAACAGGTGCCCCGTGCGCCTCGTTCGGGCGGCGGCTACGGCGGCGGCGGCAACGGCGGCGGCTACAGCGGGAACCGCTGGTAACAGTCGTCCACAACTGACACTTCAGAAGCGCCGGCCTCTCGGCCGGCGCTTCTGTGCCCCCGGACCCGCCACGACATCCGGCGGCTCATGGCAAAGGCACAGTTGGCCATGGTGTATGGCACCAAGCTAAGGAAAGGCGAGATGACCATAGTTGATCTCCAACAGGACGTTCGTCCCATCGCGGACGTCCAGGAGCTTCTGCAGCTGGGCCAGGAGCGGGGCTACGTCACCAGCGAAGAGATCATGTCGCTGGTGGAGGAGTACGACATGACCGTGGAGGAGATCGAAGACCTGTACTCACAGCTCTTCGATCAGTCCATCGAGATCTACGAGCAGAGCCCCGTCGCCCAGGGCGTCCTCGATAGCATCGAGCCGACTCTCGACCTGTCGATACAGACGGTGACTCAGGACCCTCTTCGCTTGTACTTGAAGGAAGCAGGGACGATCCCTCTCCTCACCAGGAACGAGGAGATCCAGCTCGCCAAGCGCATCGAGATGGGCGACAAGCGGGCCAAGGATCGCTTGATCCGGTCCAACTTGCGTCTGGTCATCTCCATCGCCAAGAACTATTACACCCAGGAAATGGATTTTCTCGACCTCATCCAGGAGGGCAACACCGGCCTTATACGCGCCGTGGAGAAGTTCGACTACCACAGGGGCTTCAAGTTCTCCACGTACGCTACTTGGTGGATACGGCAGGCGATCACGCGCGCCATCGCCAACCAGGACCGCAACATCCGCATCCCGGTGCACATGATCGAAAAGATCAACAAGATGGTGCGCACCGAGCGGAAGCTGCTGCAGGAGACGGGCAAAGAGCCGAGCGACGACGATCTGGCCGCCGAGCTGGGCATCGAGCCTCACGAAGTGCAGCAGATACGCAGAATCGCCCGGCGCACCACCTCGCTTGAGACTCCCGTCGGTGAAGAGGGGGATGCTGAACTGGGCGACTTCATCCAAAACCAGAGCAGTCCCGATCCCGCCGACGTGGTCTCCGACATCATCGCCAAGGAGAGCCTAGCCAAAGTCCTCCAGGGCATGGGCGAACGGGAGCGCAAGGTGGTGGAGCTCCGCTTTGGCTTCAAGGGTGAGCATCCGCGCACCCTGGCCGAGGTGAGCTCTCGCTTCAACGTCAGCCGGGAGCGCATCCGCCAGATCGAGGCGAAGGCCCTGGAAGAGATCAAGGGGGCGCTGGAGATCCAGGCCGTGAGAGAGTCGAGCTAACAACTCGTTTCAGAATGAAGCCGCGGCCGCCTAGTGCACCCTGGGCGGCACGATAGTGCGTCCTCGGTCCCGCAAATAGCGCTGCTATTCGCGCTCCCTGCGTCCTTCTCTGGCGCGTGCCCAGCCCGTCCCTGGCGGCGGAGCTTCATTCTGAAACGAGTTCTAAGGGCCGGCATTGCGGCGGTTCCCGACGACAGCCGCTGCCTCGCCGGCTTCGTCAAGACTCTGGAAGACTCGGAAATCATCGCGAGCCGTCAGGCCCACCAGCCCGAGAAGGCGCAGGACCATGCTGGATGAATGGATCACCCCCACCCAGCCCAGAGGTCCCACCTCTTTCACCAGGCCAACGATCACGTTGAGGCCGCTGCTATCCAAGTAGGGGCAGAGTTCCAGATCGAGAAGGATGTGATGGCCGCACGAACTCAGGGCCCGCTCGGCCGCCTCCGCAAGCTGCAAGCCGATCGCGGGGTCGATCTCCCCTACGACCGTGAGTAAGGGCACTCCGTGGAGAGAGGTCTCAAGGATGTCCATCTACCGTGCCTCGTGGCGGAACTCATGCGGCGTCATATGATAGTCCATCCGCCCTCAACCCTATCACCCTCCGTTCGTGCTGGGACCTTCAAGCAGTCGGTGGAAATGAGCCAGGCCTCGACGCCCACTAGCCTGATGTCTCCGGCGAAGACATAGTCGGGAACGGCAGTGATACCGAGCCGGCCAGCCTCATCTGGGGCGGCCCGGCGGCTTGCCGGCGCATCGGCCCTCACCGCAGCGATGTGGTGGTGATCGGTACCGTGCTCGTCGTGGGCGCAGGCTTCTCTCCCTGATCAATCTGGCCAGGGTTCGTCGTGGACGAAGGCTCCGCCACTGGACCGGTCTGACTAGGACTCGATGTTGTCGGCGCGGTCGGTACCGTGCCTGGCTCCTCCGCGAGTGAAACCGTCGTGGTCGAAGTGTCAGCACTCGGCGCCTGTGCGACGGAACTTGCGGCCTGGGTGGTAACGGTCACTGTCCTCTCGATCACCTTTTCCCGGACTATTGTCGTTTCGACCGGACCCGACAAGATGAGCGAGTAGATGCTGACCGCCAAGGCCACGGATGCGAAGGCTGCCAGCGGCCACTGAAGCCTCGAGCTCCCGCGCTTCGGAGCCTGCCTTTCAGGTATGGTGCCCCCGCCCGCGGACAGTTCCGCATGCTGGCCCGCGCCCGACCGGGCCGACTCTGGGAGGGTGGGCTCGGTCGACTCTGGGGGGGTGGGCTCGGTCGACTCATCGAAACTTCCGCTGGACGAAACACGGCGACGTATCCATTTGCCCAGATGATCCAAGCTCTCAGCCGACCAGTGAGAGACCAGCGTATAAACGATCGGAATGATTGCCGCGCCAGTGAGCGTTCCCGCCAAACCCCAACGACTGACCACAAGAAAAGCCACCGCGGAAGCAGCTATCGCGGATGCGATAGCTGCCATGCGCGGCCGGGTCATCCGGCATCATGCTTGTCGGTACTCTTGACCACTTGCTAAGTCCGACTCCGACGCTAGACTCCTTGTTCCCGGGACCGGGCCCCCGGCCCTCGCGGCGGCGGCCGCCAAGGCCAGGGATGCGAAGGCTGCCGGCGAACCTAGGGCCCAGGCGTTCAGGAGCAGTTCAGGTGACAAGTGCGAGCATACTTTCGTGGAGTCACACAGCATTGCTCAACCCCCCTTCTGAGCTGTGGCCCCAACCCTGTCCGGTGGTTGTCTAGCCCTACCCCCCGGCTAGACAACCACCACGCCCCCACAGCGGAGACGGTGCGCGCGGCGCGCCCGGCCGAGCCCGTGCCCGCCGTGTGGTCCTCGGACGTTTTGCCTTTCCGACTGGCGTTCGGTGATGACGCGTCCGTCACCAACATGTCACCGAGCGGCCACGAAGCCCCGACACCTGGCCTCGGTAACCGGTGCGCCACTGGCGCCTGGTGTTTGCCTAATAGTACTTGCGGAAACACTGACGATTGTGCATCGCCAACTCGCAGTCACGCAGTGGCAGCGCGGGAACGGACAGCCATGAAACCATCTGGCCCGATGATATTCCCCAGGGTGACGGCGCGGGACCTCGAAGGCCGCACGGTCGAGATACCTCCCGGCCTGTCCGGCACCGTCAACCTGGTTGTACTCGCGTTCAAGCGCGATCACCAGTACCCCATCGAGACGTGGATGCCGCATTTCGCCCAGCTGGAGTCGGACTACCCCGTATTGGAGGTGTGGGAGGTGCCGGCGCTCTCCCGCAGTTATCGCATCTGGCGAGGCGTGATCGACAGCGGGATGCGAGCCGGCGTCCCTGATCCGCACGCCCGTCGCCACACGCTTACTGCGTACGTTGATGTACGCGGCCTTCAGCGGGCTCTGAACCTACCGGACCTGGACGACATCCACCTCTTCCTTCTCGATCAGGGTGGGAGCGTTCGGTGGCAGGGTCACGGCGCCTACAACGAAGCGACCCTCACCGCACTGACGGCAGCGCTTCGCGCGCTGACTGCCCCATCGTAGCCGGGGCCGAGTAGGCAGGGTTCGGCTACGCCGAGCTTCATGGCCGCGCTTTCGCCCCGGCGTTCCAGAAAAGCCTACTCCAAGCGGGCGCGGCCGGCGAGGGCGTCCCGGCTAGGAGGCTCCTCGCTCACTTCTTCTACTCCCCCTCTCCCAGGTAGAGGCCGTCCAAGTCCTCGTCGCTCGAGAGAGGATCAGGGCCCTGGTCCTCTCTCCAGCCCCGTGCCCCCCGGGTAGCGGTCCCTCATGAGCTGGTATAGGGAGACCAGGCGGTCCACTTGCTCCGCCGTGGGGTCGCGCTTCTCCTGTAGGTCCACAAACTCCGAGAGCTCCCCGTCCGTGAGGAGCTCCCTGTAGCGGACCGCCCCGCTTTCTCCCGCGAGCAGGCCGTCCACCTCGTACATGAACCCCTGGAGCCCTGCGTAGGCGGCATCGAGGGCCTCCTCGTCGTCCTCCTCCTCGTCCTCCCACGGCTCGAGGTCCTTCTTCTCGTCTGCATTCACTAGGCTCTCTCCACCCCGCTGGGATGACGATTCTTACTCCGCGAGACCCTATTCGTAGTGGGTCCACATGCGGAGTATCTTGACTATCCGCTCCTTTTCGAGGACTTGATAGACCAGGCGGTGCTGGATATTGATGCGGCGCGAGTAGGCACCAGTGAGGTCTCCCACAAGCTTCTCGAATGGGGGCGGGGTCCGGTAGGGGTCTTGCTCGAGGATCTCAAGCAGAGCCTGGGCCTTGGACTTCAGGCCAGCCGCTGCCAGCTTCTTGGCGTCCTTTTGGGCCGTTTTGGTGTAAAGAAGCCGCCAGCTCACCAGTGAAGCTGGTCTTCGAGATCCTCGACTGGCGTTGCCATGCCCTCGAGGATGGATTCCCGCATGCCGGGGATGGAGACGAGATGCAAGGTCTCCTGCACCGCCCGCCAGTCGTCCTCTCCGACAAGAACGGCATTGCTCCTCTTGCCCGTGATCTGCACCGGCTCGTGCGACTCCGACACATCGTCGATCAGCTTGTAGAGTTGCTTTCGCGCTTCGGTCGCGCTAACAGTGGTCATACCTCTACCTCCAGATTCTACGTACGGATAAGCGTACGCTCCTCCCAGGTAAACGTCAAGATGTGCGACTCATGGCGAACATCAGGGAGTCCGGTTCATAGAAGTCAAGATGGTGACCCGTCCAGTCTGGGACCCGAAAAGCTGCTACTTCAGCAGTCCAGTCACCGCTTGATGGAGCGCCGGTACCTCGTTCACAGCGATGTCCCAGACAATCGCGAAGTCCACTCCCTCATACTCATGAATCAGGATGTCCCGCAGTCCGGCGATGTCTTGCCAGGGGATCTCCGGGGCGCGCTCGCGAAGATCGGCCGGAAGTCTCTTCACCGCTTCCCCAATCACCTCAAGGTTGCGAAGGACCGCATCCTGGGTGCGCTCGTCTTGCGACCAGCGCGCTTCGTCGAGCCCCTCCACGTAGCGTGTGATCCGCTCGCACCGCTCGAGGATATCGAGCAGGTACACGCGGAAGTCACGCGACATACCGGACCTCACGCAAGATGTGTTCCTTGAGCAGGGGTTTGAGTGCAGCAGCGCTTACTAGATCCACCGGCACCCCGATAAGGCGTTCCAGAAACCGCTTGAGCCCCATATAGTTGCGGAAAGTGGGATGAGAGAACTCGACGAGCACGTCGAGGTCGCTGTCGCCTCCGGCTTCGCCCCGCACGCGCGATCCGAACACGCCAAGACGGGCCACGCCGAATTCAACCCGAATCTCCTCGCCGTGCTCTCTGATACTGCTGATCATCGCGTCCGTGTCGATCACGGTGCTCACCTGCACTTTCTCAGCTAAGAGCGAGTATACCGGACTGTTCCCGGGGAAGCGCCGCTTGGAACGGGGTGAATGCACCTTTAGGCGGCGGGACCCAGACCTGAACCAGGCACCCACGTTTCACGCTATCTGGCGCGCTGCCTGGGGTGACTTTTCGCCGGCCTCGGCCCCCAGTTGTCTTTGCCCTCAGAACGCCCAAAACCCCCGCCCCGGCAGGCGGGAGCTGGCGGCGACGTCCTCAAGTCCTATAGCGCCCATTTGATGGACAGCCCAGATGGATGCCGTTCGAAGAAACTCCGCCACGGCCCACTCTGGTCCGCAATCCGAGAACGGTGGCCCCGTCCCGCAGACCAGCGGTCTGGATTCGCGCTCCGAAGTTCTTGATACGCTGACACCTCTCGGTCAATTCGAACAATACTCGGGGGATTCGATGAAGAGGACCTTCACCATCCTGCATACCAACGACATGCACTCGAGCCTCGTAGGGATGGGCCCGGCCGCGGACTACACCCCGTTCACGCTCAACGACGACGCCACCCGCGGCGGGTACGCGCGTCTGGCTAACCTGATAGCGGAACGGAAGCAGGCCCGCCAAGATCAGGGCCCCGTACTGGTCCTCGACGTGGGCGACTACAGCATGGGGACCGCGTTCGGCGCTGCCATCCGCGAGACCGGCGCCGAGCTGCAACTCCTGTCCCGGATGGGTTACGACGCCACCACCTTCGGCAACCATGATTTCGACCTCGGGCCCGACGGTCTGGGAAGAGCAATTGGCGTGGCCGCCAAAGCAGGCCGGGTTCCGCCGGTGGCTGCCTCGAATACCCGTTTCGCGGAGAGCGACCCGACGTTGATCGACCTCCAGCGCCTGGCCAGGGAAGGGGTGATCCGCCGCCACCTCGTGATCGAGCGAGGCGGCATTCGCTTCGGTCTCTTCGGGCTAATCGGCAAAGAGGCGCAGTTCTACACCACCGGCGCCGGTGCGGTTACGTTTGCGGACGCCATAGAGACCGCCCAGGAGTTGGTGACGGTTCTCCGCGAGACGGAGAAGGTGGATGTGGTTATCTGTCTCAGTCACGGGGGCTTGGAGAAAGGGGAGAACGGGCGCTTCACCGACGGCGACGACGTACGCCTGGCCCAGGCCGTGCCGGGCATCGACGTGGTGGTTGGCGGTCACAGCCACACCGCCCTGCACGAGGCGATCATCGTCAATGGCCGCACCCCCGTGGTCCAGGCCGGGAAGGAAAGCGAGAACCTTGGCGAACTGGTAGTCACCTTGGACGGCGGCAAGCTGACGGTCGAGTCCTACCTGCTCCACCCCATCGACGATACCATCGCCGGCGACCGAGCCATCGCCGACGAGATCGAAATGCTCAAGAAGACGGTCACCGATGTCGTGTTCGCGTCCCGCGGATACAGCATCGATCAGCCGCTGGCGGTGGCCCCGCAGGACCTACCCAACACGTTCACCGACATCACCGCCAGCACGCCCCTGGCCAACCTCGTCACCGATGCCTTCAGGCGCGCCACAAAGGCGGACATCGGTCTCACCGCCAACGGGATGATGCGCGCCGGCCTCAGACGCGGGAACTCGGGCGTGCAAACGGTCTACGATGTGTTCACCGTGGCCCCCTTGGGCGCGGGTGTGGTTGATGCGACGTCCGGCAGCGCTCTGGTGACCGCCTACTTCACCGGCCAGGAGCTGAAGCACCTACTCGAGTTCTTGCTCGTGGACAACCCGGCTCACCCAGGCGAGTATTTTCCGCGCGCCTCCGGCATGAGGTTCCGTTACGACTCGTCGCGTCCCATGTTCGACGTCGTGACGGCCATCGAGTTGGGAGACCTCGACCGCGGCTACCGTGCGATCGACATCACCGGGAAGGACCAGCGCTTGTATAGCCTCACGTGTCCCCTCTATTTCGGCGCGATAGCCCTGGGCATACCCACGTACACGAAGGGCAGGCTGCCCCTTGTTCCCAAGAACAAGCAAGGCCAGCCCCTCACCTCGAGGGTCGAGGCACTCGAAGCGCCTCGTCGTGACACGCCCTACCTGCTGCCGCCCCGAGGTACGACGGACAAGGACAGTGTCGCCACGATCACAGAGAAAGGCGCAGTCCGGGAGATCAAGGAATGGCAGGCGATCATGGACTACCTCCGCAGCCTGCCGGTCGAGGGCCAGAACGAATTGCCTACCATCCCGGTCGATGAGCGCGCAGTCGAGGTCCGCGCGATTAGGGTAGGTTGAGGGGCCTAAGAAACTAGGGAAGGCAACCCGGCTATCACTCTCGACCAGGCATAAGCTCGCAGGTCTCACTACGCGTTTTGCGCTTTTCCGATTAAGAAAGTATCCCCGGTTCAGGGCGGGGTCTGAGAAGAAAACATGCCGATTTGCGAGCCAAAATGGACCGCTAGGTGGTCCTAAGTGGACAGCTCTTGAACCTGCGGGAAGAGGTCAAGCGCCTCTGTTGAGTTCGATCCGCGCATTGGACCTGCAAAACGCGCCGCGTGCCCGGATATCGGCAAGCACAAGGGCCAGGTCCTTCCGGTCGTTGCGGCCTAGCCATACAACATTGCTCACGAGGCCGTCGCAAACATAGTGGCCGTGGTATTGAACCAGCCCAATCTCTAAGAGCGCGCCAGAACCGCCAATCATGTCTCGAATTCTCTCGGTCAGACCCAAGACGGCGTAGGCGATATCCGCGGATGGGTCAACGAACACGGAATACGTGGCGGTGTCCTTGAGGTAGAACCACTGCTTCACTTCGAGACTCCGAATGGCGGATACGACCTCGGACGAAACACGTATTGATCTTGCTTCCAGACTGTGCAGCGCATGGTCGAGCGAAGCGCGTTCCGACAGATACTTGGCACGGCCGCGTGCCAGTACGTCGACCAGCTCTAGCTGCGAGTCATCTGAAGTTGAACCGAAGATCTCCGCCATGACCTGGGTGTAGCCATCGATGAAATCTGCTGCGTCCTGTTCGGTGACTATCATCGGCTTCGCGCCCCACCCGTAACGTCGCTCCCAAGATGCTTCGCGAACAGTTCCTCGGCCAACCGTGTACCCTCATCGCTTAGTACTACCGACCGGGCTGTAGACCTTGGATCCGAGATCAGACCCCTGGAGTGGAGCCGATCCAAGGAATCCCAGTCGAACCCTTTCCAGGCACGAGTAATACCGTGGTCAGTGAACGAGTTCAGGTGGAGGAGGGCCAGAACGATCTCATCAACTCTGTCAGCGTCGTATCCCCTGCCTGCCTCCTCCGTCCGCCCGACGTTCTCGACAAGCCTCGCGATTTCGCCTCCGCATCGGGTGCAACATCCACGCAGAACGAGATCGCCTCGAGAGACAGAGCCGCTACGAAGGTCCACCGACGCGGTTGCACGACACGCACCACACCAGAAGTCGTTGAGCAACTGCTGCCTGATCTCCGGCGCAATGGTGTTCCAGGCTGCGGTGGCTCGCGGCGAGAACCCGGCCGGCCTGTCCATTGAGCCGGCCGTCGGGCAAGAGTGAGCTGCACGTCGGTCCCACGGCGAGCCTTCCCAGCCGTAGATGCGACCTTGGTCACCACAGCAAGGGCAGAACCACGAGATCTCGGCGCTCTCGGAGTCTATGCCGGCATGGACGCTGCCGGGGCAGCTCTCGTGTCCCGGCCGACGTCGGCAATGAAGATCCAGGGCGAGGACCCTGCCGGCGGAATGGGAGGAGACAGCGGCGACGATCGCCCCCATGTAGCGAGGCACCGCCGGTAGGTCATCCGGAACCCGCCCCTGCTCGTCCAGGAAGTGGCGAATATCGGTAATCCAAGATCCGGTCACCTGACAGCCTCTCCAAACCGTTCAGCCCGCTTCCTCAAAGCGTTCAAGCAACGCGACGCACTCACTTCTCAGAACGGGGATGTCGTCGCGTGTGACACCGAAGACTGTCTCGTCGTCCACAGCGGCGTAGTCATGGGTGAGCACATTGCGGAAGCCCACCACAATGCGTGCATGGGAGATGTGGTCGAAGAGGTCCGGCGCGACCCGGCCGAGGGCCGATACGGCCTCTCCAATGATGATGAACTCCCGTTCGACCGAGGACCGGGTGGAACGAGAGTCTCGGTAAGTCGGCAGGTCGACGCCGGTGAGAACCGTTTCAATCGCATCGCACGCCTCAATGATGTCTACAAGGTAGGCGGCAGCGCTACGCGGCATACAGCATCTGCTTCGTGCGTTCGATGTCGCGAGCGATGTAGCGGTTCTTGACGGCGTTGACCATCACGAGGTCGACCCTCACGCCCAGCAGGTCTTCAAGCTCATCGAGCAGGGCGAAGTAGGCATGCGCTTTCGCATGTCCGCCCATCGAACCGAAGTCCACAAGAAGGTCAACGTCACTCTCACCCGGCCGAAAGTCGTCACGAGTGGCAGAGCCGAAGACATACAGCTGCACGACCTCGTACTTGCGGCACAGACCGGCGATGGCATCGAGCTTGTCCTGAATCGCTCCGACCACGTCACACCTCCTAGCGGCCATAGTACCCCTTCGATTGCGAACAACCAACGGGTGAACTCGGTCGGCAGGCCAGAGTCTCCCTCGCTTGTTGCTGACTCTTCAGATCCAGCTGAGTCATCGACCTGTGACGTCGGCTCAGCCTTAAGTCGTAGTCCTTGAGCGAGTATTCCCGACACCAGGTCGGCTGGGGGGGGCAAGCGACCGGGTGGGCGACCGGACATCAGTAGCCGGTCGTTTGCAGGCAGAATGTTGTCATTCTCACAACAGAGGTGGCGGGACCCGGACTTGTATGGTCTGCCGACATTCCCTTCCGATTGGTGACGGTTTAGAACGCACCAAGACCCCTGCATCCAGTGAATCCGGGAGATCGGGATCGCCGCGTGCTCCCGGCGTAGCGACCGCAGTGGCCGCCCACTATCGTCTGCTGTTCCGGACGTCCGTTGATGGACAATCCGTTTACCTATTGACAGCGAACAGAACTGCCCTAGAGTGTAGGTTATGGGAGCAAGCAGCTCCCCCGATCTGCAGCGCCGTCAGGCTGCGAGACGGGGGCTTTGGCTATCAATCTGGACCTGTGCCCCGCTCGTCTCTTTCCCATCTTGCTCGCCGAGGAGGTGCCTGTCCGATGAGTCCCACGCGACATCTGTTGTCCGCATTGGTCGTCCTCGTCGTGGTCGCGCTTGCCTTGGTCGCGGCCGGGTGCGCAGCAGGATCCACAACGACCACCATGACCCAAGCAGTGACCCCCGCTCAGGCGGAATCATCGCCGGAGGTCCGCAGCGACCGAGGCAGTGCCACAGCCGCGTTCACCACTACCACTCAGGCCACGACCACCTCGACCGTGCCCCCGCCCACGACGGCCGGTGGACCTCCGGCTCCCGTCGCCATGTTCAGGTCTGATCCTGCGCATACCGTCTATCGAGAGTGGTGGATCGAACCATAAGGCGCCTCGCTACCTTCTAGAGCAGGAGCATGATGACTCCTCCCCGACGGTCCAGAACGGGGTGGTCTATTTCGGCAGTCGGAGAAGGGTGTTGGTATCTCTTGGCGGAGGTTCGCTGCAATACCGGGTGCGCAACCCAGGGAGTAGAACTTTCGAATTGAGTCTTCCCTCGAGATATCTCTACGAAGCTGTCGAAGGTTGTTCTCGGTCGACGCAGACTCCATCCAAACCCGCGAAGGCGATCGATTCTCGAAATCGCCGTATGAAGTCCCCGTATCCGGGCGGGTATCGTTTGTCCAAGTCGATGGCCTCTGCGCCTGGAGATGCGACGGGGAGCAGGTGGGTTCTACTGCGGAGTACAGGGCAGCCACCATATCTACGGCAGAGAAGACTCCGTTGCTCGCCTCTCTGTGCCCGTCCACGGGAATCAACCGCTGAAGACCCCCGGCGGGATCTCTCTCGCTCACCTCTTGGCCGGGTTGTCTCTTCGCGGAGGCGACCTGTAGCCCACCTCCGTCATGCTCCCGGCGGAGATGGAGGTTCAAGCGGGCGGGGGTCGATTCCTCTCCGGCCATCGCGCGGGGCCTCTGCGCCGGGCATGACCTCATCTACGCGGTGGATACCCAAACCGGCAAGGAGATATGGCAGTTCCAAACCGGACGGCCCGCTCCCGCATCTCCGTGGATATCCTGCTTGTCTGCTTGATGGCCCATCCTCTCAAGAGGTGGCCGAGTGAAGTCGACCAGTTCCGTCTACCGTAGCAGGAGCGTCCGAGCGGGCCGGTCGATAGGTCTTGGTCAACCGGGCGACTTGCGACGAGTTTCTACTTTGTTCGCCCATGCGTTGATCGTCGGCGCGGTCATTATCGGCTTCTCCATCCTCGTGACGACGGATCTGAGCGCGGCCGAAGGCATCATCGTCTGGGCGATAGTTGTGAAGGTGGCGGGACCCCGGAGCGAATCGATGGAAGACAGAATTCGGGGTTTTGCGTTCATCGGCCGGGTGCGCTGATACGGAGTAAAATAGCCCATTTCCAGGACTTTACGTTGCGCACCCCGCCGCTTGCTATCTGCGGACATCGCCTTCATGCTGGTGCCCACTCATATGCCCCATGCCCTTCCCTGCGGCCTGCTCCACCATCACGGCGCGCCTGCCGCGTGACCCGGGCTAGGACTCGGTCCTCACCCGACCGCCACAAGCTGCTCGACCTTTTCTGCCGGGCGGCTGCGGGCCAGATCGTACGCCGACTGCAGGTTGGTCCAGAACTCAGGGGTGGTGTTGAAGGCCTGAGCAAGCAGCCAGGCGGTCTCAGGGGTGATGCCGCGCTTGCCGCGCACCAGCTCATTGACACGCTGCACCGGCACGCCCAGGTGTGCCGCCAAGGCCACCTGGGACAGCCCCAATGGCGCCAGGAACTCCTGACTCAGCACCACCCCTGGATGGGTGGGGATCCGATTCTCCGGGATCATGGTCGTGCCTTTCTCAATCGTGATAGTCCATCAGTCGGACGTCTTGAGCATTGTTGCTCTCCCACCTGAACACCACTCGCCACTGGTCGTTCACCCGGATGGAATGGAAGCCCGCCAGGTCACCCTTGAGTGCTTCCAGCCGGTTGCCGGGCGGAGATCTGAGGTCAAGTACCGTTGATGCCGCATTGAGCATGTCCAGCTTGACCAACGCTGAGCCGACGACATCGCGTGGGATCCGCCGCGCCCGACTGGTGGGGCGGTTGTGGTACAGGTCCTCCGTCGCGCGGTCGCCGAACGAGACGATCATCGCCCCTCCCACGGTTCACCAGGCAAGAGTAATACTACCACGGTTGCCGTGTACGTATTAATGGCCAGCCACGCGGATCCCGGTTCGAAGGTGGGATGAGAGGGCCAGCCTCCACGGAATACTGTTAAGGCGCTGATCTAGACGGGCTCTAGTTCGCGCTGTGAGCTTCCCTGCTCGGGTGATGTCCGCAGATAGCTAGGACCGGGTGAGAAGCAAAGATGCCCATTAACTCACCCGCGCTTGGCTCGCCGGGCAGAATAATCTCGATCTCGGTGTCAACGACGTGTTCCCTCAGCTGGAGGAAGCCGTTGCTGCGGAGGGTAAAGGTCGCATGCAGAGAAAACGCGGCCTCGTCCCCGGACTCCTGTGCGAACTGCTGAAAGACGAATTCATTGCCCACGCTCCCCGTGCCCAGGAAGCCCAGGTGCTCTACCGAGAAGCTGATGCTGCCGTCAGCCGGATCTCGCGCAAATACTGGATCGTTCCAGGGGCCGCCCTCAGGGGTGACCAGCGCCAGTTCTCCCCCGGTGTCCATGGGGATGCGGAAAGTCAGCCGCATCGACTCAATCCGGTAGCTCTCGTCGTGCTGAAGGGTCGTGCGAAGGGTGTAGGCGTGGGAGCCTATGGGTTGAGCGTAGATGAAGATACCGGCGATGGACGGAGCTTCCCGGGTCTTGCCGAAGTCGACCAGCATCATGCCGTCGTCGGGTATGGAGTGCGGGCTGCCGGCGTCGGGCTCCAGCATCAGCAGCTGTTCCGACGCAAGGGTCGGAATCCCGAGACGGCCGGGAAGGAGGAGCGTGCCCAGCACGACAAGCACGACCACCGTCACACCCAGGATGATCCATTTGACATGTCTCATGGTTTCATCACCGCCGTCAGGCTAGCATGTACCTCCCTCTCTCGTGATTGATGACGGGCTAGCGAGGTTGCCACTTGGGTACGTTGAGGTATTGATGCTGGCGCGTCCATTCACTCGGGCAGCCAATCCCTGTTTTGGTCTAGTGCTTGCCGGTCCAGGTGATCACCGGCCAGCTCCCAGATAGCTTCCAGCAGCCCGGGGGCCGTGACTTTGTACCACTCACTTTCCTCCATCTCTCGGGGAGCAACGGCTACCACCAAGCGGTCTCGGGGGAACTGCGTCGAGAAATGCAGCGAGACTACAGTTCCGTCCCTGAGCATCATGCGGGCTACAAGCGATGGGGTGGTCTCAGAGTAGAAGGAGTCGCCCGAAGCCTTGCTGTAGGCTTCGATGACAGAGTCCAGAGGTTCAGAAGGATGGTAGAGGTAGTCCGAGGTATCAGCGGGTCCAACCCCCAGGTCAACTACGAACCCGAGAGTTACGCGGGGAGGGTGCGGCGCGCAGGAGGTGAGGCTTAGCGCCACCGAGAGGAGGACCACCAGCAAAGCGGCCTTCGTGATAGTTGAGACTCTAGCCACCTGGGCTCGAAACATGGAACTTTGCACGCCTGGTGTCGCCCAGAGGTGCTTCCTCCCCCACAGCAGTCGGGGGGCAACGTGGACGTTATGGTGTGGAACTGCCCATCTCGATCATAGCCGCGATCGTCTCAGTGAGTTCCTGGACACCCTCTTCGTCCAGTAGGAGAGTGGCGGGCTGCGCGTGATCCCCCTGGGCCTGGACCGCCGCAACTTGAATATAGAGCCCGTCGGGTCGTACAAACCAGGAGACAATGCTGCTGTCGTCCGGGCCGTAGTGTGCAGTAATCATCCCGTGGCCGTAGTCGGTCGCGAATTCCTTGTGCTGCAGGGGGTACTCTTGCTCGTCGGGTGTGTATCGCTCCTCGCGGGCCAAGTCGACTATCAGCCAAGGCACTGGGTCGTCCGCGGACGACGTCTGAGGGTCCGCCCAGGGAGGGCCGATCACCACCCGCGTAAGTAGGTTAGATTCGCTCGTGAACTTCACCTGCCAATCCTTGTCGGGATACAGCCGGAGAACGGCACTCCCCAGTTCCTCCCCCCACGCACTCTTTGTCGGCATTCCAGACCTACTTCCTGCTCGGTAGGTGGGATATGGGTTGGTAAGCAAGGGCTCGATTGTGCTGCTCGGTCCTCCTGCCTCCGTGACCGCGGTCTGCTCGGACGTGAGTATGGACGCGGAGGATACTGATGCGGTGCTTGAGGTGCAGCCCAAGAGACCGAGACTGACCAGAGCTAGCCAGGTGATGAGGATCACTCCCGTAGCACGTGGTCCAGTCCGCATGCGCCACTCCTGCGGCCCTTGGCTCACTGTCGCCTGCTTTGACGTAGCCGCCGTGTCAGACGCTCCTGCCTCATCCTATGGTTGTTGTCGTCGACGGCATCGTGCTGGTCGTGGATAGGTCTCCCAGAAGATCCGCGACCCCCAATTCCAGCGCCAGGTTTCCCAGGTTCTCCTCAAACATCGGTGTCTCTCTGGCCCTGGCTTCTAAGGCGTTGCCGTAGACTGATCTTGCCGCCTCGATGTTTCCCTGCGCTATCAGCCTCGCCACATCCCCAAGCGTCTGTACGTCCTGCAACCAATACGACAGCAGCGATTCGGTTCTTGGCGAAGGAGCTTCGTAGGAGCCCCATTTCTGGTATAGCCCCTCTAGGCTGCTGTAGGTCTCGGTCGCCGTACTCTCAGTCCCGTAACTGACTTGACGCTCCAGGTCCCGGTAGAGATGAATGTCGGGTATCCACTGCGCCAAGAAGTCGCGCTCCTGGGTGGCCATCGAAGCAGCGACCGGCGTTACCGATGTAGTGGTGATGACCGGTTCCGCTACTGGAGAGGACTGAGAGTTATTTGAAGCCCCCCCACACCCAGCGAACACCAATTCGATGAGTGTGAACACGGTGACGATGCCCATAATCCGCCTCATCTTCACCCCCCTCAGATGCCTTGCCAGTGGGACCAACACTCCCCCGTTTTCATCCTACGCCCTCGCTTCATCATATGTCCGGCAGGGGCAAGAGTGTGCCTTCGCCGTTACGCGTGCCCGCCCTTCATCGGAGGCAGCGCTTTCCAGTCTGGCGTGGCCTCGATCATCTGCCGCAGTTGAGCAAACCAGCCGCGAAGGGCTATCGCTTCCGCATCCTGGCTTAGCGCAGAATCCTCCCAGGTGATGGGTGGCGCGGAGAAGCCCCCGGCAGACCATTCGAGGTGATACGTCTGGGAAGTGGTCACGTGCACCGTGGTCCCCGTGTTTGAGGGATCGAGGTCGGGCGCAAACGGGGTGGTAAACACCTGCCAGGCACTCTCCATCGCATAGAGGGCTCGATAGAGCACCTCCAGATCTGTCTTGTTCAGTCGAAGCTTGGTGCTGACCGATTCCTCACTGGGACCAAGATCCTTGGTGAACATCCCTGAGGCACTGTCGAACACGTTTCTCCCACCCACCCCGTACGCGGCGATGAACGCGAAGTCGGCTGGCATCTCCTCGGGGAAGGCAACGGGTTTGCGGTGAGAAGTGGCGGTCGAAACCGCCGACGGTATGTCGATAGCGTCCGGGTTATCCAGGAAGTACCGGACATCGTCCCTCATGAGCCGATCCCCAGAGGCATACACCCAGGGGAGCATCCGCTCGAACGCGCCTGCGCTCGATTCCCGGAACACTCCATATCCTCCTCCGAAGAGCCAGTATCCCGGCGGCTCAACCACGCCACCTACCCTGGTGCGGGTCGTCCCGAACACGATGACTCTGTCACCGGTCGTGAGTCCCTCCGGGTAGTCGTCGCCGGTGAAGTGCGCGAACTTGCCGTTGAACTCTACATCTCCGCCGTAGAAGTGAAAGGCCGCCGTCTCCCCGACCCCATAAGGCCCTTTAAGCGACTCCTCCACCCGTATCAGCCAGGTGGTGTAGAACTGGGGCCCGTCTTCAGGACTCTTCGGTGTCCACTGCTTGCCGTCCTCGCCGTTCCAGCGAGAGTCGGGCCCGTCGATCACCGTTCCCATCACGATAGCCTCGGCCGAGCTGACAAGGCTAGACGCCCGTAGCGTCTCGCTACCGTAGTCGGCGCTGTAGGAGAGAACGTGCTCCAAGGTCGTCGTGGTGGCGGACGCGGGGCCAGCGCTGGTGGAGGTGGTGGAGACAGTGGTCGAGGTCGACGTGCTTGCTTGGAGGGTAGTCGTAGTGGTGGGGGGCGAGGGGGCATTCGTACAGCCAGCGGCGAGCAATGCGCTAAGAAGAAGTCCAGCCCCAGCCACAAGTCTGAGATTGCTCATCCCTCATCGCCACTGAGGTCGAAGTCCCTTGACTCGATTATCTTCTGTTCGGGTGGCGCCTCTACCAGCTCAACCCTAAGCAGCTCTCCTTCACCGGCGGCAACCCCGTACTGCTTCGCTGACGAGATGGCATGCTCGTAGATGGCATCGTAGGTGGTCTGAGTCTTCTTGTAGATGTAGATGTCCACCCAGACCCCGACCAGGATGACCGTCGTCCCGCCCTCGTTCACGTGGTTCACCACGTAGGCGGCGTAGCCATCACCGGAGAGGTCGGAGAATAGACGCGCCTCCGGACTAGTATCGGCGGTCGAGGGGGGGCTGGGGGTGGGTTCCGCCTGTGCATCGACGCCGGTGGGCGGTTGGCCTCCTGGAAGTGCGGCTTGGTACTGCGCAAACGTCTGCCGGTAGTAGTCCCGATAGTTGCGCGCCACCTGGAATTGCGGGTTGCCCGATGTAGGGTCCCCGCTGTTCAAGATAGCCTGGACGGCGATGCCGGTCTGGTTAATCCTCATGAGCATGTGGTTGGCCGCTCGGAGCAGTAGGTCGTGGGCTTCGCGATACTCAGCGGGAATGTCCGGTACCTGGTTGAGGGTCATCTCCGCTTGCTGGAGCGCAATGAACATGTTCCCAATTTCGCCGTAGACCACCTGTGGTATATCGGGAGCGGTACGGTTGATGTCCGTCGCTACCTGGGCCATCCGTAGGTCGTCCGCTTGCAGGAGCGCGTCCAGGCGGTGGAGTGCCAGGTAAAAGTCCTCCCACGGGCTTGTCCTACTTACCAGGATGGTCGATTGTGTCTCGCCGACGTGCGGGACGCTGGAGGTCGAGGAGATGCCGGGAGTCTTGGAGACGGAGGTGGACGTCGAAGTCGATGTGGTTGCTTGGAGGGTGGTCTTGGTGATGGGAGGCGAGGGGGCATTCGTACAGGAAGCGAGGAGGAGCGCACCGAGAAGAAGCCCAACTGCAGCCACGAGTCCGAGCTTTCTTCCAGAGACGACCACCGTGCGCCTCCACAATGACCTGTCCCGCCTCTCAGCCCTTAGACGTCTGGATTCTACTCTCGTTCCGGGCTGCCCCCCAAGCGCCAGCAGCGACTGTTGCAGAATTGCCAATCTCGCCTCCGCGGACTGGGCATTTCTGACTCGGCCTCATGGGGCAGAGTCACCACGCGCAGTGGGTTGACTCGAACATCGCATCGAGGGTCTTTTTCGTTCTCGCGCGAGCAAGAAGCGACTCCCCTTTTCTCTTCTTCCAAGCCATCATTGGTGTCCGACCCGGATGGGAGACTGGCGGGCGGATGGAGCAGGGAGCGATGGGATGGAGGCGCGCATGACGCGGGTGGTGTGCTATATCCGGCAGTCGGACGAGGAGGGGCACAAGAAAGACCTGAGCTGCCCCAGCCAGGAGCGGCGCTTCCTCATGGACGTCGCCGCCCGACAGACCATGGGTGAAGAGCTGGAGTACGAGATCGCCCCGTGGGACCAGGGCAAGTCGGGCGGCGAGATCGACCGGCCCGGCATCCAGTGGGTGCTCGCCAACCTCGACCGCTTCGACGAGGTCTGGGTCTACGATCACGACCGCCTGGCCCGGGAAGCCTTCCACGGCCCCTACATCATGAAGGAGCTGCGCAGCCGCGGCATCCGACTGTGGGTGTCGACCGGCGGGTCGGATGAGGACACGCCGATGGGCCGCTTCATGACCGACCTACGACTCCGGTTTGGCGCCCTCTACCGGGAGCAGGTGGCCGAGAAGACCAAGGAAAACCGGGACCACCAGGCTGCGTGAAGGCATGTGGATGAACCACGCTCCCACAGGCTACAAGTTCGTATTCGAGGGCGGCGAGGGAACCCGTCGACTTCTCGCGCCCGATCCTGACACGGCCCCGCTGGTTAGGGAGCTATTCCGTCTTGATGGCCAACGGCGTTTCGCAGAAGAAGGCGGCCCGTCAGTTGGGCCTGAACGAGACCACGATAGTCTGGCAGCGGGATAACCCACTCTATATCGGCCTCGTCTACAAGCACCGAAGTCAAGGTGCGCGCGCTGCCCGACCTCACCTACGCAGGTCTCTGGGCCCAGGCGCTTGATCCAGATTGCGACTTCCTCTACCCCGGCCGGCACGAGGCGATCATCGAGTCCGAGACCTGGGACAAGCTGCAAGCGCGGCACCGCCGTCGGGATGGTCACGGGCCGAAAGGACGTGGGCCGAGTGCCACGCTGGCACTCTCGGGCCAGCTACGCTGCGAATGCGGCCGGAAACTCAACATCCACACCCGCGCCGATCGTATGTACCCGATGGTCCGCTGCGAGACCTGTGGCTGGATTCGCTCCTATATGAAGGCGGAGAACACCATTCTCAGCGCTGTGGCCCTCCTCACTGCCTCCAAGGACTTCGAGCGAGAGGTGGAGGAAGCGATCCGCGCTCGTAATGCCGAGACTCAGAGCGAGGAGAAGATCGCGGACCTGACCCGCCGGCGTGACCGAGTCAAGAGGAAGCTCGACAAGACGATCGACGCGATGCTCGATGCCGAGGAGCTTTCGCCGGTACTGAGGGCCAGGGCCGGGGAGCTTCAAAACGAGGTGGCACAGTTGGAGCGCGAGATCGCGGCAGAGACAGCGACCCTCAAGGGCCGGACGGCTGTCGGAGAGTGGCGTGAGGCCAAACGCTATCTGCTCGACATCGACATCGGCGCGCTTTGGATGGCATCGACCGTCGAGGAGCAGCGCGAGCTGCTGGATGCCGTGTTCAGGAAGATCGAGGCGGCTCCGGACAGGATGATCTTCCACATACGAGGGCTGGAGTTCCCGGTCGAGATACCGTGGCAGAAACGCAGCCCCGGGTCCCCCACGAGGCCGAGTGCTGTCCTTAGGGAGGTGGCGGGACCCGGACTTGAACCGGGGACACCATGATTTTCAGTCATGTGCTCTACCAACTGAGCTATCCCGCCACGCGGTGGTGGCACGGTAGCGCTCGTCCGCGCACCGGGCCGCAATACTAGCCGAGCACCAGACGCATTTCAAGGAAGGGCCGACCCGGCGCACCCCGCCCGCCTCGCTGCCCGCCGCTCGGTCGCTCGGGCCGCGCCACGCCCCCTCTCCCGGTCGCCCGTTGTCTCAGGCTCGGCCGCTCCCTCCCCAGGTCATCCGCATCGCGTTCTGCTGTCCCCTACGCCCAAGGCTTT
The DNA here is from genome assembly GCA_963713545.1 of uncultured Actinomycetes bacterium. Classification (GTDB taxonomy): domain Bacteria; phylum Actinomycetota; class Thermoleophilia; order RBG-16-64-13; family RBG-16-64-13; genus CAVPLM01. The sequence goes on along the minus strand of CAVQME010000014.1, from coordinate 97,030 downwards.
TCAAGCCCCCCGCGGCTTCTGCCGACATATGAACATGAGTTCATATCTTGCAGACAGTGGCAGAGGGGGTGTTCCTTGGCGCAGACGGACCTTCACTCAGGCATCGGTTCCGAAGTGCTCGTGGACGCGGCTCACGAGCAGGCTCGGGACATTCTTGCCCAATGGCGCGCTCATACACTGGCTGCCGATGAGGACACTGAAGCCGGACTCGAGAGTGCCTCCCGGATAGCCGAGGTCTTCAAGGTCCTCAGCGATCCAACACGTGTGTACGTGATCCAGGTCTTGATCAGAGAAGGGGAGCTGTGCGTACAGGATCTGGCGGAACAGGTGGACATGAGCCAGTCGTCGGTCTCACACCACCTTCGGCTGCTGCGGCACTTCCGGCTCGTCCGCGCGCGGCGTGAAGGGCGCAAGATGGTGTATTCGCCCGACGATTCCCACGTGGAGAGGATGCTGCGCCTGTGCCTCGACCACCTGCGCGAGGGATGACCATAGCTATGGCTCGAAGCGGGAGCGACGGGACTCGAACCCGCGACCTCCGACGTGACAGGCCGGCGTTCTAACCAACTGAACTACGCCCCCGTGAAACCATGCCGGGCGCCGACGCGCCCTTTGACCGCGAGATTATCTCACGCTCTGCGGTCTTTTGTCCCGGCGATTCCCGCGTTCTCGGTGACCGCCGGAAGAGCCACGTTACAAGTGGGCGCAGCAGGATTTGAACCTGCGACCCCCTGCTTGTAAGGCAGGTGCTCTCCCACTGAGCTATGCGCCCAGGCGCCCCAGATGGGAAATGCCCCCAGGGGAATTCGAATCCCCGCCGTCGCCTTGAAAGGGCGATGTCCTAGGCCACTAGACGATGGGGGCACATCTGGCGATGCCGGACCACAGGTGCACGCGCGGCCCGCAGCCCGGTGATGCTAACACACAAGCGTCCGGCGGCCAACCACCGCTCGCCGCACTTGTTCCCGACTATCCCGCTTGATAGCCTGAGGTCGATGCCGGATCCACTTAGATCAGGGTTCTTGCGCCCGCCGGCTGACAGGCTCTTGGCACCGGGCAGCCGGTTCCAGCGCTATCGCTGGGTAGTGTTGGCGGTCGCGCTCGTGCTCGAAGTCATCGCGGTCCTCGCTGTTTACTGGGCCGATTCGGAGATCCACCCCCTCGATCCGGTGGGAGCGGGGATAGTCTTCATCTCCGTCGTGGCGGCCGGTTTGAGCGGCACGCTCGTAGGCCTGATCACAGCCCTGGTGGGAGTGCTCGCTTCCTTTCTCCTACTGGCAGATTTCAGCACTACTACCGCCGCTGCCAACGCCATAGCTTCGGCGCTGATCTGGTGCGGAGCTGCAATCGTCACGGGCTTGACCGTGGGGTATCTGCGCCGGCAGGTGGTACGGAGAGAAGCGGCCCTCGGACAGGCCCTCAGCCGCTCGCTGGTGGCCCGCGAGAAGATGGAGAGGGTGCTCGACTTCAGTCCGCAATTCCACCGGGGAGGCGACCTGCCCGAGGTCGCCCAGGCTATCTGCGACACCGCGCTCGAGACCTTCGGCTCCGACGGAGCCCAACTGCACAGCCTCGAGGGGCTGACGTTCGAGCTCCTTGCCCTTGCCCCCGAGTCTGGGAGACTTCTTCCGGGTCTCATCTTCACGCTCACGGAGGAAGTCGAGGCACCCGAGACCCTTCATAGCCGCCGCCCCACCTTCTGGCCGGATGTCAGACGGATCAACCTGAAAGGCGCCGCGCTGCGGATACAACACGAGCTGAACACGATCTCCGCCATCTTGGTCCCGATCATCAACCTCGATGAGACCGTCGGCGTGCTTTTCCTGACCTGGGACCATCAGATCGAGCGTCCCACCGATGAGTTGCTCGCCATCATGCAACGATTCGCCGACCAGGCCGGAATCGCGTGGCAGGCCGCCCTGCGCGTGGAGGCGCAGCGCCAGGCCGATGCACTGCGCGAGACATTGGATCGGGTGCTGGCCCTTGCGCCCACCTTCCACATAACAGGGTCGCGGGAGGAGGTGGCCGAGGCTATCTGCGACGCGGCGTTGGAGACCTTCGACTGCACCGCCGCGGCCATGTATCGCATCGAGGGAGACAGGTTGCGAGTACTGGCCAGGGTACCGTATGTCAAGGCTTTGCACAGGGGCCTGACGTTTCCGCTCACCGGGGAGATGCCGCTGGCGCGCGAGCTACGCTCGCGCGCCCCCGCTTTCGTCGCCGACGTCACAGACCCCGCCCGCTCCGTCCAGCCTTGGCCTCCCGAGGTGGTGCGAAGGGCCGGCACTCGTTCGGCTCTCTACGTGCCTCTCCGGATCGACGAGCACGGTCCCCGGAATCTCTTCGTTCTGGCCTGGGACCGACCTCGGGAGAGGCCGGATGACGCCTACCTGCTGGTCGTGCAGCGCTTCACCGACCAGGCGGCGCTGGCCCTGACCAATTCCTCCGCGCAACGCCTCTACGCCCGCTTCGAAGCCAGCCTGCTGCCCTCAGTTCCCGTCGATCATCCTCGTCTGCAGGTGGTGACTCGTTACCGCACCGGGGAGCAAAGACTGCGTTTGGGCGGCGACTTCGTCGGATCGATAGTCGATGGCACCGATGGGAGACTGCACTTCGTGATCGGGGACGTCAGCGGCCGCGGCCCGGACGCGGCGGCGCTGGGAGCCACGCTCCGTTCGACCTGGAGGGCCCTTGTCGTTGCCAAAGTGGCCCTCCAAGAGACCGTAGCCGTCATGGACCAGGTACTCATGGACGAACGAGTGGAACCAAATGCCTTCGCCACTATTCTCTTGGGCTCGGTCGATACCGACCGGCACGATCTTGTCCTGTGCAACGTGGGCCATCTCCCCCCCTTGCTGCTCACCGACACGGTGACTTCCCTTGATACACCACCATCCCCTCCGTTGGGGTTCAACAGGGGGAGGCGCACGCCACCGTGGTCCTTTTCGCTCCCCGACCGGTGGAGCCTCTTCTGCTACACCGACGGGCTGACCGATGCGCGCTTGGGTCCGGGGTCTAGAGAGAGATACGGCGAAGCCCGGCTCAAGCAACGGTCTGGAAGCCTGGTCGGGCTCCCGACCGGACGGCGCGGCCCTCGACGAGTTGATGGCCGAGATCGAGGCCTCCGGCGGAGGGTCGTTCGCCGACGATGTAGCCGTCCTTCTGCTCTCCACAAAGGACGGATCGTCTTCCTAGAGCCCATGGCTCCCCGACAGCCGGTATGTTAGCCTTTTGCGGAATGAAGACCTCGCCGCGAAGCAGTGTACTCATAGATCTGGCGGCCATCCGCCACAACGTGGCTCTCTTGCTCGGGCAACTCACTCCCGGCACCCGGATGCTCGTCGCTGTAAAGGCCGACGGTTACGGCCATGGCACTCTTCCAGTCGCCCGCGCCTCGGTGGCGGCGGGCGCCCATGGCGTGGCGGTAGCCACCGCGGAAGAGGCGGTCGCCCTGCGCGACGCCGGGTTTGATTCCACCATCCTGGTCATGGGCCCCCTCTACAGCCGCGATCAGTACGAGGAGATGGCCCGTCAGCACGTTGATTTCGCCGTGGTGAGCGATCACATGGCCGAAGTCCTACCGTCGCTTCGTGGATCGAAGCTGAGAGCTCGGGTGCACCTCAAGATCGATAGCGGCATGAACCGCCAGGGGCTCTACCCGTCCGAGGTCGACGGATTCCTCGACGCCATCGGGGGGATAGAGGAGATCGACCTCGTGGGAGTCATGACCCATTTCGCCTCGGTAACCGAGGATCCGGCAAGCGTCGACTTCCAGTTGGGCCGGTTCTTGCCGGCTTTGGGAAAGGTGCGCCTGCGCTGGCCCACCGCAATCGCCCACGCGGCGAACAGCGCCGCTACCATCCACACCCAGCGCTCACATCTCGACATGGTCCGCTGCGGGTGTGCCGTATACGGTCTCTCTCCCTGGCAGGCCGACCCGCTGGCCGAGGGACTCCGGCCGGCGCTGTCCTGGAGATCCCAGGTGGTGCTCGTCAAGCGGGTGCTTCCCGGCGAGGGGGTGGGCTACGGCCAGATTTTCCGCCCCGAGAGCCCGACCGATGTGGCCCTGGTACCCCTCGGATACGGGGACGGGGTGTTCCGCGCCCTCGGCAACCGAGGCGAGGTGCTGATCAATGGTCGCCGCTATCCATTGGCCGGACGGGTTTCCATGGACTCCTTCGGAGTGGACGTGGGCACGGATGGTCGCGTCAAGGTGGGCGATACCGTCACCCTCATCGGCGCGGACGGCTCCGACCGCATCACGGTCGAAGAAGTAGCCCGGCGCTTGGGCACGATCAACTACGAGGTCACCTGCGACATCGCCCTCGACCGATCGGAGCGGCTCTTCGTCAACGGCTGAGCCGGTGGCGCGGCTGAGCCGCTGTCACGCGACCCGGTGTCGCGGCTGAGTCAGCCTCACGCTCCAGCGTCTTCGGGACGGCCCTGCGGATAGGCGCGCGCTCCCCCCGGGGGCGCTTGCGGCAAAGGCAGCCCGCACGTGCGGCAGAACTTGTCTCCGGGGGCGTAGGTCGACCCGCACCCTGCGCAGATGGTCGGACCTGCCTCTCCACCGGACTCCTCCAAGGCTCCCTCGCCAGCCGCTCCGGGACCGGCGGCGGTGATCACGGCCGCGGTGGCTGCGGCCGGGGCGACCACCCCTGGTGGTGGAGCGGCCGGAGGGATCTGCTGTCCGGCGCCGGGGGCGGCGTTACTCGGAGGCACAGGGAATCCCGGATACGGCGGGGGTGGCGCATAAGGCGCGGGCCCCGCGAGCGCGCCTCTCTCTCCTAGGGTGTTCTTGAGCTCGTTCGTCTTCAACCAGTAGATGATCCAGCACACCAATTGGGCGATCCCCACGGCCCAGCCCAGCACCGGCACCCAGCCCATGAAGAACGACACGATGGCCAGTACTCCCGTGGCCAAACCAACGTTGTAGCCGAAATCGCCCTCGACCTTCCAGTTGCGCGAAAGGTACTCGGCCTTCACCGAGTCCCTGACCTTCGCCACCGTGTAGATGAACCAGCCCAGATTGAAGATGGGGATGAAGTTGAGCCACACATGCCCGGACGCCATAGCCCGATTGCGGTCGCTGACGCGGTTGAGCGTGTTCTGAAGGTTCAGCAGGAAGAAGAACCAGGGTATGAGGAATATCCCCAGCAGGATTATGCCACCCACGACGGCGACCCAGCCCCACCCCCAGCCCCAGTCCGAATTCCAGCCCCAAGACCAACCACCCATCGGAAACATGCAAAACCCCCTAAAGACCTAGTAGCTGACCATCCGAGGTAGAGCTTTGGCCTGTTCCACCCAGTCGCTCACTTCGCTCTCTGTGGGAACCCTGCGAACCAGCTTTCGCTCCTCGTTCACCTCGGCCATCTTTGCCTGCAGATTCTCCGGCTTGCGCTGCGCCAGTTCAACCACGGTATCGACCCCAGCCGCCTCGAGCAAGTCGGAGTACTGCTCGCCCACACCTTTGATGCGGAAGAGGTCGGACATGTTGACCCAGCGCAGGATGAGTTTCTCGCTGATCCCGGTGGTCGCGGCGAGGTCGGCCCGTCCCTTCGGCGTGCTGCCGGCGCTGAGCAGAGCGTCCGTGGTAGCCAGACCGGCTTTGTCCAGTTTCTCGGCGTAGCTCGCGCCGATCCCCTCGATGTCCTTCAGACCGGGCATGAGAACCTCCTTGATGAGCGGCGACGGCCACGAGCGTCGCATGAACCGATCAAGAGTGTGAATACCGTGGCAGAGGTCAAAGGAAACCCCACGCCGTCAGGGACAGGGACGCGCTCCTCGAGACCGCGCCTTCTCGCACCTCCCCCTAGTCTTCCGGACGGGACGACATAGGCAACGCCAATCCCTGTCGGCCGGACACCTGAGCGGTTGGTTGCAACTCAGGGCTGTCGGGCGCGAACTTCTGGGCCCGGGCGGCATACCAGGCCGCCGCGGGGCCCGCCGATAGACCGTGAAGGATGACACTCAGCAGGATGGTCCAACCCGCCGTGACCGTCAAAAGGGTCGTGCCTATCCCCGCCTCGTTCAGCGACTCGAGCGCTAGGAGCAGGAACACAACGCTGGCCAGCCCTCTGGGTCCGAACCAACCGGCGAAGAGCAGCGTCGAGCCGTGCAGCTTCTTACCCAGAAGAGACACCGCCACCGGCACCATTCGGATGAAGGTCAGGCTAAGAAGCGCATAGAGGATGGGTCTCCACGAAAGTCCATCGGAGATGATGATAGGTGCGATGGCGGCGCCGAAGATGAACCAGACGGCGAACGTGAGCAGGGTGCCGATCCTCTCCGAGAATTCCACCGCCTCGTGAGCCGCCTCCCGAGCGATTATCCCGAATGCCAACCCGCCGACGAAGGCGGCGATGAAACCGTTGCCGTGGATCGTCGTGGCAACCCCGTACGACAGCATGATGAGCGACAGCGCAGCGAACTCTCTGGAAGCGAGCGATGACCAACGAGCGTTGCGGCTGAGACGAAGCAGCAGCCCGCCGACAAGGCCGATGGCCCCTCCGACCCCCATGCCGATGACGATCTCGACTATCGCCTCAACCACCGGGCGGGTCTCGTGCTGCGACTCCGCGATAACCAGGCCGATGAAGAAGGTGACAAGAGGCGCGGCGATCCCATCGTTGAGCCCACTTTCCACGTTGATGGCCCCGCGTACCAGCTCGGGCACCCGAGGATTCTTGAACATGGCCAAGCCGAGGGAGAGATCGGTCGGCGCGAGGATAGAGGCGAGCAGCACGAAGGCCCCCGCCCCCAGCGCGGGTACCAGCAACCAGGCGACCCCGGTGCCCAGGGCGACCGTCAGCGGAAGACCGACAAGGAGCAGACGAGTTATGACTCTCGCATCCTGGGCCACGACGCGCGGTCGAACGGTCGCCGCGTCCGAGAACAGCAGCAGAGCCAGAGTCACCGAGGCGACGAAGCGGACGATGCCCGAGTTCGGCCCGACGTCCACCACGGAGACTCCTCCAGAGCCGAGCACGAAGCCGACCACGACGAACACGATGGGGCCGGTGAGATACAGGTACTCGACCCTGGCCGCCACCAGAGCATAAACGACCACAAGCCCACCGAGGACCAGGAACCCGGTCACCTGCACCTCCCCACCCTATGCTGACGGAGTGGCTCCGCCCGGCTCCGCCCGACACAGCCGGGCCGTAGCCATTCTCAGCTGACCGCGGCGACCGCTTTGTCCCGGGCCTCGGCCAGCATCTGCAGGTCGGGGGCCTTGATGAACTCGTTCTTCTGCAGCAGGTCGATGATCGACCGAGCCTCGTTGATGTCGGCCAAAGTGGTCTTGTAGACCTCGTCCCACGTCAGCTCGATGCGGGCCACCCCGTCCTTGATGGCCTGCATGGCCACGTCGGCAGCCTCCACGGCGAAGACCTCGGTCTCCTGCATGGTGGGCATGATGTAGTCGGGGTTGATGCCTATCTTCTTCTCGGCGAAGTCGGCCACGGCGTGGGCGGCCGCGATGGCCATCTCGTCGGTGATCTTGCGGGCGCGCACCATGAGGGCGCCCTTGAGGATGCCCGGGAAGCCGATGGAGTTGTTCACTTGGTTGGGGAAGTCACCCCGACCGGTGGCCACCACATAGGCACCCGCTTCCTTGGCGGCGTAGGGATAGATCTCCGGCACCGGGTTCGCGCAGGCGAATACGATGGATTTGGGCCCCATCGTGCTGACCCACTCCGGCTTGATAGTGCCGGGCTGGGATGCTCCGATGACGACGTCGGCTCCCTTGAAGGCCTCTGCCTCGGCATCGATGCGCTCAGGATTGGTAGCCTCACAGATCTCCCACTTGCGGTAGAAGGCAGTGTCGGCCTTGACGTCGTCGCGGCCCTTGTGGAGACCGCCCTTGCTGTCGAAGACGACCATCTTGTCGGGGTCAGCCCCGTCGGCCAGGAGCAGCCGCGCCGCCGTGCTGTTGGCGGCGCCGGCGCCTACAAGGATGATCTTGGCGTCCTTCAGCTCTTTGCCGACCACCTTCAGGGCGTTGATGAGGCCGGCAAGCGTCACGCTGGCCGTGCCCTGGGCGTCGTCGTGCCACACTGGGATGTCGCACTCCTCTCGGAGCGTATCCAGCACCTTGAAGCAGTTGGGCTGGGAGATGTCTTCCAGGTTGACGGCGCCGAAACTGGGCTCGAGCATCTTTACGAAATCGATGATCTTGTCGGCATCGTGCTTGCCCTCTTTGTTGTAGCTGTTGACGCAAAGCGCCACGCCGTCCACGCCACCCAGGTACTTCATGAGGAAGGCCTTGCCCTCCATGACCCCCAGGCCCCCTGGAGGCGTTACGTCGCCGTCGCCCAGCACCCGGGTCGAGTCGCTGACCACAGCCACCAGATTGCCCCGGTTGCTCAGGTCGAACGAGGCGTCGTTGTCGTCGCGGATGGACGTGGACACCATGGAGACGCCGGGCGTGTAGTAGACGTTGAACCAGTTGAAACCGTAGATGCCGGCTTTGGGCATGCTGACGATCTTGCCCCTGTAGAACTTGTGGGCGCTGGCCGCCAGCTCTTTGAGGAAGATCGTCTGCGCCTTCGCCCGCTGCTCGGGAGTGAAATCGTCGGGGAAGTAGGAACCGAGGTCGGAGAGACTGAGGTCAGGTGTCTTCATATTCTGCTCCCAGAGCTGGATAAACGGTTGCGTACCGCGGGCCATCATAACACAGGGCCGATGGCGGACCGGCGCACTCGACAGGCAGCATACCGCCGGCGGGACCGGCCCACCGGGCGGGCGACAGAACGCCGCCAACGGGGGTGGCGCGCCGGGCCAGACGGCGCCGGCCCCGGCCGGCCTGGGGCCGGCGCACAGTCGCTTTTCGCGCGGCGCCTCGGCGGCGCCGTTCGACAGATTCGTTCTGGCGCAGTACGATGCCACCATGCATCGAACCGAAGACCACTTGGAACTCGCCGACGGCTCCAAGGGGGTAGATGGCCCCACTCAAGGACCGGTCACCCCCGCTTTCCAACAGTCCATGGACCGACTGATCGCGAGAACGTGGCTGCGGCTCTTTCCCTGGTCGGTGCGTCCCAACCAGATCACGGTGGCCCGGTTCATCCTCCTCCCGGTGATCCTGGTGCTTCTCTATTTCGACTACCGCTGGTGGGCATTCGGCTTGTTCGTCCTGGCGATCTGCACCGACTTCATCGACGGGGCGATGGCCCGCACCCGCGACCAGATCACCCAGTTGGGGACTTACATGGACCCTATCGCCGACAAGCTGCTCATCGGCGCGGTGCTGGCCTGGGTCGGCTGGGAGTACCTGGTGATCAAGATCATGGTGGTCTTCATTCTCATCGAATTGGTGCTCACAGCCGTGGGAGTGAGCGTCTACATCCGGACCGGCAAGCCGCGGGGGGCCAACTACATCGGCAAGACCAAGATGGTGGTGCAGAGCGTGGCTCTGCTGATGTTCCTGGTCGCCAGCTTCCTCGAGCTGGAGACTCTCGAGACCATCTCCGTCTACCTGCTTTGGCTGGCCCTGGCTCTGGCCGTGCTTTCCGGCGGAAAACAGGTCCTGACCACGATCAAGAACCGGCCCCGACAAGGAGCAGGACGCAGCAACGATCGACCTCGATAGCCAAGAAGAATGATGGCATCTTCTGCGGTCGCGATCTTCTGGCTGGTGGTCGCTGCCAGGCTCCTCGTTCCTCTGCTGATCCCGCGTTTTCCCCTGTTCGGGATCCTGGTTTGCTTGGTGCTTGACGCGGCCGATCAGAGCATATTTCAAGCGCTGAACATCCCTCTGGACGGGTATCAGGTCTACGACAAAGCGCTCGACATCTACTACCTCTCCATCGCGTATGTCTCCACCATGCGCAACTGGGAGAACCCCATCGCATTCCAGGTGGGGAGAGCCCTGTTCTACCTGCGACTGTTCGGGGTCCTGGCGTTCGAGTTGAGCGAGCAACGCCTGCTCCTGTTCCTGCTGCCCAACGTCTTCGAGTACTTCTTCATCTACTACGAGATAGCGCGCATGAGACGGGACCCGCTCCGTCTGACCAGGAGGATGCTGATCGTCGCGGCCACAGTCCTTTGGTTCGTCGTGAAACTGCCCCACGAATGGTGGGTGCACGTAGCTCGCCTCGACGCCACCGATTTCGTCAAGGTCCGCATCTTTCGGGCACCCTCCGACGAAGCGTTGTGGCGGGCCGTGCTCGGTGCTCCCCGCACCACCCTGCTGCTCGCGGCCATCGCTGCCTTCATGGGGCTGGCCCTGCGGCGGCTCCTCAGATCGGGAAATCGCGTACAGATGGCCGAGCACCTCGGGGTAGGCCAGGGCGTGGGCGCAGCTCACACAAGCATAGCCCGCATGGGTAGCCGGCAGGAGAAGCCGCCGCCCACGGGCAGGGAGTCCGCAGCGGCAGGCGTGAGCGCGTGGTCGACGGCGGCGACGATGACCGAGAAGATAGTGCTGATCACGATCCTGGCGGTCGTCTTCGGCCAGATCCTGCCGGGACTCAGCGCGTCGAGCTTCCAGATAGCCATCTGCATAGCCCTGACCATCGCCGTCAGCACCTACGTCCTGCGTGGTCTGATCAGCCTTGTCCGCAGGCGCGTGTCGGTCTGGTGGGAGCTCCCGATCATGGCCTTGCTCAACTTCAGCATGGTCCTTGTGTTCGAGGTGCTCCTGCCTTTCGTTCACGCCCCCTACAGCATCGGCGCGACCTCGCTCTTCGCCGTGCTGCTGACGCTCTTCGCCACGATGTACGACCGCTATCGAGTCCTCTACGACGCGCGACTCAGGGTCGCGGGTGAGATGGCGGACTCGCCGCCGGTGGGAGAGCTGCAAAGCGAATCGCCGGCAGACGAGATCGCCTAGAGGTCGTTAAAGAATGACGCTTTGCCGACAGGCTGCGATCGGCGCGGGTGAGGCAAGGACGCAGGGAGCGTTCGTAGCAGCGCTACGGGCGCGACTGAGGACGACGGATCACTCCGCCCAGTGCAGACCGGCGGCCAAGACTTCATTCTGAAACGAGCTCTCAGGCGCGAACGCGAGGCGTAGCGGCTACCCCCTCTGTTCCGAGCCGGCCGGTCCCTAGCCGAAGAAGATCCGGGCCAACTCCCACATGTCCTCGGGGACGAGCTTCCAGGCCGATACGGCTTCGGAAAGAGGCACCGACACGATCTCATCGCCCTTGAGTCCGGCCATCATGCCCCATTCCCCGGCGGCGACCATCTGGGCGGCCTTGACCCCGAAGCGGGTGCCGAGGATGCGGTCGTGAGCGGTCGGGGAGCCACCCCGCTGGATGTACCCGAGGGTGGTGTCCCGCACTTCCAGTCCGGTGAGGCGTTTGATCTCGCGGGCGAGGACGCTCCCCACTCCTCCCAGCTTGACGTGGCCGAAGGCATCGATCTCGTCGGAGGCCAGCACCTCTTTCTGCTCGCCCGACCTCCAGAGGATCTTGGCCCCCTCGCTGACGCAGACCACGCTGAAGGGCTTGCCCCGCGCGGCCCGGGATTCGATCAGGTCGCAGACGTCTTCCACGGTTATCGGGAACTCCGGGAGGAGGATGACATCGGCTCCCCCGGCCAGTCCGCTGTGGAGGGCTATCCAGCCTGCATGCCGGCCCATGACCTCCACCACCATGATCCGGTGATGGGACGCGGCGGTGGTGTGGAGCCGGTCGATGGCGTCGGTGGCAATAGAGACGGCGGTGTCGAAGCCGAAGGTGTAGTCGGTGCCCGAGAGGTCGTTGTCGATGGTCTTGGGCACGCCGATGACGTACACGCCCAGCTCTTCGTACAGATGCTTGGCCACGCTCAGGGTGTCGTCCCCGCCGATGGCGATGAGAGCGTCGACCCCGAGTTCGGCGAGGTTCTTGACTACCGTCTCGGGCCCTCCCTCGATCTTGGAGGGGTTTGTGCGAGACGTGCCGAGGATGGTGCCGCCCACATGGAGGATGCCGCTCACAGCATCCATGTCGAGGGGGCAGGTGTCCTTCTCCAGGAGACCCCGCCAGCCCATGCGGACCCCCGTGAGCTCCCAGCCGTAGTCGCCTATTCCTTTGCGGACGATGGCTCGGATGACCGCGTTCAAGCCCGGGCAGTCCCCACCCCCGGTGAGAATAGCGACGTTCATGGGACCTCCTTTCAGTCCTTGCTGCCTACCAGCCGAGCCCAGTCGACCAGCGCGGCCACGAAGGCGCGGAGCCGCTCGCGCAGCTCCGCGCTGACGAGATTGCCCTCCGCATCGAACTCCCGCCCGGCCTGAGCCACCCGTAGCTCCGGTTGTACCATGACGAGCGAGTTCGTCTGTATGAACACCTGCCGCAAGGCCATCTGGGAGCGGATGGTCCCGCTGTCTCCCCCGGACGCCCCCATGATCCCGATGGGCTTTCCCTGCAGGACGCTGTTCTTCGACGGACGCGAGGCCCAGTCGACAGCGTTCTTCAGCACACCCGGTATGGAGTAGTTGTACTCCGGGGTGGCGATGAGCACCGCGTCGGCGGCCTTGATGCGCTCCTTGAGAGTCTGCACCGCCGGCGGATCGCCTTCGGCCATGACGTCGGCGCTGAACAACGGGATATCGTCGAGTCTGAGTATCTCAAGGCTCACCCGGGGAGGGAGCAACTCCGATGCCGCCCGTACCAACCCTCGGTTGTACGAGCCGCTGCGAAGACTCCCGGCGACACCGAGAATGTGAAATGTCTCTTCGTTCATGTGCTCGTGGACACCTCCATCAGTCTGCGATCGGCGCTGCTGGCTCAAATCTTTGCCAGCACCACCATCCCGAAAGTAACGCTCTGGTCGAGCTTGATGTTCTTAACCACCGCGGCGTAGCCGGGCGCTTCTATGGTCAGTGTGTACTCTCCCCCAGGCTCCAGGCAGTCCACGAAGAAGTCACCGTAGTTGCTGGCCGTCGCCTCTCCGACTTTCTGCCCGTTCTGGGTGACCGTGGCCTTGGCCCCTTCGCCGCACTCGTCGGTGTCGCCGAAGACCACGTTGGCCGCGATGAACGCTTTGGCGAAGAGATGGAGGTTCTTGTAGTAGACGCGGGGCCTCGCTCCCAGCTCCGGCTTGAGAACCTCGAGTCCGTCTGCTTCCACCATCGCCGCCATCTCGTCGTCGTCGGCCAGCACCAGCTCGATCGCCTCAGCCGGGCAGATCTGCGAGCAGCGGGTCTCCTTCCAGCCCTCGTCCATGAGGTGAGCGCACCCGGTGCACTTCTGCGCCACTTGGGCCTCGTCGTTCCAGAAGATGACGTCGTAGGGACAGGTCTTGACGATCTCCGGATGTCCTTTCGCCTTCACCGGGTCGATGATCACCAATCCATCATCCCGTTTGTAGACGGTCCCGGCCGGCGAGTCCTTGATGCACGGGGCGTCGTCGCAATGGAGGCACGGCGTGGGCCGGTAGGCTACCTGCACCAGGGGGTACTGGCCCCGCTCCTTCCGCATGATGTTCATCCAACGGTGCCCGCTCCAAGGCTGGGCCACCGAATAGGGCAGGAAGTCGTTGCCGGTGAACTCGTCCTTGTCGGCCAGGAAACAGTCGTTGCAGTCCATGCAACGGTCGACATCGATGACCATGTTCCACTTTTTCGGCGCGCCGCTCATCAGGCCACCCCCTCCCTCACCGAACCGTCCCACTTCTCGATCTGGAGCAGGCAGGAGTTGTTGGCCATGGCAGTCGACGTGGGCGTGATGTAGCGCTTGGGGGTGAGGATGTTCACGCAGCCGGCCTTATCTGGAGAGTGCCCCGGCTCCCCGAGCGGCTCGTAGTCGCCGCAGGACTCATACGAGTGCACTGTCCCCGGGGGTACCCGCTCTGTCACCTGGGCCGCCAGGACGACCGAGCCCCGGTCGTTGAACGCCCGGATGAGGTCGCCGTCGGCGATGCCGCGGGCGGCGGCGTCCTTGCTGTTCATGCGCATGATCCAGTAATAATAGCCGTCGTCCTTGAGGACCCGGTTGTCCTTGACTTCGTTGATCCAGCTGTCCTTGGCGTCGCCCATGGTGTGGAAGCTGTACTTCGGGTGGGGCGAGACCATCTGCAGGGGGTACTTGCTGTAGAGGTCGGCGGTGTGGTGACCTTCCCAGCTCTCGATGTACTGCGGTCCCATCACCGGCCGCTCCGGGTCGACGGTCCCGGTGGCTTCCAGCCGTTTGAGGCTGGAGGAGACGAACTCGATCTTGCCGGTCTGGGTCTGCAGGCCCTCTCCCCGGATCTGATCCCACGGAGCGGGGCCCCAGTCGGGAGTGTCCTTAGCCCGGCCTTCGGCGAACCACCTCAGGGCCGGCTTGGGCTTCTTCTCCTCGGGAGCCGGCACCACGTAGTAGCCCTTCTTGGCGAAGTCGTCCCAGCTCATGACCGTGGGCATGTCGGTGGCGTCGTAGTAGTCCTTCACCCAGTCGAGCTCGGTCTTTCCGCCCATGCTGAAGGGACCGTAGAGGTCCAGCCGCTTGGCCAACTCGGCGAAGATGTCGTAGTCGGACTTCGACTCGCCCAGGGGCTCGATGCACTTCTGTTGGAACACGATCACGCGGTGGTTGCAGAACTGGTACGAATCGGCGATGTAGCCGGAGCAGTTGGCATACTCGCTGATGTCCCAGCGCTCGAAGTTGGTGCAGGCCGGGAGGATGATGTCGGCGAGCTTGGCCTCGCCCTCGAACCAGATGCTCTGGTTGACGACGAAGGGCACCTTCCCTTCCCGGTATGCGGTGACGTACCGGTTGGTCTCGGTCATGGTGCCGATGAAGGAGCCGCCGTACCGGTAGTACATGGCTGCCGGCGGGTAGCCCTGGGCCGGATACTCGTAGCGCTGGAACTGGCTCTCGATGTGTGAGCCGCAGAAGCCTTTCCCCCGCCACTTGACGTTCTCGTGCCGCATGGCCTCGGGGATATTGAGGCGCGGGATGGTCTGGCCCTCGGTGGAGTGATGGGGATTGTTGATGGCCCCGCCGTTAGGGAACATGCGGTTGACGAAACGGAAGCCCGCAGCCGAGTTGTTGGTGTCGCCGGAGATACCGCCCTCGGCATAGCCCGGGAACATGAAGCTGCAGTCGAGGGGCGCGCCGCTGGTCGTGCTCCAGATGTTGCTGCCCGGCTTGCCCATCCCCTGCATGGCCGCCAGAGCGACCATGGTCCGGGCCCATTCATTACCCCACGAAGCCCGCGAGGCGCCGCCCATGCCGCCCGGCCCGCCGGCCGCAAGCATGGTCTTCTTGGCGGCCCACTCCCGAGCCAAAGCCCGGATCTCACGGGCCGGGATGTTGCTCTCGGCCTCGGCCCACTCAGGCGTCTTGGGCAGCCCGTCGGTCTTGCCGAGCACGTAGTCCTTCCACTCGTCGAAGCCCACGGTGCGACCGGCTATGTATTCCTTGTCGTAGGTGCCCTCGGTGAGCCACGTGTGGGCGATGGCCAGGCCCATGGCCACATCGGTGCCCATGCGAGGCGAGAACCACTTGTCGCCCAGCAGGGCCTGGGTGTGGTTGAGATAGGGGTCGATGACGATCATCTTGACGCCCAGCTCTTTCAGCCACCTGCGGCGGATGTTGCCCTCGTGACCGGCGTACACCCCGTTGCCGCTGGATTCTGGGTCGGAAGACCAGTAGATGATCAGGTCGGTGTGCTTGAGCGCGTCCTCCAGCAGGCCGTATTGCTCTGGGATGCCCAGTCGGTAGCTGAAGCCGAACATGTGCATGGCGCCCCAGTGCCAGCCTTCCCAGCTGTCGGGGTTGTGCTCCCCGTATGTGAACCCTATGAGGTTCATAAAACGGAAGTAGGCGCTGTGGCGGTAGCCCACGTTCCCCCACATGTGGTGCGAGCCCGGAGTGGAGAGGATGGCGGCCGGACCTACTTCGCGGTGGATCCGGAAGATCTCTTCAGCCACCATGTCGAGGGCTTCGTCCCAACTGATCGGCTCGTAGCCGGATACCCCGCGGTTGTGGATGTTGCGCGCCCCTTTGGGATCGAAGTCCACCCGCTTGAGCGGTGTGAGGATCCGCTTGGGCGAGTAGATGGTGGAGCGGTGCGCGACCGTCCAGGGTGACGCCGTGGTCTTCCGGGGCGGCGTGAAGCTCCTCCCCCGGGCCTGGATGGTCCAGGAAGGCGCGTCGGTCTCGTCGAACTCGATGGGCGTGATGCGAAGGATCTTCCCATCCTTCACGTCCACGAACACCGGTCCTCCGGTCGTCCCGTTGGTGTATCTCTTGATCTCTCCCATACGGACGTGCACCTCCGTGCTCTAGGAATTGAGTACCTGTCCCTCCCGCGGCGAGGGTCGGGTCGCTGACTATGACACCATGATACGACACCAAGCCGCCCGACCGGGTAACGACCGTCCCGCGTCGGGCCGTCGCCGCTCCGACGCTCGGTCCGGGCCGCCGGGCCGGGGGCCGGCCGGCTCTGGGCCCGGATCTCAGAGCGGCGGGAGGCCCGCCTCGGTCCGAGCCTCGTTGGCGTGCCTCAGCACCGCTTCCTCGAGCGCCATCGGGCTGAAGCCGTAGTCCGCCTTCGCCAGATCGCAGTTGACCTTCCAGGGCAGCTCGCAGTTTTCCGGCTCGTTCCCGAAGCTGATCTGAGCATCCGGGATGAGCTTCTTGACGGCGGCGGCTATCTCCTTGAGGCTGCAGGGCGGCCCACCCAGGTTGTAGGCAGCGTGGGGGGATGACGCCGTCTTGAGCGCCCGCCGAGCGAAGTCCGCCACGTCGTCGGACAGGATGAACGAGAACAGCCAGTCCCCCGTGCACTCGAGCGCGACCGGCCTGCCCACCGCGGGGAGCGACACCAGTTGCGAGGGCCAGCGCACGAATATGGGGTCCTGGCCCCCATGGCCGTACCCAATGCAGGGCCGCAGGGCTGTGGGCTGGACGCCGTAGAGCTCGAGGTATTGAGCAGCGACGACCTCGGCCAGGCATTTGGCAAGAGCATAGAAGCTGCCGGTGAACGGCAGGAGACGGTCGGCCTCGCGCACTTCCCGGTCTCCGTAGTCCGACTGCTCGCCGTACACGGTCTCGGAGCTCGCGTAGACCACGCGCTTGATACCCAGCAGCCGGGCCGCCTCGAATACGTTGCACATGCCGAGCAGACCGACCTTGGTATTCGCCCGCGGGTTTGCCGCCTTCGAGAGGATCATGGCCCAGTTGACGATCCGGTCGACCCCGTTCTCGCTCGCCGCGGCAAGGAGCTGCTCCAGGTCTGAGATATCGCCGCGCACGAACTTGAAGCGGTCGCCATGCGGGGCAACGGTCTTCAGGAAGTATTCCGGCGGAGGGACCAGATCGAACGAGACCACTCCCTCGAAGTCGGGGTCGTTCAGAAGCGCCGTGCACGTCTTCTTGCCGAAGAGGCCGCTGCCACCGATCACAAGGGCCTTCATGTCAACCTCCTATGGTTCGAGCCCACGTAAGCCGGGGCCGGGCAGCCCAGCAAGTCTGGAATGCTCCGGCCCCGTCGCCAAACACGAGAGAGACGGCTCTGACTAGCGCGAGCGCAGCCTCTCCTTCTTCTCGATGCACTCTTTCACCGAGACCGCCAGGTCTTCGGCGCCCAGCGCGAAGTGCTCCATCAACTCGTCCTTCTCGGGAGTGATGAGCCCGGACTGTCCGAACTCGTCTTCCACCCCCACCTTGACGAGCGGTGTGGGCAGGTTCTCCGAAAGGACGCAGGCCACGGCGTCGCCCAAGCCGTTGATGTCGCTCGAGTTCTCGGCGGTGACGATCGCCCCGGTGCGGGCGGCCGCGGCGACGATCGCCTCTACGTCGATCGGCTTGATGGTACAGACGTTGAGCACGCCCACATCGAGCCCATCTTTCTCCAGTAGGTCCACCGCCTTGATGGCCTCGGTCACCATATAGCCGGTGGCCACGATGGTGGCGTCCTTACCGTCCCTGAGCGAGTAGGCCTTGCCGATATCGAAGGGGTAGTCGTCCGTGAAGATCGTGAAGGGGTTCGGGCTCATTTCCTGCTTGATCATAGCCGGCCCGATGTACTGCATCATGGCCTCGGTGGCCTTCTCGGCTTCCACCGCATCCGCCGGGTTCATGATGACCAGGTTCGGAAGCACCCGTAGGCTGCCGATACCCTCGATGGTGGCGTGAGAGACGCCTACCTCACCCCACACTCCCTCTCTCGAGATGAACTTCACGTTGAACCGGTCCACCAGGATGCTCTGGCGGATCTGGTTGTAGGCCCGGCTCATGCTGGCGAACAGGAAGTTGTTGATCACCGGGACGAAGCCTTCGGAGGCCAAAGCGGCCGCCACGCAGGCGCCGTTCTGCTCGGCGATGCCGCACTCGATCATGCGATCGAACATGTTGTCGGTGAACCACTCGATCTCGGGGAACTGCATGTCCTCCAGGATGGCGAGGGCGCGGGGATCCTTCTGGAACGCGGCCTTGATGGCTTTGCCGATGCCCTTGCCCGTCATGGCGGGTTCGCCGATCTCGACATACTTATTCCATGTCGCCATATTTGGCTCTCCCTTCCCGGACACCCTTCATCATCTCTTCGCCTCGGCCCAGGTGCATGTGGAGCTCCTCCCAGTTAGAGACCCCCCTCCCCTTGACGGTGTGGGCGATGATGACCTTAGGCTTGTTATCGCCATACTGCTTGGCCACCAGGTCGAGTGCATCGAGGATCTGACGCAGGTCGTGCCCGTCGATCTCGTATACCGTCCAGCCGAAGGCCTTCCACTTCTCCACCAGCGGCTCGATGGGCATGATGTCGTTGGTGGGGCCGTCGAGCGACCACTTGTTGTAGTCGACGATGCCGATCAGGTTGTCGAGCTTGAACTTGGTGGCGAACATGGCCGCTTCCCAGATCTGCCCCTCGTGCATCTCGCCGTCCCCCATGATGCAGTAGGTGCGGAAGCGCGGGTTGTAGCGGACGATGTAGCGAGGCAGGAACGTGTCCTCGCGCGATGGCGGATTGAACTTCATCTTGAGCTTCTCGGCGAGGGCGAGGCCAGCCGCGAAGGAGAGGCCCTGGCCCAGCGAGCCACCCGAGAAGTCGATCCCTGGAGTGCACCAGCGGTCGGCGTGTCCCTGGAAGGGCGATCCGTAGCAGTAGTACGTGCCAAGCGTCTCCTCCGGATACATGCCCAGCTCGACCAGAGCCGCGTAGATGGCCTCGCAGCAGTGAGCCTTGGACATGATCACCCGATCGCGCTCGGGCCAGTCGGGATCCTTGGGATCGAACTTGATGTGGTGGAAATAGAGAGCGGTGATGATCTCCATGACCGACATGGTCCCGCCCACGTGACCCTGGCTGAAGGTGCAGAACTGGGTCAGGCAGTGGTCGGTCATCTTCTTCGTCCTGGCCTCCAGCTCCAGAATGAGCGCGTCGTTATGAGCCATGGGTCTTCCGCCTTTTGATCTGGACCTTCACGGAGTCCACCGAGAGCGGGTTGCCGCAGCGCGGACACGCGTTGCTGTAGGCGGCCAGTACCGCTGCCTCATCGGGGATGGCCCTCATGTAGAGACGGCGCTTGATCTCCTCCCCGAAGTAGAGCAGCATGCCGCACTTGCCGCAGTTGATCGTCTCACTCATTCAGCCACCTCCCTTGTGGCTCGGTTCTCCTGCTTACGTCCCTTACTCATGGCTTCACGAGGATCTTGATGTCGGTGCTGGTCTTCCGCGCGGCGAGCGCCTTAGCTATGTCCTCCAGCGGGACGATCTGGGTGATCATGGGCTCGAGGTCCAGCTTGGAGAGGAGCTTGAGCGCGCGGGGGAACACGTACGGGGCCAATATGGTGGAGCGGATGGTGAGCTCGTTGGCGAACATGTAGTAGGGGTTGAGCGGGAAGGTGGCGTCTTCGTGATACGCCCCCGCCCAGACGATGGTGCCGTACTTGTCGGCCAGATTGATGGTCTGGGGCACAGCGGACAGGTGGCCGCTGCATTCGAAGACGGTGTCGAAGCCTCGGCCCTCCATGAGCCCCCGGCCGACGGCGACCATGTCGTCGGTGAGAGGATCGATCGTCCAGTCGGCCCCGAATCTCTTCGCCATCTCCCGTTTCTCGGGCATGGGGTCGGAGACGAAGACCCTGGCAGCCCCGGCACGCATGGCGATCTGCTGCACCAGCAGGCCGATCGTCCCCGCACCCGAGATGGCCACCGTTTTGCCGGGCGCGATGTTGCCCAGGTCCACCGCGTGGGTGGCGATGGTCACCGGTTCCAGCATGGCGCCCCGCTCCAGGCTGACGTCGTCGGGCAGGGGGTAGAGACAGCTCTCGGAATACAGCGCGTACTCGGCGAAGCCGGCCTCGTACGACTTCACGTACTCGCAGAACTGCTCCATCTTGTTCCGGCAGTAATAGCAGCGGCCGCAGTAGTCGCGGAAGTTCATGGCAACCCGCTGACCGACCTTCCAGTCGCCCAGCAGACCGGGGCCGAGCTCGGCGATCACGCCGGAGGCCTCGTGCCCCGTCGGGAAAGGAGCTTTGGGCCACCAGGGCTCCTTGAGCAGGCCGAAGGTACCTTCGTAGATCTCCGGGTCGCTCCCACAGATGCCGCAGTAGGCGATCTTGACCTTGACCTCGCCCGAGCCGGGGATCGGTTCGGGGACGTCTTCCACCCTCGTGTCGAAGGGTCCATACGTCAGTGCAGCTTTCATGGCTTACGGCTCCCTTAGTTCGATGGCGAGGTTGCCTATCTCGCTGCCCTCGAAGTAGCAGAAGCCGGGCTGCCCGGGGACGATGGAGCTCGTCCACACCTTGGCTCCCCTGGCCTTTGCCCGCTCCATATCGCCTCGGAGGTCGGTGGTCAGCCAGCCGATGTGGTGGAGGCCTTCTCCCTGGGCGTCCAGCGTCTCCTTGAGGGCCTGGTCGCCCTCGTACGGCTCGAGAAGCTCCAGCTCCACGTCGCCCATGAGCGCGTTGCTGATCTTGGTGGTCCACTCGGCCGGCTTGCCGTGCAATTCGCCCGTGAACGTGATGGCGAACACCTTGTTCTCGTCGTCGAACTTGAAGGGGCCGAAACCAAGAGCTTCCAAGTGGGCGATCGCTTTGTCGATGTCCCTTACCACCACGCCCACGTGGTGGAGCCGGGTGCCGTGGTACGTCGGTTCTTGTGCGGTCACTGAAGACCCTCCTCTCTAGCGGTGTGCGCTGGTCGAGGCCCGCTCAGGGCCTGACCAGCGCCTTCATCACTTTGCCCGCGCGCTGATCCGCGAAGGCCTGGTTTATGTCGTCGAGCGCATAGACGTGCGACACCAACGGACTCAGGTCGAGCACCGACAGCATCTTGTTGGCCTTCCACAGGAAGTACGGCGACTGGAAGACACCGTGGATGCTGAGGTCTTTTTCGAACACCGCCCACGGCTCGACCGCGACCGTCCCCCCCACGGGATAGACCGCAGCCCAGACCACGTGCGCGCTTGGCCCCGCCAGATTGACCGCCTGCTCGGCCCCGGCGAGCTTGCCCGTGCAGTCGATGACCGCGTCGAAGCCCAAGCCGTTCGTCAGTCTGTCGGTCACTTCGAGGATGTCCTCGTTTTTGGGGTCCACGGTCGCTGTAGCGCCCAGCCGCCGGGCGAAGTCCCGCTTGTAGTCGAAGGGCTCGCTCACCATGGTGAGCGCGGCCCCGCTGTGGACGGCCACAATGAGGTTGAGCATCCCGATGGGGCCGGCCCCCAGGATGGCCACCGACTTGCCCGGACCCACCTGGCCCAGGTGGTTCGCCCGCATCGCGATGGAGAGAGGCTCGAGCATGGTACCGACCTCGAAGCTCACGTCGTCAGCAATGGGAAAGACCTGGCCCTCGGCGTAGTAGCCGTACTCGGCGAAGGCCCCCGAGTACTCGGTGCCGTGCGCGCAGTAGGCCTCCATCCCGCTCCGGCAGAAGTAGCACGCGCCGCAAGGCGCCACCGGCACCATCGCCACCCGCTGCCCCACTTTGTAGCCGAGCTTGGTCGCGGAGCCCACTTCGACGATGGTCCCCGAGGCCTCGTGGCCCTCGATCTTGGGAAACTTCGGGACTTTTACCAGTCCGAACTGCCCCTCCAGGATCTCCATGTCGGTGCCGCAGATGCCGGCGAAGGCGATCTTGACCTTGATCTGATCGGGCCTGGTGACCGGCTCGGGGACGTCTTCGACCTCCACGACGCCTATCGCTTTTTGAACAGCTGCTCTCATGATGGAAGACCTCGCCGATCGTTTCTCGCGGACCGCCGCCCGCCGAACGGGGCGCACAAGAGAGGGGCGCTCCCGCCGAAGGATCCGTCGCGGTGGGTAAACGCCGCGCTCGAGAGGACACACCGACTGCTGGAACCTGCCGGCGACAGTGCTGACCGTTCCGCTATCGGCCGAACGTGCCCTTCCTCCCAAGACCGGGCGCCTTCTGGGCAAGCCCCATGATACCGGACGGTATGAAGAGCATCACCAATATGATCACGACCCCCGAGATCACCGCGTCCCAGCCCGCGAGGTACGAGCCTCCGTACCAGCTTATGAGGTAGATCACGATGGCCCCCAGCCACGGACCGAGGAGCGTTCCCGTTCCCCCGAGCACGGTCATCAGGATAGGGAGGAACAACCAGTTGAAGGTGAGGACGTTGATCGGGGTCACCTGAAGGAGATAGTAGCCGTAGATGCTGCCGGCCACTCCGGCCATGGCCGCACCCCCGGCAAAGGCGATGATCTTGTACTTGAGTACGTTGATGCCGTGCGACACCGCCGAGACCTCGTCTTCCCGGATGGCCTTCAGGGCAAGCCCGACCCTGGAAGAAGTCAAGAAATAGACCACCAAGGTCGCAAGAACAGCCACCAGCAAAGATACCCAATAGTGAGTGCGCAGGTTGAAAACGACGCCTTCAGGCATCTTCTTGACCAGTAGCCTGCCCTCCGCCCCACCCGTAAACTTCCCCCCATTGATAAACAGAGTGGTGACGATTATCCCAAACCCTAGCGTGCCGAAGGAGAAGTAGTCGCCCCGCAGGCGGGACAGAAGCGGCAGACCGATGATGACGGCGAGGATGGCCGGCAAGATGCCGGCCAGGATCATCAGCACCGGGTCGAAGAAGTACCCGGTATGGGTGACGTCGTTGTACCACAACAACGCCATGGTATAGGCCCCGACGCCGAAGAAAGTATTCTGGCAAAGACTGATCTGGCCCGTGTAGCCGCCTATCAGATTCCAGCCCTGTGCCATGATCGCGTAGATGAAGACGTTGAAGAAGAAGATGCCGAACTGTCCACGGTTGACGTCGTAGAAGAAGGGCAGGGTGGCGAAGAACACGACCGCCACAACCGCGAGGCCCGCCGAGGCGAGCTTCCGCTTGCTCAACTTACTCCGGTCCGGTAGCAATCTCATGTCCGCGCCATCGATTCTCCGTATCGCTCCGCAGTTCAGACTTTCTTGACCAGCGCCCTTCGGCCGAACAAGCCCTGGGGCAGGAAGATCAGCACCAGCATAAAGAGCCCATATGAGGCTACGTCGATCCAGGCGATGCCCCAATAGTAGGCGGCGAGGTTCTCTATGATGCCCAGGATAAGGCCCCCTGCCAGAGCGCCGAACACGTTGCCGATGCCGCCGAGGGCGAGCGCGACCAGGGCTTTGATAGCCCACGTGAACCCAAACTGATAGTCAAAGCTGAAGACGGTAGCCATCCCGACACCGGCCACTCCCGCAAGTCCGATCCCGACGGCGAAGCTGATCGCGCACACCCAGACGGCGTTGACCCCCTGGATCTTCGTCGCCTCGATGTCCTCGGAGGCTGCCCTCACCGCGGTTCCTATGCGTGTTCTCTTGAGAAACAAAAACACGACGAGAGCCGACACCAAGGCGAGTCCCAGGAGGGCGAGGCGCAGCCACGGCACCCGGATGCCCCCTAAGACGATCATGGCATCTGAATACGAGATCGTTACGTTACGCGGTGTGGCAGACCAAACCTTCAGCATCGCGTTGTCGACCAGATACATCAGTCCCACCGCGAGCAGCAACGTGACGTTCCTGTCCTCGAGGGCGACTGCCTTCCGGAACAGGGAGTAGAACAGGCCTAGGCCCACCAAGAAGGCGAGAGGCACCACTATGAGCAGGCAAAGATAAGGATCGATATGGGCTTTGACGAAGAGCCAGTAGACTACGAAGGCGAAGAAGACGATCATCGTGCCCTGGGCAAGGAAGATGATCCTCATCGTGCCAAAGATGAGGCTTAGGCCGGCGGCAGCGATGCCGTACATGGACCCCAGGAGAATGCCGTTGATTATGACCTGGATCAAGACCGTCATTACAGCTTGCTCCCCCGTTCGCCCACATAGGCCTTTCGCACGTCGACGTTCGCAAGCAGCTCTTCCCCGGTCCCGCTCAGAACGATGTGCCCGGTCTTGATCACGTAGGCTTTCTTACAGATCTTCAAAGCCATGTGGACATTCTGCTCGACCATCAAGACGGTGGTCCCTTGCTGGTTGAGCGCGACGATCAAGTCGAATATCGTCCTTGTAAGGATGGGGCTGAGCCCCAGAGAGGCTTCGTCGATCAAGACGAGACTGGGGTGCGCCATGACGGCCCGCCCGATGGCCAGCATCTGTTGCTCGCCGCCGCTCAATAGGCCGGCTTTGCCGTTGGCCCGCTCCCTAAGTACCGGGAACAACCCGAACACTCGTTCCAAAGACTCATCGTAGCTGGCGCGTGCCCTAGGGATATACGCCCCCAGTCTCAGATTCTCAAGGACGGTCAGACCCTGGAAAAGTCGACGTCCCTCAGGCACAAGCACGATGCCTCTGTCGACGCGGTGCTTGGTGTTGAGCTTCTCCAGATTCTCCCCCATGAAGAGCACCTGTCCCCCAGAGGGGTGAAGAAGACCCGCGACCGCCCTCAGGAGGGTGGACTTGCCGGCGCCGTTGGACCCGAGAAGAGCCACGATAGACCCTTCCTCGACTTCGAGGGAAACGCCCATCAGGGCCCGGACGTCCCCGTAGGAAACCTCTAGCTCCTTAACCTCAAGCAGCAGGTTCGCCAAGGTAAGCCTCAATCACTTTGGGGTCGCACGCCACGTCGTCCGGGCACCCGTCCGCGATCTTGACCCCGTAGTCGAGCACGGCCACGCGCTCGCAGAAGTCAAGGACCGCGTCCACTCTGTGCTCAATCCACAGGATAGCGAACTTCCGTTCGGCTTTCGTCGCTTTGATCACAGCTAGCAGGTGCTCTATCTCGGGGTCCGTAAGGCCGGCCATGGGCTCGTCGAGCAGGATCAGATACGGCATCGAGGCCAACCCCATGGCGATCTCCAGCAGGCGCCGGTCGGATAGAGTCAAGTGTGCCGCCATGACATCCCGTTTGGCGGACAACTCCACAAGGTCCAGGGCTTCCAGAGTGCGCTGCTTAGCACTCTGGGCCTGGTGCTTGCCTCCGTAGACAGCGGCCGTCATTACGTTCTCCTGGACCGACATCTTGAGAAAAGCCCGGACGAGCTGATAGGTCCTCGATATCCCCAGGTGGCAGATCTTGTACGGAGCAAGGCCGGCGATCTCCCTATCCTTGAACCGGATACTGCCGCTGTCTATCGGGTATATCGAAGTGATGAGGTTGAAAACCGTCGACTTTCCGGCGCCGTTGGGGCCGATAAGGCCTACGATCTCCTCCTCGCGCACTTCGAAGTCCAGATCGGTGAGGACGTGGAGACCGCCGAAGTGTTTGTCAACTTTCGTGAGGGTGAGGAGAGGGTCTCCAGCAGCCATAGCCTACCGCCCCGACGAGGCCGGCCGAGGCCGCTCGTCGACCGGAATGGGAGACACCCTGAAGGAGCCACGCCGAGGCGGTGTAGAGTTCAAGCAACTCCCCCCAAAACGACCAAGGTGCCGGTAGGGCACCGGCTTCCCGATGAACCGCTGGCAAACATAGCAGATGCCGCTGCCTTTGGGAAGTAACCCCAGGAAGGGCCCGCCGCAGCTTCCGAGAAGGTCGCCCAGACCGTGGTCTTCCTGCAGTCGCCTCAAGTTGGAGTGACGTTGCAGCGGAGACAACGCTACCCCTAGAACTCACCTCGTGGTACTGTGAATAATGTACGCGTTTCGGGGATACGCGTTTCGGGCAGATTCACTTCAAGAAGTGAACGTTAGGCAGACCGAGGGGGGAAGTCTATGGCATGAACGCTCCCGGCTTTTTCCATTTCCAACTGTCAGATTGCAGCAGCGAACTAGGGGGGTACCGTGAGAGATAGAAAACTGCTTGTATTGATCCTGGTGCTGGCCATCGGCCTCATGTCCGCTCTCTTCCTGTCGGCGTGCGGCACGACCGAAGAGACCACGACGACCGCTGGTCCGGCCACTACGGCTGGACCGGCCACTACGGCGGGCGCTGCGACCGGCGATGACATCGTTGTTGGCGCGATCAACTCCCTGACCGGCAGCAACGTCCTCACTGGCCAAGACGAGAAGTGGGCACAGGAGAAGGCCGTAGCCGACATCAACGCCAAAGGCGGCGTCAAGCTCAGCGACGGCCTGATGCACAAGATCGTGCTGAAGTATGCCGACGACAAGAGCGATCCGACCGCCGGCGCCGCGGCCATGGAGCAGCTGATCAAGGTCGACGGCATCAAGCTTATCTTGAGTTCGAACATCACTCCCGTGAACCAGGCGGCCGCGACGGTGGCCGAGAAGTACGGGGTCTACTACAACATCGTTTCTAGTTGGATCGACGTCGCTTCCCCCGACGGGAGTTTCGCGGGGTTCATCGGGGGCATGAACCTGAAGTGGTCCTCCGACTTCTTCGAGTCGGCCGGTGAATCCGGCAATGCCGCCGTTGGCGCGATCAAAGCGATGGCTCCGGCTGACATACCCAAGAACTTCGCCGTCATGACCGACAACTCGCCCGACGGCACGGGTTTTGGCAACTCCACCGAGGCAGTGCTCAAGGCGGCAGGCTACAACGTGGTGACCTACGAGCAGTACAGCGCGACGGGCACCCCGGACTTCTCCTCGATCATCCTCAAGTACAAGGAGTTGAACGTCGACGGAATGGTCACGCTGATCGACCCCGCCGCCGGCATCACGTTTCTGAAGCAGATGAAGCAGCAGAACTGGTCTCCGAAGTTCATATTCGGGTACAAGGGATTCTGGCCCTCGGATTTCGCCAACACCCTCGGGTCTGATTCGAACTACGTCGGTCACGATGGTTTTTGGTCGGAAACCTTCCCATACCCGTACTGCAAGGAACTCGGCGCGGCCTACTCGGCCGATCACGACGGCGACACTTCAAATAGCGTCGGCCTCTACTACGCCCAGGTGCAGATTCTCGCCGCGGCCCTTGAGAGGGCCGGAACGGCCGAACCGGGCCCAGTGAGAGACCAGGTCTTCAACGGCACATTCCCAGGCACCACTATGGGCGACGTGACCTATGGGACGTTCTATCCTGACGCCCCAGGCATCGCCCACATGCCGTTCGTCGCCGACCAATGGCAGCCCGACAAGAAGCGCGTGGTCATCTATCCGGAGCAATACTCCCAAAGCCCCATGATGACATTCGTCCCCTGGGATCAGAGGTAGGCAGTCAACCGCTGTCCGCAACCCGGAGCCAGCGAGACCGCTGACCGAGTCGAGGTGGCAAGCGACTGATGACAGACCCCCGCCCTCCTCAATCATTGAGGAGGGCGGGGGTCTATTCTTTCCCTGTAGGTTTGGCCGCGACCCGGACGAGGCCGACGCCCAGAGGAGGAGCACATGGAGCAGACCGAATACGGCAAGTATTTCATCACCGACACTCCCCGGCATCCGGATCACCCGCAAAGCCGGGAGAGAGACAGCGACGTTCCCTGGTGCGACACCCTCTACATCTCGAACGAGCTGGGCGGAGCGGTGCCCGGCGCGTTCTACCTGGAGACGTGCATGGTGCTCCGCACCGGTTCGGTCGAGGACCTCAAGGAGTCGCACACCCACGCCTTCGACGAGTATCTGGTCTTCCTGGGGACGGACCCCGATGACCATATGGACCTACGAGGAGAGGTCGAGCTCTGGGTGGGAGACGAGAAGCGCATGCTGACGAAGTCGTGCGCGGTCTTCGTCCCGGCTGGGACGCCCCACTGCCCTCTGGTCGTCCACCGGGTGGACAGACCGTTCATCTTCTTCACGACCGGGAACGGCTTCGAGTACGTCCGCGGGCAGGGCGAGGACGGCGCCTAATCTATTTGTAGGTCGACTTTCCCTCGTACGTCGGATTCATCACCACAGAGAAATGGAATATCGGGCTGTTGACCTCGAGTATGCGCATCGGGTTGTGGGTCGCCCCGGCGGGGCACCATATCATGGTGGAGCGGGTGAGTCTGTGCGCCTCGCCGTTTATGGAGAACTCGATGACGCCACCAAGCTGGTAGGGGTCGTCCGGATTGCTTCCGTAGAAGCCGATGAGCTCGTCATAGTCGTGGACGTGCTCGGTGAAGATCGGATCTCTCGGGGCGGCGGCGAAGTACCAGGCGGTGTTCATCTGAAAGGCGCCTTCGCAGACGTCGCTGTCCATCCACAGGATGCGCTTGGCGAAATGCCTATATAGCTCTCTGAACTCCGGCGTACCCAGTTGGGCGGGTTCTTTCAGCGCTTGTACAAAATACTGCCCGTACTCTCCGCCCTCATCGTTGTCATAGACCATCGACAGGTCCTTTCTCTTCCCTTCTAAAATACGCCTTTACTCTTGGGGCATATCCCAGTCGATGAAGTGCCAGTAGGGCGCATTGACCCGCTTCCGGTAGGCGTCCATGTCCACGTCGCGCCAATCGTAGAAGCCTACGCCTGTCTTTGCGCCGAGATCGCCTCTGGCGACCCTGTCGGTGACGGCGGAAGGGGCCTCCTTCATAGTGCTGAGCGAGGGAAACACGGCGTTGCAGGTGCGCATGTTCAGAGTAAGGTCGCCGTTGTCGAAGTGCTCGAAGATACCAATGGACGTATAGCGGGGGCAGAAGCTGTAGTTCAGGCAGGTATCAACGTCTCTGGGATCGGCGATGCCGCTCTCCACGAGGTTGAGAGCCTCTCTCCACAGGGCAAACTGGAGGCGGTTGCCGATAAAGCCGGGAGCGGGCTTCTTGAGGATGACGGGCTTGCAATCGAGGGACTCGAGGAGCTCTTTGACAAACGCGAGGACGTCACCATTCGTAGCGGAGCCGCCGCAGAGCTCGAAGAAGGGGACCATGTGGGCCGGGTTGAAGGGGTGTGTGACTATGATGCGGTCCTCGTATTTCGCGGCCTTTTCGGCGAGAACGTCGGGCACAAAAGACGAGCTGACAGAGCAGATCGCCTTGATGCGGGGACAGGTCTCCTCGATCCGGGCGTATATCTCATGCTTCAGTCCGATGACCTCGGGCACGCATTCGAAGATGACGTCGCAGTCTGCTAGATCGCTGAAGTCAGTGGAGTATTTGAGGTATTTCTCGCAGATGGCCAGCTGCTTTTCGGGCATGAGGCCTTGATCGATCATCTGACGAAAGTAGTCGTCGTAGGTCTTCTTGTATTCGGGGATCATCTCTGCACGGCGGACGACACATGTGGTGCGATAGCCGTGGCCCGTAGCAAGCACCGCTAGGCTGTCCCCAATCATGCCGGCCCCGATTATGCCGATGTGTTTCACACTGTCGAGCTTCATATTAGGCGTCCATTCCTCCGGCGGTGTTGAACCTCACGAACAATCCTCCCATCATTCTCCTCTACTCCTTCAGCGGCCGAAGCTTGAGGATCTCTCTGGCTTCGTCGGGAGTGGCGACATCCATTTCCAGCTCGTGGATGATACGGACTATGCGCTCGACCAGTTGTGCGTTGCTCTTTGCCAGGTCGCCGTAGGAGTAGTAGATGTTGTCCTCCATGCCGACCCGGACACTGCCGCCTTTGAGCAGACCGTAGGTCACCCCTTGGAGCTGGTGAGAACCGATGGCCATGGTAGACCAATTAACAAAACGATCCCTGGGGAGCAGGCTGATCATGAAGTCAAGGTTGGGTTGGCTGAAAGAGATCGCGCCCTGGCTGACCTTGTTCATGCCCATGACAAAGGTGAGGGACGGGGGATCGGCGATCACACCGGCGGGTACGAGAACGTTGAAAACGTCTTCGACGCTGGAGGGATTGAACACCTCCAGCTCGGGCTTGATGCCCAGATCCATCATCCTCTTGGCGTTCTTGAGCAGCCATGCGCGCTCCCACCTGTAGATGAAGGACAGGTCGCCCCAGGTGGTCGTGATCAGGGAGCAGTCCAGAGAGCACATCTCCGGCAGGCAGGACTTGTCCTCCATATCAAGCAGAGCCAAGCCGTCGTCCGCCTCGGAGCTCGGTCCGAGTGCTGGAGCCGTTGAGTTCTGGATGATGATGGGGCACTTTGCGCGGACACCGGTGTTTATCTCGGCAAAGAGATCCGGATCGTTGCTGGAATTGCCGGCATTGTCGCGCGCGTGGATGTGGACTATCGCGGCGCCGGCGTTGTAGCAGTCATATGCCGAGGAGACTATCTCGGGTGGCTGTTCGGGCAGATTGGGATTTGCGGCCTTGCCCTGAAAATTGCCTGTCTGGGCAACGGTAATGATTACTTTTCTCTTGCTAGCCATGTTCGGAATCCTTTCTTAGTCAGCAGATACATCCCCTTGGATTCAGGCCACGGGCGCCGCGCCGCCCGCCGCTCCCTCGGCGTCCAGCTTCTTCCGGATGTCTTCGAGCAGCGCCTGTTTATCGATCTTCTGGACCCCCGAGTACGGCATCGCCACCACAAACTCGATACGTTCCGGCAATTCCAGCACGGCGGCCTTCTGCTCGCGCAGGAAGGTGATGACGCCATCAAAATCCAGTTGAGCACCAGGAGTGCACTGGATATAGGCGCAGACCCGCTCCCCCATCAGAGGATCCGGCATGGCCACAACTCCTACGGCCGCGACTTCGGGGTGGCGGTTGATGAGCTGCTCGATCACCGTGGCGCTGATGCTCTCTCCGCCGCGGTTGATCATCTCTTTGAGCCGGCCGGTCAGAGTGATGTAGCCGTTCTCATCGATCCTGGCCAGGTCGCCGGTCTTGAAGAACCCGTCCTCGTCGAAGGTCTTGGCGTTTTCCCCGGGGTTTCTGTAATAACCGGTGAACATAGAGGGCCCTTTGACCAGGAGCTCCCCCGGCGTATTCGGGGGCAAGGTGTTCCCGTCCTGGTCCACCACCTTGTAAGTGTCTCCCGGGCACGTGGGCCTGCCCACGGTGGAGCAGACCGTCTCGATATCGTCCTCGGCGCTGGTGATGGTCGTCATGCCCTCGGTTGCACCGTACCCGTTATGAAACCTGATATTGAGTCTTCCGAATACATCCCGCACCAGTTCAGGGAACGCCGCGCCGCCTGCACTGTGCATCTTTCTCGCACAACTCAGGTCGAATTCGTCGATCTCCTCGTATTGCAGCAGGCGTTGCGCAAGGGTAGGCACCCAAATGATCGACGTTACCCGCTCTCTTTCGATCGTCTCGCAGATGGTGCGCGGGTCTGTGGTATCGAGCATCACCAACTTGCCCTGGGTGATCACGCTGCCGATGAAACCTTTGCCGAAGGAGAGATCGTGCGCGATCGACCCCACGATCAGATTGACGTCCTCGCAATGCTGACCCCAGACTTTCGAGCAGAACTCGACGTTGCAGATGATCGTGTTGTGGGTGCGGGGAACAAGCTTCGGCTCTCCGGTGGTTCCTCCGGTCGGACCCATGTGCGCTATCTGTCTCGGATTCGGCCTGCGTTTGGCCAGGCGGGCCAGATTCTCTTCGGTGAGTTCAATTTCCGCTATCAACCGCTCGAGGCTGGAAAAACCGGGTCGATCGACCTCACCCCGTACAGTGATGACGTTGGCGATCTGAGAGCACGCTTGCAGCACATCCTCGATTATGGGGAGGAACTCGGTCTTGCCGTGCTCGAGCGCCACGATCCAAGCTTTCGCTCCTGCGATATCCGCCAGCCGCTCGATCTCGTGTTGGCGGAAGCGGTCGATCAACATCACCGTGATGGCGCCGATCTTCTGGCAGGCGAAGTACGCTGTTACGAACTCGCTCCAGTTCGGCAACTGGATGAACACCCGATCCAATGGTACGACGCCCAGATCCATGAGGCCGACGGCCAGGCGATCGGCCCTCTCTTTAGCCTGCGCATAGGTGAGCCGGTTCTGCCTGTCGACGAAAGCTTCACGCTTGGGATGGATCTGCGCCGCGCGATCGAGAAGGTCTCCGAGGGTCAGGCCGCTCCACCATCTGCACTCGATGTAATCCCGAACATCGTCTTCAAGGTGAGGTACCGCCCCGTCTAGTGTCTGGAACATTGCCGCTCTCCCCTTCCCGGTTTAGACAGCACAGCCGGCCAGCACGCCTTCACGGACCGCGTCGGCCATTAGTCCCGGCTCCCGAGCACTGCCGGCCACATGGATCTCGGCCACCAGCGGTCTCAGTTCCTCGATAAGAGCCGTGTTGGGCGCCCAGTCCTGGGTGTTGATGACGCTCTTGCCGGGCAGGATATACTCGCGCTTGTCGGGTTGTTGGACCTTCAGACCCTCGGCAGTCACTTCCCTGTAGGCCGCGTCAGGCCAAAGACTCACATACTTCTGCCTGAACCAGGGCAACAAGTTGGCCAGGTCGTCGCGACCCATCTCGTCGCCCAGTTCCGAGGCGGGGCCGTTGTGGGCAATGATGACCCGCCGATGTCGTTTGACCAAGAACTCTCCCAGTTCGCAGCCGTGCAGTGTCCCTCCCATGATCACCGCCCGTCTGCCCAGCGGCATCCACAGGTGAGTGAGCTTCTGTAGCGCGGCCGGACTGAAGAACCTCATGTAGAGGTTGAGCTTACGATAGAGGGTCTCCGTACGAACAACGCTCTTGCGGTGCATTCCGGGCAGATCTGACTCGGGATGGACGGCTCCGGCCGCCAAGATGATGGCGTCGGGTTTCTCCGCCCGCACCACGTCGGCGGTGACGGCGATCCTTGTGCGAACTTTGACGTCCGCCTTCTGTAGTTGCCGCTCCTGCCAGCGGGTGAACTCCACCAGCTCCGGGGTCTCACAGTCCTTGACGATGGCGCTCAAGGGGACCAGGCCGCCCAGCCGGGAGCTCTTCTCGTAGAGGATGACGTCATGACCGCGTTGAGCGGCGACCCGAGCCGCCTCCATGCCACAGGGACCGCCTCCCACCACCAGCACTTTCTTGCGCTTCTCCGCCGGAGTCTCTTGGTACTCGGGCATGACTTCCCGGCCAAGGGTGCCGTTGACCCGGCACTCCAGCTTCTTGTTGCGGTTACGCGTCTCGAAGCAGTGCAGGCAACCCAGGCACGTGCGCACGTCCTCCAAGCGGCCCTCCCGCACCTTGTTGGGGTATTCGGGGTCGGCCAGAAGAAAGCGGGTCATGCCTACGAAATCCAGGCTGCCTTTGCGCAGGTACTCCTCCCCCATCTCCGCGTCTATGCGGCACGCGGTCCACACCGGGATGCTGACTCCTTTGCGTTTGACCGCCTCCACCAGTGGCACCGCCGCTCCGTCGCCCCGGCGGCTCCAATCCAGGTCTTGGGGCAGGTCGAAGGGCGGCTCGGGGTACATGAGCCGGTCGGGCTGCAAGATGCCACCCCGATGCCCATAACGCTCCCCGCGGACGTTCAGGCCATCGGCCACCTCGGCTATGCGCTTGGCCATCTCGGCCCCCTCTTCCAGGGTGGTGGCTAAGGGATGGTTGTACTCGGCCGCATTCATGATGACGTGGATGGCGAAGCCGGGGCCGCAGCGGCGCTTAGCCTCGGTGATGATGCTCCGGATGAAGCGGGTGCGGTTCTCGTAGCTCTGGGGACCGTACTCATCCTCGCGTTTGTTCCATATGCGCGAGAGAAAGGTGTTGCCCTGATGGGCAGTCGCGTGGTTGATCTCACAGGCGTCGAAGCCCGCCTTCCAAGCCCGCTCGGCCGCCGAAGCCCAGAGATCGATCTGGTCCTCCACCTCTGGCCTAGTCAGGGCCCGGCAGGGCAGAAAGTCGGGGCCGGGCAGCTCCGCTTCGCTCATGGCTGAGGCGGCTTTGACCTCCCTGATCTTGGGATCCCTTGGAAGGAGCCCGGTCGGGTTCCAGGGCCCGGAATGCTGAAACTGGATGGAGATCGGGCAGCCCTGGTTGTGGACCGCCTCGGTGAGGCGAGCGAAGCTGGGGATGAACTTGTCGTCGTCGAAATGCAGCTGCACTCCCTCGTAGCTGCCGTCGGGACGATAATGCACGTGCTGGATGCCCAGCGGATACTCGACACCGCACGATTCCACTACCAAGAAGCCCACCCCACCTTTGGCCAGGCGCTCATAGTAGGCGATCATGCGTGGCCCGACGGTCTGGTCCGGTTCCATGTACGAGGTACCGTTGGCCGTCTTGATGATGCGATTGCGCGTCCTCACCGGGCCGATCATGCCCGGCTCCATCAGCTTCTCGAAACGCTGGGTCATCCTTGATTTCTCCCTTCGACGGTGCCCGCTCTCACGCCAGGTTCTCGTCCACTATGCGCGCAGCCGCTTCCAGCACAGCCGCGGTTCTTTTCAGCCCAGCTTGCTCGTCTGGCGCCAGTTCCCACTCCAGTATCTCCCGTACGCCCGTACGCCCGAGCCTGACCGGGACCGACATGCTCAGGCCCCGACGGCCGTACTCACCGTCGAGCACGACCGAGCAGGGAACCACCTCGCCGGTATCCTCAAGAACAGCGCGCGCGATGGCCGCCAGGCCTATCGCGCTGGTCCAGCCGGCGGTCCGGCCGGATTGCAGCTCCTCGTAGCGCCTGAGGATGTCGGGCACCTCTGCACGGATCGCCGGCTTCTCATCCTCGCTAAAAGACACCGGCCGGCCGTCGATCCGGACCGAACTGAACAGAAGCACCTGAGTGCTGCCATGTTCGCCGATGACGGTCGCCTCCACCTGGGCGACCTTGACCCCTTTCGCTCTGGCGACCATCTCTCGGAACCGGAACGAGTCGTTGATCGAGTAGCCGACGACCTGGTAACGGTCGAAGCCCCCCGCCTTCCAGGTGGCGTAGTTGAGCGGGTCGATGGGATTGGTGGCCGTGATGACGAACGCGCCGGGGCAGTGGCGCTTGACGTGAAGTGCCACGTCCCGCACGAGGGGAATGTTCTTGGGGAGCATCTCCATGCGGTCGGCGATGAGACCTTGAGACACCCCGGCGGCGTTGATGACCAGGTCCGAGCCCGCCATGTCCTCATACGTCCCAGCCGTCACTTTCACCTCGCGCGCCGAGAACGCCGTGCTCATATCCATGGCGTGCTGTTGCACCACGTTCTCTCTCATGTCGATAAGCACGATGTCGTCGGCCAGCCCCGAGGCCCCGATGTAGAACGCCGCCGGCCCACCCACGGAGCCGGCCGCGCCGATGACGGTCACCTTCATCGTCCCCCCTTCTTCTGGGATCGCATGCGAGCAAGTTTACCTGCAAGAGTCGCCTGCCGGGGCGGTCTTGACAAAGCTACCTGAGGGAGCGATAGTGTGGGCAGTCAAGTTGGTAGTCGTTAACCAACATAGAAGTACGTGAGAAGTGCGAGGAAAGGAAGAACCTTGTCGCATGAGACCGTGATCCTGAGCGCCTGCCGCACGGCTACGGGCCGCTTCTTGGGAAGCCTGTCCGAGATCCCCGCCGTCAAGTTGGGGGGGATCGTGATCGCCGAAGCTATCAATCGGGCCGGGTTGCAGCCTGGGGACGTCCAAGAAGTGATGGTGGGTAACGTGTTGCAGGCCGGGCAAGGTCAGAACCCCGGCCGCCTGGCTCTCCATGCAGCCGGGCTGCCGGACGAGGTGCCGGCGGTGACCGTCAACAAGCTGTGTGGATCGAGCATGAAGGCGGTCCATTTCGCCACCCAGGCCATCACCTGCGGCGACGCCGACCTCGTGGTGGCCGCCGGCATGGAGAACATGTCTCTTGCCCCCTATCTGATCGCGAAGGGCCGGATGGGCTACCGCATGGGCGACGGTGTGCTCGAGGACCACATGCTCCGCGACGGTCTCACGTGCGCCGTCAACAACTACCACATGGGCCGGACCGCCGAGAACATCGCCGAGCGCTACAGGATCACCCGTGAAGCTCAGGACGAGTTCGCCCTGGAGAGCCAGCGCCGCGCGGGAGCCGCCATGGCCGCCGGCTGGTTCAGAGACGAGGTAGTACCGGTGCCGATCCCCCAGAAGAAGGGCGACCCCATCCTCTTCGACACCGAGGAGCATCCCCGGCTGGAGACCACGCTGGAGGGGTTGGCTCAACTCAAGCCGGCCTTCAAGACAGACGGCACTGTCACCGCCGGCAACTCGTCCGGAGTTAACGACTCCGCCGCCGCGCTGCTGCTCGCGTCGCGGGAATACGCGGACAAGCGGGGCCTCAAGCCGCTGGCGCGGATCGTGGGCTACGCCTCGGCCGCGCTGGACCCGGCCTTCATGGGCATGGGCCCCTACTACGCCACGGTCAAGGTCATGGAGAAGACCGGGATGACCGTGGACCAGATGGATGTGATCGAGGCCAACGAGGCCTTCGCCGCCCAGGTGCTGGCCATCACCCCGATGCTCGACCTCGACATGGCGAAGACGAACATCGCCGGCGGCGCCATCGCGCTGGGGCACCCCATCGGCGCCTCCGGGGCGCGAATCCTCACGACCTTGCTCTACGGCCTGCTGCGCACCGCGGGCCGCTACGGCCTGGCCACGATGTGCATCGGCGGCGGGCAGGGCATCGCGACCATCATCGAGGCAGAGTGACGTCGACCGGAGACATGCCGGCACCGCGGTCCGCGACCGCGACGCGGCGCGCGGACGCGCGCGGGGCCGCCGACGGCACGGCGGCCCCGAGTAACGGCACCGGGCGGCTCCCGGGGAACGAGCGGAAGGCCCAGATCATCGAGGCGACGCTAAGGCTGGTAGCCGAGCACGGTTTGGCCGGCGCCAGCATGTCGCGCATCGCCGACGCGGTGGGGATATCCAACGCCGCCCTCTACCGCCATTTCGACAGCCGCGAAGATATCCTCATTGCCGCGCACGACGTCCTGATCGAACGGGTTTTCACCTGGCTGAACTCGTCCAAAGCCCCCGATGTGATCGACCGTCTGCGCGACATGGGCACATCCCACGCCCGCATCTTCTCCAAGGACATCGAGGGCTTCAACGCTCCCATGTTCCAGTTCATCTCCTGGATTCCCAAAGACCGGGTGCACGACCACGTCGTGCGGCGCCGCGTGGACATGCTCCAGTGGTACGCCGACCTCGTGGAAGAAGGCAAAGCCCAGGGGACCATCCGTACCGATATCGAGACCGACCTGATCGTGTCCGAACTGTTCGCATGGATTTGGTGGGAAGATCTGAGCTACCTGGAAGGTCTCGACACCGAGATGACCCTCAAGGGCTCGGCCAACATGTTCGACCGACTGCTGGCCAGGATCAGCCCCGACAGTGCGAGCGCTACGCGGACGATAGACGCGCCCGCGGTGGACGTCCGCGAAACAGATGCATCCGCGACACACATCTGAGCAACGGAGGTGGGGAAATGCCCAAATCGCTCGTCGCAATAGCCAAGGACCCCGATCCCGAGAAGATGGTAGCCGAAGTCTTCGCCCTCCTAGGGGGGACGGAGAATCTCGTGAGACCGCGGAGCACCGTGGTGCTGAAGCCCAACGCCGGCCACCCGGCGGCCGCCGAGACCTCGGTCAACACCAGCCCCGAATTCGTTGCCGCCGTCATCAACGAGGTCAAGAAGGCCAAGCCCAAGGAGATCATCGTGGCCGAGGCGGCCGCCATCGGCTGCGACTCGCTGCACGTGCTCGACGTGAGCGGCATCGGCGCCGCGGCCGAGGCCGCCGGCGCCCGCCTCATCGACATAAAACGGGAAAAGGACCTTATCAACATCCCTATCCGAGACGCGCGCTCCGACATCAAGAAGGTCAAGCTCCCCCGCTTCCTGCTCGAAGCCGAGCACCTCTTCAACCTGCCCATCTTCAAGAGCCATGCCAGCATGGTGTTCACCTGCGCCCTCAAGAACATGAAGGGTGTGGTCCAGGACCTCACCCACCAGCAGATGCACATGACGGATCTCGCCGCCGCCATGATGGACGTGTGGTCGGTGATCCGGGCCGACCTCA
Organism: uncultured Actinomycetes bacterium; assembly: GCA_963713545.1. GTDB lineage: Bacteria > Actinomycetota > Thermoleophilia > RBG-16-64-13 > RBG-16-64-13 > CAVPLM01. Next base: position 59,013 of record CAVQME010000014.1, on the reverse strand, counting down.
CCATCGCCGACCTCATCCGTCCGGCCGAGGGCTTCGGGCCTCACACCACCATCCCGGTGGATTTCGGCTGCGTGGTGGGGAGCAAGGACCCAGTGGCTCTTGACGCCACCGCCTGCCGCATGGTGGGGCTGGGCATCGACAACGTACAGTACTTCTCTGCCGCCGCCGAACGTAACCTCGGCAACTTCAAAGAAGAAGACATCGAGGTAGTCGGGAAGACGATCGAGGAGGTGCACAAAGACCTCTGGTTCCCATACTTAGAGGGCTTCGAGACCTGGCCCGAATACAACTTCTACACCAGCGGCGCCTGCAGCAGCTGCGAATCCCTGGTGGCCTTCACGATGGAGAAGCTCAAGGCTCTGGGCGAATACGACAAGAATGCCGGCTGCCACGTGGTCGTGGGTCCTAAGAGGGACGAGGAGATGCCGCAGGGCGTCGACCCCAACGATGTGATCCTCATCGGCGACTGCGTGAAGCGCTTCCGAGGCGAGGGGCGCCACTGGTCGGCCGGCTGCCCGCCGCTGGAGCCGCACCCGCTGTGGGTGTTCATCGATCGCGAGGACCACTACGAGATGGAGCCCTACTTCCGCGCACGCATGGCCGAGGACGAGAAGCCCTGGGTGGAGTTCATCGAGCAGATGCGCAAGGACAAGGAGAAGGCCGAGAGGGCCGAGTAGCTCGAGCTGTACCGGAGGGGAATGGTGGGGGAACGATGCATGGCGCGGTGGCGGGTCACCGTCCTCGCGATGGCTGCCCTGCTTGTCGTCGGGTTGATGTGGTTGGCGGGATGTGACTCGTCCGGCTCGGACGCAACGACCGAAAGCACCAGTCTGGCCGAGGTGGTGGAGCTCTACCCGGTGAGATCGGCCACGGTCGCGGGCTACGGCTACATCAACAAGGCAGGCGACATGGTCATCGATGCGACGTGGGAAGGAGCCAAGCCCTTCTCAGAGGGCCTTGCGGCTGTGACGCTCGCGCAGAACTGGGGCTTCATCGACAAGACCGGAGAGGCTGTCGTCCTGCCGCAGTATGCAGGAGTGCATCCTTACTCCGAGGGTCTTGCGATGGTGATCGAAGCCAACGGCCATATAGGCTTCATCGACAAGACTGGAGAGTTTGTCATAGAGCCGAGAGCGATCTACGCCGAGTCGTTCTCCGATGGTCTTGCCCTCGTGAGCGAGAACGGGAAGTCCGGCTTCATCGGCAAGACCGGCGAAGTCGTCATAGAGACCAAATTCGGCAATGCGCAGTCGTTCTCGGAGGACTTGGCGGGGGCAACGGGCACAGACGCAAGCGGGGCCGTCAAATGGGGCTTCATCGACAAGACAGGCGGGTGGGCGATCCAGCCCCGTTTCGACTCGGTATTTGCCTTTTCAGAGGGACTGGCCATGGTGGAGATGAACGAGAAATACGGCTACATTGACCCGACCGGCACGTTCGTCATCGAGCCGACCTTCAATACCGCCGACAGCTTCTCTGAGGGTCTGGCCGCCGCGCAGGGGGATGGGGGGTATGGCTACATCGACAAGACGGGCACGTTCGTCATCGAGCCGCAGTTCTACTGGGGATACCGCTTCTCCGAGGGGCGCGCGGTGGTGTCGATGCTTGAAGACGGGGTCGAGGTACTTGGCTACATCGACGAGACCGGCAAGATGGTCGTCGAGCCTCAGTTCAGCGCGGCGGCTGCTTTCTCCGGTGGCCTCGCCTACGTACAGCGTGCCGAGGGCGCCGACCCCAAGTGGGGCTACATCGATACCGCGGGTACGATAGTCTGGCCGGGAAAAGACTAGAAGACCGACCTAGCTACCGAGGGCGACCTTGATCGACCGGTGTTTCCGCTTGTCCACGGAGACGGTCACGGCTTCCCGCCACTTAGATAGCGGGAAGCGGTGAGTTATCAGCCCGTCGAGCTTGAGATCTCCGCTCTCAACCAGACGGGCTGCCAGTTCGAAGGTGTCTAGCTGTTCTCCGTTCCACTCTTCTAGGGCATAGCCCCATGTTCCGAGCAGACGGACCTCCTGGTAGTAGAGGGGGCTCAAGTCCGCCTTGTACATCTTGTACTGGATCCCGACGGCGACCACCGATCCGCCCCCCCGCACCCAGCGAAGGGCGTCCGTGAGCGTGGCGCTCGTGCCCACGCAGTCGAAGACCTTGTCGAAGCCCCCGAGAAGCACCTTGCTTCCGAAGCTACCCTCGTAGAGCTTGGCCCGCGTCTTCTGGACGGTGATCTGATAGCCGTCCCCGCCCGTGTGGACGTCGCCTCCGCCGAGATCGCGAGCGATCTCCGCCTGGAACCCGTAGCGAGCCAGCGCCGTGACCTCGCATCCGGGCGCAAGCGCCCGCAAGGCCTGAAGAGTCATCAACCCCACTATCCCGCAGCCGACGACCAGCACCTGTTCGCCTGGCTTGGGCAGCGCTTGGAGCACGGCGTGCAGACCCACCGCCGCCGGCTCCAAGAGGGCCACCGCGTCGTCGTTCAGTGACGCCGGTGGCCCGTATAGCTGACTTTCGTGGACGACCATCTGGTCCCCCCAGCCTCCCCCGACCGCGGGGAAGCCGAGACCCGCAGCCTGATTCTCGCAGACAAAGAACTGACCCTCCGCGCAGCGAGGGCAGGGCGGCTCGATCCCCTGAGTGGCGCAGGTGGGCAGCGGGTACCGCAGGGCTACTCGTTCTCCGGGGCTCACCGAATCCACCGCAGAACCGATCTCCGCCACCTCTCCGCAAACCTCGTGGCCCAGGTAGACCCGCTTCGCGGAGGGAAGCGCGGCGATCGCGATCCTGGGGTCGGCCTCGGCGAAGAGCAGGTGCAAGTCGCTGCCACATATCGGCGAGATCCGGTTGCGGACACGGACGCCGCGCGGGTCGGCCAGAGCGGGATCCGGCAGGCTAAGAAGGCGGGCGGGGTTGACCGAGGAAAGAGAGGCTCCCCTCCACACTTTCCCCAGGGCCTTGGTGGCAGCCAGCCGGGGGACGTTCATATCCATGCAAACCGTCTTCATGAGCGGCGCTCGTTCAGCATCGGCCGCCCTGTGTCCGTTGATCGCCGCCGCGTCATTGCAGGCGCTCACATACGACCTCGGCGAGTCTGTCGGCTCCCCCGACAGCCAGTGGCCGGTAGTGGACATCCCGCCCTGTCTCGGCGGCGATCCGTGCGCCGAGCTCCGATGCTGAGGTCTCGCGCCGCATGAGTTGGAGTCCCGCGCCCAACCGTTGCTGCCGCCAGGCTACATGAATCATCTGCTCGAAGTGGTTGGCCAGCGGGAAGTAGATGAAGGGCCGTGCGAGCACGGTCAGCTCGAGCAGGCTCGTACCCCCGCCCTGGACGATAGCGAGATCACAGGCGGCGAAGTGCTCATGAAGTTTTGGCACATAACCCCTCAGTTCGACCCCCTCGGGGATGTCGGCGTCCTGCAACGACAGGCGTGGCCCACAGACCGCGATCATGCGCAGCTCGGGAATCCGTTGGCGCGCATACCGAAACGCCTCCACGCAAAGCTGGAGCAGTTCGCCACCGACGGCCGTACCGCCGGTCGAGGCGAGGACCAGCGGCTCAGGGCCGTAACCCAATCGCTCCCTCACTGCTTTTCGATCCAGATACTCGGTGGGGTCGAAGGTCAGGACGTGCCCCACGACGAGCGCGTGGCGCTCTGCCCAAGCCCGGCGGTCGGGGAGAAGCGGGCCGAAGGTCAGGGGCGGTATGTCCTCAATCTCCCCAAGGAACACCGGCTGGTATCGACCCCGGGACTCCCTAGACCATGCCCGGTTGAAGGCGATCACGACGAGTCGTTCAAGGGGATTCCGGGTCATGGCGTCCATCCCCAAGAAGTCAAAGAGGATGAAGCAGGGACACCGTGGAGGGGAGGTGGATTTGACAAGAGCCAGCGCCAGATCGTACGCCTCATCCCCGATGGCTACGTCGTACCCACCGGTCTCGATCAGGGCCAGCGAAAGCTGACCCGTTCTGGTCCAGCCCTTGCGAAGGCCAAGAACCCATGTCGTGAGATTCAGACCCCCAGCTTCTCCGGCGAGGACCTCCGCCTGCCCGGTCGGATCTCCCCATATGTCGGAGACCGGCAGCACGCGTTCCCCTCTTTCCGTCAGGTACTCGCGGGCAGGGGAGGTGGCGATCCAGTCAATCTCCACGTCCGGACGGATCGTCCTGATCTTGTCGGCGATAGCAGTGTCGCGGGTGACATGCCCCAATCCCATCGAGCCGCTGAAATAGAGAAGACGTGGCATATTGCAAACCCCGGATGTGACCCAGTTGCCGAGTGCCCTGGTTTGCTTGTCGCCTTCTCGCCTGCCGCTCAGTCGGCCAGCGTCCTTGCCAGGTACTTCCCGAGCGCCCCTATCGTGAGCATGGGCGGTAGACCAGGGGTCGCGGGGAGCACACTCGCGTCGCAGCAGAAGAGCCCACTCAGCTTTGTCTCCAAGTGTTGGTCGACCACCTCGCCGATCGCGGCGGTGCCGCCCGGATGGGCCCCTTGCACCTTACTGACCATGATGCTCTTTGGAGCCCCTCCCGCCTTGACCAGGATCTCCCGGGCCATGATCGACCCCTGGTCGAGTTTCTCTTGATCGATCGGCAGCACCGGCTTGGTGACGCTGCCATCGGGGTAGACCCGACCGGCTCTCTGGTCTGTCGTCTTCGCCATGATGCCGATCAGGTTCTTGTTGGAGGTGGTCACCGCCGACATGCCGGCCTCGATCACCCGGACGGCCCGAGAATGAGTGACGAAGGGAGACAAGATGAAGCCCTTCTCCTCGTGGAACTGGGTGTCCACGAGCGTCATGGTCGGTTCGTGGATCTGGTTCAGACCCTTGGTCGAGGCATAGGTGTTCACGAAAAGGTCCATGAAGAGCCCATCGCCTGCCTCGAGGCCCGATTTCTGTAGGATTACGGGAGTCCCCAATCCTCCCGCCGAAAGCACGACACAGTCCGCCTCGACTTTCAAAGGCTTGCCCCCTATCGACCCTTCCAGACCGGTCACCCTGCCGCTCTGGCCAAGTATCTTCTCCACGGTCGCGCCGTAGACCACCTCCACACCCCTCTCTTCCAACGCGGTGAGGTAGTTCAGAGCCGACCACTTGCCCCCCTGCTTGCAGCCCAGCACGCAGTTGCCGCACTTCTGACACTCGTCGGCATCGATGAACTTGGGCATGCGCTCGAAACGAAAACCGAGTTGCTTGCCGGCGTCCGCGAGAGCGTGGCTGCCCTCCGACAGCAGGCGCTCATCGATAGGTGCGACGCCAAGATCCTTCTCCATCTCAAGGAACTCTTGTTCCAGTTCTATGCCGCGTTCGGCCAGCTCAGACTGAAGCGCCCGCACCCCGTTGCCGCAACTGACGACCGTCGACCCGCCGGCCATGAAGGTCCGCCACAGGATGGTGCCTTCCTTGGACTTCTTAGGCGTCTGGGTCATGGCATTGCCGTCGTAGAAGCGAAGTGTGTCCTTGAATGTGCCGACACTGGGCTCTTTGATCCCCTTTTCGAGGACAAGGACATCCTTGTCCCTCTTGGCTAGTTCGAGGGCGAGGGTGGACCCGCCCATGCCGGAGCCGACGACAACGAATGCGTACTTGCGGGCTTCCATGACTTCCCCCCGGATCGATGGCGGCCTCACTAATTGCATGGAGCGTACACCCGAAGGGCCCGCAGGGGAAGCACATTGTGACCACCGTCCCCGGGAACCGCACTCCTCGCTTGCCGAGCAAGGTCTCGAGTCCTTCCGGGAGGTCGTAGACAAACCCGGCGTAAGCGCGTTCGAGGGCGTCGTGGATCTGCTCGTCCGACGGCTCAAAGCCAAGCCCATATGTCAGGTTCTCGCGCACGGTGGCGTTGAACAGCATCGCGCCCTGGGGCATCGACCCCCGACGGGGCGGCAGACGCGCGCGGCGAGAATGGCAGCGCCGGTGAGGGAGCGGCCGTGCCCCCATGCTCCGCTTTGCGTGAGTGAGATCGTCGAGGACATGCTGCGCGCGACGGAGATCGGCATCACCACGGTCCATCTCCACGCGAGGGACGAGCTGACAGGGCGGTCGAGTGAACTTTTCCCGCTCCCCCAGTGTACTGTTGGCGATGGAAGGTACACGAGAAGGAGCCGGGGTGGATCTCATCCTCATACGTCGCTGCCAGGCCGGAGACCAAGAGGCCTTCGCCCGACTCTTTGAAGAATACAAGAACCTCGTCTACAGAGCCGCGTACCTCACACTCGGCAACACTGCCGACGCCGAGGACATCCTGCAAGATGTCTTTCTCCAAGTCCACCGCTCGCTGGAGACCTACGACCCAAACCGGGGCGCCTTCACCACCTGGCTCCACCGGATCACCGTCAACCGTTGCCTGAATTGGCGCCGCCGGCGTCCAAGAGTCGATAGCCTGGATGAAGCCGCCGAGGCCCGGGTCGGTGGTCGCGATGTCATGCCCGACCGGTATGCCGACGACGACTGTGTGCGGCGGGCGCTCGACCGCCTGAGCGTGAAGTTACGCGTGGTGGTAGTCCTACGTCACTACTGGGACTTGTCTTACGCTGAGATCGCCGAGATCCTGGATCTTCCTCTCGGAACCGTCAAGTCTCGCTTGAACCTGGCCCTGCGCACCTTGCATGAGGAGCTGAAAGCCGACTATCCATATCACGCCCGCTCCGTCACGGAGGTCCAGAGATGAACTGCCGCGAAGTGCACCGCCTTTTTGTCGCCTACCTGGACCACGAGGTCATTCCCTCGGAGCAGACCATGATCGAGGCTCATCTGGCCGGATGCGCCTCGTGCGAAAGGGACCTGTCCGCGCTGCGCTCCACCCGGAGCCGGCTGAACGAGTCCCTGAGGACCCAGGCTGCCCAGGCAGCCCCCTCGCCGCAGGCCTTCACTCGCCTGCAGGCTCGGTTGGCGGAGGAAGCGCGCGCCCCGTCTTCCCGGCTCTCGGCATGGCCCAAGCGTTCCGTGCCGAAGCGAGGCCCGACCACAGCTTCCCAGCACAAAGGAGTCATAAGAATGAAAACCCGATGGAGGATCGCTTCCGGTATCGCGGGCGCCATCGTCGTCGCGGCGATCATCGTAGCGTCCGTTCCCTCCGCCCGGGCATCGGCTGGCGAGTTCTTCGGCGGCATTTTCGGTGTGACGGCCTCGACGGGGTCGGCGGAGTTTGACACGCCGCAGCCCCTGCCCGAAGGAACCTTCATCTTGGGGTTCCGACTGGACTATGTGCCCCAGGCCATCGGCACCGACACCGTCTATGAGGGCGCTACTGTTTCGGCAGAACCGGGCGCCGTGCCACAAGCTGAGTCCCTTTTTCACAAGGGTGACAGCTTCCTCTACATCACAACGGCGGAGGTCGCCCCCGGCCAGGTTCTGCCGGACGGCACACCAGCCACGGTCAAGGGCCAGCCCGCTGTACTGAACACCGGTCTGGCCGGCGAGGTGCAGACACCCCCCGGCCCGGGCCAGCAGCAGACACTCGATCCGGTCGCCTACGAGAACGCGAGCAAGCTGACCTGGGACGTCGACGGAACCCGCATAGAGATGCTCTCCAACCTCCCGGTCGATGAACTCCAGAAGATCGCCGAAGGACTCGAGAAGTTGCCGAGTGGCTCGATCCAGGGACTCGAGCAGGGACTCGAGGGCCTGCCGGAGATCTCACCCGAGGGGCCCGCGACGGGCGAGTAAGGCAGTATTGTCCGCCTGTTGGACTCACCGAGTGAGGCGCGCCGCCGAAGGGCGGCGCGCCTCACAGCCCTCTGAGGTGCTCCGGTTTCAGCCGGGCCTGGTCCGGGGCCGCGAGCACGTCGTCGAGGAGGCGGAGCAGGCCGGCCTTGTCTTCGGGCAAGGTGCCCCGCAGAGAAAGGTAGTTGGAGGCGTGGTTCGTGCGAAAGACCGCATGTGTCACGTCGGTCGCCTCGATCATCTCCCGCAGTTCGAGAAGCAGCTGCAGAGGTCCGGGGAGGACGAAGTCGCCGCGCCTCGCTTCAGCGTACAACCGCGTCCCCGGCTCCAGCATGAGGGTCAGGATCCCGATGTAGTCGGGGTCGATGGCCGAGAGGGCCTCGCCCGTCCCTCTGGCATGCACGAACGACCGCAGCACTCCGGCCAGCCCCAGTACGGCCGTGACCGACAGGCGGAAGCCGGCTCTCTTCGCTTTTCGGAAAGCCTCGATCTGCTCGGCGGCCGTCACCCCCTTACCCGTTTGGGCCAACGTGGCCTCGTCACCGGATTCCAGCCCCACGTACAGCAGCTCCAAGCCGTGGGCCCGGATGTCGCGCAACTCCTCCTCCGGGATGCGCAGCAACGAGTGAGCGTTGGCGTAGGCGCTGACTCGGGACAGATGGGGCAACTCCCGGGCCAGGAGATCGAGCACCTCCATCATCCTCCGGCTGGGGATAGAAAGAGCGTCGCCGTCGCACAGGAACACCTTCTGGATCGCATCCTTGACGTCTGCAGGCAGACGCAGCACATCCTCTCTGACTTCGGCGAAAGGTCGGACCCGGAAAGGTTTGCCCAGATATGACCCGCAGAAAGCGCACTCCCCATGCGAGCACCCGTACATGACCTGCAAGATCAGGCTGTCGGCTTCGCTCGGCGGCCGGATCACCTGGCCGAGATACCTCATGTGGAGCCCCCGCCGGAGCGCCGGGGCGGGCTCTCAGTCGGGGGCCCCCCGGGCTCCATCCCCACAGAGGCAGCCGCCCTACGCCTCCGTGCGCTGACGATCTCCCACATCACGGTGAGAAGGAGGGCGCTCACGATCGCGATCATCCCCAATCCTTCGCTCAGGGTCGGCCGTTCGCCCAACTGGATCCAGGCGGCAACGATCCCTATCACCGGGGTCAGAAGAGTGCCCAGGCCCGCGGTGCCGGCCGGGAGCGCATGCAGGATGTAGAGCCAAAGGAGCCAGGCCACCGTGTTCCCGAGGATCACAACATAGACCAGGGCGGCGATGAAGGTGCCCGTCCATACCGGCGGGCCCGACCAGGTTATGGCGGCAAACACGATCAGGAGCACCGAGCCCAGGAGCATCTGCCACGCTGTCATGGAGAACAGGTCGACCTCGTGGCGCTTGCGCAGGATCTTGGCCACGATGGCACTTCCAGCCCAGAACAAGGCTCCTCCGACAGCTATCAGGCCGCTCCAGCCCTCATGGAAGCTCCAAGGCGCCAGGAGCAGGACCAACCCGCAGAGGGCCAGGCCGACCGCGACCCACTGGAAGCCTTTCAGCCGTTCCCCCAGAAAGGCCCAGGCCATGAGCAGCAGCCAGAAGGGCATAGTGTATGTGAGGATGGAGGTCTTGCCGGCGCCCCCGCTGACAAGGGCCAGGGTGAGCAGCCCCACGAAGCCGGTCGTCTGCATGACGCCCAAGACCGCGGTCAGCCGAAGTGCTTTCGGCCGGACGGGACGGCGCAGCAGTGGCATCACGGCGAACAGCGCGATCACGCCGAAGAAGGTGCGCATGGCCGCGAAGGTGAAGGGCTGCGAGTAGTCGAGGGCGATCTTGATGACCACCCAGGCGTAGCCCCAGATGAGGGCCAGAAAGAACAGGGCGACCGCAGCCCAGCGGTAGTTTGGCGCGCCGGATTTCGCGGCGGTCGTCTCGACAGCCGCGCCGACACCCTCTCCAACGTCTTCCAGAGCCGCGGAGGGGCTGGCGGCAAGGGCAGCTACCTCATCGGCCACCGACTCCGTGCCCACAGAAGCCGAGGCCTGTTCGTCCATGGGCGAGTCCGGGCTCAACGGGGGTCCAGTGCTCGATCAGTCCTTGCGGGAACGGGGAGAGTCGCTCGTGGTCGAAGCCGCAGCGTTCTCGAGGATCAGATCAAGTAGATAGGCGGAGTGATGGTCGTCTATGAACTCGCCCAGACCCATGAGGGAGCTCATGTTCTCCGCCCAGACGACCGTGTACCACTCCCAGGTGAGCCGCCGCGCGTCCAGGTCGCGCCGGATCGTTCCCTCAGCCTGGCCTTGTTCGACGATTTCCAGCATCTTCCCGAAAGCCCGGGTCTGGGTCTGAGCCACCGCCTCCCGGATCCCCACCTGGGGTCCGGCGGCGATGAACTCCACCCAGGGAAGAGCGAAGCCACCGTGTTCCGTCTTCATGAGCTCGGCATGGCGTCGGCCGATGTCGCGCAGACGCTCGAGGGCATTCGTCTCTTCGGAGGAGTCGATCAACCCCGCCATCTCGACGAAGATGGAGTCGAGCGCCGCCATGAGCATCGCTTCCCGACTATCGAAATACACATAGAGGGTGCCCTCGGAGACACCGGCGGCCGCGGCGATGCGAGAGACCGTCGCCTCGGGCACGCCGTGTTCGGCTACCACCTCGATGACGGCCTGGACTATCTGCCTACGCCTCTCCGCCGGCGGTAGCCTGCGCGGTCGCGTGACCTTGGAAGACATGCGTCTCTTGCCTCGTTTTACCGGCCCCACTGGTTGACAAGCCAGCCCATTCTAGGATAGAATTCCTTATTGAGCAAGCGCTCACTCACAGAATACGGGGATCCACCCAGCTCGACCCTCGAGGAGGACGCATGGCCAGCGCTGAAAAGGCCGGCTCCCAGCCGGTCTACGAAATGGTAGTCGAGAGGGACGTCTTCGTGCCCGCCCGCGACGGCGTGGGCTTGGCCATCGACATCTACCGCCCCGACGCGCCGGGCAAGTTCCCGGCCCTGCTCACCATGTCGCCGTACGGCAAAGATGCGCAGATGTTCGAGACTCCGCCACAGCCCTTCGGTAAGTCGATCTTTGAGGCGTCGATCGAATGCGGTGACGCCTGTTACTACGCGCAGCGCGGTTACGTCTACGTGATCGCCGACCTGCGCGGGATCGGCCACTCGGAAGGCATCTACGAGGGCCTGTTCTCCCGCCATGAGGGCGAGGATGGCTACGATCTCGTCGAGTGGCTGGCGCAGCAGCCCTGGTGCGACGGCAACGTCGGCCTGGCGGGCATCTGTTACTTCTCCTCCATGCAACTGCACACCGCGGTCGAGCAGCCGCCGCATCTCAAGTGCATCGCTCCGTGGGAGATCTTCGGGGACGACCTGTACAACCACGGGCAGTACGAGGGCGGTGTATTCAACATCTTCCTCTATGGGCTCTACACGGGCACCTATCCGGCGCGCTGTGGCTACGCCCCCAACGACGTACGCTCGTGGATGGAGATGTACACCCCCAAGGAAGAGCTGGAGAGGCTGGTCGAGGAAGCCTGCGCCGATCCCGACCTGAAGCAATATCCCTACCTGTATCACCTTCTGAAATACCCGAAGAAGAACCCCATCCTGTTCGACTTCATGCTCAACAAGAACGACGGCCCCTACTACCGCGAGCGTTCGGTCTCCGAGAGGCTCGACAAGATCGACGTCCCCTGCTACGTCGGCGGCCCGTTGTTCAGCTTCTTCTCGCAGCCGCAGATCAACGTCTTCAATCGAGTGAACGTGCCGAAGAAGATGTTCCTCTACACCGACATGGGCACTCGCCCCTGGAGGGCCCATCACGACGAGCTGCTTCGCTGGTACGACTACTGGCTCAAGGGCTACGAGACCGGCATCATGGACGAGGCTCCCGTCAGGTATCACACCACCGGGTTACAGAAGTGGCAGAACGCACAGGAGTGGCCGCTGGAGAACACCCAGTGGACCGACTTCTACTTCAACAGCCTGGAAGAGCTGCGGCTCACGCCCGACCTCCACAACCCCGAGCCCGACGCCTTCGTGCAGCAGCCGCTGTTCGTGACCGAGAAGCGTGCTCGGGTCACATATGTTTCGCCGCCGCTCCCCGAGGACATGCAGGTCACCGGACCGCCGCGGGTCACCTTCTACGCGTCGATCGACCAGCCCGACACCAAGTGGAGGATCGACATCCGCGAGGCTTCGTCCGACGCCATCTATCCCCTGGCATCAGGTTGGCTGAGGGCGCAACACCGGACGCTCAACCCCGCGCGGACCACCCCCTGGGAGATCGCACATGACCACACCAGGGACGTCCCGATCGTTCCTGGTGAGGTCAACGAGTATGTGGCGCAGCTGCGGCCCATGTCGCACTTGTTCAGGGCCGGCGACCGGATCAAGGTGGAGATCTCGAGCATCGATATCCCCACCGACATCGAGACCTACGACGTGATGTGGCACGTGTGCAACGCCACGACCACCTTGCACAAGATCTATCGCGACGGAAGGTACCCTTCCAGGGTGGCCCTCCCCGTCATCCCGAAGACCTAAGAAATCGTTTCAGAATGAAGCTCCGCCGCCAGGGACGGGCTGGGCAGGCGCCAGAGAAGGACGCAGGGAGCGCGAATAGCAGCGCTATTTGCGGGACCGAGGACGCACTATCGTGCCGCCCAGGGCGCACTAGGCGGCCGCGGCTTCATTCTGAAACGAGTTGTAAGGCCCCTCCCTTAGTTGGCCGCCGCAGGCGTTTCCCCTACCGGGAGAGCCCGCGGCGGCCTTCAGGTCTAGCCGTCCAGGCGACGGCCGCACCCACCGCGGCCAGGATCGCTCCCACCAACATGGCGGCCTGATAGCCGTCGGCGAAGGCCGCGGCGCTGGCGACGCTCCCCGCCTCGCCCAGGAAGATGATCCTTCCGCCCTCGGACCCCAGCTTCCAGGCGGCGATGGCTCCGAGGACCGCCATGGAGATGCCCTGTCCCGTGAAGCGCATAGTGCTCTGGAAACCAGCAGCCAGGCTCAACTGGGAACGGTCGACAGAGCCCATGATCGCCGAGATGTTGGGCGCGCTGAAGAGCGCCATACCCAGCCCCACGGTCCCCAGCGCCAGAAGAACCTGCCAAACCGCTCCGGAGACAAAGGAGAGCTGCAGCAGTCCTGCCGCGATCAGCACCATGCCCAGGGTGGCAAGGACGCGGGAGCCCACCCGGTCGGACAGGCGCCCGGTGAAAGGTGAGAGGACGGCCATCAGCACGGGCTGGGCCAGCAAGACCAGGCCCGCCTCCTGAGCGGACAACCCCAAGACGATCTGCATGAACACGGCGGTCAGGGTGGTGGCGGCGAACACAGCCATGTAATTGATGAACGCTGCGGTGTTGGCGCTTCGGAAGACGCGGTTCTTGCGGAGCAGGTCGAGGTCGAGCATCGGATCCCTGACGCGATCCTCCACGACCACGAAGGCCGCGAAAAGAAGCACGGCGACGACCAGGAGACCGATGGTCGCGGCATTGGCCCATCCCCACAAGGGCGAGTAGGTGAGCGGTATGAAGAGGGCCACCAGCGCTCCACCGAGCAGGACCGCCCCGGCGTAGTCGATATGCTTGGAAGGTCGGGGGGTCTTTGCGGCCAGGCGATCGCGCCGCTCGACACCGATGAGAGTCCATCCCGCTATCAGAGTCACCGCCGCGATGGGTACGTTTATGAAGAATATCCAGCGCCAGTCCGCGTGGGTCACGATGAGTCCGCCGAGAACCGGCCCGAGCGTCAACCCCAGGTAGGTGGCCATCGTGTTGAGACCGAGGGCCTTTCCTCGCTCCCGAGCCGGGAATGCAGCCGTCACGATCGCGACGGAGGTGGCATAGACGAACCCGCCTCCCACCCCCTGTATGCACCGCGCGAGGATCATGACCGAGCCGTTGGGCGAGAGGGCGGCTACCACCGACCCCAGACCGAAGACTACCGTCCCCAGCAAGTAGTACCGCACCAACCCCCGCGAATCGGCCAAGCGTCCCGCCGGGATAAGAAAGACGCTGGTCACGAGCAAGTAAGCGGCCTGTGCCCACAGGCCTTGCGAGTAGCTCAGGTGGAGGTCCGCCCCCATGGCCGGCAGAGCCACCGCCACGATGCTGGCATCGAACGGGGTCATGAAGGCCCCGATCGAGACCACAACGAGCGCGTACCAGCGCCGCCGCTGCAGTTCGGTCGGTCCGTCCTCCCCGAGGGCTGCTGGGCCGCCGTTCAGAGCGGCGCTCCTATCTGATTCCATGGGGGCCACTATAGCAACGCGGCCGAGCACGTCCATACCGCCTTTGACGCCCGCGAGTGGAACCCCTACGATGGGGACTGACCGGCGCCCTCACGCCGCAATGTGTCGATGCCAGGCATCGAGGCCAGTGGCGAGCACATCGAGCGGTGCCTCATACACCGAAAGGCGGGTGATCTGATGGCTGGCTGGCTCATAGCGGTGATAGTGGTGGTAGTGGTGGTGCTTCTCATACTGCTGCTCTTCGGGATCCGGATCGTGCGGCCGACACACCGGGGACTGGTGGAGCGTCTCGGCAAGTACAACCGTTACGCTGCTCCCGGCTTCCACCTCATCATCCCGGTAGTCGAGCGTATGTTCCGGGTGGACATCCGGGAGATGCTGGTCGAAGCCCAGCCGCAGATGATCATCACCAACGACAACCTGAATGCCCGCGTGGACGCCCAGGTGTACCTCAAAGTCAAGGCCGACGAGGAGAACGTCAAATCCTCGCAGTACAACGTCACCGACTACGAGAACCAGATAGTCAATTTGGCCCGCACCACCCTCCGCAACATCATCGGTACGCTCACGCTCAAGTCCGCCAACAGCGAGCGGGGCAAGATCAACGAAGAACTCCGCCACACTCTCCTGCAGGAGACGGCCAGTTGGGGCATCGAGATCCTGCGCACCGAGTTGAAAGAGATCGATCCCCCGGAGGATGTACAGGAGACCATGAACAAGGTGGTCAAGGCTGAGAACGAGAAGGTCGCCGCCATCGACTTCGCCACCGCCACCGAGACCCAGGCCGACGGTCAGCGCCGGGCCGAGATCAAGAAGGCCGAAGGCATCAAGCAGGCGCGGATCTTGGCCGCCGAGGGCGACGCGCAGGCGATCCAACTTGTCAACGAAGCTGCAGAAAGATACTTCGTCGGGAACGCTCAGATCCTGCGGAAGCTGGAGGCGGTGGAGCGCGCCCTGGCGCAGAACGCCAAGGTCGTGGTCCCGGCCGATGCTGAACTGATAAACGTGATCGGCGAATTGGCCGGCGTGGTCCCTGTGGCACCAAGGCCAGCCGCACCCACCGCTCAGCCTCCGGCTAAGAAACAGACCTGAAGAAGAGCTTTGGCTGACCCAGGCCGAGGCGGCGTCGGAGTCGGATGACATCTGCCGCCGGCGCCTGGCTGGTGCGCCTGTGCCCGAGATGTACCAGCACAGAGCCTGCCAGAGGTTGCCCAAAAAAACCTTGCGTTCGTACCGCTCTGAGAGTACATTGTACGCTAGAGGAGGTCAGCGATGGGAAACGTGATCGTACTGGCCGTGCTTGTCGTACTGGCGTTCGGCTGCGAGGCGTGGCTGAGAAAGCTCAGTTCGCGGAGCAACCTTCGTAGGCTTGCCAGGCGTCGATTCTGACCTTGTCGGTGGGACTGCCGCCCGGTCGCCCGCGCGACTGAGGGATGGCGGTGCTATCCCCTAGACTTCCTTGACCGCTTGCCCGTCCTCGAGTGCATCAATCGACTCGAGGATCTCAGCGTTCGTCGGGATATCGCTCATGTCGTGCCCGTAGTGCACGAAGCGGGCCACCCCGGACTTGTCGACGAGCACCTGCGCCGGCATGCGCCCCATCTTGAACAGCTTGACCTCCTGCCCGAAGAGCTTGAGCACCCGGTGCTCGGGGTCGGGGAGACCGACGAACTGCAACTGGTTGCCGGCCCAGTAGCGGCCGAACGCCTGGGCGTCCTCAGGTCCCACCACGACGATGGCGGTCTGCCTCTTTTCGAACTCCTCATACTCCTGGCGCAACTGCGCCATGTGCGCGCGGCAGAACGGTCAGGTGAAACCCCGGTTGAAGACCAGCAGCGCGTTCTTCCGGCCGTGCAGATCGGATAGTCGGAACCGATCGCCGCGGAAGTCGGTCAGCTCGAAGTCGGGCGCCGGCATATCGAGGGCGATCTTAGACATCTATGTATCTCCGCTGGCTCTTCTGTTTTGGCTGTCGCGCACGGGCAGGTGCCGGCAGGCGGTTACTCAAGAAAGAGCTCCGCCCCCTAGGGGGTCGGGGGCGGAGTGGGAGGTCGTTGGTTTTCCCGGCGCTCTCCATTTCTACCCCCTCGCGGCGAATCCTTCTTCCAAGAAGACCCTGGTCTGCGCGCCGGCCGAAGGAGCGCATTCGGGGGCTCGAGGCCTCGGCCCGCCCTCTCATATGCCGACCAGCCGGACGACGTCAGAGAAAGGACGACGCGGACTGCGGAAGCGATCGGAAAGATCGCTGTCGTCGGCATACCCGAGCGCCACCCCGATCACGATCAGCAGCTCCTCGGGTATGCCGAGCTCATCGCGGATGACATCGGGATAGCACACCAGGTTGACGGCGATGGCAGAGTCCACCCAGTGGTCTTGAGCAGCCAACATGATGCTTTGGGACATCATACCGAGGTCGTGGACGGACCAAGAGGTCAGGCACCGGTCCATACAGAGATAGACCACGTTCGGAGCCCCGAAGAAACGGCGATTGCTTTGGAGGAAGTCTTGCCGGAACTGCTCATCGTCGGGTGGGACCCCCAGGATGTCGGCGCGGCCGGCGGTGAGTGACCTGGTGCGCTCGCGACAGACGGACGGCCACTCGTCGGGGAACGGCAGGTCCGGCTGGGCAGGGACCTCCCGGCGGGTCCGCTCCACGTAGATCTTCCGTATCCGCTCGAGTGCCTCCCCGCCGGCGACGTAGATCTCCCAGGGCTGGGTGTTGGCCCACGATGGGGCGTGCATGGCAGCCCCCAGGATGGCGGTCAGAGTCTCGCGCGGAACCGGTTCCTCGCGGAAGGCGCGAACAGTGCGCCGTCTCTCCAAGGCCTGAGTCACGTCCATCGAACCCCTCCTGCTCGATCTTCACACATCGTAAGGCAATACGGTTTCATGGGAATCCCACTACGGTTTCATGGGAATCCGCGGGTCCCTCTATCCCCGCCTATGACCAGCATAACGGATGCGCTTGGCCGCAACGCGATGGCTTGGCCGCGCCTTACGAGTCCCTTATACCGGGCCGGGTATGATCCCGCAGACTTCGATGATAGCGCGTAGTCGCGACCGCGCCCTATAGAGGTCGACCGGTGAGGTGCCCGGGAAGAGCAAGATCTGTCCTACCCAGCCCTCGGGCAGGACCAAGGACGAGAGGAAATCCTCTAAAGGAGGAAAGACAGCATGGAACCGATCGGGGCGGAAAACAGCCGCCTGCGGGGGCGAAAACGGTTGAGGTGGGCCATCACCGGCATGGTCATGGCACTGGCGATCGCGCTGGGGACCACGTTCGCTTTCGTCGGGTTCGGAGTCGATAACGCCAGCGGCGCGAATCTCACGGCATCCCAAGTGACCACCGCGAACAGCGGCGCTACGGTCGTCAACGGAGACGACAATGGCGGTCTAGCCAGTCCCGCCCAAGAGGTGGCGACCGAGTTGGGACCGAGCGTCGTGAACATCGCCATCAGCGGCACCAGCCAGGGAGGGCAGTACGCCGGGGAAGGCTCGGGAGTCATCTACACCAAAGACGGGATGATCATCACCAACAACCACGTGGTATCGGATGACTACGGCAACGTCGTAGAGAACATCGAGGTCACGCTCGCAACAGGCGAGAAGCTCCCGGCCACAGTGGTGGGACGGGACCCCTTTACCGACCTGGCGGTCATCAAGGTCGAAGCGGGCAAGGACCTGCCTGCCGCCACCTTCAACACCGACCTGCCGGCCGTGGGTGAATACGCCATCGCCATCGGTAGCCCCATGGGCTACGAGAACTCGGTCACCTTGGGTATCGTCTCCGGGATCGCCCGTAGCATCGAGGGAGTCGGTGGCACCGAAGGTGTAGCCCTAGCCAACCTCATCCAGACCGACGCGCCTATCAGCCCGGGCAACTCAGGTGGTGCGCTCGGCAACGCGAGCGGCGAAGTCATCGGCATCAACGTAGCCTATCTACCCCCGGGTGAGACTGGAGCCGTCAACATCGGCTTCGCCATACCGGCAGTCACTGCCACTCAGGTCGCCGACCAGATCGTCCAGACCGGCTCGGCCACCCACGCCTACCTCGGCGTAGGCACCCAGACGGTCACCCCCGAACTGCAGCAGCAGTTCGGACTCTCCCGGTCGTCGGGCGTCCTCGTCGCGGAAGTGACCGCGGGAGGACCGGCGGACAAGGCCGGGATCCAGCAGGGCGACATCATCACCAAGATCGACAACCAGGACATGACTGAGTCCAGCAGCCTCATGGTGGCCATCAGGGACAAGCAACCCGGTGACACCGTGCAGGTGAGCATCGACCGCAACGGCACTGCCCAGGACGTCACCGTGACCTTGGAGGAGCGGCCGGCCGGCATGTACGCACGGCCCTTGCGCCTGAGCAAGTGGTACATTTCTCTTCTTTTTTTTTTTTTTTTTTTTTTTTTTTTTTTTTTTTTTTTTTTTTTTTTTTTTTTTTTTTTTTTTTTTTATTTTTTTTTTTTTTTTTTTTTATTTTTTTTTTATATATATTTTTTTTAATTTTTAATTTTTTTATTTTTTATTTTATATATTATAAATATATTATATATTATATTATAAATATATATAATAATTTAATATATATATATAATATTATATAGATACTGAGATAGATAGGTAGCTATCAGTTTACATTGTAAATCACGGATCTCTGTTTGCTTGTCCTGATTAGGCCGCATACATCTTTTTTTTTTTTTTTTTTTTTTTTTTTTTTTTTTTTTTTTTTTATTTTTTTTTTTTTTTTTTTTTTTTTTTTTTTTTTTTTTTTTTTTTTTTTTTTTTTTTTTTTTTATGTCTTTCTTTTTTCTTCCTTTCTTATCCTCTTCATATTTTCGCTCCCTGCGCTTTTCTCTCTTTCTTCTTTCTCTACTTACTATCTCTCTTTCTCTCGCTCCATCGCCCTCCCCTTCCTCTCTCGACAGACAGATCTACCTCTCTCTATCCTTCCTTTCCTGTCGCATATCAATACTCTCTATCTCCCTCACTCCTTCCTCTCTCATAACCTCATATCTCTCCTCTCCTTCCACCCTCAAACCTCCCACACAAATATCATCCCACCCTCCCTCTCCCCTCCACTATATCTCTCTCCCTCTCCCTCCCTCCTTCTCTCCTCCTTCTCTCTCTCTCCCATCCCCTTTCCTTTTTTCTCTCTCTCTCTTCTCCCTCTCATCTCTCTCCCTCTTTCTCTCTCTCTCTTCTTCTCTCTCTCTCTCTTCTTCTCTTCTCTTCTCTCTCTCTCTCTCTCCTTCTCTCTCTCTCTCTCTTCTTTCCTCTCTTCTTTCCTCTCTCTCTCTCTCTCTCTCTTTCTCCTTTTCCTCCCTCTCTCTCTCTCTCTTCTCTCCTCTCTCTCTCTCTCTCTCCTTCTCTCTCTCTCCTCTCCTCTCTCTCCCTCTCTCTCTCTCTCTCCTCCCCTCCCTTTCTCTTCCTCTCCCCCCCCTCCCCCCTCCTTCTCTCCCCCCTCTTTTTGGACTCTTGGCGGCCTGAGCAAGAGGCCGCATCAGAAGAGGTCGCGCCGGCTCTGCGGCGCGCGACGGACTGTGAGGCCGGGGCTTCAGCGTCTGCCGACGCTGAAGCCCCGTTCCTTTGTGGCCCAAGCCCGCCAGGACCAGGCGCCGGCAGCCGCGTCGGTCAGGGAATCAGCAGGATCTTGCCGGCGGCCTCGCGGGAGACCAGCAGCCGATGCGCGTCGCAGGCGTCGACCAGCGGGAAGGTGGCGGCCACCGTCACCTTCAGCTGGCCGGACGCCATCCAACCAAAGATCTCCGTCGTACGCTCCTCCAATTCGTGCCGAGTCGCGACGAAATCCCACAGCGTCGGCCGGTGGAGATAGAGACTGCCCTTTTGCATCAGGATCAAGGGGTCGAATGGGTCCACCGGTCCGCTCGAGCCACCAAAGAGGACCGTACACCCCCGGCGGGCGAGGCAATCGAGGCCTCGGACGAAGGTGCTCTTGCCCACCCCGTCGTAAACCACCTGGGCCCCTGCGCCGCCGGTGAGTTCCCTGACCCGCTCGACGAAATCCTCTTCTTCGTAGTTGATGGTCTCGTCGGCGCCGGCGGCCCGGGCGATGGCGGCCTTCTCTTTCGTGGAAACGGTCCCGATGACCCGAGCGCCGGCGAGCTTCGCCATCTGGCAGAGCAACTGCCCGACCCCGCCGGCTGCGGCGTGCACGAGACAGGTGTCCCCCGGTTTGAGAGGGTACGATGACCGGCTGAGGTAGTGAGCGGTCAGCCCCTGCAGCATGACGGCAGCAGCCAGCTGCTCATCGACTCCCGCGGGCACGTGAACAAGCCGTTCGGTAGGAACGACCGCCTCGGTCGCGTAGGATCCTCGACCGCCCACCCAGGCCACCCGGTCGCCCACTGCTACCGGCGACTCTCCCGGACCCAGCCGCTCGACGACCCCCGCTCCCTCGTTCCCCATGGCGATCGGCAGAGGAAGCGGATAGTGTCCCGCGCGCTGGTAGACCTCCAAGAAGTTTATGCCGACCGCCGAGACCCGCACGAGGGCCTCTCCAGGGCCGGGCTCCGGTGTAGGCAGCGTCTCCAGGACGAGGACCTCCGGCCCACCGCACTCACGCACTATGATGGCTTGCACGTCGTCTCACTCCTTAGCTAGTTGTTCCGCCACCAGCCGCTTGCCGAGGCCGATGAGCATCAGCACCGGGGGCAGGCCCATGGGCTGGGGGATGACGCTGGCGTCGCACACGTAGAGCCCAGCCAGTTCGGCACAAAGGTCTGTGTCGATCAGCTCTCCGATGCGCACGGTGCCGCCCGGATGCGAACCCCTAGGCGGGGCATCGACGATGGAGGCGGGGTCGCAGCCGGCCCGTGTCAGGATGCGGGTGGCGATCTCCGAGCCGCGGGCGAGCAGAGCGTGCTCCTCCTCCCCTATGGGCTTGGAGACCACGCCATCAGGGCCTATCGACCCGGCCAGGCCGTCCCTGACTTTGGTCATTATCCCCAGGGTGTGTGGGTAGTACCGGAAGGCCGGCACCTGCTTGGCACCGGCCATCACCAACCCGAAGAGATAGAGGGCCCAGGGGTCGATGACGTCGGTCATGACGAGGCCCTCCTCCTGCAGGTCGGTGGTGCCACAACTCATGGGGATGTCTCTCGATGAGCCCGGCCCAGGGTAGACACCCGAGGTGATGATCAGAGGGTCGATGATGAGGCCTTGACCGGCGGTCGGAAAGCCCGAGGCCTGCATGATCACCGGCGTTCCCAGCCCGCCGGCGGCGAGCACCACGTTCTCGGCTTCGACCGTGAACGTGCCTGCCGGTCCGATGCCCCGAACGCCGGTCGCCCGACCCCCCTCGGAAAGGACCTCATCGACCCACATCCTGGTCTTAAGACGAGCCCCGTTACCGACGGCCTCCTCGACATACTCACGGGCGGTCCACTTGGCCTTCTCCGCACAGCCCGCAAAACACTTGGGGCACTTCAGCTCGCACTTCTCCGCATCGATGAACTTGGGCAGCGGGCGCCAATCGAGGCCCTCGGCGCGCGCCGCCCGCCGGATGCGTTTCGCCCCCTCGCCGATGAGATGCTCCGGCAGCGGAGCGACCTTGAGCTCCCTCTTGGTCTCCTCGACGTACGGGGCGAGGTCGATGCCATATCGGTCCTTGAGCCAGGCCGGTGGATCGAAGGCCGTGCCCAGGAAGGCGATCGAGCTGCCACCTACCGTAAGCAGCCGGACCATCTGCGTCCCTTCCACTGATGCCAGCATGCCGTGCCGGTCCAGCATGCGGAACAAGTTGACGTAGCTGCCGAGCGGCTTGTGGTAGGCCCCCTTCTCGAGGATGAGCACGTCTCCACCCCGGCGCGTAAGCTCGCGCGCTACCGTAGCTCCCCCCGGTCCGCTCCCCACCACCACGGTCTGCGCGCTCAGGCGCTCGTTCCCAGCCGCCATCGCTGCCTCCTTTGCTCGCTGTCTCCGCCCATTGTAGAACTAGTCGCGAACCCGTGCAGCGGCGGGGCGGCTAGGCCCAGCCAGGCGCCGCTGCGCGCACTTGGGGCGGCCCGGGCGGCCCGGGCGACGACCCAGCCGACCCCGGCGCACTGGCCCGGGCGGGTCAACAGCGCGGGGCGCGTTGGAGGCCTGCGGCCGGCCGGCACGTATCGCGCTACGACCCCTCCGGCGCCATCCGCGGAAGCTCCCTCAGGTCTTCCTCCGACAGCCGCCAAGCTCCGCCGGCCCGGACGTTTTCCGCCACCTGCTCGGGTGTGGTCGCCCCGGCTATGACGGACGCGACGTCGTCTTGGGCGGCCAGCCATCCGAACGCCAACTCCAGCAGCGAATGGCCTCGCGCCTCAGCGAACCGGCTCAGTTCCTCCAAATAGGCGAAGGTCTCGTCGGTGGCTCGAGTGGCGAAGCGAGGCATGGCGGCCAGACGCGAACCCTCGGGGAAATCTGCGTCCCGCCGGTACTTACCCGTCAGCAGGCCCGATTCCAGCGGAAAATAGGGCACGATCCCCATCGCCTGGCGACGCAGCGCCGGAACGAGTTCCTCCTCTCCCCCGCGGGTCAAGAGATTCCAGTGGATCTGGCATGCGATGAACTTGGCGGTGCCCCGCTCGGCCGAGACTCGGACAGCCTCATCGATCTGCTCCGCGCTGAAGTTCGAGCAGGCGGCATGGATGACTTTCCCGGCGGCGATCAGTTCGCTCAGAGCTTCCAGAGCCTCCTCGACCGGGGCTTCCGGGTCTGGGTAGTGCTGGTAAAGAATGTCGACGTAGTCGGTGTCGAGCCGTTGCAGCGCGATTTCACACGCCTCCAGGACGCGCCCGCGCAGGACGCCCGGCCGGTACGGTTCGTCGCTGGGACGGGGCGCTACCTTGGTAGCTATGACTACATCGCCGCGCTTCTTTCCCAACGCTTTGCCGAGGAACACTTCGGATCTGCCCCCGCCGTAACGCTCCGCCGTGTCGAAATGGGTTATCCCGACGTCGAGGGCCGCATGGACTACAGCAGCGCTCTGCTGCTCGTCGAGCTTCATCCCGAAGTTGTTGCACCCCAGGCCCACCATAGATACGTCGGGTCCGGCGGCGCCCAGCCGTCTTGTCTCCACTTTCATACCTTCCCTTCGTTTGCGTGTGCGCAGCGCGTGGCGCGGAGCCCCCCCGCGGCGAATGGCCGGCGTCGGGAGGCCGCCCACGTACGCCCGTTCGAGCCGAAGCCCTCGAGGCCAGTGCTCCCGCTCATGTTACTTCCCGTCGAATAGACGGAACATGCACTTTCAGAGCTTGGCGCATGCGCTATGCTCCATATCGTCTTTCACCTCGACCGAATGGAGAACCGAAGATGCAGCTAGGAATGATCGGTCTGGGAAGGATGGGCGGTAGCATGACGCGCCGCTTGATGCGCGCCGGTCATGAGATCGTCGTGCACTCGGCGACGGCGGCCACACGAGACAAGTTCGCGCGGGAAACCGGAGCCGTCGCGGCCGCCTCCGTCGCAGAACTCGTCGCCCTGCTCGAGCCGCCCCGGGTGGTCTGGCTGATGGTGCCTGCTGCCGCAGTCGACCCCACCCTGGAAGAGGTCGCCACTCATCTGCAGAGAGGCGACACAGTCATCGACGGCGGCAATTCCTACTACATCGACGACATCCGGCGCGCTAAGGCTCTATCCGCCAGGGGTATCCACTACGTCGACTGCGGGACGAGCGGGGGGGTCTGGGGCCTCGAGCGCGGCTATTGCCTCATGATCGGCGGACCGAAAGAGGCGGTCGAGCATCTGGACCCGATCTTCAAGACCCTGGCGCCGGGTCGAGGATCGATCGCGCGGACCCCGGGTCGCGAGGAAGCCGGCGGGACAGCCGAGGAGGGCTACCTGCATTGCGGGCCCGTCGGCGCGGGGCACTTCGTCAAGATGATCCACAATGGGATAGAGTACGGGCTCATGGCCGCCTACGCGGAAGGGCTGAACATTTTGCGGCACGCCGGCGTGGGCAGGGAGGGCCTGGTGGTGGACGCCGAGACCACGCCCCTGCGGGACCCCGAGCGCTACCAATACGACTTCGATCTGGCCGATATAGCCGAGCTCTGGCGGCGGGGGAGCGTCATAGCCTCCTGGCTGCTCGATCTCTGTGCGACGGAGCTTCTGGAGAACCCCGACCTGTCCAATTTCGCCGGCCGGGTCTCCGATTCAGGGGAGGGACGATGGACCGTCCTCGCGGCGGTCGAGGAGGGGGTGCCGGTGCCGGTGCTCAGCACGGCCCTCTTCCAGAGATTCGGGTCGCAAGGTGAAGACGACTTCGCCCGCAAGGTGCTCTCCGCCATGCGTTTCGCATTCGGCGGCCATCTGGAGAAGCCGGAGTCCTGAGCAGCGCTGCCGGCTGGAGCGCCGACACTCGCCTTAGCCGGAACTGCGGAACCCACGAGAGGCGGAGCAGACCATGAAGTGCGAAGAGACACGATCGAAGGCCATAGAAGTCCAGTTGGACGTGGAGGTGGCCCCTCCCTGCGCCGTCGTGATATTCGGCGCTTCCGGCGACCTGACCAAGAGGAAGCTAATCCCCGCCCTCTACAACCTCTTCAAGTACAAGGTCCTTCCCGAGGAGTTCTTCGTCCTGGGCATGGCCCGACGCGAGAAATCGGACGAGGACTTCGTCCAACAGCTGCGGAGCGACCTGGACGAGCTGGGTTTCCCGGTGGAATCGGAGTCGTGGGAGGCCTTTGCCCGGCGTCTCCACTACCTGGCGGGAGACGGCGGTGATGCCGCCAGCTACGAGCATCTCAAAGCGGCGATCTCCAGGTTGAGCGAGGAACACGGCACGCCGTCGAACGTCGTCTTCTATCTGGCCGTGGCCCCAAACCTCTACGGGGAGATCACCCGCCGGCTGGGAGCGGCGGGCCTTTTGCACGAGGGGCCGGGGCACGGCAGACGAATCGTCTTCGAGAAGCCCTTCGGCCGAGACCTCGATTCCGCCCGAAACCTCAACCGGGAGCTCAGGTCTACCCTGAAGGAGGACCAGATCTACCGTATCGACCACTACCTCGGTAAGGCCACGGTCCAGAACATAATGGCCTTCCGCTTCGCCAACGCCATCTTCGAGCCGATCTGGAACAGCATCTACGTCGACAACGTGCAGATCACGGCGGTAGAGACCGTCGGGGTAGAGCAGAGAGCCGGCTACTACGAGAATGCGGGCGCGCTGCGGGATATGGTCCCCAACCATCTGTTCCAGCTCCTCACGTTGACGGCCATGGAGTGTCCGGTCTCTTTCCACCCCGACGAGGTGCGGAGCCAGCAGACGAGAGTGCTGGTCGCGGTGGAGCCGGTCAACCCCAAGGCCATCGGCGCCAGCGCCGTGCGCGGTCAGTACGGGGAAGGGACCGTTGACGGCAAGCGAGTCCCCGCCTACCGGGCAGAACCCGGGGTCGATCCGGACTCAGGCAGCGAGACTTTCGCCGCCCTCAGGCTGATGATCGACAACTGGCGCTGGGCAGGCGTGCCGTTCTACCTGCGAACGGGCAAGCGGATGCCGGACCACGTCACGGAGATCGCCATCCAGTTTAAGCGTCCTCCCTTCCGCTTGTTCCGCAAGAGCGGGGTGGAGCACCTGAATCCCGACGTACTGGTGATCAATATCCAGCCCGATGAGGGGATCTCGCTCAGCTTCCAGGTGAGGGTGCCCGGGGGTCTGATGAAGTTGAGCAATGTCGATATGGTCTTCAAGTACTCCGACTATTTCAGGGAAGTGGCGGCGAGCGGTTACGAGCGTCTGATCTACGACGCCGTGTGCGGCGACGCCACCCTGTTCCAGAGGGCCGATACCATCGAGGCGGGTTGGGGGGTGATCGCTCCCATCCAGGAGGCCTGGGAGTCGTCCGCTCCAGGGACCACCCCGATCTACGCGGCGGGCAGTTGGGGCCCGGAAGAAGCCAGGCAACTGGTAAAACGCGACGGTCGGAAGTGGAGAGAGATCAGCTGAGAGATCGCCCACCAGACCGTCTGACAGTGGAGATCCTCGAGGATCCCGATTCGGTCGCCCGGAGGGCCGCGCACCTCATCTCGGAAGCGGCCTGGGCGGCCGTGGCCGCGCGCGGCCGCTTTGTCGTCGCTGTCAGCGGCGGCCGCACTCCCTGGCTGATGCTCCGGTATCTGGCGGAGCAGGCGTTGCCCTGGGATCGCATCTGCGTCGTGCAGGTGGACGAGCGGGTGGCGCCCGCGGGGCATCCCGACCGCAACCTCGCGCATCTGCGCGATAGTCTGGCCGGATATCAAGAGTCGCCGGCCGCGCCCCGCGCCGAACCGCCAGCCGAGCCGCGACCCGAGCAGCGAGCCGAGCTGCGACCCGAACCGCCAACCGAGCCGCGGGTCGAGAGCATCCTGGCCATGCCCGTCGAGGAAGTCGATCTAGCGGCGGCCGCCGGCCGCTACGCGCTCGAGTTGGAGCGCGTCGCCGGCTCCCCGCCGGTGCTCGACCTCGTACACCTGGGGCTCGGAGCGGATGGGCATACG
Source organism: uncultured Actinomycetes bacterium (assembly GCA_963713545.1). Taxonomy (GTDB): domain Bacteria; phylum Actinomycetota; class Thermoleophilia; order RBG-16-64-13; family RBG-16-64-13; genus CAVPLM01. Next base: position 32,628 of record CAVQME010000014.1, on the reverse strand, counting down.
GCCTCGTTGATCCCGGGCGACCCGGTCCTGGATGTGGATGACGCCGATGTGGCCGTTACCGGCGTCTACCAGAGGCGCCGCCGGATGACGCTCACCTATCCCATCATCGACCGTTCCAGAGGCGTCCTCTGGGTCGTCACCGGAAGCGAGAAGGCCGACATGCTGGCGCGCCTGCGAGCCGCCGACCCCGCGATCCCTGCCGGGCGCGTCGCGCAGGGACGGGCTATCGTGATCGCCGATCGGGCCGCGGCTGAGGGACTGAAGGCCGGGGCGGAGTAGGCGGGGACGCGGCCTCCCGTTCGGCGGCCGGCCCCGCCGCGGTGCCGCCGCCCCCCTGCCGCGCAGTCCCTCCCTTAGATGTTCATCCCCCCGTCGGCCATGAACACGCTGCCGGTGGAGAAGCTGCTCTGGTCCGAGGCGAGGAACAGGACCAGGCGCGCCACCTCCTCGGGCTGAGCGTGCCGACCCAGTGGGATGATCCGGTTCAAGAACTCGGTGCCATCCTCGCCCACTATCTCGGTCAGCCGCTCTTCGATGGCGTCCTGGAAGCTGTTGTCGGTGGGGCCCGGCGCGAAGACGTTCACCCGGATGTTACGACCGGCCGCTTCTTTCGCGACCACACGGGCCAGCCCTATCAGCGCATGTTTCGACGTGGCATACGCGCACACGCCGGGATCTGCCCTGGTCCCCATGATGCTCGACGTGATGATGATGCTCCCGCCGTCGTTCATCAGCGGCAGCCCGTACTTGCAGGCCAGGAACGACCCCCGCACGTTGATGGCCATGACGGCATCGAAGACGTCCTCCGGGTACTCCGTGACCGGCTTGATCACTCCGGAGATTCCGGCGTGGCTGAATAGCACGTCGATCTTGCCCCACCGGGCGACCGTCTCGTCGAGATAGCGCCGCACGTCGGCGGTCTGGGAGACATCGGCCGTCACCGTGCCCAGCACATCGTCGCTCGCGTTCAGGGACGCAGCCGCCCGGGCGAGGTTTTCCGCGTTGCGGCCGACCAACATCACTCGAGCGCCCTCGCTCAGCAGCAGGGCCGCGCTGGCGAGGCCGATGCTGCCGGCGCCGCCCGTCACGATGCAGGTCTTCCCGCTCACGATTCCCATTGTGGTTCCTTTCGTTCGTTCAACCGCCGGTAGTAGGAGTGACTCGTGTAGAGGGCGGCCACCGGGTTGTGGCCCAGCACCCTGTCCTTGACCACCAGGACCGTGGCGGGTGCCTTGGAGTGCATCAGGAACAGGCTGTCATGGCCCACACACAGCCCTATGACGACGTTGAATTCGGTGCCTGCCCCAGCGAGCAGCGCCGCCTGCCCCACCGGATTGCACATCACTTCAAACTGTCCCGGGTGGACCTTCTCCTCATCGGTCAGACCTACGCTCTCCTTGTCGATAGAGCCGGTCTTGCAGCAGACGGTGAAGACCTCGAACCCGTTCGCCTCGAAGATGTCCCGGGCCACCCCGGCCTCCCGCATCAGACCCACGCAGTGGGCGATGCCGAGCCGGCGCCACCCCATGCGCCGCGCGAAATCCATGGTCTCCTCGACGCGGGTGGCGACACAGTACCCCGCCGCCTCGGTGCGGGCCGACTCCATGGCGATCCGGCGCAACATGTCGTCGGCAAGATACGTCGCCTCCACCTCGGCGAGCAGCTCCGCCTCGCTGAGCGCGGGACAGAAACGGGGAGGCGTCTTCGCACCGGGAGCGCCATCGCAGGCGATCACCCGGCACAGGGCGCATTCCGGTCCCTCGTACTCGGACATGGCAGCTCCTCTCGTGTCCTACCCGAACACGATCACGTTGCGCAGGACCTCCCCCGCCGCTGAGGACTCCAGCGCTTCGTTGATGCGCTCGAGCGGATACCGGCCGGCGATCAGCTCGTCGAGCTTATACCGTCCCGACTTGTGCAGGTCGATCAGGCGAGGGATGTCGACGCCCAGGCGGGCCGAACCCATGAACGCGCCGGTGAGCATCTTCTCGGTCAGGGCGAGCTCGCCAGCGGAAAGCGACAACAGCGGATCCGACATCGGAGGGAGCCCGACCATTACGGCGGTGCCCCGTCTGGCGAGCATGGAGAAACCCTGCTGCAGAGCGGCCGAGCTGCCCACTGTCACGAATGCGTAGTCGGCTCCCCTGCCCTCCGTCAGTTCCTTCACGGCGGCTACAGGGTCGGTCGTCTTTGCATTGAAGCCATGTGTGGCCCCGAACTCCAGGGCGCGTTCCAGCTTCGCGTCCAGGATGTCAACCGCAACGATCGGGTTGGCTCCGCAGGTGACGGCCCCCTGGATGGCGTTCAGCCCCACGCCTCCGGCGCCGATGACCACCACGCTGCTGAGCGGCGGGACTTTGGCCCGATTGACCACCGCCCCAAAGCCCGTTATGACCCCGCATGCCAAGAGCGAGGCGAGATCCAGCGGGAAGTCTTCGGCGACCTTGACCAGCTGGGACTCGTGTACCAGAACGTACTCGGCAAATCCGCCCACCCGGGCCTTCTGGATGACGCCCTGGCCCTTCTGGTCCGTGAGCGTACCCTCGACGTCATACGTGACCTTGGTTTCACAGAAGTAGGGCGAGCCGGTCACGCAGTAGAAGCATTTCCCGCATGCTTCCAGGAGGCTCACGATCACCGGGTCCCCCGGCTTGACGCAGGTGACGGCGGCGCCGACCTCCTCCACGTGACCGGCGGTCTCGTGGCCCCCGACGAAGGGCAGCTTCCCTCCGAAGTCCCCGTGCATGTCGTGGATGTCGCTGTGGCAGATGGCCGTGGCGGCCACCTTCACCCTGACTTCGTCACTTCGGGGCTCTCGCAAGGAGAGCTCCTCGATGACCAGCGGCTTCCCGAACTCGTAACAGACGGCGGCTTTCATATCGGTCCGCTCCTATCTCAGTCCGCGCTTATCGCTGTCCGATCCTCGGCTCGTTCGGCCCCGGGACTCATTCGGCCAGATGGATACCCGCTTTCTGGATGTTGAGGTGGGTCATCGACGACTCAGGAGTGGCGCCGTGCCAATGGTTCTCACCGGCTGGGATGTAGACGATACAGCCCGGAGTGATCACGTACTCCCGGTCCTTGGTGGCCACGATCCCCCTGCCTTCGGTGACGAATAGGATCTGCTCCGAATCGTGCGTGTGCCAGTTGAGCCTCCCGCCTATGCCGAACGCAGTCAGCGAAGCGGCCCAGCCGTCAGTATCGGCCATGTTGAGCAGTCGCCGCCCGCTGACCGGCGCCTTGCCAACGATCTCGTCGTCCTTCGGATCCATCGTGACCGGATGGATGGTGCTGCCCTCGACCACTATCATCGTGTTCCCCCTTGTTCGTGTGCGGAGCCCTGGTTACGCTAATCGACGACGCGCACCTGGATCCCGGCCGTTTCTTCCAGACTCAGTATGACCGAATCGACCCCCTGGTCGCCCCGGCCGTCCTTGATGGCTCCGGCAAGATCCTCTTTGACGATCTCGGCCACCGGGAGCGGGACCCCGTATTCCTGCCCCAGACCCAGAGCCAGGTTGATGTCTTTGTGGGCGAGGGAGATCTTGAAACCGGGGGCAAAGTCGCCTTTGAACACCGTGCGCGGATACTGCCGCAGGCTCCAGTTGTCGGCCGTGCTTATGGTCAGAAGATCGTAGAGCGCCTGCGGATCGATGCCGGCCTTGACCCCCAGGACGAATCCTTCGGCGCAGATGGAGTTGCAGGCCAGCCCGATCATGTTGTTGACGAGCTTGGCCACGTTGCCGCAGCCCACGTCACCCAGATGGAAGATCTTGTTGGCCATCGGCTCGAGTACCGGCCGGGCCTCTTCGAGGACGGCCGGATCGCCGCCGACCATGATGGTGAGCGTTCCCTGCTCGGCTCCCCGGGTGCCCCCACTCACCGGAGCATCGAGGACCCTCACCCCCAGGGGAGCCGCGGCCTCGGCGATGAGTCTGACCGTACCTGGAGCGTTCGTGCTCATGTCGATGTAGACGTCGCCCGCCTTCCAGCCAAGGTGGAGGCCGTTCTCCCCCAGCGCCGCGTCCTGTACGCTCTGGGGCGTGGGCAGGCAGGTGATGACGACCCGGCAGGCTTTGGCCACGGCGGCGGGCGACTCGGCCCATTCCGCCCCCTCCTCAACGAGAGGCGTGGCGGCATCCTTGTTGATGTCGTGGACGACGAGTTCGTGCCCAGCCTCCCGTATCTTCCTGGACATGTGGATGCCCATCTGTCCGATGCCGATGAATCCGACCATCGTTCTCACACCTGGACTCCTTACCCGAGATGGGGTGCCTGTCGAAAGCGAGGCCCGGCCCGATGTCGGACCCGGCCGGTGATAAAGTACCACTACCCGAGCCCCGGCTGCGGCCCCGAGCCGCCGCGAAGGCCCGCCTTTCCAGGGCGGCAACCCCGGCCGCCTCAGCCGCGGTCGCGGCGCCGGCGCGACTATCCCCGCGTTGCGCCTGGCGAGCGCTTCGCGAGGCTTCGGTCCAGTCCCTCGTCCTCTGCCTTAGAGACTCTCACCAGCATGTACGACAGGGGGCCGCCCCCGAAGCCGGAGGAATCGTTGTAGCCCATGGGGATCAGCTGATTGCAGTTGAGATCCCACACTCTGTACGGGTTCGAGCCGCCATCCTTCTCTTCGGGCAGCCACCAGGCGTGCGGGACCATCACCGTGCGGGGATCGATCATGGGAGTGACCTTGGCTTTCCTCTTGAACGCCCCCATGGTGCCCTCGATGAGCACCCAGTCTCCCGTTTTGATGTTCTTCTCGGCCGCGGTCTCGGGGCTGATCTCCACCAGCGGGTCGGGGTCGCATTCCCGGAGCCAGGGGATCTGCCGGTGCTCGCTGTGGAAGAGCACGGGCGAGCGCCGCCCGGTCATCATCATGAGTGGGTAGTCCTTGAAGATCTCGGGCGTCTTCTCCTCGCTCTGGGGCTCGAGTTCCCTGAAGTAGGGGAGCGGGTCGTAGCCCCACTCGGCGTAGCTGGAGCAGTAGAGCTCCACTTTGCCGGTGGGGGTGCGGAACCCCGGCGACCTGTCCGGGCGGAGAAGCCCGACCTGGTGTCTGCGGTAGGGGTGGCTGCCGCAGGGGTGGCCTTCGGGGGCGAGGTCCCAGACCTTCTCGACGAGCTCATCGAACGAATATCCGGAGGCCTGGATCCGGTCGGAGAGCATCTCCCGGACGTTGGCCCAGGGCACGGCCTCGGGGTTCAGGCGCTTGGCCAAGGTGAAGTCTGATCTCCCAGTCGGACTTGCACTCCGGGACGTCGATGATCTTGTGGATGGCGTTGAGCGGGGCGCCGATGCAGTAGACCGAGTCCTTCTCGGGCAGGCTGGCGGCCGGCAGGACGATATCGGCGACGAGTTGGGCGGTCGGGGTCATGAACAGGTCGACCACCACGTTGAAATCCAGCTTCCTGGCGGCCTCGTAGTGGCGGCGGACGTCCTGGGCCTGGTTGGCCAGAGGGTTGTTCGCCTGCATCCACAGACCGTGGATCTCGTAGGGCCGTGCCGGTCTCCATCTGCTCGATCAGGCTGTCCTCTTGGGCCCAGGCCCGGAAGTTCTTGACCAGCGGGATACTTGTCCGCCCCGATCCTCTTCTCGGTCAGTCTTGTGTGAAGGTCCGGGCCGTAGAGCCGGACCACCTCTTCGGTGGAGAACGGATAGGTGGCCACCCCGTAGGCGGGCCGGCAGATGACGTTGCCGCCGGGAACGTCCAAGTTGCCGGCGATGGCGATGAGCCGGTGGATGTTCATGGTCGCCGGGTGCCCTCGGCCGCGCCCTCCACCGGACGGCCCACCTCGATGCCGGCAGGGCGGTTCGCCGCGTACAGGCGGGCCGCCTCGCGGATCTTCTCCGCCGGCACCCAGGTGATCGGTTCCGCCCACTCGGGCGGGAACTCCCGCACCCGTTCGGCCATCTGGTCGTAGCCCGAACACCACTTATCGATGAACGCCCGGTCCACCAGATCCTCGTCGACGAGCACGTTCAGGAGGGCCAGGGCCAGAGCGTTGTCGGTGCCGGGCCGTATCCTGAGGCACAGTCGGCCCGGGTGGCCATCCAGGTCTCCCGCGGGTCGACGACGATGAGCTTGGCTCCGCGCCGCATCACGTCGATCACCCAGTGGTCGGCCGTGTAGTGGTCGGCGCAGCCCCGGCCGAGGGACCGGCCCCACATGACGAGGCACTTGGGCGGCACGTACGCAGGGTCTTCGTAGCGGTCGGGCAGGAACTGCGAGTAGTCGGGGAAGGTGAAGTCGCCCTGGATCACGTACCCGGCCGCCAGCCGGGGAGTGAAGCAGGAGTGCCCCGAGAGGCCCCACATGGTCCAGTTGGGACTGCCGTAGGCGTAGGCCAGCATCACGATGGGGCCGCCGACGTCCCGGCCGGTCCCCTGGGAGAAGACCACCGACTCGGGACCCCACTTATCCGCGATCTCGCGCAGGCGGGTCTCGCAGATGGCGAAGGCCTCCTCCCAGGAGATCTCCTGCCACTTGCCTTCGCCCCGCTCCCCCGACCCGTTTGAGCGGGTGGCGCAGGCGGTCGGGATGGTAGATGAACTGGGTCATGGCCAGCGCCCTCGGGCAGACCCGGCCGTGATACCAGGGATGGTCTGGGTCGCCCTCGACCTTGACGACCTTTCCGTCTTTGACGTGGAACTCCAGCCCGCACCCGCCGTGGCAGCCCGGCCCCGGGGACCAGGCGCCCATCCGGTGGACGCGCACACCCTCTTCTTGCGTCATCGGCCCTCCATCCTCGACTTCCCGAAGCACAGCCGTCGGGCCGATGCCGCCCGACCGCTCGATCTCGCTCACTCGTCGTTCAGACAGGCCACCACGTCGATCTCCACGAGCATGTTGGGACGGGCCAGCGACAGCGGCTGCATGAAGGTGCTGGCAGGGGGCTCCGCCGCAAGGCTGGGAGCGTACTTCCGGTAGTACTCCTCCTCCGTCGCCCGCATGACGGCGTAGTCCTCCAGGCGTTTGAGGTAGATGACGGTCTTCACGATGTTGTCCATGGAACTCCCGCATTCCTCGAGCGCACCGCGGATGTTGTCCAGGGCGACGGTCATCTGCTCCTTGATATCGTCGGAGGTGAAGTCGCCCGTCTCGAGACTGCGGCCGGTGGCGCCGGACACGAAGACCAGGTCGCCCACGACCACCGAGCGCGCGTACTTGGCCTTCTGACCGGCGTAGTAGAGCGGATACGTCTTCTTCTTCACCGCACGCTCCTTCTTGCGACGTTGACTTCGACTCCTGCGACTCTGCGAGCGACGCGACCCTCCGCCAAGCCCGCGGGATGGACATGGACCCCCGCCGATTCTACCCGCCTTCGTCGTTCGACTCCAGCGCCGAAGCGACCGCCGGGGCGCAAGGTGCGCCCCGGCGCAGAGGGCGCCCGGCGCCCGCGCCGGCCGTGGCCGGCGCGCGGTCCTTGCGCGATCGCGCTCCACGCGAGAACATCTGCAGTATGACAGCCCATACCGCGGATCCGGCGCCTCCACCCCACTCCCTCGCCTACCTCTTCCCCATCACCTTCTTCTCCGGGACCATCCTTATCTCGCTGGGACCGGTGCTCGACCCCATCATCCGCGACCTCGGGATCCCTCTCTCGCAGGGAGGACTCCTGGCGGCAGGGTACGCCGCGGGCAGAGTGCTCGCCCTCCTGCTGCTGAACCTCTTCCTCGGAAGAGTGCCCCTCAAATTGCTGGTGGTGGGGGCCGCGTTCCTTCAGGCCGCGGGCCTCGGGATCGCCGGCCTCTTCGTGCACAGTCTCGGCCCGTTGGTGGGTGCCCTGGTGGTAGTGGGCGCAGCCGCGACCATCCCTCTCTTCATCCCCGTGATCTGGATAGGGTCCTATGCGAAGCACGCGGCCAAGAGGGCGATGCTCCTCATCCTGACCTTCTTTTCCCTGGGGGTGGTTGTGGCTCCGCTCGCCATCGGCGCGGCCCTGGCGCTGGGCGCCGGCTGGCGATGGGTCTTCCTGGCCGAAGCCGCTTTCGCGCTCCTCATCTCGGCCGTCGTCACCGTGCTCCCGCTGGCGGACGTCCCGGGCCGCGAGAATCTGCGCTGGGCGCACGTGCGGGAGGCCGTCGCCTTCGCTCCGGGTCTCCTCGCGCTCCTGTTGCTCGCGATGTTCCTCTACATCGGAGCCGAGCACATCCTCAACATCTGGCTGGCCGAGTTCCAGGTGGAGGCGTTCGGAGCCGGCCAGGGAACGGCGGCCGTCGCGTTGTCGGTGTTCTTCGCGGGCATCATGACAGGCCGCTTCCTATCGGTACCCGTGGCCCGGCGGATGGCGGCCTCAACCCTCCTCGCCGTGTCTTCCGGTCTGATGGCTGTGTTCATCCTGCTGACGGCCCTGGTGCCGGTGTTCGCGGTCTCGGAGGTAGGTGTCTTTCTCACCGGCCTGGGGGCGGCGGCCGCCTATCCCATGCTGACCAGCTACATGTACCGCTTCCCGGAGAAGTTCTCCGGACTGGTGTTCTCCATCATCACGCTGGTGGTGATCGTCAGCGGCGCCGTGTTCGCTTACGCGGCCGGACCCGCAGCCGAGGCTCTCGGCATGAGAACGGCCATGGCTCTCGCGGCCGTCCCGGCCCTGGGAGTGGTGATACTGGCGTTCTTCCTGCCCAAGGAGTCGGCCGGCTAGGGACCTCCTTGCAAGATCGCTCTCGGCGCGCGAATATCTGGATGGATCGTCTACAAGAGGAGAACAGACTCGTGAAAGCAGTCGTGTTCGAGCAATTCGGTGGACCCGAAGTACTGAAGTACGTCGACCTGCCCATGCCTGTGCCCACGGAGGGCCAGGTCCTGGTGAAGCTGGTCTCCGCCGGCGTCTGCAAGGCCGACTGGCGGGTGCGCACGGGTCGCTGCCAGTGGCTCACCTGCCCCTTCCCCGTCACCTTGGGCTACGAGATGGCCGGCCGCGTCGAGGCCCTCGGTCCGGGTGTCACCGGCTTCACGATCGGCCAACCGGTGCACGTGCTTCACATGGCCTGCTACGGTACCTACAGCGAATACATGGCGGTCACCGCCGACGATGTGGTGCCCATTCCCGAAGGGACCGATTTCGACGCGGCTGCCGCCGCCTACAACTACTTCGTGGCCTGGGGACTCCTGCATCAGATAGTCGAGGCCAAGGAGGGCCAGGCCCTCTACATCGGGGGAGCGGCCGGCGGCGTGGGCACCGCCGTCATCCAACTGGCCCAACTGAAGAAGATGAACGTCATCGCCAGCGCGAGCACCGACGTCAAGTGCGACTACTTGAGGAGCCTGGGCGTCGAGGCAGTCTTCAACCACAAAGCCGAGAGCGACGTGGCGGCGGTCAAGAGACTCAGCGGCGGCCGAGGTGTCGACTACGTCTACGACCAGGTAGCCGGCCCGGAGTTCTGCCGTCAGTTCGACATGCTGGCCACCTACGGGCAGATCATCCTCTACAACTATCTGGGCGGCTATCCCGAGGACAAGGACATCATCCACATCCTCCAGAGCCGGTGCGAGTACTGCTATGGCATCCGCTACTTCTCCATCCACGTGCACGACACCGACCCCGCCGGTTTCCGCAAGGTCAAAGAGCAGGTGCTGGGACTCATGGCCGAGGGCAAGTTGAAGCCCCCGATCTACCAGGTGCTGCCGCTCTCTGAGGCGCGCCGGGCCCACGAGATGATCGAAGCGGGCGAGGTGATGGGCAAGCTGGTCTTGCATCCAGAGAGCTGAGCCCCCAGGACTCCCTGCGAGCCGGTGACGGAGGCGCGGAAAGACCCGCGCGCGCCTCCGTGTCTCGCGAGTGACAAGCCGGTCGCAGAGGACTAGACTGGAATTACATCTCCCCTAATGGTCCGGAGAGGACGCCGGAGTCCCAGGCACGGGATGAGGGGAAGCTGGCGGTGGATCATGAGTCGGCCGGTCGGTCAGTCTCTTACGACGCGCGTGCTGGTGGTCGCGCGCCGTGAGCCCCAGGAACCGATCGGCGGCAGCTTGAAGCGCGCGGGTTATTCCGTCACCTGGGCAGACAGCGGACCGGCAGTGACCCGGTCCCTCGAGCGCAGCCCTCCGCACATCGTGGTCGTCCACAGCCCCGCCTTGGGCCACCACGAGACCGGGCGTATCGTGGACCTCGCGGCACGGAGTCGTATCCCCGTCCTTGTGCTCTCCCGCCCGGATACCGACCTGACCTTCGGTACGCTGGTGCGACAGATAGAGGCCCTTCTCCGCGAGCGGCGGGGCCCGCCAGAGGACGCCGAATCCCTCGTGGCCGGTACTCTCGTGATCGACCTGCGCTGCCACACAGCTCACGTGGATAGGACCGCTCTCGACCTCACGTCCAAGGAATTCGAGCTGCTCTGCGTTTTTGCGCGCCAACCGGGCAGAGTGTGGAGCCGCCAACATCTCATCGATCTGGTCTGGGGCTATGACTACGCCGAACCCCGGGTGGTGACCACCCACATCGGCAACCTCCGCAAGAAGCTGAGGGCGGCTGCCGCGGAAGGCGCGGCCGAAAGCACCGCGGAGGTCCCCTGCATCGAGACCGTCTGGAACGTCGGCTACCGATTGGTAGTTCCGAGCGCAGGCCGATCCGCATCCGCTCATCCTGCTCGACCAGCCGTGCGCAGCGCCGTCTGTGATCCGGGCAGGCTGCCTTTCACGGGGCGCGAACGAGAGATGGATGCACTGCGCCACGCGATAGCGGCGGCGATGGACGGATGGGTCCAGGTGGGGGTCATCGTGGGCGAAGCCGGCATCGGAAAGACCCGGCTCGCCGACGAATTCGCCGGTTACGCCAGGGACTTGGGAGCCCGGACCTACTGGGGCCGATGCCGGGACACCCCGGCTGCGCAGCCGTACGAACCGTGGCTAGAGATCGTGCGACAGTGGGAGCGCGAGGATGCCGCAGTCGGCCCCAGCGCAGCCACGGACGGGGCCGGGGGCCCGCGGCCGCGGGCCAAGGCCGCGGGCCACAGAGCCGCCGGTCACCGGGGACCGGTATTCTCCCCCAGGCCGTTGGAAAGGGCGATCTCCCCCGCTCAGGGCGACCTCGCCCGCCTGCACCTGTTCGACAGACTCGCGGCATCGGTTCGGGAACACGCCGAGGCTGGACCTCTCTGCTTGATCATCGACGATCTGCATTGGGCCGACACATCCACCCTTCGCGCCTTGCAGCACCTGCTGGGGTCCCTGCGCGAAGTCCCCTTGATGCTTGTCCTCACCTACAGGCCGTCGGAGGCCACACAGGGCCCGGTCTTCACCGACCTGATGGCAGACCTGGTCCGCAGCGATTCGGCGGTGGTCCTGCCCCTGCAGCCGCTGTCGAGACGGGACGTGGACCGCTTCGTTCAGCTTTGTTGCTACGACGAAGTGAGTCCCGAATCGGCCGCCGACATCTACCGCCAGACCGAAGGCAACCCGTTCCTGCTGACCCAGCTCGTCCGTCTCCTCCTTCTCCATGGCCAGCCCCCCGGTTCACCTGTAGGCGCCGTACACCTGGAGAAGGAGGAAGGGGTCCGCCACGTGGTCCTCAAGCGTCTGGCCCGGCTCTCCCCCACCTGCCGGGAGGCGCTCGACGCGGCCAGTGTCATCGGTAGAGCCTTTGGAAGCTCCGTGCTCGCGGGAGTCCTGGGTACGCCCCTCGAGCGGCTGCCGGAGCGGTTGGCCGAAGCTCTGAGCGCCCACTTGCTGGTGCCTCAGCGGGATCATCCCGACCGCTATCGTTTCGTCCACAGCGCGTTTCGCGACGTGATCTACGACGAGATCCCCCCGCGGGAGCGTGCGATGCTGCACGCCGAGGTGGGCTTGGCATTGGAGAACCTCCACCAAAACGACCTCGACTTCTACTCGCCTGTCTTGGCTCACCATTTCGCAATGGGCGTGTGTACCGGGTGTGGGGAGAAGGCCGTGGACTACTGCATCCGGGCCGGAACGTCAGCCGCAGCTCGCTTTGCCTGGGAAGAGGCCTGTGCGCAGTGGCAGAGCGCGCTCGCCCTCCTGGAAGACCTACCTGAGGGCACGCCGCGAAGAGACGGGCGCATGGTCGGACGTGTTTACGAAGACCTGGCCAGGACCTACGGTGCCGCCGGGGACCTGGACAAGGCGATCGAGGCGGGGCGGGAAGCCGCCCGCAGGATACCGGCTGAGGAGACAGTGTGGCAGGCGCGTCTCAAGCGGGAGCAAACGTTCTGGCTGGAGGCGAGCGGACGCCACACACAAGCAGAGACGGGTCTGATGGAAGCACGCGTGCTCCTGGGGCGGCCGGACGAGCAGAGAGGGCCCGACTGGTGGCAGGAATGGATCGACGTCCAGTTGGAGCGAGCCCTTCCCCCGTTCCACGACGCCGAGCTCGACGAACTGGAGGATGTCGCCGCCGAGATCGGCCAAGCTATCGGGAAGCACGGAACCCTCAAGCACAAGGCCCAGTTGGACCTCATCGCCTGGTTGGTGAGTCTGAGGCGCCATCGCTTCGTACCCACTGAAGAGACGGTGTCACTCGCCGAGCGCCTAGCTGAAAGCTACCGGGCAACGGACTCGCCTCGCGACCTGTTTGCCGCCGAGGGAGCCATGGCCATGACCCTCGTGCTTTCGCCTGATCACCGAGAGCAGGCCGGCAGGCACCTTAGCCGGCACTGGGAGCTCACCCGAGAGACTCAAGACGTGACCCTTCAGCTGCAGGCGTTGTGGGCCCTGGGGATCTGGGAGCGCCTGCGAGGGCAGGTAGAGGCGACTCGAACGAACGCATTGCAGACGCTTTCCCTCGTCGGGGAAAGGCCCATCGTCCGGTACGGTGCCCAGGCCCGCGGCAACCTCTCCTGGGTCGCCTGGCGGGCAGGCGATCTGGGGGAGGCCAGGACCCTGGCTGAGAAGGCCCTTTCCGAGTTTGAGCGCTTGTCGCCTCGCTGCCCCTTCGAGTGGCATGCTCGCTGGACGCTACTCGGGCTCGATGTGGTGGCCGGCGACCCCAACGGAGCATCCAAGCAGGCTCAGGCCATCCTCGACCCGTCGCAGCAGGGGATGCCGGGCGGCCTCGAGGTGCTGCTCCACAGCCTGGTAGACGAGCAGACCCGGGGAATGCGCGAGGAGACAACCGTGCAGACACTTATGGCCGGTGCTGCAGCCCACGGTTACTTATAGGCCAAGGGTCTCCTGTCCGAGACCTCCAGTATAAGGCTCCAGCTCACCTTGATATACCGCCGGGGCTCAGCCCCTCAACGTTCGACAGGTCACACTTACTCGTGGCCTCCCCCGTACTGCATGCCCCCGTCGATCATGTAGATACCGCCGGTGCAGTTGACGGCGGCATCGGATGCCAGGAAGAGCATGAGCTCAGCCACTTCCTCCGGCTGGACGAAGCGCTTGAGGTAGGTGGCCGACTGGAGCATGGACCGGCCGCGCAACGGGTCTTCGGGGCAGACGCTGGCCTCCACCACCCTCATCATGGGGGTGTCGACCAGACCCGGATTGACGGTATTCACCCGGATGTTTGTCGAGGCCAACTCGCGGGCGGCGACTTTCATTATCCCGGTCAAAGCGTGCTTGCTGGCAGTGTAGGCAGAAGCGCCTTCGTTCCCGATGATCGCCCCTACCGACGAGGTGATGATGATGCTTCCACCGCCGCGTTTCGCGATGTAAGGAGCGACGCACTTGATGGTGACAAAGACACCGGTGACATTGACGTGCATGACCGTCTCGAAGTTGTCGACCGGGTAGTCCTCGATCGGTGCCTGCACGCCGAAGATGCCTGCGTTCGGCAGTGCGATGTCGATGCCCCCGTACGTCGCGGCGGCCTCTGCCATCGCCTGGCTCATCCAGCTCTCGTCGGTGACGTCCGCGACGAACGGCCTGACGCCGGGACCCAAGCCAGCGACCGCTTCCTGGAGAGCATCGGCGTCCAGGTCGATGGCGAGCACGCTCGCCCCTTCTCGGGCAAAGAGCTTCGTGGCCGCCAGACCGATTCCCGAAGCGGCTCCGGTGATCACCGCGACCTTGCCCGGTAAACTGGCCACCTGTCCCCCTTTTCGTCGATCCGCCCACCGGGCATGCTGTGCCTCGCAGCGAACCCTATCAGCCAAGGGAATGCCCTTCAAGGGAGAGCATCATGCCGGGCGGCGCCCCGACAGGAAGGCCGGTTGTCGGATGGCGCGACCGGCGCCACTTGCCCGGTACGGTTTTCGCGCTACCATTCAACAAGACGCGGAGGGTCCTCATGCAGCACGCGATGAAAGAACGTCTCTTCCAGCTTCTCGTCATTCTTGCCTGCGCTCTCGCCGTCGCCTGCGCAGGCCCTGTCGTCGCCTGCGGCAGTGACGGCTCCACATCCACTACGGCGAGCGCTGCCCAGACCAGCTCGACCTCGACCGCCTCTGACGTAGGCGCACCCGAAACCGTCAGTTTTACCACCGAGGATGGCGTCACCCTGAGCGGGCAACTGTTCGGCTCGGGAACCTCGGGAGTGGTCCTGGCTCAATGTATCCGGCCGATCAGACGAGCTGGTACCCGACGGCCGAGCGACTGGCCCGGGAAGGCTACCTGGTCCTAACGTTCGACTTCCGCGGCTACGGGGATTCCGAGGGCACCAAGCAGATCGAGCTCATCAACAAGGACGTGGCGGCGGCGATCGTCGAGCTGGCCCGAGCCGGAGCAACCAGCGTCGGCCTGATCGGAGCGTCCATGGGCGGCACGGCCAGCCTGATCGCCGCGTCGCAGACCCCGGCTCCCGCCCCGATAGCCGGGGTGGCCACGCTGTCAGCTCCGGTGGAGTTCAAGGGCCTGTCGGCGGAGCGGGCGGTCCCGAAGCTCACCATTCCCCTGCTCTTCATCGCGGCCGAGGATGACTCGGGCGCGGACGGCGCGCGACAGTTGCAGGAGTTGGCCGGTGGTGAGGCCGAACTCGAGCTGTTCCCGGGCGACGAGCACGGGACCGAGCTGCTGGAGGGCCCGTACGCCGAAGATGTTTTGGCACTTCTCTCGGGGTTTCTGGAGCGGGTCCTACCTTCCGGCGGCGACTAGGCGGGAGGCCTCTCCGTCGGCGCGAGACCGCCGCCGTGATACCCCATTTCGTGAGAGAGGCGCCGCGCCACTCGCTTGACCGCCTCGGTGTATGCCGACATCTCGGTCTCACCACATCTCTCTATGGGCACGACGACAGACAGGCTGGCTCGCACAAAGCCATCAGGACCTAAGATGGGCGCGGCGATTCCTCCCATAGACAGATCCCATTCTTTCAGCTCGAAAGAAACACCCTCGCGCCGTATCTTCATCAGCTCCTCGCGTAGGAGCCGCTGATCGGTCAGAGTGAAGGGCGTAGTTGCGACCTGCGGTTTGGCAAGCACAGCATTCATGACACTCTCGCGGTTGAAGGCCACGAGAACACGGGCGGCCGCGCTCCCCAAGCCCGGAAGCAGCATCCCCAGCCACAGGTGGGGCTTGAAGATCCGTGACGTCAGAACCATATCAACGATCAAGGGTCCCCTGTCGGTCCAGATGGTGATTGCCGCTGTCTCGCTTGTCTCTTCAGCGAGGGCCTCAAGGGACGGGTGCACGACGCGCACCAACTCCGACTGGGACAGACACACGTAGACTGCCTTGAGGACGCTCGGACCGAGATGGTATCTGTTCGTTTGAGGGTCGGAGGAGAGGTAACCGAGTGATTCCAGGGTCTTGACCAGGCGGAGCGTGGTCGTCTTGGAGAACCCGGACTCCACCCGCATCTCGCGCAGACTCCAGTCTGGGTGGTCCATGTCGAAGAGGCCCAGCAGGATCAGGCCCTTCTCCAAGGTGCGGTTCGGAGAGGCACCCTGACCGCTCTCAGGACTGGATGCTGCGAGTCAATGGCCCCGCCTTTCGGACGGTGTGGCGCCGGCACAAGAAACTCCCGCTACCCTCCGGTTGACAACCGATAGCAACCAGAGTAGGTTGGATGCTAAGTCCATTTTAGATATATGCTGGTCCGTAAAATGGACCGGTTTCAGCGTACACCGTCATGGGCAAGATCGCAAGAAGGGGGACGGGATGACGAGTGAATGGAGCTTAGCGGGGAAGGTAGCGCTGCTCATCGTCCACATGCAAAACGCGGTCATCAAGACACCCAGTCCTTTGGAGATCCTCGGCCACGGCAAGGCTGCCTATGAGGACGGGGTGGTCGCCAACATCGAGAGTCTGCTCGAAGCCTTTCGCGGCAAAGGCTTGCCCGTGATCTACTGCGTGGCCTATACGAACCCAGAGTCCAAGTTCCCGGTCTACGGCAGCTTCTGGCCGGGGGTGAAGGAGTCTGGAGCCAACCACATGGGCACGTGGGACGTGGTGATCATCGAGGAACTGACGCCGGCGTCTGGTGAGCCGATCTTCTACAACTGGCCGTTCAACGTCTTCGAGAATACTGGCCTCGGCGAATACCTCAAGGACCAGGGCGTAGACACTGTCGTCTTGACGGGAGTCGCCACCGGGATGTCGGTAGGCACCGCCGCCTGGGCTATAGCCGAGCGCTTCTACAACCTCGTAGTGGTGTCGGACGCCACGACCGATGCCAACAGGGAGTTGCATAAGGCGGTCATGGACTGGACACTCCCGGCCATCGGGCTCGTCACTACCACGGACGACGTTGTCGCCCACCTTTGATTCTCATCATCACTTCCTCGACGGCGAAAGGAGTGCCATACGAGAAGCCGGGGGGTTCATCGGATTCGGGGGCGAAGGAACAGGGTCTCTCGTGAATAGGAGGAGCACCAATGACCGATGAGAGTAAGAGTGTCAGCCGTCGGGAGTTTCTGAAGATCGCCGGTATCGCCGGGGCGACCCTAGGGGTCGGTGCCGGCCTAGGCGGCGTCGTTGCTGCTTGCGGCGAAGAAGAAACGACGACCACCACCACCGCGGCTCCCGCCACAACCACGACCGCGGCCCCCACCACCACGACCGCCGCTCCCACTACCACGGTAACCACGGCCGCGGTCGGCCGGGAGATCAAGGTAGGCTTCATCACCCCCACGACGGGGCAGCTTGCCGCCTTTGGCGTGCCCGATCAGTATTGCCTCGAGCGCGCGACTGAGGCCGTCGCCGACGGCATTGTCTGCTCAGATGGGCAGAAGCACCCCATCAAGTTCATCACCAGGGATAGTCAATCCGACTCGAACCGCGCCGCCCAGGTGGCCGGAGACCTTATCAACAATGACAAGGTGGATATCATCCTGGTGACCTCCACAGCCGATGTGGTGAACCCGGCTGCCGACCAGTGCGAGGCCTCAGGTGTTCCCTGCCTGAGCACCGACGTCCCTTGGCAGAACTTCATCTACGGGCGCGGCGGCGATCCCACCTACCAGTACAAGTGGACCTACAACTTCTTCTGGGGCCTGGAAGACATCATCGACTCCTTCTTCGACTGCTGGAACAAGGTCCCGACCAACAAGAAGGCAGCGGTCCTGCTGTCCAACAGCGCCCCCGGCAACGCCTGGCTTGAGCCGTGGAAGGCTGCCATGGAGCCCAACGGTTACACCGGGGACTTCACCGACCAGTACCCGGTCGGGCTCGAGGACTTCACCGCGCAGATATCGCAGTTCAAGAAGAACGGCGATGAGGTATCCCTGGGGCTGTTCACTCCGCCCGACTTCACCACCTTCTGGAAGCAGTGCATCCAGCAGGGCTTCAACCCGAAGACCGGCGCCTGGTCCATGTGCCTGGAGTTCCCCCAGGCCGCCGAGGCGCTGGGCGACCTCTGCATCAACCTGGCCAGCGAGAGCATGTGGACGCCCGGCTATCCGTTCACCTCGCCGCTTGTGGGCGAGACCGGCAAGCAGTTCGCCGACGAGTTCGAGAAGCGGACCAACTCGCAATGGACGCAACCGCTCCAGCACTTCGCCGTGTTCGAGTGGGGGATCGACGTGATCTTGCGGACGAAGAACCTGGACGATCCCCAGTCCTACATCGACGCGGTGCTTGAGACCAAGATGACGACGATCTCCGGCGACATCGACTTCACCGTCCCCGTGGCGAACCCGATACCGATCGGCCCGTCACGGGCCACGCCGAACTGCTACAAGTCACCCCTCTGCGTGGTGCAGTGGCAGAAAGGCACGGGTAAGTGGCCCTACGACCAGCTGATCGTAGGCAACAAGGCCGCGCCGAACGTTCCGCTGGAGGACGAGTTCAAGCCCCTCACCTACAGCTAGAGGTATTGCTGGGAATCGCGCGCAGAGTCGCGTAGCCGGAGTGGCCGCAGTCCGTTCAGATCAACGAACTGCGGCCACCAACGTCTGTCGGTTTGAGCAAAGGAGCGAAGCCGTGGTACAGATGAAGCACATGTTCGAGCCCATACAGATCGGTAACCTCACGCTCAAAAACCGGTTCATGGTCTCGCCGATGGTTATGAACTACTGCACGAACGACGGCCGAGCGACTGAGACCTACATCGCCTACCACGAAGAGAGGGCCAAAGGCGGCTGGGGTCTGATAGTGACCGAGGACTACGCCGTCGACCCGGCGGGCAAGGCCTTCGTCGGCATCGGCGGGCTGTGGGAGGATGCCCAGATCCCGGGGCATGCTGAGCTGACGAAGCGGGTGCACAACCACGGAGCGGCGATCTTCGCCCAGATCTACCACGCCGGACGGCAGAGCACGCGAGCCGTGACCGGCACCGACTCCGTCGCCCCGACGGCGATCTCCTGCCCGTTCACTCTACAGATGCCGCACGAGCTGACGCTAGAGGATATCGAACGGATCATCGAGCAGTTCGGTGAATGCGCCCTGCGCGCCGAGAAGGCCGGGTTTGACGGGGTAGAGATTCACGGCGGCCACGGCTACCTGATAGCTCAGTTCATGTCATCGTACTCGAACAAACGCTTCGACAAGTATGGCGGCAACTTGGCCAATCGTATGCGGTTCCCATTGGAGATCATCGCCAACATCCGTAAGAAGTGCGGGGACGATTTCCCCATCCAGTTCCGCATCTCAGCAGATGAAATGGTGCCGGGTGGTAGAACCATCGAGGACTCCAAAGCCCAGCTATGGATGCTGGAAGCAAGCGGGGGTCGACAGCTTCGACATCTCCGTGGGGACCGATGGTAGTCACCACGTCATGGTGGCTGCTCCGGCTGCAGGCCACGGCTGGATGACCGATCATGCGGCCGCCATAAAGAGGGTCGTGAACAAACCGGTGTTCACCGTCGGGAGGATCAACGACCCGCTCATCGCTGAATCGGTCGTCGCGAGCGGCAAAGCCGACGGCGTTGCCATGGGACGAGGTTCGCTGGCCGATCCCGAGCTCCCGAACAAGGCGCGGGAGGGCCGCTTCGAGGACATAATCCAGTGCACCGGCTGCATGCAAGGGTGCGAGAGCAGAGTGATCGCCCAGTTGCCCGTGCGGTGCACCATGAACCCGAGAACAGGCAGAGAGAACGAGTTCGCGATCACTCCGGCGCCCTTTGGGAAGAAGGTCCTTGTAGCAGGCGGCGGCCCCGCGGGCATGGAGGCGGCGATAGTCGCGGCCCAGCGCGGTCATGACGTCACGCTGTTCGAGAAAGACAAACGCCTGGGCGGTCAGTACTACCTCGCATCCGTCCCGCCCTGGAAAGGCGAGATAGCGGCCTTCCTTGCCTGGCAAGTCCACACTCTGGAGAAGCTCGGTGTCAAAATCGTGATGAACACAGCCCTGACGGCAGAAATGGTCAAAGAGCAGAAGCCGGACGCGGTGATCGTGGCGACCGGCAGCGTGCCTGCAGCCATGAAGATCTCCGGGCTCGACCGCACTTTCGTGACTACCGCGCAGGACGTCCTCGAGGGTAAGGCCTCCCTAGGAGAGAGGGTCGCCGTCATCGGCGGTGGGATGATCGGCTGCGAGACCGCCAATCATCTGGCGCATCACGGCAGGAAGCCGACGATCATCGAGATGCTCTGCGAGTTGGCCGGACAGGAGCCGATAGCCATAAAGCGGATACTCTTCCAGTCACTCAAGGAGAACGAGGTCCCCATCTACTGCAATTCCACGGTAGCCGGGATCAGGGAAGACGGCTCGATCGAGATAGTGGAGGACGGTCAGAAGAAGACGCTGGGGGGCTTCGACAACGTGATCCTTGCAGGTGGCATGCAGCCCGTGAACGGTCTGGTGGCGGAACTGAAGGGGATCGTCGACAGCGTGCTGTCCGTGGGGGACGCGATCGAAGTGCGGACGGTGCTCGAGGCGTTGGAAGAAGGGTACGAGGCCGGCTTGAAGATCTAGGAACGCGATGAGGGGCTGACTCGATCGAAACGGCGGCACATATCAGTTCGACCTGGTGATCGTCAGTAACGTCACCTCGCCGGTCGTTACGGTGCAGGACAAAATGAAGCCGATGAGCTGGGCCGGATAGCGCGGAACCTGCTCGGGCAGCGGCACCCGTAAGGGCGCCGCTGCCATTCCTTGTCACTCGCTGGGTCGCGGTCTGGTCGCTTCAGACGCTGACATGCCGAGCAAAGAGAGTCTTGAGGTATTCATCCGCACCGCAAGAAGGTGTGGAATCTGCAGTTGATCGCTGGCATCATCAGCCACACGGTGCGTCGCTGATGTCGGATCGACTATATGTGGGTCAGGGAAGGGGTGTATTGATGCAAACGAGTTTCCCCCGTCTGTTCGAGCCGGGCCGGATCGGCACTATCACGCTCAAGAACCGGATCGTCAAGGCCCCGCAGCACACAGGACTCGCCAATCCCGACGGTTCCATCACCGACCGGATGCTCCGCTACTACAAGGAAGTGGCCCAGGGCGGCGCGGCCATGGTCATCGTCGAGTACGCCTGGGTAGACAACGACGCCAGCCAGGCATCGCCCTGCCAGTTGGGCATCGCCCGGATGGAACACATTCCCGGGCTGTCTCTCATCGCGGACACGATCAGGGCGAACGGGGCGGTGCCGGCCATCCAGATCTCCCATGCGGGCAGGCAGCGGTTCATCCTTGAGCAGCCCAAGGCCGCCTCCGACGTCCCCTGGCCGGAGATCACTGCGGCCGGCTGTCCCATCCCGGTGCCCATGACCGTCGAGGAGATCAAGGAGGTCGTGAAGGCTTTCGGCCAAGCGGCCAAGCGGGCGCAGACGGCCGGCTTCGACCTGGTGGAGATCCATGCCTGTCACGGCTACCTCATCTCGAACTTCTTCTCACCCTACAGCAACAAGCGGACCGACTGGTATGGGGGTCCGCTCGAAAACCGTATGCGCCTGCCCCTCGAGATCGTCAAGGAGATCAAAGCCCAGGTCGGCCCCGACTACCCCGATCTGCGTGCGCCTGAGCGGCACCGACTACGAGCCCGGCGGTCACACCATCGAAGACACGATCGAACTTTCCAGACGTCTGGAAGCCAGGGGCGTAGCGGCCATCCACATGTCCGGCGGCAACCACCACACCACCATCCACGAAGTGAGTCCCATGGGGATGTCGCTGGCCCACAACGTGTGGGCGGCGGAAGCGGTGAAGAAGGTGGTCAAGCTCCCCATGATAGCCTCGGGCTCCATCAACCTGCCCGATCTGGCCGAGAGCATCCTGGCCGAAGGCAAGGGCGATTTCATCGGTCTGGGCCGGCCACTGTGGGCCGACCCCGAGTGGCCGCTCAAGGCGAAAGAAGGCAGGCCGGAGGACATCCGGCCGTGCATCCGCTGCAACGACGGCTGTCTCGCCCGGGGCGACCACGTGGCAAAGACGGTCTCGTGCAGCGTCAACGTGGCCCTGTGCCGGGAAGAGGAGTTCAAGATCACCCCGGCCGTGCGCCCGCTGCGGGTGGCCGTGGTCGGCGGTGGACCCGCCGGCATGGAAGCGGCCCGGGTCTGCGCGCTGAAGGGCCATGCCGTGACTCTCTACGAGAAGCGGGAGCTGGGCGGGGCTCTTCTCGAGGCCTCTATCCCCGAGTTCAAAGCTCCCGACCTGAAGCCCCTTGTCGCCTACCTGAGGACCCAGGTGGAGAAGCTGGGGATCACCGTGGTGTCGAAGGAAGCCACGCTCGCCGACCTGACCGATGGTACGGGCGGTGACCGCTCGGGCGGTGGCAGCCCTTACGACGCGGTCATCGTGGCGACGGGAGCGACCGCTCTCGGGCTGGAGGACATCCCCGGCATCGGCGATCCCAAAGTGGTCTCGGCCGCAGCGGTGCTACACGGCGAAGCCACGGTCGGCGGCACGGTGGCGGTCATCGGCGGCGGCATCGTGGGCACCGAGGTGGGGCTCGTCCTGGCCGAGCAGGGCAAAGAGGTCATCTTCGTCGAGATGCTCGAGGAGTTCATGTGCAACATCACCTTCGACGAGCGCCAGGTCTACGAGGAGCGCTTCCAGCCGCTGAAGGTCACCATCAACACGGGGCAGCGGCTTGTCGCTGTGACCCATACCGGCCTCACCGTGGCCGACCGATCCGGCAAGGAGACCTCAATCGCCGCCGACTCGGTGGTCCTCGCCGCGGGTTTCAGACCCAACCGCGAGCTGATCGAGGGCCTGCGGAGCGACAAGTCCTTGCGCCTCCTCGACGCCGGCGACTGCGTGAGCCCGCGCAAGATATTCGACGCCATCCACGAGGGCCACCTGGCGGCCAAGTTGGTCGATTCGCCTTGACGGGGTCGACCTGGTGGCGAAACCGAACCGGGAGGACGCGGCGCTATCTTACGGCCTACTGCCGGGCGCTTTGCGGTACTCACACGTTCAGCCCCCCGGATCGGAAGGCCATGGCGCACGTCGAGGCTTTCCCCGCGGAGGGCGAATCGCACCTTGGTTCGGGCCGAGTGCAGACCTCTTCATCTGGCCTCTGTGCGGCGGGCGCGCTACAGTGAAGCACTACGGGAGCACTCGGCACCTACCTCGGTGATCTGCGGGACATCAAGCTCTCAGGGGAGGGCAGATGCGAGCGCGCCTCGGCTGGCCGTCTCGTCTAGGCGACTGCTCGCCGGTGACGGAGTCAAAGGGAGGCGTTGGGTCGATCAAGTCAGCGAATACTGTCCTTCTTCCGTGTCTGTCTTCCAATCGATGATGACTCCGCGCCTTGACATCGATCTACATTTTCGCGACCTTCTCCAGCACCACGTCCCAATAACGGTGGCGTCGGCCAGTTTTGGCGAAGTACTACAGATTGGCAGTGGACCTCGGTTTATCGAGAAGCTGAAGATGGGAGTCGTTTTGCCCAAGGTTCATCCCGGCGAAAGACTGCACTGGCCAACAGGAGGAGAAGGGACGGGCATCCTACCGGACGCCGTTGTCCCATACCCTTCTTTCGCACCGTTCTGCATGACGTCTTCCATTTGGTCGACGCAGTCTTGAGCGAACTTTGCGACAAATGTGGCGCATCTAGGGAGACGGCGCCGAACCCTCATTACGCGGGTCACGGGTGTAGATGCATAACATACCGCTGCAACTGACCGGCTTTTTCGGCCGGCTAGGTGTAGAGCGGTAGGAGAAGCGACTGGGGAGAGAGAATAGAACTTACTACAGTTATCCATAAGTATGGTAACTTCTATTCATGAAAACACCGACTGAGCAAGCCCTATCGGCTGCGACAGAGCTCTTCGCGCGCAACGGAGGGATCATGCGTACCTTCGATGCTATCGACGCCGGCATTCAACCCAGAACCCTGTATTGGATGCGCGACGAAGGCCTTCTCGAGCGCCTGAGTCGCGGAGTCTATAGCCTGTCGTCACTCCCGCTTCCGCCCCAACCAGACGTGGCCGCCGTGGCGCGGCGGGTTCCAGAAGCAATTCTATGCCTCGTAAGTGCACTTGACTTCCACGGGGTGGGTACCCAGATCCCTGCAGAGGTCCAGATCGCGCTGCCGCGCGGCACCAAGGCACCCCGAATCGACTATCCGCGCGTCCGCGTTTTTCACATGAGCGAGGCGTCTCTCAAGGTGGGTGTCGAGGCAACTGAACTAGGCGGCACGCCGCTCAAGGTGTTCGGAATCGCCAAGACGGTCGCCGATTGCTTCAAGTACCGCAATCGCATCGGGTTGAACGTCACCGTTGAAGCGCTGCAAGAGGTGATCCGAGAAAGAAGGGCCACCCCGAGCGAGATCATGGGGTTCGCGAAGATCGATCGGGTCGCTGGGATCGTTCGCCCCTATCTCGAGGCCCTCGTGTGAGCCCGAACGAGGTGAGGCGTCGCCTGCGCCGGCGCGCAGATGAACTCGGACTGGATTTCCAGCAGGCGATTCAGTACTACGCCATTGAGAGGTTCCTATTCCGACTCTCCAAGAGCGATTTCGCTAGCGTCCTCGTCGTCAAGGGCGCAACGATGCTCCGAGTCTGGAATGGTGCAATTGCCCGGCCCACTAGAGACGTCGACTTCCTTGGGCGCGTCGACCGCTCCCCTGAAGCGGTGGAAGCGGTTTTGCGGTCTTGTATCACAGTTGATGTTCCCGATGACGGCCTCACGTTCGATGAAGTCGCTATCACCCAACTGATCGCACTAGATGGCAGGTACCCTGGCATCCGAGCGAAGATACGCGGCACTCTTGAAGGAGCAAGATTCGTCCTGCAGTTGGATATCGGCGTCGACGACGACGCCGTGCCACCCCCAGAGTGGGTCGACTACCCGGTCCTCCTGGAAGGCCCCTCTCCGCGAATCCTTGCCTACCACCCAGCGACGGTTGTGGCCGAGAAGTTCGAAGCCATCGTAAGCCTGGGGTTGGCGAACAGCAGGATGAAGGACTTCTACGATCTGTGGATGCTGGCGACGACCCTGTCCTTCGCCGGGCCGGAGCTTCGCGACTCCATCGCGGCAACATTCGCAAACCGCCAGACTCAGTTGCCCGCCGAAGTCCCAGTTGGCCTGACAGAGGAGTTCGCTGGGCAGGAAAACGTCGCTCCCATGTGGAGCGCTTTCACTCGCAGGCTGAATGCCTCCGGTATCCCAGCCCCGCCAAGTCTCTTGGACGCGGTCCGCATCATCACGATGTTCGTCATGCCGCCGGTCCTTGCTGCTGGCACTAGGGGAGAACTCAGCGCAGTGTGGAGTCCTGAACACGGGTGGCAGTGATGATCATCATACGCAATAGCGCTCGACGGTGGTGCGAGCAGCAGCGAGTCGGCCTCATCATCACGATGGTTCGGCGGGGTCCGGTTCGTTGACATTCGAGTCTCCCGACCGTACGATGCGGGTGCTACCCCTAGGCTGTATGCCTGGGGCGCGAAAACCGCCCTCGGGCGGTTTTCGCATTCTTAAGACATGCCCAGGGTGGCATCACCATGCCGGGGAAGGGAAAGAGCACTCTTAGACCATATTCGCCCGAAGGACGGGCGGCCATAGAGCAGGGGGCTGAGGCCCTCGGGCTCAGCGCGGAGGAGGCGCTGGCTCAACTGCGGGATCGGCGATGGACGTCTACCCGAACGATGTCGCCTACTGGAGATGCGTGGCGGCGGGGGTGTGGCGGCTATCAGGTGATGAAGAAGTGGCTGAGCTATCGGGAGCGAGCGCTCCTGGGGCGGGACCTGGGTCCGGAGGAGGCGCGCGAGGTCATGCGCATGGCCCGGCGGATCGCGGCCATCCTGCTGTTGCAGCCGGCGTTGGATGCGAGTTATCTGGGCAGTGAAGGGGAATGCGTGGGAGTGGGGGAAAGCTTGATACAGCCTCAGTGGCTTCGAATCACCGCGATCAGGATCTGCACGGGCGCCTCATCAAGCTCTACGAGCAAGCCCGGGAGGGTTTCTTCAAGGTGCTGTGTGGCGAAACTCACCCGGAGCTTGCCGAATCACTGCGGCCTCTAGCGCTGGTCATCTTCGCCTTCCTGGGCAGGATGAACGTAGCCCTGCTGATTGACCCGAGCATTGACGAAGCAGCAGCACCGGCGACTACGGGATGGTCTGAGGGTCGCGCGCTCGAAGCCTCTCGATGTTGCGCCCGTCAGAGAAGCGTCACCACGCTCTGAACGTAGCTCTTCCAGCCCGACTTGCACGTCTTGACGCCCTCGATCCAGATCGCCGTGTCCGGATACCTGGAGTATTCCGGGGGGAGGACCATGCCCCGAAGGAACGTCGCCTTCTCGCCCGGGTCGGAGGTGGATATGAGGGGATAGCTGCCCTCCTCGTACCAGGCGTCACCCGCCTTCCAACTGTCGGCGCTCTCGCCCTTCTCGGACTCCACCCGCAGGTGACCCTCGATCATGCAGCGGATCCCCGAACCAGGGTGAGAGTGGAGGCCGGTGCTGCCCTCGTTGTCGATGATCGAATCCAGGCGGAACAGCCACTTGGAGGTGGGAACGAGCTCGAACATCCGGATACGGCGAGACATCTTGAGGCGAGAAGCGATCCCCTCACCCACGGCGAGATTGTTCGGCGCGGTGGTCCGCACCAGCTCCCAGCGCCAGAGAGACGCGCCCTCGGGCCCCGCGACCACCGACATCACATCCCGGCTGATCGCGGCCGAATCGGCGGCGAGCGTCTCGCCGTTGACGACGGCAGAGCCTCTGTGCACATAGACGATGCCGTGCTGAGCCTCCAGATCGGGGGAAGCCTTCGCGTTCGGCGCGAACACGTCTTGGTAAAGCCGCAGCGTATACACTCTTTTGGTACCTCCTGCCTTCGACCTCTGGCTTGGCTTGACCTTTAGCCTTTCTTGGCTTCCTCGTAGGCCCAATCGAGCCAGGGGAAGAGCGCTTCCAGATCGGACTTGGTGACGGTGGCGCCGCCCCAGATGCGCAGGCCGGGAGGAGCGTCACGATACGAGGCGCAGTCGTAGGCCGCACCCTCGGCCTCCAGGAACGAGACCATCTTCTTGGGAATCCCGGCCTGATCTTCGGCTGAGAGGCCTGTGAACCAGGGATCGACGATCTTCAGGCAGATGGAAGTGCTCGACCGGATCGCCGGGTCTGCGGCCAGGAACTCCACCCAGGGAGTCCGCCCTACCCATTCTGCGACTGCGGCGAGGTTGGCTTCACTGCGGCGCACCAGCTCCGGCAGTCCGCCGATCTCTTCCGCCCAGCGCAGGCCGTCCAGGGCGTCCTCCACGCAGAGCATCGAGGGCGTGTTGATGGTGTCGGCCTGGAAGATGGCTTCGCTCAGCTTGCCGCCTTTGGTCATGCGGAAGATCTTCGGCAGCGGCCACGGCGGAGCGTAGCTCTCGAGCCGCTCCACCGCCCGCGGGCTCAGGATCAGCATGCCGTGCTGACCCTCCCCTCCCAGCACCTTCTGCCAGGAGTAAGTGACCACGTCCAGCTTCTCGATGGGAACGTGCATGGCGAAGACGGCCGAGGTCGCGTCGCAGATAGCCAGACCTTCGCGCTCATCGGGGATCCAGTCCGCGTCGGGCACCCGCACCCCCGAGGTGGTGCCGTTCCACGTGAAGACGACGTCGCGGCTGAAATCGACCTGCGCCAGGTCGGAGATCTGCCCGTAGTCGGCGGAAAGCACCCGCACGTCGGGCAGCTTGAGCTGTTTGGTGATGTCGGTGACCCAGCCCTGCCCGAAGCTCTCCCAGGCAAGCACATCGACGCCCCTGGGGCCCAGCAACGACCACAGGCTCATCTCGACGGCGCCTGTGTCGGACGCCGGCACCAGCCCGATACGATAGTCATCAGGCACGCCGAGCAGCTTCCTCGACCGGTCAGAGACCTCTTTGATCCGGGCCCGGCCCAGTTTCGACCGGTGCGAGCGCCCTACGAGCGCGCCTTCCAGAGCCGATACGCTCCAACCGGGGCGCTTGGCGCAGGGCCCGGAAGAAAAACAGAGGTTCTGCGGGCGAACATCGGGTTTCATAGATGCGATCCTCCTTCCAGCCGATCAGCGAGCATCCTCACGCACGATCGGCCGTAGATTTCTTGATATTCCCCTCCTACGAAGGCAGCGAGAGCTCGACCGCGCGAACGCTGTCGATGCCCGGGACAGCCCGGATCTCGTCGAGCACTGCGGCCGGCAGCGGATCGTCCAGAGCGAGGCCCATGACCGCCTTGCCCTCCACCTTCTTCCGGCCGACGTTCATGAAAGCTATGTTGATGCCGTGGCCGCCCACTATGGTGCCGATCCTGCCGATCATGCCGGGCACGTCTTCATACCGGAGGAAGACCATGTGCGCCGACGGCTCTATGTCGATGTTGTGCCGGTAGATCTTGACCAACCGCAGCCGGTTCTTCGGGCCGAAGACGGTGCCCCCCGCGGTCAACTCCCCCTGCTTGTCGGTGGTGTTGAGGGTGATGAGATTGGTGTAGTCGAGAGACCGGCGCTGCCGCGCCTCGGCCAGTTGCAGGCCCCGTTCGGCGGCTAGGGTCGGCGCGTTCACGAAGTTGACCCCCTCGTCGGAGCCGCTCTCGACCAGACCCTTCGTGGCGGCCAGAGTGAGCAAGCGGGTATCTTGCTCGGCTATCGCGCCTTCGTAGTGAGCGGTCACCTTGGACAGCGGGCCTTCGGCCACGGCGGACATGAGCTGGCCCAGAACCTCGGCCAGGGGAAGGAACGGTCCGATGGCCTCCATCGCCTCTTTCGAGATCGAGGGGATATTGACCGCATACGACACCACCCCGCCTGTGAGACCGGCCACGATCTGCTCGGCCACGATGACACCGGCACGGTCTTGTCCCTCGGTGGTGGAAGCACCGAGATGCGGCGTCATGATCACGTTGTCGAACTTGGCCAGGAGGAAGTCCTCCGGAACAGGCTCGGTCGAGAACACGTCCAGGCCGGCGGAGGCCACCTTGCCCGATTCGAGGGCCCGCACGAGAGCCGCCTCGTCGACGATCCCGCCCCGGGCACTGTTGATGATGCGCACGCCCTTCTTCATCTTCTCGAACGCGGCGTCTCCGATCAGACCCATGGTCTCGGGAGACTTGGGCAGGTGCACACTGATGAAATCGGAAGCCGCGTAGAGTTCGTCCGGAGTCTCCGCCCGTCCGACGCCCAACTCGCGGAAGCGATCTACGGACACGTAGGGGTCGTACGCGATGACCTCCATGCGGAGCCCCTTCGCGCGCTGAGCCACCAGCACCCCGATCTTGCCCAGACCCATGATGCCCAGGACCTTGTCGGTGATCTCCTCGCCCTTGAACTTGGACTTCTCCCATTTGCCCGCATGCATGGACGCGTTGGCGTTGGGGATCTGCCGCACCTGAGCCAGAAGCAGCCCAAGGGCGTGTTCCGCTACCGAGAGACTGTTGGAACCGGGGGCGTTCGCCACCACGATGCCTTTTTCCGTAGCGGCCTTCACGTCGATGTTGTCCACCCCCACGCCCGCCCGGCCGATCATCTTGACCGTCTTGGCGTTCTCGAGGACATCGGCGGTGATCTTGCTGGCCGAACGCACTATGATGGCCTCGTAGTCGTTGATGTGCTCCTTCAGCTCTTCGTCCGTCATATCCGTGCGGACCTCGACGTCGAAATGCTCTCTGAGGATGTCCACCCCCGCCTGCGCGATCTTCTCCTTCACTAGGACCTTCATCTTCTCTCCCGACTCATCCGTCTCTTGCGTCTCATTCCTGCCCCAGATGCCACGGAGTTCATGATAGCAACCGGCCCGCGGCTTCATCACATCGCGCCCACATCGAGCCCGTTTTGGTAAGCTTCTCCCTCGAAGCCACGTAACGCAGCATGTTCGGCACGACGAACCTCCTGCGTCGCACTCGATCGCCGGCGGCACTTCTGCAGTGGGAGGTCCTTTTTGGCCCTGGATGAACAGACGATGATCGACTTGTTCACGACGATGCTCACCATCCGGCGCTTTGAGGAGCGGGTGGCGCATGAGTTCTACTCGGGCAACCTCTTCGGGTTCGTCCACTCCTACATCGGCCAAGAGGCCATCGCCACAGGGGTCTGCGCGCACCTCACCCACAAGGACCGCATAGTCAGCCACCACCGCGGCCACGGCCACTGCATCGCCAAAGGCGCTGACATGAAACGGATGATGGCCGAGATCTACGGCAAGAAGACCGGCTACTGCAAGGGCAAGGGCGGCTCCATGCACATCGCCGACTTCAGTATCGGCATGTTGGGCGCGGATGGGATCGTCGGAGCGGGGCTGCCGATAGCGGCGGGAGCGGCCATGGCCGCCCAACTCGAAGGCGAAGGAAATGTCGCGGCCGTGTTCTTCGGCGATGGGGCCTGCCAGGAAGGCGAGTTCCACGAGGTGCTCAACCTGGCTGCGATCTGGAAGCTACCCCTGCTTTTCGTCTGCGAGAACAACCACTACGGGGTCAACACCCCCCGCTCGTACTCCTTGGCCGCGCAGGAGATCATCCGGATGCCGGACGCCTACCACATACCTACGAAGGCGATCCACGGCAATGACGTAGAGGCGGTCTATGAAGCCGTCGGGGAAGCCCTGAGCCTGCTTAGAAAGGGAGAAGGTCCCTACTTCCTGGAATGCGAGACGTACCGCTGGCACAAGCACTTCCTTTCCGACGCGCTCGAAGACCTGCGGCCGCAGGGGGAGAAAGAGGCCTGGACGGAGAGGTGCCCGGTGGCAGCCTTCGAGACGAAGTTGCTCGCCCGGGGTGTGCTGACCGCCTCGGACATCGAGCGCATCAACGCCGGGATATTGGCCCAGGTCGAAGAGGCCCACACGTTCGCCTTCGAGAGCCCCTATCCCGAACCGCAAGACGCGCTGGAAGACGTGTACTCGTCATGAGAGAGATCACATACGAAGAGGCCATGAAGGAGGCCATGCAGGAGGAGTTCCGCAGGGATCCGCGGACGGTCTACATGGCAACGGACCTCCAGCTCGATCTCCAAGAAGAATTCGGGACCGACAGGATACGGGTCACCCCCATCGCCGAGAACTCCTTCGTGGGAGCATCGATCGGCCTGGCCGGGTCGGGATGGAGGACCGTGACCAACATCCGCATGGCCACCTTCGGCTTCGTGGCCATGGACCAGATGATGAACCACGCCGCCAAGATCACCTACATGTTCGGCGGCCAGGCGAAGTTCCCCATCCTCTACCGCATGACGGTGGGCGCCGGTATCTCGGCCGCCGCGGAGCATTCGGTCACCCCCTACCCCATGTATATGAACTCGCCGGGACTCAAGATCATCCTGCCGGCGACCCCCTATGACGCAAAGGGTCTCTTCAAGACCGCCTTGCGGGACAACAGCCCGGTGGTCTCCTTCGAGCACATACTCCTCGGTGGGATGAAGGGCGAAGTGCCGGAAGACGAGTATTCCATCCCGTTCGGCCAGGCCGACATCAAGCGCGCGGGGAGCGACGTGACCGTCGTCGCCCTCTCCAAGATGGTCCACGAGGCCCTCGCGGCCGCCGAGGAGCTGGCAGGCGAGGGCATCTCCCTGGAGGTGATCGACCCGAGGACGCTCGTGCCCATGGATACGGAGGCCATGATCGAGTCGGTGAAGAAGACGGGGCGGCTGGTGGTGGTGGACGAAGCCTGTCAGACCTGTGGCGCCGCCGGCGAGATCGTCGCTCGAGTGACCGCCGATGCAGCGGCCTTCAGCAAGCTGAAGGCCGCCCCGGTGAGAGTCTGCGGACTCGACATCCCCATCCCGTTCAGCCCGCCGATGGAAGAGTATGCGGTGCCCGACAGAAGCAACATCCTGGAGGCCGTCAGGGTCTGATGAGGTCGGCTCCGCGGAGCTAGAACTCGTTTCAGAATGAAGCTCCGCCGCCAGGGACGGGCTGGGCACGCGCCAGAAAAGGACGCAGGGAGCGCGAATAGCAGCGCTATTTGCGGGACCGAGGACGCACTATCGTGCCGCCCAGGGTGCACTAGGCGGCCGCGGCTTCATTCTGAAACGAGTTGTCAGCCCGGCGACCCCGACTTGTCGACCGAGCCGAGCGCCAGGTGCTCGATCCGGACCATGGCGATCCGGCACACGGTCAGGTAGGGGGCTGCCACCGTGGGGATGGCGAAGGTGAGGCGACATCTTCCGAGCGGCAAGGGATCGACCCGATGGCCCGTGGCCGGTAGGCCGAAGACCCTCCACGACCAGTAGTACCCCGGGCGAAAGGCCGTGACCGCGAAGGGTGCCCACACCCCCAGCGACGTCTTGACACGGCCACGCGAACCCTCGTGGATGAAGCGGTCGGGGCACTCGACAGCGCTGACGGAGGGACCCCACACCGGCCAGCGCGTGGTATCGATCAGCAGATCCCACACCGCGGAAGCCGAGGCGTTGACGACCCTATGCACTTCCAGATACGACAGGCGCACGCTCTCCTCCACCGCCCACGCCGTCTCGGGGCTGTTAGCCTTTCGCCGCTTCCATACTACGCCGGTCGAGCCGCATGGCCTTCGGCCGTCCGCTCGCGCTACTCTGAAGACCTCCACCGCGGAAAGGGAGCGATGAAAGACCACGTCCTGCACACGACTCAGGAGCTGCCGCTGCCGGTCGAGGCCGTCTTTCCTTTCTTCGCGGCCGCCGAAAACCTCGAGCGCATCACGCCGCCGGAGTTGCGCTTCAGGATCCTGACGCCAGTGCCGGTGGAGATGCGGCTCGGCACTCTGCTCGAGTACCGGCTCAGCTTATTCGGGATCCCGTTTCTGTGGCGGACGGGGATCGCCGCCTGGGAACCGCCGCACCGCTTCATCGACGTGCAGTTGCGGGGTCCGTATGCCCTCTGGGTGCACACGCACACCTTTACCGCAACTGACACGGGCACGCTCATCGACGATCACGTCCGCTATCGGCTGCCGCTGTCGCCGGTGGGCGAGATCGCGTTCCCCCTGGTGAAGCGCCAGCTTGTTCGGATCTTCTCGTACCGTCGCGAGGCGGTGCGCGCCGCGCTACTCGG
>CAVQME010000013.1:0-88478 GCA_963713545.1 uncultured Actinomycetes bacterium | reverse complement strand
CCCCGGGCGACGCTGACAGGGCGGCGGCGCAATCGTTCGGTCGGAGGGGCGGCCCGCTTGCGAAACCGCTCAGATTAGCTATCCTCTCCCTGGCGACCCGGTTCCGGGTCGGATCGGAAGGGGCGCCATGGCAAGCAGCGTAGGTTTCGACAACGAGAAATACCTCGAGGAGCAGAGCCGCGCGATCGTCGAGCGCGCGGAACGTATCGGCGGCAAGCTCTATCTCGAGTTCGGCGGTAAGATCGCCTACGACTTCCACGCCGCACGCGTCCTTCCCGGCTACGACCCGAATGTCAAGATCCGCCTACTGCAGAGACTGAGGGATCAGGCCGAGATCATCGTCTGCATCTACGCGGGCGCCATCGAGCGGCGTAAGGTGCGCGCCGACTTCGGCATCCCCTACGATCAGGACGCGCTGAAGCTCATCGACGATCTGCGCGATTGGGGCCTACTCGTGCGGGCCGTCGTTATCACGCGTTTCGAGAACCAGCCGTCGGCCAGCGTTTTCAAGGCGCGGCTCGAACGCCGCGGCGTCTCCGTCTATGCTCACCGGTCCACCAGCGGGTACCCGACCGACGTCGACCGCATCGTCAGCGACGAGGGCTACGGCGCCAACGACTACATCCCCACCGAGCGGCCGGTCGTGGTCGTGGCAGGCCCCGGTCCCGGTAGCGGCAAGCTGGCTACCTGCCTCTCGCAGGTCTATCACGAGAACCTGCGCGGCAACGCCGCCGGCTACGCCAAGTTCGAGACGTTCCCCATCTGGAACCTACCCCTCAAGCACCCGGTGAACGTGGCCTACGAGGCGGCCACTGTGGAGCTGAAGGATATCAATCAGATCGACCCCTTCCACCTGGCCGCCTACGGCGAGCAGGCGGTCAACTACAACCGCGACATCGAGGCGTTTCCAGTGGTCGTAAGGATCCTCGGGCGGATCGGCGGAGACGCCTGCTACCGGTCGCCTACCGACATGGGTGTCAACCGCGCGGGATTCGCCATCGTGGACGACGCTGTGGTACGCGCCGCGGCGGAGCAGGAGGTGATCCGTCGGCACTTCCGCTATGCCTGCGAGTACGCCCTGGGGCTGGTGGACCGCGAGGACGCCGACCGGGCCAAGCTGATCATGAGCGAGTTGGGCCTGGAGGAAGAACGAAGGGCGGTGGTCCGCCCCGCGCGCGAAGCGGCTGCCGAGGGAGAGGCGAAGGGCAAGGGCAACAACGGCGTCTTCTGCGGAGCCGCTATCGCCCTGCCGGACGGGGAGGTCGTCACGGGGAAGAATTCCACGCTCATGCATGCCGCCTCCGCCGCCGTGCTGAACGCGGTCAAGCACCTGTCGCGCATCCCCGATGATATGCCGCTACTCACGCCGAACGTTGTGGAGTCGATTGCCGGGATGAAGAAGGACATCCTCCGGATGAAGTCGGTCAGTCTCGACCTCGACGAGATGTTGATAGCCCTGGTGATCAGCTCCACCAGCAACCCGGCAGCCCACGCAGCCGTGGAGAACCTGAAGCAGCTGTCAAGCTGCGAGTTCCACACGACCCACCTGCCCACTTCGGGCGATGAGGCCGGCCTGCGGCGCCTAGGCCTCAACACCACCAGCGACCCCCAGTTCGCGACGCGTTCGCTGGTGATCGGCTAGATCCCGATTCTCGCGGCGCAGCGCGCCCGCACACTCTTCGCCGAGGCGCGCCGTGGCGGCGAACGGCTGTCGACGAGCCATACCGCAGTATGCTATCATATGGTGCATGCGAACGATGTCATCATCTGCAACCAACCCTCACTCTTCGACGGTGCTGACCTTGCGCGGCATCGATCCGGCGCTTCGGTCTGCTCTCGCTGCCGAAGCGACGAGGCTGGGCATCAGTCTCAACGCCTTGATCTTGCAGCTACTCAGAGGTTCGCTCGGTCTGAGTTCCGACCAGCAACTCGCCCACGACCTGGATGCTTTGGCCGGTTCGTGGTCGCGCCAAGACGCTGAGGAGTTCCTCGCGGCCGTTCGGAGCTTCGAAGAGATCGACCCGTCCCTCTGGCAGGACGCTCCTGATGTCACATGAGGGACGTGCTTCTCGACACCAACATCCTGGCCGACTTCTTTGCCGGCGACCCGGAGACCGTGGAGGCCTTCCAACGTGCCCGCTCGCTGGCGATCAACTCAGTAGTGCTCGGCGAGCTGCTGGGCGGGTTTCTTCTCGGGAGCCGAGCAAGCGCCAACCGGCGGCTTCTCTCGCGCTTCCTCTCCAGCCCCCGCGTCAAGGTGTTAGCCCTCGCGGCGGAAACAACCGAGCACTACGCCGATGTCTACACCCAGTTGCGTCGGAAAGGCAGGCCGATCCCCTCGAATGACATGTGGATCGCGGCCAGCGCCCGGGAGCACGGGCTCGTCCTGTTTACCCGAGACACCCACTTCCGGGAGATCGAGGGGCTGCTGACCGCGTCGTCGGTCGACCAGCTGCTTCCCTAGCCTAGGCCCGCCCCCTGTCGCACCTCGCCTGTAGCGGCCACCCCGGGCGTCACGCGAGCATCTTGTCTACGACGATCGAACCATCTCGGAGGACCATGCGGACTCTCGACGTGTCGTCGATCCTCTTCGACGGGTCTCCGTCCACGATCAGGATATCGGCGATCATCCCCGCTTTGATCGTGCCCACCGTGTCGTCGATGCCGAGGATGATCGCGTTGTTCTTGGTCGCGCACGTGATGGCCTCGAGCGGGGTCATCCCCAGGTTGTAGACGTATTCCTTGAGCTCCTCGTGCAGGGACGGCCCCCAAAGGACGGCTGGAGCCCCGGAATCGCAGCCACAGCCCATCCGCACGCCCGCTTCGTAGGCCCTTTTGTAGTGAGGGATGAAGTACTCGTCGATGGTGGCCGGGGCACCCTTCTCCAGAACCAGATGGTTATAGGTGCGGACGATCGTGATCGTGGGTACGAACCAGGTCCCTTTCTCCACCATCAGCCGGAAGAGCTCGTCGTATGTCTCTTCGGCGGGGAGTTCGGCGATGCCCATCGAGATCAGGTGATCGATCTCATCGGCTCCGTAACCGATGAGCTTGATGGCATCGGGCGCGCTGTCGATGTGGCACACCACCCACATATCTAGCTTGTGGGCCTCATCGACGATGGCCTCCATGACGTCGTCGGCCAACGGCGGGATCCTCTCCGGGTAGATGAAGAGGAACGAGTCGGCCACGATGATCTTGATGCAGTCGACCCCGACCGCGACCAACTCGCACACGAGGGCGCGTGCCTCCTCAGGGGTATCCGGGTAGGCGCCGGCATTGTCACAGGTCTCGGGGTCGTTCCCCCAGATCGTCCGGCTGGGGTGGGCATCTCTCCTCTGGAAGCTCTTGCCCGAGCAGAGCAAGCGAGGCCCGCGCAGGGCACCTTCAGCGATCTTGTCGCGGGTGGTGAGCGTGTCCTTCTGGAAGTCGCCCACGCTCCTGATAGTGGTGACCCCGGATTCCAGAGTGTAGTCGCGCATGGGCGCGTAGTTGTACGAGTTTCTTGCGTTGTCGAGGCCGGGAGGATGGTCCCTGCCACCCAGGTGGGCGTGGCTCTCGATCAACCCGGGCAAGAGACTCCTACCCTGAAGGTCGATCACCGTGGCATGGCCGGGCACGGCGACGTGCCTGCCGACCGCAGCGATCTTCTTGCCGTCTACGAGTACCGTCGCACCGGCGACGGGCGCCGAGCCCGTTCCGTCGATCACATTAGCGTTCAGAAAAGCAAGCATCGCCATCCCTTCTGTCGGTCGTCCCCTACGTCGTACGAGTCCTCCACGCGGTCAAGAAACCGCGAAGCGCGGGAACAGCTCAAGGGCGTTGGTGTAGAGGGCGCCCAGCTTCTGCTCCTCCGTCAAGAGATCCGTGTTTCGAAGATTCTCCAGCATCTGACCGGCGACGGAAGGTGGAGTGAACGGGTAGTCGCTCCCCGCGAGCAGCTTTTCGGACCTCGCGATCCCCATGAGCGCGGGCATCTGCACCGGCAGGTTGAAGGCGCCGGCGCTGTCGTAGTAGAACTCCCCGAGCTCGCCCTGGACGTCCGGCGGCACGAAGCCCTCGGGCGCGGTCTTGTGGAGGACCATCAGGTGGGCGATCCCTTCCATGCGTCCCGCCAGAAGGGGGAACAGCGCCCCCATGTGCGGGCACACGAACTTGATGCCCGGGCTACGTCTGAGCGTGCCGTTGAAGATCATGTTGGCCACCGCCCTGGTGGTGTCGAACTGGAACTCGAACAGCGGGTACGGCACGCCGACCAGAACATTGTCCGGAACCACCTTCGCCCTGACCGGGTGGAGCGTCACCACCGCCTTTCTGCGATCGAGCTCCGCGAACACCGGCTCGAACTTCGGATCGCCCAGATAGATCCCGTTGCTGTTGCTGTAGAACTTGACCCCATCCGCGTGAAGCACGTCGAAGACGTACTCGATCTCCTCCAGCGAGGCGTCCACGTCCGGCATGGGCAGAGTGGCGTAGAAGCCGAACCGATCGGGATAGGCCGCGACGGCCGCCGCCGCCACTTCGTTCGCGTCCCGCGCCAGACGCTGGGCCGTGGCGCCGTCGCCCCAATTGATATCCGGTGAGGAGAGACTGATCACAGCGGCGCCGATGTTCATGCGGTCCATGTCCTCGAGATGCTGCTGCACGTCCCATTTGGGCAGCGCGAAGATGTCGGTGGAGAGCCGGCCCGCGTCTTCCAATGCTTTGCGATATCCCTCCGGGACGTAGTGGGAATGGACGTCGATGGCCGGGATCGTCTTCGAGGTCGGGTCCACGTTACATGCCTCCTATTCTCGCGATCGTGTTCCAGTTGCGCGTGGTCACGCCGGGCCCGAATTCCTTCTCGAGGAAGGCCATCAGCTCGCTCGTGCCCCACCCGGGCGAGAGCGTGATGGCACTGAGCACTTCCCCGGGCGTGATCTGGATGAGCCTCAGATCGGCTTCCGGCTTTCCCGGCCGGGCCCTCGTTCCACTCCTGACCGGGTGTGAGAGGAACGTAATGTAGAGTCTGGTGTCGGGAGTCGTGGCCACGTCTTCGAAAGGGTCGGACGCGACCAGGCGTTGAAGATCGGCCACCCGCCGGAGCACGACCGAGATCGGGTAGCCGAACACCCGGCCGAGATCGGATTCGATGCGGGCGGTCAACTCCGCGAGGTCCCCTTCCTCCGGGTGGCGCCCGCCGCCATCGAACACCACGTTCCCACTCGCGAGCACCGTCTTCACGTGGCGAAAACCCATAAGCTCGAAAGCCGCCCGCAAGTCGACCATCCTGAGCGGTTTGTGTCCGCCCACGTTGACGCCCCGCAGAAAGGCCGCGTATCTCATCGACCCTTCACCCCTGGCGCGCCCTCATGCCGTTTGACCTCCAAGTGGAACCATCTCTTCGAGCACTCGACGGAAATACTCCAGCGGTTGCGCCCCGACTACCCTAACACCCCCGGCGAAGATGAACGTGGGCACGCCGGTGATGCCGAGGCCGCGTGCCTCCTGGTACGCGGCCTCCCGCACGCTCGAGTACACACCCGCTGCCAGCTGCGCGCGCAGAGCGACGGGGTCCAGGCCGGTCTCCGCCGCCAGCCCACTCAGTACCTCGAGATCGCCGATATCGCGGCCCAGGGCGAAGTAGGCGCCGAGAAGTGCCCGATGGAACTCGGCGTGCCTTCCAGCATCGCGCGCGAACTCGGCAGCTTCCACTGCCAGCCGTGAGTTCGAGAGGACCTCAGGAGGCTCGAAGGGAAGACCGAGTTCGGCACAGCGCCGGCGCTGGCCTTCCTGGCTCTGCCGCACCCCCGGGCCGAAGAGACGCTCCAGAAGCACGCCCTCGACCGGGGTCTCGGGGTGGATCTCGTAGCTCACCCAGGTGTCTTCTACCGGGAACTCTTCCTTGAGCTTATCGACAATGCCCGTGCCGATGTAGCAGTAGGGTCATATGTAGTCGGAGAACACGCGGACGGCGATGGCCACGTCTCTCACCTCCTTGCGGATGGCGTTCGTTTCAGACACTCGATGCTTGGTCCTTTCGGGGGATCCACACCCAGCCCTCCCCTTCAGGCGCCACCCGGCCGAGGCCCGGGAACGGGAAGTGAAAGGCCATCACCAGAGCCTGGTCCGTCGCGGCCCACTCGAGGAGCGACCGCCTGGTGGCGACCACCTCCGGCGGGAGCATATCAACCATCGCCACCCATCCGGGCTCCGCCGAGTGAACGGGATGAAGGACAACATCGGAGAGGGGTGAACAGAGAGAACTGCTGCTGCAGGGCGGTGACCATAAGTCCATCGGCCACCTGGAGCTTGAGGGTGGCCTGACCGGCCTTGTCCGGCCCGGGGATGAACCGCAAGGACCGCGGCCGGCTGGGGTCGGTGACATCCAGGATGGTCCAACCGGGATGCTTGAAGTGGGCCACATAGAGATAGTACGTGCCGGCGACCTCCTGCATGGCCATCTGGAAGCCCGGCTTCCCGCCCAGATCGTGGTAGGCGAGCACCTCGACGTTCTTCGCGAGCGCTTCTCTTCTCATCGGATACCTACCGCCTTTCTCTAGGTGCGAACGGCCTTCCAGCAGCGGCACGCCATCGGCACTGCGATGTTCATTCTGCCCGAACCCGGATGCAGACAGCCGATGCATTCGCGGACACGGGCCATGACCTTGGCCCGTTCTTCGGGTTCGAGCACGATTACAGAGCTGTAGGTGCCCATAAGACCTAGCAGCTCGTCCGGGGCAGCGTGCCAGGTCCAGGCGATGGTAGCAGTCTCGGGCGGCCCAAAGGGCGCGCCCTCGGCCAACCGCACGTCTTCGGGCCTGACGGCTGCGCCCGGGCTCGTCTTCCGGGTCAGGTTGGCCGGTCAAGCGGCGAAGCTCGGCTATCCAGGGTACCGCGCGATCGAGGCTGTTCCAGAGGATGCCCCACACCCCTCCTGGGCGGAGCACCCGGGCGATCTCCCGGCAGGCGATGTCGGGCTCCATCCAGTGCCAGGCGGAGCAGACCAGGACCGCGTCGACACTCGCGTCTTCAAGGGGAATGGCTTCGGCACGACCTTCGACGACCCGCACCTCCGGAGTGCTTCGGACAAGAAGCGCGCGCATGCGCGGATCGGGTTCCACGGCGATCACCCGCGGGACTCTGCGCACCAACACCCTGGTCGCCGACCCGGTGCCCGCACCCAGATCGAGGGCCGTTACGCAACCCGGCGGGAGCAGCCAGTCGAGTGCGGCATCCGGCAGCTCCGGCCGGTAACGGTCATAGTCCTCTGCTACCCCACCGAACGAAAGAGACCTTGGGTCGGCGTCGAGACCGGCCCCAGGGCCGAAGCCACGGCCGGCGCTGGACCCAGGGCTGGTGTCGCTCTCAGGCGGCATCCAGCTTCAGAAGCCTGGCGACATTGCCTCCCAATATCATCCGCTTCTCTGCCTCGGTGATGGCCATCGCTTCGATCGCGCCGATGGTTTGCGAATAGCTCCTTCTCCCGAATGCCGGATCCCCCAGGGGCATGTCCGCCCCAAAGATGAGGTGATCCGCCCCCCAGAAACTATAGGCCAGCATCAGCGCCGGAGTATTGCCGTGAATGGCAGTGTCGTTATAGAACAAGCGGTAGTACTCGATGGGCGGCTTCGTCAGACCGCGCATGTATTGCGCGTAGTCGTGATACGAGGTCTCGAACTGTCCGAAATGCTGGACGATCCTCTGTTCGTAGAACGAGACCATCCCCCCACAATGGTGCGTTACCACCTTCAGGCGCGGGAACCTCTCGAACAGTCCGCCGAACACAATGCGGGTCATGGCGGCGGTCGTCTCGTAGGGCCAGCCGAACGTGCTGGCGATGGAGTACCTGGATTCCGTCTCGGTCTGATACTCGGGGAAGTCGTTCCCACGCCACGGATGGATGTAGATGGGCAGGTCATACTCCGCCATCTTCTCGAAGAACGGCAAGAACTCGGGCGCGTCCAGGGGCTTGCCGTTGATATTGCTGTGAACGTAGATCCCTTTGAACCCCAGCTCCTTGATCGCCCGGTCGCTCTCTTCCAGCGCCGCCTCCACGTCGTTCATGGGTAGGAGCGCGATAGCGGCCACGAACCTGTCCGGATATGTCGCTATGAGTTCTGCCATCTCGTCGTTGGCCAGCCTGGCCAGTACCGTCGTCCTCTTCGGATCCGCGAATGCTTCAAGGGGCGGGACCGGCCCGACGGTGAGGACCTGCGCGATGGGACCGAACTCATCCATGACCCTGAATCTAGCGTCCATGTCGAAGAGAGGGGGAGTGTGGCCCAGGATCTGGTTGTAGAAACCGGGGTATTCCTGGCGCAGCGCTTCCGTATATCTCGGCGGTGAGATGTGGGCGTACCCGTCTATCTTCACTGTAGTCACCTCACTCGTCGTTGGGTCCCCAGAGCCATCCCGATGATGCTCAGACGGCATGTGCAGCGCCGCGAGACGCCGTCCACGGTCACTTCAGGCGACCTACACCCAGTCCCCTGCGCCGTTGGTCAAGAATTCGTGCATGTCGTTGGCCGCCTGACGGGCGGCGCCCATAGCGAGAATGACCGTCGCCGACCCCGTGATGATGTCACCGCCTGCCCAGACGCCGCGCATGCTGGTGCGGCCGGACTCGGTATATGCCTTGATGTAGCCTCGATCGGTGCGCTCGAGATCAGGTGAGCCGGAAAACAGCACCGGGTTGGGGCCTGCGCCCACGGCAACGATGACCATGTCGACGTCCATGAGGAAGTTGGACCCCGCCTTGGGGATCGGCTTCGGTCGACCAGAGGCATCGGGCTCGCCCAGCTGCATCTGGACACACTCCATCTGCTTTACCCAGCGTCGGTCGTCGCCGATGAAGCGGATCGGATTGGTTAGAAAGCGGAACTTCACGCTTTCTTGCTCGGCGTGCTCGATCTCCTCGGTACGAGCCGGCATTTCGTCGCGCGTCCGGCGGTAGACGATCGAGACCTCGCGACTACCCATGCGCACGGCCGTGCGCGCGCAGTCCATGGCGACGTTCCCGCCGCCCAGCACGGCCACCTGACGGCCCCTGGGCGCTGGTGTGTCGTACTCTGGGAATGCGTAGGCCTTCATGAGATTGACACGAGTGAGGTACTCGTTCGCCGATAGGATGTTGCAGAGGTTCTCGCCGGGCAACCTCATGAAGACCGGGAGTCCGGCCCCGGTACCCACGAAGATCGCGTCGTAACCGGACGCGAAGAGCTCGTCGATCGTATACAGACGGCCAACGATGGAGTTGAGCTCAACCTTGACCCCCAGCCGGCGCAGGTAATCGATCTCCGCTTCCACGATGGC
The DNA here is from genome assembly GCA_963713545.1 of uncultured Actinomycetes bacterium. Classification (GTDB taxonomy): domain Bacteria; phylum Actinomycetota; class Thermoleophilia; order RBG-16-64-13; family RBG-16-64-13; genus CAVPLM01. Next base: position 79,184 of record CAVQME010000013.1, on the reverse strand, counting down.
TTTTGGCAGACGAAACTCCGGGATGCCGTAGACAAGCACCCCGCCGGCCTTGTGTAGAGACTCGAAGATGGTCACCGAGTGACCCTTGGCGACCATGTCGGCGGCCATTGTAAGGCCGGCCGGGCCGCTGCCGACCACGGCGATCCGCTTACCGGTCGACGGTGCCTTGCGAGGGATGGACACAGCGTCCGTCTCGCGTTCGAAGTCGGCCGCGAAGCGCTCCAGGTTCCCGATGGCGACCGGTTCCTCCCTCTTGCCCAGGAGGCACAGCTTCTCACACTGGTCGTCCTGCGGGCAGACGCGCCCACAGACCGCCGGTAAGGCGTTCTTCTGCTTGATGAGACGCGCCGCCTCGACAAACTCCCCGGTTTTGATCAACCGCACGAAGCCGGGGATGTCGACTTCGACGGGGCAGCCGGTGACGCATGCCGGCTTCTTGCAGTCAAGGCAGCGGCTTGCCTCAGTGATCGCCAGTTCGCGGTCGAGTCCGTAGGAGACTTCATTGAAGTTGCGGATCCGCAGCATGGCGTCCTGTTCGGGCTTCTTCTGCCGCAGCACCTTCGGCTTGATCTTGGCTTGGTCGGCACGCGACATCCCGTGCCAGTGACAGCCGACCTTGGTGCAGATCGAGAAATCGACCAGCCTGGATTGCGCCCATATCACCAGCCGCGCTGCCGGCGCGCCGCACTCCTCGCAGGCGCGCTGCTCCACCAGCGACTGGCCGCAGTGGGGACAGGACACATCCTCGACGACCCGCCCCTCGCCCAACTCTATGTCCACCTGCCGCTCGAAGACGTCGAACTTCGGGCTGAGCAGCAGTTCGCCCTTCTGGCCGTCGGCGGAGACGACCAGCCGTACCCAGATCTGCCTCGTTTCAGGGTCGAAGACGTTCAGCGCCTGATGGCAGTGCGGGCAGAAGGTCGAAAGCTCGGTACCCGCGAGGAGGCTCTTCGGCTCGCCCTCGGCCCTGGTCACCGTCATCCCCTACCGAGCTCTGATCGAAGTCAGAAGCGAGGTACGCTCGTCACGTGCATACATGCTGTTGCGCTGTATCAGTTCGTCGAAGTCGACCTTGTGGCCGTCGAAATGGGGACCGTCGACGCAGGCGAATCTGGTCTCGCCACCCACAGTCACCCGACACCCGCCGCACATCCCCGTGCCATCGACCATGATCGGGTTGAGGCTCACCAGCGTCGGGATCTCGTAGAGTCTGGTCATGTCGCACACGGCCCGCATCATTATCAGGGGGCCGACGGCGACGACCTGGTCGACATGGACCTGCTCTTCGACCAACTTCGAAAGCGCATCGGTGACAAGGCCATGCATGCCGTAGCTACCGTCGTCGGTGGTCACCAGCAGCCGCTCGCACAGTAGTTCCATCTCGTCCTCGAGGATGAGGAGCGCTTTCTCGCGCGCGCCGATGATGCCGATAAGTCTATTCTCGGCCGCCGCATAGCCCTGCATGATGTGATGCAGGACGGCGATGCCCGAGCCGCCGCCGATGCCGACGACGGTGCCCACCTTCACGAACCGCTCATCGCAGCCGAGTGGGCCCACGAGATCTTTGATCGCGTCGCCGACCTTGAGGGAAGCCAGCATCGCGGTCGTCTTGCCCAGGACCTGGAAGATGATCGTGATGGTGCCGTGCACCTCGTCCTTGTAGGCGACCGTGAGCGGCGTACGCTCGCCGGTTTCGTTGACCCGCAACACTATGAACTGCCCAGGGTGGATCTTCTGAGCGATCGCCGGTGCCTCGATCGTGATCGAGATCATGTCGCCCTTGGTCAGCTCTCTGCGATCAATGATCGTGTGCATAGTCTGATCGTGGGTAGTAGTCCTTACGTCTGTGAGCGTAGCGAGTGCGCTGCATCTCATCGCGCACGAGGGCGGCCAGCCGCTCAGGGTCGTCGAGCGGGGGCGAACAGACGTCGCCCCCGTGTACGTGGAATACGACGCACCCGCTCTGAACCTCCACGTCATGGACAGCTTCGAGCGGGATCACGTCGGGGCTGTCGCTGCCCATCCCGATCAGCACCGCGACGGTGGTGAGTTGCAGCTCGCCGTTGTCCCAAACCACCCGCTCTTTGCCACCGAACGCTCGGAGATCCTTCTCGCGTAGACCCCCACGTACGATGGCCTGCCCGAACCGCCGGGAGATCACCTCGCCGATGCCCTTGCCCACCTGGTAGCCGATGTGCTTGTTTGTTTCGCAGAGCTCTCGCAGGTCGTTCCCGTCGACCACGATGACTTCGCAGGGCTCGGTCGTCCAAGCGGACGCGGTGTACACGTGGGGTGCCGTGACTGCCCCCCAGCCGAGCGTCTCCCCCGGGCCGAGCTCGTCGATAAGCACCTGGCGGCCGTCGGGAGAGCGGACCTTGACCGCCGCCTTACCCTTGAGGAAGAGATAGAGCTGGTCGGCTGCCGCTCCCTCAGTGGACAGCTGCTCGCCGCTTTCGAACTCCTGGACGTGGGAGATCCGTGAGACCGCATCCAGATCCGCCACGTCGAGCTCGGCAAAGATCTTGAACTGGTGAAGCTCGTCGATCCCATGCTCCGCGATGGCCTGCCCGAACCGCCTCGACATCACCTCGCCGATGCCCTTGACCACCTGGTAGCCGATCTGCTTGTTTGCTTCGCACAGCTCTCGCAGGTCCTTCCCGTCGACGACGATCAACTCCGAATGCTCCGTCGTCCAGGCGGAGGCGGTGTAGACGTGGGGCTCCATCACCGCTCCCCAGCCCAGCATCTCCCCCGGACCGAGCTCGTCGATAAGCACCTGGCGGCCGTCGGGACCGCGGACCTTGACCGCCGCCTTGCCCCTGAGGAAGAGATAGAGCTGGTCGGCTGCCGCTCCCTCTGTGGTCAGTTCCTCGCCGCTTTCGAACTCCTGGACGTGGGAGATCCGTGCGACCGACTCAAGATCCGCCAATTCGAGCTCGGCGAAGAGCTTGAACTGGTGGAGCTCGTCGATCCCGTAGACTCCGATCGCCCGGCCCCCGCGCCCTCCGACGGCCTGCCCGAACCGCCGCGAGATCACCTCGCCGACGCCCTTGGCCACCTGGTAGCCGATCTGCTTGTTTGCTTCGCACAGCTCTCGCAGGTCGTTCCCGTCGACGACGATCAACGTCGAGGGCTCGGTCGTCCAGGCGGAGGCGGTGTAGACGTGCGGCTCCATCACCGCGCCCCAGCCCAGCATCTCCCCCGGGCCGAGCTCATCGATGAGCACCTGGTGGCCGTCGGGACCCCGGACCTTGACCGCAGCCTTGCCCTTGAGGAAGAGATAGAGCTGGTCGGCCGCCGCTCCCTCTGTGGTCAGTTCCTCGGCGGTTTCAAACTCCTGGATGTGAGAGATTCGTGCGACCGACTCCAGATCTGCCAGGTCTAGCTCGGCAAAGATCTTGAACTGGTGAAGCTCTGCGATGCCCTGCTCGGCGATCGCCTGCCCCGTGGGTCCGCCCACGGCCTGCCCGAACCGTCTGGACATGACCTCGCCGACGCCCTTGGCCACCTGGTAGCCGATCTGCTTGTTTGCTTCGCACAGCTCTCGCAGGTCCCTCCCGTCGACGACGATCAACGTCGAGGGCTCCGTCGTCCAGGCGGAGGCCGTGTAGACGTGGGGTTCCATCACCGCTCCCCAGCCCAGCATCTCCCCCGGACCGAGCTCGTCGATAGGCACCTGGCGGCCGTTGGGAGCCCGGACTTTGACATCCGCCTTGCCCTTGAGGAAGAGGTAGAGCTGATCGGCTGCCGCTCCCTCTGTGGTCAGCTCCTCCCCGCTATCGAATTCCTCGACCTTGGCGATCCGCGCGATAGGCTCCAGATCCGCCAGGCTGAGCTCTGCGAAGATCTTGAACTGGTGGAGCTCGTCGATGCCGTAGGCTCCGATGGCCTGGCCCCCACGTCCTCCGACGGCCTGTCCGAATCGCCGCGAGATCACCTCGCCGACGCCTTTGGCCACCTGGTAGCCGACACGCTTGTTTGCCTCGCACAATTCCCGGAGACGTTTGCCATCGACGACGATCACCTCAGAGGGCTTGGTCGTCCAGGCGGAGGCGGTGTACACGTGCGGCTCCATCACCGCTCCCCAGCCGAGCATCTCCCCCGGACCGAGCTCGTCGATGAGAACCTGGCGACCCTCGGGAGAGCGCACCTTGACCGCCGCTTTGCCTTTCAGAAAGAGGTAGAGTCTATCGGCCTCCGCCCCCTCCGTGGTCAGTTTCTCGGCGGTGTCGTACTCCCGGACTCGAGCGATCCTGCCGATCGCCTCGAAGTCTGACTGGTCGAGTTCCGCGAAGATCTTGAACTGGCGAAGCTCGTCAATCCCGCTTAGCACCTCGACTCCTTTCCCCCTGCGCCCGGGCCTCAAGGCTTCGACACTCAGAGTGACACGCTGACCTATGACTAGCCTCGGCAGTGGTGGTTGTCAAGCTCAGGCTCCAGAGCTCCGGCCGATCATGTCTCGACAACTCGCAGATTCCCGCTGTCGATCAATTGACTTTATTCCCAAAACCGGGGGTTGCTAGACGAAACAACAGGGCGTCGCGAGCGCAGCCGGCCTGGAGGACGCTTCCTTGGGGATTCAGGTGCTGATACCATCGCTATCTGGAGGCACCCGCTCAACGCGAAAGACAGGGTCTTCTATGAATCTGCTGCAGGCGATAGGCAACACGCCCCTTGTGGAGCTTGTCAATCTCGATCCGAGCCCCAACACGAAGATCCTCTGCAAGCTCGAGGGCTGCAACCCGGGGGGGTCGGTCAAGGACCGCCCTGCACTCTATATGATCACGAAGGCCGAAGAGTGCGGAGAGCTCACCAAGGACAAGGTCATCCTGGAGCCGACTTCAGGCAATACCGGCATCGCAATAGCCATGATCGGGGCGGCCAAGGGATACGAAGTGCAGCTGTGCATGCCCGAGTGCGTGAGCACGGAGCGGCGCCTCATACTGGAGGGCCTCGGGGCGAATGTGCTCCTCACGCCGGCCAAGGACAACATCGACGGCGCCATCCGCCAGGCGTTTTCTCTCATGCAGGAGTTCCCGGGCAAGTACTACATGCCCAACCAGTACAACAACGAGGCCAACGTTCTTGCCCACGTTGAGACGACCGGGCCCGAGATCTACCGCCAGACCGAAGGCGAAGTTGACTACTTCGTGGCCGGCATGGGCACAACCGGCACCCTGATGGGTGCCGGAAGATACCTGAAGTCGGTGAAGCCCTCCGTCAAGATAGTCGGGGTAGAGCCGGTGATGGGTCATACCATCCAAGGACTGAAGAACATGACCGAATCCATGGTGCCCGGCATCTACCATCCGGAGAAGCTGGACGTGAAGGAGATGGTCGAGGACGGCGAAGCCATCGAGGCGACCAGGCTCCTCGCCACGAGGGAAGGTCTGTTCGTGGGCACGTCGGCGGGCGCGGCCGTCGCCGTGGCGCTGCGCCTCGCCAAGATGATCGACCACGGGACCATCGTGGTGATCCTCCCCGACCGGGGAGACCGCTACCTAAGCACGATGCACTTCAGGTCCATCTGCGCGAAGTGTCCACCGTGATCCTGGTCGCGGCGACCGTGCCCGCCCCGATCAGTCGCTGATCGACGGGGTCCAGTACTTGTTGTTGTAGATGTCGGTGAAGCGGTAGGTCATCTGGTACGGGTTGCCTCCGACGGACAGGTTCTCGATCTGCCACTCACCTGTAGCCGTGTACTGGTCGCCCAGGAAATAGGTGTCGTTGTACTCGCCGGCATACGTGTAGTAGTCGCAGAGATAGTCGATCTTATCGCCGACTACGATGTCTATGAGACCTCTGGCCACCGTCTCGGTCTGAGTGGCGGCATCGTATTTGGGTTGCGCCCCCAGCACCACACCGTAGGGGTTCTCGTTGTCGAATACGATGATGATGTCGACAAGCTGGTCGTTCAGTAGAGCGGGTACCCGCCCCGTTATGCAGTAGGTATCCCCCGAGCGGTCGTCGGTCACCATGTAGTAGCTAACGATCCGGCCGTTCAGCGCCAGCCAAGTCCCGTCGTATTCCATCACCAGGTCGCCGTCGTCGTTGTACTCGTACACGTTGTCGAGACCGAGATCGATGAAGCCCTCGCCGTCGTCCTGGAAGACGTTCAACTCCATCTGTTGGACGAGATCCCACTGCTCCTCCGGAAGCGCGATGACCCGCTGTCCGCCCTTCTCCGTAATTACGAGCGCGGAGGCGTCGAAGCGGTTCGCCGAGTAGTAGTCCAGGGAGGACTGCATGCGACCGACGTCGAGCCAACCGGTCTCACGGCCGGTCAGACCCGTGATGCTGCCGAGATCGCCGCTCGAGAGGAACTGGCCCAGCAAGGCCCCCAAGGCCCCGGCCCCCAGGCCCCCCGCCCCGGAAGACCCCGAGGGAGCCGTCGTCTGCGTACCGCCGGAAAGGCCGCCGAGGAGGACGTCGAGGAAGTTCCCGCTGCCGCTGGACGTGATCTGTCCGCCGGCCGCCACGCTGGCGTAGCTCCGTATGCACTCGCTGTATTCGCTCGCGATGCCGATCTGGTCGTAGGTCTCAAGCATCGGATTCAGCTGCGAGAGCCGGTCGTAGGGGAAAAAGATGGAGACACCGTTGGCGTTCGCTATGTTAGCCGTAGTGCGGTTGTACTTGATGCATCCGCGCAGGACGTCCGCGAAGGCTTGCGCCTCGGCGGTGCCCAGCCTCGTGGCGAAGTCGATGAGGTCTATCTGGTTGATCTGGGAGGAGGTCGCGAACTCCTTGGCGTCGGCCCGAGCATCGGAAACGGTCTGATACTGGTCGGCGTCGATGAGCCCGCTCGTGGACTTCGCAAACGACGCGAACGCCGAAGGTACCGTGCCTTTGAGCTCGGCCAGGTCGATGAGCGACAGGGTGGCTTGGCTCTGCGGCACCTGGGCTTTCACCTGAGCCACGTAGTCGTCGATCACCCTCTTGCCGAGCTCCGTCGTCGTTATGGAAGTGTTGGCGCAAAGAGCCGACAGCCAGCCCGTGTAATGCCAGCCGATGCCCGGCTCGGTCTCCTCGGACGCGATCATGTAGTCGGCGTAGGGCTCCAGCACTATGGCCGTCTCTAGCGTGGCCATGAGGCAGGCGTCGAAGCCGATGATGTCGAAGACGCAGTTGCCGTTCTTGAGGGCGGTTCCGATCTCATCGAGCGTCATGCTGTCCTTGGCAAAGTTCTGGTCGTAGCCGTACCCGGTCAGGGAGCCCCCACCGTGGTCCCATAAGACGAGCATATAGCGGTCGGCCGGGTAATTCGCTTTGGAGTACTGGATGAAATCGGCGAGGGTGGCGGGGTCGACCATAGATCGTTTCCCAAGGTCTCGCTCGAGCAGCTCGAGACCCTCGGCGGTCACCCGGTAACGCTGGTTGGTCGTGCTGCTGATGACGCTGTTCCGCCACCTAGACGTGCCCCCGGTCTCCACGATGACGTTCACCTTCTCGGAGTCCTCGGCGTAGAGCATCTCGTTCAGATCGGCGGTAGCCATGCCGCCCTGCGACTCGAGGTCGGTCGCGCAGATGTACATCATCACCGTCACCGTGTCGGCGCCGTTGCCCTTGAGGACCGTACGTTTGGGGCGGGCGGCCTGAGAGACCGCGGTGACTACGGGAGACACCCCGGCATCGAGGGTGGTGTCGGCCCCCAGGGAGGTTCCGGAGGCAAGACCGGAGGTGGCCGTGGCGCCGGATCCGAGCTGATCGCCGGTCTGATCGCCCGACGACCCGGCCAAGACGTACACGACCACTGCGATGATCGCGACGATCACGACACCCACGAGAACGAGCTTAGGGGAACAGCCGAGGGAGCGGGCGGCGCCCGCCTCCGGAGGCGGGAACGCCACCGGAGGGAATACCCCCACCGCCTGAAGACGTACCTCCACCGCCAAGCAAGGAGTCGACGACTCCCCGCTCCGAGTCGTCAACCTGACCGATCGGCGGGCGGCCTTCAGCCCTGTCCGAGTAGCCGCCGGCGTCTCCTACCGGCCCGCCGGTCTGACCGCCAAGGCCGTCCCCACGCTTGTGTACCTCAGTGCCCCCCGAACCGACCCGCTTCTTTCTGCCGGTGGGTCTGCTGCTCTCGTCCATCGGTGCGTCTCCCCGGAATCGATCCTGGCGGCGAAATAGGCGGTCGCGGCGCTTTGCCCCCCCGTCTCGACCCGGCCCGACCAACTCGCGGAGGTCCAGCCGTTGCTCGTCGTCCCGCGCATCCACACACGGCTGGCTCGATTATAGAACAGGCGGTTGTCCCTGCGCGCATCCAAGCCGGAGCGAGATGCTCGATCGCGCGGCTTTGATCTAGAAGGGCGCCTCGCCCGGTCGGCGCGTAGCTTCCTCGTAGGCTGCGACGGCCAAAGGCAGAGTGGGAAATACGTGGTCGTCGGCGATTAGGTCCATGAAGCCAGTTCGACGGCCGAACTCGAGCACCGGCGTGTGGACATCGGCCAGGTAGATATCGATGCCCTGCTGCCGCACCTCTGCGAACAGTTTCTTCAGGACATCTGCGCTGGTCACGTCCAGCTCGTCCTGAGCCGCAGCGTCGAACAACACGGCGCGCGGTGGAGGGTCGGTCTCTTCCAGCAGAGTCTTCATGCGCTCGCGCATGCTTTGAGCGTTGGCATAGAACAGGGGGCCGTTGAGGCGGAGGATCAGCAAACCGGGGACCGGTACGTTGTCCGGATGCCTGGAGAGGTCGGAAAAGACGTCGGTCTGGCCGGGGACGCGGCCCAGAGAGGACAGATGCGGCCGGGTCGACCGGTAGATGAACCAAACCAGAGAGGCCAGCAGGCCCATCATCATGCCCTCGAGCACGTCGGTCAGAAGCACCCCGAAGAAGGTGAGGGCGCCAAGCAGGAACTCGATGCGTGATTCGAGTCGTATCTGCTTGAGTTTACGGGCCACGATGATGTGCCAAAGAGCGTGGATGATAAGGGCGGCCAGCACAGCCTCCGGCAGGGTCTTGAAGAGGGGAGTGAGGACGAGCACGGTGACGATGACGGCTACCCAGGCCACCAGGTTGGAGACCTGGGTGCGGGCACCGGCCCCCTCCTTGACGGCCGAGCCCGACATGCCTCCGGCCGCGATCATGCCACCCAGGAAGCCGCTGACCAGGTTGGTGAGCCCGTGGGCACGCAACTCCTGGTTGGCGTCGACCTCATAGCCGTGCTTCTCGGCAAACTCCCGGGCTACCGCGATAGCTTCGCTATACGCCACAAGAACGATCCCAAAGGCTGGGAGCACCAGATCCAGCACCGCCGACGCGGGCACATCGGGCAGTGTGAAAGAGGGGAAGCCCTGGGGTAGTTCGCCCACCACCTCCACGCCATATCGCCCGTTCAGATCGAGCAGATAGCTCACCAAGATGTACAGGAAGAGAACCACGAGTCCGGCCGGGATGCGCCGGCTCAATCGAGGTAGGAGGAAGAGCAACGCCAGGGCGGATGCCCCCACGAGGAACGTGGTCCAGTTGGCCTCCGGCAAGCTCCCAAGCACGTGGAACAGCTTCTCGAAGCTGTTGCCCGTGCCCTTCTCGACCCCGAACATCTTGTTCAATTGCCCGATGGCCACGAAGAAGGCAAGACCCGTGACGAAGCCGTCCATCACAGGCTTGCTGAGGAACTGGGTGATAAAGCCCAGACGGGCGAGGCCGGCGACAGCGAAGCCCGCCCCCACCAGCAGAACCAGCATGATGGCGTACGACTGGTAGAGCTCCATATCGAGCGTAGAGACCCCCAGTGCGGCTACGGTGGAGGCGATGAGGGCAGCGGTGGCGGAGGTGGGCCCGACCGACAGATGGCGCGAGGTGCCGAACAGCGCGTAGACGAAGAGAGAGGCCAGCAGGGTGTACAGCCCTGCCTGCGGCGGCAGGCCGGCGATGCCCGCGTACGCCATGGCCTCGGGCGCCAGCAGGCCCCAGAGCGTCAACCCGGCTATGGTATCCGCGCCCAGCCACGTGCGGTCGTAGCTCGGGAGCCACGAGAGGATAGGGACGTAGCGAGCGACACCGCGAGCCGCGGCGCGGTGCTCTTTGGTACCGCGACCTAGCCGGCCGCCGCCCGGTCCCGTGCCCCCCGGGGCGGCGCCCCCCGGCGCGGCGCGGCCCGGCCGTTTCTTGTCCCCACTGCCCGTCTTCTCCTGGTCGCTCATCCGATCCACGCGGTCTCTACCTACCCTGACGGAAGGCTCGCTCCACTCACGCATGAGGGCTGACTCAGTAGTGAACCTGTCGCACTCCGAATGGCATCGGCATCGGAGCTCACTCCAGGCCGTCCCGGGTATTCGGCCGCGACGGCCTGCACCACAGGATGGTCGAGCACGGTCAGACGTCCGCGGTCGTGGATCGCGACGTCGCCGACCTCGAAGGTGGCCGTCCTGATGTCACCCGTGATGTGCACCCAGTACGGATACTCCTTGGTCAGTTCCGGCACGCCGATGTGCACGTGGATATTCGAGGTGTGCGCGTGTTCGATCATGCGCCGATGGAGCACGTTCGGGCACTCCTCCTCGGTCACCGAGGCGTTCGGGTGGACGCCGAAGTGCAGGGCGTCGAAGTTGTCGGCAGACTTGCCCGTCCGCTCTTCGAGAGAGATCAGAAAGCGGCGCAGCGCGTCTGCCTCCTCCCCGCCTTCGATCGCGACGATGCGGTTGTCTTCGACGGTGAGCCGTATCGGGTCGTCGAAGTAAGGCGATATGCCCAGGTAACGCGACCACCAGCTGAGCATCCGGTCGAAGACGAAGACGCCTGAGGTCCCGCTCACGTTGATGGGCGGATGCATCCACTCCGGCCAGGGCCGATAGTAACCGACGTCCTCTCGCCTCACGGCGTACGACGTGAACCACGGATGATCCTTGTGGAAGGCAGGGAGCACGGTCCCCTCCAGATGGGTGCCGTTGTCGTCCGTCAACCGGAAGGGCTTGCCCGCCTCGATCAGGAGGGCCGCCTGGTATCTGATCTCGCTGACGAGCCGATGCGGGGTCCGGGCCCAGGCGGTAACGAGCAGCGAGGCCGTGGTGGCGAAGTTCCGCACCATCAGTCTCTTCTGGTCCCAGGTGAAGCGCTTGAACTCGATGAGCTCCTCGAACGAGAGGTCCAGCGTGTTGTTGATCATCACGTCGCTGGCCGCCATGGCGGCTTTCACGACGGGCGGGAACCTCCAGGCGTGGGCCGACGAGCGTTCGTCGGCCCACAGCACGGAGGGAATCGCTCCCCGCGCCTGGACCCCCTCTTGGATCCAGGCGATCGCCTGCTCGTCGACCAGGTTGTCGCCGCCCCGCAGTCCGTCGCTGTAGGCGAGTATGAGGACTTCCTGCCCGGGCTTGATCGCCGCGCACTCGTCCAGCATGTCGGCGATCGCGACGGCCGCCGCCTCCGATATGGACGACGCCTCAGCCACTCGTGGCTCTCGGCACGATGTCAAGGACGAGGCGGCCGCGGCCGTGCCCGCCTGAGCGCTTACTCATACCATTCCGGAGCCTGGCGGTAGACCAGCGAGTCACCCGGAGGATGTCCCCAGAAGATCTCCGCGCCGTGCTTGTCTCGAAGCTCCTTCACTCTCTCCAACGAATGGTAGCCGGCCACCGGATCCATATGGAAACCGGGGACGATCATCTCTTCCAGATGCCGCGGCAGGTGGCACGCGTCGGCCGGGAAGAACATCGGCTTGCGACCCTCGAGCTCAACCATCAAGGCCATCTGCCCGGCCGAGTGGCCCGGGACATCCCAGAGCCATAGACCCTTGGCCAGCTCGGTGTCGCCCTCGAGGAACTTGTACTTGGGCGGCTTCTTGACCGGCGGCTCTTCTTCCTCGGTACCCGCCCGTTTCAAGATGTCGCGAGCTCCGATGAAGTTGAGCTTATGCAGATCGGGGTCGAAGCTGAGGTCGGAGAAGCTCTGGTACTCGAAGGGCATCGGGTTCTTGGCCCCGTCGTACTCCTTCCTGTTCACCACGACGGTAGCGTCGGGGAAGTGCTTGTTGGCCCCCACATGGTCGATGTGAAAATGGGAGTTGATGATGTAGTCGACGTCTTCGGGCTTCATCCCGAGCTTGGCCAGTTGAGCCACTGGGTTCTGATCGTCGGCCTGGAGCGGGTTGTCCTGTTTGGTCCACTTGTACATGAAGTCCCGGTCGAAGCCGGTGTCGAACAGGAACACCCCGTCCTCGTGGTCGATCAGGACGCTGTAGCTCGCAAAGCGGATAATCTCGCCCGTGCCCTTGCCCCAGAAGAGCTTGTAGTCGGGTAGGGCCAACGTGCCCCCGTCGAGTAGGCAGACTCTGGTCTTCTTCATATCGGGTCCTTTCTCACGCGTTTGTCTCTACCGGATGGTGCAGGGTGATGACAGACTGCCGAACCGCGTGGCCTCTTTCTTGCTGTGCGCTCCCTCCCATTCTCCTGCCGTGTGGTTTGCTCTGGCATGTCCCCTTCAAACGGGTCCGCGGGCCTCCGCAGCCGCGCAGTCCTGCTCTCCGATCTCCTCACCGGACAGGGGCCCGGAGTCGGCTCCGTGGCCCATGTTCGTGGAGATCGCGGCGCTGGCGTCTTTCAGACTGCTGACGGCTGCCTCCACGAACGAGGTGTCTTTCTCTCTGGTGGAGGGCACGCCTAGGCAGAGGACACCGGCGGTCTTTCCCATCAAGTCCCTGATAGGTGTAGCCAAGCCCATGATCCCTTCGGTGACCTCGTTCACGTCCATGGCGTACCCGGCTTCCGCCACCTCCGCAAGTCGCTCTAAGAACAGCGGGACGTCCGTGACCGAGTAGGATGTGGACGCCTCCAGCGGGTACTTGTCGAGCAACCGCCGCACCGCCGGGAGGCTGAGCGTCGAGAGGAACACCCGGCCGATGGGTCCGTAGGTGATGGGGCGGACGGTGCCGATCTCGCTTCTCATCGACACCATCGAACCGTCCTCCCCCATGCCCTCGCGCCGGTCGATTATCACGAAGTGGTCTCCGCTGGGCGCCGCCACCATGATGGTTCCCCCTACCTTCTCTTGAAGGACCGAGAGAGGGCCGGCCGCGGCCTCGAGGAGTGAGAACGAGGCAGATACGACCGATCCCATCTCGAAGAGCCGCAGACCCAGCTGATATCGGCCCGTGGCCGGCGCCCACTGCAGGAGCCCCCTGCGTACGAGGTTGGCCGCGAGTCTCCTGGCAGTCGACCGGTTCAGCCCGGTAAGCTCCACGATCTCCGGAAGGCTGAGCTCCCGTTGCCGCTGGTTGAAGCAGTCAAGGATGTCGATCGCGCGGTCGAGGACTCGCACCTGGTAGGTCGACGACCCTGCGGACTCTTCTGGCCCCGGCGTCATAGGACTCCTCTGTGCGGTCACACTATGACCATGGTAATCATACCATGGCCATTTCCCTTGACACAATCTTCCTACCCGGGAATAATGGCCTCGAAGAGCAATGAGCCGGCCGAGCGGTGGCTCGAGGAAGTCCTTCCATGGATAACGATCCGGCCCAGACGCGGGCAGCAGACAGCGTGACGGTGGAGTTCTCGGTCTGGAGCTCCTCCGGGCACGGTGCGCTTCCCACCCAGAGCCTTTCGCTGCCGGCTGGTACGACGGTCGACGGTCTTCTGACGCACCTTTCCGCCCTTCTTGGGTCCGATGTCCGAGGCGAAGTCGCAGGCGGAGGAAAGCGGTTTCTGGTGATCAACGGCGCGTTCTGCGCGATGCCTCAGGGTCTGGGCAAGAGACTCAAGCACGGCGACGTGGTCACGTTGCGGCCGTTCTTGGCCGGTGGGTAGAAAGCGTCCCCGTTGATCCCGTCTTTCATCCCGCGATCAGTCACACGACGGTAGGGAGCGCAGCGGCTGTGGGCTATGGATATGCTGGGACGCTTCTTTTTGTCGACCTGACCACCGGAGCGATCAGCGAGGAGGCTCCGGACGAGAGCTTCTACCGGAGCTGCATCGGCGGGACCGGCATGGGCGCTCAGGTCATGATGGAGCGGACCAAGCCCGGGATCGATCCGCTCGGACCGGAGAACATGCTGGTCTTCGCCACCGGACCTCTCACCGCGACGGGGGTGTACGGCGGGGGCCGGTACATGGTGACCACCAAATCGCCGCTCACCAACGGCTGGGCCGACTCCAACTCCGGCGGCACCTGGGGCCCGGAGCTCAAGAACGCCGGCTACGACGGGATCTTCATAACCGGCGCGGCGGACCACCCCGTCTGCCTCGTGGTCGATGCCGGCCAGGCACGGCTCGTACCGGCCGACCGGTTGTGGGGCAAGGACACCTGCGAGACCGACGACCTGCTGCAGGCGGAGCTGGGCGAGCCGGGTAGTTGGACCATCTCGTGTATCGGTCCAGCGGGTGAGCAGTGCTCTCGACTTGCCGGCATCGTCAACGAGAAGGGCAGGACCGCGGCGCGCTCCGGCGTGGGAGCCGTCATGGGTTCGAAGAGGCTCAAGGCCATAGCTCTAAGAGCGGCCAAGGACGCCCGCATCGGCGTGGCCGACAGGAAGGCTCTCCGAGCCGTTCAGCAGGACTACTTGCGCGTCCTCAAAGCGAGCCGGTTCCTGACCGGGCTCACCACCGCCGGCACCGGAGCAGACACGAGCTTCCTTCTTTCCATCGGCGACAGCCCTGCCGGCAACTGGACGGCTACCGGCACCGAGGCCTTCCCCACGGGCGGCAACCTCGACGGCGCCAAGATGGACGTCTACAAGCTCAAGAGCTACGCCTGCAGTGCCTGCCCCGTCCGTTGCGGCGCCCTCGTGCGTGTCGCCGGGGGCCCGTTCTCCACCCAGGGCGAGAGCCACCGCCCCGAGTACGAGACTCTCGGCGCTCTGGGGACCAACTGCCGCAACGACAACGTCGAGTCTGTGATCCGGGCGAACGAGATCTGCAACCGCTACGGCATCGACACCATAGGGGTCGGCGGCGCTATCTCCTTCGCTATGGAGTGCTACGAGAACGGCCTGATCGATTCAAGCGACACCGGCGGCCTCGAACTGACCTGGGGGAATGCTGCGGCTGTGGTGACGCTGGCTGAGCAGATAGCGAAGCGGGAAGGTTTCGGAGCTCTGCTCGCCGACGGCTGCGGGCAGGCGGCCGAGCGCATCGGCAGGGGCAGCGAGCAATACGCGATGCACGTGGCCGGCCGGCAGTTGCCGCTCCACGACCCACGCTTCAATCCAGCCCGAGGGATGTTCTACATGGCCGACGCCACGCCGGCCCAGCACTGCGGGCCGCAGGGGATGGGCATACTCGACCACGGCACGCCTCTGGGGACCGACCCCCTGCTGCAGTCGGACTCGCCTGGAGTCTTCGAAGCCTACGATACGAAGGGCGACATCTACGCGCGCGGCGGAGCGTATTGGCAACTCCTGAGCTCCGCGGGGCTCTGTTCCCTCTATTCGACGTTCGACCGGTTGCCGGTGGTAGAGCTTCTGAGGCCGGTCACCGGTTGGGACATGGATTGGGAAGAAGGGCTCAGAGCGGGCAGGCGCATCCTCACGCTCCGCCAGGCTTTCAACCACAGGGAGGGTGTGACCCCGGACCTTCTCAGTCTACCCAAGAGATTCGACGGTCCGCTGAGCGCCGGCCCGGCCGCGGGGCACGAGGTCCCCTTCGCCCTGCTGCGCGAGAACTACTACAAGGCGATGGGCTGGGATCCGACAACGGGAGAACCTCTACCCCAGACGCTGGGCGAGCTGCACATCCCTCAGATCGATCTAGGCTGAACGGAGCACGGGCCCGCAGTAGCCCGCGGTGGGCCGCGGTGGATCGCAGTAGCGGTAGTGGGGTCGTCCCCCCGTGATCAGCCGCGCATACCGACAGCCTGGAGAAGGGCTTCCGCCTCCGTCCCATCAGCGGGGCACGACGCGACGACGCTGCTCACTTTCACTGTGACGGAAGCGTCGCCCACCTTGAACCTGGTACTTTGCACCGAGTCGGCTATTCGCCGGCTCGCTGCCTGGGCGGCTTCTTTGTCGGTCTCCTGCATGATGACGACGAATTCGTCCTCGGCGCACCTGCATGCGATGTCCGCCTCGCGCAGATGCATCCTGATGTGCGTCGCCAGGTACTCGAGGGCGGAGTCCCCCGCGGTCTCCCCGAAGGTCTCCTTGACCCAGTCGAGGTTGTCGAAGTGGAGCACGAGAAGAGAGAACGGGCGCCAGTACCGTTTGTAGAGCTCGATGTGGCGTTCCAGCTCATGCAGCACGTACCACCGGTGTTGAAGGCCGGTCAGAGGATCCTGACCAAGACTCTCTGTCATGTCGCGTCTCTCCTCTAGCGTTTCCGCACACCTGCATGGGAGAGTATCGGCGAGATACCGAGACTCCCTTACCCTCAGAGGGTTCGAGCAGACGACCTCAGGTCCTCTCGAGTGATCGCTCGACGGGAGCGGCTAACGCACGGAGCGACGCGGTCGACTTGTTGGTAGGCTACTAACCATGAGCCAAGCAGGAACCTCCGAAGCGCAGCAACTCGGCCCCGACCGCACCATGGTGCTTATCGTTGCCACCCTGGGTGGGTTTCTCGTCACCTTCATGTCTTCGGCCATCAACATCGCCTTGCCGATGATCGAGGCGGAGTTTGGCATGTCCGCGGTGACGCTCAGCTGGATCTCTCTCGCCTACATCCTCGTCGCCGGAGCGACCCTGCTCCCGGCGGGCCGTCTGGCCGACATGTACGGTCGAGTGCGGCTGTTCATCTGGGGCATGATCATCTTCACCGTCTTCGCCTTTGCCAGCGCCTTTGCTCCCTCGACCGGCGTCCTCCTCGCCTTGAGAGCGGTGCATGGACTGGGCCTCGCCATCGGCGCTGTCACCGCGACGGCCCTGGTGATCTTGGCCTACCCGGTCGAATCGCGGGGTAAGGCGCTGGGTATCAACGTCGCCGGGGTATACCTGGGTCTCACGCTCGGCCCGGTCTTGGGGGGACTCATAGTGCACAATCTCGGCTGGCGCAGCCTCTTCCTGATAGTAGGCGCTCTGGGGCTGGTCAACCTCGTGCTACCGGTGTGGAAGCTGCGGCACCTTGATTGGCGGGAGCCCAAGCGCGCTCACTTCGATACGGTCGGGTCCGCTTTCTCCGCCGTATCGCTGTTCGCTCTCATGCTGGGGTTCTCGTTCCTGCCGCAGGTTCCGGGCATCGTCCTTGTCGTCGGTGGGATCGCCGGGATTGCGGCGTTCGTGTGGTGGGAGACCCGGGCGACCGATCCTCTTCTGGACGTCGGTCTGTTCCGACACAACCGTGTGTTCGCCTTTTCCAATATCGCGACCTTCATCAACTACAGCGCCACCGCCGCCATGGTCTTCCTGATGAGCCTCTACCTTCAGTACAACAGAGGGCTCGACGCGCAGATGGCAGGCTTGGTGCTCGTGACCGGCACGTTCATCCAGGCGGTGTTTTCGCTGGTCGCGGGCCGCCTGGCCGACCGGACCGAGGCCAGGCACGTGGCCGCCTCCGGGATGGCGGCCTCTGCGGTCGGGTTGTTCGCGCTGTCGATCCTCGGCACCGCGACACCGTATTGGTACATCATCACGATGCTGTGCCTGATCGGCGCAGGTTTGGCTTTTTTCTCCACCCCTGCCACCCATGCCGTCATGGGCAGCGTGGGGATACAGTCGGTGGGTATCGCTTCCGCCACTTTGGCCACTATGCGCCAGACCGGCATGAGCATGAGCACGGGCGTCGCTACGCTGGTGCTGGCCATCGAAGTAGGGCGACAGGCAATTGAACCCACGGACTACCCTGCCTTGTTGACAAGCATCAAGGTGACATTCCTCATCTTCGGCGCGCTCTGCGTCTTCGGCATCGCCGCCTCCCTCGTCGGTCCGCGACGCGGTGAGGCCCCCGGCAGGTGAGCGAACGACGTTCGGGGACTCGGACGGCAGCGCTACACCGAGATCGCTCCCTGTGGCGCTTGTACGCCGCTGGCTTGTCCCATACACTCGAACTGGAGACGTACCGGACGGACCCGGACACGTGACGACCTCGAGAAGGGAGTAAGGATGAACGAGAGGTGGGGTAACTGGATCACCTTCGGGTCGATCCTGATGATGGTGGCTGGGGGGTTCAAGCTCATCTCGGGGATCATCGGCCTGTTCAGGGATGAATGGCTGGTACTCGGCTACAACGGCTACATGTTGGTCGATATCACCGGGCTTGCGGTCTGGTGGTTGCTGGTCGGCGTGATCCTCCTACTGGGCGGCCTCGCTGCCCTGCAGGGAAAGACGTGGGGACGGGTGGTCGGTGTGATCGCAGCTGCTCTCGCGGCGATCTCAGAGCTCTTCATGGTCCCCTATTACCCGTTCTGGTCGATCATAATGTTCGCCCTCTACGTGATCGTCCTGTGCGCCTTTGTTGGCTGGAGGGGTCCCAAACCCCGCGGATCGCAGGAGTTGGATTCATAGGCAGGGAGCCCGGCGAACACAGGAGGGATTGCTTCCTGGACCAGGCCCTCGAGACCCGGCGGCAGTTCCGGTTGCGCAGCCTGCCACGGGAGACGGTGCGGTACACTCTCCCGCAATGACGGACGCCGCAACAGAGTGGTCTGTGCCTGAGCATCGCGAGCGCGACATCCGGCGCGTGCTTCTGGTCGTGCTCGTCCTCAACATCGCTGTGGCGTTGGCCAAGCTTCTCTACGGGCTCTTCAGCCACTCTGTGGCCATGCAGGCGGACGGAATCCACTCGTTCTTCGACGGGGCCTCCAATGTGGTGGGCCTCATCGGCATGTCGTTCGCGACCCGGCCCGCCGATCGGGACCACCCCTACGGGCATGGCAAATTCGAGACCTTCGCGGCCGCGGCCATCGCCATCATGCTCGGCATCGCCTGCTACACCGTGGCCCGGGGAGCTATCGAAAGCCTTCGTGGTCAGGGAGACGTTCAGGTCACCGTAGCGTCCTTCGCGATCATGATCGGCACTCTTATCGTGAACCTGGGAGTGACGACCTGGGAGGCCCGGGAAGGCCGGCGGCTGGGTAGCGAGGTTCTCAGGGCAGACGCCCGTCACACCATGAGCGACGTGCTCGTGAGTTCGGGGGTGATCGTCAGCCTGATCCTGGTCTGGCTGGGATTTGAAAAAGCCGACGGTGTGATCGCCCTACTGGTGGCCGTCGCGATCGCCTACACGGCGATCGCGATCCTACGGGGAGTCGGGCGCACCTTGAGTGATGCAGCCCGGCTCCCCGTAGTAGAGGTGGTAGCAATTGCCGCGAGCGTGGATGGAGTAGTGGAGTGCCACTCGGTGCGGACCCGAGGTCCAGAGAATCAGGTGTCTGTGGACCTCCACGTGCTTGTGGCCCCCGGCACCACCGTCGAGCGAGGCCATGAGATAGCCCATGCCGTGGAGACCGAACTGCGCGCTCGGTTCGGCCAGGTGACCGACGTGGTAGTGCACGTGGAGCCAGCTCTACCTAAGCCTCCGACTTCACAGGACCCACGCGCGTAGATCAAGCTCCGGTCTGCGGCACCACGACGACCGGGCACGGGGCGTGATGCAGCACCTGATGGCTGACCGAACCGAGCAACAGGCCGGTGAAGTCTCCGCGGCCCCGGCTTCCTACCACGAGTAAAGTCGCCCCTCGCGCCTCGTCCAGCAGAACACTCCCCGCGTGACCCTCGACCGCCCGGGGCTCGCAAGGCACCGAGGGCTGAAGCTCTTTCACGCGGTCGATCGCCGACTGCACTATCGCGTCGGCTTCCTCGCGGAAACTCTCGAGCAACCCCGGGACCAGTCCGACGCTCATCCCCACGGTGGCCGGGATTTCCCAGGCGCACACGACGCGCAGACGCGCGCTTCGCAGCGCGGCTTCTTCCGCGGCGAACTCGAGCGCCGCTTGCCCGTGCTCAGACCCGTCTATTCCTGCCACGATGATGCCCATGATCCCTCGATTCTCGGATGCCAGCTTCGACTATCAGACGGTTGGTCGTCGTCGCCAGACAGCAAGCCCCGCGATCGCGGGGATTATCTCATATGCCGTGAGGGTATCCGCTCGACGAACGTCAGGCGCGCTTCTCGATATAGAGGTCACCGCCCCGCTGCACCAGGCGCAGGTTGTCAGGGTAATTCTTGGCAATAGCATTGCGAAAACTGGCGACAGCAGACTTAATACTCACATCGCCGAGATCTATCTTGACCGCCCGCTGGTCTTTGTGGGCCAGCAAATACTCATTCACTGCCTCGACCGTAGCGGCGTACTTGCTCTTTCTCAACCCACGTTCCGCCGGAGGTATCTCAGCCGGTTTGAAGCTGAAGGCTTCAGCTGCCATGTCAATCGCTCCTATAGATTGTTCGCGTCCACCAAGTGAACTAGATAAAGGTCAAACATGCGCCTAATAATATGCTGTAAATAGTAAAAGAGCAAGTAAAGACTACGACCGACTGTCTGCTTCATTCTCTAAAAAAAGATATGATTCCTAAGATGCTTGGAGCTAGATTCGGGCATACAACATGGTCCATATGCCGGCAAGAGAGATCCACATGCTCAAGATCAGCCGCCGGTGGTCATACCCCTGTCCCTTGACTCTGCGTTCGCCCCCGTCCGAAGCAGTTGCCCATCGGCGTGTCCCGGCATAGACTAGGAGAAGATAGGCCTGATCTGTCGTCGCCGGGTGGCGAGAAAGCCGGGGTGAATGTGCGGAGGTTCGCCTGCTGACCGGGACCCGCTGTCGAGAACAAGCCGGTCCTCATTAGCTCTTCTTCACTATGCTCTTAGGGAGGATCGTCATGCACCGCAAGCCTATCGCCCGCACGCCGTTCGCGGGGCGACCGCGGCGGCGGGCCCTCGCCCCGGTGTTCGTCGGCGCTGTAGTGGTTGTCGCGCTGACGCTGCTGGTGGTGTCGCTGGCCATCGCTGCCGGCCCGGATTTCTCCGACGTATCAGCCAACCACCCCTATCATGAAGCCATCTCCGATCTAGCTACGCGGGGCATCATCGAAGGCTTCCCCGACGGCACCTTCGGGCCCGACGACCCTGTCCTCCGCCAGCAGTTCGCCAAGATGATCGTGCTGAGTTGCGGCTACCCGGTGTCGGAGCTTGACCTGTGCTTCTTCCTGGATGTGGAGTGGAGTGGCTTGAACGGCCTCTACCCCGACAACTACGTGGCTGTGGCCGCGAAACACGGCATCACGGTGGGCAAAAGTCCCCTTAGCTTCGCACCGTACCAAGACATCAGCCGATTCCAGGCGATCACCATGGTGGTGCGGGCTGCGGACGATATCGATTCGTCGCTGCTGGTCGAGCCGCCCGCAGGATACGAGTCCACCTGGGACCCGACAGGCCAAGGCGATCACGGCCTCAACGCCCGCCGGGCCGAGTACAACGACCTGCTGGACGGCCTGCCGCTTGACCAAATGGATCCCTGGGCAGCCATGCCCCGGGGCGAAGTGGCCCAGGTCCTTCACAACCTGCTGCAGCGCCTCGACTCCGGCACCACGACCACGACCACCCAGCCGCCGGTGGATCTGACCGACATAGCCGAGCTCAAGGGCCTGGACTGGGACGACTTCCTGGGGCAGCAGGTCGCGGTGGAGGGAGTGTTCGTGCGCGATCCCCTGCCCATGCTGGTGACCGATCTGGACGTGGTGCGGAGGGACTTTGCCATGCCCGCCGGCAGCTACGTGCTGCTCAGCGGAGCGGCAGCCGATGCCATAGATGCAGCCGTCTATGGAGGCAAGACACTGCGCGTGACGGGTCAGGTGGCCCAGTGCGACGTGTCCGGTCTGGTCCCGACGATCGACCCATCGCCGGGATTGGCCCCGCCGAACCTGGGCCTTTCCGGCATCGAGATCCAGTCTGAGGCCGGCGGCACGGATATCTACTGTCCGCTTGTCGCTACCTTCCCTATCACCTACAGCTCCTCGCCCGATCCTCACAAGTACGCCGTCTTATTTGCCGGAGGTATCGACCCCCTGCAGTGCCATATCCGCTACTGGAACGACCTGAGATTCATGTACAGCGCACTGGTGGGGCCGCTCGACTTCCCCGAAGAGAACGTGACCGTGCTGTATGGGGGTGGCCTCGGTCTCGATCCCCGCGTACCTGTGAACGGTCCGGCCACCAACTCGAACCTGGGCGCGGCCTTCCAGAGCCTGCGCGATCGGACCACAGAAGACGATCTGATCTTCGTCTTCTTCAGCAACCATGGTGGCGGGTTCTGGCGTGACGACCCGGACGCCAACTACCAATACGGTGGCGCCGTGGACGAGAACCAGGACGAGGTGGGTGAGGCGCTGGCCGAGAGCACGTACGGCGTGGATATCAACGATGACGGGGACAAGTCCGACACGGTCGCGTACGACGAGGAACTATGTGCCTGGTCAGGATTGGGAGGCGGCGGCGGCGTCCTCGACGACGAGCTCGGGACCATGATGAGCGACCTCAGATTCCGGCGGCTGGTGACCGTTACAGCCACCTGCTTCGGCGGAGGCCTCATCCACGACATGACCCAGGGGGGCGAGCGGATCCTGATGTCGTCCTCGGGGGAGCACGAACCCTCCTATTCCATGTCCGACGGCAGCTACTGCATCATCACCTATTACTTCGCAAGCGCCATCAAGGGCGCAGACCCCGCCGGACGTCCGGTCGATGCGGACACGAACGGTGACGGAAAGGTCTCGATGGTGGAGGCGTTCAATTACGCCCGGGCAATGAACGACAAGCCGAACACGTACTTCTACGAAGACAGCGGGGACGGAATCCCCCACTCGGGTGCCATGCCGGCTCAGGGCGAGGGCACCCTGGGAGCAAGCACCTGGTTGGGAGGTTGAGACTGAGACGGGCGCGATACGGGTAGGTCGTGCATGGTGGGTCGGTGCTCAGACCTGAGAATGGAGTGACGATGGACTTGCTCGTGGAAAGAGAAGACGTGTGGGCGGCGAGTGTCGATGACAAGCCGGGAGCATTGGCCGCGAAGTTGTCGGCTCTCAACGATGCGGGCGCCGATCTCGGCTTCATCATCGTCCGGCGCGCCCCTGAGAAGCCCGGCACGGGCGTGGCCTTCGTGACCCCGCTGCGAGGCGACCGGGAAGTGCGGGCGGCGACCGCGGCCGGGTTTGCGGTCACATCCAGTCTGCACTCGGTGCGTGTCGAGGGCGCCGACGAACCCGGGGTTGCGGCCACCCTCGCGAAGGCGATCGGCGATGCCGGGATCAACGTGAGAGGCTTCTCGGGCGCCGTGCTCGGCACAAGGTTCGTCGCGCACGTCGGAGTCGACTCGGCGGAGGATCAGGAGGCGGTCGTCAAGCTGCTGTCGGACTTGTGAGCAGCCTCGGCCCTCGCCGGCCGGTCGACTACTGTGCGATAAAACCGCCGTCGATCACCAGCTCGGTGCCCGTGCTGAACTTGGACTCGTCGGAGGCTAGGTAGAGCACGCCGTAGGCGACATCGATGGGATCACCGTAGTGACCCAGCGGTACGTGGCTGAGTATCCGCTTGTGGAACTCCTCCGGTCCCTCGGTCGCGTTCTTGCCCACGTTCTCCAGCATGGGGGTCCAGAGCCAGCCCGGGTGTATGGAATTGACCCTGATCTTGTCCTTGGCGTAGCAGAGGGCATCCGACTTGGTCATGAGACGGACCGCGCCTTTTGCCGCGTGGTAGAGGAACGGAGGGGGCACGTCCATCCCGCCGACGATGCCGTAGACCGAGGAGATGTTGACGACGCTGCCTCCCCCTCCCTGGATCATGTAGGGTACGGCGTGCTTGGTGCAGAGGAAGACGCCTTTGGCGTCGACACCGAGGACCTGGTCCCACTCCTCCACGGTGATCTCGTGCGTTGGTTTGGGCGCCCCGGTGATGCCGGCATTGTTCACGAGGATATCGATCCGTCCAAGGGTCGCGAACACGCTCGCGCACACCTCTTTCACCTGGTCTTCAGAGGTGACGTCCATGTGGTAGTAGTGAGCCGAGCCGCCGCCCGTGGTGATCTCCTCGGCGACCCTCAGTCCCTTATCGTCCTGGATGTCGGCTATCACCACCTGAGCTCCTTCGCTCGCCAGAAGCCTGCAGGTGGCCTCACCCAGACCGGTGGAGCCCCCGGTCACGATAGCTACTCTGTGCTGTACACGACCCATGTGTCCCCCTTCTTGTAGGTCCCGGCCTACCGCGCGCCGGCCTTGCGGTCTCCTGCCAGGCTCAGAACTATGATGCCGGCTATGGCTATACCCATGCCAACCAGCTTCTGAACCGGCGGGATATGAGCAAACACCAGAAACTCGAAGATAGCTACCAGGACGGAGTTGGAACCGCTGATGGCCGTCGCCGGTCCGCCGGGCCCTTTGGTGACGGCCAGCTTGATGAACAGCATGCCCAGCGCCAGGGTGACGCCGGCCAGGATGGCCCAGAGGATGAGCGAGGGCTGCTCCATGCCGGGCAGGTGACCGTATCGGATCAGGCAGTAGCCGATGGCGAGAACCCCACAGACCCCGGCCGAAAGCCAGAGGATGGCAGCGGTCGTGACCGAGTTGCTGCCGTAGTGGCCCGCGTACTTGAGCAGGAAGTTGGTGATGCCGAAGAGGACCATGGTCGCGAGACCGAATAGAAGGCCGCGAGGGCTGGAGCCGGCACCGTACCCCAGCGCCATCAACGCGATCCCACAGATGATGATAAACATGCCGAGCAGCTGTCTTCTACTGAGCTTTTCGCTGAGGATGAGCCAGGCGCCCAGGGCGACGATCATGGCGTTGGTGGAGCTGATGGCCACGATGGGTCCCTTGGCGTCGGGATCGCTCGCCAGCCCCAGCTTCAGGGTCAGCATGGCGGCCGAAAGGGTGACGCCGGCCACAGCTGCGATCCAGACGAACCGGCGCGAGGGCAGTCCTCTGTAGCCCCGGCCTGTCAGCTTGAAGAGAGAGGCAGCCCCGACCCCGAAGAACCCCAGGGTCATCCACAGAATGAACGGGGCCGTGACCGAGGTGTCGGGATTGCGGTCACTCCACTCGTAGATGGCGCCCAGAAGAGAGTTGGTGATCCCGTAGCAGAGAAAGGAGGCCAGAGCATACCCGACCCAAGGGGGGAAGCTCAGTCTCCTAGCCATGTGTGCTCATATCTCGCCGCAGAGTCGATGCGCCACCTCGCCGCCCCTGAGATAAGTGACCGGACCGCCCGCACTCCCGTCTCACGCCGGTCGGCTGTGCGCATCGTACACCAGAGCCATTCGTGACGACACCCTACGGTGCTCGATCACCCCCCACCCCTGCGCACGGCCCGTCTTCTGCGGCGGCTCCCGATGATACGGCCGGAACCCGAACAATTATTCTGATACTCTTATGTCGGTGGTGTTGGGGCCAAGGGGAGAGGAGCGTGCGATGGAATGATTCTTTCAAGCCTATTTTTCAGTCTGACTTCCAACTCTTAGCTTTTGGGGGAAGCTGCCATGAATACAAGACTCCATGAATCTCCTCATCGAGGCAAGACGCGGGTTCTGCTCTTGCTTCTCGCTCTTGCTCTGGTGGTGGCCGCGGGCACCTTCGCTGCGGCCTGTGGCGACGAAGAGGAGACCACGACGACAGGGGCGACTACCGAGACTACCGCGGCTCCTAGTACCGATACCACCGCCGCGCCAAGTACCGAGACCACCGCAGCGCCGGTGGAACTTCCCGACACGATCAAAGTCGGCGCCGTCATTCCTCTCACCGGGAAGTACTCCGGTCTGGGCGAACAGGTCAAGAACGGGTACGAACTCGCGGTCAAGAACATCAACGACGCCGGTGGCCTGGACGTGGGCGGCACCAAGGTCCCGATCGAGTTGATCGTGCTCGACGATGAGTCGGACCCGAGCAAAACCGTGCAACAGCTCGAGACCCAGGCGTCGAACGACGTCGTCGCCTACCTGGGCGGCGCGGGAAGCGACCTGCACGCAGCGGCGGCCGGCATCGCCGAGAAGAACAAGATCGCCTACCTCGGTATCGCTTTCGCTTTGTACTCGGGGGTGCACGATCAGGGATTCAAGTACCTCTTCTCGCCCTTCCCGAAATCCCAGGACCACGCAAGGATCACCTTCGAGATGTTGGATTCCCTTAGTCCCAAACCCACGAAGGTAATCATCTTCGCGGAGACGACGGACTGGGGCGCGGAAATGGTCGAGTTGTGGACGAAAGAAGCCACCACGCGTGGTGGCTATGAGGTCACGACCCTCGAATACGCGCCCGGCACGACCGATTACTCCTCGCTCATCCAAGACGCCAAAGACGCCGGCGGTGAAGTCTTGCTGGCTCTTCCCAACTCCCCGGACGGACTGGCGATGATGAAGCAGATCAAGGAGTTGGATTGGAACGCCAGTGTCTACTTCATGATCCGCGCCCCCGATCCGCCCACGTTCGGTGAGAACCTGGGCACGGATAGCGACGGAGTCTTCCTGCTGCCCGGCTGGAACAACGGCCTTCCGTACGAGGGCGTGGCCGAGATGGCCGCGCAATATAAGGAAGTGTACGGCAAACCCGCTGCGGCGCTGACCGGTCCGGCCTACTCGTGCGTTCTGATCCTCGCCGACTCGATCACCCGTGCGGCGAGCCTCGATCGGGACGCGATCCGCGACGCGATCGCCGCGACCGATCTGGACACCCTGGTCGGGCATGTGACGTTCATTGAAGACGGCACCTGGCCTAATGCTCTCGACCCTGTCAACCAGTGGCAAGGCGGCAAGCAGGCGCTCGTTTTCCCCGCCGACGTCGCGCTTGCTCCCATCATCTATCCGGCGTTGCCCTGGGCGGACCGCTAATCTGACATACGCCTGGAGGTCACGTGTCCAGCGTGACCTCCAGGCCTCACAAACTCAGGCAAAACACATACGAGGAAACAGATTTGCTGCTGAATCTGGAAGATGTCTCCAAAGCTTTCAAAGGGTTGGTGGCCGTCAACTCCGTCTCGACACACGTCGCAGAGGGGGAGATCATCGGCTTGATCGGCCCGAACGGCGCGGGCAAGACCACATTGTTCAACCTCATCACGGGAGTCTACCCGCCCACCAACGGCAAGGTCTGGTTCGAGGACAAGGACATCACCTCTGTTCCGCCGCACGCCCGTTGTTGGATGGGCATCGCGCGCACATTTCAATTGGTGCGACCTCTCCCAGAGTTGTCGGTGTTGGACAACGCGGCCATCGGCAGGGTGTACGGGCGCAACCCGACCAGGAGTAGATCTCGGGCCGAAAAGGAGTCGATCAAGACCCTCGAGATCGTTGGACTGGCCGAACGTGCATTTGAAAAGGCCAAGAGCCTGACCCTGGTAGACCGCAAGCGCCTCGAACTGGCCCGTGCCCTGGCCGCCGACCCAAAACTGCTCCTGCTGGACGAGCTCCTTGCCGGGTTGAACCCCTCCGAAGTCTTGACCGCGATGGCGCTGATCCAGAGCATTCGCGATACGGGCATCACCATCATCATGGTCGAGCATCTGGTCAAGGCAGTGTTTGGGATCGCAGACCGGATCGTCGTCCTGAGCGCAGGCGAGCTGATCGCCGAAGGCACGCCGGCAGAGGTCTCGTGCGACGAGAAGGTCATCGATGCCTATCTGGGAAAATCCCTCCATGACTGATTTCCTCGAGATACAGGGCATCGACGTTGCCTACGGAGACATCCAAGCGTTATGGGACGTGTCTCTCAGCGTCAAGGAAGGCGAGATCGTCGCACTCATCGGCCCGAACGGTGCGGGCAAGACGACTCTGATGCGGGCGATCTCCGGTCTTCAACCGCTCAAATCCGGATCGGTCCAATTGGGAGACAAGTCCCTGAGCACCCTGCCGGCTTACAGGATAGTGGAACAGGGTGTGATCCTGGTTCCCGAGGGGCGCCGGCTCTTCGGCGGGCTGACCGTTCTTGACAACCTGGAGTTGGGAGCATATTCGAAACGGGCCAGAGAAGCACGTTTCGAATCACTGAAGCTTGTATTCGAGCTCTTTCCTTTGTTGGCCGAACGCAAGGAGCAGCGGGCGAACACGATGAGCGGCGGGCAACAGCAGATGCTCGCCGTCGGACGCGCCCTCATGGGCATGCCGAAGCTCCTCATGCTCGATGAGCCGTCGCTTGGGCTGGGGCCCCTCGTCGTCGAGAGCATCTTCCAAACCGTGCAAACGTTGAACCAGCACGGTGTCACCATATTCCTGGTGGAGCAGAACGCCCGACAAGCGCTCGAACTTGCCCATCGCGCCTACATCCTCGAGCAGGGAAGGATCGTGGGCACGGGTGCCGGGCAGGAACTCCTGCATGACGATCGAGTACAACAGGCCTATCTGGGCATCTGCCCAGCCCCGGTGGACTGACCCCGTGGGCTTTGGATCCTTCATACAGACGATCGTCTTCGGCGTGTTTGCCGGCTCGATTTACGGCGTCGCCGCGATGGGGCTGGCCTTGGTCTTCGGGGTGATGAAGATCCTCAACATCGCCCATGGTGAACTCGTCATGATCGGCGGCTACGTGGGTTTCTGGGCCTTCACCACGCTCGGGCTCGATCCCTTCTTATCCCTGCCCGTAGTCATCGTCGCTCTGTTCGCGCTCGGTTTGATCCTCGACCGGATAGTCTACCGGCACGTCGTCCGCCTCCAAGGAGAGGAGAAGCTCAAGAACTCCCTGCTCGTGAGCTTTGGTTTGGGGCTTGTCCTCCAGAACCTGGCGCAATGGGCCTTCACCGGCGATGAACGTTCGGTGCAGGTTTCCTATGCGGGGGAGGGTTTTAACATCTATGGCGTCCTCTTTCCCTATACGCGTCTGGCGACCCTGGCGGTGGTGCTGGTCGTCACGGTCGCACTTGCCCTCTTCCTTCGCAAGACATATTTCGGGAAAGCCATCCGCGCAACGGCGCAGGACTATGAAGCGGCGGAACTGGCCGGGATCAACATCAGCCGTGTGTACATGATGACGTTTGCGCTCGGAGCCGCCCTCGCTGGTGTGGCAGGGCAGTTCGTCACCTTCACCTACGCCCTTGCCCCCAGCATCGGCATGTTCTGGACTCTCAAAGCGATGATCGTGATCGTCCTAGCCGGCACCGGCAGTGTCTTCGGCGCTCTACCTGCGGGGATCCTTTTGGGCGTCGTCGAGGCGTTGAGCGGAGCGTATCTAGCGCAGACCTACAAGGAAGTGGTCGGCCTGATCCTCTTCCTGGTCGTGCTGATCGTGCGTCCGCAGGGTCTGTTCGTGAGGAAGTGATGGCAAAGATGACTCCTACGCAACCGTCGTCTCCGCGCTCCCTGCGACGCTGGCTTGCGCCGGGGGGATCGTCGTCCTCCTTCTTTTCGCGGTCCTCTTTCCCCAGCAGATGTCCCAGGACAATATATGGAATCTGTTCTTCCTCATTTGTCTCGGCGTCGCCATGGGCCAAAGCTGGAACATGTTGGGGGGGTTCGCCGGGCAGGTTAGCCTTGGCCACGCCGCCTTTTTCGGCATCGGGGCACTGGTCACACGCCTACTATGGTTCGGCGGCATCCCCTTCATCCTGGCACTCATTGTTGGCGGGGTGACGGCGGTCTCCTTCGCCATGTTGATCGGCGTACCGACCTTCCGTCTGCGCGGGGCCTATTTCGCGATCGGCACACTGGCTGTGGCAGAGGTGATGAGGATCACCATCGGTCAGAACCAACCATACCTTTCGGCGATGTCCGGCGAGATGATCGCCTCCTACAATCTGCCCCTGCGCTACTACGTGGCGTTGGCGTTGGCGATAGCCACGACCGGAGCAGCCTACCTTCTCATGCGCTCCCGGTGGAGTCTGGGCATTCTGGGTGTGCGGGAGGATGAAGAGGCGGCCCAAGCCACGGGAGTCTACGTTCTGCGTCACAAGTTGCTGACTCTCGCGGTCAGCAGTCTCTTCATGGGTCTGGCTGGGGGCGTGTTCGCTTTCCAGCAGATCAGCTACTATCCCGAGGCGCCATTCTTCCCAACCTGGACGTTCCAAGCCCTGATGATCGCCTACATCGGTGGGGTGGGCACCCTGGCAGGCCCTGTGGTCGGTGCCGCCTTCTATGTGGTGGTGCGCGAGCGATTGGCGGCTAACCTGACCGACGTCCATCAAGTCATTTTTGGCGTCCTGTTCATCCTCGTCGTCCTCCTCTTCCCCGGCGGCCTGCTGGATATTTTCCACCGCATTCGGAGCGTCGTGATGCGGAGGATAAAACGAGGAACGGAAGGTGGTCGGGCGGATCCAGGCGGGTGACCGGGGGACCGGTAGGACCGGTCCCCCGGCGCTTCGTCGCATCGACTGATGGCCCCGCGCAGCCCTTGCCCTCGCTCTGATCCTATTCCTCGATGATGGCGACCAGCCTCACCATCGAACCGTCGCCTCCCACCCACCTGATCGGGAAGCCGGCGATGATCACGCGCTGGCCCAGCACTTCGTCGATGTCACCGCCCACGTTCTCGAAGCCCATGACGTGATTGCCGAGGAGGATGTTGTGGCACGGCTCCCAATCGGGGAAATCCTCTCTGGCCGAACGACCGGTCTCCGCTTCGTACTCCGCCACCACGTCCGGCAAGAGCGGGCCGGGACCGTGGTAGCCGATGGCAGTAGCGAGCGGGTGGTCGAGCGCCTGCTGGTCCACGCCCACGGCTTTGACGCCCTTCTCCACCAACCACTCGGCAGCGCTCGGTACGAGTCCCGGCGAACGGGCGAAGTAGTCCTTACTGTCGCTGAACTGCGCGTGCATGTGGGTATGGATGATGACTATGTCGCCCTTCTCGATCTTGGGCGTGGCCTTCTCCAGATCGTCGGCCGTGATGAACTCCCACTTGCCCTTCGGGCCCACGTCTACCACCACTCCGGTGCCGAAGTAGTAGTCGAGCGGGATCTGTTCGGTCGACCATTCGCCCGCGATCACGTGGATGGGCGAATCCGCGTGGGTGGAGATGTGCATGGGATGCCAGAGCCACTGCGTGA
Organism: uncultured Actinomycetes bacterium; assembly: GCA_963713545.1. Taxonomy (GTDB): domain Bacteria; phylum Actinomycetota; class Thermoleophilia; order RBG-16-64-13; family RBG-16-64-13; genus CAVPLM01. The sequence goes on along the minus strand of CAVQME010000013.1, from coordinate 48,361 downwards.
AGACGCCGGACTTGGCGTGGTAGTGGAAGCGTTCGATCTTGATGTCCGGGAAGTATGGCCACAGTGGCGTGCCGTGGCCGAACGGCTGGCTGAGATCGACGATCTTCTTGACTTTCATCCTTCCTCCATGGTCTCTGCTGACCGTGCCGGCGGCGGGAGTGGCTGAGCGCCTCTCGTCGCGGTTGGTTACTGATAACCAACTAACACACACTATCCCGCCCGGGTGCCCATTGTCAAGAACAAAGGCGAACAGGTGGGTGTGAGACCGCCCCATGATCGAACCTGCGTCCCATAGACAGCGAACAGAGAGAGGGTAGGGTTAGGACCGGAACTGGCGGCTCGCGAGGTCACAGGAATGACCATCACACGAAGTTCGTGTTACACTGAATTCATGGCTCTGAAGAACGTCACCATCACTCTCGATGAAGACGTCGCCAGGTGGGCGCGGATCTGGGCCGCCCGCCGGGAGACGAGCGTCTCCCGGCTCCTTGGAGGAGTTCTCCGGGAGAAGATGCTCCAGGAGGACGGCTACGAGGCGGCTATGCAGCAGTATCTTGCCGTCCTTCCCCGCGAGCTCAAAACCACTGGGCGGTATCCCACTCGGACCGACATCCATCAGCGCCCGGACCGATAGTGGCTGAGCGCGGTTCTCGCCTGAACGTCCCCTGTTTCGTCGACACCAACGTCCTCGTCTACGCTCGAGACGCATCAGAACCGGAGAAGCAGCAGGCCGCCGAATGGTGGCTGCGGTCGCTCTGGGCTGCGCGCTCCGGGCGGTTGAGCGCCCAGGTCCTAAACGAGTACTACGTGGTGGTGACCGAGAAGCTGCGGCCCGGGCTCGATCGCGAGCAGGCGCGCGCCGACGTACGCAATCTGATGGCGTGGGCTCCTATAACCATAGACCGTTCCGTCATCGAAGGTGCGTGGATCGTACAGGATCGTCACCAGCTGTCCTGGTGGGATTCCCTCATAGTCTCGGCCGCACAGATGGCCGGCTGCAGCTGGCTCCTGACGGAGGATCTCGAGCACCATCGCCTGTTTGACGGCGTACGTGTGGTCGATCCTTTCCAGGTCGCGCCGGACGAGATTTTTGGCCGCTGAAGGCCGGATCGGGTCGTACGGCCGCTCTGGCACCCCTCTCCAGCGAGCCGGCCCAAGTCCTGCGGATGCGGTGGTAGAGTGATGGGCGTTGGGTCGGGGTCGAGACCCGCGATCAAGGCGCACAGGATGGGAGGACCACCCGGTGATCACGTTGTCGTTGAAGGATGGAGGCGAGTATCTGGGAGCGATCGACGAAGCTGACCTGCAGCTGTTGATCGACCAGCTCGAGGAGGAAGACGAGGGAGACACCGACTACTACATCACGCCGCAGACAATAGACTTTCTCGAGGAGAACGGCGCCAGCCCCGAGCTCGTAGAGATCATGAGGGAAGCCGTGGGAGACTCCGACGGCGTGGAGATCGCTTGGGAAGAGTCGGAGGACGAATCCTAAAGAACAGATCCGGTCCGCCAGATTCTCGCGCTATCTCGGGGCGAAAAGGACCGAGCGAGGCTTCTCTTCCATCAGCTTGGCAAGCTCGACCACGTCCCCGTACCACATGGTGGCCGCTTGACAGGCTTTGACACAAGCCGGCTTCTCGCCCTTCGTCACCCTGGCGGCGCATAGGTCGCAATGCGTGGTGGGAAAAGGCAAGAAGTCTATGCGCAGCCTCTCCCCCTCCGTATAGATCTCGTTGAGCTTGATCCCGTTTATGCCCACGGGGTGATGGTGCTCCTGCTTACAGGCCACCACACAGGACTGGCACCCGGTGCAGTACTCGTACTCTATGAGCAATCCGTCACGCGGCATCTTGATCTTCCTTCGCTCGGTTGGTCGTCGGGCAGGCGTTCTCCCCCAAAGGCTCACTCATCGGACTTCGAGACTCGCACCAGCATGTACGAGAGCGGCCCGCCGCCGAAGCCCGAAGAATCGTTGTAACCCATGGGGATGAGCTGATTGCAGTTCAGGTCCCACACCTTGTAGGGGTTCTCCGGGTCGCCCTGCTCCTCCGGCAGCCACCAGGCATGCGGGACCATGATGGTCTTGGGATGGATCATCGGGGTGACCTTCGCCACCCGTCTGAAGCTCCCCATGGTGCCTTCGATGAGCACCCAGTCGCCGTCCTTGATGCCCTTCTCCTCGGCCGTGTGGGGGCTGAGCTCCACCAGCGGGTCGGGATCGCATTCCCGTAGCCAGGGGATCTGCCGGTGCTCGCTATGGAAGAGCACGGGGGAACGCCGGCCGGTCATCATCATGAGGGGATAGTCTTGGAAGACGTCCGGGGTCTTCTCCTCGCTCTCCGGTTCCAGCTCCCGGAAGTACGGCAGGGGGTCGAGGCCCCACTTCTCGTAGTTGGTGCAGTACAGCTCCACCTTGCCGGTGGGGGTGCGGAAGCCCGGTCTCTTGTCAAGCCGCAGCGTGCCTTTCTCGTACCTCCGGTAGGGGCGGCTGCCGCACGGGTGGCCGGCCGGGGCAAGGTCCCAGACTTTCTCGATCATCTGCTCGAAGGTGTAGCCGGAGGGCTTCATGCGGTCGGTGAGCATCTCGCGAACGCTCCCCCAGGGGACCGCTTGGGGATTGAAGCGTTTGGCCAGGGTGAAGTTGATCTCCCAGTCCGACTTGCACTCTGGGACGTCGATGACCTTGTGGATGATATTGAGCGGGCCCCCGATGCAGTAGATGGAGTCCTTCTCGGGCAGGCTGGCCGCAGGAAGAACGACATCGGCGATCAGCTGCGCCGTGGGCGTCATGAAAAGATCGACCACAACGTTGAAGTCGAGCTTGAGGGCTGCCTCGTAGTGGCGCCTGACGTCTTGGGCCTGATTGGCCAGGGGATTGTTGGCCTGGATCCACAGACCATGGATCTCGTAGGGGTCGCCGGTCTCCATCTGCTCGATGATGGCGTCCTCCTGCGCCCAAGCCCGGAAGTTCTTGACCAGCGGGTATCTATCCGCGCCGATGCGCTTCTGGCTCAGTTTGGCGTGGAGCTCCGCTCCGTACAGCTGAATGACCTCCTCGGTGGAATACGGGTAGGTGGTCACGCCATAGGCAGGCCGGCAGATGACGCTGCCCCCTGGCACGTCCAGGTTTCCCGTGATGGCGACGAGACGGTGGATGTTCATTATGGCCTGGGTGCCTTCAGGTGCGCCTTCGACCGGACGGCCGACCTCGATGCCGGCAGGGGCGTTCTCCGCGTACATCCGGGCCGCCTGCCGTATCTTCTCCGCAGGTATCCAGGTGATGGGCTCCGCCCACTCCGGGGTGAACTGTCCGACCCGCTCGGTCAGCTGGTCATAGCCGTGGCACCACGTGTCGATGAAGGCGTGATCCACCAAGTCCTCGCTCACCACCACGTTCAGCATAGCCAAGGCAAGAGCGTTGTCGGTGCCCGGTCGGATCTGCAGGAAGAGGTCGGCCCGGGTGGCTATCCAGGTCTCCCGGGGGTCGATCACGATGATCTTGCTCCCCCGCCGCATCAGGTCGATGAACCAGTGGTCGCACCAGTAGTGGTTGACGCAGCCGCGGATGACAGAACAGCCCCATACGACGGCACATCGCGTGGAGACGTACTCGGGATTGTCAAATCGCTCCGGGAAGAATTGCGCGGCGTCGGGAAAGGTGAAATCTCCTTGGGTCACATAGCCGGATGCCAGTATGGGTGTGAAGCAGGAGTGCCCGGAGAGACCCCACATGGCCCAATTCGGGCTTCCGTAGGCATAGGCGAGGAACGATATGGCGCCGCCGACATCCCGGCCTGTCCCCTGCGAGAAGACGACCGATTCGGGACCCCACTTCTGGGCGATCTCTCTCAGCCGGGACTCGCACATGGCGAAGGCTTCGTCCCAGGAGATCTCCTGCCACTTGCCTTCTCCTCGCTCCCCCACTCTCTTGAGGGGATGGCGAAGGCGGTCTGGATGATAGATGTATTGAGTGAGAGCCAGGGCGCGGGGACAGACTCGACCCTGGTACCAAGGGTGCTCGGGGTCGCCCTCTACCTTGACGACCTTGCCGTCTTTGACGTGGACCTCCAGCCCACACCCACCGTGGCAGCCGCAGCCCGGGGACCAACCGCCCATCCGATAGACCTGATCGCCCCCGTCTGCGGTCATCGACACCCTATCCTCCCCGGAAATAGGCGGTATGTTCATGCGGTATCTTCTGGCGCCCGGAAGCGACGTGGCCCGCGCCACCGGGAACGGCCCACGGACATCTCACGACGAGAGCCATTCTATCGTCCAGACAGACCTGATTCCATTCTCCGATAGTCCGATAGTCCATAGGACCGAAGGCCGCGCAACGGCCCTGGCCGACCTTGTGGTACGTTGTCCTGGAATTTGAGTGCACACCACTCGGTCTTCTAAGGGCTCCTGCCGATTCAGCTGAAGGAGAGGAGTTGGCTATGGCCAGCGAGGAAGCGAAGAAGTGGCTTGATCTGTATCGGTCGGTCGGCGAACTCGAGGCGCAGCAGACCGACATACGGGTGATTCGAGCTATTTTTGAGACCCTGCATTTGGGAGCCAGTGAGCCTGAGGGAGTCTCCTACGCGGAAGTGGATGCCGACGGGGTGCCGGCAATGTGGTGCATTCCCGAGGGCTGCAACGCGGACCGGGTCTTACTAGACTGCCACTCTGGCGGTACGCTCGTTCATTCGATGTACTCCGACCGCAAGCTCGTCGGACACATCGCAAAAGCGGCGGGGGTCCGCGCCCTCGTGGTGCACTTCCGGCGCTCACCGGAAGACCCGTATCCGGCTCAGGTCGAGGATGTAGCGACTGCCTATCACTGGCTGCTCGGCCAGGGGATCCGCCCTGAGAACATCGCCAGCATCGGTCATTCGATCGGGGGGAATCTTTGCACAGGGCTGGTGATGGGGCTGCGCGACCAGAGCGCTCCGATGCCCGCCGCGATACTCGCGGTCTCACCCTGGTATGACATGGAGATGACGTGCGAGACCATGGAGACCAAGGCCGGTACCGACGTCATGGTGTCCAAGGAGCAACTGGTCCGAATGCGAGACGCGTGGCTCGGTGGCACGGGTGTGGCTCCAAACGACCCGCGGGTCAACCTGCTCTACGCCGATCTGCGCGGCCTTCCCCCCATGAAGATCTACTACGGCGGAGATGAGGTACTGGCCGGCGATGCCATAGAGTTCGCCAAGCGGGCGGAAGCCGCCGGTGTCGATGTGAGCCTGATCGCCGTCCCGGAGATGCAGCATTCGTTCATCTTCCTCGCCGGCCGGGTGCCCGAGGTGAACGAAGCCATCGGCGAGATGGGTCGCTGGCTGCGATCCAAGCTGGGTCTCCCCCCGTTGGCCAAGGCGTAGGCGCAGTGCCGCACATGTCGACAGGCCCCGGTACGCCGACAGACAACTGCGAGCAGAAGAGCGCCGGCGGGGGCGAGTGGCATTGACAGGGGCCGGGGAGTCATGCTAATCGTAGGTTATACAGACCGTCGACATGAACTTTCTTAGTTGCGCGAGATGGAGGCTCGCAAACGAACATGACGCTCGACGGGGTAACGGTGCACGCGAGACAGGGGGAGAACTGAGTTGACAGACGACAGGCAAGAACCAAGCGCAAGTGAAAGCCCGGGGAGCCTTCTCAAAGGGAAATCCGTCAGCCGTCGCGAGTTCCTGAAGATCGCCGGAGTCGCCGGAGCGGCTGTCGGCGTCGGCGCAGGCATGGGAGGCTTGCTGGCCGCCTGCGGCGAAGAAGAGACCACCACGACGGCCGCACCGGAAACAACCACCACGGCAGCTCCAGAGACCACCACGACGGCCGCGCCGGAAACAACCACCACTACCGCCGGCCCCGAGGCCGGCCGCGAGATCAAGGTGGGAGTGGTCTCGCCCCTCACCGGCCCTATCGCCATCTTCGCCATCGCCGACAAGTGGGGCATCGACCTGGTCAAGGAATTCGTCGGCGACGAGATGGTGCTCGGGGACGGCAAACTCCACAAGGTGAGCTGGCTGCTCAGAGACACGCAGTCCGACGACAGCCGGGCCTCCCAGGTGACCTCCGACCTGATCTTGAACGACAAGGTCGACATCCTCAGTGTGGGTGGTAGTCCCACAACGGCGGTCCCGGCTGCCGTCCAGGCCGAGACCAATGGGACTCCCATCCTGTGCAGCAACTGCCCGTGGGGGGCGATCGTCTTCGGCCGGTATCCGGATCTAAAGAACCCGGCGGATTGCCCGGACAAGTGGGTCTTCGGCAGCCTCTTCGGCGTAGAGCAGGGCACCAGCGCTCTAGTGAAAGTCCTTGACAAGATCCCCACCAACAAGGTAGCGGGACTGTTCCTCGGCAACACCCTCGACACTCAGGCGTGGCAGACTCCGGGCATCGGCTTTGAGGACACCCTCAAGGCGGCCGGGTACACGGTGGTGAATCCCGGCTACTTCAACCTGGGGACCGAGGACTTCACCTCCATGATCAACGAGTACAAGAAAGCGGGCTGCGAGCTCAACATCGGCTCCAACCCGGGCAAGGACTTCCCCAACTTCTGGACGCAGTGCGCGCAGCAGGGCTACAACCCGAAAGCCTGCAACGAGATGATCGGACTGGGGGCCTACTCGGATCAGTTGGCCATGGGCGACGCCGCCTTCGGCATCATCCAGATCTTCACCTGGCACAAGTCGTGGCCGTATAGCGACAACATCAGCGGCATGACCAACGCCGAGGTGGCCGACCGGTACGAGAAAGACTTCGAGCAGCCGTGGGACCAGTTCATCACCGGGTACATGCGCAACGGCTGGACTGTAGACGTGCTTAAGAGAACCAAGGATCTGGACAGCAAAGAGAGCATCGTCGAGGCCATCAAGACCACAAAGCTCGAGCTGATCACGGGCCCGATGGATATGACGGCGCCTGTCGATCCGGCCGCTCTGCACATCACGCCTGGTATCTGGAAGCAGCCGATCTCGCTCGGTCAGCTGCAGAAGGGCGAGAAATGGGAGGTCGAGGGCCCGATGGTGGCTGCGGTCGACGCGCCGGGAGTGACCGACGCCGATCTGAAGCAGCCATTCGTCATAGAGTGGAAATAGTAGGCACCGCATATATGGTTCGGGGTGGAGCGGCCGTTCCGCTCACGTTCCTGTAGGCTTGCTCCCAGCTTGTCCCCCCTCTCGCCGGCTCGCCGGCGAGAGGGGGGACGTCTTTATGTCGGGGACCCGAAAGCCCTGACAAAGCCGTTGGTTGCCGGTCCCACCGTGCTATCAGGCCTGAGTGCGCCCCGGGCAACGTCGGTCATCAGCGCATCCCCCGCCCAAGATACCTGCGCGTCCCATGCCTTGTTACTATGTTGCTGACGGCCTTCGTCAAGACGGTCACCCTCGAGCAGGAAGCAGCGGCCGGACCAAGTCAGAAGCAGAGCAAGGAGCGACGATAGTATGGCCATCGCGATAGTCGGAATGCTCGATGAGAGGGAAGAGGCGCTTAGGATCATCCGAGACCGGATCCGGCAAAGGGGCCACGACACCTGCTTGATAGATATCAGCGTCGGGACCGGAGCCATAGTCCCGACCCTTGAGGCCGACGTGAGCTGCCGGGAACTAGCCGAGTTGGCCGAAGCGAGAGCAGGGCTTGCGGTCGGCCGAGGGGATACTCCCACCTCGGTCATGGCCGAAGGACTGAGAGCGAAAACAAGCGACCTCTGCGTGCGCGGTGACCTCCAAGGAATGATCGCCATCGCGGGGATGACCGGTGCGCTCATATCGCTGCCGGCCATGAAGGAACTGCCGTTCGGAGTCCCCAAGCTCCTCATATCGGGCGCCACGGGCCAGCCGGTCCATGCGGCCAAGTTCGGGGACTTCTTCGCACGCAGTAACATAACCCTGATGCACACCGTGGTAGACACGGTGGGCATGAACCCCTTGGTTCGCACCCTTGCCCTACACGGAGCCGATGCCATTTCCGGGATGGTGGAGGGGGGTCCGGCCTCGCTGGAAGGGGACAAGCCGTCCGTCGCGGTGACGGAGTTCGGCTATTGCGACAAGGGTGCGTACCATATACGGGAGATCCTGGGAGGAGATTACGAGATCGTCTCGATCCACGCGATGGGGGTAGGCGACATAGCCGCCCTGGATCTCGCCCCCCAGGGCATCTTCGCAGCGTTGGTCGACCTTGTACCCGGGGCTTTCAGCGAAAACCTCCTGGGCGGCAACAGGGACGCGGGTCCGGACCGTCTGGACGTGGCGGCGACTTTGCCGATCCCCTACATCTTCTGTCCCGGCGGGTTCGACATGATCAGTTGCGGTCCGATCGAGAGAAGAGACAGAAACGACTCTCTGTGGACATCGAGACGACTGGCCGAGAGAAAGCTGTACCTGCAGCCTCCGCGAGTCCAAGCGAGGACCAGCGCCGAGGAGATGGAGCAGATCGCCGCGGCCGCTGCTGTGCGACTGAATCGATACGAGCACAAAGCGAGGGTCAAGGCCGTCGTCCCCCTAAGGGGCTTCTCGTCACTGAGCGTGGAAGGCGGCCCGCTTCACGACCCTGTCTCCGACCATGCCTTCTCTCGCACGATGAAGGCGCATCTCGATCCGGAGATCGAGTTGATCGAGGTGGATACCGACATCAACAGCCCCACATTCGCAAAAGCGGTCGCCGATGCGTTGTCAAGTGCGTTCAGGGAGGCTGAAGCCTAGTGGACAAGGTGCATTTCGTCGACCAGTCCATCCGGGACGCTCAGCAGAGCCTCTGGGGCAACACGATGAGGACCGAGCACATCGTCCCCATCGCGGAGATGATGGACAAGGTGGGCTATCTGGCCGTGGCCACCGTGGGCTCACAGGCGTTCACCGTGCAGGTGCGTACCCTCGACGAGGATCCCTGGGAGAGGATCAGACTGGTCTCCGGCCTGATGCCGAACACCTGGCTGCGTGGCTCCTATCAGACGGCCAGTCTCTCCTCCTTCGACCTCAGCACGCCCCGTGACATCATCTCCCTCTGGATCAAACGTTCGGTCGCCAATGGCGTCCGCAGCTTCTGGATCTGCGATTACCAGGAGAACATGGAGAGGTTCCGCTACTACGCCGAGGTGGCCAAGGCGGAAGGGGCGGAGGTGGTGACCTCGTTGATGTACACCTCGAGCCCTGTCCACACCAGCAACCACTGGATCGAGAAGACGCGGCTCATCGCCGCGGCAAAAGACTGCATCGACCGCATCATGATCTCGGACGAGTCGGGGATCATCACGCCGGACGAGACCGGGGAGCTGGTCTCGCTCGTCGAGCAGCACTGCGAGGGCATACCCCTCGAGTTCCACTGCCACTGCAGTTCAGGCCTGGCTCCGCTCTGCTATCTGGCCGCCGTGCAAGCGGGCGTGCGAACGCTGCACACCGCCGTGGCGCCGCTCGCCAACGGCACCTCTCTGCCGGCGACGGAGACCGTCCTCAAGAACCTACGCCGGCTGAACTACCAGTGCGACCTGGACGAGGAAGCGCTGGCCGCCGTCTCCGCTCACTACCGGCAGATCGCCGAGAAGGAAGGGCTCCCGCTTGGCCGGCCGATGGAGTACGACGTGTACTACCTGGAGCACCAAGTGCCGGGCGGCATGATGACCAACCTCACGCGCCAGCTTCGGGAAATAAGGATGGAGCAGCGGCTTGGCGAGATCCTGGAGGAAGTGATCCGGGTGCGTAAGGACTACGGCTATCCGGTGATGGCTACCCCCTACTCCCAGATCGTCGGCGCCCAGGCCTTCGAGAACGTGGTCTCGGGAGAGCGCTACCAGACAGTGACGGACGAGTCCATCAAGTACGTCCTGGAGTACTACGGCAAGCCGGCCGTGCCGGTGGACTCGGCAGTCATGGACCGAGTCATGAGCCTGCCGCGGACCCGAGAGTTGCTCGAGTGGCGGCCCGAAGGGTTCCTCAAGTCCGTTGACGAGCTGCGCCGGGAGATCGGGCCCGACCTTTCCGACGACGAACTCCTTCTAAAGATCTTGATCCCGGGGAGACCGGTGAAGCGGGGTGCAGACGGGAAGGAGGCCGCCGCGCCGGCGGCGAAAGCCGAGGCGCCGGCGGCCGACGTGGCGACCGACTCCGGGTCGGCGGCCGCGGCGCGCGGCGAGACCCAAGGGGCCGCGGCCCAGGCCGGCGGCTCGCCGGCTCTTGCCGGCTTTCCGCGGGAGTTCAGCGTGGATGTGGACGGGGAGGTCTTCACCGTTAGGATCTCTCCTCTGGGAAACGGAACCGAAGCTCTCGCCACGGCCGCGTCTGAGGAAGGGCAGGCGCGGGACGCGCGACCGGAGCGGCGGGAGCTCCCCGAAGGCGCCATCGTTTGCGGTGCGCCGGGACTGATACTGGCCGTGCCGGTGAAGGTAGGGGATTCCGTCAGGGAGGGCGACGAGGTCGCCATGATCGAGACCATGAAGATGAGGCGATCGATCGTGTCGCCCAGGCCGGGGGTGGTGAGAGAGATCCACGCTCAAGAGGGCCAGATGGTCGACCCCGAGGATATCCTCATGGTGGTGACGTAACGTGATCGAGAAGGTCCTCGTCGCCAATCGCGGAGAGATCGCCGTCCGCGTGATGCGGGCGTGCCGCGAGATGGGCGTAGCTTCAGTGGCGGTCTATTCGGATGCCGACAGGGAGGCGCTCTTCGCCAAATACGCCGACGAGGCTTTGCTCATCGGCCCGGCGCCCGCTTCTCAGAGCTACCTCGACATCGAGAAGATCCTGGCCGCCGTCCGGCAAAGCGGCGCCGACGCCGTCCATCCCGGCTACGGTTTCTTGGCCGAGAATCCCGGCTTTGCCGCCGCCTGTGAGCGGGAAGGCATCAAGTTCATAGGACCGTCCGCCAGGGTCCTCGAACTGATGGGAGACAAGGCTGCCGCGCGCCGGGAGATGGTGAAGGCGGGAGTACCAGTAGTGCCGGGGACCACCGAGTGCATCATGGAGCCCGAAGACGCGATGGCCATCGCCGGCGAGATCGGCTACCCCGTGATCATCAAGCCATCAGGTGGTGGCGGAGGGATCGGCATGACCATAGTGGCGAGCGAAGAGGAACTGCCCAAGGCGCTCGAATCCACTCAGGCCATCGCCTCCGCCAACTTCGGCATCGGTGAGGTCTACATCGAGAAGTACCTACCCGACCCCCGCCACATCGAGTTCCAGATCCTGGCCGACTCGCATGGCAACGTCGTCCACCTGGGCGAGCGCGAATGCTCCATCCAGCGGAGACATCAGAAGCTCATCGAGGAATCACCCTCCACGGCCTTGGATGCCGAACTCCGGGATGCGATGGGTGAGGTGGCCGTCAACGCTGCCCGCTGCGTGGGATACGAAGGAGCAGGCACGGTCGAGTTCCTCTGGCAGGAGGGCAAGTTCTACTTCCTCGAAGTGAATGCCCGCGTGCAGGTGGAGCACCCGGTGACCGAGATGGTGACCGGGGTCGACATCGTGAAGGAGCAGATCCGCATCGCGTCGGGTCTTCCACTCCAGCTCAGGCAAGAGGACGTCCGCATGAGCGGCAGCGCCATCGAGTGCCGTATCAACGCTGAAGATCCTTTGCACGGCTTCGCCCCGACGCCCGGTAAGATCAGGGGCTACCACCCGCCCGGGGGTGCCGGGGTCAGGGTAGATAGCGGAGTCTACAGCTCGTACACCATACCGGCTTTCTACGACCCCCTGATCGCAAAGCTCATCGTGTGGGGCCGCGACCGGGAAGAGGCGATCGGCCGGATGCGGCGCGCCCTATACGAGTACGGCATCATAGGCGTCAAGACCAACATCCCGTTCCACCAAGCGGTCATGGCGAATGAGCGCTTCGTGCTTGGGGAACTGGGGACCCACTTCATAGAGCGCGAGGTCGGCCTGATCGATGACATGAAGAGGATCGTCGAGCAGGAGCAACTCCTTGGAGAAAGGCTCGCACATCTCTCGGATGACAGGAGGAGGATCGCTGCCATAGCGGCAGTGGCAGCGATGGTCGGGGCCCACGAGCACGTCTGATAGCACGACAGGTATTGGGGGACACATGGACGAGAAGCCGAAGGTCTTGCTGGTCGCTACGCTGGATTCGAAAGAAGTCGAGAACCGTTTCATCAGGGAACGCCTGGAAGAGAACGGACTTGAGGTGTATCTCCTTGACGCGAGCATCCGCGGTACGGTGGACGGCGGCGCACACATCACTCCCGACCAGATCGCGGCGGCCGTGGGCACGACCATGCCCGAGATCCGCGCCTTGAACCACGAGGGGAAGTGCATGGCGCTGATGATCGAAGGGTCCATCGCCCTCGCCCACGAGCTGGACGAGCGCGTTGGTCTGAGCGGCATCATCGCCGCGGGAGGCTCCGGCGGCAGCACTCTCGGCGGCGCGGTCATGCGGACCTTCCCCTTCGGCCTTCCCAAGGTCCTCATCTCGACCATGGCCTCGGGGATGACCAAGCCGTTCGTCGGCACGAAAGACATTCTGATGTTGAACTCGATCTGCGATGTGGCCGGTCTCAACACGGTCACCCGGAGGGTCTTCGAGAACGGCGCCCTGGCCCTGGGGGGCATGGCTCATGGATACAAGCCGGTAACGCCGTCGGGCAAGCCCGTGGTGGCCATGTCGACCCTCAGCACCACGGACGGGTGCAGCACGAGGGTGCGCGCAGCCCTCGAACAGCGGGGCAGCGAGGTGATGGTCTTCCACTCCCAGGGGACCGGTGGGGTGGCCATGGACGAGACGGTCCGGGAGCAGAACGTATCTCTCGTCGTGGATCTCTCGCTGATCGAGGTCGGCGACAACCTGGCCCAAGGTCTCTACGACGGAGGGCCCGACAGGTGCAAGGCGGCCCTGGAGAAGGGTGTTCCTACCATCTTTGCGCCCGGCAATATCGACTTTCTGGTCGCCGGCCCGATCGCCGACGCCGAGCGGCGCTTTCCTGGTAGGCGCTATCACATCCACAACGCCGCGGTGACTGCTGTTCGCGCGAACGCGGACGACTTCAGACGCCTGGCGGAGCACATGGCAGGACTGATCAAGGAAGCGAAGGGACCCGTCGCCTTCTTCGTTCCCCTGCTAGGCTTCTCCTCTCACGACAGCCCACAGGGGCACCTGCACGATCCGTCGCTGCCCCCCGTCTTCGCCGAGCACTTGCAGAAGGTGATGCCTGCGGGCGTGCCCGTGGAGGTCCTACCCTGCCACATCAACGACGCACCGTTCGCAGACAGGATCATCGCGCAGGCGATAGCCTTCCAGGAGCAGACGCCCCCGGCTGAGTAGAACGGGAGCCCTGCACAGCCGGCACGGAGCTTAGGCCGGAAGCGCGAAGCCGATCCGGATGCGGGTTAGAACCCGTTTCAGAATGAAGCTCCGCCGCCAGGGACACGCTGGGCACGCGCCAGAGAAGGACGCAGGGAGCGCGAATAGCAGCGCTATGTGCGGGACCGAGGACGCACTATCGTGCCGCCCAGGGCGCACTACGCAGCCGCGGCTTCATTCTGAAACGAGTTGTTAGGCCACCCTACGCTTGAGTTCGCGGAAGCCGTCGAGAAGGATCTCGGACAGCGTGTCGATCTCGCGGTCGGTCATAACCGTCGAGAGCGCGCCTGACCCGGTGTTGATGAGCATCACCCCGTGCTCGAACGCGTGGTCGAGCAGGGCCTTCGTCAACCGTGCCCGCTCCGGATCGACGTACGCCTCCCGGTAGGTCGTCGGCGCCTCGGGGGTCATGTGGATGCGGAAGAGGGAGCCGGCCCCGGTCACACTGGCGGGGAACCCGGAGGCCGCGATCGCTTCGACGATCTGCCGGCGAACGCGGTCGCCAAGCGCGCTCAACCTCGTCACCGCCTCGCGGTCGAATAGCTGCATCGCGGTCAGCCCGGCGGCCATGACCAGCGGGTTCGCGGAGAAGGTGCCCGAGTGGGGGAACAGGACCTTCTCGGCAAGCGGGTTGAGCACGTCCATCACGTCGGCCCTGCCTGCGATGGCGCCGACCGGCAGCCCGCCGCCGATCATCTTCCCCAGGGCGGTAAGGTCGGGTGAGCACTCGAACCATGCCTGTGCCCCTTCGTATTCGCTGCGGAAGGTGATGACCTCGTCGAACACCAGCAGCGAGCCGTCGTCCTGCGTCCAGCGGTGCAGCGCGTGGATGAACTCCCTGGTCGCGGACATGAAGCCGACGCGATGCGGCATCGGATCGATCAGCACGCAGGCTAGCTCGCCGGTGTGCTCACCCAGGATGCGGATCGCGGCCTCCGGGTCGTTGAACGGGATCACGACTACATCGTCGAGCACCGCCTGCGGGGTCCCGCGAGTCACGGGGTTGCTGCGCGGGTGGTCGGCGTCGCCCCAGTTCGCCGGGTTTGACGTCTGGCTCACCTCGGCGTAGTCGTACATTCCGTGGTACGCCCCCTCCAGCTTGGCGATCTTGGCCCGGCCGGTGAATGCCCGCGCGGCCTTGAGACAGCTCATCACCGCCTCGGTGCCCGAGTTGACGAAGCGGATCTTCTCGAAGCTCGGCGAGCGGCTGCACATGTGCTCGGCGTAGAGCACCTCCGCTTCGGTGGCGAACGTGAACGCAGTGCCGCGCTGCAGCTGTTCGGTGATGGCCGCGACGATCGCCGGATGGGCATGCCCGTGGATGAGCGAGCACATGTTGTTGGCGAAGTCGATCCGGTGCACTCCCTCGATGTCGGTGACGTAGCATCCTTCCCCCCGGACCGCGTAAAAGGGGTGAGGCCGGTAGAGGACGGTGTTGCGGCTCACACCGCCGGGAAGGACCCGCAACGCTCGCTCGTAGAGCTCTTGGCCTCGGGTCATGGGGCTGTCGGGGGTCATCGCGTCGCCGCCTGGGGTCGCCGGGCTGCCGGGGGTCATCGCGTCGCCGCCTGGGGTCATCGGGCTCTCGGGCCTCATCACGCTTCCTCCCGTATCGATCTTAGCAAGGGCACGCCCGTCTGGGCCTGGACCTCATCGAAGGTCACGCCGGGCGCCAGCTCGCGCACCGCCAGACCGTCGTTCGTCACATCGAGGACTGCGAGGTTGGTGAAGATGCAGTCCACCACGGCCCTACCCGTGAGGGGATAGGTACACTCGGCCACGATCTTGGGCTCGCCGCTCTTGGTGGTGTGCTCGGTCATGACCAGGATGCGTCTCACCCCGCCGACGAGGTCCATGGCTCCACCGACCGCGGGGACGGCTCCGGCCTCCCCGGTGGACCAGTTGGCCAGGTCGCCCCGGGCGGATACCTGCATCGCTCCCAGCACGCAGACGTCGATGTGGCCGCCGCGGATCATTGTGAAGCTATCGGCGTGATGGAAGTAGGCGGCACCGGGAATGGCGGTCACCGGCTTCTTGCCGGCATTGATCAACTCGGGGTCCTCGCAGCCTGGAGCTGGGGTAGGCCCCATGCCCAGCAGACCGTTCTCGGTCTGGAAGATGAACTCCCTGTCGTCCGGGACGAATTGGGCCACCAGCTCAGGCATGCCGATGCCGAGATTCACGTACGCGCCGTCCGGGATGTCGGCGGCGACCAGTTGGGCCATCTGCTCGCGGGTCCAACCCTTCACGGATAGCACCGTCCTTCCTTGACCAGCACCGATTCCTGCTGCGGGTGAGGGATGGCCACCACGCGATCGACGAAGATGCCCGGCGTGACGACATGCTCGGGATCGATCCCGCCCAGCTCCACCATCTCACGGACCTGCACGATGGTGGTCAGAGCGGCGGTACACATGATCGGCCCGAAGTTGCGCGCCGTTCGCCGGTAGACGAGGTTGCCGTACCGGTCGGCTCGATCGGCCCTCACCAGAGAGAAGTCCGCCCTCAGGCCATACTCCAAGAGGTACTCCGAGCCACCGAACGAGCGCGATTCCTTTCCCTCTGCGAGGACGGTACCGACGGCGGTGGGCGTGTAGAACGCCGGGATCCCTGCGCCTCCGCACCGGATGCGCTCGACCAGCGTGCCCTGCGGCACCAGCTCCAACTCTACCTCCCCCCGGCGGTAGAGCTCCGGGAAGACCATGGAGTTTGCGCTGCGCGGATACGAGCAGATCATCTTGCTCACCTGACCGTTGGCGATCAGCGCCGCCAGGCCGACCCGGCCGCTGCCGGTGTTGTTGCTGATGACGGTGAGTTTCCGCGGGCCGGCGTCGATGAGGGCGTGGATCAGCTCGATCGGGCTGCCGGCCTCACCGAACCCCCCGATCATGATGGTTGCGCCATCAGAGATGTCGGCCACCGCAGCGGCCGCGGAGTCCCAGCGCTTGTCGATCACGCGTCGGCTCCCGCTCCTTGCGGGGTCCCCTCTTTGTGAGCAGCCCCCGCTCGCTGGTGCACCTCCATCAACTGCTGCTCGATCTCGCGCAGTTCCTTCTCGAAGAAGAACTCCGGCGTGTCGAACGGCGTGAGGAGATCGACGCGATTGGTCGTCTCGTCGTACTGAGCGAGGAAGACTCGGTCCATCCACTCCATGTTTCGGGCCTCGTTGAACTTCAGCACGAACGCCTTCCGCCCCGCGACCTCGGCCACTCCCAGGATGGAGATCTTGCCGGCCGACGTGGTCATGGTTATGTACCGCGATGGCCGGCTCAGCGAAGACACCGAGCGAAAGACCAGGCTGAAGACCTTGTCGATGTCGGCGATCGGCACGGTGAAGTAGTGATGCTCCCCGGTGACACGCGCGCAGTACATCGAGTGGAAGCGGATCTGCAGGGTCCCAAGGATGTTGGCCAGGTCGATCCAATTCTGGGCCGAGCGCTCGACGTCCACCTTGCCCTGATCGTCCGTGAACAGGCTGATGTGGTTCATGATGGGGCTCTGGCTGCGGACGACCACGCCATGGCGCTGCAGCCGACGCACGGCGGCGATCGTGCTGGGATTGAGCAGTTCGCGAGGAGTGGAGAAGTGGGCCACCCAGGTCATCTGCAGACCATTGTCGTTCATCAGGTCGAACAGGGCGAGCATCTCGTCGTAGCTCCGCGCAAGGATCCTCTCCGGCTCGTATGTGAGCATGCGCGAGCCCAGGCGAATGGTACGGACGTGCAGCAGTCGGCGGTCTTCGAGGATCGGGAGGACGTATTGACGCAGGCGCCCGACCGGCATGAACCCGGCGTCGCCGCCGGTGATCAGCAGGTCGGTCACCTCGGGATGCTCGCGCAGGTAGGCGTGGACCTGGTCGATGTCTTCCTGGACGAACATGTCCTCGTCACCGCGGACCTGCGCATGGCGGAAGCAGTAGGAGCAGAACGCGAAGCACTCTTGCGTCGTCTTGTCGAAGACCAGCTGGCACGGCGGGTACTTGTGCTGGCTGCCCTCGACGAGCTCGATCCCGCCGTCGTCCCGCTCGATCCAGGGCTTGTTGAGCAGCTGGTGGCCGTCGTGGGGGTTCGTCTCGTGGACGTAGTCGCTCGCTATGCGCGACCGCTCCTCCGCCGACTTCTCGGCAGTGTAGCGCTCGAGCAGGTCCGGTCGCATCACCCCCGGCTGGGGAAACATGAGCTGGAACATCGAATCGCGCTCGTAGTCCTGCCAGTCGATGCTGTTGAGCGCGTGACGTGACGCCTTGAACCGGTAGACCTCCACGAAGAGCTCCCGCTCGGTCAGGTCGCTGAGGTGGACCCCGTGCTCCGCCAGGATCCCCACGACCTGCCGGAACCCCGAGAGCCCGGAATAGTGATCACGCCCGGAGAACAACACCTTCCCCTGCTGGAGAAGCCCCGAGTGCTGCGGATATGTCGCGTGAAGGCGGGCGAGCAGCCCGACCGGCAGCAGGTTCTCGGTCAGGACGATCTGCCGTGTCTCGGGCGAGTACTCGTAGTGGGTCATCATGGCCTCGATGTCATCCGGCGTGATCGTCGAGGCGATCGTTCTTCCTGCCGGATCAGCGACACCGAACCCTGGATTGCTCGACATGTCCGATCCTCCTCGATTCATGATACATCTCCTCTATTCACCGGCCCCCGCGGATAGGATATCGTACAGCTCTGTTTCTTCGGCCCTTCACAGAAGACCGGCGGCCACTGGGGCCGCGAGGGGAACCTCCGAGCCACGTCCAGCCGTCCACAGTAACTCGAGAGGGAGTTGCGCCGCGAGTACTCACAAAGGTGGAGTGATGAGGCTGAGGTACGTGTCGGTGGGGATCGTCCTGGTCCTCACTGTTTTCGTTGCGACCGGTTGTGTGGACGTTCTTCATCTGCTTCGTCCGCCCCGCATTGCCGCGCCGCAGGCAACGGCCGGGACGGCGACCACCACGACGGCCAGAACCACGACGACCGTGCGCACTACCACTTCTACTGCGCGCACGACGACTTCCACCACCTCGACTACCTCGACGACTCTGAGTCCTCTCGAGAGCTACAGGGTCGAGATGCGGGCATGGAAAAACAGATACGCGGCCGACCTAAGAACCGGCTATGCCGTCATCAGCTCGATGGAGAACCCCCTCCGTGCGTCGAAAGAGGAGATCCAGGCCGCGAAGGACCTGGACCGGTCGCTGAGCAATATGGTGCGCGACCTCCGAGGCATCCAGCCGCCGCCGGGGTTGTCCTCGGCCCACGCCGCTTATCTCGCCTCCCTGGAAGACCTGGCCGGGGGCGTGCACGAGCTTGCAGCGGCCCTGGAAGAGGGGAAAGCCATGCGCTCCTTCGCGACCATGGCCACCATCGCGGCAGCCTGGCAAGAAGGCGCCGCTGCCCGTAGCACTCTCGAGCGGGCACTGGGGTTCTCACTGTCCTCGGCCGGTTGACGGCGGAGGGAGGCAGCGGGCGCCGGACTCCAAACCGAGTGTCCGCCTCGACCGCCTGCGGCTTCGCGCGGGCGTTCTTCTGTGGCTTGTCGAGCGTCTACTGTGCTATCACGAAAGAGACCCAGCCGGTCGGTCCGTAGGCTTTGACCAGGTGCTTAGGACCTACGCGTGTAAACAGGAGCAGCGCTCCGCCTTGCACTTCCCACTCGCCGGCTTCTATGGCTTCTTCGTCGGAACTGCCGTCGGCTCTCTTCACGGTCACTATGAACTTGAGCATGGTTTTCTCCGTCAATGGCGGGGCGGTTCATGAACACGATACGCCGCCGTCACGGAGAGCAACAAGTCTGGCGCTGGACCCAGTCAAGGGTCTAGGTCTTGCCTCCGCAGCATCGTGCGGTACGAAACCGCAGGGCAAAGCCTACGCTGCTGAGGTCACGTGGGCGGCCGCGAGTCACCAAGACAGAGATCGACAAGCTCTTCGGTACGGACGGTCCCGGCACACACGACCGTGTCGGCCCCGCCCCAGTAGATCTTGAGCGTCCCATCGTCCTCGGGGATGGCCCCACAGCAGAACACCACGTTGTGCACGTAGCCCACTCGCTCCCAGGGGTCCTCTGGCTCAAGGATCCACTCGTCGGCGACCCCCAGCACCCTGGACGGGTCTTCCAGATCGTGCAGAGCCACTCCCAGCCGGTAGACGGAGCCATCCATGGTCGGAAAGACTCCGTGGTAGATGTGGAGCCAACCCCGGGCGGTCTTGATCGGAGTGGCTCCCGGTCCTATCTTCATGTGGTCCCAGTGATAGCCGACCGGCTTCATCACCACGCGGGAATCGCCCCAGTGAACAAGGTCTGGCGAGTAGCTTATCCATATGCTCCAGGGGTCGATCTCGGAGTGGGGACGGTCCAACCTGGCGTACCGGCCCTCGAATAGCTGAGGGAAGAGCACCACGTTACGGGAGTCCGCCTGGGTGATGAGAGCGACGCGCTCGACCTCGCGAAAGTCGGTGGTCCGAGCGAGCGCGACCCGCACCCCGTGCCGGGAATAGGCGGAGTAGGTGAGTAAGAATTCCCCGTCGAACGGACACACTCGCATGTCCTCGACCCCCCACTCCTCATACTCCGCGAATACCCCTTCCTTCGCGGGCCGAAGAAACGGCTCTGGCCTCGCTTTGAAGACGAAACCGTCGTCGCCCTCGGCGAGCCCGATGATGGAGCGGCCGTTCCGCAGGTGCGAGCGAAAAAGCAGGAGGTAGCGACCTTGATACTTGACCGCCCCGGGGTTGTGCACAGTGGCTACTGGGTAGGGGATGTCGCTCTTGGCGAGGATCGGGTTCTTTTCGTGGCGCAGGATCATGCGGCACTCGAGTTCTTCGTGCGACCGAAGTCGTCCTCGAGGCGCTCTATATCATCCTCCCCGAGGTAGTCTCCCCGCTGCACCTCGATGAACACCAGGGGCTTAGTACCCCGATTCTCGATCCTATGGATCATGTCGCGGTCGATATCGAGCGAGCTCCCGGGCCCTACCGATCGATACTCCTCGTTCCGGGTGACGAGCCCCTCACCTTCGACCACGGTCCAATGCTCCGAGCGCTGCCTATGTCTTTGCAGGCTGAGCCGCTTCCCCGGATGCACCTGGATGCGCTTCACTTTGTACCTGGGGGAGTCCTCCAGAACCTCGTAGAAGCCCCAGGGCCGTTGGCTCTCCCTCCGCGAGCACCCCAGTATCTCCCGATATATGTCCAGATACCTATCCACCATCCGGTCGACCGAGAAGTGCTCCTCCACGCGTCTTCGACACGCTGCCCGTTCGAGCTCGGGCACTCGGGCCACCGCGTCAACGGCCTCATCGACCGTCTTCACCAGGAAGCCGGTCTCGCCGTCGGCAACGACCTCGGACATGCTCCCTTTGGCAAAAGCGATCACAGGGGTGCCACACGCCATTGCTTCCACCACGGAAAGGCCGAACGGTTCCGCGAAACTGATGGGATGGAGGAGCGCGTAGGCGCCGCCCAGAAGCTCGTTGCGTTTCGACGGCCCGACGCTGCCCACATACGTGACGCTCGTATCGTCCAGGAAAGGCTCGACCTTCTCTCGGTAGTACTCCCGATCCTGGATTATCCCCGCCATGACCAGCCGCCGGCCTGCGCGGCGCGCGATCTCGATCGCCTCGGAGGCTCCCTTGTCCTCGTGGATGCGGCCGAAGAACAGCAGGTAGTCGCCCGGCTCGTCTCGGTAGGTGAAGGCGTTCAGATCGATGCCGTGGTACGCGTTCGCGATGTAGGTCAGATCGGGCGAGCGATCGGCGTTGCTGATGGAGACGTAGTAAGCGTCCTTGTCGTACTTGCGATACACGGGAAGTATGCGGTCCGAGGAGAAGCCGTGGATCGTCGTCACCACCGGCGTCGTCGTGAGCCTGGACCAGGCCAGCGGGAGGAAGTCGAAGTGATTGTGGATGAGGTCGAACTCGTCGGCGTGCTCGAATACCTCCGCGATGTGGAGGCATTCCAATACCTTGGGTTCCGGTCCGCCGTCTTCCTCGTAGCCCCGAGCGACCACGGCGTGCAGCGTCGCTGTGGTCAACGAGTCCGCCGTCGCGAACAGGGTCACGTCGACTCCTCGCTTTACCAGACCCTCGGTGAGCAACGAGACCACCTGTTCCCAGGGCCCGTAGTCGCGAGGGGGGGTCCTCCAGGCGACCGGCGAGAGCATCGCTATTCGCATCCCGACCAGCTTTTCTTCTCCTTCATCGACAGCTTTCATTGGCAGGCTTCCGAGTGCTGATGGAGCCAATCGAGCAGCTCTGAGACTTTCGCGGTCGCCACGGCTATGCTGGTGTCGGCCGCTCCGTAGTAGAGCCGCAGGTCGTCCCCTTCGACGATCCAGCCGCAGGGAAAGACCACGTCGTGCACGTCGCCTTCGCGCTCGTAGGTCTCCTCAGGGGCGAGGACCCACTCGTCGCCGCGCAGAAGGACCTTGGCCGGGTCCTCCAGGTCGAGCAAAGCCAGTCCCAGTCGGTAGATGCCCCCGGAGACCGTTAAACGGACTCCGTGATACATGACGAGCCATCCTTCGTCCGTCCGCAAAGGCGGCGGCGATAGGCCGATCTTGTTGGCATCCCACCAGCCGCCATGGCGGGCACGTACCACGATCTGGTGGTCCCCCCAGTGCTTCAGGTCCGGTGAGTAGGAAAGCCAGATGTGCGCGCCGAGGCCTAACATGGTGGCCGCCGGGCGATGGAGCATGGCGTACCGGCCTCCAAAGAGCACAGGAAAGATCGCCGCATCCTTGTCGTCCGGCGGCATCACCGGACCCAGGCGCTGGAACTGCTCGAAATCTTCGGTTGTCGCGAGGGAGACAAGCGGCCCCCCCTTCGAGTAGGCCGTGTAGGCGACGATGTGGCGCGTCTCACCGTCCATGCGGCAGATGCGAGGATCCTCGATGCCCCAT
The DNA here is from genome assembly GCA_963713545.1 of uncultured Actinomycetes bacterium. Lineage (GTDB taxonomy): Bacteria > Actinomycetota > Thermoleophilia > RBG-16-64-13 > RBG-16-64-13 > CAVPLM01. The sequence goes on along the minus strand of CAVQME010000013.1, from coordinate 26,197 downwards.
ATCTCTTCCGGATGGCCCACCGGGTCGGCGGCGAGCGTCGGACGAGGATCGACCCGCCATTTCGTGAGGCCGTCCTTGCTTCGGGCGACGGTCAGATGTGATAGTCCGCGCCTGTCCTCGACCCTCAGAAGGAGGAGACTCTCGTCGCCCACTTTCACCGCCCCAGCGTTGAACACGGAATTGGCCGGGTAGGGGATGTCCTTCGCAGTCAAGATGGGATTGCCCGGATAACGGGTGAACAGCTCTTCCGCGTCCTGGCTCACTCTGCTGCGCTCCCCTGTAGCCGATCACTCTTGCCGCTCAGCGCGTGGAGTGGCACCGGAACTGTGATGGAGCGCGCAGCACGAAGCTTGTACATGTCGGCCAGTGAAAGGAGCCAGGCCAGGGTCGATTCGGCCCCTTGGTTCAGATTGGGGCCCTCCGGCCCGAGGCCGTCGTAGCATGCCCCGGTTGCTGGGTCCCAGAGCGGGGCGCCGAGATCGTTCCAGCCGAGGTACCACTGGAACACCAGCTCAGCCAGATCCGCCCAACGACCTTCCCCGGTGGCCGAGTATGCCGCGGCGTACGCTTCGATCATCGACTGAGCTTCTATCGGCTGCTGGTCGAACCGCGCCCGATGGCCATCTTTTCGGTACCAACCATCGTTGCCGACGGGGCGGAACATGCCGGCTGAGGTCTGCACTTCGGTGAGCCATTCAAGGGCCTTGATACCCACCTCCACCATCCTTGCGTCTTCCAGCAATGTGCCTGTCGCAAGCAAGGCTTGGGCCAGCTTCCCGTTGTCGTAGGTGAGGATGTCCTCGAACCAATACCAGTCTTCAGTGGCATTCCGCTTGAAGTCACGGAGGATGTGCCGCGCAAGGATTCTGGCGACACGCTTCGCTCCGGTCCCTCCAGTGAATCTCTCGAGATACGCGTTTATGCCGATCAGCGCCAGAGCCGACGCCCGCGGGTGCACGAAGGTCTCGGCGAGCGGAAGCGCCTTGTTGAAGAGCGAAGTTGCCGCTGCCAGCTGCCCCGTATCCGGAGCACAGCCCACTGTGACTCCCAGGGCCCACAACGCCCGCCCCTGGCTGTCCTCCGAGCCTTCGGTCTCCTCCCACCGCCTGTCGTAGGACATGAAGTTGCGGAAGCGCGTCGTCTCCGGGTTTAGGGCGTGCGTCAAGAAGCCGAGATAGCGCGCGCTCATGGAAGCGAGCGCTTCGTCCCCGGGCAGGAGGTCCTGAGCGGAGACGGTGAGCACGAGGGCCCTGGCATTGTCGTCCGTGCAATAGCCGTGCATGCGGTCGGGTACGTTGAACATGGCGTGCTGCATTAGACCGGTGCTATCTGTCATCCGCCGCAGGTGCTCGAGGTTGATCTCTGGCAGGGCCGCAGCCGCCTTGAGAACCGCCCGGGCCTGGAATCGCCGGGTCGGCTGCCGCTGACCGCGTTCCTTCGCCTCCGCAAACACGGTGAAGTAGTCCTGAGCGACCTTGCTCCAGATCGCATCCCGTGTGAACAGGTAGGCTCGTTTGCGGATGGCATGGCGCCGGACCGGATCGTCCAGGAGCGCAAGAACGTTGGCGCTCAATGCTTCTGCATCCCCGAAGGGCGTGATCACGCCACGCTCCTCGGCCAGCATCTCGGTAGCGTACCAGTAGGGCGTGGAAACGACAGGCTTGCCGCTGCCCATCGCGTAGGCGAGGGTGCCCGATGTGATCTGCGCTTCGTTCCCGTAAGGGGTGACGTACACGTCGGCACAACCGAGAAACTCACACAGCTCCTGGATATCGACGAAGCGGTTGAGGAACTGGACGTTATCAGCGACGCCCAGGCTCGTAGCCAGACGCTGGAGCGAGGTGCGATATCGCTCCCCTTCGTGTTTCTTCACGTTCGGGTGCGTCACGCCCAGGACCAGATACACCAACTCCGGATGGTTCTTCACGATAGTGGGCATGGCCTTGATCATGTGCTCTATGCCCTTGTTGGGCGACAGCAGACCGAAAGTGGCGGCGACCATCCGGCCTTCCACCCCGAATTGGTCCTTGTAGAAGTTGGGATCGACGAACGAGAGGTCGGGGATCCCGTGATGGACGAACGCGATCTTCTCCTCCGGTACCCCGTAGATATCACGCAGGAAATCGGCCGCCCGGTGACTCATCACAACCAATTTGGCTGAGAATCGTGCGATCTCCGCGGTAACCTCTATTTGATCGGAGGTCGGCTCCCTGAGTACGGTGTGAAGCGTGGTAACGACCGGCATGCGCAACCCGCCGATCAGGTCGAGGATGAACGCGCCCGCCGGCCCGCCATAGATGCCGTACTCGTGTTGCAGGCTCGCGACCTCTATCCCGTTTATGTTGAGAAACTCGGCCGCCAGTCGGTAGTCGCCACGACTCTTCTCGTTCATTTCAAAGTGCACCCGGCTCGGATAGGGGTATCCGTCGGGTGAGTCGTTCATGGCTGCCGCCCAGACCTCGCTCTCCGGCGCCTCGGCTGCCAGGGATTCGGCGAGATCTGCCGTGAACGTGGCGATTCCGCAGCGGCGCGGGGTGTAGTTGCCGATCACGGCGATCCGAGCGGGACGTGAACGGAGATGCTGGTCGGGCATGAGTGCCTTCCTCTTTTTGGTTGCGTGCGTCTTGCGCACGGAAATGGACCGTCCTCGGCTACGTGGGCTTTGAGGTAGCGCCAGGGGTGGTGGCCGATAGACCCAAGCGCGGATCACGGGCACATAGGCGGGGGAACCAAGGCCTATGCCTCTCCATGAACCGGTTGGCTCACCGGGTGACAGTCGTGGAGGTAGGCGGGATTCGTGGAGACACGAGCGCGCGGCTGCACCGACAGGCCGCTTTACGGTGGGTAAGAGTGTACCACGTTGCGGTCGAGAGCCATCGGTCGCACCCTATCGATTCTTCCGGCGACCGGGTTTTGAGTGGGTATAGCCGGGGGATACCTGATGCCAGGTCCCTGCGAGCAAAGGGGCAGTCATGCTGTGGGTCCTTGGCTGGGCGAGACGCCGCCGTTAGAGCGAGATGGACAGGAACGCGGCTGAGAACTCGTTTCAGAATGAAGCTCCGCCGCCAGGGACGCGCCGGTCTGCGCAACAACATACAAGGACGCAGGGAGCGCGAATAGCAGCGCTATGTGCGGGGCCGAGGACGCACTATCGTGCCGCCCAGGACGCACTAGGCGGCCGCGGCTTCATTCTGAAACGAGTTGTAAGGGCGGGAAGGGCAGGTGAGATAGGCATGCCGAGGATGCAGAACCGCGGGCATAGAACGCTGTGGTTGGCGCTCACCGCGCTGGTCGTGGTGGTGATCATCGCGGTAGTGGTGTTTCTCTTGATCGAAGGCATCATCTAGGCGCGGGAGGCACGAGTAGCATGTTGAAGGCAAGCGATCTCATCCATCGTCAACTGATAACCCGCGACGGGGGCGAGCAGGTGGGGAAGGTCCAGGACCTGGTCATCGACCAGAAGGGGAGCCAAGTCCTGGGAGTCTTGGCCGACGAGAAAGGCTGGTTCAGCGGCGCCCATGTCGTTCGGTGGCCGGCCGTCCTCAGTGTAGGCGCAGACACCCTCGTCATCGATTCCAAGACCAGCATAGTGAAGGCATCAGAGGTCCCGGAGATGAAAGACGTGTTCGATCGGGGCAACGTGCTCGCGGGAGTCCGCGTCCGAACCACCGACGGGCAGGATCTGGGCAAGTTCGAGGCCTTCTACTTCGACGAGAAGAGCGGAAGGATCGTGGGCTACGAGCTCTCTGGCGGTACGGGGCGGAAGAGGCGTGCCCGCTCCTTCCTACCTACGCCCACTAGTTTCGAGGCGGGCAAGGACGTGGCTTTCGTGTCGCCCGAGGCGGCCGACACCCTGGAGGATCTGGAAGAGGCACTTAAGCAGAGCTGGTGAGCTTAGGCGATCCCGCTGGCCAAGCAGCGCATTCTCGTGTTGCTGGCTCAAACACTTGAGGGCGGCAGCAGCACGGGGGCCGGTGGGTATCTCGTCCGGTGCCTTTCCGTCCGTTTCGCCGACAGCATAGGTTGGATCTAGCGAAGCAGAGAAAGAGCCCGGACTTCTCAGCCGAGCTCTCCCGCACCTGCTATTTCACGGCGTCCTACTTCCCGTCCACCGCCTCCTTAACCTTATCCGCGACTTTCTGGGTCACGTCCTTGACCTTGTCCGCGCCTTTCTGGGTCACGTCCTTGGCTTTGTCGCTCGCCTCGTCGATGGCTTTGTCCACCTACCTCGCGGCGTAGCCTAGGTACGTCACCCCCGATGCGAACGTCCGCGTCTCCATCAGGCGGAGATTGATGGGTGTCTCCAGCTTCGGAAGGAATGGGGTGCCCGCTCCCAGGATGACCGGGTGGACGAGAAGCCGATACTCATCGACCAGGCCACGCCTCATGAACTCCGAGGCCAGTGTCGGGCCACCGACGCTCATGTCACCTTCGAACTCCGTCCTGAGACGCGCGAGCTCCTCGCCCATGTCGACGCTCGCAAGTCGGCTGTTCCACTGCACCGTCGCGAGAGTTGACGAGAAGACGACCTTCGGCTTCTCGTTCCAGATCCCATCGAAGTCGAGCATGTAGTCGGTCGCAGCGGGATCAGACGCCGCGGTCGGCCAATACGCCGCCATCACTTCGTACAAGCGGCGGCCGTGGAGGAACACGTCCGGCTCGCGAGCGCGGTCGTTGAACCACGTGTGCAGTTCCTCGTCCACGTTTGCCCAATCGAGAGAATGGTCGGGGGTCTCGATGTAGCCGTCCAACGAGACATTCATGTCGTAGACCAACTTGCCCATCGGCGGGCTCCCTTGGTTGCGTGGTTTCGAACTCCCCGAGGTCTGTTCGAATCAAACCCGAAAACCGTTGTGCCGTGCAAACGGTACCGGGGGTTCGAATCCCCCACTCTCCGCTTAGGAAAGCCAAGAATCGTGTGTCTTCAACCGGCTGTCTACACACACGTAGCCGACGAAGAACTGGAAAGGGCAATGCGACGACGGCCGGCTGAATGATGGAGTTGGCGGGACGGGGGCCTGTCAGAGCAGTCACTCGCGGATTTGAGTGGACACCCGACCGGCGGGCTGGTGAACCCACTCCGGCCGCGGCGTCGACTACCCAGCCAGGTCGACCAGCTTCTTCCTGAGCTCCGACTGGAGACGAAGCAGCTCCACCTCTGCCTGCACCCGGCGCGCGTGACCCTCGTCCTGAATGCGGATCGTCTCCTCCAGCGTGGCGATCAGGTCGTCGTTGACCTTGCGGAGGGTCTCGATATCCACGATCCCGCGCTCAGTCTCGCGGGCCACCTCGGCCGAACCCGTCCGGAGCATCTCGGCGTTCTTCGCGAGCAGCTCGTTCGTCGTGTCTGTGACGGCCTTCTGCACGGCTAGGGCCTGCTGCTGGCGGTAGAGGCTGAGGGCGATGATGATCTGGTTCTTCCACAGGGGGATGGTGTTGGTCACCGACGTCTGGATCTTCTCCACCAGACCCTGGTTGTTGGCTTCGATAAGACGGATCTGCGGCGCACTCTGTATGGCGATGGTGCGCGTGAGTTTCAGGTCGTGGAGGCGTCGCTCGAACCTCAGCACTGCCTGGCGGAAATCGGCCAATTGCTGAGCCACGATCGGGTCCTGCGACGCCTTTGCTCCCACCTCCATGGCGGGGAGCCGCATGGTGTTCAGCTCCTCGAGAGTCTCGTCACCGGCGGCGATGTACAGGTCGAGCTGGCGTAAGTACTCGAGGTTGAGCTCGTACATCTTGTCGAGCACGGTGAGGTCCTTCAGCAGGCCCATGCGGGTCCGCTCCAGGCCGGTGATGAGCTTCTCCAGGCTGGAGGAAAGCTTCTCGTAGCGGGCTTCGAAACGCTTGAACCCGTCCATGAGCTTGCCCACCAGAGGGATGCGCGATCCTGACGTTCCCTTGGCCAGCGCGTCGACGTTCAGCTCCCTGACCTTGCCCAGGAGGGAGGTCAGTGCCTGCCCCGCTTCCCCGGTGTCGCGCGTACGAACGTCGGCCAACAGCGAGTCGGTGAAGGCTGAGATCTTGTTCTGCGCCGTGAGGCCGTACTGGAGTACCATCTGGGCGTCGGTCACGTCGATGGATTCCCGGATGGCGTCCACCCTGGCCTGCTCTTCGGGCGTCAACGCCCGCGGTCCGGGCGCGACTTCGCCCTCTGCGGGAAGGGCGGCGCCGACCTCCCCGGGAAGCACCGGCTCGAACGCGGCGGGAAGGTCCGCCGGGCGAGAGGCTGTATCGTCGGTCATCGGGCACCTACTGCGGTCATCGGACACCTCCAGCAGTCATCTCGCGCCCCCAGCAGGACGCATGGGTGTAGCGGTCACGGGTGCCGAGTCGATCTCGGGCCCGGAGTTGAACCGGTTCTCCATCTGCACGGTCTTGTCCAGCAGGTCTATCTCGCTCTCCAGGTCCATTAAGTCAAGCTGCAGCAGGGATTCCAGGTGGCTGTCGAAGGCTCTCTGGATACCGGGGAGCGAGTTCTCGGCCTGGGCCAGGGTCTTCCGGACCTCGGGGGAATCGCTGCCCCGGGCCACCAGTTCCTCGTAGCCCCTGACTATGCGGGCCGCCGCTTCCAGGTAGTAGGTCAGGAACCCCCGGGCCACGTCCATCCTCTGGGGGTGTTTCTGGATCTCGGCCAGGATCTGCTGGGCCGTGACGCAGAGCTGGGCGATGGCCTGGCGGGTCTCGGGCTTGGCGATGTGGTTGGCTGCGTCACTCATCTCACCTACTCGCTGGTAGGCTTCACGCAGGGTCTGGGCCAGGTTCTGGTCCAGATTCCGCGCCAGGTCCGGCCGTTGTTGAGCGACCATCATGGGCGGCGCGGGCACCGACCCGATTGGGGGATCACCAAACATGAGCGCCCGATACCGCGGGCGCACAGCGACCGCATGGATTAAGGACACGACGGCAACCACGATCTGCACCGCAAGGGCAAACCAGAAGTACGGCGATCCGATGGCGGCGACGGTCGCGGCCAAGGGCAAAAGGTAGACGAAGCCCCAGATCAACCAGTGCGGTTGACGCGCACGCAGGCCGATGTACACGAAGGCCAACCAGTTGAGGAAGCCGAGGGTGAGCGTGAGTAGGATCCAGGCCGAGTGCCTCCACCAGAAACGCACGTGATAGGGAGTGACCTTAGGTATTGGCGGAGTGCGCATGAGCGTCCCACGGGGGGAGGTCAGCGGCCTGAGTTGCTGTATCTCCCGCACCCGGCTGGGCGGATGGCCGGACTTGCAGGATCCGTTGGGCGCCACCCACACCCATCGACCACAGGCCTCGCAGTATCCGCCAACAGGCATCTTGCCCTACTCCCCACTCTCTACTTCAGCGTCCAGTCCGACCCACGCTGGGCCTTCGGCTGCATAGGTGCATAGTACCCCAAGCAGTCCCGCGGCAGCTCGGAGCCGTCCACTTCTCGAATGAGGTGAGAAGGCCCTCACTGCTGCAAAGCCTGAGCGGCCGCCTTTGTCCATGTCTTGGGGCTCCATGCTGCGATGCAAACAAGGCCCTGTCCCGCGAACGAAACGGACCGCCCGCGTATCCCTAGTTCTCCGCCCCGCCGTGTTTCCCCGCGGCTTTTCAAATGGTACCGTTTAGAGGTGTAGTGCGGCTGAACAAAAGGGGATGCCATAGTCTTCCGAAGGCTAGGATTTGGGGCACAACAGCGAGGCCGGCTGCGCAGCGACTGGGACGCCGACTTGCTGCGCTCCGAACTCCTCGGTGCCGACCAACTGAAGCATTACGCCGTGGCCCTGGCAGGCACTCACAGCGTGGATCGGCGTCCGGGGCGAGACAGGCTGCTTCACCGGCTCACAGAGAACGAAGGCGCGCTCCTAACCGCTTACGAAGTGGTGACCGCCGCGACCACAGCGGGACAGCGGATCCTGCCGGCTGAGGCCTGGTTGCTCGACAACTTCTATCTCATCGAGCAACAGATCGCACTGGCCCGCCGGGATCTGCCCCGCCCGTATAGCCGGCAACTGCCGCGACTGGCCGGCGGCCCCATGGCCGGTTTCCCTCGGATCTATGACGTCGCCATTGAGCTGATCTCCCATCAGGATGGTCGCGTCGATCGGGACAACGCCACGGCCTTCCTCGCTGCGTACCAAACCGCCGAGCCGCTGAATCTGGGTGAGCTGTGGGCTTTCCCGATCATGCTACGGCTGGCCTTACTAGAGAACGTTCGTCGTGTGGGGGGGTGCATCGCTCGCCGTCGCGAGGAGCGCGACGTGGCTATCGCTTGGGCCGATCGTATGCTCGCAGCGGCCGAAGGAGAGCCCAAACAGCTCATCCATATCCTCGCGGAGTTTGCGGATGCTGATGTGCCGCTGACCGCCCCGTTTGTGGAGGACTTCTACGCACGACTGCAGGTCCAGGGGCCTGCCTTGGCTTTCGTCCAGACTTGGCTGGAGCAGCGACTTTCCGAGCAGGGTGTGAGCGGGGTGCAGCTCCTGGAGGCGGCCGGCCGCACGGCGGCGGCCGATCAGATCTCCATCTCGAACAGCGTGGGGAGCCTGCGCTTCATAGCGGCAATGGACTGGGGAAAGTTCGTCGAGGAACTTAGCCTAGTCGAGCATCTACTGCGCCTCGATCCGGCAGGAGTCTACGCGTCGCAGGATTTCCCCACGCGCGACCGCTACCGGCATGCTGTGGAGGCCGTAACGAGCGGAAGCGTGCATAGCGAGCTGGAGGTGACGCGGGCGGCCCTGGGTCTTGCCCAGGCCGCTGCCGGCCAATCGGGCCGAGAAGATCGTAGCGCCCACGTCGGTCATTACCTCATCGGTAAGGGCCGGCCCGTGCTGGAGCGGGCGATGGACAGCAAGGTGCCGCTCATGGTGCGCATCACCCGGGTTGCCCGGTCTTTTCGCCTGTTCTTGTACCTCGCGCCCATTCTGGTACTCACGGGGCTGGCCGTGGCCTTCCTGGTCGTCTACGTAGGTGCGTTCGAGCAGGGTTACGGCTGGGCGGTGTTCTTCGCTATCATCGGCCTTTTTGCTGCCTCTGCGCTGGTCGTTCCCATCGTCAACATGTTGATCACGGTCACCGTGCCGCCACGGGTGCTGCCTCGGCTGGACTTCAGCGCTGGTATCCCGGCTGATCATCGAACGATGGTGGTCGTCCCCACCTTGGTCAGCTCGGAAGAAGACGTCGCGGACCTTCTGGAAGCTCTGGAGATACGCTATCTCGGCAATCGTGATCCCAACCTGTTCTTTGCTCTGCTTACGGACTTCCGTGACGCTCCCGAGCGCACCCAGCCGGGCGACGAGACTTTGGTCGGCCTGGCCCGGACCGGCATTGAGGCGCTCAACGATACGTACGGCGAGGACCGCCCCGGCATCTTCTATATGTTTCACCGCCCGAGGGTGTGGAATCCGTACGAGCGGGTCTGGATGGGCTACGAACGCAAGCGGGGCAAGCTCGAGCAGTTCAACGCGCTTCTGCTGGAGGCCCGGTCGGGAGAGGCCCCGCCGTCGACCCGGATCGCGGGTGGGGCCGAATCGGCGTTTTCAGACATAGTGGGTGATCGGTCCGTCCTTGGGTCGATCAGGTACGTCATCACCCTCGACACCGACACGCAACTGCCCCGGGACGCGGCGTACCCGCTCGCCGGCAACATGGCTCATCCGCTCAATCGGCCGTTGTACGACGCGAAGAAGGGCCGCGTGGTCGAGGGGTACGCGATCCTGCAGCCGCGCGCCTCGATCAGCCTCACGAGCACCAGCGGTTCGTGGTTCACGCGTCTGTTCGCCGGCGAAGCGGGCATCGATCCGTATACACGCGAGGTCTCCGACGTCTATCAGGACCTCTTCGGCGAAGGTTCGTTCATCGGCAAGGGCATCTACGATGTCGAGGCGTTCTCGCGGGCCGTACACGGCCGTTTTCCTGAGAACCTGATTCTCAGTCACGACCTCCTGGAGAGCGGTTACGCGCGCTCGGCCCTGGTGACGGATGTCGATCTTATCGAAGAGCATCCCATCAGCTACGCCATGGAGGCCAGCCGGAGGCACCGGTGGACAAGGGGCGACTGGCAGCTTGCCGGCTGGCTGCTCCCCCGTGTGCCCGGGCCGGATGGGAAACGGCGGCCGAATCCACTCTCTCCGTTGTCGGTCTGGAAGCTTTTCGACAACCTGCGTCGCAGCCTCGTGCCGGCGGCGCTCGTCGCGTTACTGCTGGGGGGATGGCTGTGGGGCCCAGGACCCTCGTGGTTGTGGGAGTTGCTGGTTCTCGGGGTGTTGTTCTTGCCTCCCCTGCTGACCGTGGCCATCGAGCTTGTCCGAAAGCCTGAAGAATGGGGATGGCCGGTGCACTTGCTGCTCAGCGGCAGGGCCGCGGCCCGTCCGCTCGTGCGCGCGTTGTTGAGCCTGGTTCTCTTGCCGTACGACGCGCTTGTCTACCTGGATGCCATTCTCCGCTCGCGCGTGAAGATGCTCTTTACCCGGCGGGGGCTGCTGCTGTGGTACATGCCCTCTTATGGCCGCCGCAACGCGTGCCGCACGCCGCAGGGCTTCCTTCTTGAGATGTGGATCGGCCCTGTCTTGGCCGTCGCCCTGGCGGTGGTGCTGGTCATAGTGCCCACTACCCGATTGGCCGATTGGCCGTTTGTCGTCCCGGTGCTGGTCCTCTGGCTGGCGTCGCCCATCGTCGCCTGGTGGATCAGCGCGCCCTTGCGACCGATCGCGTCGGCCCTGACCAGCCAGCAACAGATGTTCCTGCGAGGCTTGTCCCGGCAGACATGGCGCTACTTCGCAGATTTCGTCGGTCCCGAGCACAACTGGCTGCCACCCGACAACTACCAGGAGTATCCCTCTCCAACCGTCGCCCCGCGCACATCGCCGACGAACATGGGAATGGCGCTTCTAGCGAATCTGGCCGCGCATGATTTCGGATATATCTCCACGGGCGAGTTGCTGCGCCGGACCGATCGGGCCCTGAGAACGATGGAGAAACTCGAGCGCTTTCGCGGCCATTTCTACAACTGGTACGACACGCGCACGCTGCTACCGCTACACCCTCAGTACATCTCCTCTGTCGACAGCGGCAATCTGGCCGGAAGCCTGCTGGCCTTGCGAGCGGGCCTCAGCGAGCTGAAGAACCAGCCGGTGCTGAGCCACCGTACGTTTGAGGGCCTCGAGGATACCTTGCTGGCGCTGGCGGCCCACACGCCATCGCCGGCGGCCTCCGAGCTGGAGAGGCAGATCAAGTCCTTGCAGAGCGCGCTTCAGTCGGTGAATGGTGGTGGGGAGAGACTTGCAGCCGCGCAAGCGTTGCTGGAGGAGCTCTACCGTGCCACCAAGGGATTGGTCGCCGGGCCATCCGCGGAGAACGCGGGCGAGTTCCGATACTGGGCACGCGCGCTCAATCGCCAATGCCGCAGGTTTCGCGACGACCTGAGGTCGTTGGTACCCGAACCCCGGCCCTCCGACAAGCTGCCCACCTTGGAGGAGGTGGCCGCAGCCGACGCGCTTCCCGATGACCCCGGGCAACGGTCACCCGGTGGCGGATCCGTGGCGGAGAAGTGGCTGGAGGTCATCGACGGTCTGATCGCCCGGTGTCATGCACTATCGGCGATGGATTTCGATTTCCTCTACGATCCGGCGCGAGACCTGCTGAGCATCGGCTACGACGTGGGCGAGCGGCGGCGTGATCCGGGCTGGTACGACCTGCTGGCATCTGAAGCCCGCCTCACGAGCTTCTTGCTCATCGCGGAGGGGCAAGTGCCTCAGAAACACTGGTTCGCTCTGGGCCGCCTGCTCACGAGTCATGGTGGCGACATCAGCTTGATGTCGTGGAGCGGCTCGATGTTCGAATACCTTCTGCCGCGGTTGTTTCTACCCAGCTTCGAGAACACGCTGCTGGAGCAGGCCTGCCGGGCCGCTGTCTCGCACCAGATCGAGTACGGACGGCAACGTCACGTTCCCTGGGGCATCTCGGAGTCGTGCTACAACGCCGTTGACATGAATCAGGTATATCAGTACCGAGCGTTCGGCGTCCCCGGGCTGGGTTTCAAACGCGGACTGGCGGAGGATCTGGTCGTCGCCCCTTATGCGACTGCGCTCGCCCTGACGGTCGTCCCCCGCGACGCGTGTCGCAATCTGCAGACCCTCACCGCCGGGGGCTTTCTTGGCCAATACGGGCTGTACGAAGCAGTCGACTATACCCCGTCGCGCGTGCTCCCTGGGAGGAACCACGCGGTCGTGCGCTGCTTCATGGCCCACCACCAAGGGATGACGCTGTTGGCGCTTGCGCATGCGCTGCTCGATGGACCGATGCAGCGCCGATTTCTGTCTGACCCGCTCGTCCGCACCACCGAATTGCTGCTGCAAGAACGGGTGCCCAAGCATGCGGTCACCGTACACCCGCGCGCCGGCGAGGTGGCCGAGGAAGGACGAGCCGCCGCCACGGAGGCGGGTGCCATCCTTCGCGTGCTCACCGACCCGAACACGCCACTACCCGAGGTTCACCTGCTGTCCAACGGCCGCTACCACGTCATGGCCACCCACGCGGGCGGCGGCTACAGCCGCTGGCGCGACCTGGCCGTGACGCGTTGGCGCGAGGACGCGACGTGCGACGGCTATGGCACGTTCATCTATCTGCGTGATCGCAAGACGGGGAGCTACTGGTCGACCGCCTATCAACCGACGCGAAGCAAGGCCGAGCATTACGAGGCGGTCTTCGTGCAGGCGCGCGCCGAGTACCGCAGAGTCGATCATGCGATCGAAGCGCACACCGAGATCTGCGTGTCGCCCGAAGACGACGTCGAGATCCGCCGAGTGACCCTCACCAATCTGTCGGACGACACCCGCGAGATCGAGGTGACGAGCTACGCGGAAGTGGTCATGGCGCCCTTGGAGGCCGACCTGGGCCATCGTGTCTTCAGCAACCTGTTTGTGCAGACCGAGATCCTTTCCAGGCACAGAGCCATCCTCTGCAAGCGGCGACCCCGAACCCCGGAAGAGCAGACGCCGTGGATGTTCCATCTGTTGGCGGTGCCTCGCGCTGTCGCCCCCGAGACCTCCTATGAGACCGACCGTGCCCGGTTCATAGGTCGGGGAAGAACGGCGGCGAACCCGGTGGCATTCGACGACATCGACGGACGAGCGACATTGTCGAACAGCGAGGGGTCGGTCCTTGATCCCATCGTGGCCATCCGCAGCCCGGTGACGTTATCTCCCGACGAGTCGGCCACCGTGCAGATGATCTCCGGCGTCGCGGAGACCCGCGAAGCGGCTGTGGCTCTGATCGAGAAGTATGGCGACCGGCACCTCGTTGAGCGTGCGTTCGAGATGGCTTGGTTCCAAAGCCAGGAGGTGCTGCGCCTGCTCAGTGTCAGCGAGGCGGAAGCCCAGATCTATGGCCGGCTCGCCACGTCGGTCATCCACGGGAATGCTCTCCGGCGAGCCGCTCCCAGCATCGTCTCGCGCAACCAGCTTGGCCAGCCCGGGCTCTGGCGCTTCGGCATCTCGGGGGACCTGCCTATCGTCCTGGTACGCATCGGTGATGTGAGTCGCATCGACCTTGTGAAGCAGGCCTTGCAGGCCCACGCCTATTGGAGGATCAAGGGCTTGGCGGCAGACTTGGTGATTCTGAACGAGGACTTCTCGGGTTACCGGGCGGTCCTGCATGACGAGATCATGGGCCTGATAAACGCGGGGCCCGAAGCAGCGGTCATCGACAAGCCCGGCGGTGTCTTCGTCCGGCGTGCTGAAGAGCTGTCCGAAGAAGACCGGGTACTGTTCCAGGCGGCCGCCCGCGTGGTGCTCGCCGCCACGGTCGAGACGCTCGCCGAGCAGGTGCAACGCAGGGCGCCGGCCGAGCGCCTACCGGGAGTGCTTGAACCCTCGCGACAACCGGCGGTCGAACCGCTCGAGCCGCTGCCGAGGCGGGACAGCCTCTTTCACAACGGCCTCGGCGGATTTACGCTTGACGGCCGTGAATATGTCATCAACCTGGAGCCGGGGCGGAGCACGCCTGCGCCTTGGGCGAACGTGATCGCCAGTCCCTATGCCGGAACAGTGGTCAGCGAGAACGGGAGCGCCTATACGTGGGCGGAGAACGCTCACGAGTTCCGCTTGACCACCTTTCATAACGATCCGGTCAGCGACAGCAGCGGCGAGGCGTTGTACATTCGGGACGAGGAGACTGGCGCCTTCTGGTCGCCCACACCGTTGCCGGCTCCCGGCCGGTCCGGGTATGTGTGCCGGCACGGGTTCGGCTACAGCGTGTTCGAGCACGACGAATCGGGGATCTTCTCGGAGCTGTCCACCTATGTCGCGATGGACTCGCCTGTGAAGTTCGTGTCCGTGAAGCTTCGCAACCACTCCGGGCGTCCCCGGCGACTGTCGCTCACGGGGTACTGGGAGTTGGTGCTGGGCGAATGGCGACACGCCAATCTCATGCATGTTGTGACCGAAAAGGATGCTCACAGCGGGGCGCTGTTCGCCCGCAACCCGTATTCCCGCCACCGGCTCGGCCGAGTGGTCTTCGTACAGGCGAGCGAAGCACGGCGGACTGTCACCGGAAACCGGGCCGAGTTCATCGGTCGCAACGGCTCCCTCAAGGACCCGGCAGCCATGTGGCGCGCGCGGCTGTCCGGCAAGACCGGTGCCGGGCTCGATCCGTGCGCGGCGATGCAGACCCAGTTCGAACTGGCCCATGGGCAGGAGCGGGACATCGTGTTCGTGATCGGAGCAGCGGGCAACGAGGACGAAGCCCGGCGGTTGGTGCAGCGATTCGGGGGTCCGGCCGGCGCCCGCCAGGCACTGGAGGCAGTATGGGCGCACTGGAACCAGGCTCTTGGCGCGGTGTATCTCGAGACTCCGGACCGCGCGCTCGACGTGCTGGCCAATGGATGGCTGATCTATCAGACTCTCTCTTGTCGGTTCTGGGGACGCAGCGGCTACTACCAATCGGGTGGCGCCTACGGTTTTCGCGACCAACTGCAGGACACGATGGCTCTGATTCACGCGACTCCGTGGATCGCGCGCGAGCATCTGCTCCGCTGTGCCGAACGCCAGTTTCGGGCGGGCGACGTGCAGCACTGGTGGCATCCACCCGATGGGCAGGGCGTGCGGACGCATTCCTCTGACGACTATCTCTGGTTGCCGTACGCGACCTGTCGGTACGTGCTGGCCACAGGCGATACAGGGGTGCTCGATGAGCCGGCCTCCTTCCTTGAAGGCCGGGAATTGAATCCCGAGGAGGAGGCTTACTACGATCAGCCTCAGCGTTCGACGGAGACGGCGACCCTCTTCGAACATTGCGTGCGTTCGATCAAGCACGGTCTGCGTTTCGGTCGCCACGGATTGCCGCTCATGGGGACCGGCGACTGGAACGACGGCATGAACCTCGTCGGTCGTGAGGGCAAGGGGGAGAGCGTGTGGCTCGCCTGGTTCCTCCACGAGAATCTGCGCCTTTTCGGAGACCTAGCCCGGAGTCGTGGAGACGATGAACTGGCCCAGTTGTGCACGGGACAGGCGGAGGAACTCCGGGCCAACATAGAGGCCCATGCTTGGGACGGCGGCTGGTACCGGCGGGCATACTTTGACGATGGCACGCCTTTGGGTTCTTCTGCCAACGACGAATGCCGCATCGACTCGATCAGCCAGAGCTGGGCGGTGATATCCGGGGCCGGAGACCCTCTGCGCGCTCGCCAGGCCATGGCGGCGGTAGACGGGCTGCTGGTCAAGCGCGACGCGGGCCTCATCAAGCTGCTCGATCCTCCCTTCGACACGTCCTCCTTGGAGCCCGGTTACATCAAGGGATACGTGCCCGGCGTCCGCGAGAACGGGGGCCAGTACACTCACGCGGCAATCTGGACTGCGATGGCCTTCGCTATGATGGGCGACGTGGAGCGTGCCTGGGAGCTTTTCTCCATGCTCAACCCCATCCATCACAGCAGCCAGGCGGCGGACGTCGAGCTCTACAAAGTCGAGCCGTACGTCGTATGTGCCGACATCTACGCCATGCCGCCGCACGACGGCCGGGGCGGCTGGAGCTGGTACACCGGCGCCGCCGGCTGGATGTACCGGCTGGCCGTGGAAACACTGATCGGCCTCCACCTGGAGATAGACAAGCTGCGCCTGGCGCCGCTGATCCCGAAGGAGTGGGAATCGTACAAGATCCACTACCGGTACCGCGAAACCTTCTATCACATCACCGTCAAGCAGACAGAAGGCAGACCTGGCGATCATGAACGTGAACGGGAACCCGAGCCCGTCGGGGCACAGCGTGTAAGACGCGTCACCGTGGATGGCGCAGACCTCGCTCAGACCCGTCCCCTCCAAGGCACCATCCCTCTCGTGGATGATCGGCGCGACCACTACGTTGAGGTGGAATTGGGCTAGGCGGACCGCCGACCTGCGGGTTGCGGCACCTGCGAAGTGATCCTTGCTCAGTGCCCGAGGACCGCGATCTCTTTGCCAGCAACATCCCCGGCTCCGGGGTTTACAACGCGTCGGATGAGGTTTGAGAAAGGCGAAGGGTGAGCATAAACGTATTGTGAGTCCCAAGAGGTAGGCGCATTCTATCAGTCGAGACAAGCGCGGGCAGCATCCGAGGGAAAGCGGGATCCGCTGAACAAGCGGTGCAGCCGGCCAGTCGATGTAGCTGAGAAGGAAAAGCGAGGTCACTCGGGGCTCACTTCTTTGTGCCATTTTTGGGTGCCCGACTTGGTCGCCCGACCTGGATACAACCAAGATCTATTGCCTCGCCGCTGACCCCGCGCTTGCGGCCTCCGAGCTTAGTGGGTGCCGCAACCGGGTAAAAGTCGCTGTGCCCCACCGTTCCCAAGAAGCAGGATGGAACCATTCCGGTCAGAGCGAGGATCAGCGCCAAGGAGAGGAGCAGAGGTGGCCGAGGAGGATCAACCAAGCAAGGGCGCAAAGGCAGACGAGAAAGCCCCAACCAGCACCAGTAAGGTCTCCGCGACAAAGAGAAGGACCAAACCGAAGCGGGCGGCGCCGACCAGGCACAAGCCCGGGGAAGCACAGACCACGGCTCCAGCGGTCAAGAGCGCCCCGAGCCTCGGGAAGGCCGAGATTGAAGCCGCCGCTCAACAAGCGGCCGAGAGGGCGGAGCGGCGCAACCGCACCGAGCTGGCGACGGCCCTGAGCGAGGGTGGTCGCACCGTGGCGGCGAAAAGTTGGAAGGACATGATTCAAGGTGTCGACGCCATGGCTGCCGCCGAGGCAGTGGCCAAGCTCGGCCGGGTCGTGGCCCTTGCTGGAGCCAAGGATGTCCTGGAGGGTACCAAGGTGCTCGCGGCCTCCCAAGACATCGCATGCCAAAGCCTTGCCATGGGAGCTTTGAGCGACGAAGACCTGGATCTTGGCTTAGCGCTGGCCGGTATCGCCGGGCAGCTACGGGCGGTGACCGGGGTGGTCGATAGCCTCGGTACGTCAGTGGTCGCGGGGTTCTTGGACAACAAGACTGAGCAGCTCAAGCAGCTGGCGGAGACCGTGATCCTACGAGCGGGCGCCGCCGGTTCTCTATCGAGCATGCTGGCCCAAACCAGTAAGGCAGTGGCCGAGCTGGGCGAGGCAGAAGTGGCAGAGGGTGAGGCTCAGTTAGCAGTCTCCGAGGAAAGGGCCGAAGAGAGCGAGGAGCTGGCCGGCGAGGGCCTCGGTCTCATGCTGATGGGCATGGCCGAGGCGGTGCAGGCCCACGATCTGCAGGAAGAGGCTGACGAGATACTCGCGGAAGGTGGCGCCGAATCCGTGGAAGGAGCCGAGGCGGCAGGCTAGTGCGGCACTCCACCAAACGATGGGGTGACCATTCCCCCGCGAGATCGAACTTGAAGTCGCCCCCCGGCCGCCTGGAAGACCGGTAGTTTCGGTCGGGCAAGGTCAGGGGATACACGCGCTAGCCACTGTGCGAACAAGGGAGAGAACATGCTCTGGCTCATCCTGTTCATCATCATCGTGCTCGTCGTCTTCGGCTTGGGCTTCTTCGTCAAGGCCCTGTTCTGGGTGGCACTGGCGCTGTTCATCGTGTGGTTGATCTCCTTCGTCGTCTCGCTGTTTCGCCGCCGTTAGAGCGAAAATGGACAGGAACGCGGCTGAGAACTCGTTTTAGAATGAAGCTCCGCCGCCAGGGACGCGCCGGTCTGCGCAACAACATACAAGGACGCAGGGAGCGCGAATAGCAGCGCTATGTGCGGGGCCGAGGACGCACTATCGTGCCGCCCAGGACGCACTAGGCGGCCGCGGCTTCATTCTGAAACGAGTTGTAAGGGCGGGAAGGGCAGGTGAGATAGGCATGCCGAGGATGCAGAACCGCGGGCATAGAACGCTGTGGTTGGCGCTCACCGCGCTGGTCGTGGTGGTGATCATCGCGGTAGTGGTGTTTCTCTTGATCGAAGGCATCATCTAGGCGCGGGAGGCACGAGTAGCATGTTGAAGGCAAGCGATCTCATCCATCGTCAACTGATAACCCGCGACGGGGGCGAGCAGGTGGGGAAGGTCCAGGACCTGGTCATCGACCAGAAGGGGAGCCAAGTCCTGGGAGTCTTGGCCGACGAGAAAGGCTGGTTCAGCGGCGCCCATGTCGTTCGGTGGCCGGCCGTCCTCAGTGTAGGCGCAGACACCCTCGTCATCGATTCCAAGACCAGCATAGTGAAGGCATCCGAGGTCCCGGAGATGAAAGACGTGTTCGATCGGGGCAACGTGCTCGCGGGAGTCCGCGTCCGAACCACCGACGGGCAGGATCTGGGCAAGTTCGAGGCCTTCTACTTCGACGAGAAGAGCGGAAGGATCGTGGGCTACGAGCTCTCTGGCGGTACGGGGCGGAAGAGGCGTGCCCGCTCCTTCCTACCTACGCCCACTAGTTTCGAGGCGGGCAAGGACGTGGCTTTCGTGTCGCCCGAGGCGGCCGACACCCTGGAGGATCTGGAAGAGGCACTTCGCCGAGCCGAGTCGACCCCCTGAGGTCGGCCCCCTGAGCGACAGGGATCCGCAGCCGAGTGATGCGGGCGATTCTCAGCGAGGATCAGCGGTGCCCGAGTTCTCCGTCAACAAGCGCGCCAGCGACTCTCGGAATCGCTCCCGATCTTCGTCCAGGAACGGGGTGGGTCCCGTCGTTCGTCCTCCGGCTCGTCGATGCCGCTGCTCGGCATGACGGACGGCCAATTCGGCATCGATGGTGGTTGCCAGGTACTGGCGGCCTCGTGGGCTCAAGGCACGGCACCCTCGGCCCAGGGCCATGGCGGCGAGCCCGGTGTCGCCCGTCACCACGATGTCCCCTGGGCGCAGCCGCGGCACCATGGCGAAGTCGGCGGAGTCTCGTCCCGACGCTACTTGCAGGATCTCCACCCCGGCTCGTCCTGCAAAGTGGGCGAGGTTCTGCGAATGGTTGGCGACCAGGACGACCGGCAGCGAGCGTGACCGCGCCACTGCTATGGCGTCGCGAGTCACAGGACAGGCATCTGCGTCGATGAAGATCGTGGTCATGTGCAGACTATACTTGGCCGGAGAACGGATGATCATTCTTGCTGCGGCACGATCACCGCTGTTTGCTCGTCGGCTTCCGTTGGCCCAGATACGAACGTCCGAACAACTCCCGCGATGGCTTGAGCAAATGTCCTCCCGCCCGGCTCAGGGTCCGGTCTGCCTCTGATCGGCGGAGCCCAAGTCTGAGGTGTGGAATGAGTGCTCCCGGGGTATAGGGAGCATAGGGAACCCAGTTCCCGTGTTCATCCCCCGGCCAGTGGGACCCCTGCCGGGGGTTTCTTTTTCATATTCCCTCCCCGCGCTCCGACCACAGCCCCCATGGACGCACCCCCACGAGCCGCGCCAAGAATCTCACCAGCGGGACAAATGCAGCCGCAGAGAGAGAAGCGGGCCGACAGGCGGCTCGCCCGGGTGTTAGCTGGCGCAGTCGCCCCAGATGATGCTACTTTGGTGGTGATGCGGCAAACCTGGTTTCTTCGGCCCGAGGCGATTGAGGAGCGTGAGTCCTAAGCCCACAGTTCGAAAAGGTCAGGTCGGCGCGGGCGCCCCTCCCGTCGCTCCAGAGCCGGCGGTTCCTTCCTTCGATATCGTCGGCATCGGCGCGTCGGCTGGAGGATTGGAGGCATTCAGCGAGCTCCTCCTACACCTCCCAGTCGATACGGGGATGGCGTTCGTCCTCGTGCAGCACCTCGACCCGAGCCATGAGAGCATGCTTCCCGAGCTGCTCTCTTCCAAGACGGCCATGGCGGTGATCGAAGCTACCGGCGGCATGCCTATCGCCCCCAATACTGTTTACGTCACGCCTGCGGCGCATGACCTGACGATAGAGCAGGGCGTCCTTAGGCTCAAACCCCGTCCAACCTCCGGCCATCACCTTCCCATCGATTCGTTACTCGATTCTCTCGCCCGAGATCGCAAGACCCATGCGGTGGCCGTGGTACTCTCCGGCACGGCCGCCGACGGCGCGGCAGGCGTGCAGGCTGTAAAGCGAGCAGGTGGCACGACCCTGGCGCAGGACCCAGGTACCGCCAAGTATCGCGGCATGCCCGAGAACGCGATCGCCACCGGCGCGGTCGATTTCGTCCTTCCTATCCCCCTGCTCGCACGACAACTAGCGGTCATCGCTGGACACCCTGTCCCTCTGCCGCTTCCGTCCCAAGACCAGCCCACTCAGCCTCTCCAAGCGGAGGATCCCATCCTGGCCGACCTGCTGACCCTCGTCCGTTCCGTCACCAAGGCCGATTTCAGCCACTACAAGCAGAGTACGGTGATGCGCCGGATCAGTCGGCGCATGGCGATCCAGCATGCCCAGGACCTCGAGGGTTATCTGGAGCTACTCCGCAACGAACCAGCCGAAGTCGAGGCTCTGTACCAGGACCTCCTCATCCGCGTCACCAGTTTCTTCCGGCAGCCCCAGGTGTTCGAGACTCTCAAGCAGAAGGTGTTTCCCCTGATAGCCGAGGCTCAAGTCGGCGGCCAGGTGAGGTTCTGGGTCCCGGGCTGCGCCAGCGGCGAGGAGGCCTACTCTCTGGCGATGGCCTGGGCGGAGTTCCAGGGCGACAACCATCTGGAAAAGACATCGTTCCAGATATTCGCGAGCGACATCAACCAGCAGGTGATCGACAAAGCTAGACTGGCTATCTACCCGGAAGGGATTGCGGCCGATGTCTCGCCCGAACGGCTCGAGCGGTTCTTCTCTCGCCGCGATGCTGGTTATCAGATAGTCAAGAGCATTCGAGAGACATGCGTCTTTGCCAGGCACGACCTCACCCGGGATCCGCCCTTCTCTAGGCTTGACCTCATAAGTCTGAGGAACGTCCTCATATACCTGGGTCCGCTCCTGCATCGCAGGGTGATGCCCCTCTTGCACTTCGCGCTCCGCCCCGGAGGGTTCCTCATGCTCGGAGAGTCGGAGTCGGTGGGCGGATTCACCGATTTGTTCTCTCTGGTAGACAAGAAAGCCAAGATCTACGGGGCGCGGCCGGTGGGCCTCGCTCTCATACCGCCCTCCCCAGGAGTCCCGGAGGGTGAAGCGGCTGCCAGGTCCGGAGCCGCCCCAGCGGCGGTGGACTTCGATCCCTCCAAAGAGGCGGACCGGATCGTGCTGGACAACTATGCCCCGGTAGGAGTGATCGTCGATGCCGACCTCCAGATACGGCGGTTCCGCGGCCGTACCGGCCCCTACCTGGAGCCCGGGCCCGGCCGCGTGAGTTTCGACCTCCTTCGTATGGCCCGCGAGGGGTTGGCAGGCGAACTGAGCAGCGCTCTGAGGGAAGCGAGAAAGGGGGAGGGCGCCGTTCATAGGCAGGGCATCCGCATTCTTCGCGACGGTCGGGTAGTGGCCGTCGGCTTCGATGTCATACCCATCGAGTCTCCCTCCGGCGAGACCTCGTTCCTCGTCCTGTTTCACGACGTGCCGTCGGCAGACAAGGAGGTGTCAGGCACGGAATTCGCCCATCCGCCCGAGACCGCAGACGACTTGTCTCGGAGGATCGCGGAGTTAGAGGAGGAGTTGGGCGAGATGAGAGAGTACGCCCGAGCCGTCCTCGAGGACAAGGAATCGGCAAATGAAGAGCTCCGCTCGGCCAATGAGGAATTGCAGTCTACTAACGAGGAGCTGCAGAGCGTCAACGAGGAGCTGGAGACAGCCTCAGAGGAAGTGCAGTCCGCCAACGAGGAGTTGCGGACGCTGAACGAAGAACTCCACGCTGTGAATAGCCAGCTCGCCAAGCTCAACGACGAGCTGACTACCAAGAATACGGAACTTCTGGAAGTCAACACCGCGCTCGACGCTCGCGAGATCGAGCTCAGAAGCGCCAGAGACTACGCTCTCGCTGTCATCGACACCGTGCGGGAACCTCTCCTGGTTCTCGACCCTGACTTCCGGGTGGTGTCGGCCAGCCCGCCTTTTTACAGCATGTTCAATACCAGCGCCCCCCGCACACTGGGCCAGGGCTTCTTCGAGTTGGAGGAGGGACACTGGGACATCGCCGAGCTCCGCGATGCGCTGCGGGGTGTTCTGGTCAACGGAGAGGACTTTCAGGATTTCATCGTCGACCGCGAGGTGCCTCGGCTCGGCCGGCGGACGATGGTCTTATCCGGCCGCCGCATGCACTCAGTGAGCGGTGAGCACGAGAACGTTCTCCTGGCGATAGACGACATAACCGAGCGCGCACAAGCCCAGGCTCTCAGCGACGCCCTCGACCAGATAAACCTCGTGATGATCTCGACCATCGATTACGATGAGCTTCTGGATCGGGCGATGACCGAGGCCGCGCGGGCCCTTCGGTGTGACGAGGCCGTGCTCGTGGTCCCGGTCGACGGCACGTGGATCACAAGATTCTCGGCGGGTGCGCCCTGGGCAAGTCCGGGCAAGGCCGTTCCCGACGAGGAAGCCAGGCAGTTCTCGGCCTTGGCCATCGGGCAGCGTGCGATCGTGAGCACGTCTTCGCTGGAAGTGCGGGCGCGTTTCTCTTCGATAGATGCCGGCACGCAGAAGGTGCAGGTTCCACTCAGGTCTCGGGACGATGTGGTCGGAGCCTTCAGTTTCGGCCGCTACGACCGCAAGGGTAGATACACTGACGCAGAACTGGACTTCATCGACAAGCTCGCCCCCGCGCTTTCCATGGCACTTGAGAATGCCGAGTTGCACGCGAACGAGCATCGGATCGCGGAGGTGCTACAGACAAGCCTTCTGAAACCGGTCACGACTGTCTCCGGAGTCGAGATCGGTCTGGCCTACCGGCCGGCCCACGCGGCCGAGCGCGTAGGCGGGGACTTCTACGACCTTTTCGTCCTCAAAGACGAGCGGGTGGCCGTGGTGGTGGGCGATGTTTCCGGCAAAGGCGTATATGCGGCCTCACTGACAGAGACTGTGCGTGCCACCCTGAGGGCTCTCGCCTCGATCGATTCCTCGCCTTCTTCCATATTGGCCAAGGCCAACAGCCTTCTGTTGAACCAAGTGCCAACAGGGCAATTCGCCACCGTGCTTCTAACCGTGCTGGATATCAGGCGAGGCAGGGTGACCGCTTCGTCCGCCGGTCATCCTCCGCCCGTGATCTGCGGTGAGCACCCGCATATTCTTGAGGTCGGTTCCGGAACGCCGCTCGGGGCGATGAGCAGCGTCTATCGGGAGACCGAGTTCGATCTCTTGCCGGGCGAGACGATGGTCCTCTACACTGACGGGTTGACCGAGGCAAGATGGGGAGCAGACTTCTTTGGCGAGCAACGGCTGGTACAGACCCTGACCGGCCAGGACTGTTCGGATGTTCAGGGCATGGTCGATGCGTTGATATCGAGGGTGACCGACCACGCGAAAGGGCGACTTACCGACGACCTGGCCGTCATAGCGGTCCGCCTTGCGCCCGCCGCCCGCTCCGACCTGCGATGCTGTTCTACTTCTTGAGCAACCCGAACACCTTCCAGACCCCACGATGGAAGGAGTGGATCGACTGCACAGGCTGCGCGTACATGAGGACGCACGCTCCATGGATGACCGGAACACCCTTTTCGTCGGCCAAGGCGACGGCCTCTTTCGAATCGCACCCGGCTTGCAGCCACAGGCGGGGGATGCCGGCTTCGATGGCCTCCTTGACGGCAGCTTCGCACTTGCTCTTGGGAACGGCGATTATCGCGCCTTCGACCGCGTCTTTCACATCGTCGATGGTCGCATCTGACTCCGCGGCGTTCAGGTAGACGACGGAGACTTCGTAGCCCTTCGGGACCAATTCCTCGTTGATCTTGGCCCCCATGACCGGAGTCTGGGCGGAAAGACGGACAAGCGCGAGTTTCTTGTGGCTCAGGAACTCATCGGTCGTCATGGTGGCAGTCATTGGAAAGACACTCCTTTGTGATCGGCCGGCGGAAGGAGGAGACCTCAAGACCACTCAGACTGTATATGCCGCCCTCGCGCTCGTCAAGCGCGGCACGCGGCGGCCGAGACTGGCTTGGGAAGCTCCTGCTCGATGTAGGCTTCTGGCTTCGTTGAAGGCTGAGCGGCGAGCCGACCCCCTGCGGGAGGCGAATCCGCCTCCCGCAGGATCGTGATGGCACTTCCGTAGATTACGAGAGCGGCTGCGCCTTGTCCTCCACCTCGACCATGGGCGAGTTGATGTTCTCGACGATGACCAGCTCGTAGGGCCACTGCGTGCCTTTTCTCCACTGCCCGCCGGCCTGGGGCGTCTTGCACACGTTGGGCACGGGGCGCTGGGTCCCTTCCGCCACGGGCTGCGTGAAGTCGATGGGACCGTTCAGGGTGTCGATCTTGGTTCCAAAGACCGCCTTCATGATGGCGTCCTTGCTATCGACGTCCGGTGTCCGTTTGAGGACGTCGGTCGTGACTTCGCCGATGATGTAGTGCATGAGGGGCGAGCACCACTGCTCCCCGGTCGTGGTCTCGTAGTCGGCTGCCATCTCGTCACAGGTCTCCCCGGTCAGTGAAGACTTGAAGGGGAACTTGCGGTGCCACCAGTTCTCGGTGGTCGCACCGAGGCCGACGTCGCCCATGGCCTCCATGGAGGCTGGGAACAGCAGTCCCTTGCCCACGCTCACGTACTTGATCACCAGCCCTTGTTGGGTCGCCTGTTTCATGAAGTTGGCGAAATCGGGCGGCACCAGCACGCCGCTCACGATCTCCACCCCGCCCGCTTTGAACTCGGAGATGATAGTGGTGAAGTCTTCCATGCCTACCGGGAACGCGCCAGGATCGACGATCGTGTACCCCATCGGCTCCAGCGCCTCGGTGAATCCCGTCCTCCACGCGTTTCCGTCCGGGTCGTTGGGCCACAGGCCACCGACGGTCTTGTTGGTCGGGTTCTGGTCCCACATGGCGGTGAAGGTACCGATGACGTCTTCGAGACCCCAGAACATGAGGACGCTCCACTTCCAGCCACCCTCCGGCGGAGGGGCCCGGAAATACCAGGGCTGCCAGGGGCAGTCGACCAGGATCCCGGGCACACCAAGCGTCTCGCACTGATCGGCCACCGGGTTGAGGAGGTCGGGAGACGAGTTCGCCAAAATGATATCCACCTTCTCATTAAGGACGAAGTCGGCTGCTACCTGAGAGGCTCGGTTGGAATCTGACTGATTGTCGACGAACGAGAGCTCGATCGGGTGGTTCTTGCCGTCTCCGCAGACGATCCCGTCTTTCCATACTTCGAGGAGGCGATCCCTCGTGTACTTGTTTGGACCACCGAAGCCCGCCAGTGATCCAGTTTGGGGAGTGGACCAGCCCAGCTTGATGGGCCGACCCGTCTCCGCGCCGGCGCTTGCCGTGGTCGTACTGGCCGCAGCCGTCGTGGTCGTAGCGCCGCCAGCCGTGGTCGTCACTCCCGCTGTCGTGGTCGTCGTCTCTTCTTCTCCACACGCAGCAAGCAGTCCACCCAGGCCGGCCCCGACGCCGATGGTCGCACCGGCCACACCCGCCAGCTTGAGAAAGTGACGGCGGCTGACAGCGTTCTCCTTATGGAGCGCTCCCTCTGAGTTATTGTCCGTATTCACTTGTTCATCCTTCCCCCGAACCCGGATTTGGATCACAACAGAATCAGCACGCTTCCCCGAACCACCCACTCATGGATGGCAGGCCCGCTCCCCTCCTTTCAGTCCTGATACGGCGAGGGCCACACGGATCGGAGAACTCCCGGCCGAAGCCCCTCGCCTTGTCATAAGCGAAATAATACTCGTACGAGCCAGAATACAACCCCACTCTCGGCTTGACGTGCAGTGCCGAACTCCGGCGCGCAGCGGCCGGCGCC
>CAVQME010000012.1:0-9199 GCA_963713545.1 uncultured Actinomycetes bacterium | reverse complement strand
GGCTCAGTTCCGGTTTCGAAACCCCCACCCCCCGCCGAGCGGATGGCATCGTCATCCGCTTGGGCTTATGCCGCGAAGGCGGGTTACAATCAACGCCGGTTCTGTCTCCTAACGGTGGCCAGCGGGTCGCATGATCGGGGTGAGTGATCGGCGGGAGGATGATGTATCGGGTCGGTGCGGACGTCGGCGGCACGTTCACCGACCTTGTGGCCATGGATGAAGAGGGCCGGGTGATCGTGACCAAGGCGCCTACGACTCCGGAAGACCAATCCGTCGGGGTGCACGACGCCGTGACGAAGGCCGGCATCGATCTGGGCGAAGTGGCCTTCTTCTCTCACGGTACGACCGTTGGCATCAACGCAGTCATCGAGAACCGGGGCGCGAAGGTAGCCGTGATCACGACCGAGGGCTTCCGCGACATCTTGGAATTGCGTCGTGGCCAGAGAGTGATCGACAACCCCGACGACATGTACAACCTGCAGATGGATCTACCCCAGGACTACGTGGGAGGTTACGATCCGTTGGTCAGGCGGCCGCTGCGGTTCGAAGTGCTCGAGCGGCTGGATTTCCGAGGGAACGTTCTCAAACCTCTGGACGAAGAGGCCGTCAGGCGGGTCGTGGCCGAGATCGGAAAACAGGGCGTGCAGGCGGTGGTCATCTGCTACCTCTTCTCGTTCATGAATCCGGCGCACGAACAGCGGACCGCTGAGATCGTCCGCGAGATGCTCCCAGGGGTCGACCTTTCGGTGTCCAGCGAGATCCTGCCCATCATCCGCGAGTACGAGCGGCTGAGCACGGCTACTGTCAATGCTTACATCATGCCCGTCATGCGGTCGTACCTGGAGGAGCTGGGGGAGAAGCTCAAAACCGGCGGCTCCCAGAAAGACTTCTATCTCATGCAGTCGAGCGGCGGCATCATGTCGTCCGGGGTTGCGGCCCGCAGACCTGTCTACACCATCGACTCTGGTCCGGCGGGAGGGGTGACCGCTGCGGCCCAGTTGGGCATGTCGCTCGGCTATCCCGACGTCATCTCCTTCGACATGGGCGGCACGACGGCCAAGGTCTGTGTCGTCCGCGACGGAAAGCCCGAAGTGACCAATCGCTTCTGGGTCGGAGGCCGTTACTTCATCGGGGCGCCCGTCATGGACATGGTCGAGATAGGAGCCGGGGGCGGGAGCATCGCCTCCATCGACGCAGCCGGGGGAGTCCGCGTTGGTCCGCACAGCGCCGGTTCAGTGCCGGGACCGGTGTGCTACCGGCAGGGGGGGACCGAGCCCACTGTGACCGACGCAGATCTGGTCCTGGGCTACATCAACCCCGACTACTACCTGGGCGGCGACATGACCGTCGACGTGGAGGCGGCGAAGGCGGCCATCAAGGAGAAGCTGGCCGACCGGCTGGGCATGAGCACGGCCGACGCCGCCCACGGTATATACCGGCTCGTGAACGCCAACATGATGGCGGCGACGAGGGTTGTCACCGTCCAGAGAGGTCACGACCCTCGGGACTTCAGCCTGGTGGTCCACGGCGGGACGGCGGCCATCCACGCGGTCCGCATGGCCCAGGAGTTGCGCATCCCGCGCTTGATCGTACCCTTGCACGCGGGCGTCTTCTCCGCTGTAGGGCTTATTACCGCCGACGCCCGCTACGACGTCCATCGTTCATATGTCGCCAGGGGCTCCCAGGCCGATCCCGCGCGCGTGCAGCTCGTCTTGCGAGAGATCACGCAGGAGGCGGTGGCGAAGATCGAGGAACTGGGGTTTGCGCCAGGGCAGATCGTCGTCCGGTACGAGATCGATATGCGCTATCTGGGTCAGGCCCACGAGATCCCGGTCGAGATCCCCTCGGATCTAGTGGCGAGAATGGACGGGCGTACTTTCGACAGAGTTGTCGATCTGTTCCACGAGAAGCACCTCCACCTTTTCGGGCACGCGTCACGGGATTCTGAGGTCGAGTTCATGACCCTGACCGTGAGCGCCGTCGGTCCCATGCGACGAAGAGACACTCGAGAGATAGCTGTGGGTGCGGGGGACCCGAGCGCTGCTTCCAAGGGGACCAGGAAGGTGTACTTCGAAGAAGCCCCCGGGTATATCGACTGCGAGACCTACGAGCGGCTCAGGTTGAAGGCGGGCGATCGGATCGCTGGTCCGGCTGTCATCGAGCAGATGGACACGACGACGGTCATCCCCCCGGGCGAGACGGCTGAAGTCGACAGGTACGGGACCTTGATAGTGGAGCTGAACCAGCGCCGAGAGTACGGCGACATCCGAGCAGAGGTATGACGGTGGCCGGCGATCCAGTTCTCGATCCAGTGGGCAGTGCCGGGCGCCATGACGCCTTCACTCTGGGGGTCTTGCGGAGTCTCATGGAGTCGATACCCTTGGAGATGGCAGAGGTCCTCAAACGGACCTCGTACCACCCCATCTTCAACGAAGTCCTCGATTTTTCCACGGCGCTTCTTGATGGAGAAGGCCGACTCATCGCGTCGTCCATGGGAGTGACCGTCCATCTGGGGGCCCTTGAGCTGAGCGCGAAAGCCATCATTGCCCGTTTCGGCCGGGAGAACTTCCATCAGGGCGACGTGCTGATCCACAACAACCCGTTCCCCGGTGGTACCCACCTGCCCGACGTCGACGTTGTGACCCCCGTCTATCACCGAGGAGAGCTCGTGGCCTATTCCGTGGCCCGTGGCCACCATGGAGACATCGGGGGGATGCACCCCGGGAGCTTCGCGGGCGACACGGTGAGCATCTTCCAGGAGGGTGTGCGTCTGCCGCCGATCAAGCTCTACGACCGGGGAGTCCTGAACGAAGGGGTGAGAGATCTCTTCCTCGCCAACGTCCGCGTACCTCAGTTCTCCTGGGGCGATCTCCAGGCGCAGGTGGCCGGCTGTCGCCTGGGAGAAAGACGGATCGAGGAGCTGTTCGACAAGTACGGCCCGCGGGTCATGAAGGCGACTATCGAATGGGCTCTGGACTACTCCGAGAAGCTGATGCGCGCGGAGATCGAGAAGATACCCGACGGCACATACGTCTTTGCCGACTATCTGGACAACGACGGCATCGACAAAGACCGGCCTGTCAAGATCCATGTCAAGGTAGTCGTGGACGGCAGCGACATCACCATGGACTTCAGCGGCTCCGACGCCCAAGTCAGGGGTCCGGCGAACTGTGTCTTGGGGGTGGTCCATTCGGCCACATATTGCGCCATGTTCAACCTCACCGATCCGAGTATCCCCAAGAACCACGGCTGCTACCGTCCTATCAGCATCGTTGCGCCCGAGGGCCTAGTGGTGAACGCCCGGTTCCCCGCGCCGGTAGTTAGTGGCAACACTGAGACCTCGCTACGGATAATCGACGCGATCAGCGGGGCTCTGGCGCGTGTCATCCCCGAAAAGGTCATGGGGGCGGACTCGGGTACGGCCACCGCCCACATCGCAGGCGGCTTCGATCCCAGAACGGGGGAGTACTACGCCTGGTACCTTGGTGCGGACCCCACCGCCTCGGGGGGGAGAGCGACCAAGGACGGTTTCCAGGCGTCTGGCGGCCCCCGCATCGGCGGGAGTGTCTCGCAGATCCCGATGGAAGTGTTCGAGACCCGGTATCCGTTCATGGTCGACGAGTACAGATATCAGGAGGATTCGGGCGGGCCGGGCAAATTCAGAGGGGGCATGTCCGCGCTCACCGTCATGCGGCCGATCGGCCACGAGTGTGAAGTGGGCGGAGCGAACGACCGCTGCGTCATCCCGCCGTACGGCATCTTCGGGGGGATGCCGGGCCTGCACGGCGAGAACAAGATCATCCACGCCGATGGCAGCGAGACCCCCATCGACCGTGCTGGCGGCGAGATCGCTCGCGATGGGGACATCCTGTACTTCCGGCCGCCCGGGGGCGGCGGCTACGGCGATCCTCTGGATCGCGACGTAGACTACCTGCAACACGACATGGACATCGGCCTCGTCTCCAAAGGGAGCGCCCGTCGGGATTACGGCGCCGTCGTGGAAGAGGCCACGGGAGCGATAGACCGCCCTGCCACGGAGGCCAACCGTGCCAAGCTGAAGGGGGAATGGAGGCGAGACCGCATCTTCATCGACCAGAAGACCGAGCCGTTTGCCCGCGGTCCGTTCCGCGTAATCGGCACAGACGAACAGATACCTTGATCAAGGAGAGCACATGAAGAAGAAAACGTATCCCCTGTACTACGCCGGCCAGAAGCAGCATTTCGCCCGGTCGGTGGTCGTCGGCGATCTCGTATTCCTTTCCGGGATGAGCGGTCGCACCATGGAGACAGGCAACGTGTCCTCCGACGACGTCAAGGCGCAGATGCTTGTCGCGTTGGACAAGGTCCGCGCTGCCCTGGAAGAAGCCGGCAGCTCGATGGACCACATCGTCAAGACCGTGATCTATCTTAAGGATGTCAAGGACTACGATGTCATGCGGGCCACCGAGTGGGAGTACTGGCAGAAGCATGCCCCTGGGCTTATCGAAGAACCTCCGGCCAGCACCTTCATGATGCCGGCTTCGCTCGCGCGGGATAACATGCTGGTGGAGATCGATGTCGTGGCCTGTCTGAAAGACTGAAGGAGGCACCTCAGTGAAGTTGTATGTTCTCGATTGCGGCCAGATGTGGACGGAAGAAGGCTTCCTGTGGCATTTCGGCAGGCAGGCCGACACCGGGAAGGACTACGTCGCGACGCCCTTCGCCATCCGGAACACCCAGTGGTTCATCGACCATCCCAAGGCCAAGATCCTCTTCGACCTGGGGTTCCGATACGACTTCTTCAAGAAGTTCGTCGGCTTCCCTCATCGCACCGGCCCCGAAGGCACTCATGTCAAGCAGGCCCCGGATCAGAACCCCATAGCCCAGTTGGCGAAGATCGGCGTGAAGCCCGAGGACATCGACTACGTGGTCATCTCCCACCTTATGAGCGAGCACGCCGGCTACCTGCCGGAGTTCGCCGGTACTAAGGCCAGGATCGTGGTTCAGGAGGACGAACAGGAATATGCCGCCCGTATCGGTGTGCCGCCCCGCCCCGGCGACGAGCCGGCGGTGGAGCAATTCCACTCCTGGATGTACGTGCGGGAGCTCTTCGAGGTACCCGGTCTCGACTATCTGTACATCAAGGGCGACTACGAGTTGGTGGGCAAGGATGTGGAGATCCTGTCCCTTCCCGGCCACACTCCCGGCTTTCAGAACATGATGGTACGCCTGCCCAAGACCGGTCCGGTGTTCCTCTCGGCCTGCGAGCACCGGGGGATGTACTACGACATCCCGATCAACGGTTACGCGCCGGGCATTCCTCACGCCTTCACGTGGTCCGCGGCCGGAGAGTTGCACAGCTTCAAACGGGTGCGAGACCTCGTGGAGAAGGAAGAAGGGCAGATCTTCTTCGGTCACGACCTGGATCAGTTCCTCACCTTGAAAGCCGCGCCGGAGTACTACGAATAGCGGGGAATATCATGCATCGGGTGTTGTTACCGTTTGAGTTCTTCGAACCCGCGACGGTGGGGGAAGTCGTGGGGCTGGTGGACGGCGACAAGGCGCGGGTCCTCGCCGGAGGCGTGGATCTAGTGCTCAAGATGAGGTTGCGCCAGATCGTGGCCGAGAGGGTCATCAGCCTCCAGAAGATACCCGGTTTGGATCACGTGGAAGCGAACGGGTCGGGTCTGAGATTTGGCGCCCTTGCGACCCTTAGGCAGATCGAACGGTCCCCGGCGGTCGAGAAGGAGTGGCCCTTGCTGGCGGACGCCATCGGCTCGATCGTGTCGGTTCAGACCAAAGCCACGGGAACTGCGGTCGGGAACCTGTGCGTGGGCACTCCCGCGTCCGATGTAGCACCGGCTCTCTGTGCCCTGGGGGCCACCGTGAGCATCGCCGGCGTCGACGGGATACGGGAGATCCCCATCGGGGAGTTCTTCCTCGACGTCGGCAAAACGGCCGTCGGTCCTCATGAGATCGTGACCGAGATCCACGTCCCGCGAACGACGGGCGGGTCCGTGGGAGCCTTCATGAAGCTCTCGAAGACCGCGGAAGACATCGCCAAGGTCAACGTCGCCGTCATGGTGACTGTGGCTGAGGGCACGTGCGTGGACGCCAAGATCGCGCTAGGTTCGGTGGCGCCGACCCCGGTGCGGGCTCTTCGGGCCGAGCGGCTCTTGAAGGGCTCCGCTCTGAGCTCCGAGGCGATCGCGGAGGCGGCGCGTCTAGCTCTCGACGAGGCGGCGCCCATATCCGACGTTCGCTCGACCGCGGCATATCGCAAGGCGATGGTCGGGGTCCTGGTGAGGGACGCGCTCGAAACGGCGGCTTCACGAGCTCTAGCCCGACGGGAGGAATCATGAGCAGACAGATAGCCGTCTTCAATGTGAACGGGAGCGAATACGAGGTCATTGTCGAGCCTCACCTGCTGCTGATCGACGTACTGAGAGATAAGCTGGGCCTGACGGGGACCAAGTATGCATGCGGTGCCGGCGACTGCGGCGCCTGCACAGTTCTGATCGACGGGCAGCCCTCGTTCTCCTGTCTGACCCTTGCCGTCACGGCCATCGGCAAGAGCATCGTGACGATCGAAGGCCTGGCCGACGGCGCCGAGCTCCATCCGATCCAGCGGGCCTTCATCGAGCAGGGAGCCATCCAGTGCGGCTTCTGCACGCCGGGCATGGTGCTCTCTGCCAAAGCTCTTCTCGACGAGAACCCCGAGCCCACTCGAGAGGAGATCAAGAGCGCCCTGGCGGGGAATCTCTGCCGATGCACCGGGTATGTGAAGATCATCGATGCGGTGGAGGCCGCGGCCACCACGATGCGGAACGGGGGTCGGGGGTAATGACCGACAGCTTGTCTTATGTGGGGAAGCGGCTGACGCGCCCGGACGTCTCGACCAAGGCGACCGGTGAGGCCTTGTATGGCGCGGACATCACGCTGCCGGGCATGCTCATCGGCAGGATACTGATGAGCCCGCACGCCCACGCAAACGTGATTAGGATCGACACGTCCAAGGCCAGGGCGCTTCCCGGCGTGGCAGCCGTCATCACCCATGAAGACGTCCCCAAGACTAGTTTCACCCGTTCGGTGATGGCGGAAGGCCTACCCCCGTTCGCGTACGAAGGCGAGAACCAGGATCAGTTCATCCTCTCCGACAAGGCGCGCTGCACCGGTGACTGGATCGCGGCTGTCGCCGCCATCGATGTCTACACGGCGGAGCGGGCGCTCGACCTCATCGAGGTGGAATTCGAGGAGTTGCCGGCCGTCTTCGATCCGGAGGAAGCGTTGAAGCCGGGGGCGCCGGTCATCCACGAACGGTGGAAAGACAACGTCGCCGGGGTCATCGACCACCCCTTCAACCGTGGCGATATCGAGAAGGCGCTGGCGGAATCCGACCATGTGGTCGAGTTCAGCGGCCGTAACTCTCGTCAGAAACAGGCTCATATGGAGCCGGATGTAGCCCTGGCCCGCTGGGACGAGACCGGGCGGCTCACGGTCTGGTCACCGAACCAGAACGCCCACCTGGCCAAGAAGACCATGGGCCGCCGGGTGTTCGGTATCGGCGAGGGCAACGTCCGGTGGATCACTACCGCTGTGGGCGGAGGTTTCGGGGCCCGGCTCAGTCTGGGGGTGGAAGCCGTCTGCGCCATGCTGGCCAAGGTTGCCGGCAAGCCGGTGAAGGTCGTCGTCACCCGGGAAGAGGACTTTTCGGGCTGGAACAGTCGCACGGAGCAGCGCCAGACCATCAGGATAGGTTTGACCGACGATGGGACCGTCACCGCCGTAGAGCAGAGGATCCTGTCCGATTCCGGCGCCTACTTCTCTCATAGCGGCACGATCAGCGCCGTTAATATGCAGTCCGCTCTCGGGCTGCTGCGTTCGCCGGTGATCTGTGGCAAGGCGACCGTCGTCTACACCAACAACCCCACTGCCAGTGGCATGAGGGGTTACGGGAACCCTGAAGGGTCGTTCATCCTCCAGCAGGCGATCGACATGGCCGCCGAGAAGTGCGGAATGGACCCGGTGGAGTTTCGGCTCAAGAACGCGAAGGGCGTAGGCGAGCCCAGCATGTGGGAACCGGTCGCCCTGACCAGCTGCGCGTTGGAACGCTGCATCGCGCTCGGCGCGGAGCGCATCGGCTGGAAAGAGAAGTGGCAGGGGTGGGGCGGCATCAGGGAGGGTCGCAACCGGCGGGGCGTCGGCATGTCGATCATGACGCACGCGAGCGGGGCCGGCGGGTTCCTGCTGGAGCACTCTACTGCCGTCATCACGTTGGACGAAGACGGGTCTGCGCATCTCACGGTGAGTCCGTGCGAGATGGGGCAGGGTATCCTCGGCGTCCTCGGTCAGATTGCCGCCGAGTCCCTGGGTCTGCGGTACGAAGACATCCATATAATCACGGGCGATACCGATGTCACGCTTTTCGATATAGGGACTCACGCCAGCCGATCCACCTACGCCATCGGCAACGCCGTTGTGGATGCGGCACGACAGGTCAGGGCGATGGTCTTGGAGCGAGCGGCCAGCAAGCTCGGGACGAAGCCTGACGCGCTTGACGTGCGGGACGGACAGGTCTACGTCAAAGCCGAGCCGCGGATGGTCGTGAGCGTAGCCGAGATATCTCATGAAGCCATATACGACTACGGCAACGGTGGGCGGCACATCTCGGCCGTGGGAAAGCACCAGGGCCTCACTCACTGTCCCAACTTCCAGGCGGGCTTCGCCGAGATAGAGGTGGACATCGAGACCGGCGTGATGAAGGTCATCAAGCTGGTGGTGGCCCACGATATAGGCAAAGCCATCAATCCCCTCACGGTCGAAGGATGCCTTGAGGGTGGGGCCTGCCAGGGCCTGGGTTACGCCTTGAGCGAGGACTTCGTCGTCGATCCGCAGACCGGCAGGGTCCAGACCGACAGCTTCGCCACCTACAAGATGTACTCGACCCTCGACATGCCGGAGGTCGAGGTCATACTGGTCGAGGAACCGGACCCCAGCGGTCCGTTCGGGGCCAAGGGTGTCGGAGAGACGGGGATCACCAATGTTGCACCCTCTATCGCCAACGCCCTCTACGACGCGGTCGGGGTGAGGATCCATTCTCTCCCGATGTCGCCGGAGAAGGTCCTCGAAGCGCTGAAGGCGCAGAGAGCCTCGGGGGAGTAGAGGAGACTCTTAGGATGTAGGCGATATCGGGGGCAGAGGTCGTATGGGGGGCGTCGCA
>CAVQME010000011.1:0-157006 GCA_963713545.1 uncultured Actinomycetes bacterium | reverse complement strand
GCCCGCTCCCAAGCCATAGCGGTGGCGGCAGAGGAGCACCTCCTGCCGAGGGGCACCCATCGCCACCAGGAGCAACCGGGCCCCGGACTCTCTTATCGTCCGCGCGACCTCGTCTTCGTGGGCCGCATCGAAGTAGCCGTGGTGAACGCCGGCGACGCGAAGACCCGGCAGGCGCTCGACCTGGCGCCGGGCGGCTTCGGCGGCCACGCCTTCAGCCGCCCCCAGAAAGAACACCGAGAGACTCCGCTCTGTGGCCAGTTCGAGCACCTTTTCGGCGAGATCGATGCCAGGGACCCTCTCGGGTCCCGCCGACGCGGCGGTACCGGGGGCGGACCGACCTTCGATCGCCTCGGTCATCTGATCGCCGGCCCGAACGCGGGCTCCCTGACGGCCCGCCGCCCATACGGCCCCCACCCCGTCCGGATAGCACAAGTCGGCGTGGAGAAGAGCCTCCGCAGCCAGTGGATCGCGATGCGCCCGCACTACCAGTTCGGGATTGAACGACACGGCGATGCGCGTTCGGGTCGTGGGCTCTTCCGCCCAGCCGGCGACCACTCGAGCAGCCTGCTCCAGAGTGACGACGTCCATGGTGAAACCAAGGACCGATAGCGACGGCCAGGCGGCCTGTTCAACTTCGACGGGTCGGGCGGCGGCCAAGGGCGCCATCGCGACCGGGCCGCCCGCTTCAGGCTGCGCCGACGCCCCGCCCACGCCGTAAGCCTGCGGCGTGACCAATTGGGAAAGCGCAGTCTCCGGAGGTCCGCCGACGAGCGCGCTCGTCGGCGGCGGCTGCGCCGCCGGCGACACACGGCTGGTGCCCACACGCTTCCGGGCCAGCACCAACCCGTACACCTCGGCGTACGCCTGTGCTGCTCGCAGATGAGAGTGACGAGCCACCACGTAGTCGCGGGCCGCCGCTGCCATACGAGCAGCGAGTTCTGGGGCGGCGGCCAGCCGCAGGATGGCCGCCGCCAGAGCTTCCGCATCGGCCGGCACCAGGAGGCCGGTCTCACCGTCCACGACCATCTCGGCTAAACCGCCCACTTTGCCGGCGATCAGCGGCCTGCCCGAAGCCATAGCTTCGAGGGCCGACAGGGACGTGGCCTCCTCCACGTTCTCGGAGTGGATGGAAGGAACCAACACGATGTCCGCCAGGCGGTAGAGTTCGCGGATGGCCTCCGGACCCTGACCGCCCAGCAGGCGCACGTTCTGCTGCAGCCTGTTCTGGGCGACGATGCGTTGTATCTCTTCTCGCTCACCTCCCTCACCGGCATGGACCAGCAAGAAGCGACCGCGATCGGCCTGATCCATGGCGGCCAGGGCCAGGGAGGGGTACGTGACCCCGTTCTTCTTAACCAACCTGCGCGGACACAGCAGAACGATCTTGTCGTCGGGAATGTCCCACTTGGCCCGAAGCTCGGTCCGGGTGCGTGCTTCATCTCTCTGGTCGTCGAGAGGAGCGAAGACCGAGGTGTCGATGAAGTTCATCAGGGTGAAGACGGTGTCCGCTCGCTCCGGGACCAGACCGAGGACGTGACGGTACAACCTGGTGTCGACAGTCACCAAGGCGTCGGCCAGGCGGAGAGCCCTCATCTCGGTCCTCATCAAGTAATGGAGACCCATACGGGAGGACGTGCTATAGCCCTCGGACACCGATTCGTAGAGCGGGTACCCGTGCAAGGTGAGAACCAGAGGGACGTCCCACGCGTCGGCCACCGCGCGCAGGTAAGGCACCGAGTAGACCTCCTGGGCGTTCAGTACGTCCCAGGGCCCATGACGGGTTCCGGCAGTGGCTCTCGCCGCTCGCTTCAGCTCGCGCGCGGTAGCCTGGGAGAGCATCCGCCCCCGCATGTCGGCCGAGTAGACCATGCCCCAACCAGTCCGTACGCGGTTGAGGGCCCCGGCCGGCCAGACGAGAGCAGCCCGGCCCGCCCATCCAGGCATTGCGGCCGTTAGATAGAGCGCCTCAGCTTCGTGGCCGAGCTGTCGCAGACCGTCGCGGAGCATGGTGAGGTGTGTCCCCCCGCCTCCGATCTGGTCGGGGTCGCGGATGGTGGGCAGAAGGACTCTCACGGGCTCACCCTCATGGCCTCACTCCTCCACTCCCTTTCCTCGGAGCGCCAGCGCTTCTTCCACCAGCAGGGAGATCTTCTCCACCCGGTGGTCCCAGGTGTTCTCGGCTGCCAGTCCGACCCTCTCCGCCCTCCCATCGGGGCTATCGCCGGCGATCGCGCGCCTGACCAGGCCGGGGTAGTCCTGTGGTCCTTCGGCGACCCCGATGATGCCGTCGAAGCGGCGCAGTTCGGGCAAGCCTCCTACGACCACGGGCAGTCCTGCTGCCAGGTACTCGAACAGCTTCAGGGGGAAGATGTTCCGAGTCAGCTCGTTCGCCCTATAGGGGACCAGCGCCACCGCCATGCCCTTGAGGTAGCCGGGGAGCTCGGACCGGGGCTTCTCGCCGAGAAAATGAACGTTCGGATAGCGGCGCAACCGTGGCTCGTCCACCTGTCCCGCTTTCACAGGGCCGATGAGTACCACCTGCCAGCCCTCCTCGGCCTGAGCCAAAGCCTCGAGGGCATCGACATCGAGGCGAGAGTCGTGGAGCCCCACCACCCCCAGACGCGGAGCCGGGATCGTCGCCAGGTCCGGGGCGATCGGCAGCTCGGGATCGAGAGCGCGGTTGAAGATCTCGACGTCGGCAGCGTTGAGGACCGTGTGCGTGTTGGGATTCAAGGCCTGCCGAGACAGCCGGAGGTTCTCCGAGGTAGTGATGACCAGGTCTGCCCGCCGCGTCAACTCGTCGTCGTAGACCTTCACCACCTCCGAACTCACGAATCCGGGGAAGGCGGAGTGCTCGTCCACGCAGTGGTAGACCAGCAGGGAGGGGAGCCGGTCTCCGGTGCGGCCTCGGCGAGCGAGCGCCCGCGGGGTGTCCGGGGCGCCGGCCTTAGGCATACCGGGCACCGGTGCGGCACCGAGCCTGTCGAGAAGCGCCAGCGATGTGGGCAGGTATGTCCACAATATGTAGTCCTCATCGAACCAAAGACGCCCCATCGCCCAGTGGATGTAGCGTGCGAGAACGGCTTGGTTGGCCCGGTTGAGGCCCGGCCTCATATTGCCGAAGGGCAACGTCGGGGGCGGAGTCAGAGTCCAGAGCCCGGCATCCACCCTCTGTAACTTGGGGGCGACCGCTCCCCAGCGTTTCCAGCGGGACGGGACCTTGAGGGGAGCGAGCATGGTGACCGGCTCCTCGACGTATAGGACCCGGTTGGTCTGAGCCAGCCGGTGCATGATCTGCTGCTTGCTGGTCCACATCGCGCCCCAGTCGAGTGACGAGACGCAGACTATGTCTTTTCCTCGGAGCATCGAGGTTCTCCTCGTCTTATGCGTCAGGTCTGGGGCAAGGTGCCCCGCGCGGCGAGACAGCGCTCGTAGGCGCGCAGAGTAGCCTGAGCCGTGCGCTCCACCGCGAAGACATCCCGCACCCGCCGCGCTCCGGCCGCTCCCATGTGAGTCCGCAGCTGCGGGTCTGCGAGCAGCGCGGCGGCCCGATCGGCCAGCGCGGCGGCGAGCGCGGCCCGCCCCTGCTCACATGTCACCACGAAGCCCGTCTCCCCATCCATCACCGCTTCCTCGACACCACCGGCGGCGGTCGTGACCACCGGCAAACCCGCGGCCATCGCCTCGAGCACTGCCATCGAAACCCCGCCTTCGAAGGTCGAGGTGACCATGTAGACATCCAATCCGGCCATGATCGCGCCTACGTCGTCCCTGCGTCCGGTGAAACGCACGGCCCCACCAAGCCCCAGAGACCGAGCCCGGTCCTCGAGCCGGTCCCGTTCCGGGCCTTCCCCCACGATCACGACCTCTACTCCCGGTTGGGTTCGGTGCAGAAGGCCTGCTACCTCCAGTAAGAGGTCGATGTCCTTGACCGGCACCAACCGGGCGATCGTGCCCACTCTGGTGCCTGCGCGCGCGTCCCCCGGGGTCTGTGTCGCTTCGGCCGCGGAGTCCGCGCGCATTTCCACCTCGGGCGTGGACGCCTCAGGCACCGACACCTCGGGCGACTCCATTCCCGAACGGATGGTCAGAAGCCGTTCGGCCGGATAGCCGCGTTCCAGAAGCAACCTGCGAAGCGCCTCGGATACGCAGATGATCCTGTCGACAGCCGGCAGCGTGGCCCGGTCGAGCCCTTGATACAGAAGAGCCTGCCCCGACGATGAGTAGTCGAGCCGCAGATCGGAATGGATCGTAGTGAAGAGACAGGGTCCGCTCTGCCGCTCCTTGACGATGTGCTGCCCCTTTAGCAGTAGGCGCACCGGCAGGTTGGCTCTCATGCCGTGCGTGTGGACGACGTCCCAGCGGGGATACAGCAATCGCTTGAGCCTCCCATTCTCCAAGAGAGATCCGGCGCCACTGCCAAGCGCCGCGTCGAGATCGGCCGGACCGCCGGCCAAGATTCGGCGCAGTGGTCCGATCACCGACGCGTCCCAGGCGTGCCCCATCGCGAGCACGGCCACACGACGATCCGCGGCACGACGCCTCTTCGGCGAGCTTCCCCTCCCCTAGGCACAGGAGGTGGACGTCGCACCCCGCCCTTTGCAGCGCGGAGAGGAGCGGCAGCAGGTGGGTCATCGCTCCGCCGCTGTCCCCGCCCCCGATCACATGGAGCACGCGCAATCCCATCACGCGCGCTCCTCGACCACTGTGGCTCCCGAGCCCTCGCCCGCCGTGCTGACCTCGCTCGAGTGCAGCACCGCCGAGGTCGCCAGCCCGGCCAGGAACCAGAATCCCACGCCCACTACCAAGGTCTCCCACACGCTGGCAGTGACGTTGGCGACGGCGACGGCGACCCAGCCCGCGAACACTCCCGCAGTGAGACCACGAAGGTAGGGATCCGAGGTATCCGCGTGACCCTTGAGCAGACCCTTGGCTCCCCGCACGAGCACCCATAGGAAGAATGCGAGCAGAAGCAGGCCCCCCTCGGCGCCCAGTTGCAGGTAGAAGTTGTCGACCCATAGCCGGCTGAAACTGAACAACGTGGCGCTGGTGCCTCCGAACGTGCCCAGACCCACCCCGAACAGGGGGTGGGCGGCGATGTCGCCGAGGGCCATCTTCCAGACGTAGAGCCGTCCCGCAGTGAGGCTCTTGGCGATGTACGTGGAGCTGAAGGCGAAGGTGAGCCGATTGATGAACTGCTGAGGTATGACGAACCAACCCAGGACACCGGCTGCCACCAGGGCGACGAAGTAGCGCCGGTGCGCCAGGATAAGGAGGGCCAGTAGCCCGGCCCCCAGGCCCAGCCACGCCCCCCGGCCGAAGGTCACCGCCACTCCGGCCAAGTGCACGACGCACACGACGGCCATCGCGGCCCGCTGGAGCCGCGTGAGTCCGCTGGTGAGAGCGAGACTCAGAGAAAGCAGGGCCCCAAGGAGCAGAAAGGCGGCCAGTCCGTTGGGGTTCCCGATGATCGAGTAGGCCCGCGTCGAGATGCTTCCCACCTCACGTTGATCGATCCAGCGAGTGGGCATGGGAGCGTTGGTCGCGTATTGGAACAGCCCATGCAGAGCAAGCGCCAGTCCGGCCAGGAGGAAGGCCGCCACCACCCACTGCACCACCCGTTTGTTCTTGGGAAAGAGGAAGCCCAGGAAGTAGAAGAGTATCGGTTGGAACAACACCCGCAGGGCAAAAAACGCGACGTCCCCCGGCACCTCGCGTATCACCACCGAGCCGATGGCCGCAGCGAAGGCCAGGAGCGTCGGCAAAGCGATGGGGACGGTCCATAGCTCCGAGCGTTTGCGCACTATCACGCACCACAAGAGCAGGATCATGGCCAGGATGAGCAAGGCATCGTCCCAGACCGCACCCAGGCCGCCGAGGCCACGTCTCGCCATCCAGTCCACCCAAGGGAACAGGGCGACCACAAGGAGCAGAGCCTCGGGCCGCCAGAGCAGGAGGGCGAGGAAGCACACCGCAGCGGCGAACATCACCACGAAGAAGGCGCCGGAACCGTAGGTCAATCCGCCCACCAGTCCGGCAGCCGCCGCCAGGACCACGCCGAGTCCGAGCGGGCCGGCCAAATGCCGCCACACGGGCACCGCCCCCGGATCCGCACGGCCGGCCTCGTCCGACACCCGAGCCGCGGGATCCTCGACCCTGGCATGCGTGGCCCCACGCAAGTCGGCCGGCGCCTCACCCGTCGCCCGGCCCTCCACCACCGATCGACCAAACCATTCGGCCCAGCGCGCCACCGCGCTGGTTCGCGTCGCCGACACTGCGCGGGGGCCGGCTAAAAACAACAGCGATCCGATCACCACCAACAGAGCGGCCGGCACCAGGATCAGCCCGGGTGCGGCCAGAGCCAAGCCGGCTTCGTCGGTGCTAACCCCCTCTGCGGCAAGAGCGGCGATACGACCGCAACCAAGGGCAAAGACGCCCGCGCCCAGCACGAGCACCCACCTGCCCTCTGCGAACCACGTGCCCCGCGGTCGGACACCGGCGACGCGGTCACCGATCGAGGCGCGCAGCCAGTGGTAGGGCCGAGAGATGACCAGCACGCTCGAGGGATGTCCGGTCCTCTCCAACTCGTGCGACCCGCTGCGCCGCAGACCGAAGACCTCGCTGTCGCTGAAGGCCCGCCGGGGGGCGCCGGTCAGCGAGAGGAAGAACCTTCCCACCCAGGAGTCTCTCGCGGCAGACCCGACCCAGGAGCCGGTGGGCCGCAGGGCTCGATAGGACAGCGAGTCCGCGACTACATTCACGGCCGCGCCCCGTTCAAGACCGGGCTCCTTTCATGATCGCGCCCGCTACTTCAGGGCCTCCTCGCCCGAGAGGACCTTCCAGATCACCGTCTGGACCTCGAACCCGCTGCCGATCAGGGTGATCTTCCTTCCCACCCGCATGGGGACGCTGCCGATGCGCTTGGTTTCACCGGACATGGAACCCTCCCCCCGGACGACGATCTTGACGTCCTTGAAGATGGGCGAATCGAAGGCTTCCAGTTGACCTTGAGGTGTCATGTACTCCACTTCTGTGGGCGTCACCTCCACACTGTCAACCTTACCGAGAACCGTGCCCCCTTCATCCCTCACCGTCCCGTTCACGTCGACCACGTCTTCGATCGCATCGACGGTCAGTTGGCGCACTTCCTCCGCGGTGTAGGTGACTTTGAGCGGTACCGACTCAGCACTGGCCCCGGTGAAGCGGACCACCGCAAAGGCGACCACCGCGATGATGACGAGAAGGACGAGGATGTCGACGACGTTCACCTTGCCGAAGATGCGTCCCCGTTCATCGAGAAAGCGGGCCATCGCCACCGTCCTTCAGATAGTTGTCTCGGCGCATCTAGTCTTCGGAATTCTATCGGAATAGCCTTTTGCTGCCCACTACGGGCCGTGTCGCCCCGCTTGCTCTTAGCCTGACGCTGGGCTAGAGTCCCTGCAGGAGTCGATGAGGCCCAAAGGACACCCCGGAGGACACTTGTGGCAGGCGACGTGACCGCTGACTCTCGCCCGGGCGCCTCGACCGCGACCGGCCATCAGGCCGCCGACCCGGCCGGCATAGCCGGTACCGGCGGCCGCAGGCCCACGGTCTTCGTGACATTCGGGACCCGCCCCGAGGCCATCAAGATGGCTCCGGTGGTGCTCGAGTTGCAGCGCCGCGGGGTCTTCCGAGTCATCACCTGCCTCACGGGCCAGCACCGGGAGATGCTCGACCAGGTGATCGAGGCATTCTCGCTCCCCGTGGACCACGACCTCAAGATCATGCGCGAGCGCCAGTCGCTAGGGCACATTACCTCGGCAGTCTTGAGCGGTATCGACCCCCTTCTCGATGCGGCCAAGCCCGATCTGGTGATCGTGCACGGAGACACCACCACCACGTTCGCGGCCGCCCTCGCCGCCTACTACCGCATGGTCCCGGTAGCGCACGTGGAGGCCGGTCTCCGCACCGACAACATCTACAGCCCTTACCCCGAGGAGATGAACCGGCGGCTGGCCGACCGGCTGGCCGCCATCCACTACGCCCCTACGACCGCGGCCCGCGCCGCCCTGCTGCGCGAGGACGCCACTCCCGAGGGGATCCTCGTGACCGGCAACACGGTCATCGACGCCCTGCTCGCCACGGCCGCGACCGCTCCGCCCGCGTGGGAGCGCCGCGTCGCCCTCGCCCTCGACCGGACCGGACCGAAAGTGCTGGTGACCGTCCACCGGCGGGAGAGCTGGGGGATGCCCATGGAACGGGTGGCACAGGCCATCAAGCGGGTGAGCGAGCAGTTGCCGGACACCACCTTCATCTTCCCCATCCATCTCAACCCGCTGGTTCGAAAGACCTTCCGGGGCGTTCTGGGCGGAGTGAAGCAGGTCGTCTTCACCGAGCCGCTCCCC
Organism: uncultured Actinomycetes bacterium; assembly: GCA_963713545.1. Lineage (GTDB taxonomy): Bacteria > Actinomycetota > Thermoleophilia > RBG-16-64-13 > RBG-16-64-13 > CAVPLM01. Next base: position 148,622 of record CAVQME010000011.1, on the reverse strand, counting down.
TACCCGGCCTTCGTCCACCTCATGAAGGCCGTGGACGTCGTGATCACGGACTCCGGGGGGATCCAGGAGGAAGCCCCCACGCTCGGCAAGCCGGTCTTGGTCATGCGCGACACCACCGAACGGCCCGAGGGTATCGAGGCCGGCACCGCCCGGCTGGTGGGGACGGAGACGACGGCCATCGTGCGGGAACTCGCGTTACTCCTCACCGACCCCGAGCGCTACCGGGCGATGGCGACCGCGGTCAACCCGTATGGTGACGGCCGGGCGGCGGCGCGTATCGCGGATCACCTGGAGTTCCATCTCGGTCTGCGCCCAGAGCCCCCGGCACCTTTTGCCTAGGCCAAGATCATTCGGCACCGGATGTCCGGCGCCCCCGCCGGGCTCGCCGGTCGAGCCGGTCAGATGGTCTCGAACTCGTCGGTGTCGTCTGCCTGCGCCGACAGCAGATCGATGACGCTCTGGTCTTCTTCCACCAGCCCGACGAACACCACCGAGGGTCCCTCGTAAAGAGTGACACGGGCCCCTACCGGGAGCTCGACGGGCGCGCCCTCTGCGGTGATCGGCCGACGAAGCCGCGTCTGCAGCACGTCCCTCTCGATGACCGCGTGCGCTATAGGGATCGGCTCCTCGTCCTCGATCTGGATCCGGGGCTCATCCTGCGGTCCGATCTCCATGATCCCTCCCCGGGTCGCTCAACCTGGGCGCCTGCGCGCGATCAGCGCCGCGGCTGCCCCCGCTCCCACCCCGTTGTCGATGTTCACGGCCACCAGACCAGGTGAGCAGCTCTGCAGTATCGAGTAAAGCGCGGCTGTGCCGCCGCCGCCCATGCCGTACCCCGTGGATGTCGGTACCCCTATCACCGGTAGGTCCACCAGTCCGGCCACCACCGAAGGCAGCGCTCCTTCCATGCCGGCTGCTACCACCAGCACATCCGCTCCTCTCTCGAGCATCCGGGTGAGCGGCTCGAGGAGCCGGTGGATCCCCGCCACTCCCGCGTCGTAGCCCTTCTCCACTCTGCAGCCCATGTGAACGGCCACGAGCGCAGCCTCCTCGGCGACAGGAATGTCGGAGGTCCCCGCGGTCAGAAGGCCGATGCAGCCTCGTTCTTCCGGCGGACGATAGGTAGGCATGCGGGCGGACAGCACACCTGCCGTCTCGTTGTAGTCGAAGCTCAGACCGTCCAGGGAGACAGGGTCGCTGGTCAGCGCCAGCCCGAGCGTCGCGGCTCGCGACGCCTCCAGGCGGCTGACCAGCGCCAGCCCGCGCTCGGTGAGAAAGCGGCGCGTGATGGCCTCCAGTTCGGCGTCGCTCTTGCGGGGCGCGTAGACGACCTCCGGCACCCCTTTGCGCAGGTCCCGGTTCATGTCCAGGCGAGCGAACTCTCCCAGGTGGGCGACCTGCAGGAGTCGCAGCCGCTGCAGAACGTCCTCCAGACCGGCGTCGCCGGCCACCAGCTCCTCGAGGAGTCTCTGCAGGTCGTGACTGTGGTCGACGCCTTCGTTCACAGCGAGAACACCCTTCGCGCGTTGCCGGCGGACACGGCCAAGCGGGCACCCGGGCCCAACCGGTCCAGTCCTTCCCGGTATCTTCCCGGGGGAAGCAGGGGATAATCGCTGCCGAAGATGATCTTCTCCTGCCCCGCGCACGAGACCGCCACCGAATAGACCTCAGGACGATACAGATAAGGGATCGCCGAGGTGTCGTAGTAAACGTGGCCCAAGGCCCCACGCACTTCCGGCATCAGCTCGTACAGGAAAAGCCCCCCGCCCATGTGCGCGAGCACTATCGTGAGCTCAGGAAAGGCCTCGGCCACGGCGAAGCAGGCCTCCGGAGTGAAGTCCCCCTTGCCCGCGTAGTGGTGGCCCACCGGCTCGTTGGCATGCAGGAGGAGCGGCAGACCGCGCTCCCGCAGACACCCGGCCACGTCCGCGAGTCCGCCGAAACGACGGGCGTCCCCACCCCTGGCTCCACCGCCGGCGCCCCAAGTGCCACCGAAGCCCTGGCCGTCGGGCATCAGTTCGCCGCAGCCTCTCAGGCCGAGATCCAGGCAGCGCTCCAGCTCCCCGGCCGCTCCCGAAGCATCGGGAGAGACGCAGGCCAGACCGGCCAGCCGGCCGGGGTGTCGCGTCACCGCCTCGATCACGTAGTCGTTGACCATGCGGCACAGCCCTTGATCCCGGAAGGCGAAGCCGAAGACGACAGACATCTCCACGCCGGCATCGTCCATCTGGGCCACCACATCGTCGGCCGTGACCATGCGCGCGTCGGGTGAACCGTACAGGAGGCCGAACCAATCGTCCAGCTCCAAGTAAGCTTCCCGACCTCGGACGATCTCCTCGGGGAAGATGTGGACGTGGGCGTCCACGAGATGGGCTTCGACCATCGTGCTGTCGACCTCAGATGCCGGCCGTGAGGAGGATGGTCTCCACCAGGTCTTCGTAGGAGAGACCCGCCGCCTGCGCCTGGGCCGGCAAGTCTGACAGTTCCGTCATCCCGGGTAGCGTGTTGACCTCCACGAACCAGGGCACCCCGGACCCGTCCACCATCATGTCCACCCGAGCGTAGCCACGGCAGCCGATGGCGTCGAAGGCGGCCACCGCCACCCGCTGCGCCTCGGCATACACGGCAGGTTCGAGGCGGGCCGGAAGGATGAACTCGGTCATCCCCTCGGTGTACTTGGCTTCGAAGTCGTAGAACTCGTTCTTCGGCACCAACTCCAGGATGGGCAGGGCCTCCGGCCGCCCGTTCCGTACCAGCACCCCTACGGTGATCTCCCGGCCGGCCACGAACCGTTCGACGAAGATCGCCCCGAACTCCGCCCGAGTCTGGTCGATGCACGCCTCGAGGTCGCCGGTCTCTTTGCACTTGAACACTCCGAGACTCGAGCCTTCCGTGACCGGTTTGAGCATCACGGGTAGGCCGAGCATCGTCTCGATCCGCGCAGCGGCCACTGCCGCCGTCTCGTCGCGCTCGATCTCCAAGTAGTCGGGGGTAGGCACCCCGCTCCCCAAAACCACCTTCTTAGAGGCGATCTTGTTCATCCCCAGGGCAGACGCCAGGACGCCTGAGCCCGTGTAGGGGATGCCCATCATCTCCAGCAATCCCTGGATGGTGCCGTCCTCGCCGTAGCGCCCGTGGAGAGCAAGGAATGCTACCTCGACCTGGGCCTTCTCCAGGCGACGGCCCACGTCCCGCAGCGCGTCGACAGGCACCGCCCGATACCCCCGAGAGACCAGGGCTCGAAGGCAGTTCTCCCCTGAGCGCAGGGAGATCTCCCGCTCGCCGGACAGACCGCCCATAAGCACGCCGATCGTCTTGGCGCGGAGTGTCCCTCGATCCATCTGGGTGCCGGCCGGGTCGCTCATGCGAGGAACTCTACCACAGCCCTCACCTGAGACCCGTCGGGACCATTGAGGCGGTCCGGCTGGAAGGCCGGCGGAAGGCTGGCCGGAAGGCTGGCGCTATCCGGTGGCCGCCCGCGCCCGGTCGGTCGCGGGTACGGAAGTCCCCGCGACCCGCCGGAAGGCAGCCGTGCTCTGAGCTCCCGTTTCCGCTACATACCGGAGATCGTCGGCGGTCAGACCGTCGGCCGGCGCCGCGGCCCACCCCACCACGCACTCCACTCGATGCCCGTCTATCAGGTGTTCGCACACCTTGCGCCCGAGCGTCATGGCCAGGCCTTCTACGTCGTAGGGATCACTCCAGGCGAAACCGTTTTCGTAGCGAGCGTGTCCCTGCAGCGCGCGAGGTTCCGTCTCGAAGAGAAAGGCCACTTTCCCTCCCTGGAGAGAGAAATGCTGGGCGTCGGGGCCCAGGAGCCGAAGCCCCCGTCTGCTCACAGCGGAGACAAGCCTCTCTGAGGTCTCCTCGCCGTAGTAGGGAGCGACTTCCTCGAACCGGGCGATGCGGAGGACCACCAGCCCGAACCTTGCCCCGGTCGCCGTGAAGACCTGCAGGCGGGTCCGCACCGCGCGCTCCAGGCGTGTTTCCGCACTGGGCTCTTCTGAGCGCCTGCCGTTGGCCCGCCAGTCCTTGGCTGATGGACCCCGCATGACCTGGATCTCTCCGTCCGTCGTCGCGCGGTTCTTGGCCCGGGATCGATCGGCTTCGTACGTGAAGACAAGCCCAGCCACACACACCAAGGCCAGGAGTATCTGCAGCGCGGCCGCGGAACTCCAGACGAGCAGCGGCAGCAGGATGGCGGTGTCGGTGAGGCACAAGAGGTAGCCGAGCCGACGGTCGTTCGAGAAAGAGCGGGAAAGACGTAGAGCCCAGAGCGAGTATAGGATCACGAAGATGACATAAACGATCCAGACGTAGCTCGAGCGAATCCCCGAGAACAGGGGTCCCAGGAGGGCTATAAGAGTGAAGAGCGGAAGCCTGACACGAGCCTTGTAGTGCTCGGTCACACGCCGGACTGGGGCTGTACGCTGTCCTACCATGTGTCCTCAGTTGCATCATAAACGAAATGCACCGCCTTTGCAATACATATTGCTAAATCTAATAAGTGAAATACACGAGTATGCTCAGAGAGTACATGGTCGGCTCTGAGAGGACTGATTAAGCGTGCGGGTGTCGCTCCACGGCCTGTGCCCGGTCCTGCATGTTTGGGGCGGAGATCTGCGCCGAGAAGAAACCGCAGGAAGAATCCTGGCGGGGCGAGGAGGGCTCTACGGAACCAGCAGGATGGGCACCTTCACGTTGCGGGCAACGCGGTCGCTGGTGCTCCCTAGAAGGAAGTCCTTCGGTTCGGTCCGGCTGCCGCGCCCCATGACGACGAGGTCCGCCCTGCTGGTCTCGACCTCCGCGAGGATGGTCTCGGGCGGCGGCCCGTAGACCACCTTGACCTCCGCCCCTACCCCTTGCCGCCGGAGAACATCGAGGGCCGAGGTCAGCACCTCCTGGGCCGTCCGCTCCAGGTACTGGTGGATGCTGCGCTCGTCCATATTGGCGGTCAGGACCATGTGCTGCTGTACCGGCACCGCAGTGAGGAGGACGAACTCAGCGGAGATCTCCTCGACCAATTGGGCAGCAGCAAGCACCCCCCGGAGCGAGGCCTCGGTGCCGTCCGTCGCGGCCAGTACTCGCTGGATGATCAACTGCGTCTCTCTCCTCGTTGGTCGCCAACGGGTGGGCGCCCATCCACCTGATCTCCCGCAGGCCAGGTGGAGGATACCGGGGTCGAACCGGCGACCTCCGCCGTGCAAAGGCGGCGCTCTCCCAACTGAGCTAATCCCCCACGAGAGAGATTTTGGAACCTGAAGGCCGGATGGACGATGGTGGGCCTAAGTGGATTCGAACCACTGACCTCACCCTTATCAGGGGTGCGCTCTAACCAACTGAGCTATAGGCCCATGCGCGGGTAGTTTACCGGCATTCCAATCGATGTCAAGGAAACCGCGAGGCCCCAGGAACCCCACAAACAAGAGGTGCCGGACGGGGTAAGACAGGGTACGACGGGGCGGTGCCGGGGAACGGCGTAGTCCCAGTAGGGCAAGGGATGACGCTAGCGGCGGCTGGTAGTAACCTAAGTGTGGAACAGCGGAACGAGGTGGCGATGCAAGGCTTTGAACGAGTCACGGTATACGGCGTAAGCTTCGACGTGGCCAGTAAGCAGCCTATCGTCCTCCTAAAAGTGGAGGGCAAGAATCGGTTCCTGCCCATCTGGATCGGCCATCCAGAGGCTGCGGCCATCCTGATGAAGCTCCAGAACGCGGAGTTGCCTCGCCCCATGACCCATGACCTGCTGGCCTCCGTCATCGAGCAGCTCTCGGCGAACGTGGCCGGGGTCCTGGTCACCGAGCTGCGGGACAATACGTTCTACGCGGTCCTCCAGCTAAGGGCGGGCGGGCAGGAGATCCAGGTGGATTCCCGGCCTTCTGACGCCATCGCCCTCGCGGTCCGGACCGACGCCCCCATCTTCGCCTCCCTCGAATTGCTCGATGCCAACGGGATCGAGTTCGACCAGGAAGTCGAAGACCTCGAGGAGATCGTCAAGGAATTCAGGCAGTTCCTCGACGAAGTATCCCCCGAGGATTTCTGAACGGCCTACTCCCCCGTCCCGCTCGCAGCCGCGGCGTCGCGCTTGGCCAGTTGCAGTATCAGGGTGTAGATCTCGCGCAGACTCTCGTTGGAAAGCGGGCCGCGGTTCGCCCGGCAGAGGTAGGTGATGATCCAGTCCTCCTGAGCCGCGTCGTAGAAGCTCAGGCCCTGAGCCTCCTTGTACTCTTTGAGGCTTTTGACCAGTTTGATCCGCCTGTTGAGCGCTTCTAGGATCTTGAGATCGTTGTCCGAGATCTGGTCGCGGTAGTGCTTGATCACCGGATCGATGTTCGTAGCCGACACGTTCCCTCCTGTTCGCCGCTGAGGTGCAGCAGCCGTCTCTCTAGTTCCGCAGTCACGCCATCCGCAATGGATTTCAAAGGCTATCGCACTATCGCGGCTCGGCCAACCTGGCCCGGGGCAGCGGCCGGCCGCTGCCCTGCGCTCGGCGACCGTCCTCAGTCCGTCTGAAGACGGCGCGCCGCATACGCGGCGCACTGCTCGACGTAGCGGGCCGCCATTCCCGGGGTCGACGACAGGTGCATGAAGACCCTGGTGCAAAGCAGCGAATCGGTCCCCGCGCCTTCGAAGTGCGCGCTCGTCTCCCCGGCTCCCCGCACGGTCAGGGGGGGTCCCCAACTGCCGTTGGGCATCAGGATCTCAGCGTCGGTCATCACCCACCCGGTGACCTTCTCGCCTTTCAGAAGCAGGAGGTTATCTCGTTCAGCCGTTATCTCGACGTAGCCAGGCTCGTCCATCTCCCACAGGATCTCGCCTTCGGCCGGGATGACGTCGGCCAACTCCACGGTGCGGCCCAGAGAGTCCTGCACCTTGCTCAGCAGCAGTAGCATCCCCCCTCCCAGGGCGATCGTCGGCAGGCCCTCGCTGACGCGCTGGCGAAGGTGGCGGAGAAGGGGCTGGTTCAGAGAGATGTCGAGCAGGTCGGCCGGCCAAGCGGTCCCGGCCAGGAGCAGTCCTGCTGCTTCCTCTGGCAGCGCCTCGTCTTCGATGAGATCGAGGCGCCGGATCTGGGCTCCAGCCGAGCGCAAGACCTCGATGGAGTCGCGGCTCCAGGGGCTGAAGCCCCTCCCGCCCGCGACCATGATCAGGGGGCCATCACCTCCCCGGTCGACCAACCAGTTCTGCGGCGAGAGAAACCCTCGCTGACCGGCCAGCTTGATCAGTCCATCCACATCCACCTGGCGGGAGACCGTTTCCAGGAGGGTGGGCTCCAGGGGCTGGCCCCACGCTCCCGGTGGCACCGTCTCCCACCCGGGCCCATCACCCTCGAAGAGACAACCCACCACCGGCAGATCCTCCTCCGCGAACACCCGTCTCAAGAGCTCGCAGTGCTCCCGGTCGGCGACTCCAGACAGGATGGCTCCGGCCAGGTTCAGTCCGACCATCAACGATTTGAGACCCTCGCTGACCGCCCGGATGCCCGTGCCCCAACCCCGGCAGTCGAGCACCACCACCACGGGACAGTCGAGAAGATGAGCAATATCCACGGGAAGCCAGTCCACGCCCTCCCGTTTGTCCAGCGCGCCGCCGGTGGATGACAGCAAGGAGAGATGGGCACCCCGGGTGGCCACGTCGTACAGGCCCAGGAGAGACTCGTGCTCGTATAGCGCCGGGTCGAGGAAGGCGGTGCCCTCCCAGCGATCCCAGCAGGAGACCGGGCTCAGCGGACCCAGATGGTGATATCGGACACGGCTTCCCTGGGCGGTCGCGATCTCGGCCGCCGCCGCCGCCACCGCATTCGCCAGCCCCGTCCGGTGCGTTGGGACCAGCAGGACCCGCGGTACGGACATCGTGCCTCCCTCCGAGCTACAGCCTCCCGGCTACCATTCCCGACTGCTACCTGCGACTGATGAGAATGAGCCGCACCAGTTGCAGAATGGCCATGAGAGCAGCCGCCACATAGGTGAGCGCGGCCGCGCTCAGCACCTTCTTCGCACCCGTGAGTTCGTCGGCCACAAGAATGTTCCTGTCGGAGAGCTGGGTCATCGCGCGTTTGGAGGCGTTGAATTCCACCGGCAGCGTGACCACGGTGAAGAGCACCGCACAGGCATAGAGGACGATGCCGATGTTCATCATGACCCCGCTCCGGAAGAAGAGCAGCCCTACGATGAACAGGATGAACCCCAGTTGGCTCCCTATGTTGGCCACCGGCACCAAGGAGCTGCGAAGCCGGAAGGGCGTGTACTTCTCAGCGTGCTGCATGGCGTGCCCCGCCTCGTGCGCGGCCACCCCCAGAGCGGCGAGCGAGTTGCTGTTGCCCACATCAGGGCTCAGAGTGAGCGTACGGGACCGGGGGTCGTAGTGGTCGGAGAGGCGGCTGCCCGCCACCTGGACGCCCACATCGGTGAGGCCGGAGGAGTCGAGCACCACTCGAGCAGCCTGGGCCCCGGTCAGACCCCGGGCCGACGGCACCTGCGAATAGTGGCTGAAGCTGGAGCTGACTTTGACTTGAGCGTAGATACCCAGGGCAAGGGCCGGCAGCAGCAGGATGAGCGACCAGTACCAGAAATACATCGATCAGGCTCCTTGCTCGAATCGAGCAAAATCCAGCATTTTTTGTTCGGAGCATGATAGCAGAAGCTTGGTCGCATCGAGCTTGATGCCCGCCCGGCTTATGCCGCGCTTACTCCTCTTCTGCGCCGTCCTCCAACTCGGCGAGGCCCTCTTCTGACTCTTCGAACTCGTCTTCGTAGGACTCGTCCTCGTAGGACCCGTTCTGGAGGGAGTCGGCCGGTTCCAGATCGGTGTCGCGGGCGTCGTCAGCGTCGTGGTCGGCATGGCCGTTGCCGTTCCCGTTGCCGTTACCGTTCGATCCGCCCACCAGCCGGGCCATACTGGACACCTTATCAGCACCACGCAGGTTCATGACACGTACGCCCATGGTGTTGCGGCCGGTCGTGCGCACGCTCACCACCGGCACCCTGATGAGGGTGCCGTCCTGGCTCATCAGCATCAGCTCGTGGTTGTCGCGCACCGAAGTCACGCCCACCAGGTCGCCCCGGTCGGGACTGTCCTTGATGGTGATGACGCCCTGGCCGCCCCTTCTGTGGACCGGGTAGCTGGATGCCGGAGTGCGCTTGCCGTAGCCCCCGCTGGTGACGCAGAAGAGGTCGGCGTCGTCCTCCGCGACCGCCATGCCCACGAGGCAGTGACCGCCGGGCATGCGCATGCCCGTCACGCCCATGGTGTTGCGGCCGGTCGGACGGACGTCGTATTCGTGGAAGCGGATCGCCTTGCCCTCGCTCGAGACCAGGATCAGGTCGTCGTGTCCGCTGGTGTGGCGCACCGCCACCAACTCGTCGTCGTCGTCGAGGTTGATGGCAATGATCCCGTCGGCCTTCAACGTCGTAGCGTAATCGAGGAAGCGGGTCTTCTTGACGATGCCCTTCTGGGTGGCGAACGCCAGGTACTTGGCGTCGGTGTAGTCCTTGGTGGCGATGACCGCTTTGATCTTCTCGGCTTGCGCCAACGGCAGCAAGTTGGCCACATGGCGCCCCTTGCTCTGCCGGCTCCCGAGCGGCAGTTCGTGGACCTTCTGCCGGTAGATCTTGCCCCTCGAGGTGATGAACAGCAGGAAGTGGTGGGTCGTCGTGATGAAGAGGTGCTCGATGTAGTCCCCCTCCTTGAGGTCCATACCCGTCACCCCGATGCCGCCGCGGTGCTGCAGCCGATAGGTCGAAACGGGCAGGCGTTTCACGTAGCCGGAGGCGCTGATGGAGATGACCATCTCCTCCACGGCGATCATATCTTCGATATCGATCTCGTCCTCGGAGGGGAGGATGTCGGTGCGGCGGTCGTCCCCGTACATCTGTTGGATCTCGAGGAGTTCCTCCTTGATAACGTCGTAGATCATTGCCTCGTTGGCGAGCAGATCCTCCAGATAGGCGATGCGCTCAAGCAAGTCGCGGTGCTCCTCCTCGATCTTGTGCCGCTCGAGGGCGGTGAGGTTCCGCAGTCGCAGGTCGACGATGGCCTGGGCCTGCTCTTCGCTCAGACCGAACCGATCGATCAGGCCGAGCTTGGCCGCTTCTGTGTCCTCACTGGAGCGGATGATGCGGATGACCTCGTCGAGGTTGGAGATGGCGATCAGGAGGCCTTCCAGTATGTGGGCCCTCTTCTTGGCCTTCTCCAACTCGAAGCGCGTCCGACGGATGATGACTTCCTTCTGGTGAGCGATGTAGTGCCGCAGAAGGTCGCGCAGCGAGAGCGTCTTGGGGACACCGTCGGCCAGCGCCAGCATGTTCATGCCGAAGGTGGTCTGCATGGCCGTGTGCTTGTAGAGCTTGTTCAGCACAACCTTGGGCACAGCCTCGCGCTTCAGCTCGATCACGACGCGCATGCCCGAGCGGTCGGACTCGTCGCGCAGGTCGGAGATCTCGGTGATGGTCTTGTCGCGCACCAGTTCGGCCATCTTCTCGATCATCTGGGCCTTGTTCACCTGGTAGGGGATCTCGGTGACGATGATGGCCGTCTTGCCCTGTTTAATGGGCTCGGAGTGGGCCTTGGCGCGCACGATGACCCGGCCTCGGCCCGTCTCGTAGGCTTCGCGGATGCCGGCGCTGCCCATGATGAGACCGCCGGTGGGAAAGTCGGGCCCTTTCAGATAGCGCATGAGATCTACGCTGGAGAGTGACGGATCGTCGATGAGGGCGACGGTGGCTGCGATGGTCTCGCGCAGATTGTGCGGGGGGATGTTGGTGGCCATGCCCACAGCGATGCCCGAACTGCCGTTCACCAGCAGGTTGGGGAAGCGAGAGGGCAGGACGGTGGGCTCCTCCCGGCTCTCATCGTAGTTGGGGGTCCAACCGACGGTCTCAGCGTCGATGTCGCGCAGCATCTCGGTGGCGATGCGGGCCAGCCGGCACTCCGTGTAGCGCATGGCGGCCGCGGCGTCGCCGTCGACGGAGCCGAAGTTGCCGTGACCATCGACCAGGGGATAGCGGATCGCAAAATCCTGCGCCATCCGCACCAGGGCATCGTAGATGGACTGGTCGCCATGGGGGTGGAAGTTACCCATGACGTCCCCTACGATGCGGGCGCACTTGCGGTAGGGCCTGTTGGGTTGCATGCCGGAGTCGTGCATGCCGAAGAGCACCCGCCGGTGTACCGGTTTGAGACCGTCGCGGACATCGGGCAGGGCCCGGCCCACGATGACGCTCATGGCGTAGTCGAGATACGAGGCCCGCATCTCCTCCGCGATCTCGATCTGCTCTATTCGGCCTTCCAGCGTTTCCATGTCAGCCTTGCTCGCCTCGTCCCGTCGCTTCTCGCATCATTCCTAGGCGCCTACACGTCCAGGGTGCGCACGTAGCGCGCGTTCTCGGTGATGAAGTCGCGCCTCGGCTCCACCTTGTCGCCCATGAGGGTGGTGAAGATCTCGTCGGCGATAGCGGCGTCGTCCACCGTGACCTGGAGAAGGGTGCGCTTATCCGGGTTCATGGTGGTCTCCCAGAGTTGGTCCGGGTTCATCTCCCCCAGGCCCTTGAAGCGCTGGAGGGTGATGCCCGTCCGGCCGATCCGCTCAAGCAGTATCTCCAATTGGGCGTCGTTGAACGCGTAGTAGTCCTGGCGCTTATGCGTGACCCGGTAGAGCGGCGGCTGAGCGATGTAGACGTAGCCGGCATCTATCAATTCCACCATGTTCCGGAACAAGAAGGTGAGGATGAGCGTGCGGATATGCGCGCCGTCAACGTCGGCGTCGGTCATGATGATGAGCTTGTGATACCGGGCGGCCGCCAAGTCGAACTCGTCGGCCAGGCTGGTGCCGCAGGCGCTGATGATGGCCTGGATCTCTGTGTTGGAGAGGATCTTGCTCAGCCGGGCCTTCTCGACGTTGATGATCTTGCCGCGCAGCGGCAGGATGGCCTGGAAGCTCCGATCGCGCGCCTGCTTAGCCGAACCGCCGGCCGAATCGCCCTCCACCAGGTAGAGCTCGCAGGAGGCAGGGTCGCGGATGGAGCAGTCGGCCAGCTTGCCGGGCAGGGTGGTGTTCTCGAGCACGCTCTTGCGCCGGGTCAGGTCGCGGGCCTTGCGCGCCGCCATGCGGGCGTGGGCGGCCTGCACGGTCTTGGTGATGATCTGACGCGCGTCGGACGGGTTCTCCTCCAGGAACTCGGCGAACTTCTGGTTGACGACCCCCTCCACGAAGCCCCTGATCTCGGAGTTGCCCAGCTTGGTCTTGGTCTGCCCTTCGAACTGGGGCTCCCTTAGCTTGACACTGAGGATGGCAACCAGGCCTTCACGGACGTCCTCGCCGCTCAGGTTCTCTTCCTTCTCCTTGAGGAACCCTTTGGAGCGCGCGTAGTCGTTGATGGTGCGGGTGATGGCGGCCCTGAAGCCCGAAAGGTGGCTGCCGCCCTCGTGGGTGTTGATGTTGTTCGCGAACGAGAAGACATTGTCGTTGTAGCCGGCGTTCCACTGCATGGCCAACTCGACTGTGTGGACGGAATCGGGGGCCTCACCCTCCTCCTGCCCTTCAAAATGGACGATCCGAGGGTGGATGGCGTCCTTCTGAGTGTTGATATGCTTCACAAAATCGACGATGCCGCCGTCGTAGCAGTACACGACCGACCTCGGCTCCGTGCGCTTCTTGACCAACGGCGGTTGCCCCGTCGTGGTATCCGCGTGTGGGCCTTCGCTGCCCGCGGCCTGCGTGGAAAGGTCAGGAGCGGGTCTCTCAGCAGTCGCATCAAGGCCCGCGGCGCGATATTCGTCGTCCTCGTCCGACCCGGCCGACCGGCCGTCTCCCTCGCCCACATCCTCCCGTTCGTCCACCAGAGAGATGCGCAGCGACCGATTGAGGAACGCGACCTCGCGCAGGCGCTGCGATAGTGTGCCGAAGTTGTAGTTCAGATCGTCGAAGATCTGCGCGTCGGGCCGGAAGTGGATGGTGGTGCCACAGTAGTCATCGCAGGAGTCCACCATCTCCAGATCGGTGACAGGCACACCCCGCTCGTACCTCTGCCGGTACCGCGAGCCGTCCCGGCAGACCTCCACCGTCAGCCACTCGGAGAGCGCGTTGACGACGCTGACGCCCACGCCGTGCAGACCGCCGGAGACCTTGTAGCCTTCGCCTCCGAACTTGCCTCCGGCGTGCAGCTTCGTCATGACTATTTCGACCGCAGGCCGGTCGTACTGCGGCATGGTGCCGACCGGGATGCCCCGGCCGTTGTCCACCACCAGCACCGACGAGTCGGCGCCGACAGTGACGTCGATGCGCGTGCAGTACCCGGCCAGAGCCTCGTCTACAGAATTATCCACCACCTCGTAGACCAGATGGTGAAGCCCCCGGTGACCTGTGGACCCGATATACATGCCCGGCCGCTTGCGGACGGGCTCCAGGCCTTCCAGGACCTGGATATCGCCTACGTCGTACGTGTGTTCTGCCAAGCTGAAGCGACCTCTTTCCCACCGCGCCGCCGCGCGAAATGGATCCTCACGTCCCGATCCGCGCCTCCAGACCCCGGCCCACGCGCCGCCGATGGCAGTGCTCCCGGGAGACTGGAAGGAGGGCCGACCTGTCGACATGGGGGTGCGGTTCTTGCCTCCCAAATGATACCACACGCCCCCTTTTCCGACCTTCAAGAATGCGCTGTCAGCGTACTAAACCCTTCTCCCGGCGGACTCTCGGCCGAGAGCTCAGCGGACCTCGCGCAGTCGCCCGGGCGGCTGCAGGGGACCATGCGAGGACAGGCGTCAGGGCCGTCTGAACGAGGCCCTGACCGCGCGCACGATCGCCTCCTCCAGCTCCGGCCCGAGACCCAGCCCCCTCACCTCCGCGACCGCAGCTTCCTCGCCGCTCACGGCGCCACCCGCCGGAGCCTTCGCGAGGTCGGCCGCCTCCCCGCTGGACCTTGACTCGGTGCGAGTCGTCCCTGACGCGGCGTGGCCTCCGCTCCCTTCCCAGCCGGCGTGCCGGAACACGACCCTCTCCACCGTCCCGGGACCAAGACGCTCGTTAACGCGAGCAATGACAGCGTCGCCCATAAGCTGAAGTGTCTGCGCCCATGCACTGGATGACGCGCTGACCACCAATCGACCCTGCCTCAGCTGCACAGGAGTGGCGTTAGCAGCCACTTCCTCGCCCACTATCTCGGGCCACGCGAGAGCCAGGAGCTGCGGTGCACTCCGTGGATCGTTGCGCTGCGGGGCGGCGCGCTCCGAGCTCGGGCCCTGGGCTTCCGCCGCGTCGCAGCGCGCCGCCGCCGCGCCGCCGGAGGCGGCGGGCGGCAAGCCGCGGACGTCCCTTAGCAGGTCGCCTAGGCGTTCGAAATCAGTCGGTCTTCTCGTCACTCCTCCGTCATTTTTCGATCGCCACGTCTCCCTCCGGCGCGAGCTCCACGACCGTGGCGTCCGCCAACTCTTCCGACGAGAAATAGCGGAGTTCCGTGGTGGTGATCACCGTCTGACCGCCGCGTCGCAGCAGGCGCACCAGGGCCCGGCGACGCTCTTCGTCGAACTCGCTCATCACATCATCCAGCAAGAGTAGCGGCCTTGGGGACAAGCACGCCGAGGTGCCGCCCGAATAGTCCCATTCCGCCAGCACGAGAGCCAGCAGGGCGGCGCGTTGCTCCCCCTGAGAGGCGCACTCGCGAACGTCGAGGTCTCGACACATCAATCTCAGATCGTCGCGGTGGGGCCCCAGATGGGTGTACGTGCGCTGTCGGTCAAGATCCCGTGTCCGGGCGAGCTTCTGTCCGTACTCGGCCTCGTCCAGTCCCCCCACGTTGGTGCGATACACGAGGCGGAGTGCATCGGCGGCGCTCCCGGTGAGGTCGGCATGAGTGCGCTGAAAGAGACCGATGAAAGACGACAGTGCGGCTTCACGGCCGCGCGTGACCGCTAGTCCCGTCTGCGCCAGGATCGACTCCCAGGGTCCGAACTGGCGATCGTGGTCGCCGCTACCGCCCCCCCTTGTGATCCGGAGCAGCGTATTCCGCTGAGCAAGGGCCTCTTCGTAACGGCGGAGGACAAGGGGGTACGCCGGGTCGCATCGCTCGGCCAGACCGTCCAGATAGACCCGTCTCCTGCGGGGGCTGCCTTTGATGAGGCGCAGATCGTCCGGGATGAACGTGCGAACCGGGAGCATGCTCTGCCAGCGGGAGGCATCGTCCAAGGGGGCTCCATCCGCAGTGAGGCGGCGGTCGCCGGCCCGCGAGTAGGCGGCAGCCGCCACCAACGTGGTCCCCTGCTCGCGTAGCTCGATCTCCACTCTGAGAAAGTCTTCGCCCCTGGTGATGAGATCGCGGATAGTCCCTGGTCTTAGCATCGACCCCTGGAGCACGAGCGTGGCGGCTTCGAGCACCGTGGTCTTGCCGGCGCCGTTCGGGCCCACCAGGATCGTCAGCCCCGGCCCCAGGCTCACTTCGAGGGCCCGCCGGGAGCGGACGTTAGCGAACCGGACTTTGCTCAGCGATACAAGGCTCAGCTCTGCTCCAGGCGACCCGTCGCCTTCGCGGGTCTCGGCGGCTCCGGGGGCTCCGATTCGGGTCGGACCTGCGCCCTTCGTCCCCCCACCTCAACGACGTCGCCGGCGGCCAGCTTGCGGCCCCGGCGCGTTTCGATCCTTCCGTTCACCAGCACCACCCCGGAGGACACCAGGATCTTGGCCTCGCCCCCCGTACCCGCGAGACCGGCCAGCTTCACGAACTGACCCAGGGTAATGGGCAGATCGACCGCTATCGGTGTTGTAACGGCCACGACCGGCGCCGACGCGCTCTAGTCGTTCAGACGGATCGGCATGACCAGGTACATGAAGTCGTCACCCGCGCCTTTGACAAGACCAGGTCGAAGCGGACTGATGAACCGTAGATAGACCGGCGACTCCTTGACCGCCGCCACGCCTGCCTCGAGAAACTCCGGATTGAACCCTATCTCGAGGTCGTCACCCGAGTATTGGACCGGCATGGCCTCGTGGGCTTTTCCCACGTCCTGGGCTTCTGCTGAGACGGTGAGGGTATTGTCTGAGAAGCGGAGGCGCAAGGGAGCGTTCTTCTGGGCCAGCAGGCCGACGCGCCGCACCGCCTCGAGCAACTCATCGTGGTCGACAGCCACCTCATAGTCGAACGTCTCGGGGATAAGTTGCTTGTAGTTGGGGAACTGCCCATCGATCAATCTCGAGATCAGAGACACCCCTCCGACCTGGAAGAGGATCTGGTTCTCTGTAGGCAGGATGCTGATGCTCTCGTCACTCATACCCGAAGCGATACGGGACAATTCGAGGAGGGTCCGAGCGGGAACGATGGACTGAAGCTTCTCCGTAAGCGAAGACTGGACCGGGGTCTCCTTGACACTGAGGCGATAGCTGTCCGTCGCGACCATACGCACCGAGCTCTTCGCGAACTGGATGAGTACTCCTGTCAGTACAGGCCGGGTCTCGTCACGTGAGGCCGAAGGCGCCACTCGATCGACGGTTTCGATGAAGGCCGGTTTGGCGACGGTGAAGCCTTCTCCTACCAAGATCGGAAGTTGAGGGAAGTCGACAGCCGGCAGCGAGTGTAGGTTGAACAGAGATTCCCCAGCATGAATCTCTACCTGAGTCTCACCAGCACGTTGTTCCAGGGTCACGTCGCCTACCGGCAGGCTCCTTGCGATATCCGTGACAATGCGCGCAGGGACGACCAACGACCCCGGCCGTTCCACCCGCCCGACCAACGGCGCTCGAAGAGAGATCTCCATGTCGGTCGCAGACATCATGATCCCGTCGTCGCGGGCCTCAATGAGGATGCCGGAAAGCACTTGTATAGAACTGCGCGACGAGACCGCTTTGTTAACGATCCCCAGGCATTCAACAAGCGCTGTCTTCTGTGTGATGACTTTCATCGGTGCTCCTCGGTCATAGCGGTGGAGGCCACGTAGGTGCGAGCGCAACCGCATCTATTATTACTAGGCTTTTAAGTAAGAAATATAGTCGATGTAGTAGGTCCTGTGGAAGATGTTAACAGGTGGGGTGGACGCCTTTGAAGCGGGGAAAGAGCGACGGAGCGACACGGGTTGACCTGGGGACGGAGAGTGGATGAGACGGTGCTTCGTGGAGAGACTAAGAGAAAAAGGGCGAGAGGATCGTCGTGCGCACATGCTCTACCCAGGTTATAGACAGGCGCCTGTGGAAGGGGCCCCATCAGGCGCTCTTGATCTTTGTGGTCAGACGTTGGACTCGGTTGTACATATCTCGGTCTTTCTGCATGAGTTTGGCGATCTTGTCGACCGCATGCAAGACAGTGGTGTGATCACGGTTACCGATGCGGTCCCCGATCTTGGGCAGGCTGAGGTCGGTGAGTTCCCGGGCGAGGTACATCGTCAGATGCCTACTCTCCACCACCGAGCGCGACCGTTTGTCACCGGTTATCTCTGTCACGGAGATACCGGTGGACTCAGCTACGATCGACAGGATGAGATCGACGGTGATGCGGGTCGACGCTGTCTCAGGGATGTCCTTGAGCACCTCCTGGGCAAGGTCGACGTCGATAGGCCGCTTGTTGATCGACGAAAAAGCGACTACGCGCGTTAGGCACCCTTCCAACTCTCGGATGTTGGTGGGTACGCGCGAAGCTATGAGCATGAGAACATCGTCGTCGGCCAGAGCGATACCGTCGCTGTGTACTTTCTTTCGTAGGATAGCTACCCGAGTCTCGAGATCGGGTGGCTGGATGTCGGTGATCAGCCCCCACTCGAAGCGGGAGACGAGCCGGTCCTCCAGTGTGACGAGGCCCTTTGGGTGTCTGTCCGAAGTGATGACGATCTGCTTCTGAGCGTCGTACAGGGTGTTGAACGTGTGGAAGAACTCCTCCTGTGTCTGCTCCTTTTTCTGCAAGAACTGGATGTCGTCGATGAGGAGCACATCGATCGTCCGGTACTTGTTCTTGAAGCCCTCGATGCTGTCGTCGCGGAGGGAATTGATGAAATCGTTCGTGAAGGTCTCGAGAGTGACATAGCGGACCCGGAGTCCCGGACTATGCCGGAGCACATACTGGCCAATAGCCTGAAGCAGGTGGGTCTTCCCGAGGCCCACACCTCCGTAGATGAAGAGCGGGTTGTATTGCGTGCCGGGTGTCTCGGCGGCTGCCAGCGCCGCCGCGTGGGCGAAGCGGTTCGACGGGCCGATGACGAACGTGTCGAAGGTGTACTTTTCAACAAGGCCGGAGGCAGCAGGCCCGCCGTTGGGGAAGCCGGCTCCGGCGGATGGTGGAGAACTGGAGCCGGGTGAGCGGTCGCCCCAGCCGGCCGCGGAAACCGACCGACCCTGGCCCCGTCCGTCGGTAGCAGCCGACTGACTTGCTCGGCGGGTGCCGGCGGGTTGCGCCGGCACCCCGGGGGCCAGGCCGGGGCTCGGTTCCAAGGCAGAAGCGACGGCGGTGTCGTCGGCAGCGCCCGCCCGGAACACATCGGGTGAGACGACGATCTCGCACTGCACCGGCCGGCCCGCGACCTGTGAGACCGCCTCCCCTATCAGCGCGCGGAAGCGAGAGTCGATCCAGTCTTTGGCGAACTCGGAGGCGACTCCCACTGAATAGGTATCGTCGACCAATCCCAGGCCGACAGTCTGCTCGAACCAGATGCGGAAGGTACCCTCGTTGATATGCTCAGAGATGATCTCGAGAGCGCTCTCCCAGATAGGATCTAGAGTCTTTCCGTCCACGATCATCTCTTCCCCGGCGTCTGTGCGCCGTCTACGCGACCCAGCGGGCTCCGGGCGGAGCAACGCCCCCCTCACAGCACGGCGTTCAGGTATGCCAATCCTGGCTCAGTGACCGAACGGTGTCCGGTCGCTTGAGAGATGACAAAGCCGACGTCTTCCAACGAGACAAGATCTCGATACGCGGTCGAAGTCGACACGCCCAGTTCCTGGGCGATGCGGGTCGGACCGACCGGCGCAAGCTCGACCGTCAGTAGCAAGGTCTTAAGCTGGCGCTGAGAGAGATTATAGGCTGGGACCGTCGCGGGCGCGAGCGGTGTTTCGGACAAAGGACTCACGCGCGCGGTGACAACGGTACCACGCCCGAGATTGTCTTCGATATGTAGGACCCCGTCCAGGCCGGCAAGGGTCTGCTTCACCACGGAAAAGCCTGACCCGACCCCGCGTATGAAACGTTTGGCGTAGGCATCGGCCGAGGTGAAACCAGGCAGCAGAGCGGCCTCTTTGTCCGGGATCCCCGGTCCCCTGTCGCTGACGCGCACGGTGTTGCCCTGGTCCAGGATGGTGATCACCACTCCCGCGAACGAAGCATGCACCAGGTTCTCGACGAGCTCTCGAAGGACCGTGATCGGCATGCGCCCCCCTAGTTGCTGGGAGAGTTCGTGGGTCCGCCGGGCGAGAGCCTCGATCAGGGCGGGGACGTTATCGTCAGTCGGGAGCACGTCGGTGACCAGAACCACGACGGGCGGAGTGCGCGGCTCATCGTACACAGCGATACGGGGCGGATCCGCTTGAGGACCGAAAGAGGCGAGATCACCGGGGGGGCCAGACGGTGCGGTCTCGTCCGGACTAGGTCCCGCGATCGAAGCGACGGTAGGAGAGGCGACAGCAGACGTGGCGAGCTCAGTCGACATGACCGCGGATGCTGTCTCTAGGGACGATGGGACGATCATGCTAGGTGTTCGGCCCCCCTGCGAGGTAGGTGCGGCATGTGCCGGAAGCGCCCCGCCATTGTACCGAGTAGGAGGGTGATTTTCCACAGGGTTGCCGGGAAGATAAGCTCGGTATGTCCGATTTTTTCCTACTAGGAGCACTCCGAAACGAGCCCTTGCCATCTGCTCATGACCGGGTTATTGCGGGAGAGAATCTCAAGCTATCCACAGCTGTGTCCACAGGTGTGGAAAACGTGCAGAAAGGAGAAACGCGAAGGCCGCATAGAGCAGGTTTTCTGTTGAAAATGGGGAAAGTCCATTTCTGCCGCGCCGCGCGGGGCCACCTTGGGAAGGGTTCGCGAGGCGCATTTCGTAAGCAAGCCGAAGTGAGTCCCTTGAGAGGCCGATCCCGACAGACCAGGCTACGTCTCTGGCGCCATAAGCTGGGTTGGCCACACGCGCCGCCCGGATAGGAACGAGGCACGAGCGAATCACCGGTATACGGGGCCGGGGGGGCGGGGCGGGGCGGGGGAGTGCGTGCCCTGTCGTCGCATAGATCGGGTGGGGAGGGCGCGCCAAGAGTGGCGGAAGGATCGAGCGAGCGGGTCAAGCTCCCGCAGTGGTACGGGATAAGGCGGCTGCAGGGCCGTCCGGCCGCAGATGCGGCGGCGAGAGGGGCGGCCGGGGTGAGGAGATCGGGCCCGGCCGTGCGCTGAGAGCGGGTAGGTAGTGAGCGGGTTCCACAGGGTGTACGAGGGCGTTGGTGCGAAGAAAGACTAGGACGTACGGTTTTCCACAGTATCCCCAGGTGCCTGTGTACGCCTGGGGCGGGATGAGGTGGAGTATCATCCCTTGGTCTGACTCTGCACCGTATCCCATCGAACACTCGATCGTTCGGCCTCGGACGCGGGCAGGATATCGATCTTGGTCGGTCGAAGCACAGTCTTCTGTGGCAGCTGTGTGACTTCGGAACGCGCGTATCCCGGAAGTCTGATTGACGGGGGAAGACCGGGCTTGTATACTTCGCCACCTTCTGGAGGACGGCGCCGGGAAGCCGATTCCCATGTGGCGCGACGGATGGTCTTGACAGCGTGCCCGCGGACAGCTGGTGTCCGCGACGCTCGAGCGATAAGCGAGGAAGCGTGAAGAGGACGTACCAGCCCAACAAGCGAAAGCGCAAGAAGACTCACGGGTTCCGGGCGCGCATGAGCACCCGCGCCGGCCGGGCAGTGCTAAAGCGCCGGCGCGATAAAGGTCGCAAACGTCTATCGGCCTGACCGGCGTGGATCGGTCCCGCGGCCGTCTTTCAAGGTCAGAGGACTTCGCCCGCGTCTATCGCTCGGGCCGATCTGTTGCCAACAGGTACCTGGTCCTATACTATTTTGAGCGCTCTTCACCCGGGTCGGCGGAGGCCGCGCTCGGGCCGCGCGTAGGGTTTTCTGTTTCAAAGCGACTTGGCACCGCGGTCGACCGGAATCGCATCAAACGCGTACTGCGGGAAGCCTTTCGTGCAAACGGTCGATCGCTCAGGGGGAACATGGATTTTGTGCTGATCGCTCGCGCCCCGATAGCCGAATTGCTCGAGACCGAAGGCTACGGGGCGGTAGAGGCGAAGATGCTTGAGGTTCTTCGCAAAGCATCTCTGGTCGTTTCCGGAGAGGAGCATCGGCAGTCCTCGTGATCGGTCATCGGAATCCCGTTGCGGCTCTTTTGGTCTGGCTGGTTCGCGGCTATCAGGTGCTCATCTCCCCCGGGCTCCCGGGACGCTGCAAGTACTACCCCTCCTGCTCGCAGTACGCAATCGACGCCCTCGGGGAATACGGCGTGCTGCGCGGTCTGGTCCTCGCCTCCTGGCGGGTTCTGCGGTGCAACCCGTTCAGCTATGGGGGATACGACCCGGTTGAGCGCCAGACCTTGTTCACTCCCCGCTCGAGGGAGGATTCGAGTGGCACCCGGAAGGTCTCGCGCCTCAGCAGACCGAGACGCCAGCGGGCCGGCACGGTGTAGGGGGCGGAATGAGCAGCATCTACAGCGTCTTCACGCCTCTCGCCGACTTCTTCTTCTACATCCTCAAGTTCCTTCACGAGAACCTGGGGATCAGCTGGTCTTGGTCGATCGTGCTGCTCACGGTGATCGTACGGATCGCCCTTATCCCATTAACCTGGCGCCAGATCAAGAGCATGCGGGCGATGCAGGCGCTGCAGCCGCAATTGAAGGCCCTCCAGGAGAAGTACAAGAGCGATCGTCAAGTCCTGAATCAGAAGACCATGGAGTTCTATCAGGAGAACAAGGTCAGCCCCTTTGGTTCCTGTTTGCCCCTGCTACTCCAGCTGCCGGTTTTCTTCGGGCTCTATGTCATGCTGAACAACGCCGGGAAAACGGTGGCGGAGGGTGCTGTTGGCGCCTCGGCCGGTGCGTTCGTTAATCCCCCGGTCAGTTGGCTGTGGATACCCGATATCACCAAGTTCAGCCTTCTTTTGATGTTCTTCTACATCGCGAGCCAGTTTGTGGCTTCCTGGCAGACGGCAAGAAGAAGTCCGGGGCAACAGAAGATGATCGCCTATTTTATGCCGATCATGGTGGGCATCTTCATGTACATAGGCAAGTGGCCCGCAGGCTTGATGATCTATTGGTTCACATCGAACTTGTGGACCATAGCTCAGCAATACATCGCCGAGAAGATCATGCCGTTTCCCGTGATCACCCCAGCAGTCCCGGTCAAGGAGCAGACTGCAAAGCCGAAAGGGTTGGCCCCGGCGAAACCGGCCGGGAAGAGTGGAGGCAAGACCAGTGGGAAGAAACCAGGGACATCAGGGACACAAAGGAAGACAGCAGGTAGCAAAGGCCAGCGGCCGAACAGTGGAGCAGGCCGTCCAAAGAGCTCTGGCGGAGCTTGATTTCGCCCCCGGCGAGCTTGCCGAGGATCAGTATGAGGTGACCATCGTCATCCCTCCCGAAGAGGGCTTCATGGGCGTGGGTGCCGTCGACGCTATCGTGGAGGTCGCCCTCGTAGACGAGGCTTTCGATTTCTACGGACCCGCGGCAGATACTCAGCCGCCGGAGCTCCTCATCGACGAAGAGGACGCCGAGTACCTCGAAGCTGAGGAATACGACGCCGACTACCTGGAGCCGGGCGGCGATGGGGATATCGACGACGGATCTGGGGATAGTGATGAGGCGACGCGCCTTCGCGCCTTCCTGCGGCGGATCTTAACCGAGTTCGGGCTGGCCGCGCAGGTGCGCATCACCGAGAGCGCCGACGAGCTACGGGCCGAGATGACCGGGGAGGAACTGGGTATCCTGATCGGCCGCCGCGGGCAGACCATCGACGCCGTGGAATACCTGGCCAGCATTGCCGTATTCCCGGGCGCACATGCTCGGCGTAAACACGTGGAGCTGGATGCGGAAGGATACAAGGAGCGCCGCCGGCGACAGATCGAGCGAGTGGCCCTGAGCAAAGCTCAGGAAGCTACCAAGCGAGGCAGGCCAGTGGAGCTTGCCCCCATGAGCCCGGCCGAGCGCAAGATCGTCCACCTCTCGCTCAAGGGGCGGAACGACGTGGTCACGGCCAGCCAGGGGCGGGAACCTAACCGCTCGGTGGTGATTTCACCCGTTCGCTAGACCCGGAGCGTTCCGACCGCACGTACGCGGCGTCTGCGATGAAGGGCGAGGGTGCGTGCCTGGCGCGTTCTGACGGTGTCCGACGGTGAACCCCGCTCCGGTTCGGCCCAGGGCATCAACAGCGCCCGTCGTCCGACCCGACGGGGCACGGAGGCCCAACGGGGCACGGAGAGCGTCTCGATACGATCAGGTCGCCGAATCGCTTGTGAAGTGCGTTCGCGCAGATAACTTATCATGATTTGCAGGTCTTTCTTTGGGTAGAAATCCGGCGATGCTCGGCCGATCGTGGCCCCCGAGAGGGTGCGCTGCCCCATCAGGGATCCTCGCGCTCAAGGGTCGTGGAAGGCCGGCTAGTTTTCTGGCATCATCTCACCCCTTGGAGTGACACGGGACCTGGGTCTACTCGAGGTTGCTTCGTGCCAGAAACCGGCGGGATGCGCCAGCCAGCGAGATGAGTGTTACATGCCGTACGTTCCCAATGATCGGACGAGTAGGAGCCCTCAGTCGAGGGCGCTCGATGGGCCGATGGCCGTCGGTTGTGAGCGGGAAGCCGTCGGTTCTGTGGCCGGCCGCGCCGATGTCGACGATGCGAACTGGGGCGAAGACACCATCGTCGCCGTGTCGACGGCCACAGGACCTGGCGCTATCGGCATCGTACGAATGAGTGGACCTGACGCGGTCGCCATCGCTCGGTCCGCGTTCCGCCCAGCCCGAGGTGTTCCCGTGGCCCCCGAGGAGACCTACCGGCTGTCGTATGGGTATGTTGTGGATCCGAATGACGGATCACACGTGGACGAGGTCTTGCTGGCGGTCATGCGGGCCCCTAGGTCGTACACCCGCGAGGACGTGATCGAGTTCCATTCCCACGGGGGCTTGGCGGCGCAACGAGCTGTGCTCCGGTTACTGGTCCGCTCGGGAGCCCGCCTCGCGGACCCGGGCGAATTCACTCGGCGAGCTTTTCTGAACGGGCGGATCGATCTTACTCAGGCGGAGAGCGTGGCAAACATCGTCGCGGCACGGAGTTCGGGGGCCTTGCGAGCTTCGGTACGACAGTTGGAGGGCGGGCTTTCGGATCGACTTCGATCGCTGCGCAGGGAACTGGTGGGCCTTCTCGCTCAGATCGAAGCTACGGTGGACTTCTCCGACGAGGATGTTGACCTGCTGGACTGGGGGTCACTGGCCGAGGGACTAGCTTCAGTGCGCAGGGACCTGGAGCATCTCCTGCGGACTGCCTTTGTGGGGCGGGCATTGGAACACGGTGTGAGGACCGCCATAGTGGGCAAGCCCAATGTGGGCAAGAGCTCGCTGCTGAACGCGCTTCTCATGCGGGAGCGGGCCATCGTGTCGGATGTACCCGGAACGACCCGAGACACCGTGGAGGAGCTCATGGAGATCGGGGGTATCCCGATCCACTTGGTCGATACCGCCGGCATGAGGACCGGCGGCAACCACGTTGAGCAGTTGGGGGTCGAGCGTTCCGTTAGAGCGATGGAGCAGGCCGATCTTGTGCTTGCGGTGTTCGATCTCTCGGCTCCGTGGGACGAAGCTGATATGAGGGTGCTCGAGAGCCTCGATCCGGCTCGCTCGATCGTGGTGGCAAACAAGAGCGATCTCTTGGGGGCCAATGCGATCGACGCCGCGGAGGACGCCATTCATGCGGACGCAGGCGCTCGGCGCACGTGTGTGGTCTCGGCTCTGACCGGAGCTGGCTTGGAAGAGCTCCGATCCGCGATCGAGCAGATCATAACGGGTGGCGAAGGACTGCATCTTGAAGAACCGGTGCTGGCCACTGAGCGCCAGCGTGTCCTGGTGGACGAGGCACTGGGGGGGGCCGTAGCGGCGCTGGCCGGAGCCACCGAGCACAGGGACGAGGAACTGGTCTGCGAAGACATCAGGGCGGCGACCCATGCATTGGGCCGTATTACTGGGGAGGATCTGACCCCGGATCTGTTGGACGAGATCTTCAGTAGGTTCTGCATAGGCAAGTAGCGGAGGACTTCGTGTATCAGCGAGAGGCGAGGACGCAGAGGGCTCCTAGGGAAGACCCTTCCGCGGTCGTGGTGGGAGCGGGGGTCTCCGGGTGCGCATGCGCAGCGGTCCTAGCCGGCGCAGGCGTGCACGTGACGCTTCTGAACAGCGCCATGGACAGAGTGGGCCTTCCGGGTTACGGTCCGGAGATCGTGGCCGGGCCAAACGGCTGGCTTGAGATCGGTGAGACTATGGCGCTCTTGCCCTGGGCTTTGCGCCAGGGTTGGCTGACCTCGGCGGCGGTGCCTGCGAGCGGGATACCCGTTTTGATCGTAGACAGACGAGCAGTGAGCATCGAGACGAAGCGGGCCTTGGAGCGGATACCCAGGCTCGAGTTCCGGCAGGGCCTGGTGACCGACTTGAGGATCAAGTGCGGGAGGCAGCTAGACCAGGATCCGCGGAGTGGCCTTGAGCCCGGTAGCTCCCGGGCGGCAGACGTCGAGTGGACGGGAAGAGCTGAGGTGGAAACGGTCTTTGGGGAGGTATTTGAGGCCGATGCCGTCATCCTCTCCGTAGGGCTGGGGCTTGGTGGGCGCATTAGCGCGGGAGCCGACATGCTGCGGGCCGGGCGTTACGGCGAGACTCCCGCGGATGGGCTGAAGAGAGCTCTGGAGGTTTTGGGGGCGTCGCTCACCGAAGTGTCACTTCATGCCGGCGCTCACTTTCCTGGTGGCGCGACAGGACTGGTGGACTCCATGGTGGGTAGCGGCAGTGACCGTAGGGTTGAGAAGGTGGTCGCCATAAGCGCTCTCTTGGGCGAGGCGGGCGATGATCGTGCCGACGCCAGGGAGGCGGGCCTTGAAGAGCCGCGGCGCGTGGTAGCCAAGGCTCTGTCGCCTGAGTCAGGAGAGGGTGATGAAGGCCTGATCGGTCGCTGGCCCGAGTTCTACCCTCCCGCTGCGCATTGGACTGAGGAACTGCCCCATTCCCGGATTGTGGTCTCAGTCGGAGATGGTGGCTCACCGGTAGCGTTGCTGACCCCGGACGGCAGGACTACAGGAGAGGTCCACGTCTCTCCCGAGGGAAGAGGCCCCCTCGACCTTATGAGTGCCGCTACTCATGAGAGCGTCGGGCCTTGTCAAGGACCTTATGAAAGGTCCCTTGAAGGTTGTGAAGGGCGTCCTGAAGGTCGTGAAAGGCCCTGCAAAATGGGCCACGGCGCGCCGGCGAGCCGTCTGGAATACACCGTCCGTGCGAGCGTCGTGGAAGGGCTGGGGCCGGATGGCAGGCTCCTTCTCGAGGGGGCGCCCAGACCTCCGATATGGGTGACGGGGCGTGCCGCAGGAGCGGCCGATTACCTCGGCAGCCTGCGCTCGGGGGCGCAGGTAGGATCGGCTGTCGCACGAGAGCTGCTGATAGGCGATGCCGAGCCGGGGGACGATGACATCATTGGCTCGGATTGTCGGGCCGACTCGGCTCCATCTGCGGCAGGATCGCAACAGGAACCACGTGGGGTGACGGGTTGACATCGCTGAAGCCGACGTCCGGAGAATGGGCTTACGATGTCGTCGTCGTGGGTGCTGGTCATGCCGGGTGCGAAGCTGCGCTGGCGGCCGCACGGATGGGATGCCGGACCGCGTTGGTGACGCTCCACCTCGACAATATCGCCCTTATGCCCTGCAATCCGGCCATCGGTGGGGTCGGCAAAGGTCAACTGACGCGCGAGGTCGACGCGCTGGGCGGAGAGCAGGGCAGGAACATCGATCGCTCCTTCATCCAGATCAAGATGCTGAACACGTCGAAAGGGCCGGCGGTGAGGGCTCTGCGTGCGCAGGCAGATAAGCGGCTTTATGAAGACTGGATGAAGGTGACCCTGTCGCGGACACCTGGTCTCGACCTGATTCAGGGGGAAGCCGCAGCCCTCGATGTTTCACGTGAAACAATCAGAGAGCTGGAACTTGCCGACGGCCGTCGACTGAGGATACGGGCCTTGGTCCTGGCCACGGGTACCTTCTTGCGAGGCAAAGTCGTCATCGGCGATAGAAGCTATGCCGCGGGGAGGGTGGGGGAACTCCCGGCACAGCGTCTTTCCCAGAGCTTGATCGGCGTTGGTCTTACGCTTGACCGGTTTCAGTCTGCCACACCGCCTCGCATCGATGGAACGAGCATCGATCGGGAAAGCATGGCCCTCCAAGCCGGCGATTCCGATGGCCTGTGCTTCTCGCACTGGCACACACCCGCCCCCAGGCGGCAAGTGCCCTGCTTCCTTACTCACACCACACCCAGGACCCACGACGTAGTGGCCAAGTATCTCCACTTGAGTCCGCTCAAGAGCGGTTCGATAAGCGGCAGAGGTCCTCGATACTGCCCTTCGATCGACCGCAAGCTCATCAACTTCCCTGAGAAGGAGCATCATCCTGTGTTCGTGGAGCCTGAAGGCATCACCACTCAGGAAATGTACCTCCAGGGTTTGACTACCAGTCTCCCTGTGTTCGTGCAGGAACTGATCATCCACGCGACTCCTGGACTAGAACGGGCCCGGCTGGTGCGGCCGGGCTATGCGGTCGAGTATGACTACCTGCCACCCGAGCAACTGACACTCTCCTTGGAAGCCAAAGCGGTGAGGGGCCTCTTCTCGGCGGGGCAGATCAACGGGACCTCTGGGTACGAGGAGGCAGCTGCACAAGGTCTGATGGCGGGCATCAATGCCGCCCTCTACGTTCGGGGTGAGGCCCCTTTCATCTTGCGCCGAGATCAGGCGTACATAGGTGTCCTGATCGACGATCTCGTCACCAAAGGGGTCGACGAGCCCTACCGCATGTTCACTTCTCGGGCAGAGTATCGGCTTCTTCTCCGCCACGACAACGCCGCGGAACGACTGTCAGCACTGGGGCATGGTCTGGGACTGCTCACGGGTGAACAAGTCCAGGCCGTCCAGGACAAGCAACGCAAGATCCAGGAGTACTCGGAGTTGTTGGAGGCGGTGCAGGTCAAATCGACCGACACGACCGACACCCTTCTGGAATCGCTTGGGACGGCCCCGCTGGAGGAATCTCAAGCAGCGGCAAGAGTACTCAGGCGACCTCAGGTCTCGTTTGACGACCTTCTCCGTCTTGTGTCCGACGAAGACAGAGGGCGCATCTCGTCGGCGCCACCTGAAGTGGTGGAGCAACTTGCGATTCAGGCGAGGTACGAAGGCTACATCCGGCGTCAGACTGCCGAGATCCGGCGGCACCGAGCGACCGAGACGCTGCAGATACCGGCTAGCTTCGAATACTGGTCCCTGGAGGGACTGACGTACGAGGCCAAGGACAAGTTGAGCCGTCTGCGCCCGGGGACTCTCGGCCAGGCATCGCGGGTGCCAGGGGTCTCTCCCGCGGATGTGTCTGTTTTGCTCATACATCTGCATCGGGCTCGCAAGGAGACTGGTGAGGCCGAGTCTCGGGCGGAACCGGCCTCTCTCGACCGGTAGGCGGGAGCGGCCACGTGGAATTGACCGAATCACAGGCCTATGCTGGGCGCGGCCTCGACCAACGAACTCAGGAACGGCTAGGGTTTCTGGGCGATCTCATACTAGGCGCGGGGCTCAACGTCACCAGCGTGACCCAGCCTCGAGAAATCGAGCGCATGCACTTCTTGGACTCACTGTCGTTGCTCGATCTACCTTGCGTGCTTTCGGCACAGCATCTGGTCGATGTGGGTTCCGGCGCAGGCCTGCCGGCCCTCGTGCTCGCCCTTGCCCTTCCTGAGTTGCAGGTCGTCAGCCTGGAGTCGCAGCGCAAGAAATGCGACTTCATGGAACATGTGGCTACGGTGCTCTCTCTCGACAATGTCGAGATTCGATGCGCCAGGGCGGAGGATTATGGTCGGAAAGAAGGCCGAGAGACCCATGACGTGGCCGTCTCGCGGGCGGTAGCTGCTTTGCCGGTGGTAGCGGAGCTGTCACTTCCGCTGGTTGCCGTGGGCGGCTCGATGGTGGCCATGAAGGGCGCGATCTCGGGCCAAGAGCGTATTCAAGCGGAGATAGCTCTGGGTATACTGGGCTCTGAGACACTGGAAGTCGTGCGGCTGCGTCCGTTCGCCGACGCGGAGAACCGGTTTGCCTATGTCGGTCGGAAGACTCGTGCCACACCCGAGCGCTATCCACGTCGGCCGGGGATACCCAGCAAGCGTCCTCTGGGTCGCTGAAGGGGTGGCAACGGAGTGGGCACCGGGCAGCGAGTGGTGCGGCCTCGCGCAGGGGCTGCAATGGCGCACCGGGGGACGAAGGTCTGTGAAGAGAAACAGCCTCTTGGTCGCGTCGACTGGACCGGCGCAAAGATCGTCTGAGTTCCAGTTTCAGGCAATTGTGGTGAGAAAGGCACGGCTCTGATCTACGCGGTCGCAAATCAGAAGGGCGGGGTAGGCAAGACCACGACCGCCATCAATCTAGCGGCGAGTCTCGCCCAGTCTGGAGTGCGGGTGCTGCTGGTGGACATGGATGCCCAGGCGAACGCATCTCATGGCGTGGGGGTCCGGGTCCGCAAAGGCGAACCGAGTATGCTCGAGGTCCTCATGGGGGAGGAGGATCTCTCCGCGATAGTCAGGCAGTCATCTGTGCCGGGCCTTGACGTAGCCCCCTCATCTCCGGACATGGCGGGCGCCAGCGTCCTGCTACCCGCTCTTGAGAGACGGGAGCTGCGGCTGAGGGAGGCGTTTGAGGGAGCCCAGGACCTGCGATCCAAGTACATATACACGTTCATCGACTGTCCGCCCTCTCTTGGCCTGCTCACGGTCAACGCCCTGGTGGCCGCGGACCAAGTCATCATCCCAGTCCAGACCGAGTACTACGCCCTTGAAGGTTTGGCTCAGCTGATCTCGACTATCACGGCTATCAAAGAACGCCTCAATCCTTCCCTGCGGATAGCTGGACTGGTCCTGACCATGATGGATCTGAGGACGACCCTCGCCAGGCAAGTGGAATTGGAGATCCGCACCCATTTCCCGAACCTGACTTTTCGCACGATGGTGCCGCGCAACGTGAGACTGGCCGAGGCCCCCAGCTATGGCCTGCCTGTTTCGCTGCTAGACCCAAATTGTGTGGGCTCCGACGCCTATTTCGATCTTGCTATGGAGGTTGTCAGCAATGCCTAAACGACCGGCCCTAGGCAGAGGCTTGGCCGCGCTTCTCGGCGAAGGAGCCGACGATGGTGCGGCAGCCGTACAGGACGTGGCTTCCACCGGATCGGGTCTTCCATCTGCCACAGGAGTGGTGGACCTCCCCGTGGGTGTCATCAGACGGAACCCAAGGCAACCGCGCCGCGTTTTCGAGGCCGCTGCCCTGGACGAGTTGGCCACGTCGATCGCCTCGGTTGGCGTGGTTCAACCAGTGATTGTGAGGAAGGTCGGGGACGGGTACGAGCTAATAGCCGGCGAGCGTCGGTGGCGCGCCGCCCAACAGGCGGGATACACGGTCATCCCGGCGATCGTTCGGAGTGCCTCGGATGTAGAGAGTCTCGAGTTGGCTCTAGTCGAGAACGTCGTTCGCCAGCAGCTCAACCCGGTGGACGAGGCCTACGCCCTGCGGGTGCTTCTTGAGGACCTGGGGGCGACTCAGGAGAGCCTCGCCGCGCGGGTAGGCAAGAGCCGCTCCGCGATTGCGAACAAGATGCGGCTGCTCGAACTGCCCGCTGCCGTCCAAGAATCTTTGGCAGGCGGGGCTCTCTCCGAAGGTCACGGGCGGGCGCTTCTTGGCTTGACGGAGCGAGGCGAGCAGCTGCAGCTCGCTCGACGAGCGGTGGACAAAGGCATGTCGGTCCGACAGGTCGAGGCTGAGGTTCGTCGCCTGACGGAGAAGGCCAGATCGCCGGCTGCACCTGCAGGAACTGAGCTCGATCCTGAGTTTGCCGACGAGGTGCGGGAGGCTTTCTTCAGCTCACTTGGAGTGGTCCCCCGGGTCAGGATCAGGGGCAGGGGCGGCGTGGTCGAAGTGCCATTCAAAGATGCGGAGGAACTTGAGGACCTCGTGAGGCGCTTGACTCGGTGATCCAGCCTGTCCGTTTCGTCCGCCCGCGCGCACGTGCAAGGAGGAACCACCTCGGAACGGCTTGCCGTCTCACGGATCGCAGACCGAGAAGAGAGGGAGCGGTCTGCGAGCGAGCTATCGGGTATCGGGCGCGAAAGGGGTGGGACATGAACGATGAGTCGGGGTCTTCTTGGTGGCAGAATCGGCGGACTCGCGGCCGGTGGGCGGGACGGTCGGGTATCGTTGTGCTCATCGCAGCGCTTTCGCTGGTCGCGCTGATGGCGGGTTGTGGAGATGACTCTGAGGAGGTGACGATGGCCGGCGGCACACCAACAGTCGCTGCTGGAGCCCCAGACACGATAACCGTGAGCGGCAAGGGCACCGTCACCAGTGCCCCGGACGAAGCGGTGCTGACGCTCACCGTCGAGAGCGACGGGGCCGACCCGGCTGCGGCGTTGGATGCCAATTCGCAGGCGACCGCCCAAGTGACACAGCGGCTCAAGGCCGAGGGAGTGGAGGATTCGGCCATCGAGACCTCCAATGTGTCGCTCTATCCTATCCGCACATATGATCCGGACACCGGCAAGGAGAGCCTGACCGGATACCGTGCAGCGAATACGATCACGGTCACTCTGAAGGATGCTCTTGTGGTCGGAAAGGTGCTGGCTGCGTCGGTAGAAGCGGGCGTGACCAATGTGTCCGGTCCCGTGTGGAGACTGGCAGAGGACAGCGCCGCTGTCACCGAGGCCCTGAAGAAGGCGGTCACGAATGCTCAGGGTAAGGCCGAGGCTCTGGCCAGTGCTCAGGGGGTCAAGGTCGGCCAAGTGATCACGATCACCGAGGGCAGCGTGGACCAGCCCGTGGTGCCGATGTACAGCGACATGTACGCCGCGGAGGCTGCCGGTGGCTCCAAAGTGGAGAACGTCCCCATCAGCCCGGCCAATCTCGATATCACTGCGACCGTGACGATAACGTATGTCTTGACTCGCTGACGCCGGGTGCCGATCGCCGTACGGGGGGCCGGTGTTCGGACGGCCCTGGTTCGGACCCCTCCGGTCGGACAGCCTCCGTTCGGTCGGCCATTCAGAGCCAGATCCCCCCTGGCTCCGCAGCTTGCCCTAAGTCCCTTCCTGGGAGCTGTCTGTCGACCAGGGTGTTCGGCTGAGATATGATGGCCGCGTGGGATATTGCCTGACCATAGAGCCTGAGCAGGCGACCGGGGCCTGGGAGGTGATCGTCTTGGTCCGCTTGACTCGCGCGGAGACCAATGAGCTCTTCTTTGCCGGAGATATCATGGTGTCCTGGCCGATGGAAGGCCTTATACTCACTGGCGATCCGGGTTTTGAGCGCTGCAGCATGTTCGTCTCGGAGATGGCGGCCCGTGCCCAGGGATTGACGATCCGCTATGCGGACCGAACCCGGGCACAGGAGGCAGCTGAGTCAGTACGCAGACGCTTGGTCGAGTTCGGGCTTGAAGAGGAGCGGTAACGATGGACGGAGCTGGCGAGCCGGTTCGAGTCGACCCCTTGAGGCAGGCTCTGGGAGAGTACCTGCTTATTCCAGGGATGCGGGCCGCGATGCTCGTCTCCGATCAGGGCCTGACTATCAGCAGCGTGGCGCAGGATCAGGTGGACGCTGCCGGTATCGCGGCACTGGTCCTTGATACTGTGGCCACCGCGCAACGGTTCGGACTCCAGGTCCAGGCCGGCTTCCTGGACACTATGACGATCGAATTCGAGAAGATGACCGTTGTGCTGGCACCGTTCACCCCCGATGTCATGTTGGCATTGGTGGCGGAACCGGGATCCATAAGTGCTCCGAGCGTCTCTGGGCTGAAAGGCCGCGCCGGACTGCAGGCATCGCGACGTGGTGACTTAGGGGCATCTCCAGGTCAGGCCGAGCAGCCTCCACGATAACCTAAGCGCGTCTTCACCCGGCGCACTCGGGCCTTCTATGAGATACACCGTCCGGGAATTCTCCGAACCGTGTACACCCAGAGAAAGATCCGAGCCGCCTTACCATGATCGAGAGAAGGAACAACATGCTGGGTAGAGGCAGGGTCATCGTTTATACCGGCGAGGGTAAAGGGAAGACCACGGCAGCCTTTGGCGCGGCCATACGAGCGTCCGGCCACGGACTAGACGTGGCGATCGTGCAGTTCATCAAAGGGGTATGGGACTACGGCGAAGTGAAAGCAGTCGCCACATGCGGCAACATCGAGCTGACGCGCATAGGCTCGGGTTTTACTTGGCTTGCCGAGGACCCTTCTGAGCCTCGCAAGCTAGCACGGGAGGCCTGGGCGGTCGCGAAGGAGATCGCCTTTTCGGGGCGGCACGATCTACTGGTCTTGGACGAACTGAACTGCGCCGTCGCCGAAGGTTATGTGGAGGTCGGAGAAGTGCTCGCGCTGCTGGCCGACCGGCCAAGCAAGTTGTCGGTCGTGATTACCGGACGGGATGCGAAGCCCGAGATTATTGAGGTGGCAGACACTGCCACAGAGATGCGCTGCCTGAAGCACGCCTTCGACCAAGGTGTACCTGCTCGAAAAGGCATCGAGTACTGACAACCAGGGAGACGGCTACCGGACTCGCCCGGTGCTCGCGAACGCAGGTACCCGCTTCAAAGGGTAGGAACTGATGGTCATACCATCATACCACCGTGGCCCGCTCGCACACTCCCAACTCCGTTGCTTGAGGGCGATCGCGGGCGCGGTATGGGCCGGGCTGGCTTCCGCGGCTAGTCCGGTCTCGGCAGGGCGCGGCCGGCAAGTTGGCCGCAGGCGGCCTGGATGCCGGCGCCCATGCTGCGTCTGACCACCGTCTCGATGTGCGCCGCGACGAGCATGTTCTTGAAAGCCGCGATCGCGGCCGGGCTGGATGATCGAAGACGCCGGGCTTGCCCCGACGCTGTAGCGGAGTTGAGGCGATGGGTCTGCGGCTCGGCCTGCGGGCACGTGGACTGTTCGCCATGAGCCCACACGGACGGGAGGGTTTGATTCCACGCCATTAGATTCACGGTGACCACATGCCCGCGGAGAATGCCTGCAAGT
Source organism: uncultured Actinomycetes bacterium (assembly GCA_963713545.1). GTDB lineage: Bacteria > Actinomycetota > Thermoleophilia > RBG-16-64-13 > RBG-16-64-13 > CAVPLM01. Next base: position 114,351 of record CAVQME010000011.1, on the reverse strand, counting down.
CTTCGGGCATGATCTGCCGAGTCGTTCACGCCCTCGATAAGGACGTACTCGACCAGCAGCTTCCGATGGGTGAGGTCGAAGTGCTGCCAGGCCGCGTCAAGGATCTCGCCCACACTGTGCCAGTGACTCTGAGGAACCAGAAGGGCTCGGGTGCGATCGTCGGGTGCGTGCAGAGACACGGCGAGATTGACTTGCGGCTCGGTGTGGGCGAGGCGGAGGATGCCCCGGGGGATGCCTATGGTGGAGATCGACAGCGACCTGTGGGCCAGTCCTTGCCCAAGTGGTTGCGTGAGGATCCGGACCGACTCAAGTACCGGCCCCAGGTTGAGAAGTGGCTCACCCATCCCCATATACACCACGTTCGAGACACGCCGCCCCTCTTCTCCCACCAAGGCGACGGCCGCTCGCACCTGATCGACTATCTCCGCAACGGTAAGATTTCGGCGCAGTCCCATGGCTCCCGTGGCACAGAAGCTGCAGCCCACCGGGCAGCCGCACTGGCTTGAGATGCACACCGTGGCCCTCCGGGAATAGCGCATGATCACCGTCTCTACGGGTAGGCCGTCCCGTGCGGACAGGAGGAGCTTCGTAGTACCGTCGCTGGACGATCGGGCTTCCACGAGAGTCAGAGTGCAGGTGGCCAAGGGATCGATGGTGGCTCGCATCTGTCCCGGCAGCATGGTGGCATCCGCGAAAGGTCGGAGCGGCCGCTGGAAGAGATGCTCGCATATCTGCGTGTACCGGTAAGAAGGAGCATCGCCCTCCGCGAGAATCTGGGCGAGATCAGGCCTGTAAAGAGCCAGGAACGACCGCGGGGTCAGCAGGGGTTCGGCTTGAGGGGCGCGAGGGGCTGGTGGGGGCTGAGCGCCGCGGTTGGTGCGCGCGCCGACCCGTGGCCCGGTGAGGAGAGTGGTGTGCGATCTCGCGCGGGAGCCGGGGGCGTGCGCCGGTGGTCCGTCTTGCTCCGCGGGTCCAGGTTTCTCGCGCGAGGCTGATGAGGATGGTGAGGGTGGCCGCCTCCCCTTTCTTCGGGCTTGTCCTTGGCTGGTCACGACCCGCGCCGGAAGTGCGACGGCATCAGACGCCGGCGGCAAGGCCGGCCAGGCGCACTGTGACGCCTCGTTGCACGGACAGAAGCTCGGCGGCGCTTGCCCCGTTCAAGGCGAGAGCCACCTGCCCCCAGGAGTCGCGAAAAAGACCCAGTTCCCCCGGACGGAGCTCTGCATAGGTGCGCACCACACGAGCGGTCCATTCGGACAGTCCCTCACCTTCTATCTCAACGGTGAACGCACCCATCCGAGGAAGGAACTCGTCGAACGGCAAAGCCAGGCCCACGTTGCCAAAACGATCGATCTCTATGACCTCGGCGGTCGCACCCTCGGCGAAGACCTGCCACATGGGCGGAGTCAGCCGAACCAGGCCAGCTGGGTCCACGGATGCACCGCACACGGCGGGATCGGTATTCTTCGAGAAAAGCGCGGCTGCCGGCGCGAACACGTCGCGTCCGTGAAAGGTCGATGAGACGGCGGCTGGAGGCAGATCGGCCTCTGTGCGCACCTGCTTCGGGTCGAGAAGCCAGGCTTGTCGCAGACCCCCCAGCGCCTCCGCGGCGGGCACCAGCAGCCCATTGTCGGGGCCGACTAGAACGTCGCCACGATCTGCGACAATGGCCAGAGGCCGGCGGTCTGTGCCCACGCCCGGGTCTATGACCGCGAGATGGACCGCAGGAGGATACAACGGGGCCACGCGGGCCAGGATCGTCGCTCCGGCGGCTACGTCGCCTACGCCAACTTCGTGAGAGATGTGAGAGACCCGCGCCTCCGGCCGGACCCTGGCTATAACGGCCTCGCACGCGGCCACATACCCACCATTCCAGCCGAAATCGCTCATGAACGTGAGCACGTCGGATCGCTTCATCCTGCCCTCCATCCCAGAGATGCCAGCCCGGCGCTGTGAAACACGTGCTCGGTCAGGCCATTCCGCCCGATGCGCAATACCAGTCCGGACAGGTCGGAGACGGCGCCCTCAGAAGTATCCACGGAAAAGGCGACCTCTACCACGTTTCCCCAGGCGACCTCAGCCTGTACCGGCTGGCCCGAGCACTGACTGCAGGTTACCGCCGCTCGCCCCTCTTCTGCCAGGGTCAGCGACAGTACGGGGTCGTCCCCCCTTTCGACTCGGGTGATCCGGACCTCGATCTCAAGGCCGGGCAAAAGGGTCGAAGACTCGGGTACGATCAGCAAGCACAGCCGGTCCCGGCTCCAGCCGAAACGAACCGCACGTATGCGTGTCGCTTCGGAACGCTGCATGGTGGACGGCAGGTCCGGCGCCAAGAAGCCGGCGGAGTCCCACTCGGAGCCTTCGCCGGCGGGCCCACCCCCCACAAGGCCGTCGATGAGCGGGCTCAGCTCGGCCTGGGGACGAGAGGGCAGGGCTGACGGCGCCTGGTCCAGAATGGGAAGGAACAGTCTTTCGGGCACGGATTCTCCCAGGATCCGATAGATCTCCTGGAGATGCCGGCGGAAATCGCGATCCCAGACGTGATCCAGGTCGCTGTGATGATGATCGCCGAACCACCAGAACCAGTCGCTACCCTCGGCGATCATGACGTGACGCCACGCGGATTCGGCGAGGTCACCCCCGTCTGCGACTGCTTCCTGTCCGGGATGCGGCTGGAGCGACGCCCGACCGGGGGGCTCCGCCACTCGCGCTGCCGACTCTGGCTCTGCCGACCCTGGCGGCGCCGGGGTTTGCGGTTCTGACGCTCCCGGTGCCGATGCCGTCATCACAGCAACGCGCTTTGAGGCTGCTAGGTCGCGTGCGTGATGGAGTAAGTCCCACGCCCTGTTGTGGGCTCGGTCGCCACTCCACGTGCGCAGGTCTCCCCCGATCCATGAGCCAGTGTGGAGCCATCCAAGAGAACGCCGCGGGGGTACTTCGCGGAGATGCTCTGAGATCGTCAGGCAGCGGAACGCTGGGTCGGCCCTCAGTCCCTCGTATAGATACTGGAGGAAATCACGCCCGTCGCGGGGGTAGTACTCCCAGGCGTTCTCGCCGTCAAGGGCGATGGTGACCAGCGGGACATCCGCCGGATCTCTGGAGGCCAAAGAGACGGTGGTCCGGATCTCCCTCAGTCTTTGGAGGAGGTCGATGGCCGCGTCCCGGGCCGCCCAAGACTGGTAGGCGAAACCGATGAGGTCCGAGAGGGTGTGGTCGCGGAAGACGATGGCGACCTCGCCCTCCTCTCGCTCGAGCCGGTAGGCCCTGTAGCGCTCGTGCTGGAGCGCTCTGGGACCCGGGCCGGTCCCCCAGGGGTCGGCCCGGGCGTCCGACTCCGACGCAGCCGGCTTCCAGGCCGCAGACTCAGAGACCGCAGCTCCGGAAAGCGACCGGGCCAAGACCGTCTCGTCGGAGATGGTCCACTGCAGACCGGACCGGATGAGAAGGGGGATCACGTCTTCGCCAACCGCTTGTTCGGAGCACCACATACCCCGAGGCGGCGCGCCGAAAACCTGGGTGTGCTTGGCCACGGCTGTCCGGATCTGCTCCTCGGCGTCCTCACCATGAGCGAACCGCCGCGGCGGCAGAAGCTGGTCGGCGGCCGAGATACGGGCCGAGTCACTGTTCGCGAGCAGGGGCAAGATAGGATGAAAGTAGGGAGAGGTCGAGATCTCGATCTGCCCGCGTTCGGCTGCCGAACGATATGCGGGGAGGGTACGCGTGAGAATCTCGGCCTGAACCTCGGCCAGCAGCCGCTTGTCCTCCTCTCGGAAGTCTCGACCGCGCTGCACAAGTTCCGCGAGAGCCCCTTTCTCCATCACCTCCGGATCGAACCAGGCGAGATTGAACCAGACCTGTAGGTCGCGGAGTTCGGCGACGGTAAAAGCCTGGGCGCAGGCTTCCCATCCGAGGGAAGCCTGCGCCTCCCTCTTGCGCGCAAGTTCGAGATAGCGAGGGTGGAGGTGGGCTCGAGGATGGTCGGGATGCTCGCACATGCGTTCCACGATGAAGGTCTGATCGGCCGGATCGAGCTCGGCGGCAGGTTTGAGAGTGTGCGCCCAGTAGACATCGACGAAGTCTCCGGCGGCGTAGTATTCCAGCTGCTCGACCAACGAAGGGACCAGATTGAACGTCTGGTGGATCTCCGGGTAGGGGCTCAGGGTCTCCACCATGTCCAGATAGTCCTTGAGGGCGTGCAACCGGACCCAGGGCAGCTCGAACGCCCCCGAGCCGGCGGACCGGTAGTAGGGCTGGTGCATGTGCCAGACGAAGGCGACGTGCAGCGGCTCAGTCATACGTCGGATCGCAGCGGTTCTGTCGGCGGGTGGTCAAACGTGCGCATCCATCGCTCGGACGAAGTTGGTGTAAACGCGTTGCTGCTCCGTCAAGATGCGGTCCGGCCCCAGATCCCACCATTCATCGGGCGTGAAATACGCTGAGACCTCTGCCTCGGAGCCGGAACGGCCTGCCCACTGGATGAGGTGGAGGTTGTCCGACTGGAGCAACCACAGAGCTAGGTCGATGAGCGTCCGGTCGCCGGTAAGACGCGCCTTGTGGAGCACAGAATGCATCAGCCTGAAGATGGCCTGCTGAGAGGCGTTGCCGAGGAAGAACTCCATCCCGCCGGACCCAGCCCACGTGGTGCCGAACTCGGGCAGGGGCAGATCCGGTAGATGAGCACTCCCGAATTCCTCGAGCGCTTCGCTCGGGAGCAGGCAGCGGACCCCACGTTTCTTGAGCTCAGGTGGAAGGGCGCGCATGAACTCGAAGATCCCGGTGTCGAGGCTGTGGTGCTCGCCGAAGGTCTCGAAATCCCAACCGATGAAGACGAAATCGCCCCAGGCCTTGCGCAGATTGGCGGCGTACGTGTCGGCATGGAGCGGGTAGCCGGCCCAGGTGCGGTTGCTGAACCTATAGCCTACGTCGTCGGAGAGCTGGTGGTGCCTGCAGAAGAGGGCAAGGTCGCGCCCTCCGTGGCAGTAGAGATGGGTGGGTTCACGCCATTCCATCACCCACGGTCGGCCGTCCAGCACCCCGGCTTTGTAGCCGGCCTGCAGGAGCGCGTAGTAGACCTCGTTGTTCATCACCATCTCGGTGGTGTCGGTGACGCGGATCTCCTTATCGAAGAACTCCTCGGCGTAGGCTTTCCCTCGCTGCATCTCCCGTTGGAAGAGCTTGATGTCGATCGCGAACGCGAAGCTGTGATAAGGCTCGACCCCCACCAGTTCGCAGTTTGGGTGGGCCACCAGCCGGCGGAAGCGGTTGGCCAGCTTGCGGTCCCAGCGGCGCAGTTGCCACAGGAAACTGACGGAGAACCCTAGGCCCAGCTTGAAGTCGTGGTCGAGCATGTCCAGGAACATGTCCACCGCCGGGTAATAACACCAACGGGCGACCTTGTCGAAGTAGCGACGGTTCATGCGATCGTCGAACAAGTACGGAGCCATAACGCCGGGTTTGGTGCCAGCGGGGATGACCTGCGCCGGCAGATGGATGCGGCGGGGCTGATGGATCACGCAGTAGGTGACCAGGTTCTCGGCCATGATCGCTCCTCGGTGGGCCGGGCTCGTCAGCGAGCCGGTTTGGGTTTGCTCTTGGGGCTACTTCCGGCCGTGGACCTGGGCTTCACTGCCAGCGGGCGGCTCACCGACTCACCGCCATAAGCCGGCGACGCGCACTCCTCGCCATCCTGGCCGGCAGCCTTCGCGGTCTCGAGGACCGGAGCCGGTGCAGCAGTCCCGGCGTCGGAAGTCGCCGCTGCGGGAGGCTCGGCCGTCGGAGTCCCGGCTGCGGGCGGGTTCACCAACTGGCGCAGAGCGACGTATTCGAGCTTGCCGATGATGCTGTCGGCGATGACGTTGTCCCAGCTGAAACTCCGGGCGGTCTCCTGTGCGTCCGTGCGCATACGGGCGACCACCTCCGGGTGAGTGCGCAGGAATCCAAGGGCGATACTGATCTCAGAGGGGTCATCGGTGTCGAGCACCACCGAGTTGAGGTAGGGCACAGCGTAGTCTTCGCCGGTCGACCCCACGAACGCGACACCACCGGCAGCCATGACCTCCAGCCCCACCAGGCCGAATGGCTCGTGACCGGAGTTGGCAAGCACGGCGTCCGAGCCTTCGTAGAGCAGCGACACCACCTCGTCGCTCATGAAGCTGACTTGGTTGTAGATGTCGGCCGGCGGGGCGCCCGCGAGGGAATCGAGGGCCTCGTCCAAATCCCTGGGCAGCCTGACGTCCACCACCGTGAGACCCTGCGCGCGGGCATTGGCCACTATCTCCAGGCCGTGGGGCTCTATGCCGCCCCTGATAATCATGGCTACGTCTCGGCCCATTCTCTTCTCGTTGGCCAGAGCGTCGACGGCCATGTTCCAACGCTTGTCGGGGCTGAAACGTCCGATCTTGAAGAGCAGCTCCCGTCCGGGGAGCGCGGCCCGCAGCCGGCTTGTCAGCCCGGGATCGGCGCGGCGGATCCGGTCGCCGGGGATCCCGTTGGGGATGACCAGGGGATTGATCCCCTTATCCCACATGACATGTTTCATGTAGCGGGATACCGTGGTGATCTGCGAACAAAAGTCGAGCCTCCCCCAGTTGATGCGGTCGAAGCCCATCACGTTGTTCGCGTTCCACAGGATGATGGCCTTGTCCCGTAGTCCCTCCAGCCACAATCGGTCGGAGATCTGGCACGTCGCATACGCTGTGTGCCACTCCTCGGCCAAGATGGCGGTAAGACGCCCGTTCGCGTTGGCCGGCCCCACCAGCTTCGAGGCGACGAAACTCGGAAGCTGCTCGTTCCAGTCGACGAGCTTCGCCTCTTCGCCTTGATAGACGCCAGCCGGGTAGTGGGCAGAGAGCCACTGCGACCATCGGTGGAGGGTCAGATTGTCGACCGGAGACTCTTGGGCGGGCAGGTGGGGATCGCCCACGAAGATGAGGTGCGTCCGATAACCCTGGCGAGCGAGCTCAAGAGCCAGCTCCTTCATGCGCACGCCCAAACCTCCGGCCATCGAATACTCATCCGGTCCTTCGAAGGAGAGGAGCGCGAATTCGAGCGTATCCGGCGTCAGGCTAGGGAGGATAGCCATGGTTTCTCCTCAGGTCTCGAGCAGTGGCGTGGTCGCTGTGGTCACCTTTAGCATACCCACAGGGCCCGCGCTCGATGCATGTTCTCCGGCAGTATGCTACCTTGCTTCCCTGTACGCCCCCAAAAGGATGGAAAGGCAGAAAGGCATGGCGATCAAGTATCTGCTACCGGAAGACAGCATCCCCACGGCGTGGTACAACGTCGTGGCTGATCTTCCCGCCCCTCCGCCGCCGCCGCTCCACCCGGGAACTCTGCAACCGGCCGGTCCCGACGACCTGGCTCCCTTGTTCCCGATGGGCCTCATCATGCAGGAGATGTCGGCGGAACCCATGATCGAGATCCCTGAAGAGGTCCGGGAGATCTATAAGCTGTGGCGCCCCACCCCTATGATACGGGCCGCGCGATGGGAGAAGACACTGGGCACTCCGGCCAAGATCTTCTTCAAATATGAAGGCGTCAGCCCCGCCGGCTCGCACAAGCCGAACACGGCTATCGCCCAGGCTTGGTACAACAAGCAAGAAGGCATCACCAAACTGACCACAGAGACCGGTGCCGGCCAATGGGGCTCGGCCCTTGCATTGGCCTGCCAGCTCATGGGCATGGAATGCTTGGTGTACATGGTCAAGGTGTCGTACTTTCAAAAGCCCTACCGGCGGAGCATGATCCGGGTGTGGGGAGCGGACGTCATCCCCAGCCCATCGGAGACCACAGAATGTGGCCGGGCCATATTGGCGCAGGACCCTGATTCCCCGGGAAGCTTGGGCATAGCCATCAGCGAGGCTGTAGAGGTAGCGGCGAAGCGGGACGATACCCACTACTCGCTGGGATCGGTCCTCAACCATGTGACCCTCCATCAGACCGTCATCGGCCAGGAGGCGCTGGCCCAGATGGAGTTGGCGGATGCTTATCCGGACTACGTCGTAGGGTGCGTCGGCGGGGGTTCTAACTTCGCCGGCATCGCCTTCCCGTTCGTGGGCGAGAACATCAAGAAGGGCAAGAAGACCCGCTGCATCGCTGTCGAGCCCGCAGCCTGCCCGACAATGACCAAGGGGATCTACGCCTTCGACTACGGCGACACCGCCAAGTTCACTCCCCTGCTCAAGATGGACACCCTGGGCCACGACTTCGTGCCCCCGGGCATCCACGCCGGCGGCCTGCGCTATCACGGGATGGCTCCTATGGTGTCGCACGCTCACCAGCTGGGTCTCATCGAGGCGCGCGCGGTCATGCAGACCGAAGTGTTCGCCTCCGGAGTGAGCTTCGCCCGGTCGGAAGGGATCATACCGGCCCCCGAGAGTAACCACGCCATCGCTGTGGTAAGGCAACTGGCTGAAGAGTGCAAGCAGTCGGGCGACGAAAAGACCATCCTCTTCAATCTGAGTGGGCACGGCCACTTCGACATGGGCTCCTACGACAACTACCTGGATGGCAAGCTGGAAGACTATGCGTATCCGGAAGAGAAGATCAAAGAGGCGATGAAGAACCTGCCCAAGGTCTGATCGCGCACGCCCCCGGGGCCGATGGCCGACCTGGGTCGCAAAGGAAGGTAGTGTGGCGGCGCCCCTGGCGGGGCGCCGCACTTTTGTTGCGCTCACTATCGCTGCGGTGCCCGGCTCGGCCTCGGCTCGGCCTCACCTCGGCCCCGTCTTTTCAGTCTCCGTGGCCCGGCATGCGCTATCCGAACTCCGGCGTGGTCTCTGCCGGGTGTCCCGGCCGCGCCGCGCCGAACCCCGCCTCCACCTCCGCTACTCCGCCCTGGGCGGCTCTTCGGCCCCCGCACGCCTGGCATCGGCGTCGAGCAGAGATATCATCTGCTGGGCGTTCCGGGGCGCGTAGTCGGCGAAGCAGTTGTTGAACATCAGGTACGTGGTCCGGGCCTGTTCCTGCAGATGACGGACCGGCTCCACCCATTCGGCCAGCTCCTCGGGCGAGTAGAAGTACTTGAAGCGCTCTGCGGCCGAGCCTACCCGGGCGTTCCAGGTGGCGGCGTTGCGACCGTGAAAACGCACGTAGGCCGTCTCGGCTGTCACGGCGGCTACAGGAGGGAGGACCGTCGGCCCCGGCAGACGGGGCTCGTCGACACACACGAACACCAGATCGAGCGAACTCAAGAGATCCAGAGTGTTTGTGAACTCCTCCGCTTCCACCCACGAGGCGTGCCTGAACTCAACCGCCACCCTGTCGGGCACGAGCAGAGCCGCGCTCCGGGCGATGTAGTCGCGATTGCTCTGGTTGGCGACGAAATAGGGCGGGAATTGCATGAGGATGAGCCCCAATTTGCCTTCGTCCCGCAGGGGCTGGAGTGCGTCCGAGAAGAGCGAGAACACCTGTGCGCGCAGATCTGCCGACGGATGCAGGATACGGCCGTAGCGATCGAGCTCCAGGTCGTGCTCGGCCCGCAGCGCCGCCGGAAGACCTTCCGGCCGCACCCCGTGTCGCGTGAGCATGCCAAAAGCCTTGACGTGGAAGACGAACCCGGGTGGGGTCCGCTCCGCCCACAACCGGGATGTGGACGCCGTCGGGAGACCGTAGAAGGTGGAATCGACCTCCACCGTATCGAACCGCGCGGCGTAGTAGCGGAGGCGATCGGCAGCCGTGCGGACGCTCGATGGGTACCAGGCCCGCACCATGGTGGGGTCGGTCCACGAGCAGGTGCCTGCGTGGATTCGTCCGAGCATGAGCTAAGGATATACTGGACCGGCCATGGATTCCGCCAGACCGCTCATGTTTCTGACCAGGCGTATTCCAGAGCCCGGTCTCACGCTGGTGCACGAAGCATTCTCGGTCATCGGTGGCGAGGAGGACCGTCCGCCCGCCAGGGAGGAACTGCTACGGGGCGTGCGCGGCGTCGATGCCTTGCTCTGCCTGCTCAGCGAGACTATTGACGAAGAAGTCATGGAAGCGGCCGGCCCGCGACTGCGCGTGATCTCCAACATGGCCGTAGGCTATGACAACGTGGATGTCGAGGCGGCCACGAAGCGCGGGATCCTAGTCACCAATACCCCGGGAGTGCTCACCGATGCGACCGCTGATCTGACGTGGGCCCTCATCTTGAGCACGGTCCGGCGCGTGGTCGAAGGCGATCTCATGGTGAGGAAAGGGCGTTTCGGACAGTGGAGCCCCTTCGTGTTGCTGGGACGAACGGTCGCGGGAGCGACGCTGGGCATAATAGGGATGGGCCGTATCGGGCAGGCGGTCGCTCGGCGCTCTCTCGGGTTCGACATGCGCGTGCTTTACACGAGAATCAGCGGCCCTCTGGCTCAAGAGTCTGTGCCGGCCGGGGCGCGGTGGGAATACCGGCCCGGCCTTGACGGAGTCCTGAGCGAAGCCGACATCGTGAGTCTCCATGTTCCTCTGACCGAAGAGACGCATCATCTCATCGGCGCTCCAGAACTGGCGCTCATGCGGCCTGGATCTTATCTTGTGAACACCTCCCGCGGACCGGTGGTCGATGAAGCGGCGCTGGTGGAGTCGCTGGAGGACGGGCATCTTGCCGGAGCAGGTCTGGACGTCTACGAGCGCGAACCCGAACTAGCGGCGGGCCTGACCGACCTCGACAACGTCGTACTGCTGCCTCATCTGGGCAGCGCCACGGTGGAGACCAGGGGGCGCATGGCGGAACTCGCTGCCCGCAACGCCATCGCCGCCGTGCGGGGGGAACGGGTCGTGCACATGGTCAACCCGCAAGTCTTACGCGTATGATAGGCGCGTGCTCGAACGGATCGTGACATCCATGCGCCCGGCCTCAGGGGCCCCCTGCCTGCCGGCGCGGGGGTCGCGCGCGGCTCGCGAGGTTGTGGCGGGTCCGCGGGCGCGCGGTCTCGCCGCGCTGGTGCTTTTGCTGATCGGGCTGGCATGCGTGCCGGTGGCCCTCGGGTGCAGCGGAGAAGAAGAGCAGGTGGACGGGGAGACCACGTCCTCATCCATCAGCGGCGATGGATCGCAGTCGGGAGACATCGAGGGCGCGGTGGGCGAGGCCCTCGAGGTGGGGACCGCGCTGGTGACCGTCAAGGCCCTGCACTCCACCTTCCAGCCGGCGGCACCCGTTCAGCGCCTCAGCGAGCAGACCCCTACGGCTCCAGAAGCGGGCGAATCCTTCTATCAGGCGCAGGTGCGGGTGGAGAACCGGGAAACGGACCCCATCAGGGTGGATCCCAACCACTTCGCCTGTGCGATCGGCGATACGGTCGCGAGCATCGAACCGACCAGGTCCGGGCCGCTCCCGCGCAGCCTGCTCAAGAACACCTCTTTGGACCTGCTACTCACATTCAAGGGCCCAGCCGGCTACGAGCCTATCCTGCTCTACAACCCGCCGTGGTACAGGGGCACGGTCCGGGTCAGTCCCCAAGTGGTGGAGGAGACGACCACCACGAGCTGACGCGTTCAGTACGTGGTGGCCAGCCCGGTGGCCTCCCGCACCTTGTGCATGACCTCTTGGGCGACCGCTCGGGCACGTCGCCCGCCATCCTTGAGCACGTCCATGACGTAACCGGGGTCGTTCTCCAGCTCGCGACGTCGCTCGCGGTAGGGGGCGAAGGACTCGTTTGTCAGTTCCAGCAGGCGCTTCTTGACCTCGCCGTACCCCATCCCCCCGGCTTTGTAGCGAGCCTCCCATTCGGCCGTCTCCTCGGGGGAAGCGACGAGGCGCAGGAGAAGGAAGGGAGTGGATTGCTCCGGATCCTTGGGAGCCTCGACCGGAGCCGAGTCGGTGACGATGGACATGACCTTCTTCTTGAGGACGTTTCCCTCATCGAAGATGCCGATCTCGTTACCATAGCTCTTGGACATCTTGCGGCCGTCTATGCCCGGGACCACCGCGGTGTCGTCGAGGATGTAGGCGGCGGGGATGGTGAAGACTTCGCCGAATTGCTGGTTGAACTTGCCGGCGATGTCGCGGGTCATCTCGATGTGCTGCTTCTGATCCTGACCGACCGGGACCAAATCGGAAAGGTATATGAGTATGTCGGCCGCCTGCAGCACGGGGTAGGCGAAGAGCCCATGGTTGGGCGTGAGGCCCTGGGCGATCTTGTCCTTGTAGCTGACGGCTCGCTCCAGGAGACCCATGGGGGTGACGCACGAGAGGATCCAGGTGAGTTCGGTGACCTCGGGAACGTCTTGCTGGGCAAACAGCGTGGCCTGTGCGGGATCGAGACCGAGAGCCAGGAAGTCCAGAGCCACGCCTATCGTGTATTCCCGGAGCAGCTGGGGCTCCTGCACGGCGGTGAGCGCATGGTAGCTGGCTATGAAATAGAAGGGCTCGTTACCGGCCTGGAGCGAGATGTACTGGCGGATGGCCCCGTAGTAGTTGCCCAGATGGGGTCTGCCCGAGGGTTGTGTCCCGGAGAGTATGCGCATGGTGTCCCTTGTCGTGTGGTCGCCTTGTAGCGGCATCTAGTGTAGCCGAGCCCGGGAACGGCCGCCACAAAGAAGGCCCCGGTCCCGGGCTCGGCCCGCGGCCCCCGCTTCTGGCCCGCAAAGCGGCGGGGTCCGTCTTCCGGTGCGGGGCGAAAGAGTGTAGAGTGGCCTGCGGGGAATGCCAGGGCAAGGCTGGGGGCGCTGACCCGAGTCGAGGAGGAACATATTGTGAGGGAGTTGGACGTCGCCCAGATCACTGAGGCGGTGGCCAAGCTGGCTGTCGACGCCTGCAATCATCTGGGCGAGGATGTGGTCGCGTTCTTCGAGCAAGCGGCCGAGCGGGAAGAGTCCGAGACGGGAAGGGATATCTTCCGCGAGCTCCTCGAGAACGCCAAGCTCGCCAAAGACACGGACCGGCCTCTCTGCCAGGACACGGGGCTGGCCGTGGTGTTTCTCGAGATAGGCCAGGACGTGCACCTAATGGGGGGTAGTCTCGAAGAGGCGGTGGACGAAGGCGTGCGCAAGGGCTATACGGAAGGCTATTTGCGCAAATCGGCCGTCGCCGACCCCATCGGGGCCCGCAAGAACACCGGCGACAACACTCCGGCCATGCTGCACACACGGATCGTTCCAGGAGACAAGGTGAAAGTGATCGTCGCTCCCAAGGGCGGGGGTGCCGAGAACATGAGCGCACTGGGCATGCTGAAACCTTCGCAAGGCAGACAGGGTGCGATCGACTTCATCGTCGACACAGTCAGCAAGGCCGGTCCCAACCCATGCCCGCCCATCATCGTGGGGGTGGGGCTCGGGGGGACGTTCGAGAAGGCGGCGTACATGGCCAAGCACGCCCTGCTGCGCGAGGTCGGCTCCACTAACCCCGACCCGCGGCTGGCCGAACTCGAGGACGAGCTGGAGCGCCGCTGCAACTCTCTGGGCATCGGCCCGGCAGGCCTCGGGGGCACCACCACCGTGATCGACGTCTTCGTGGAGGAGTTGCCGGCGCACATCGCCAGCATGCCGGTGGCGGTCAACGTCCAATGCCACTCCGCCCGGCACAAAGAGGTGGTGCTCTGATGGAACGCTCCGTCACCACCCCACTCACCGACGAGGTCGTCGAAAGCCTTCATGCCGGCGACCGCCTGCTCATCACCGGGACGATCTACACGGGCCGCGACGCCGCTCACAAACGGCTGGTGGAGCTTATCGACAAGGGCGAGGCTCTGCCCATCGACATCCAGGGGCAGATCATCTACTTCGTGGGCCCCACCCCGCCCAAACCGGGTGAGGTGATCGGGTCGGCCGGTCCGACGACGTCCGGCCGCATGGACGTCTATTCGCCCAAGCTGCTCGACCTGGGGCTCAAGGGCATGATCGGCAAGGGGCTTCGCAACGAAGCCGTCAAGGAGGCGCTCAAGCGCGACAAGGCCGTCTACCTGGGCGCCACCGGCGGCGCAGGCGCCCTCCTCGCCCAGAGGATCGTCTCGGCCAAAGTCGTCGCCTATGAAGATCTGGGTCCTGAGGCCATCCGCGAGCTTCAGGTGGAGGATTTCCCTGTGGTGGTCATCAACGATATGTACGGCGGCGATCTTTACACCGAAGGTCGCAAGAAGTACGAGAGGAAGGGGGATTCTTGAGCGGAAAACCTCGTGAGACGGCCAACGTCGGGGTCGGGCTCTGGAAGGCGACCGGGATGTGGGCCTGGTTACTGTTCCGGATCAGCGGGCTCATCCTCGTGTTCTATTTGGGCGCCCACATCATCATCATCTCCACAGGGCAGTTCGGCGGCGACGGTGAAACGCTGAACAGCCTGATGAAGACCTTCGACCATCCTGTCTTGGTCCTTCTGGACCTGGCGCTGGTTGTGGCCGTTCTTTATCACGCGCTGAACGGAGTGCGCATCATCCTCATGGACTTCGGCATCGGGGTGCACCGGCACAAGCTGCTGTTCTGGAGCGCTATGGCGGTGGTGGTCATCTGTTTCGCCATCTTCGCCTGGGTAGCCTTCACCTACATCGTCACCGGTGAGGGGGTGACCAGTTGAAAGCCGAGACTGTCTCCACCCACAGGGGCGGGATGTGGTCCTGGGTCTTCCAGAGGGTCACCGCCGTGCTCCTGATCGTGATGCTGGCGATCCATCTGATCTTCACGCACATCCTCAATATCGGTGAACTGAACTACGACAATATCGCCGACCGCCTGGCCCACGCCGGGCTCACTGCGGTCGACATCATCCTGCTGGCGGCCGGCATCTACCATGCCCTCAACGGTCTGCGCATGGTGCTCATGGACTACTGGTTCACCTCGCGTACGCGTGCCCTGATCCTCACCATCGTTCTCTGGGTGGTGGGTATCGCGTTCATGGCATATGGAACCTGGGCCCTCTGGCCCTGGATCAGTTAGGTAAGGTGAGCGAGACATGATCCATCATGACGTGATCGTTGTGGGCGGCGGCCTTGCCGGCCTGCGCGCTGCTATCGAAGCCAAGCGGGCCGGGGCCGATGTGGCGATACTCTCCCAAGTCCATCCAGGCCGGAGCCATTCCGGTCAAGCCCAAGGTGGCATCAACGCCGCTCTCGGTAACCACCCCGAAGGCCGCGACGACACCTGGGAGAAGCACGCCTTCGACACCACCAAGGGCGGCGACTTCCTGGTCGATCAAGATTGCGCCGTCCAGATGGCCAAGGACGCTCCCAGGGTCATCTACGAGATGGACCACTGGGGTTGCCCCTTCAGTCGTTTCGACGATGGGACCATCGCCCAGCGGCCGTTCGGAGGCGCCGGTTTCCCGCGCTGCTGCTACGGCGCCGACAAGACCGGCCACTACCTGCTGCATACCCTGGTCGAGGAGGCCTACAAGCAGCAGGTCAAGATGTATGTCGAGCAGTACGTGGCCAAGTTGATCGTGCACGAGGGTGTCTGCCAAGGTGTGGTCTCGTACGACATGATCCACGGTGGCTTCGAGGCATTCACGGCTAACGCGGTCGTCATCGCGACCGGGGGCGCCGGCCGCACCTACAGCAACACCACCAACAGCCTCATCAGCACGGGCTGCGGGATGTCCATGGCCTACGAAGCGGGCGTGCCTCTCAAGGACATGGAGTTCGTCCAGTTCCACCCGACAGGTCTCTACACCACCCAGATCCTCATGACCGAAGGGGCCCGGGGCGAGGGCGGCTACCTCATCAACGACCTGGGCGAGCGCTTCATGGAGAAATACGCGCCCAAGTTCATGGAATTGGCCCCGCGTGACATCACGGCTCGTTCGATACAGATCGAGATCAACGAAGGCCGAGGGATCGGCGGACAAGGTTACGTGTATCTCGACCTTCGCCATCTAGGAGCGGAGAAGATCCTGGAGCGCCTCCCTGGGATCCGCGACTTGGCCATCCACTTCGAAGGCGTGGACCCGATAGAGGAGCCCATTCCGGTCGTCCCCAGCCAGCACTACTGGATGGGGGGCATCGACACGGATGTGAACGGAACCACGGTCATGCCCGGCCTGTACGCCGCCGGTGAGTGTGCCTGCGTTTCGGTCCACGGAGCCAACCGTTTGGGCGGCAACTCCCTGCTCGAGACGATCGTGTTCGGTCGGCGCGCCGGAGCAGAAGTGGTGCGTTATCTGGAAGGGCGGACCGATAAGCGGCCGCCGAACGCCCGGACCGCGTTCGCCGCCGTTCAGGCGATGGAGCAGAAAGTCGAGGAACTGGGTGCCAAGACCGGCACCGACGATGCGTATGCGCTGCGCGCCGAGATGACCGTAGCGATGAAAGAGCACTTCTTCCTGTTCCGCGACGAGGCCACCATGAGGACGGGTTTGGAGAAGCTTGTATCCGTCAAGGAGCGGGTGAAGAACATCGGCCTCCGCTGGACAGGCACCGTCTTCAACGTCGATATGATCCGGACTATCGAGTTCGAAGGAATGATCGACTTGGCTCTCTGCGTCGGCCTAGGCGCGATCGCCCGGCAGGAGTCCCGCGGAGCGCATTTCCGGACCGACTACGATACGCGCGACGATGCGAACTGGCTCAAGCACACCCTGGCCTTCTACCAGCCCGAAGCAATCGGTCCTCGTCTCGGCTTCAAGCCCGTGACTCTCGGCACTTTCGAGCTACAGGAGCGGAAGTACTGATGCCTGACATCAAGTTTCGCCTCAAGCGGCAAGATCCTCACAGCAAGAAGGACCCGGAGGCCCACTGGGAGGAATACACCGTCACCTACGAAGGTGAGAACCTCACCGTGCTCGAGGGTCTCTTCCATATTCAGGAGAAGTTCGACGGGAGCCTGTCGTTCCGCTTCTGCTGTCGGGCGTCCGTGTGCGGCAGCTGCGCCATGTACATCAACGGTGCCTACCGGCTGGCCTGCCAGACAAACGTCAAGCATCTCGATACGGATCTCATCACGGTCGGCCCTATGCCTCACCTGCCGTTGGTGAAGGACATGGTCTGCGACATGGACCAGTTCTTTGCCAAGTACGAGTACATCATGCCCTGGCTGATCCGGAACTCGCCCGACCCCGAGAAGGAGATCATCCAGTCGCCCAAAGAGCGCAGGAAGATCGACATGCCGGTGGACTGTATCCTGTGCGGATGCTGCTACTCCAGTTGCCCGTCGGCGTGGGGCGAGGAGAACTACCTGGGACCTGCGGCTCTACTTAAGGCCTACCGGTTCGAGGTGGACAGCCGGGACGAGGCCCGCAAGGAACGCTTACCTCGCTTCGATAACGAACGCGGCGTCTACCGTTGTCACACGATCATGAACTGTGTGGAAGCATGTCCGAAGGAGCTCAATCCCACAGAGGGTATCCAGGGGCTCAAGAGGACTGTTGTGCGCCGGAGGATCTTCGGCAAGCTCAAGTAGGGGTGGCCCCCAGACCGGACGACGGTCCGCTGGGGTGTTGCGAGCGGGGGAACGATAGGCGGCCGGCATCCGCGGGGATGCCGGCCGCGTCGCATCCCGACACGCCGGGGTCTTCCGAAACGCGGTCGATAGAAATCCGCGACTCAGGAAGCTATCCGGGCTGCAATCCGGGCTATGTCTCGAGCGCCTCGCAGGGAGAACAAACGCTGATGTGGGGCGGTAGTCTCTCCAACTGCTGCCTGTCGAGCGTCACCAGGACCGCGTCGAAGCGACGCGCGGTGGCGGCGTAGACCGCATCCGCGCCTCGCAGCCCGGCCTGGCGAGCGATTTCGGCGGCCTCTCCAGCAAGGGATCGGTCCAGGGGCACGAAGAGAGCATCCGCCAGTCGGTCGAGCTCATCGAGAACGACCTCGACAGTTTCTGGGTCGCCGAGCCCCCGGCTCAGCGCGCCCGAGACCTCTGGCTTGACAAGCGTGGGTAGGATCACCAATCGCCGCGCCGCGCCGAGCGAGCGAAGGAAATCGGCGCTTTCTTCGAAGCCGTCTTCGTGCGGGATCGCAGCTCGGACGAAGACACTCGCGTCGATGGTAAGGGGTCTGGCGTCCACGGTGGCCTTCGCTCGACCGTCAGTGCCGCATGTCTCGAATGATCTCCTCCGCGGTGAGAGGAGAATCCCAGCTGCGGCGTACCTCCGCCAAAGCGTCGGCGATCCGGTTCCACGCAGCCTCTCGGTCGACGGGTGCCGATTCTTCGTGCGCGGAGTACGGGATGATGATGGCCTGAGGCTCACCCCGTTTCGTGACCACGTAGCGGATGCGGTTCTTCTCCACGTCGCGAAGTACTTGGGACGCGTGAATCTTCAGGTCACGGAGGCCTATGCGCGGCATGACGGAATCTACCTTGCTATAAAGTGGTGCTTTATATAACCACATCATACCCCATTCCCTTGCCCGCGTGCTCTCGGAGAAGTGTGTCATGCGTACGGCCGGCAGCAGCTACGACCTTGGTCCCGTTCTGGTGGCCCCGACCCATCCACGTCGTCAGGGAGGACGCCGCGGATGGTAGATTACCTGGGCACACGTGGCGCGCTGCCAAAGGTCCCACCATCCCATCGACCCAGGAGGACTCCGTGCCGTTCATAGTCGTCAAGATGCTCGAAGGACGCAGTGTTGAACAGAAACGCCGGCTGGCCCGGGAGATCACCGACGTGGTTGTGAAGTTCACCGGCGCCCCCGAAGACCAGGTGGACGTGGTCATCGAGGACTACTCGCGCGAGAGCTGGGCCAAGGGTGGGACTCTGTTCTGCGACAAGTGACGCGGCAGCGTCTCTACGCCCCGTACGCCCTGGCCAGCAGGGTGACGGGGTGCACTGTGGGGAGGCCGGTTCCCTGGGCTATCTGCATACGGCAGGTGCTGCACTCGCTGACCACCAGATCGGGCGCGACCTCGGCGATACGGTCAAAGAGAGGCTTGCCCGTTAGCATCGAAAGTTCGTAGGTATCGGCCTTCATCCCGAAGGTGCCGGCCATGCCGCAGCAACCCGCCGCCAGATCGACGACTTCTAGGCCGGGGATCTCGCGCAAGAGCTCGAGACCAGGGTTATCGATCTGTTGCGCCTTGAGGTGGCACGGTTGGTGGTACGCGACTCGGCGATAGTAGGATGGGAGCGGCCTGGCGGCGGGCACGTTCTCGCTGTGGTCCGCGCGAAAGCGGACGAGGAACTCACCCAGGTCGTGGGTAGCATTGGCGACAACGGAGCAGTCGGGGCTGGGCGCATAGTCCGGGTAGTGGACCTTGAAGGCGAAGGTGGCCGTCGGCTCAGCGCTCACCAGCGCCGCCCCGGCGTTCACCGCCGGCAAGAAGGCGCGGATGTTGAACTCCGCCGCCGCCCGAGCGCTTTCGAAGTAGCCGTAGAGCATCTCCGGGATGCCACTGGCTCGTTGCTCGGGGAGCAGCACCTGGATGCCGTGAGCCTCAAGAATGCGCTGGACGGTCTGGGCGAGGCGGGGATCGTTGTACTCCGCGAACAGGTCGTAGAAGTAGGCCACGGTGGGGGCTGGGAAGCGCTCAGGGAGCGGGCCGCCGTGCGCCCGGCCCGACTCGCTGAACGTCCTACGGGCAAACGGCGGCATCGGCCGTCGCGAGTCGATACCTACGAGCGGCCGCGCCAGGCGTCGCACCATGGGTTGCCTGAGCAGGCGGTTGGCGAGCGGCGCCGAGGCGTGGCCGAGGCGCGAGACGATCTCCGCACGGCCAAGGATCATGTCGGTGAGCGCGCCTGGATGGGCTGCCCGGTACTTGGTCTTAGCCTCGAGCATGAGCTTGGGGATGTTCACGTTGGAAGGGCATTCCACGGCGCACATGCCGCACACGATGCAGTAGTCGGCCACCGTCTTCGCGGCGGCCTCGCCATGAGTACTCTCCGGGTCGAGGGCGCCGGTGATGATGCTCCGCAAGAGGTTGGCCTTCGCCCGGGGCGAGGCGTGCTCCCGGCGGGTGGCCTTGTAGGTGGGGCACATCGTGGTGACGACGGTGCTCTTGCATTGTCCGCACCCGTGGCACTTCTCGATCTCTCGCTCGTATTCAGTGCCCGGGAAGTGGAGGATGGGCTCCTGGGGCACCGTCCTGTAGCCTGCACCGTAGCGCAGATCTCGCAGCAGGCTCCCGCTCTCTTCCTGCGGCCCGACCTTCTTCCCCGGGTTCATCACACCCTGGGGATCGAAGGCATTCTTGATGCTTTCGAAGAGAGCGTAGATCTCCTCCCCGTACATCTGCCGGACATAAGGGGTCCGGAGCAGCCCGTCGCCATGCTCGCCGGACATGGTCCCTCGGATGCCGAGCACGTAGGTGGAGACCTCGTCATAGAGGCGCTGCATCGTCCGCAGATCGTCCGGATCCTTGGGATCGAGGAGGGGACGCGTGTGGATATTGCCGTCGCCTAGGTGGCCGTACATGACCGCGTCCACGCCTTCGCGGTCGAACAACCGCTGCAGGAAGTCGACGTAGTCGGGCACTTCCGTGGGGTGGACCGTTACGTCTTCGATGAAGGGGAGCGCCCGCCGCGGTCCGGGCATGCGCAAAGCCAGGGCGACGGCCGACTTCCGCACCGTCCACAGGCGGTCGGTCTCCGCGGCGCTAGTGGCCCGGACCATCTTCAGGGCAGCGGTAGTATCCAGATGCCGGCGAAGACCGGCGAACTTCTCGTCGAGCTCCCCTTCGTCCTGGCCTTCGAACTCGACGAGGAGCGCGGTGTCCGTGCGCTCGGGAAGCATGGCGTCGACGCGCGAGTCATGCTTACGCACCAGCCCCAGGAAGCGGGAGTCCATGATCTCCACCGCGGTGGGAGACAGAGCCAGGATGCCGGGCACGGCCTCTCCCGAGGCGAACACCGAGGGGAAGTAGGCCATGGCGATGCCCCTCAGCGCGGGCAGGGGCACCAGGTTGAGGGTGGCCTCGGTGACCAGGCCCAAAGTGCCCTCGGCCCCCACGAACATGTTCTGCAGCTGAAACACGACGGGGGCGTCCGAGTTGGCCACGCCCAGGTGGGCTGCATGCCCGAGGACGGTCTCCACTCGGTACCCCGAACAGTTCTTGACCACCCGGGGCATGCCGCCGGCGATGATCTCCTGCTTCTCGAGGAGCTCGGGCACGACGGAGGCAAAGGCGTGTCCGGCCCCGGTCTTCGCTGCCAGGAGAGCCGCCAGTTGCGGGCTGCCATCTGCGTAGGGGCGCGCGGAGAACGTCGAACCGTCTGCCAGCACCACCTCCAGCGCAAGCACGTGGTCCTTAGTGCCTCCGTAGGCCACCGTGCGGGCTCCAGAGGAGTTGGTCCCTATCATCCCTCCCAGGCTGCAGTAGTTCTCACTGGAGGGATCGGGAGCGAAGAAGGTCCCGTAAGTCTTCAGATGCTGGTTCAGGGATGCCATGACGACGCCCGGCTGCACCCGGGCCCAGGAGCCGTCAGGGGCTACCTCGAGAATAGAATTCATGTAGCGGGTGAAATCCACCTGGATACCGGTGCCCACTGCCCCGCCAGCCAATCCTGAGCCCATGCCTCGAGGGACGAGAGACAGACCCTGCTCAGCCGCGTAGGACACCAAGCGGATCACATCCTCGGCGTCTCGGGGCGACACCACCCCTAACGGCTCGACCTGATTCAGACCGGCATCGGTGGCGTAAAGGTAGCGGCTGATCGGGTCGAACTCGATGTCGCCGCGAATCATCGAGCGGAGGTCTCGCTCGATCAGATCGGCTGAGATCGTCATGGCTCAGAATGATAGCGCGAGCAGACGGTCCATGAGAGAATGCAGCAATGTACGTGCGGGCCGACTGAGGCCCCGATCCAGAATCCTGATCACGCGAGGGAAGCAATAGGGATGAAACGCGGTGCGTCCGCATGTCCGGTGAAGGGGGTGAGTCATGCTTGCCATTCTGAAAACGACCTCCACGGGTCTGGAGCGATTAGAGGAGTTCGAACCCGGCTCCTGGATCGATCTGGTGAGTCCCACCGAGGAGGAATTGGAACGGGTCAGCCGGGAACTCTGCATCCCGTCCGATCTGCTCAAGAGCCCTTTGGACGAGGAGGAGAAGTCTCGGGTAGACATCGAGGATGGGTTGACTCACGTCATCGTGGACATCCCGGTTCTGGTGCGCAGCGAAGAAGAACAGGGCTACCACACCATCCCGTTGGGGATGTTGGTACATCCAGACTACTTCATCACCACCTGCCTGAGACCTAACCCGATCCTGGGCGAGTTCGAGCGCGATACCCTCCGGGGCTTCGCGACCTTCAAGAAGACCCGCTTCCTCTTCCAGATCCTTCAGCAGATAACGGCCTTCTACCTCCGCTACCTGGGCCGCATCGACCGGGAGACCGAAAAGCTGGAGCGCGAACTCCGGGCGTCTATGAAGAACGCCGAGATCTTCGACCTGCTAGGACTGCAGAAGTCGCTGGTGTACTTCACGACGTCGCTCCACTCCAACGAGGCGGTCCTTCAGAAGCTGCTGCGGACGAAGAGCATCAAGATGTACGAGGAGGACGAGGACCTGCTCGAGGACGTGATCGTCGAGAACAAACAGGCTTCGGAGATGGCGAAGATCTACGCCGACACGCTTTCGGCCATGATGGGCGCGTTCACCTCCGTGATCTCGAACAACCTCAACGGCGTGTTGAAGTTCCTCACATCGGTGACCATCCTGCTGTCGATCCCCACCATCGTGGCCTCGATGTGGGGCATGAACGTGGCCCTTCCGTTTGAGAAGTACGCGCACGCTTTCACTCTGACCATTGTCATCTGGCTGGTGGTTTCGTTGGCGTTCGCAATCGTCTTCTGGCGGAGAAGGTATCTCTAGGACTCAGCTCCACGGTGAAAGCGGCGGACGCGACGGGGAGCGTGAACGCCGCTCGCGGGGTACCGGAAGCTCGAGCAGGCTCAATTCGTCCGTGACTTCCAGGGTCTCGATCGGGACCACGCGCATCCGCTTGACCCCGAGCAAGACCATGAAGGCGGCGGTGATGAACACCATCGCCATCGGCCCCCTTAGACCATATGCGCCGGAGACCGTCTGCACCAGCAAGAACCACCAGGTCCCCCACCAGCCTACACCGCCGGCCGTGGCCACGTACACGTAGAGGATGATGGGCGCGACGAGACCGAGGAGAAGAAGGGGTGCATTGGTGGTGAGCCGCTGCCGCCAGATGGCGCTGTTGTACACGGGTTCGGCGAAGCAGGTCGCGAGTGGCCAGGCCCAGGCCGCAGCGATACAGGGCAGAAGGAGGAACGGAGACCGGGACACCATGAGCGCGAGGCCGACGAGCAGGCCGAGGAAGCCGGTGGAGAGTCGGGCCATCTCCGTGGCCGCCCTTTCCTCCCGGGGTCGGAGATAACCCAGAAAATGCCGAGAGAGCACCAAGGCTGCCAGCCCCACTACGATGAGGATGAGAGTGGGGACCAAGCGCGGATCCGTGGCCGGGCCGGCGGTCGTCGGCACCTGGAGACTGTAGCGGGGGATCAGACCGAAAAGCGCCAACACGTAGGCGATCAAGAACACGAACCCCAGAGGTAACACGAACGAGAACAGATTGCGCAGGTGACGCAGCGCGGCCCGGCCGGTGACGCGAGACGTGAACACCCAGATGAGCAGTGCGGCGATGGTGGGAAGCAGCATCAGGATAGCGAGCAGGGCGATGGCTTGGTCGGTAAGGTAGCGCCCGGACTGAAGCAGCAAGGCTGTGCCGGGGTCTGATGGCGTCTCCGTGGCCCCGTCAAGCGAGAGGATCAGACGCTCTACCGCGGCGCCTTGGTTGGAGAACCCGGCTACGGTGGGGCTTCCCGAGGTCTCGTCGTAGAGCATCAGCGAGGCGATGCCTCGGCTGAGGCCCGCCACCTGGTCCCCCCGCGAAAGCGCCAGGGCTTGGTCGGCGGCCTGACTGAGCATGCCTGGCACTTGCAGGCCGAGCGCGGCCTTCTCGAGGATCCGGCCCGTCAGTTGCACGTACCACCCTGGGGTCGTGTTTTGCGGTGCGGTCACTCCTGCTTGCAGTGCGCGGGTCCGTTCCTTGCCCAGCCCCTGTATGGAGAGGATGACGCTGGCGTCCTGGCTGCCCTCGTAGGTATCCAGGAACCTGCTCACGCCGAGGCCCCCGCTGTTACCGTCCTCCGTGGAAAGGAACACCAGGGTCTTCTGGTGGGGGCGAGATGCGAAGACCTGCACCAACTCGATAAGCATGGCCGTGGCGCTCGTATAGGCAAGGGGGTCGACCTTGACGATCGTGGAGATGTCCCGCGGCGCCGTGACGACGATGGTCTCTTTGCTTGCGCCCTGCAGCACGACGGTCACATTGCTGAGCGTGACTTCCTCGTCGCCCAAAGTCGTGGTAAACGTGTCTGTCTCGCTGGGTATGCCTAGTTCGGAAAGCTCGTCCTCCAGCCACGCTGTTGCCCCGGCCGCGTCTTGGGAACCGATGGTTCGATTGGGAAAGATGAACATCTCCTCGGCCACCCGCATGGTGCGGTCGGGGTCGAAGAACGTGGGACCGCTGGCCAGTTCTACACTCGAAGCCGGCGAGGAGACGGAGAGGAAGACCACGGCGCCGGCGAGGACGACAAGCCCGGCGCACACCGCATAGGCCATCTTCCTATACTGTCGGACGCGGTCCACCAAGCGCCGGCGTATGGTGAGCGGCATATTTGTCTCCCGTTCACTTGCGGACCCTGAATTCTATGCCCACCGGAGCGAGGAGGCAAATAGATGAGGTCGAAGAGGGTATCGTGCAGAGGCGAGACGAGCGCAGGGCTGTGTTTTGTTCCCTAGTCCTGGGGATCGCGCTTGCCGGTGCCGGCCTGCTCGAGCATGCGCTCGGCCACGAGACCAGCGGGCACGTGATAACCGTTGGACCGCACCAGATCATGGATAGCGCGCAGGCGAGCCGCCCTTGACGGCGCGGGCCGCCGTAGCCCGGATCCGTTTCCTGGGAGAGAAGTGCGCTCTGTCGCGTCTGCGTTCATGTCGGCCGGGGGTATCGGTTCTTGGCTGCTTGTGCTCATGCTATCCTTGTTATCGGCTAGGGGCTCCAAACGGTTTACACTCAGAGTGCAAGTTCGGCCGGTCGAGTGCGAACCGGCAACTACTCAATCTGTCGAAGGGTCGGCTCGTGCCCAGCAAGCTGGTCAGCATAGAGGAGGCGAGGGCTCGAGTCCTCGCCGAAGCGGCTCCACTCCCGCTCGAGGCGCGCTCTCTCACGGAGGCGCTAGGCGCTGTACTGGGAGAGGACATCGTGGCGGCGCACAGTGTGCCCCCATTCGACAATTCCGGGATGGATGGCTTCGCCGTGAGAGCCGCCGACGTGGTCGACGCGACCGCGGACTCTCCGGTGACACTGCTCGTCTCGGAGACCATCCCCGCGGGGCACGTGGCTACCCATCGGCTGGGTCCGGGCGAGGCGGCCAAGATCATGACGGGCGCTCCTCTGCCCGGCGGTTCGGACGCGGTGGTGCAGTCCGAGTCGACCAGAGAGGAGGACGGGCGCGTTTTCGTCTTTGAAGCGGTCAGGCCGGGTAGGAACATCCGCAGGGCTGGCGAGGACGTAGCTCGAGGCGACAGGGTGCTGGCTGCCGGGAGTGTCCTCGGCCCCGCGGAGATAGGGGTACTGGCCAGCCTGGGTGCGCCGTTCGTCCAGGTGCATCGGAAGCCGCGAGTGGCGGTCATCTCCACGGGGAGCGAATTGGTCGAGGTCGACCAGCCTCTCAGCCCCGGGAAGATACGCAACTCCAACAGTTACTCGTTGCGGGCCCAATGTCAGCAACTCGGGATCCACGCGGAAGCGCTGGGCATCGTCCCCGATGATTACGAAGCAACCCGTAGGCTCGTCGAGCAAGGTCTGGAGTACGACGTGCTCCTCACATCCGGGGGGGTGTCGGTAGGGCAGTTCGACTTTGTCAAGGAAGTCCAGGATGAGCTCGGGGTGGAGCGCCGCTTATGGGGCGTGGCCATGAAACCGGGCAAGCCCTTGGCGTTTGGCGTACGGGGTAGCACGTTGGTCTTCGGCCTTCCCGGCAACCCGGTTTCGGCCATGGTGTCGTTCGAGCTGTTCGTGCGGCCGGCTCTCCTACGTCTCCTGGGCTATCGCAAGACCACCCGGCCCTCTTATCGCGCCATCATCGCCGAGGATGTCGCCAACACAGACGGACGCACGTATGTGGTACGGGTACGGGCCTGGCGCGAGGGGAGTGTCTGGCACGTCAGCTCCACCGGTGCTCAGGGATCGGGCATCCTGCGCTCGATGGTGGGAGCCAACGGCCTGGCCTTCGTCCCTGGAGGCCCGAAAGGAGTGCGGGCGGGGGAAGAAGTGGAGTTTCTCCTGCTGCGCGAGGATCTGCAGGAACCTTGAGGCAGAAGTGATACTCGGCTCGTCTGGGCGAAGGATCGCGTTTGCTCCTAGGGGCGGGCGGGGATACAATAGACGCGATGAGGAAGGTAGTGAGACAGAGGCCCGGGGGTAGCCGCATCAAGGTGCCCGCGCCTGTGGTCCATGTCCCTTAAGAGGCCTGGCAGCTTTTGTTGCTGGGTTTTTTTGTTTCCGTTGGTTCTGGGTAGTCGGTAATCCGGAAAGGAGATCTCATGGCCAATCACTTCACCCCCGAAGAACTGGCGGCGGAGCTGGGCACAGGGACTCGCGACGTGATCCAGCTGTGCGTCAAAGAAGGCATCCCCATATACAAGGGGAAGATCGATCGCAGTCTTCTTGCGGCGGTGATGAAGGCCAAGAACATCCAGCTTCCCAAGATCGAGATCGCGGCGGTCTGAAGCCCGGGATCGGAGTCTGGGACCAAACGCGCTTAGACGACCGGCTGGACCTCCCGGGCCGCCGGCTCTGATGAAAGGATCTTGGATGCCTCGGTCACGAGGCGGGTGACCAGCGGTCCGGTGTCCCCGTGGCCCAGCGCTGCGGGCAAAGGTATCTTCACACCTGTAGTACCCTCGTGGAACCAGCGCCGGACCGCCAGTAGCGTGTCGAGCTCTCTCTGCGGTACCGCCACGAAGAGCGGGGCGGCGCTCCCCCCCGGGGCTTTCGCCGTTTGGGCCGAAAGGCGGGCGAGCGCCGCCCCGATCCCTTGTTCGATAGTGCCCGATCGAAGCGATACGACCTCGCGCAGCCGGCCGTCGTGCACCAGGTTCATCCGCACCCCGGGGCCGTCGCCATTCGCCGACTCCGGCCACAGGGCGGCAAAGCACAAGCCGCGAGCTTCGACCAGGGACCGGTACGAGCGGCACACGCTCATCAGATGGTCGCATGCTTCCTGGAGGCTTTGTGCCTGCTCATACCGTTTCTGCCGGGAGAGAGACTGAATGACCTCGTGGGCGCGCTCGAGTGGATCGGGCAGAGTCGCCCCAGCCTGCCCTGTCAGCCAACCGACGATGTCCATGACGAGAGCATCGTGCCGTCTGCGCGTGTCTGGGTCACCCGCACACGGAGCTAGGCAGTGGTTCCCCTCCCCCCGTACGCAGGGACGTCCATCGGGGCGCCTGGGGCAGCGGCGCACCGGGTAGCATCTCTGGAGCAGATCCACCGCCGCGTTGAGCCGCGTGCGGCCCCGGAACGGACCGATGACGAAGGGACGGCACGGAGGCCTACCCCCGCCGCCGGGAAGTTTGCCCCCAGGGCTCTCCGCATCGGTGAGCCACGCGGGTGGCCGGCCGCTGATGTACAGGTTGAGTCCGGGACCGGAACCCCCGACTTTCAGATAGGCGTAGTTCTCGGGCCGGCCTCCGTGGAGGTTGCACGGGGGCCGGTGCGCGAGGATGAGCTCCTGTTCTCGCACGACGGCCTCGAGCGGGGTGCCGGCCTCGTCCCAGTCGATATGGTCGACCAGGCGTATGGCCTGTCGCACCTTGCGGGAATGATCGCCGTGGGCCACGAAGTAGGAGCGCACCCTCTCGCGCAGACGATCCGCCTTGCCCACGTAGAGGATGGTGCCATTCTTGTCGACGAAGCGGTAGGTACCAGGACTGCGGGGAACGTCCCGGGTCAACCTCAGCTTTTCCACCGCGGTATGGGACGCCGGGCTTATGAACGTTCTGGCTTCGCCCAGATGGGTGATGCCCCTCTCCTGCAGGCGGCCGACAAGGGTGACGAAGACATGTCCCGCGGCCTGCGCATCGGCCAGCGCCCGATGGCAGGCCACGACCGGCGCACCGAGGGCCTCGGCCACCGTGTGTAGGCGGTAGTTCGGCAGACCGGGGGCGAGCGCTCGAGCGAGGGGCAGTGTGTCGATGGCTCCGTCCCCGAGCCTCCTGCCCTTGAGGCGGCGGAGCTCGTAGTTGAGGAAGCCGACGTCGAAGGGCGCGTTGTGCGCGACCACGACGGCGCCCTCGAGGAACTCCAGGAGCTCCGGGATGACCTCTTCGATGCGCGGCGCTCCCGCTACCATCTCTTGGGTGATCCCCGTGATCTGCGTGATTATGGGCGGGATGGGCCGGAGGGGGTTGACGAGCGTGCCGAAGTGCCTCACCTCCCGGAACCCCTCTATCCGCACCGCTCCGATCTCGGTGATCTTGCTGAGTCCTGGCCGGGACCCGGTGGTCTCGAGGTCGAGGGCGACGAAGGGGACATCGGCCAGATCGGGATCCGGAACTTCCCAGTGACGCAGCGAAACCTGGCGGGCGTCGTTTTGCGCCGCACCGAGAGCGTCGTCTTTCCAGCAGAAGCGCTGGTCGTGGGCTACGAGGGCGCCCAGGATCTCGTCACAGAGCGCGACTGGGGCATTGGGACAGGCGACCAGCAGCCGGACCGCTTCCATAGCGTCAAGCGGCTCTCCACGGAC
Source organism: uncultured Actinomycetes bacterium (assembly GCA_963713545.1). Taxonomy (GTDB): domain Bacteria; phylum Actinomycetota; class Thermoleophilia; order RBG-16-64-13; family RBG-16-64-13; genus CAVPLM01. Next base: position 85,735 of record CAVQME010000011.1, on the reverse strand, counting down.
CAGCAAGGTCTCATGGAGTCTATCGGCGACCGTGAGCGAAAGCTGCAACTGCACGGGGTGCCGGCTACTTCCCGGGGGCGGGGGGCTTCCTTGAAAAGGCCAGACTCATCCTGGACAATACTAGCACCTCGCAGCCGGGGCTCCGGCGCGTTATCGACGGACGGTGATGCATTGCTGGACAGGACACAGATCGAGGCGATACTCCCGCATCGGGAGCCTTTCTTGCTCCTAGACCGAGTGGTGGAACTGGTCCCTGGAGAGTACGCGATAGCGGAGAAAGACGTCCTTGCTTCCGATGATGTCTTCAGAGGCCATTTTCCCGGATACCCGGTCTTTCCCGGCGTGCTGCAGCTCGAAGCTCTAGCTCAGACCGGAGCCGTCGCCCTTCTATCGGAGCCCGGCGCCCAAGGGAAGATCGTCCTGTTCGCGGGCGTTGACAAGGTGCGCTTCCGCCGGCAGGTCGTGCCGGGTGATACCTTGCGGCTGGAGACCCACCTGGCCGAGCGCCGGGGACGAATAGGAAAGGGCGAGGCCAAGGCCTTCGTGGGAGCCGACCTCTCGTGTAGCGGCACCCTCACCTTCGCGGTCGTAGAGCGCTAGCTCATGCTCGGCGGTGGAGCGACTTCCCTGACCGGGAGACCTGTGACCATATCGGGATTGGGTGTCCACCTTCCTTCGAACGTGGTCACCAATGACGACCTCGCCGATACGCTCGCCACTTCGGACGAGTGGATCCGGCAGCGCACCGGCATCGCGGCGCGGAGGGTGGCCGAACCCGGGCTCTGTTCATCCGACCTGGGCGTACTTGCCGCCCAGCGGGCACTCCTCGACGCCCGGCTCTCTCCGGAGCGTGTCGACCTGGTGATCACTGCCACCATCTCTCCCGACCAGCTCATGCCCGCGACGGCTGCGCGCGTCGCCTCCAAGACCGGATGTGTCAAAGCCGGGGCCTTCGACGTCTCTGCCGGCTGCACCGGTTTCGTTTACGCGCTGGCCATGGCGGCGGGAGTGGTAGCCGGGGGTCTGTGCGAGAACGTCCTGGTGGTGGGCGCTGAGGTCATCTCCCGGCTGTTGGATTGGGACGACCGGGCTACCGCGGTGCTGTTCGGAGACGGGGCGGGTGCCGCCGTCGTCTCGCCGCTGCCCGCGGGAGACCGGGTCGCGTCCACGGCCGATCGGATGGGTGCAGCGCCCGCCCGGGGCATCCTCGGCTTCGACCTCGGGAACGACGGGTCGGGGGCGGACATGCTTTCGATCCCGGCCGGCGGCTCGTGCCTGCCCGCCTCGCACGCCACCGTTGACGAGCATCAGCACTTCATGAAGATGAACGGTAGGGAAGTGTACAAGTTCGCCACGCGCGTGGTGGCAGACTCGGCCGGCCGCGTTCTAGGGCGCTGCGGCATGACGGTGGAGGAGCTCGATCTCTTCGTCCCCCACCAGGCCAATCTGCGTATCATCCAGGCGGCGGCCAAGAAAATGGGAATCTCCGAGGACAAGGTCTGCACGAACTTGCAGCGATATGGGAACACTTCCTGTGCTTCCATTCCGCTGTGCCTGTACGAAGCGCGGGAGGAGGGGCGGCTACACGATGGCGATCTGGTTCTGCTCATGGGTTTTGGTGCCGGACTGACTTGGGGGGCCTGCCTGCTCGAATGGACCGAGAGGAGATGAAATGGGGGGTCAGCTGATCCTGTTCCCCGGCCAGGGAAGTCAATACGCCGGTATGGCCGAGTACCTTTGGGAGTACCCCGTAGCCCGGGCGACGTTCGCGGAGGCGGGCGAGGTGCTGGGCTGGGATATCGGGCAGCTGTGCCGGCATGGTTCCATGGAGGAGCTTACGCGCACCGACCGCACCCAGCTGACCCTGCTTACCTGCAGCGTGGCGGTGTGGAGGCTGCTGGAGGAACGAGGCGCCACCTTCTCCGTGGCCGCGGGACACTCGCTGGGCGAGTACTCGGCTCTGGTCGCGACGGGTCAGATGATTTTCGCGGACGCTCTGCGGGTGGTGGAGGTGCGCGGACTGGGCATGCAGGCCTGCAGCGAGGAACGGCCCGGGGCGATGGCCGCCGTCGTCGGTCTCGAGACGGAACTGGTGGAGGAGCTGTGCGCGTCGCTGCCGGAAGTCTGGCCCGCCAACTACAACTCGCCCGGCCAGGTGGTCATCTCAGGCTCGGCAGAGTCGGTCAAAGAGGCGGGGGAGCTGGCCAAATCCCGCGGCGCGAAGCTTGTGGTCGCCCTGCCGGTCTCGGGGGCCTTTCACACCCCGTTCATGGCCGGCGCGGCAGAATCTCTCGCGAAGGCCCTGGACGGCGTGACGTTCACGGCGGGAAGAAACGCCGGCGCGGCCCTGGGGCCGATCTCTGGGCCGGCCGCCGCCGTCGGCGAGGGGACGGGGGGCCGGTTCTTCTCCACCACCGAGGTGCGTTACCCGGAAGCGGCGGAGCTGGCCGAGGTGCTATCCCGGCAGCTCATGTCGCCGGTCAGGTTCAGCCAGAGCATCACGGCCCTCCTTGAGGGTGAAGCCCCTCCCGATCTCGGTCTGGAAGTGGGGCCCGGCAGTGTCCTCACCGGGCTGATGAAGAGAATAGCCCGCGATTTCCCGATGGCGCCCACCGGAGACGCGGACAACCTGCACGAGGTGCTTGAGGGTCTCTCCTAGCGCTATCGAGACGGCTATCTAATACGACCAAGGGAACGGAAGGCTGAGATGGAAGAGAGAGCGACCACCCCGGGAGATGCATCCCTGCGGGATCAGGTGGCCCTTGTGACCGGGGGGGCCCGCGGCATAGGGCTGGCCATCGCTCTGAGGCTGGCCGAGAACGGCGCCAAAGTGGCCATCGTCGACCTGGCCGAGGTAGGCGCCGACGCGGCCCGCGAGATCGAGCGAACGACCGGCCGGGCGACTACCTTCGTGCAGGCCGACATCTCCAAGGAAGACGAAGCCCGCGCGGCCGTCTCCGCTGTGGAGTCGGCCCTGGGCCCGGTGGACATCCTCGTCAACAACGCGGGGATCACACGGGACGGCCTGGCGCTCGTCATGAGCGAAGCCGATTGGGACGCCGTGCTGGCCGTGAACCTCAAGGGAGCCTTTCTTATGAGCAAGGCCGTGCTCCGCGGCATGATCAAGCGGCGGCGCGGCTCTATCGTGAGCATATCCAGCGTGGTGGGCAGGCGCGGCAACGCCGGGCAGGTCAACTACTCGGCGGCCAAGGCGGGCCTGCTCGGCCTCACAAAGTCTCTGGCCCGAGAAGTCGCTTCGCGCAACGTGCGTGTCAACGCGGTCGCCCCAGGTTATATCGAGACCGACATGACCGCCGCTCTGGGGGAGACGGCACGGAACGCTATCATCAATCAGATCCCGCTGGGTCGGATCGGTACTCCGGAAGCGGTGGCTTCGGCCGTAGCCTTCCTGGTGGGCGATTCGGCCTCCTTCATCACCGGGGCCGTGCTTCCGGTCGATGGTGGACTGGGTATCTAGCGGGCCGGAGGAGGTGGCTTACATGTCCAGCACGACGAGGACGATCGAGTACAGGCGGGTGGTGGTGACCGGCGTGGGCGTGGTCTCTCCCATCGGCATCGGCAAGGCCCCTTTCTTCGAAGCCCTTATCGGTGGACGATCGGGCGTACGGCTTATCGAGCGCTTCGACACCACGGAGTTCCCAGTGAAGATCGCCGGGGAGGTGCGGGACTTCGATCCCCTGCGATTCATGGAGAAGAAGATGGCCAGGCGCATGGACCGGTATGCCCAGTACGGGGCGGCCGCGGCGGCGATGGCTCTCGAGGACTCAGGCTACCCTGTGGCCGAGGATCCGTACGCCGTCGGAACGCTCATCGGCTCGGGCGTCGGCGGACTGGACACCTTCCTGGAGCAGACCGGCGTCCTTCTGGAAAAGGGCCCCACCCGGGTCAACCCCTTCTTCATTCCCATGATGATCCCCAACATGGCGGCCGCCAACAGCTCCATGCTTCTGGGGCTGAAGGGGCCGGTCAACGCGACCTGTACGGCCTGCGCGGCTGGGACCAACGCGCTGGGGGACGCCTTCTCCATCATCCGCCGCGGCGATGCCACGGCCATGGTGGCCGGCGGGGCCGAAGCGGCGGTCAACGAAGTGGGCATGTCGGCTTTCGCCGCTCTTCGCGCCCTCTCCAGCCGCAACGAGGAGCCGGAGAAGGCCAGTCGGCCGTTCGACTCTCAGCGCGACGGGTTCGTCATGGGCGAAGGGGGTGGGGTCCTCGTGCTCGAAGAGCTGGGGCACGCTCTCAAGCGGGAGGCGCACATCTATGCCGAGATGGTGGGATACGGTATGACCGGCGACGCCTTCCACCTCACCGAGCCGGACGAGACCGGGGAGCCGGCCGCGCTGGCAATGATCCGGGCTCTGCGCGACGGAGATGTCGATCCTTCCGAGGTCGACTACGTGAACGCACATGGGACCTCGACCCCACTCGGCGACATCATGGAGACCAGGGCCGTCAGACTGGCCCTGGGCGAGCAGGCTGATCGAGTGATGGTCAGCTCGAACAAGAGTGTCTTCGGGCACTGCCTGGGGGCCGCGGGTGGGTTGGAAGCCGCAGCCACGGTACTGTCGATGGAGGCTGGGAGGATTCCCCCCACGATCAATCTGGAGTACCCTGATCCTTCCTGTGATCTCGATTACGTCCCCAACGTGGCCCGGGACGCGGATGTGGGGGTGGCCATGTCGAACAGCTTCGGCTTTGGCGGGCACAACGCCGCCATAGTGTTCCGTCGGTGGCATGGCTAAGTACGTAACCGTACAGGTCACCCGGACGGAGCCTCCTGCCCCACCACCTGAGGACGGAGAGCGCTGCAAGAGGTGCTCGACTCTCCTGGCCGAGGGCGAGTTGGACCGTTCCATGAACGTGTGCCCGCATTGCGGCCATCACTATCCCCTTCGCGCCTCCGCCCGCGTGGCTCAGCTCGCCGACGAAGGCACCGTGCAGATCGTGGCGGAGGAGTTGCGGCCCGGTGACCCTCTGGAGTTCTTCGACCTTAAGGCCTACCCGGAGCGCGTAGCCGATGCTCAGGCGGCGACCAAGATGACCGAAGCCTTCCTGGCTGTTCTCTGCGAGATAGGCGGCCACCCCTCGGCTCTGGGAGTGCTGGACTTCCACTTCATGGGGGGATCGATGGGCTCGGTGGTGGGGGAACGCTTTTGCCGGCTGGCGACGGCGGCGGTGGAACGGGATATGCCGATGGTCGTAGTGGCCGCCTCCGGCGGGGCCCGCATGCAGGAGGGGCTGTTCTCCTTGATGCAGATGGCGAAGACGGTGGTCGCCGTGCAGATGCTGGCCGAGGCAAGGCTGCCCTACATCACCATCCTCACCCATCCCACCACCGGCGGGGTGTTCGCCAGCTTCTCGACGGTCGCCGACGTGATCATCGCCGAACCCGGCGCCGTCATGAGCTTCGCCGGGGCTCGAGTCATCGAGCAGACCACGCGTGAGAAGCTTCCGCCTGGATTCGGCTCGTCGGAGTCGCAGTTGGCCCATGGCCAAGTGGACCTGGTGGTCGACCGGCGGCACCTGAAGGGAACCCTTGCACAGTTGCTGTCCCTGCTCGGGAAGGGTGGATCCGGTGGCTGAGCCCAACGCGCCGTCCGACGCGACGAACCCCTCGACCGACGAGGCGCCGAGCCTGTTGAAGCGGTTGCAGGAGCTGCGCAACCTGCCTGCCATGCAGAGAGCCACCTACTCAGAGGAGATCAAGAAGATCCAGGAGCGCCTGGAGGCGCTCAGGGACCGAGACGGTTCGAAGGTCGCCTGGAACACGGTGCAGATCGCGCGGCACCAGGATCGTCCGCAGACCTTGGACTACGTGGCCCAGAGCATCCCGGACTTCCTTGAGCTCAGGGGCGACCGGCTACGGGGCGACGACAGGGCCGTGGTGGGTGGCCTGGGCACGTTGGGCTCGCGACGCATCGTGCTCATCGGCCATCAAAAAGGCCACAGTCTGCAGGAGCGACAGGAGCGCAGCTTTGGCATGGCCAGGCCCGAGGGCTACCGCAAGGCGATGCGCCTGGCCCGGCTGGCCGAGAAGTTCGGGCTGCCGGTCGTGACTCTCGTAGACACCGGTGGAGCATATCCCGGCAAGGACGCGGAGGAAGGCGGACAGGCTGGAGCCATCGCCAGGAGCATCGAGGCGTTCGCCAATCTGGCCGTTCCGACGGTGACCGTGGTGATCGGAGAGGGGGGCTCCGGCGGGGCCCTGGCCCTGGCCGTCGCCGACCGAGTGATGATGCTGGAGAACTCGGTCTATTCCGTCATATCTCCGGAAGGCTGCGCCGCGCTCGTATGGCGCGACGCGGCGGAAGCAGCGCGGGCCGCCGAAGCTCTGCGGCTCACCGCCCGCGACCTGTTGGCGCTCGGCCTGATCGACCAGGTGATTCCCGAACCAACCGGCGGCGCCCACCTCGATCACCGAGTGACGGCCAAGCGCGTGATGCGCGAGGTGCAGTTGGCCCTGGGCGAGTTGGAGCGCCTGCAGCCGGCTGAGAGACTCCGCCTGCGGCGTGCGAAGTACCTGAGGATGGGAAGCTTCCAGGTCTCCGAGTAAGCCGGGACCGCGGGGCCGGGGACGGACGCATGCCGACTACGCCACCGCCCACTCCAGGTACGGCAGCCAGGCGTCGGGAACGGCACGGTTCGCAGCCAGCACGAAATCACCGGGCAGCGGCGGGCGTGGCCTCCGCGAGGGTGACATGCCGACTTCCGAGGGCAGGCAGGCCCCCTTGCGGACGTTGCAGGGAGCGCACGAAGTCACCACGTTGTCCCACGAGGTCGGACCGCCCCGGCTCCGAGGGACGACGTGGTCGATGGTCAGGTGGCGCGTGCTGCCGCAGTACTGGCAGCGGAAGCCGTCGCGGGCGAGGATGGCTCTTCGTGAGAGCCTGCGGTTGTCTGCCTGGGGCACCCGTGCGTAGGAGCGTAGCCGGATGACCAGCGGCGTGAGGAGCGCGGCTCTCTCGGACCGGATCAAGCCCTTGCCCTCCTCGATGACCTCGGCCTTCTCCTTGAGCAGCAACACTACCGCTCGCCTGGTGGAGCATACGTTCACCGGCTCGTAGGTCGAGTTCAGGACCAGCACTTGTCGAGGCAAGCTCACCTCTCACTCGCAAGGTTCGTGGCCATTCTAGCCAATGGGGACTGCTAGAATCCAGGGCATGGAGGAAGGAGACCTTTTCAGCGCCGGACTGGAGGCCGATCTCTCGGCGAACGCGCCGCTGGCGGCGCGCATGCGGCCGCAGCGTCTCGACGACGTCGTCGGCCAGCCTCACCTGCTTGCACGGGGCGCTTCGCTGCGCGTGGCCATCGAGACAGGCACTGTGGGCTCTATGATCTTCTTCGGTCCCCCCGGGACCGGCAAGACCACCGTCGCCCGCTTGGTAGCCACAAGGATCGGCTCGGTCTACGAAGAACTGTCGGCGGTCAGTTCCGGGGTCGCCGAAGTGCGCAAGGTCATCGAGCGGGCCCGGCATCGCCGCGCCCAGAGTGGTCGGCGGACCCTCCTCTTCATCGACGAGATCCACCGCTTCTCCAAAGCGCAGCAGGACGCGTTGCTGCACGCCGTGGAAGACGGTATCGTCAGTCTTATCGGAGCCTCCACAGAGAACCCGTATTTCGAGGTCATCCCCGCCCTCATCTCCCGCTGCGAGCTCTTCGAGTTCCGACCGCTGGAGAGCGCCGATATCCGAACGCTCTTGGATCGGGCCTTGGCCGGTCCCGCGGGCGCAGTGACGCCGAGGTCGTCAGGTGCGGAGCGCGTCACGGCCGGCCCGGTCGGGGGCCCCTCTGCGCCCGGTCCGGTAGCGGGTGTCCGCCCGGGCAACGCCGTGATTGTGGACGGTCCCGTGCTCGATCTCATAGCTGAGTCGGCTCTGGGCGACGCCCGCCGGGCCTTCACCCTCTTGGAGCGCTCCCTAGTTCTCGCCGGTTCTCTGGGCAAGGAGCGAGTGGACGAGGCTGTAGTCCAAACCGCCGCACAGCGCAAGCTGGTGCTCTACGACAAGGGTGCGGACGCCCACTACGATGTGATCTCCGCCTTCATAAAGAGCCTTCGCGGGTCCGACCCAGACGCCGCTCTCTACTACCTCGCGGTCATGCTCACCGGCGGTGAGGACCCGAAGTTCATCGCTCGCCGCTTGGTCGTCTTCGCCTCCGAGGACGTGGGCAATGCCGATCCCCGGGCCTTGGAAGTCGCCGTAGCGGTGTCGCGGGCGGTGGAGTTCGTAGGCCTGCCCGAGTGCCGCATCAACCTCGCCCAGGCTGTCACGTATCTCAGCTGCGCCCCCAAGTCGAATGCTTCCTACGCGGGTCTCGAGGCCGCTCTGCGAGAGGTGGAAGAGCACGGAGCCCAGTATCCCCCAGTGTTCTTGCGCAGCACCGGATATTCCGGGGCCAAAAGCCTCGGCCATGGAGTAGGATATGAGTATCCCCACGATAGTGGGGGTTACGGCGCCCAGCGATATCTGCCCGAGGACCTTCAGGACGTGGAGTTCTATCACCCTACCGGCAACGGCCAAGAGGCGCGTATCCGAGAGTTCCTGGAACGGGTGAGGGCCTTGCGCCGGGGTGGTCCCCAGGGCCGGGAAGGCTGAGTCTGGGTCAAGGTTCGGCCCTCGCGGGCCGATACTAGACCATACCCCGGGTCCGAAGCCGGGACGCTAGTGCAGCAGGCGACGGCGGCGGGTTGTGTCTAGGATAGAATTGACCTGGTCGAGTAGTGGCGAAGGAGATCGACAGGTACCAAGGAGGGGAAGCGCGATGCGCAGCACGACAAGATTCCTTGGGGGAACCCTACTGGGAGTCGCCCTGGGAGTCGCCCTGGGGTTTCTGTTCTTCCAGAAGCCGGCGCGGAAGGTCTGGGAGGACTTGTTTCCTTCGTCCCCGGAGTCGGACTCCCTGCAGGACATCGGCATACGGCCGTGCTTTGATGACGAAGCCGTAGAGGCTCAGCCGTGGACGGTCGATGCCTCCGAGTACGAGGCCGTTGCGGCCGTTCTTGCCACCGAAGCAGAAGTGTTCATCGCTCCGGAAGTGCTCGACGAGCCACTGCCGGGGGCCGGTTGGGAACCATCGACGACCACTATGGCGGAAGAAGGAGCCTTGGCAGAGGCAGCCACCTCCGCGGCGGCCGAGTTGGACGCCTACTCGTCCATCGAGGTCGAACCCCTTGATTTCGAGAGCATACCAGTGTGGGCCGAGGCGCCCACGGCGGAGCTGGAAGTGGTACCGGACATCGAGGCAGCTGCCGAAGCGGCTGCCGAAGAGGCCACCGAAGAGTTGGAGGATATCGCCGTCGAGCCCACTGCGGTGGTCGAGTTGCCGGTGGAGCCCGAGGTCGAAGAGATCGAGGCCGCGGAACCGGAGGTGGAGGACGTGGAGGTCGAAGCCGCCCCCATCCCAACGCCGGCGGACGATCTCAAAGCCCGCATCGAGGAGACGCGCCGCCGCATCCGGCGCGAGCTCGAGCAGCCCTTCATCGTCGGGGCTGGTGTGGCTGCGGCAGAGGCCGCTTCTCCCGAATTCGAGCCGGTGATCGGCGAGGCCCTGGCGGTCGAGCCTTCAGCTGAGGGTGAAGCGGGGGTGGAAGTAGAGGAACCGGCCGCGCCGGCAGTAGGAGACACGGAGCCTTCCGAATCGGCCGCGGCCGATGAGCATCCCCCGGTCTCTGGGGACGAACTGGGTGTGGATTACGAAGCGATGCGGGGCCGCATCGAGGAGACGCGCAGCCGCCTCAAGGCCAAAGCTTTTGACGCCATGATGACCGGAGAATCGGCGCTGCTGGGGCGCGACCCAGGGGACGCCGGCGTCAAGCTGCCGGCCCCTACCGACGTTGCCGGGGAGATCGGTGAGACGATCGATTCGACCTTGCGCGAGGAAGAGGCCTAACGGTTCAGTTTTTCGAGCTACTCTTCGCTTGGGGGCAGGAAGTCTTCTTCCTGGTGGGTCGCCCTCGGCACGTGTAGCGGCCGCCTGAACAGGTTGCGCAGGTCCGTCCAGGGCGCGTCGCGCGACCCTTCGACTATCTCGAGGAAGCCCTTGACCTTGGCGTCGAGATTATCGACGTGATGGAGGATGAGGGCTTCGATGGTCTTGGGACGCTTCGGGGATCCCCATTCAAGCTCTCCGTGATGACTTACGACGCAGTGCAGCAGGTGCTGCAGCTTGGCCTCTGGGAACTCCGGCACCTCTCTGGCCTTCTCGGACACCAGGGTGACTCCCTGGATGACGTGCCCGAGAAAGCGTCCCGCGTCGGTGAAATCGATGACCGAATCATACGAAAGCTCTTGCGTCTTGCCCACGTCGTGCAATAGCGCCGCGGTGAGCAGTAGATCGCGGTCGACCCGGCCGTACTGCTGGGCTACGAACTCGCACATGTCGGCTACGGCCACGGTGTGTTCCAGCAGTCCGCCCAGGTAGGCGTGATGGTAGAGCTTGGCCGCCGGCGCCGCGGCGAAGGTCTCGAGGAAGTCGGCGTCACCGAAAAAACGGGCGAGAAGCGCGCTGTAGTCGCGATCGCTCACAGAGTCGACGTGAAACTGCAGAAAGCCCTTTAGTTCTTCGACGTTTCGGTACGTGGAGGGCAAGAAATCCCGAGGCCTGGCCGCTCCCGCCGGCGCGCACGACACGGTAGTGGCTTCCAACTGCGGCTTGCCCAGGTACTCGGTGACCCGAGCCGCGACGTGCACCAGATCTCCGGGAGCGAGGCCAGGCTCCATAGAGTCGACCTCCCACACCGTGCAGTCGATGGTGCCGGTACGGTCGCTGAGCCTCAGCTTGAAAAAGGGCTTCCCGGCCTTCGTGTTACGCGTCTCTCTGGAGGCGAGCATGTAGATACCGGTGACGAGGGTGCCGGGGGACAGCTCGCAGACGGGTGTCCGCACCGGCCCGGGGGGGCGATCCGGGTCGAACGGCGCTGCTAGGTCGAGTTGGTCTTCGTTCACGTCACCTCGCTTCTGATCACTAGTATGCCAATTCTAGCCAAGCGCGCGGACGGGGACGGCGCCGTGGTCAGTGGGGCAGGAAAGGCAGCCGCGACTCTCCCCGGGCCTTCTTGTTGTAGAAGAACATCGCCGGAATCACCGCTAATCCGATGATGATGGCCGCTATAAGGAAGAACTGACTGAAGACCGCGTGGCCGGCTGCTTTCGTGGCGGCCGTGGCGGCGTCCTTCATGGCCTGCCACTCAGCGTCGGTCAGACCGGGCGGCCTGATGATGGGGGTAGTGATGTCGGCGACCAGCGTGTTGAACCTGCGCACCGCCCAGGAGCTGAGGGCCGAGAGACCTACCACCATGCCCACCATCCGCGACACGGTCACCAGCGCCGACCCAGTCGCCATCCACCGCTTGCCGACGGCCGAGATGGCGGTGGCGCCGATGGGGCCCACCACCAGGCCGAAGCCCAAACCGCTGATCATCAGGTCTCTGGTCATGGTGAGCCCGGTGGGCTCGAGCGGCCAACGGCTGACCAGCAGATAGCCCCCGCAGGTGATGAGGAACCCCAGCACGGCCGTGGCCCGGTAGCCGACGTAGTCTGCCAGCCACCCTCCGATCACCGCGCCTACTGGGATCATGAGAGTCAAGCGGATGAGGAGCAGGCCACCTTCGATTTGGGTCATGCCGAAGAGGGTGTATGCATAAAGCGGGATCTCCACCATCCCGATGATCAGAGCCGCCCCCACGAGGAGATGAGCGATATTCGCTGCGGCGAAGGGGGGCCGCTTGAAGAAGTCGAGGCGGATGAGAGGTCTCTGGTGGCGACGTTCGAAGAGGATGAAGCCGGTGAAGGCCGCTGCGCTCACCACCAGCCAGGGCCATCGCACGGGGGTCGCGGTGGTCGTGCTGGCCCCCACTGTCTGGGTGCCCGTGCCCAGGCCGATGGTGATTCCCGCGAGAGCGAGGGCCATGAGGGCGGCCCCGAAATAGTCGACCTGGCCTCGCTGCCACCAGCGGACCTTACCGCTTCCCGCGACGGCTTCTGGTTCAGGGGTCTCGCCGTCTTCCCTTAGGCTGGGAATGGCTCCCGGCCGCAGTAGTCGCCAGCACACCGCCATGAGTATCAGGCATAAGGGGATGTTCACGAGGAAGATCAAGCGCCAGTCCCAAAGCAAGGAGAGGGAAGCCCCGTAGATGGGGCCGAGCACGCCGCCGGCCTCAGCCGCCCCGCCGATGATGCCCAGGATGAGCGCCCGCCGTTCGATCGGGAACATGTCCGCGGCCGCGGCCATGGCGATGGGCACCAGGGCGCCGCCTCCCATCGCCTGCACTACGCGGGAGGCGACGAACAGGTCCAACTGCGAAAGGAACACGCAGAACACGCTCCCTGCCATGAACAGCCCCAGCGCCACGATGCACATAGGGCGCCGCCCGTAGACGTCGGCCATACGGCCGAACAACGGCATCGCTATCGTGTAGCCGAGGAGGTAGCCGGTGATGATCCAGCCGGCGTCATTGATGTGGGCCAGATCGATGTAGAACGAGCGCATCATGGCCGGCATGACCGTGAGCACCATGGTCTGGTCGAGCGCAGCGACGAACACGGCCACGCAGAGAGCGACCATGGCATAGATCGCCCCGCGGGGGGTTCTGGCGGGCACGGCCTCGATTGTGGCCGCCTGCGTTTCCAAGACTATTGCGGCGGTTGGATGTCTACGAATACGTCCAGATCGGAGAGGACGATGCTCCGCCAGATCTCGGGATCCTCGTTGGGGGTCGCGGCTCCTTTGATGTCGACCTCGTAGACCAGGTAGTCCTCGGTCCCCACCCAGATATCCGTGGGGAAGGTATCTGTGGTCTCGACTGCGCCCGCGATCGCTTCTACCTCTGCGGCCGCGACCATGCCCTTGATGTGGTAGGTCTCCGCCCCGCCTTTGCTCTCCGTACCTTCATAGGATGTGTCGGTGATGCGCTCGAGGATCTGGATCGTTCCCGCTTGGAGGTTGAGCTCACCCACCGGGCTGTCCGCCGCCGCAAGAGTCCGCCATTGCTTGGACAGGGGGTCCTGGAAGTAGTAGGTTTCGCCGATAGCCACCAGCCCTATGGATACGGGTATGCCGCCGAAGGTCGCGTCGACGGTGCTCTGCATGCTGCCCTCGGAGTTGACGTCACCGGTGATACGGGCGATGTAGAGGCCGGAGCTGGGCTCCGAGGACGCCGGCTGGTGCACCTCGTAGACGAAGTGGAAGCCCGCGATCTCCTTCATGTTGGCCGAGGCCTGCTTGAGCACCGCGTCGGGGTCGACGTCCTCCCCACTCCCGTCACACGCGGGCACTCCGGCGAGCAGGGCGGCAACCAACACAGAGACGAACGTTAGCGCGATCAAGCGTTTCAGTGCTCTCATGGCCTCATTATGAATGGTCGCTGTTGGTCGCACAAGCCAGGACGTAGGTCGTCGGCCACAGCGGCCTCTCTCCTTGCTACAATAAGAATGCAGCGACCGAGCGAACGTTCCGAGGGATGTCAATGGCGCCTGAGAACCGGCATACCCATCCCAACTATTCATCCGGCGAGGACTACGTCCTCGAGTTCCGCAGTTTTCGCTATGGGTTCAACAGCGTGGACTTCTCCCAACGGGTGGAGATGGCAGCTGTGGAGCTGGGGTTGATCGATCCCGGTACGCTGCGGCAGGACGAACGTGCCGACCTGGTTCAACTTGTGGCCGCAGGAAGCATCGAATTCCCTGTCAGCCCCCTGGGTGAATACCTTCTCCAGCGAGGCGAAGAAGTGCTGACCCTTCATGGGGAGTGTCTGGTGTATTGGCTCCGCGAGTTGGTCTTCCGGAGCGCCTGGCTCGACCTGCGGCTGATCGAAGGGCAGCTCGAGGTCGCGTTCGATGACGAGTCGGGCTCGTTTGTCTACTTCCCCACCGGCCACCGCTCGCGTCACATCGGTCCGCCCCCTCATCCCTCGTGGCGTGAGGTCGCGTATACTCCGTAACGAGGTGATCTCTCACCTCCTGAGGTCTCTATGGCCCAGGCTTCTCTGCAAGAAGCGCGGCTTTCGTTCAAAAGGACGTTCGCCGCCTATTTTCTTGACCTGCACTCGGCGGGGATCGCTGACCCGACCGAAGCGTTCACCACCTGCCGCGGCTATCTTTCGACCCTCCGGGAGCAGTTGGGTGCGGACGAGTTCATGCGCCGCCTGGACGACGAGACCACGAACTTGGCCGGACAGGTGGAACAGGATCTGCGGCACCGCCGGAAGGGCTACGAGGCCGTGCCTAAAGACCTGGACTACGAGGATATCGAGGACAGGCTGCGGGAGTGCTTCGAACACGCCCTGCGCTGGCTGGAAGCTCCACAGTAGAGGGGCTCGTGACGCCGCCTCACGGAGACCTGACGCGACGTCCTGTAGAATAGCCGGCCATGAGTTTCTTCCAGGACTGGCTCATCCCCCTGTTGGAGGACTACGGTCTGCTCATCGTGTTTCTGACGATGGTGGCCGAGAGTGCCTGCATCCCCATACCCAGCGAGATCGTCGTTCCCTATGGGGGATTCCTGGCCGCTCAAGGCTTCACCGAGTTGTGGCTCGTGATCACGGTGGCTACGGTCGCGAACCTTATCGGTTCGAGCATCGCCTACGCGGTGGGACGCTACGGCGGACGGACGCTCTTCCTGCGCTACGGCCGCTACGTCCTCGTTTCTCCCCATCATCTGGACAAGGCCGAGCGGTGGTTCGATCGTCACGGAGAGGTGACGGTCTTCTTCACCCGCATGATGCCGGGAGTACGTACGTTCATCTCTCTACCGGCGGGGATAGCTCGGATGCCGTTCGGCAAGTTCCTACTCTATTCGGCTTTGGGCTCGATTCCCTGGAACGCCGCTCTCGCCTATCTGGGCTATCTGGCCGGCAAAGCGGCCGGCGAGGATCCCTGGGGGAAGCTGCAGGAGCAGTTCAGCCGCTACAACCACATCTTCTACATCGTGCTGGGCGTGGTGATAGTGGCCTTGATCGTCTGGGGATTCTGGCGATGGCGCCGGCACCGGGCGGCCGGCTCGGCAGCGGAACCGGGGTCGAACGAGTCCAGTTCGGGAGAGCCCACCGCACATCTGGGACCGGAGGAGGCGGCCATCGAGGAGCCAGAGGAACCATAGGATCGCTGACTGCCGCGAGCTGCCGCCTGCGCTCTAGAGCACCATGCTCAGGAACTTTTGGGTGCGCGGCTCTTTGGGGTTCGGGATCATCTCTCGAGGATCGCCCTCTTCCACCACCACGCCACCGTCCATGAAGATCAGCCTCGATCCAACCTCGCGGGCGAAACCCATCTCGTGGGTCACCACGACCATGGTCATGCCCGCTTCTGCCAGAGCCTGCATGACATTCAGCACCTCGGCAACGAGTTCGGGGTCAAGGGCGGAGGTGACCTCGTCGAAGAGCATCATGTCCGGCTGCATGGCCAAGGCCCGGGCGATGGCGACCCGCTGCTGCTGGCCCCCAGAGAGTTCGTCGGGGAACGCGTCCGCTTTGTCGGCCAGACCCACTTTGATGAGCAGGTCGTGAGCGATCTGCTCTGCCTCCGCTTTTGACTTCTTCTGGACTTTGAGCGGGGCCATCATCACGTTCTGCAGTGCGTTCTTGTGAGGGAAGAGGTTGAAGCTCTGGAAGACCATGCCGATGTGCTGCCGGATCTTGTTGGGGTCCGTATGCGGGCCGTGGAGGTCCTCACCTTCGATGATCACCTTGCCCTTCTGGATCGGCTCCAATCCGTTGATGCAGCGCAGCATGGTGGACTTGCCCGACCCGGACGGACCGATGACCACCACCACCTCCTTCTTGGTGACGGTGAGGTCGACCCCCTTCAGTACCTGCAGGTGCCCGAAGGACTTGTGGACGCCCACAAGCTCGATCATGGCGGTCATAGTCTCACCCATACCCTCCCTTGGGCAGTTGCCCGGCGATATCAGCGGAATGAAGCTGCGCCTCCGCTTCGGGGGAGATGCCACCTACCGTTGCCGGCCGGTCCGGTGGCCGCGGCTTTCTCCTTCGGGTCTCGAGACGCGCGGCCACCCGGATCAGCGGTATGGTGAAGACGACGTAGATGATCGCAGCCACCGTCAGAGGCGTAGGATTGGCGGTCACCCCCATCTTCTCCTTGGCCGTGAAAAGCAGTTCCGGAACGGCGATCACCGACATTAGCGAGGTGTCCTTGATCATGGCGATGAACTCGTTTGTCAATGGCGGGATCACAAGCTTGATCGCCTGGGGCAGTATGACATAGAGCATCGCCTGGCTGCCGGTCATACCGAGTGAGCGGGCCGCCTCCATCTGGCCTTTAGGGATGGCCTGGATGCCCGCTCGGAAGATCTCGGCCGAATAGGCGCCGTAACAGAGGGTCAGCCCCAGCACCCCGGAAGCGATGGCGCTGAGCTTGATTCCGGCAATCGCGAGGCCGTAGTAGATGAAGATGAACAGCAGAAGCAGAGGCAAGCCGCGGAAGAAATCGATGTAGGCACCCGCCACCTTGTTGACAACCCCAACGCGCGACAGACGCATCAGTGCGAGCAGCAAGCCCCAGGCGTAGGAGAGAACGAGGCCCATGACGAGCACCTCGAACACTATAGGCAGGGTCTTGATGAGCAGCCAGAGGGACTCTTTGAAGATTTCCGGATTGAAGTAGTATTCGATCAGATTACCCAACTGGCGCTCCTCTCATCCGTCGAGAAAACGAAACGGGGGCCGGATGCTTGGGGCCGGCCCCCGTCAGACTCAGGCTCTTTCGTCCCTCCGTATCATTCGCCGAACCACTTGGCGTGGATCTTGTCGTAGACTCCGTCGGCCTTGAGCTCCCCGAGCGCCGCGTTCATCGCGGCAAGGAGGTCGGTGTTCTCCTTTTTGATGCCGAAGCCGTAGTTGTCATCCGTTCCTATCTTGCCGGTGTTGGCAAACTCCGGCTTGCCCGCGATGTAGTACGAGTTCACGGGGGAATCATTGACCACGGCGTCCACACGCCCGGCCAGTAGTTCTTGGATTGCCAGCAGGCTGTCGTCGTACTTCTTGATCTCCTTGACCCCGGCGATTTCCTCGACCGCGAACTGCCCCGTGGTGTTGACCTGTACACCGACTATCTTGCCGACCAGGCCCTGCCCGTCGACGATTGGGGCATCGACTCTGGTGGTGATCGCAAGGTTGGTCGGCAGGTACGGGTCGGTGAAGTTGATCTCCTTCAGCCGCTCCTCAGTTATGCTCATTCCCGACATGATTATGTCCCAACGGTCACCCAACAGGCCAGAGGTTAAGCCGTCCCAAGCCGTTGGGATCACCTCAAGCTCTAGCCCCATCTTCTTGGCCAGAGCAGTGCACAGGTCCACGTCGAACCCTATGTAGCCCCCCTTCTCGTCGGAGAATTCCATGGGGGCGAAGACAGTGTCCGACCCGGCCTGAAGCTTACCCGCGGTGATGGTCTTGGGCGTCTCGATGGCATCGGACTTGGTCACCGCGGCGATGGCCGCGTCCGCGATAGCGGCCGCGTCGTCACCGGCGGCTGTGGTCTCAGTCCCGGCCGCCGTTGTCTCTGTCGCGGCGGCTGTGGTCGTCGTCTCCTCCTCATCCCCGCAGGCGGACAGGATCGAGCCGAGTAAGACCAAGCTCAGCACCAGCATCGCAATCAATAGAACTCTACTTCTTTTCAACTTCTCTACCTCCTGATTCTTTGACCGGGTGCACACGAAAGCTCGTCTTCGCGCGCGGACCCGGCTCCCCCAGTTTGAGTGGCCAAAACCCAATATGAATAGATACCACGCTTCAGCCTGGAATGTCTAACTATTCAGGTATGCATTGCATAAATGCGGCCCGGGAGACGGCGAAGGTATACTTCCCGGTCTATGGCGAGCTCCATCTCCACCAATGCGCTCTTCTGGGAAAGTGTCGGCGACAAGACCCGCTGCACGCTCTGCCCCCACTACTGCCTGGTGTCCGAGAACGCCGAAGGGTTGTGCAAGGCCCGCGGAGTGCGCGACGGTCAAATGGCCAGCCTCACCTACGACCGGCCGGCGACGATCATCAGCGACGAGATCGAGAAGAAGCCGTTCTTCCATTTCCACCCGGGTACGCGAGCCCTGTCCCTTGGTAGTTACGGCTGCAACGTGCTCTGCGGTGGGTGTCAGAACTGGCAGATCTCGCACGCGAGCGCCCGCACCGAGACCGCTCGGCTGCCCACGCTCACCGCCGACGAAGCGGTCGCCATGGCCCGCAAGCACAAGCTCTCAGGGGTGGCCTTCACCTACAACGACCCTGTGGTCTGGATCGAGTACGTGCACGACGTATGCGCGGCATTTAGAGAAGCCGGGCTCTATACCGCGGTCGTTACTGCGGCCTATATCACCGAGGCGGCTCTCGACTACGTCGCCCCGGTGATCGACGCCTTGAAGTTCGATCTCAAGGCGGCTACGGCGGAGGGTTGGGCTCGGCTGACAAAGGTCAAAGATCCCTACCCGGCACTCGCCGCGGCGGCACGAGCCAAGCACAGGCACGGGTGCCATGTCGAAGTCGTGTCCAACATCGTCCCGGGCTTGAACGACGACGACGTCGCTCTCAGAGCCATGGCCACGTGGGTGTGCGAAGAGCTTGGGGTGGGGACTCCCTGGCACGTGACTCGCTTCCTCCCGGATTTCGAGCTTTCGCATCTCCCGCCCACTCCCATCAAGACACTGGAGAGAGGCGCGACGCTCGGCAAAGCAGCAGGACTGCGATTCGTGTATATCGGCAACGTGCAGGGTCACCCGGCGCGCCACACCGTCTGCCCCGCCTGCGGGCGCACGGTCATCCGGAGGGGCGCGCACAAGATCGACGAGCTACGGGTCGAGCGGGGGCTGTGCGCGGTCTGCGGGGAGGACCTGGGGGTAGTCTACGCTTGGGACTAGGCCGGGGTCCGGCGCGCGCGGAGCCGGCCGGGACGCATCCCACGTATCTTCGATCCCGGAGTCGGTTTAGGAGCCCCCGGCCTGGGGGATGCTTGTCTCGTGGCGCACGGGACTGAACATTGGACCGAAGAGCGGGTGGGTGGACAGCGACCTCTGTCGTTGACGATCCCCTGCAAGGCTGAATACTTAGCTCTCTGCCGTTTGGTGGTGGGGGCTCTGGGGACTCACGAAGCGCTCGACGAGGAGTCGATAGCCGATCTAAAAGTCGTGGTCACTGAAGCCTGCAACTGCTTTCTGAGTGATACCAACGGATGCGCTTCCTCCGCCCCGGGGGACGGAACAGAAGGGTCCGATACGCGGGAGGCGGGCGAAGGCAGAGTGGGACCGGCGCCGTCTCTGCGTGTGGATTTCTACCTGCTGCCTGAGGCCTGGCAGATCACAGTGCGCGACCCCGAGCGCCGTCATCGCATAGCGCCCTCCAGCCTGTGCGATCCCCTCAGCGGCGGGGGGCTTGGACTCACCATCATCCGGGCTCTCGTCGACTCCATGGAGCAAACGGACAGCGAGGAGGAGGGCAGCGTCATCCGGCTTGTGAAGCGGATGCCTCTACGTTTCTCTCCGGCCGTCTAGGACGGCTTCTTCTGGCCGGCGCCCCCCTTTCCGGAGCCTCATGGGCCGGTCCTGGGGCCTGCGAGCCTCCGTGCTACACTGAGGCCCCATGAGGCTCGCCGGATCGTCCTTCACGTTTCGCAGCACTCCTAGTCGGCGGCCGCTGCCGCGCGTCGCGGCGCTCGGCGGCGTTGTGGCGGCCATCTCCATGCTCCTGATTATCGTCGCTCTGTCGCCCGCATCGGCCTCGGCCGCGAGCGCTCTCACCGTCGAGGTGAGTCCGGGCCTCGGCCTGGTGGGCGAGGCCGTCACGCTCAAGGTCGGAGGGCTGAGCGCGGATCTGGCTCCCGGTACCAAGGTCGTGTTGCGAGTCCTCGGGCCGGCTGAACCGTCGCAAGTGGGCCAGATCGATGCTCAACTTCCGGAGGCCGCGACCGTAACGGCGGACGTCGGTCCCTCCCTTCCGTTTCAGGCCGGATGGGATATTGTCCTGGGTGCCGCATCCTGGACCGCGAGCACGATCCTGCCGGGCGACACTTTGCCACTTCCCGGGGGCTACCTGGTCACTGCTGAGTTGCTTTCGGGCGGAGGGGTCGAGGCCAGCGGGTCGGCGTGGTTCGGGAAGGTGGCCTCGCGGGAGCGACCGCTGGACCTGGCTTTCGTCCTGCCGGTGGCTCTGGGGGTGCATAGGGATCCGACAGGCGCCTTCTTCGACCAGGTGCTGGAGGAGGCGGTCGCCGGTACCGGCGCCGCCACGAGCGGCGCGCCGGATGCCGTCGCCGGTGGTGACACCGGCGCGGATCCAAACGAGACCCCAGCCGAGGTCCCCAACGATCTGCGCGCAGTCGCCGGTCTTGCCGGTCGTTTTGTCGACTGGCGGTTCACTCTGGCCGTGGAGCCCATCCTGCTCACTCAACTGCGCGATATGGCTGACGGCTATGTCCGTCTCGACAGCTCGGGCACCGTGGAACAGGTAGGCGCGGACGATGCGCGCGCCGCGAACGCCGCCCAAGTCTTGGCGGCGTTCGCAGATACGGCGGACGCAGAGACCGTGGAGATGGCGGCCGGTCCCTACGCGGGCGCCGACCTGGGCGCGTTGGCTGCCGAGGGGTGGCGTGACGGCTTCGAACAGATACAACTGGGCAAGCAGGAGTTGCAGCAGACGCTGGGTCTCGAATCGTCGCCGGTGGGCGCCTACTCGCCCGACCTGGATATGACCACCGAGAGCCTGGCCTACTACGGACAGGCCTCTGTCGATCACGTCGTGGTGGACGAGCAACTAGCCAACGATCTTACCGAACCGTTGGCCGAAGGGAGCGTGGCTGCGCGAGTGCGGGATGCCGACAACGATCGCGTGACCCTGGTCTTCACGAGCAGCCGGCTGCGATCTCTGATGGCGCCCCCCTGGGACCCGGGAGTGTTCTTCGCCGGATTGGCGGCGGAGCTGGTGGCCGTTCCCAGGGACGCGCTGGTGATCAGCCTCGGGGGAGATTTTGTGTTGCCCCCCGCCTCTTACCTTGACACCATCGGCGAGTCTCTGACCACCGCATGGTGGATCGATACGCACACGCTCGCTTCGCTTCTCCGCGAGTACACTCCGGAGACACGGCCCATTCTGTTGACACGGCACGTCACGGGGGCCCAGGGCTACATCGAAGGCGCGATGCTCGACAGCCTCCGCGCGGCGCACGCGGCTGTGACCGACCTGGCCGCGGCAGCCGACCCCGTCGAAGGTCCGGTGGAGAAGGCGCACCGGCTTCTCTACGCGGCGGAGAGCCGCTGGTGGTGGCATCCCCAGACCAGCCCGCAGGTGGCGAGCATCGGTCTCTCTTATGCCGAGCAGGCCCTGGCCACGGCAGAGGCCGAGCTGGACAAGGTGAAGCTCGCGGGGGTCGGCCCGACCAGGATCGTCGGTCACGAGGAGACGATCATCCTGACCGTAGATAACGGAGCCGGCTATCCACTGGAGGCGGAGGTGCTGTTGAGCGGGGAAGGAGTGACCTTCCCCGACGGGGGGTCGTTCACCGTGGAACTGGAGCCGGGCGGGAACGAGGTACCCGTTGAAGTCGTCATTGACGAGAGCCCGCATCGACTGGACGTGCGTCTGATGGCGGGGTCGAGCGTTCTCGACGAGGGGAGCCAGACCCTCAGCTCGATCACGTTGATGACCGTTCTTCCCTGGGTGGTGCTGGCGGTAGTCGTGCTGGCCGTGGTCGTCGTCGCGGTCGTGCTCCTAAGCCGGCGTAGGGCTCGTGCGTAACCTTTTGCCGCGGGGTTCGTTCCAATGCGTATGAGGACTATTCTGTTCATTGTGATCGTGCTGGCGATCGTGGCCGCGCTCGTGGTCGACGGCTTCGAGATGTATGTGGCCCACCGTACCGCGGTAGAGGTGGCCAAGGGTGCGGCGGAGCAGGCTGCGAAGACGTTCGTCGCCACGAAGGGTAGCGAGGCGGCCGCTGAAGAAGTGGTCGAGGGGATCGCGGACGAAGCTGAGGTGCAACTCGTCGCCGCTGCCTACCACAAGGCCAGCAGCCAGTGGTACGAGGTGACCGTCCGCACCGAGCCCGATACCTACTTCCTCAGGCACCTCCCGTTCTTCAAGGACTACCTGGCCCAGGAGTCCACCGCGGTGGTGCACTTCTAAACAAGGGTCAGCACACCGGGCAAACCGACGGGCCCGTACCGTCCCCCGGTCCTCCCGGTGCCAGACAGCCGCCTCCCAGGCGCTCCTCGATGGGAACGTAGTCCCGTTGGCCTTCTCCCACGTACACCTGGCGGGGGCGGTAAAGGACGCCGTCGCCGTCGCGAACCTCTTTCCAGTTGGCGATCCACCCGGGCATGCGTCCCATGGCGAACATCACCGTGAACATGTTCACCGGGATGCCCATGGCGTGGAGGATGACACCTGAATAGAAGTCCACGTTGGGATACAGGCGGCGCTCGACGAAATAGGGGTCGTGCAGCGCCACGTCCTCGAGCCGCTTGGCGATCTCCAGCAGAGGGTCCGTGCCCTTGCGCTTGCCGAGCAGCTTGTCGGCCATCGCCTTCATGATGCTGGCCCGAGGGTCGTAGTTTTTGTAGACCCGATGGCCGAAGCCCATGAGGCGTAGGGGCGAGCTCTTGTCCTTGACCCGGGCGATATAGTCATTCAGGTCAACGTTGTTCCTGTGCAGGTCCTGCAGCATTTCCACGACCGCGGCGTTGGCTCCGCCGTGGAGCGGCCCCCACAGGGCACATACGCCGGCCGCGCAACTGGCGAACATGTTGGCTCCCGACGACGCCACCATGCGCACGGTGCTCGACGAGCAGTTCTGTTCGTGGTCGGCGTGCAGGATGAGGATCAGTTGCAGTGCGGCTACGGTGTCGGGATCGGGCTCGTAGTCGCCGAAGGGGATGGAGAACATCATGTGCAGGAAGTTCGTGCAGTAGTCGAGGTGCGGCTTGGGGTAGACGATGGGCTGGCCGATGGAGGCTTTGTAGCTGGCGGCGGCGATGGTACGCAGCTTGCTGATGAGGCGGGCTGCCGCCAGTTGGAAGGTGGCCGGGCTCTCCATCTCCATCAGGCTCGGCTCATAGCAGCTCATCGCATTGATCATGGCGGAAAGTATGGCCATCGGGTGCCCGGTGGCGGGGAAACCGTCGAAGTGGTGGTAGAGCCCCTCGTGGATCATTTCGTACTTGGTGAAGAGGCCGCTCCAGCACTTGAGCTGCTCGCGAGTGGGTAGCTCGCCATAGATGAGCAGCCAGCAGGTCTCCACGAACGTGCTCTTGACGGCCAGTTGCTCGATGGGGATGCCGCGGTAGCGCAGTATGCCCCTCTCGCCGTCGACGAAGGTGATGGCCGATGAGCACGAGCCCGTGTTGATGTAGCCCTCGTCGAGCGTGATGTGTCCGCTGATATCCCTCAAGCTAGAGATATCGAGAGCCCGTTCACCCTCGGTCCCCACGACTACAGGGAGATCATGGGCCGCGCCCCCGATGACGAGTCTGGCGGTGTCTGTCATGACTGCAGTCCTTCCTCTTCCCACAGCCTCCGGGCCGTGTCAGTCCCTGCAGACGAGCGCCCCCAGGCGCTCGGTCAGGACCAGGTTCTCTCGATAGTCTACCGGGCAATCGATCACCGTGATGCCCTTCCGCGCGATCGCCGCGTGTAGTTCCGGCAGCAGGTCCGCGGCCTTCTCGATGCGGCAGGCGTGTGCTCCAAAGCTCTTCGCATACTGCACGAAATCGGGATTGCCGAAATCCACGCAGCTCGTCCGGCCGAGCTGGCATACCTGCTTCCACTCGATCAGTCCGTACGAGGAGTCGTTCCAAATCAGCACGACGAAGTTCAGGCCGAGTCGCACCGCCGTCTCGAGCTCCTGGGAGTTCAGCATGAACCCCCCGTCTCCGGTGACGGCCACTACGGCCTTCTCCGGGTGCACGAGGGCGGCCGCCAGCGCCCCGGGGAGGGCGATCCCCATCGCTGCGAAGCCGTTGGAGATGATGCAGGTGTTTGGCCGCTCGGTCTGGTAGAGGCGGGCCAGCCACATCTTGTGGGCTCCCACGTCGCTGATGACAATGTCGTCCGGCTCCAAGGCCTGGCGCAGGTCGTGGACGATCTTCTGGGGCTTGACCGGAAAGCCCTCGTCGTCGGCGCGCTCCCGTATCTCCGCCAGGAGGTGGCGGCGCGGGGTGCCGGAGAGGCGATGGCGGTGACGGCAGCAGCGCTCCGTCAATCCGGCGATGCCGGCCCCGATGTCGCCCACCAGTCCTCCGGAGACGATGTAGTGCTCGTCCACCTCGGCGGGTGCGGAATGGATGTGCGCGACTTGGTGAGACTCGCGGCGCCACAGGTAGGGGTGGTACTCGACCATGTCATAGCCTACGCATATGACCAGGTCGGCCTGCTTGAAGCCACAATAGTTGTAGTCCTTGGACTGCAGCCCCGCAGTCCCCAGGAACAACCGGTGCGAGGCCGGCATGACTCCCTTGGCCATGAAGGTGGTCACTACCGGGACGTTGAGGGTCTCAGCGAAGTTCACCAGTCGGTCGGCAGCCCCTGCGCGGACCACCCCGTGTCCTGCCATCACGAGCGGGCGCTGAGAGGCGTCTATCAGCTCCGTCAAATGCTGCAGCGCGACAGGATTCGGAACGGGAGGCAGCGGGCTCTGCCTGCGCAGCGCAGGCAGCTCGGGCAGATCCTCCTCTGCCACGTTCTGCGGCAGCTCGATGAAACAGGCGCCCGGGATCTCTGCCTCTGCGAGCTTGAAGGCCTTGCGCACGATCTCCGGGATGATCTCCGGAGTGCGGACCTGGGCGCTGAACTTGGTGATGGGCTCGAACAGATCCACGAGGTCTATCACCTGGTGGCTCTTCTTGTGGAGTCGGGTGGTGGGGGCTTGGCCCGAGATGGCCACGAGTGGAGCCATGTCCATGTTGGCGTCGGCCACTCCTGTCACCAGATTGGTTGCGCCTGGTCCCAGGGTGGAGAGGCACACGCCGGCCCGGCCTGTCAGACGTCCGTAGACGTCGGCCATGAAGGCCGCTCCCTGCTCGTGGCGGCAGGTGACAAAGCGCACCTTGCTCGCTGAGAGCGAGTCGACCAACTGGAGGGTCTCTTCCCCGGGGACCCCGAACACGTATTCGACGTTCTCGTTCTCGAGACAACGGACGAACAGGTCGGCGGCTTTCATGCGGTGACCCCCGGATCGGTCGTTACCTGTCAGATGCCCGTGCGCTTATGGATGGGGAGCGTATACCCAGAGAGGGGAGCCTGCCAATCGTCGGTAGCCGCCGGGACTGGAGCGGCGAGATTGCGCTCTAACCCGTCGGGAGCCAGGGGGGAGGGCTCCCGGACGGGCGAGCACTATCGATAGAATATAGAATCTAGATTCTATCGTCAAGTGCTCTGCAGGATGTGGTCCCACATCGGGCGCGATGTTAGAATGCCCCTCGTGATCGAGTCAGCACACGCCGTCAAGTCGCCCCGGCAGCAACGCAGTTCCGACTCTCTGGAGCGGATCCTCAAAACTGCGGAGACGCTGATCCGTAACAAGGGCTACGAAGCGCTCACCGTGGCAGAGGTAGTGCGCCGCTCGAACACGTCCATCGGGACCTTCTATGCGCGCTTCCAAGACAAGACCGCACTGCTCCATGCGGTGCAGGAGCGGGTCCATGGCCGCGAAGAGACGCAGATCCGGGACGAGGCTGCCAAGATCGACTGGGAAGCGCTCTCTCTGGAAGAGACTGTGCGCAGTCTGGTCGATATCAAGCAGGAGGCGACCAATGGCAACGATAGGCTGCTCGAGGCCTTCGTCGTCTACGGGGCCACCGATCCCGTCCTGCGGGAGCGGGGCTACACCTACAAAGCGCAGGTCGAGGCCCTCGAGGTGGATATCCTTATGGGCCATGCCGCCCAGATAGGTCATTCGGACCCCGAGTCGGCGGCCCGGGTGGCTTCCCGGCTCTGGCAGGCCGCCCAGGAGGAGAACGTGCAGCGGTGCCGTTCGGGGGTAGCCTTTGCTGACTCGGTCCCCAGTGACCTCCTCATCCACAAGCTTGCCGATGTGATCATCGCCTACCTCCGCTCGCCTGATATCGAGCGGGCGAGCGTACAACAGTGACTTCGTCGGAGGACCGAGTGGAACGCTGGCGCACACACCTGCTAGGGGAGAGGATCGATCCGAGCACCAGCCTTGTGATCCAGGGGAACCGCGCCTGCGCCCTGGGTGCCCTCGATGCCGGAGTCAACTTCTTTGCCGGCTACCCCATCACCCCGAGCTCCGAGATCATGGAGACCATGGCCGTGGAGTTGCCTCTAGCCGGAGGGGTGTTCGTCCAGATGGAGGATGAGATCGGCTCTATCTGCGCCTGCATAGGGGCGGCGCTCACGGGAGAACTGGCGATGACGGCTACCTCAGGTCCTGGCTTCTCCCTCATGCAGGAGGCGCTGGGCTACGCGATCATGGTGGAAGCGCCGCTGCTCGTCGTCAACGTCATGCGGGTGGGGCCATCGACGGGGCGGCCCACCGCTCCTTCCCAGGGCGACGTGATGCAGGCCCGCTGGGGCACCCATGGGGATCACCCCGCCATCGTGCTCGCGGCCTCCAATGTGGCCGACATGTACCGGCTGACCATGGCGGCGGTGAGGTTCGCCCAGCGCTTCCGCACCCCGGTCATTCTGCTGGCCGACCAGATAATCGGTCAGATGCGGGAGAGCTTCACCCCTGAACTGGTAGGAAGGTACCGCTTGACGAGCGGCGATTTCAATTTCACACCCACGTACGTGCACCCCGATCTCGCCCGCGAGGTGCATCGCCCGCACGTGCTAGGATCGGGTAGCCATCCTCACGTCACAGGGCTCTTCCACGACGAGACCGGCTTCCCCACCAACGACCCGGATCGCAGCGACGCGTTTTTGCGCGAACTCTACAACAAGGTGGCCCACCACCGGGACGAGCTGTGCCTGTACGACGTCAAGAACGAGGGCAAGGGCCGGGTATGCATCGTAGCCTACGGCTCCTGTGCCCGCAGCGCCCGAGCGGCGTTGAAGCTGGCGGACGAGGAGGGTCTGCAGGTGGAGGTCCTTCACCTCTACACCCTCTTCCCCCTGCCCGTCGAGATCGTGCAGACGGTGGCCCGGAGGGTGGAGTTCATGCTCATCCCCGAGCTTAACCTAGGGCAGTACGCGCACGAGGTGCGCAAGATGGCCGAGCAATGGACCACCGTCATCGGCATGGGAAAGATCGACGGCAATCTCTTCACGCCCCGGGAGATCGTCGACCGCATCGGGGAACTGATCGGGAAGTATGAAAGCGTGTAGCTGATGGCACTGGAGATCGAAGAATACCTTCACACAGAACGGCTTCCCCACATCTGGTGCCCGGGCTGCGGGGTGGGAATGGTCACCGGTGCCTTCCTGCGGGCGGTGGTCGACCTCGGTCTGAAGCGCGAGAGCACCGTGGTGGTGAGCGGCATCGGCTGCTCCAGCCGGGCTTCGAACTACCTCGACCTTGGCACCGTGCACTCCATACACGGGCGGGCGCTCGCCGTCGCCACCGGCATCAAGATGGCTCGGCCCAACTTCTCTGTGATCGTACTCACCGGCGACGGTGACGGAGCCGCCATCGGCGGGAATCACCTCATCCATGCCTGCCGGCGGAACATCGACCTCACCTGCATCCTCTTCAACAACCAGATATACGGCATGACCGGCGGTCAGTTCTCACCCACTACCGCCCTGGGAGACCGCGCCACCACGGCTCCTCACGGCCAGGTGGAGCGGCCTTTCGATCTGTGCCGGCTGGCCGAGGCGGCGGGAGCTACCTTTGTGGCCAGGGGTACCGCCGGACACATCCGCCAGACAGAAAGACTGATCAAGCGGGGGATCCAACACCACGGTTTCGCCTTCATCGAGGCGGTGGTGCCCTGTCCGACTGAATACGGTAGGCGGAATGCCACGTCGAACGTCGTGGCCATGCTGGAGGACGAGCGGGCTCGGTCGGTCTCTGCGGCCAAAGCCACCAAGCTCAACCCCGAGGAGCTCGAGGACAAGATCGTGACGGGTGTGCTCTACGAAGACACGTCGACACCCGAGTTCCAGCAGGCGTACTTCGCTTCAGCTCGGGCGCAGGCCGAGGCGGCGATGCTGGCTTCGGCACAGGAGCAGCAGTGAGCGCTCCCGTGAGCTCGTCGCGAGGTCTGGTAGACAACTCCCCCGAGGTCCCTGCCCCGGCACGCGTCGGACTCCTGGCCGACCGGGAGTTTGTCGAGGTGCGGTTCGGCGGTAGCGGCGGACAGGGGGTGGTGCTCATGGGGATCATCCTCGCCGTGGCGGCCAATCACGACCACCGCTGCGTGGTCCAGACGGAGTCGTACGGACCGGAGGCTCGAGGCGGCTACAGTCGCAGCGACGTCATAATCTCGGACAACCCTATCGACTACCCGAAGCTCCAGTTCGCCGATCTGCTCGTAGCCCTTTCCCAGGACTCGGCGGACGGATACACGCGGTTCTTGCGCCGTAATGGCATCTTCATCTACGACTCCGAGAAGGTCGCGAACCCGCCCGCCTTCCCCGGCGTGAGCATCGGCCTGCCTATCACCCGCATGGCGAAGGAAGAGACGGGACGGCCGCAGCCGGCCAACGTGCTTGCGCTGGGTCTGGTCGCGAAGATCACCGGCGTGGTTTCGGAGGAGTCTTTGAGCAAGGCCGTGGTGGAAACGGTACCCAAAGGTACCGTCGACGTGAATAGTCAGGCGCTCTCCAAGGGATTGGCCGTCGAACCGGCCGACTGGCAGGTGGCTCCGACCCGATAGAATGCCCCGCGGAGTGAGCGGCCGCGAGTTTGCGAGGGCAACTGTCTGCCGGCGCTGGATGCCTGCAAAGCGGGGCTGTCGGGCGGAGCGCGGGCCTGCATGTGGTGCTAGACTCTTTTCAAGAGATGGAGCTCTGGCACAGTCACCTGCTGCGCGAAACGATCGATCAGAGTAGCCTTCTGGTCCAGGGAAACCGCGCCTGTGCCTTGGGCGCTCTCGACGCCGGCGTGCGTTTCTTCGCCGGCTACCCCATCACCCCTAGCTCGGAGATCATGGAGGCCCTGGCTTACGAGTTGCCCCGGGTTGGAGGGGTCTTCGTACAGATGGAGGACGAGATCGCCTCGATCTGCGCCTGCATCGGGGCCTCCCTCTCGGGCCGGCTGGGGATGACTGCTACCTCGGGCCCCGGCTTCTCCCTCATGCAGGAGGCGATCGGCTACGCGATCATGGTGGAAGCGCCCCTGGTGATCGTGGATGTCATGCGCGAAGGCCCCTCCACCGGGCGCGTCAGCGTTCCTTCTCAGGGCGACGTGATGCAGGCCCGCTGGGGCACCCATGGGGATCACCCCGCCATCGTGCTCGCGGCCTCCAACGTGGCCGACATGTACCGGCTGACCATGGCAGCGGTGAGGTTCGCCCAGCGCTTCCGCACCCCGGTAACGCTGTTGGCCGATGAGGCAGTCGGTCACATGCGGGAGAGCTTCTCTCCGGAACTGGTGGGCCGTTACCGGCTGACGAGCGGAGATTTCGACTTCACTCCCGGCTACGTGCACCCCGATCTCGCCCGGGAAGTGCATCCTCCCCACGTGCTGGGCTCTCTGACCCATCCCCACGTGACCGGATGTACCCATGACGAGACCGGTTTTCCCACGAACGATGCGGCGAAGAGCGAAAGGTTCCTGCGTGAGTTGTACGACAAGGTGACCAACCATCGGGACGAGCTGTGCCTGTACGACGTCAAGAACGAGGGCAAGGGCCGGGTATGCATCGTAGCCTACGGCTCGTGTGCCCGTAGCGCCCGAGCCGCCTGGAAGCTGGCCGATCAGGAAGGGTTGCCTGTGGAGGTCCTGCACCTGTACACGCTGTTCCCCATGCCGGTGGAGATCATCCAAACGGTATCTCGGCGGGTCGAATTCATGCTCGTCCCGGAGCTGAACCTGGGGCAGTACGCGCGCGAGGTGCGCAAGCTGGCCGAGAACTGGACCACGGTGATAGGGATGAACAAGATCGACGGCACCCTGATCACGCCGCGCGAGATCCTCGACCGGATCACCCAGCTGATAGGCAAGTACGAAAGTGTGTGACCGATGAGCCTCGAGATCGAACGGTTCCTCCACACCGAGCGACTGCCCCATATGTGGTGCGCCGGTTGCGGTATCGGGATCGTGACGGGAGCCTTCCTGCGGGTCATGGTAGACCTGGGCTTGAAGCGGGAGGAGACGGTCGTTGTCGGCGGAGTAGGCTGTTCCAGCCGGGCGGCGGGCTATCTGGATGTGGGCACCATGCACACCATCCACGGCCGCGCGCTGGCGTTCGCCACCGGCATCAAGATGGCTCGGCCCGAGTTCACCGTGGTTGTGCTCACCGGGGATGGCGACGGGGCCGCAATAGGGGGCAATCATCTGATACACGCCTGCCGACGGAACATAGACCTCACCTGCATCCTCTTCAACAACCAGGTGTACGGCATGACCGGGGGTCAGCTCTCCCCCACCATGGCCTGGGGTGACAGGGCGACCACAGCCCCCTATGGGCAGGTCGAGCAGCCCTTCGACCTTTGCAGGCTGGCCGAGGCGGCGGGGGCGACCTTCGTGGCCCGCGGCACGGCGGCGGACATCAAGCCCATGGAGGCCTTCATCAAGCAAGGGATCCAACACCCGGGCTTCGCCTTCATCGAGGCCGTCGTGCCTTGCCCGATGGAGTACGGCATGCGAAATGTCAGCGGGGGCGTGTTGGCCATGCTCGACGATGAGAAAGCCTGCTCGATCTCGGTGGACGAAGCCGCCCGGCTTTCCTCTGAAGAGCTGGAGGGCAAGATAGTAACGGGTGTTCTCCACCACGATCCGGACAGGCCCGAGTTCCAGCGATCGTACGCGGCCGTGATCGCCCGTGCGGAAGCCGAGGCGGCGGAGCAAACGGGCGGACCGGCGGGCAGATGAGCGGGCCAGGCCTAGAAGGACAGGGGAGCGACCCGTTGCGGCCGGCCCGGGTCGGACCTCCGGGGAGCTCGGGCCCCGCCGCTCAGAGGGGACCGGCCGGGAGCTGCGGTCAGACTGTCCCCGGCTGCGGGCCCGCTCCGGAGCGCGCCGGCCTTCTGGCGGCGCGCGACTTCCTCGAGGTGCGTTTCGGAGGGACGGGAGCCCAAGGGGTCATCCTCATGGGCGTTGTGCTGGCGATGGCAGCCACTCGGGACCACCGCTACGTCGTCCAGACTCAGACCTATGGGCTGGGGACTCGAGGTGGCTACGGCCGGAGCGACATCATCATCTCCGATCAGCCCATCGACTACCCCGAGCTTCAGTCGGCTGATCTTCTCGTGGCCCTGTCCCAAGACTCGGCAGACGGGTATGCTGGATTGCTACGGCCTGACAGCATCCTCGTCTACGAGTCGGAGAACGTCACCAAGCCACCTGTCTTCGTGGGCACCAGCTTCGGCGTACCTTTTGCCCGGCTGGCGACTGAGGCGATCGGGCAGAGGGATCGAACGGCCGACGTGCTGGCGCTGGGCGCGGTGGTGGCGATAACAGGCGTGGTTTCTGTGCGGTCGCTGCGGAAAGCGGTGATGAGCACGGTGCAGGCCGGCACGGAAGAGTCGAACGAGAAAGCACTGGATCGAGGGCTGTCCCTCGACCCGGAAGAATGGCTAAGGAGTGGCACATGCTCGTAGCGGGGATCGACGTGGGGGCAAAGAACGTGCACGCCGTGCTCTTGAAGGACGGTGAACTGGTGGCGCGGGCGACCGTGCCCTCCGGCTTTGACCAGGAGGAGTCGGCCGAGCGAGGCCTGACTGAGGCTGCAGCCATCGCTGGCGTGCAGCGGGAAGACATCGGGCTTGTCGCTGCCACCGGCGCCGGGCGGAAGGCTCTTTCCTCCGCGAGCCGGCAGCCAACCGAGGTAGCTGCGGACGGCCGGGGTGCCTTCGATCTGTACCCTGGAGCCCGCACCGTCATCGACGTCGGTGCAGACGAAGCGAGGGCGATCCGTCTCGGTGACGGTGGCAAGGTAGTCGACTTCGCCATCAACGAGAAGTGCGCTGCCGGGGCGGGCGCGTTCGTCGAGGCCATGAGCCGAGCCCTCGATATGTCCCTCGATGATTTCGCCAAGGCGTCCCTGGATTCCACCGAGACCATTCCCATGAACGCCCAGTGCACAGTGTTCGCCGAGTCGGAGGTAGTCAGCCTCATCCACGCCAACACGCCCCCGGCCGACATCGCCCGTGCCGTTCACGATGCCATGGCCGGTCGGGTGTCAGCGATGGTGCGGCGCATCGGGGTCGAGGATCCGGTCGTGCTGGGAGGCGGTGCCGCTCTCAACATCGGGTTCGTCAAGTCCTTGTCCGACGCGTTGGGTGGGGTGGATATCTACGTCCTCGCCGACGCCGAATACCTGGGGGCGCATGGCGCGGCCCTCATCGCCTGGGAGGCGGCGGAGGCGGGGTAGCCTCCGGCGCGCGCCCTCCCCTTCCCCCTCCCGTCTTGGCCGGGTATCATCCCCCGGGTGCCGGCCCGGCGGACTGTTCAGCGCCCGGGCAGAGGAAAGGACTCTGGAACCGATGACAGAGACGCGAGATTACTGGAGATGGAGTGAGAAGAGCTGGCAGGCCGCTGAGCTTGACTGGAGGGCGGCCTCGAGTGTCGTCGTAGGCATCGACGTGGGATCGGTCAGCTCTCAGGCCGTGCTACTGGCCGACGGCAGGCTGCTGGCCTTCCACTCTACCCGCACCGGCTCCTCGAGCCCCGACAGCGCTCTGCGTGCCTTCAAGGGAGCCAGCGAGCCGCTGGGCCTTACCCTGGATGACGTGAGCTATGCGGTAGGCACGGGTTACGGCCGGGTGAACGTGCCCTTCGCCGACCGCACCATCACCGAGATCGCCTGTCACGCCCGGGGTGCCAACTTCATGGCCGGGCCCAGCGTGCGCACCATCCTCGACATGGGCGGCCAGGATTGTAAGGTCATCCGCTGCGACGAACGCGGCAAAGTGCTGAACTTCATCATGAACGACAAGTGCGCCGCCGGGACGGGCCGGGGCATGGAGGTGATCGCCGACGTGCTGTCGGTGCCCATCGAGGACATCGGCCGGCGCTCCTTCGAGATCGAGGAGGAGCCACCGCCGGTCAGCAACGTCTGCACAGTGTTCGCCAAGTCCGAGGCGACGTCGTTGCTGCGGGCCGGCTGGAGCGTCGATCGCGTCCTTGCCGCCTATTGCGCGGCCATGGCCCAGCGGGTGGCCGGATTGATCGAGCGCATGGAGGTGGAGCGGGATTTCTTCATCACCGGAGGCATCGGCAAGAACATCGGGGTGACCCGCCGTATCGAGCGGCTGATCGGAGTGGAGGCCGTCAAGCTGCCGCCAGACTCGGTGCTAGACCCGCAGATCGCCGGCGCTCTGGGCGCGGCGCTCTTCGCCCACTCGCTGCATCGCAAGGCAGAGAAGGAGAAGGCGGCCACAGTATGATCGCCAACTACGGCTACGAAGATGGCTCAGGTTTCTACTACATCACCATCGACGGCGATCTGTGCGCCCGGTGCGAGCAGCACCCCTGCGTGAGCGCGTGTCCCCAGGGGGTATACGTGATCGAGATGGACGACTACGACGAAATGGTGGCCGTCGTGGTCGAGAAGACCCGGAAGCGTCTTCGCGAGCTGTGTTCCACGTGCAAGGGGCAGAACGGCAGCGGCGGGTCGCAGCATCGGCTTCCGTGCACCGACGCCTGCACGGCGGGCGCACTGCGCCACAGCTGGTAGCAGTCCGAGCCGCGACCACCGGTGAGCGCCTCGACCGTGGAACTGCGCGTGGATGGGGTGGCAGTCACCGTCCCCACCGGGACCGCTCTCCTCGAAGCCTGCGATAGGGCCGGGCGCTACGTTCCTCGTCTCTGCCACTACCCAGGTATGGACTGCTGCTCGCGGGCGGGAGTGGGCGGCGTCGAGTGCGGTCTGTGCGCGGTCCGGCTCCAGGATGGGTGCGTGGCCCTTGCCTGTGTCACTCCCACGGCACCGGGGACTGACGTGATCACCGACGACCCCGAGCTTCATGCTCTCCGGCTGGAGCGGCTCGTAGACATTCTGACCCGGCATCCACACGCCTGCCTTGCCTGCCCCGACCGCGACGGCTGTTACCGTGACCAATGCACCTACGGCTATCCGCCTGAGGCTCGGTGCTGCGACGAGCTCGGTCGTTGTGAGCTGGGCAAGCTGGTAGCCTTCGTCGACCCTGACCGCACCTTGGCCAGAGGAACGCTGACCGTGCCCCGCGACCGGCTGAAGGAAGGACGCATCCAGCGCGAACCGGGACTGTGCATCGGTTGCGGCCGGTGCGTGGTGGTATGCGAGACGTCGCCGGATGCCGGCCGGGCTTTGAAGATGGTCGCGATCGCGGTGGGCCCCGAGCGTAGGGCGAGCGCCTCGGACTTCTTGGCGCAGCCGAAACAGGACACGTTACGAGCCTCAGGCTGCACCTTCTGCGGACAGTGCGTCATGGTGTGCCCCGCCGGCGCCCTCACCGCGCCGGGGGAAGAAGGGGCCCAATGGCTGGCCGGCCGCCGGGCCAAGAGCGGTCTGGTCGCCCCTGTGCTCCCGCCGGCGGCCTGGGAGGCGATCGATCGTGCGAGGCTGGCCGACATCCCGAGCGAGGCCGGGACATTCCAACTGATGGACCACGAGGGGCAGGTGCTGCGCATCGGGGGGGTGGCCGACCTGCGGCAAGGTGTGGCTCGGGCCTTGACCGAGCCGGCCTGCTCCACGGCTGCCTGTTTCCGCTTGGAACTCGACCCCCTCTACACCCAGCGCGAGAGCGAGTTGCTGGCGCGCTACGCCCAGGAGCACGGTAACCTTCCGGCCGGCAACGACCTAGGCGACGAGCTCTACGACGACGATCTGTCGAGTGACGACCTCTGAGACGACGACGTGCGGTGGGCCGACCGCTGCCTGGTCTCCTGGTGACGCTTGTCGGCGGAGTGAAGCTATGATCGACGCAGAGCGTGGCCTGCAGACGACCAAGGAGGGATTCGCCAGTTGGAGCATCCGCCGGAAACGCGATCAGTGGTGATCGGGGTCCTTTCCGATACCCACGGGCAGCTCTACCCCCGAGTGATGGAATCGCTCCGGGGGGTCGACCACATCATCCACGCGGGTGATATCGGTGCCCCGCAGGTGTTGACCGCCTTGCGGCAGATCGCCCCGGTGACGGCGGTCCGCGGTAATTGCGATCTGGAGGCCTGGGCGGCCGACCTGCCCCTGCTGGCTGAATTGACCCTTGGCGGCGCGCGCATCCTGATCGGCCACATGGTCCAGCGGCAGGGCGCCGGAGCGCGGGAGGACAGGCTCCAGGCCGATCCGGACTTCGCCGTGATCGTGTTCGGGCACAGCCACGTGGCGGCCGTCGAGGAGCGCGAGGGGGTACTGTATCTCAACCCGGGATCGGCGGGGCCGCGGCGGTTCGGCCGGCCGCGGACTGTAGCCCGGCTCGAGATCGCACCGGCAGGAGGCTCGGAGACTGAGGCCGGGCCTGGGGCCCGGCCTCAGATCAGTGCCGAGATCCTCACGGTGGACGCGTAGTCCACGAACGGCAGAACCGCCGCGGCCCCGCCATGAAGTCCTACATGCTCCTCGCGATGTGGCTGGTCAGCTCGCCCAAACGGTACGTGTAGCTGCCCATCTCGTTGTCGTACCAGCCGAACACCTTGACGTGCGTGAGGGGAATGCGATGGGTGCGGTAGACGCCCTCGCCCCCCGGCTGGCAATCGGGGATCTGAAGATCGACGAAGCCGGTGCGAGTGTGGGTCTCCACCGCTTCGATCACGACCGCCGCGTCTTCACCCAACATGTCGGCGGAGACGTTCTGTTCCTCGCTGTACTTGAGCAGACCCCGGGCCTCGCCTTCGGAAGCCTCACGATAGATGGCGTTGATGGCCTCGCGGTCAACCGTCACCGTTCCGTCGGGCAGGCTCTCACTCTGGAAGGTGACGTTCAGGATGATGAGGCTTACGCTGGCGGTAGGGATGCGCACCGAATCGGCCATGAAGCCGATACGGGCCATCTCCGGCATGACCTGCTCCAGCGCCTTGGCAGCATTGGTGGAGGTCAAGACGATGTTGTTCATGGCCGACCGGGTCTTGCGGAGGTCGGTGGCGCCCGCGCCCGGGACCGCGTCGAGCACCGGCTGACTGTTGGTGACCGCGTGGACGGTACTCATCCCCGCGGTGATCATGTCCCGGGTGAGGTCGCGCGCAAAGAGCGGCTGCATCATGTGGGCAAGGGCTGTGGTGGTGCAGGAGGCGGCCGAGACCAGCTTGTGCTTGCCCGGGTCATACTCGGAGTGGTTGATGCCGCTTATCAGGATGGCCGTATCCTCCGGCAGCGGTACTCCCTTTGTCTTGCTCTTGAACGGGGAACTCTGGACCACCGTCCGCGCTCCGGCGGCCACGTGGCCTCGGAGCGACCCCTTAGGGTCGTCGGCGTCGGCGTGTGGGTCGCGGAAGGTGCCGGTGCACTCCACCACCAGGCTCACCCCGTTCTCGCGCCAGGGTATGTCCTTGGGATTGCGGGCCTGCCTCAGAATGACTATGTCCTTGCCGTGGGCTCGGATGATCCCCGCTGCCTCGTCGACCACCTCCATCTCGCGTTTGCCCTTGTGACCATAGAGATAGCGGTGCAGCGGCCCATAGGTGCTGTCTTTGCTGAGGTATTCGATCACGGACTCGAGCGAGGTCCCCACCTGCCGACCCTGGTTGATTACGAAGGAGTCGAAGTCATCGTGCCCCAGGTGGTACCACAGGGTCAGTTTGCCGATCCGTCCCAGCCCGTTGATCCCGAGCTTGCGCGGCGCGCCCATTAGCGAGGCCTCCTGTCTTTGAATTGCGATCTCCGCCCGAGCGCCGGTGGTGTGGTAGTTCGGCGGCGGACGCGTGTCTCTACCTTCAAGGGTACTTGCTTGAGCGCTCTTATTCCAGCGTTCGGGTCAGAGAGAGATGATCGGCCGGGCAAGGACCGGGATACGCCCCCAGAAGATGTTGCCGGTTCGGCCGTCTATGGAGAGCCAATCGCCCGCGTCTATCTTCCTCCCGGCGAGGTGCGCGACCCCCTGCTGTTCGATCACTTCCAACTCGCGGCAATCGACCACGGCGGTCTTACCGAGGCGCTTGGCGGTCACCGCCGCGTGGGAGGTTGCGCCCCCCCGGGCGGTCAGCAGGCCGGAGACCTGGGTGATCATGGCGATGTCCTCGGGCACGGTATCCGGTCTGAGGAGCAGGATGTTGTCGTCGGGTGCCTTGGCGAGCAGTTGCTCGATCTGGCGGCTGCTGATGGCCGCTCTCCCCGAGTAGGCGCCTCCCGCCACGCCCATGCCAACGGCTATGGGAGGGCCGAAACGGGGCGAAGAGGTGTTGAAATAGGGCATGTCTCGCGTCTGTTGCTGCACCATAGCCCGCTTCTGCAGGATATGGAGGCCCGGGCCCGATGCTGATTCGAAAGTGAACTCGATCTCCTGCGGGTCGAACTCCCTGACGTTCACGAGGTCCTTGGCGACGTCGAGGAGGGCCTGGTAGACCTCGGGATAGTCCTTCTCCAGAGAATGCTCTATGCCCCGGTAGGTGGGACTGCCGAGACGCTGGGCTTCGGAGATGGGCAGAGGGAAGACGAGGCCGCCCACCAGGTCCTCGCCCTGGCTGCGGGCGGTGAAGTCGCCGAAGAGCCGGACCTGGTTGCTGTACGGTTCCAACGGGTTGCGCGTGAACGTGACCCCGGAGCCGGACTCACGGCTCAGGTTCCCGAAGACCATCCTCTGCACCACCACGGCGGTGCCCCACTCCGCCGCTATCCCAAGGTACTGACGGTACAGCGTGGCCTCGGGAGAATCCCAGGATCCCAGCACGTTGTTGATACAGCCGACGACCTGCGCGAAGGGGTCATCCTTGAACCTGACCCCCAGCTCCCGGGCCCGGCTCTTGTAGGTGAACGCCAGCTCGCGCATGTGCTCGGGCAGGAAGTCTAACTTGCGCTCGATGCCGTAGCGGACCTTGAACTCGTTCATTATCCCGTCGAAGAAGTCCCGGTCGATGCCGGAGGCCATGGCCCAGGATTGGAGGAAGCGGCGATAAGAGTCCCAAGCGGCCCATTCGAAGCCGGGCTTGCGGGAGAGCGCCTCCGCGAGTTTGTCGTTCAGACCCACGTCGACGAAGGTGGCCATCAGCCCCGGCATGGAGATGGCGGCGCCCGAGCGTATGGAGAGCGTCAGCAGCCGGTTGGGGATCGCCGAGACGGAGGCCTGTCTCACCCTCGAGGTGCCCCAACGCTTTCCTGATGCGCTCCAGAGTGTCGTCGTACAGCGGCCGATGCGACATGGCCGGCCTGGCGCCGAACAGCTCCGTGGTGAGGAT
Organism: uncultured Actinomycetes bacterium; assembly: GCA_963713545.1. GTDB lineage: Bacteria > Actinomycetota > Thermoleophilia > RBG-16-64-13 > RBG-16-64-13 > CAVPLM01. The sequence goes on along the minus strand of CAVQME010000011.1, from coordinate 47,354 downwards.
GAAGCCCTCGGGGACCCGGTGTCCATAGGAGGCCATTTGTTTGAGGCCCAGGCCCTTGAAGCCCAGGGTCCTCTGATCGTCGGTCCCCGGTTTGGCCTGGTGTATCGGGGAGACCAACCGCTCGGGGTCGTAGTTCATCATCCGGGTGAGCGCCCGGTTGCTCAGGCCCCCGGCTAGGGTGGAGATCTGGCGCAGCGCGGTGGAGACGTAGCGGTCTAGGGTCTGCATACCTAGGGCTGTGACCAGCACCTCTCTCAGGACCATCTCAGCGGTGGCGTCCAGCGAGAGACACCTGGCCTCGCACTGTCTGGGATCGTGCTCGAGCACCGTGTGCAGCACCTGGTCGTGACTGAGGATCGAGGTACGGGAAAGCTCGGTCACAGACCCCACGATGAACTGGAAGACGTTGCGATACTGGTGGAAGGTGAAGTTGAGGCTGCTGAAGCTGGATTCGAGCAGACGCAAGTTGGCGGCTAGGTTCCGGGAGTCGACCCCGTCGGCCGCGAGCGCCCGCTCGAAGTTCCTGATCGCCGCTGCCATGCGCCTCAAGGAGTCGCGAGTCACATAGGCCTCGATGCCCTCGGTCACCAGGTCTTCGAGGAGACGGGCCACCAGCTTCTCCACCCGGAAGGACAGACCCAGGGCGTCGAACTTGGGCTCGCTGTAATTCCCATACATGGAAGGGATGCCGGCGGCGATGTGGCGCTTCTGATAGATGTTCTCCACGGCGACGGACGGAACAGGGTCCAGGACGATCGCCTTCAGATGCTCGAGCACGTTCAAAGCGACGTCGAGCAGGTCGTCGCGGCTCGAGGCTGCCGGAGTCGCCTGCCAAGCGGAAAGGGCCTTGGCGAACTTGAGCCGGAGCTTGGCGTCGAGGTGCAGATGGTGGGCGACCGCCGGACCGACAGTGTCCGCGGAAAGCGAGTACTTCTGAGCGAGGAGCTGATAGGTGCGCACCATGAGCATGACCCGGCGAGGGGCCGTGGATCCGCTTCCCTCCGGCCCAGGCAATCCGCCGACCAACTCCTCCAGCGCAGACGGGGGGAAAGCAACCACTCTGTCGATGAAAGACTCCACGTTCGGGCCCCCGCTGCCGTCGGGGCGTCTGCCATCCTCCAGGGCCGCCCACAGTCCGAGAAGCAAACCATGCGGCTCCTCGGCCCATTCCGCTTCCCGACGCACGGCGGCCATGGTGTTGGCCGAAAGGTAGGGCTCCAGGCCGGAAGGGTCGAGAGTGATCCAATACGAGACCACGGCCCTGCTGAAAGCCACGAGCCGGTTGGACGACTCGGCATGAGACTGCTTGCGCAGGAAATGCATGAGCGTGTCCCGGCGCCCGCAGATCTCGTCGATCTCGGTAGAGACGGACCGCAACTCGCCCTCGGCGCCCACGTCGTTGAAGTAGACGGGGAAGGCTCGCAGGAGCTGTTTGGCCACGAAGTAGATGGGCCTGATATCGGCGCTGAGGAAGCGGGTGACATCACGCTGGAAGAGGTCGGTGTCGGCGATGTAGACGCCGCCGAGGCGCAGCTGTACGTTGAGAGCGGCCGCCAACCGCTCGTACAGAGAGGGGTTGGACTCGATGATATGCATCCAGCAACGGATCTTGGGCAGGTGGAACGGGTTGACGACCGTCTCCCACTCGTCGGTGGCCCCCCGTATGTCGGGGTACTGGAACAGCCAGGACAGCACGTCCTCGATGAGATGGTCGGCGGCCACGGCGTTGCCCGCCTCCCCGATGGCCACCCCGATGGCCTCATAGCACTGGAACCGCATGAGCAGGAACTGGTTGTCGCGCGCCCGGAAGAAGCGGGTGAGTCGGCTGAGTATGCGGTCCACGTCCATGTGTCGCTCGGGCTTCATCAGTTGCCTGACGACTCCCAGGAGGTCGACCATCACCTCGTTCTGGCGATAGCCCAAGGTGTCATCCTTGAGGAAGTAGAGGCAGACAGCGAAGCGATCCTCCAGGTCGTCCACTCGGAAGACCTGGTCGATAGACTGGTCGAGGATGGCCGAGAACAGAGGCAGTTCCGGGGAGAGCAGTTCGGATAGCGGGGCGCCTTCGGTGCCTGCTATGAGTCCGGCCATACGCTCCGGAGCCAGCAGCGAGAAGTGAGCAACGACCGCTCCCGCGTCGGCCAGTTCGGCCTCGCTCGAGGTGGCCCACCGGGGGATCGGCAGGCGCTCGCTCAGCCGGCGGTATCCGAGAAGAAGCAAGTCTCGGTAGAGCCGGGAGAATACGGTCTCGAGGGCAGACCTCTGCGCCGCCCGCTCTACGAGGCCGCGCAGCAGGGCGTCCCGCTCCAAGAACGCGAGCGGCTGCCGGGGAAGTGCCCGGGACAGGCACTCGCCCACCGCCTGCAGGCTCTCGTCATACTCAGCGGAGTACGGTCCACTCAGGGCCGCGGTGCACCAAGAAAGCAGCTGGCGAAGCAGCAAGGATGTCTGTCCCTCGGAAAGCGGGGTATCGAGCAGGTCCAGCACCAACTCGGAGAGGAGATCGAAGCACTGAGCCCTATCCTCCGAGCGCTCGAAGTAGGTCCAGTTGCGCAAGAGGATGGTCTGGAAGCCGTCGATCAGAAGGTCGATATTGCGGAAACTGTGGAAGTACTCGGCCAGAGTCTCCATCAATGGCGTACGCACGCCATAGAGCCCGTCCACTGCCCGCACGAGGGGCAGGTAGCGGTCGGGAATGACCACTTCTTGGGCGGTACCGGCGATATTGGCCCGCAGGGCATCGGAATCGAACGGCACTTCTATCGGTCTCATAGGGGAATGATACCCTGCGGCGCTCGCGGCGGCGTCAGACCTCGGAGTCGTCGCGGCCTGGGGCGCCGGCCTCCGCTTCCTCCAACTCGCCTTCTTCTTCCTCTTGCTCAGCGGGGCGGGTGAGAAGGACCCGGGAGATCCGCATCCCATCGACCTCGAGCACCTGGGCGTGGAATTGACCTATCTGAGCCTCGTCACCCACCTGAGGACGTCGCTGCAGCTGTTCGAACACCCTGCCACCCAAAGTGGGAAAGCCTTCTTCGGGCAGATCCAGTCCAAGGAGGCCCTCCAGATAGTCGATCCGGGCTCCGCCGTCGATGGAGTAGCTCCCGTCTCCGCGGTCCTCCACCTCGCGCGCCTCCAGGTCGAACTCGTCCTGGACTTCGCCGATCAACTCTTCCACCACGTCCTGGATAGTGACGATACCGGCCGTGCCCCCGTGCTCATCGACCACGATGGCGAGCGGCGTGCGCGTGCTCTGGAAGCGCTGCAGGGCCAGTTCGATGCTGGAGGTCTCGGCTATGAAGCCGATAGGGCGCAGCAGGCGGCGCAAGGTAGCCTCGCGCGGCGTGCGGTAGAGGTCCTTGACGTGGATGTAGCCGACGATGTTATCCACGTCTTCCTCGTAAACCGGGTATCGGGTGTGATTGGTCTCCGCGATCTCGTCGATGGTGTCGCTGACCAGAGTGGAGCTGGGCAGGGCGGCCATCTCGGTGCGGGGGACCATGATGTCGCCCACAGTGCGGTCGCCGAAGGTGAGTGCCCGGCGCATGAGGGTCTGCTCCACCTCGTCGATGTGGCCCACTTCCTGGCTTGCCTCGATGATCATGCGCAACTCTTCCTCGGAGTGAGCCAGATCGCGTTCCGAGGCAGGCTGGATGCGGAAGAGCCTCAGTATGCCGGCAGCGGAGATGTACATGAGCCAGGTCAGCGGGCGGGTGATGAGGTAGAACCAGCGCAGAGGCAGGGCGACGATGAGCGTCGAGCGCTCAGCCTTGCGTATGGCGACAGACTTGGGGACCAACTCGCCGAAAATGATGGTGATGAAGGTGACGAAGACGAAGGCGATGATGGCTGCGGCGGTACGACTCATGGTCACATCGAAAATATCCGTGAAGGCCGACGCGCCCAACCAGCCTAATCCCAGGCTGGCGACGGTGACACCCAGTTGCGTCGCCGACAGGTAGGCGTCGAGGTGGTTGACGATGTGATCGGCCACTCGTGCGCGCCGGCTTCCCATGGCGGCCAGCTCGGCGATCCTCGTGTCGCGCACCTTGACGATGGCGAACTCGGATATCACGAAGAAGGCGTTGACCAAGATTAGAAGGACTACACCGATTATCTCGATGGCGGTCGTGCTCATGGTCCAGTCACCCGGCAAGAGGGTGCCGTGATGAGACGGGTACTCGGGGGATCGGCGGGCGTGTCCATTTTGCTATGCCCAAGCATAGCATAAGCGTTTTGGGGGTCCCCCGGTCCCGGCGCAGGTCCGACCTGCTCTGGCGGTCGCCCGTCGGAAGGCGCTTATTGCGACACTGGCCGGGGCGGGCCTTCGCCCCCCTACTTGCCGCCCTGGTCCTTGCGTAGATCGACGACCCGCTGGGCCTTCCCTTCGCTGCGCGCGATGGATCCCGGCTCTTTGAACGCCACGTTCACGTTGATGCCGATAATGTCCTTGATGTTCTTCTGGATGTGTTGCTTCAGGTCGACGAGGACGTCGTGCTCGGTGAAGATGGTGACGTCGTCCATGGAGAGGATGGCTTCCGAGAGCTCCCTGTAGAGGGTGGGGGAGATCTCCACCGATACGTCCATGGTGTCCATCGCGCCCTTGCGGTTCACTATCAATTGGTAGTGAGGTTCCACCTGGGGCGACATCAGGAGGACCGATTCCACCTGGCTGGGGAAGACGTTCACTCCTCGGATGATGAGCATGTCGTCCGAGCGCCCCGAAACGCGGGCCATACGCGTACTCGTCCGGCCGCAGATGCAGGGCTCCGAAGACAGCCGGGTGATATCCCCGGTGCGGTAGCGGATGAGGGGCATCGCCTCTTTGGTCAGAGTGGTGATGACCAACTCTCCCAGCTCTCCTTCCGGCAGCACTTCGCCCGTCTCGGGGTCGATGACCTCGGGCAGGAAGTGATCGTCGCTGATGTGGAGGCCGGATTGGGCCTCGATGCACTCGCACGACACGCCGGGCCCGATGATCTCGGACAGTCCATAGATGTCGCAGGCCTTGATGTTCCACTTCTGCTCGATGTCGCTCCGCATGGCCTCCGACCACGGCTCGGCACCCAACACCCCTACCCGCAGCGGGAACTTGGCCACGTCCAGACCGAGTTGCTGGGCCACGTCCCAGAGATAGAGGACGAAGCTGGGCGTGCAGCAGATCATGGTGGTGCCGTAGTCCTGCATGAGCATGAGCTGGCGTTGGGTGTTGCTGCCCGAGATGGGGATGACGGAGGCGCCGAGCAGCTCAGCCCCGTAGTGTGCCCCCAGGCCTCCGGTGAAGAGGCCGTAACCGTAGGCGACCTGTACCACATCCTCATCTGTGGCGCTCGCCCCCACCAGGGAGCGGGCCATGACCTCGGCCCACATGTCGATGTCGCCCCGGGAGTAGCCACAGGTGGTCGGTTTCCCGGTGGTGCCGGAAGATGCATGGATGCGGACCACTTCCTTGTTCGGCACCGCGAAGAGACCAAAGGGATAGTTGTCGCGCAGATCGAGCTTCTTGGTGAAGGGCAGACGGGGAAGGTCATCGACTCCGCGGACCCGGTCGGGAGTGATCCCGGTGTGGTCGAAGACGTTCCTGTAAAAGGGGACCCGCTCGCAGACCCGTTTGACCTGGGCGACCAGGCGCTCTCCTTGCAACTGCCTGAGCTCGTCCCGGCTCATGCACTCGTGCTTACGGTCTCTGATCATGCGTGCTCCCCTTGCTTAGCGCGGCTTGTCCGCCTGCCTTCCGGCCCGAGGGCCGGCGCGGAGGCCGCAGATTGACTGTGCGATGGTATAGGCGAGGGCCGGAAGCGTCAACCGGCCGGCGGCATCGACCGAGCGGCGGCCTCAGACCTTGAAGGCGGAGGGGCAGATATCCTGGAGCGGGCATTCCCCGCAGCGGGGGCGCTTGGCCATGCAGACGGCGCGACCGTGCTCGATCAGAAGATAGGTCAGCTGGAACCAGTCGGCCCGGGGGACGATCTCCATCAGCTCTCTCTCGATCTTGTCGGAGTCGGCGGCCTTCGCCAGGCCGAGCCTTTGGCTGAGCCGGTTCACGTGCGTGTCCACTGCGATGCCCGCGTCGGGGTCGGTGGAGTAGGCCTCGGGGTAGGCGTTGCCGAGCACTATATTGGCCGTCTTGCGGGCAACCCCGGGCAGAGTGAGGAGCTCGGCCATGCTGGACGGTACCTCTCCCCGGAAGTCGGCCAGGATCTTCAGGGCGGCTCCGATGATGTGCTTCGTCTTATTGCGGAAGAAGCCGGTGGGCCGGATGTCGGTCTCCAATTCAGCCGGGTCCGCGGAAGCGTAATCCTCGACCGTGCGGTACTTCTGGAACAGCTTGCCCGTGACCTGGTTAACCATTTTGTCGGTGCACTGGGCCGAGAGGATAACGGCCACGAGCAACTCCCAGTCGCTGCCGTAGTCAAGCACGATGCCGGCTTCGGGATACTCTTCCCTCAAGCGGGCAATGATCTCTCGGGCCTGGGCCGCGCCACGATCCGCCGAACCTTTGGGCCCTGGCCGCTTCGGTGTAGCCATGATTCCGGAAACCTCTCAGGTCTTTTTTGCCATCATACGATATCGTCAGGTCCGGCGCGGTGACGAAGTGACTTCGAGCATATGGGGACACGGGAGCTGGCATCTTGGCGGGACTAAGCGAGCGGGTCGAAAAGAGAGGCGCTGCTAAGGTGGGCGGGCGCCCTTCTTGGTCGCGCCCCGCGATCCCGAAGTGTCTTGCTGTGTTTCTCGCTCTCTTGGCGGCGCTGCTGCTTTTTGCCGTGGCGCCACCGGCGGCTCTGGTCCCGCCCGCATCCGCTGAAGCCGCGCCCGCGGCGGTCGAGGTGCCGCTCGACGCCGCGGTACCGGCTCCTTTGCTCTACTTCGTTCATCTCGGCGACATCTGGCGCTACGAGGAATCAGCGGGAGTCTCGATGGTGGTCCCCGCCGAAGGCAAAGCCCTGGGACGCCCGAGTTGGTCCGCCGATGGTGCTGCCTTGGCCTGGGAAGAGAGGGTGATGGTCGGGGGCGAGCAACGTACCACGGTCGTCTTCGTGGGGCCGCCCGCCCGAGCCGGCGGCGAGCCGGTCAACTGGATGATAGAGGGCGCGTCGTCGCCGGCCGTGTCGCCCGACGGACGCTACGTGCTCTATGAGACGTCGGCGGGCGGCGTGGCCTCCATCCAGGTCGTCGATTCCGCCGGCGAGCCGGTCCTGACGATCAAGGGGGCAGAGAACGGGTCCTGGGTCCCGGGCCAGACGGGCGCGGCATCCGAGTCTGAGGCGGAGGCCGGCGCGGCCGGCGGCCTGGCGATCGTGTTCGACAGGAGCCTGGAGGCGTTCCCGACGAATCGAGGCTTCTACCTTTTGGCTCTTGACACCGGCAAGGAAACTCTCGTACCCGTCCCGAACGCGTGGGCCCCGCAGGCTGGCCCCGGTGGTCGAAGCTTCATGTTCGCGACGGTGGATGACAGCAGTGGCGAGGTCCACCTCACGAAGATGACCGACCGCGCGATCGTGAACCTCGTGGACGTGAGCAAGAACGAGGCCTTCGACTATCGCTGGCGCTCCGGATGGCCCGGCGACGACGTGCCGTACGTCGAGTTGGTGCCGATGGGTGGTGGCCGCAGCGATGTCTTTCGCGCCGTCGATCCCGCAGGCGGGGCCGGAGTCGAGTTGACCCTGCTCGCCTCTTCGTTCGGGTGGAACGCCTCCCTGCCCGTTCAGTCGCCGTTCTCGGATATCGCGCGCGGCGATCAGTACTATGAAGCGATCGCCTGCCTGTGGACGAAACAGGTCATCGGCGGCTTCGCCGACGGCACCTTCGGCCCTGGAGAGCCGGTTCGGCGGGCGCAGATGGCCAAGATGCTTGACGGGACCCTGGGCATGCCGGTCTACTCAGGCATGATGGCGGCTCCGTTCTACGACCTGGGGGAGAACGTGTCTCCCCTCTATCCTCGAGAGTATGTGTCGGCGGGCTATCACTACGGGCTCATCCGGGGCTATCGGGAGGGGGTGTTCAGGCCCTGGGCCCTCATCAGCCGCATGCAGGCCGTCACTCTGGTGGTCCGCGCCGCCGGAGTCTACCTGCCGTGGGCTCTCGGCTCGCCTCCCGCCGGCTGGAGCGGCGACACCGGCTGGTTCTCGGATCCGGATCACGGGTCCAACGTGCACACGGCCGAGTACAATGGCCTGCTTGCCGGGATAGACTTGGTCGAATGGGATCTCTCGGCCCCGGCGACGCGGGGCGAGATCGCGCAGATGCTGGCCAACCTCCTGCGTCTCCGCGGCCCTCTGTACGATTCGGACGCTCTGACCGGACCCTCAGGGTCCGTCGCCGGCTCGAACTCCGGCGCCGTGCCGCACGCGCCGGTCTTCGAGCCTATCGGCACTATCGTGTTCGACGGGGATTCGCTGACCGCCGGCTCCACAGCCACCGATCCCTACCCCAGCCAGTTGATGCGGGTGTTCCATCCCGGTGTGAAGTGGGTGAATCTCGGCATCGGCGGTCAGCGACTGCAGGAGATGCTCGCCAACGCTCCGGCCAAGGTGGATCCTCTCTTTCGTCCCGACCTGGGTCAGAACGTGGTGGTGATATGGGGCGGCACCAACGACATGCGGCACTGGGCTCACACTCCTGAGACGGTCTATTCTCGTCTGCGGCAGTACTGTCTGGAGCGGCGAGCGGCCGGCTACACGGTGGTGGTACTGACTATGCTCCCCCGCACGGACGGAGTGTACCCTCCGAATCTGGAAGCGTATAGGCAGACGCTCAATAGGCGCATACGGGCCACCTGGCCGGGTTTCGCCGACGCGCTCGTGGATGTGGGCTCCGACCGGCTCATCGGGCTGCCGGGCTGCGAGGTCGACACCAGATTCTTCAGTCCCGACCGGGTTCACCTGAACAACACCGGGCTGTCCGTCGTCGCGGGCCGCGTGGGTCAGACGCTGCGGACCCTCGACACGGCCGGGAGTTGATCTGCGCTCCGCAGGGCGTCTGGGACCTGCACCGTCTCCGCCTTCTGTTGTCGGGCCTGCGGCCCTTGTCTACAATGGTGATGCGTGCAGGGGCAGACCCCACACGATAGCCGCGCTGAGCCTATCCCACGATCAAGGGGGGGTCGCTTTGGACTTTTATCGAGGAAGGGTGCTGCGAGTCGATCTCAGCACCGGGACGAGCGCGGTCGAGCCCCTCAACATGGAGTGGGCCGAGCGCTACATCGGGGGCAAAGGCCTGCTGCTCCGCTATATGTGGGAATACGTACCGCCCAAGGTCGATCCCTGGTCGCCGGAGAACCCGGTGTTCTTGGTTACGGGACCGTTCGCGGGGACCAACGTGAGCACGGCCTCGCGTCTGGTGGTGGGGGCGAAGAGCCCCATCACCGGCATCCTGGACGACAGCTACGTAGGGGGCTCGTTCGCCCCGGAGATGAAGTTCGCCGGCTACGACCTGATCATCATCACAGGCAAGGCACCCGAGCCGGTGGTGCTGTGGATCAAGGACGACAAGGTCGAACTGATCCCCGCCGAGGGTAAGTACTGGGGCCTCAACACTTCGGCCATCGAGGCGGCCCTACGCGCCGATCTCGACAAAGATGCCAAGGTGCTCTCCATCGGGCCGGCGGGAGAGAACCTCATCCCCTGGGCCTGCCTGAGCACCGACCAGTATCACAAGGCCGGCAGGGGTGGGCACGGCGCTTTGTTCGGCGCGAAGAACCTCAAGGCCGTCGCCATCCGCGGTACCGGTTCGGTGGAAGTGGGCGACGCCCGGGCGTTCCTGGCCGATATCGCCCGCATCCACACGGAGCACGTCCTCACCGACTTCAACCTATGGGCCAACGAGGAAGGGACCCCTATCCTGGTGGATCCGATGAACGGCGCCGGAGTGCTTCCCACCCGTAACTGGTCACAGGGGACCTTCGAAGGGGTCGAGGCCATCAACTCGGAAGCGCTGCTGAAGGTCAAAGTGGCCAATCGCGCCTGCTATCAGTGCGCCCTCGGCTGCCGCCAGGTGCACGAAGCCGGAGGAGTGAAGGGCGAGGGGCCGGAATACGAGACCATCGCCCTCTGCGGACCGAACTGCGGGGTTGGTGATCTCGAGGCGCTGATGCGCTTCAATCACGAATGCGACGAGTGGGGTCTCGACACGATCTCGTCGGGCTCCGTGGTGGGCTTGGCCATGGATATGACCGAGCAGGGCATAGCCGATTTCGGTCTGCGTTTTGGAGAGGCGGAGGGCTACCTGGCGGCACCCGCCCTCATCTCGAAACGGGAAGGCACCGGTGCCGACCTTGCTCTTGGTGCGCGGGCGCTGGCCGCGAAATATGGTGTGCCCGAGATGGCCATGGAGGTCAAGAATCTGGAGCTCCCAGGCTATGACCCGCGGGGAGCCTTCGGCATGAGCGTCAACTACGCCACCTCCGATCGCGGCGGCTGTCACATGCGGTCGTACCCCATCGCCGACGAGGTGGTCGAGGGCACCCGTCCCCCGGACAGCCTCGAGGGCAAGGCCGAGCAGATCATCAAGGGGAACGTCGACAACGGGTTCATCGGGCAGAACTTCAGCTCCATCAAGTTCAGCGGTATCTGGTGCGACTTCTGGGCGGTCAACCCCGATCAACTCTGCCAGATGTTCAAGCACGTGTGGAAGCGGGATTTCACCGAGGACGAGATCATGCTCACCGGCGAGCGGATCTGGAACCTGGGCCGGCTTTTCAATCTGCGCGAGGGGGTGGAGGCCGACACCCTTCCCCGGAAGCTCTACGCGCCGGAGTTCGCGTTCGCGGAAGGGCCGTCGGCCGGTAAGGCCGTCGGCGAGCAGGCTTTCGCCGACGCTCTCCAGGAATACTATGAGATACGTGGCTGGGACGAGAACGGCGTGCCCCTCGAGGCCAAGTTGGCCGAGGTGGGAGTGGACGTCCGCCTGTAGACGGCGAGCGCAGACGCGGTAGAAAGGGACATCGATGCCACACGTGATGATCAGTAGCAAGAAATGCACCGGCTGCCACATGTGCGAACTGGCGTGCTCGGCCTGGCACGAAGGCGCCTACCGGCCCTCGGTCTCTCGGCTGTTCGTAGAGGTGAACCCCACCACCACCGCCGTCAAGGGACACACGTGTCTGCAGACCGCCTGCGCGAAATGCGCCGATGCGTGTCCCGAAGACGCTATTGAACAGCATCCCGTCGACGTACACGCGGTCGGGCTCGACCCGGCTTCCGGCTATGTGCTCAAGGTCAACGAGGATAAGTGCACGAATTGCGGCCTGTGCTACGACGCCTGTCCTTATGACGTCATCCGTGAGCACCCGGATCGAGCTGTCGCATACAAATGCGACCTATGCGATGGGACGCCACAGTGCGTGGCGTTCTGTCAGAACCCGCACGTGCTGGCTGTCGACGTGCGGATGAGCAAAATCGAGAAGGCGCCGGCTCCGGCGTGAGAAACGACCGTGGCTAAGGCGGTCATCAAGCTGCCGGTGGGCGTCGTCGGCCCGGAAGGCCCAACGCGGATGGACTGCGAGGGGTCGACCGTGGCCGAAGCTCTGGCCGATTGTGTTGCCCGCCAACCCCGCTTGAAGAGCCGCATCTTCCGCGACGACGGCACAGTATGGGTGGGCGTCTTCGTCAACGGGCGCAACGCCCGCCAGGCCGGCGGGCTGACGATACCGTTGAGCGACGGTGATGAGATCCGACTCCTTCCCCCTATCGCGGGAGGCTGATGGTGAGTGGCAGCGTGAACAACGGCGAGCATGGCGGCGAAACGCGGCGCCTGGTCGTGGGCATCTCCGGGGCCTCGGGGACGATCTACGGGATCCGGCTGCTCGAAGTGCTGCGGGATACAACCATGGAGACCCATCTGGTGATGACCGAGGCCGCCAAACGAGTGGCCGAGTCCGAGACCAGCTACACAGCAGCACAGGTGGAGGCGCTGGCGGACGTAGTCTACGGCAACGAGGAGATCGACGCCCCGATCTCGTCGGGCTCGTTCATCACGGCAGGCATGATCGTGGCTCCTTGTTCCATCAAGAGCCTGTCGGCGATCGCCCATAGCTACGACGACACCCTGCTCGTCCGGGCCGCCGACGTCGTGTTGAAAGAGCGCCGCAAGCTGGTGCTGATGGTGCGGGAGACCCCGCTTCATCTGGGCCACTTGCGCCTGATGGCCGAGGTGACCGAGAACGGGGCGGTGGTCCTGCCTCCGGCGCCGAGCTTCTACAATCAGCCTTCGACCATCGAAGATATCGTCGATCAGACCGTGGGCAAGATGCTCGATCAGTTCGGGCTCGATCGCCACCTGTTCAGGCGCTGGCCGGATGGCCGCAGGTCCTATGGACCGCCGGGAGCGACGCTTCCAGGACAAGGCGGGCAAGCTCCATCTCGAGGTTGATCGGTGCAGGAGGACGGGGCCGTCGCGAAGGACGATCTACGCGGGCGGGTGGAGCGCTATCTGAGGGCCCACCACACCATGAGCATAGCCACCGTCGGACCCGGGATCCCGGGGCCGGCCGGCGCGTCCACGGGGAACGCCGCTCATGCCGCCAGCGTCTTCTATGCCATGGACGACGCATTCCGTCTGGTGTTCCTCAGCAAGCCCACGAGCCTGCACGGAGAGCATATCGGGAAGGCGGCACCCGTCGCCATTACCGTCAGCGAGGACTACCAGGACTGGGAGAAGATCCAGGGTGTGCAACTATGGGGCGAGGCCCGGCTGGTCACCGGGGCTGCCAGGGTGGGAGCGATGGCGCTGTACGTGAGGCGTTTTCCGTTTGTGCGGGAACTGCTGAAGGAGCCTCGGCTGGCAGAGTTGGCGCAGACCATAGGCGTCTACCGGGTGGAGCCGCGGAGGGCGGCGTTCACCGACAACACCACCGGGGTGTTCGGCCGTGAGATCCTGGAACTGGTGGTAGAGTAGGCTCGTGGAAGCGAGCAGGACCACCAACCGAGGAAGCTACGAGCGGCGGCGCCGCCAGCGGCGCCGCCGCTCCATACTGCGCCTGCTTGCACTCGGCGCGTGCGTGGCAGTGGTCGTGCTTCTGGTGGCACTCGCGGTACGCGGCTGCGGCGACGACACGGGGGGGACCGCGTCGACAACCGTGACGTCGAACAGCGACACGACGGGTAGCTCCTCGAGCACGGAGAGCACGGAGACCACCTCCACGACGGAGAGCACCTCCACCAGCGGGTCCACGTCGAGTACGGCCGGCGTGTCCGGCACCGTGGACATCTCGGTATCCACCGGGAAGGCCAGTCCCAATACCACGGTGGCGCCAGGCAAAGGGGACCCCGACGAGCCCGGCGACAAGCGGGTGCCCGGCACCTTCTACGGCCCCATCCAGACCAAGTTCGACGGTCTGACGATGTTCCGCGGCAACGCCTCTCGCACGTATTATGGTGAGGGACCGGTGCCGCAGAACCCGCAGATCGTCTGGAAGTTCGGGCCCATGTCCGGCACCTCCACCAACCTGGGAGTCACCAAGACCTGGACCGGCACCGGCTGGACCGGCCAGCCCTGCATCTTCGAGCGTGATGGCACCACCTGGGTGGTGTTCGGCGCCTACGACTATAAGATGCACTTCCTAGATGCCGCGACCGGAGAGAAGCTCCTGCCAGACTTCAAGGGGGGCGACATCTTCAAGGGTTCGGCGGTCGTGGATCCAGACGGCTATCCCCTCATCTACATGGGCTGCCGGGACAACAAGTGGCGCATCCTTGCCATCGACCGGGACGAACCGACAGAGCTCTTCAATCTCGATGCCGACGAGCTCCCGAACCAGATCTGGAACGACGACTGGGACTCCAGTACGGTCATCCGCAACGACTATGCCTTCGAAGGCGGTGAGAACGGCCATTTCTACATCCTGAAGCTCAACCGAGGATATGACGCCCAGGGCAAGGTGACTGTCGATCCCCAGATCGTCCTCGACTTCACCAGTTGGACCCAGAGCGAGATAGACAAGCTGGGCAGCAAGGACGTGGGGGTGGAGAACTCGCCCTGCCTGGTGGGGGATCGGGTCTACTTCACCAACTCGGGTGGTCTCATCACCGGCCTCGACGTGAGCGCCACTCTGAAGGAGTTGGGTGAGGGTGAAGCGCCGGCCAAGGGGAAGGACGCGTACCCGGTGGTCTTCAGATACTGGACCGGCGACGACACAGACGCCACCATCGTGGCGGACGAGGAGGGTTTCCTCTACGTCGCCCAGCACTCCGATAGCTCACGGGGCGCCACCGAACGGTCCAAGGCCGTGGGCCAGGTCTTCAAGATCGATCCCCGCAAGACGGGAGAGGGCGAGACCCCGCTCGTGTGGTCGCAGGCGATCACCAAAGTGTCGGGGGGCGAATACGGGGTGTGGGCCACACCGTGCATCTACAAGGGGATGCTCTACATTCCTACGCATGGCGGCGCGCTCCTGGGCATCGACCGGCAGACCGGCGAGATCATCTGGAGAAAGACCATCGCCGAACACACCTGGGCCAGTTGCATCGTGGTCGACAAGACCCTGATCGTGGGCGACACGGCTGGGATACTGCACGCCTGGGATGTGAGCGACACCCGGATCGACCCGCCGGTGGTTTGGGAGTACAAGGTGGCCAGCGGCAGCGCGCTCGAGTCCACGCCGGCTGTATGGAAGGGTAAGATCTACCTGGGCAGCCGGGACGGCTATTTCTACTGCTTCGGCGACAAGTAGCAGTGGGTCGGACGGGCTTACCACTCGTTTCAGAATGAAGCCGCGGCCGCCTAGTGCGCCCTCGGCGGCACGATAGTGCGTCCTCGGTCCCGCACATAGCGCTGCTATTCGCGCTCCCTGCGTCCTTCTCTGGCGCGTGCCCAGCCCGTCCCTGGCGGCGGAGCTTCATTCTGAAACGAGTTCTTAGCGCTAGCCGACGCCGGCCTCTCCGACTCGCTCATGGGACGGGTGCTCCCCGCCGATACTCGTGGTAGCGGTTCCTTGTTCCCCCATGCGCGGAGAGGTTCTGACCTTTGACGGCCACGGGTGCTCCCACGACCTGGATATGCCCCGGCTGCGGCGCATCGATCGCGCTGCCGGCCGATTGCCTGGCGGCGAGTGTGCGCCCCGGTGGCAGGCGCCTCGACCAGCTGGCGCAGGCCCTCTGCGGCTGCTGGGTGGTCACTCTGCCCGATAGCGGATTGGCCAGGCTTCTGGAAGCGATCGTCGCCGGCGAAGAGTCCCACGAGGAGTGCAGGCGGTGGGCCGCCTCGGGGAGGCTTTAGACGTTCCGGGTCTTGAAGGACCGCACCTCGTCCCAGGACCGGGTGTTGGCCACATCCGCGGCGGCGAGCCAACCGCGTCGTGCCTCCGCAACCGCTCGGTCGAGGTTCTCGAAATCGCCGGTGTTGTGAGCGTCACTGCATATGACCATCGTCGCGCCCAGAGCCGCCGCCCGCCGGGCGGCGGCGGCGGTGAGGTCGAGCCGGTCCGGGGAGCCGTTGATCTCGAGGAGTGTGCCGGTCTCTGCTGCCACTCGTGCGAGCGTCTCTAAGTCGACCTCGTAAGGATCGCGTCGGCCAAGGAGGCGGCCGCTGGGGTGGGCGATGGAGCTGATGTGCGGGTTACACATGGCGCCGAGAAGGCGCTGCATGATCTGCCCCTGAGGCTGACCGAACCCGGAGTGGATGCTGGCGGTCACGAAATCAAGCTTGGCCAGGACGTCATCCGGCAGATCCAAACGACTGTCGGCGAGGATGTCGACCTCGATACCCGCCAAGAGGGCGATCCCGTCCAGGCGTGCGTCCAGCAGACGGATTGCCTCGACTTGGGCGAGCAGACGCTCCGGTCCCAGGCCTCCGGTCATGGCCAGCGACTGGGAATGGTCGCAGAAACAGAGGTAGTCGAGGCCCCGTTCCCTGGCCGAAAGCGCCATCTGCTCCAGACTGGCACGGCCGTCGGTCCAATCGGAGTGCACATGAAGGTCGCCCCGCAGGTCCGCGCGCTCGATCAGGTCTGGGAGCGATCCTCTTTCGGCCGCTTCGATCTCTCCCTGGTTCTCGCGTAGTTCAGGTGGGATATAGCTCAGTCCCACCAGTTCGTACACCTCGGTTTCGGTCGCGCAGGTGATGAGCTCCGCCGACGTCAGATGCTCCACGTTGTACTCGCTGATCTTGTAGCCGCGTCGCTGGGCATAGCCGCGTAGAGCCACGTTGTGTTCCGCGCTGCCGGTGAGATGCTGCAGGAGGTCGCCGTAAGACTCCGGGGGGACGATGCGAAGGTCAACCCCAAGACCGGTGTGGGTCTTGGCGGTGAGTTTGGTGTCGCCCCGTTCCTCGATGTGCTCCACCTCCGGCAGCCTGGAGAAGGAGTCCATGACCACAGCCGGGTCGGTCGACGCCGCCACGAGATCGATGTCACGCACGGTGGCACGTAGGCGGCGGAGGCTTCCCGCGTAGTCGGCGGCGACGACCGCGGGCAGTGAGCGCAGCGCTTCCACCAGACGGCTGGCCTGCGGTTCAACCTGCGCGCGCAGACGGCGCGGCGCAGCTCCGCCCGCGGCCCGGGCCGCCCAGATCTCGAGGGCACGCAGGAGCTTGGCCTCGGTCTTTTCTCCCATGCCGGGAAGCCCGCGGATCCGCTCTTCCCGGCAGGCGCGCTCCAGATCCCGCAGGTCTCCCACTCGTGCGAGTTCCCAGACGATGCGGGTCTTCTTCGGACCCATGCCCGGCAGGCGCATGACCTCCAGGAGGCCCTCCGGGTAGCGCTCTCGAAGACCACGCAGGAAAGTCACATCTCCGGTCGCTATGTACTCGAGTACCTTGGCCTCGATGGCTTCCCCGACACCTGGTAGCTCGCGCAGTTCGCCACGTGCGGCCATCTCGGCTATCGAGACGGGATGCTCGCGAAAGAGACCAGCGGCCTTTTCGTAGGCGAGGATGCGGTAGGTCGACTGTCCATCCAGGGCGAGATAGTCGGCTATGGTCTGGAACAGGCCTGCCAGCTCGCCGTTGGAGGGGAGCCGGTCGGGATCAGCCCGCACCGGGGCCTCCGGACGGCTCGATGCGGTAGCAGTGGTGGATGCGCGGGTTGCGTGCGAAGTCCGGTGGGATCGTCTGCCTGGTGATATCGATGACCTTGTACGTCTCATCGACCTCATGATCCAGCTTGAAACGGCGAAAGTTGGTGGAGAACAAGAGGAGACCTTCGGGCGAGAGCAGACCGGCCGCCGCCTTGATGAGCCACGGGTGGTCGCGCTGGATGTCGAGGGTACCGGTCATGCTCTTGGAGTTCGAGAAGGTGGGGGCGTCCAGGAATATGAGGTCGAAGGGACCGGCGCCGGACGGGCCGGCCGCCCCGCGCCGGCGGCCCGGTCCGGCCTGCGTGAGCCATTCCAGGCAGTCTGCCCGCACGAAGCCGTGCTCGGGCCCGGTGAAACCGTTCAGGTCCAGGTTCTGGCGAGCCCAGTCTAGATAGGTGAGCGAAAGGTCGACCGTGGTCGTGGAGGCTGCTCCCCCCGCTGCCGCGTAGACGGTGGCCGCACCGGTGTAGGCGAAGAGATTGAGAAAGCGCCGCCCGGCGGCGAGCTCCCGGATCAGCATGCGGGTGAGCCGGTGGTCGAGAAACAAGCCGGTGTCGAGGTAGTCGGTGAGGTTCACCAGGAAGCGCAGACCGCCTTCCTCGACTTCCAGGAGGCTACCTCCGTCGCACAGCTTCTGATACTGGTCGGCTCCCCGCTGGGGCCGCCGGCTCTTGAGGACCACATGCTCCGGCGCTATGTCGAGCACCTGCGGTACGACCGCCACCATTTCCCGGAGCCTGCGACGGGCGCGGACAGGATCGACGGTGCTCGGTGGGGCGTACTCCTGAACATGAGCCCAGTCACCGTAGAGATCGACCGCGGCTGCGTATTCGGGCAGGTCGGCATCGTAGAGGCGATAGCAGTGGATGCCCTCTCGGGCCGCCCAGCGCTTCAGGTGCTTGAGGTTCTTGCGAAGGCGGTTGCCGAACATCACGGCACCCTCGCTGCCGGTGGCCGCGGTGCCCACTGGGCTTGGCCCGGCGTCGGCCGGCGCTTCGTGCTCGGCGTGGTCGGGACTCGTGCCGGCGATCGCCGACTGCCGCCGCACGACGGGAGCCTGGAATCCGGCCGGGTCGATGTGGAACTGCAGGAGCCGGCATGGGAGCGGCCCGTTATAAAGGACGTTGGTCCGGTGGGCGCGAAGGCCGAGATGGGCGCCCAGCTCCGGGTTGCCCGTGAAGACGGCCGCCTCCCAGCCGCTGAACGAGGCCTTCAGCCTCTCTCCCAGCGTCTCGTAGAGCTCCACCAGGTCCGGCATATCACCCAGACGTTTACCATAGGGTGGGTTGGCGACCACAAGACCAGGAAGCAACGCCGGCCAAACGAGGGCCTTGGCCGACGGCTCTCCCCTTTCGGGGGCGGACAGGAAGCTGAGCTCGCGCCGCTCCAGGACCATGCGGCCGGCGAGGCCGGCCCTTCGGGCATTCGCGCGGGCCGCGCCGATCGCTCTGGCGTCACTGTCGAAGCCAAAGAGGGCCGGCAGCCTCTGCAGGCCGGCGCTCCGGCGCTGTTCGGCCTCCGCAAGGAGATCGCCCCAGACAGCACGGTCGAATCCCTTCCACCCTAGAAAGCCGTAGTAGTCGCGCCGCAGACCGGGAGCGACGTCGCCGGCCATCAGTGCGCCTTCGATCAGCAGCGTGCCCGAGCCGCACAGGGGGTCCAGCAACGCCCCGCCTTCAAGGGCGATCCGCGGCCAGCCGGCCCGCATCAGTATCGCAGCGGCCAGGTTCTCTTTGAGAGGGGCTTCGCCGACCCCCATGCGATAGCCGCGTTTGTGCAGCCCGTCTCCCGAGAGGTCGAGGCTGACGATGGTCTCAGCGGGTGTCAGGTGCAGATTGATGCGGACGTCGGGCCGGGCCAGGTCCACGCCCGGCCGTATCCCTGTCTTGCTGCGGAAGCGGTCGACCACCGCGTCCTTGACTCGCTGCTCCGCGAAGTGGGTGTTGAGTTGGGCCAATGGTCCCTGCTTGATGCTGGAGGTGACTTCCACTGCCAGGGTTCCCCGCACATCGAGGTGATCTTCCCACGGGAGCGCCGCCGTCCCTTCGTACAGGTCGTCCACCGCGGAGGCGGGGAAGGCGACCATCCGCACGAGCACGCGGCTGGCGACCCGAGACCAGAGGCAGGCGCGGTAGGCCAGAGCCAACGATCCGGTGAACGAGACCCCCGCCCGGGTCTCCACTGCGTCCGTCGCCCCAATCAGGCGTAACTCGTCGAGCAGCAGGCCCTCGGTGTTCCGCGGGCAGGTGGCAAAGAAGGTGTGGTCTTGGAGAGGATGGTGCTGAGCCATGGTGGTTGAGAGTATAGCCGCAGCCCGCTGCGGCGGGTCCTCTCGCCAGAGCTCCTGCCACCGGTTTGCCGACCGGGCCGGGGGAAGAGCGGGGCGGGGCGCTTTGCGCCCCGCCCCGGAAGCGGTGTGTCTCAGATCCGGCGGTCTACGCCGGCCAGATGTCTCGCCGATCAGGTCTTGACGTCCACCGGGAGTTCGGAGGTGCAGTTCGGGCAACGGACGGCCGCGATCGGGATCGAAGTGAAGCAGAACGGGCAGTCCTTGTTGGTCTCATCGACGGGCTTCTGGGTCTTCATGTAGGCCTTGACGATGAAGAAGAGGACCAGCGCCACGATGATGAATACGATGATCGCGTTGATGAACATGCCGTAGTTGATGGTGACGGCACCGGCCTCCTTGGCCGCAGCGACGGTGTTGTACGGACCCGCGGGGTCGCCTTCCTTGATCACCGCGAACAGACTGGTGAAGTCCACTCCCCCCAGGGCATAGCCGACGGCGGGCATGATGATGTCGTTCACAAGAGAGCCCACCACGGCGGCGAAAGCAACGCCCAGGATGAAGGCTACGGCGATTTGAAGCAAACTACCTCGCTCGATGAAGGCCCTGAACTCCTTGAGCATACTCACTCCTCCTCTGTGCGGTCCGGCAGACCTCTTTGCACCAGTCTCTCTCGGCACTATCCCCAGGCGTCCGTCAGCGTACCGGTGGCGTCACGCCAGCAGGGCATCCACACGAGCCCGAGGGAATCCACAGCGATGTCGCTCTTGCGCGGGCGCATGAGGATCTTCTCCAACTGTTCGGTCATCGGATCGATCTGAGTCTCGAGCCCGTCGAGCTCCGCTTGGAACTCGGCTTCCATATCGGCCTGCTTTTGCTTGACAGTCGCCAGCGTCTCCTCGGCCCGCTTGACGTCGCCGCTCTCGTCGAGGCTGCGGCCCACGTCGCGCATGGTCGTCGTGGCCCGGCCCAGAGTGCTCGCACTGAGAGCCTTGCGCCCGAGAAAAGCGCCCAGGACGGTCGACCCGAACGAGATAGCGGTCTGCATCTTGCGGCCTTTGGCCTGCTCGGCCTCCCGTTGGACCGCCTGTTGGGCCCGTAGCTCCTGCTGCTTGAGGGTCGCCGCTTTGGCGGCATACTTCTGCCGCAGCTTGTCGCTCATTTCGTCTCGCGCCTCACGGGCCACCAGCTGCAGGCGGGTGCGAAACTCCCCTTCGGTCTCGCCTGGATTCGAGGTCAGTTTGAAGTTCAGGCTCTTGAAGACCTCCACGGCCTGAGTGCGGTAGGCCCATGCCTTGAAGTCCGATTCCCAGGAGCGGTATGAGGTCACCTTGGCCATGGCCGGAGGCAGCTCGGCGAACGCGGCTTCAGGGTAGGGTATCCGGTCGAGGTCGTCGAGCGGCATATCGAGAGCGGCGGCCGCCTCCCAGTCGAGCGCCAGCGCGCTTTCCGGGGCTGGGGCGATCCTCTGGAGCTTGGTGGAGGTGCTCGCCCCGCTGCCGGTGCTCACGAAGTTGACGGTCGCCGCGGCCAGGACTCCTGCTCGGTACACCAGGTCGGGGCTGGCGGGACTGGCGCCGCGCAGGGGCAGGTAGAACTGGGGTATATCGGCGGGCAGAGCCGGCGGTTCGACGGCCCCCGTCGGGCCCGCCCCGGCGGGTGTCTCAGAGGCCGCGGTTCCAGTCGCCGCACCGGCTCCCACGGCCGCTGCAGGCGGCGCGGCCGGTGCCAGTGCCGTCGGCTGGGGCGTGGCCGCCGCCGGACGGCGCGGGTCCATGAGGGTCTTGATCTGCGCTCTAGTCAACGGACCGGGCAGGTAGGAGAGGGCCCAACGGGTCTGGAACACCGCCGGGGCGTCCTCGTGAGCGTTGTACATGAGGAATATGCGTTTTCCGAGACCGGCCAGCGTCTCCTCCATCTCCTGGCGGTCGAACTTGCTCTCCGAACCCGCGGCCACGCCCTCCAACCCCTCCAGCAGGCGGGCCTTGTCGCGCTCCGTCTGCAGCCGGCCGATGAACCACGTCCCGGTGTTCGCCAGACCCTTGTAGTCGAGGTCGACCGGGTTCTGGGTGGCCAGCAGGATACCCACTCCGAAGGCTCGGGCCTGCTTGAGGAGGGTCAGAAGCGGCCGCTTGGAAGGCGGTTCGGCGACCGGGGGAAAGAAGCCGAAGATCTCGTCCATATACACGATGGCCCTCAGGCTTCCAGTGCCCTGCTGGGCACGTACCCAGCCGAGGATCTCGTTCAGGAGCAAAGATACGAAGAACATACGCTCCGTATCGGAGAGATGAGCGATGGAGAAGATCGAGACCCGGGGTTTGCCGGCGCTTGTGAACAGCATCTGCCCGATGTCCAGCGCCTCGCCCTCGAGCCAGGTCTGGAAGGTCGGGGCCGCGAGCAGATTGTTGAGCAGCATGGCCAGTTCGAACCTCTCCTTGGCCGGATAGAAGGAATCCAGGTCGAGGACTCCCACTTTCACGAAAGGCGGTTTCTGGATCTGCTGGATGAGGCCGACCAGGTCGAGGTCCTGGCCGGCCGACCAAGCGTTGTTGAACAGACTGGAAAGCAGGATGTGCTCCCGGCTCTGGATAGGATCCGCCGCAACTCCCACCAGACCGAGGATGCTGGTGACCGCCGTGTCGATACGGTCCCGCAGCGCCTCATCGTCGGCGCGGACCGTTGGGGAAGGGGCGGAAAATGACTTGAGGATGCTCACCGGCAGACCCGCGTTCGATCCGGGCGTGTAGACGGTGAATTCGGCGGCGTCTTTCAGGCGCTGGATCCGGCTAGGGTCCTGTCCCCAGTCCGCGAGTCCTTTCTTCCACATGTCCGCCTGCTGCGCGGCGAAGTCATCGACGGAGAGGGCCTTCTTGGCGGCCTCCTCCTGGCTGACCCAAGGGCGGAAATCCTCGGGACGCAACAGAGGAAACGTCAGCATCAGGTCGGCCATGTCTCCCTTGGGGTCGATGACGATCGCCGGAACACCGTCGATGGCGGCTTCTTCCAGAAGGCCGATACAGAGGCCGGTCTTTCCGCTCCCGGTCATGCCCACGCACACGCCGTGCGTGACTAGATCCTTCGAATCATAGAGAAGGAGACCGCCCATCTCCTTTTTCGAAAGATCGTATTCGCGGCCGAGATAGAAGGCGCCCAGCTTCTCATAGTCTTCCATGGAGTGAGTCCTCCATTCGCCTGGGGGCTTGTCACGTCCACAATATGCCCAATCGGGGCAAGAACACAACCATGATTCGCTGCATCAGCCGCCTGAGTGACTGGAGGCACCCCCTTGCCCGGCCGTGCCCGGCCGCGCCCGGCCGTTTAGGTCTCTTCCGACCCTGGGTAGTTACGACGTACAGCCTCTCCACCAAAGGCCGCACTTTCTATCACACGGAAAGGGGACAAGATGGCCGACAAGAAGGTCGAGCGCTCCGGCAGGGAGCGCCCACTGACTCCCACTCAGAAGATGGAGGCGGCGCTTTCCGATCCAGGCACGATGAACATGGCGGACCCTACTCGAGACAAGGGGAAGTCCGCCCTGGTGGACAAGTTTCGCGAGCGGGAGGAAAGGTGGCGGAGAGAGCAGGCTCTCCACGACCAGCAAGCCGCCCAGGCGGCGGAGCGGGCCAAGCAAGAGATCGCTGAAGAAGGCACCTCCGGGCCGGCGGAGCCGGAAAGGCGAGATGGAGGCGGTGCTTCATGATCGAGAGTGCGGCGGTGTCCAAGGAGAAGCTGAAGAAGCTGGCCGGCGCGCGGGCATCGCGGGGCGTCTTTCTCACCGTTACTCTCTCCACCAGTCGCCTGGACGACTGGCGCCAGGTCGCCCCCACCTTCCTCAACAGTGAGTTCAACCGGATAACCAAGGGGCGCGGCACCTCCAAGGAGGAGAAGCGCCTTCTTCAAGGCGATCTGGAATACGTGCTCGATGTGCTCAAGTACGACCTCACGCCCAGGACCCAGGGTCTGGCCCTCTTCGCCGATGGAGGAGCTCACTACTACGAGCGGATAGAGCTTCCCTTCCGCCTTGAAAACCACCTGGTGATCGAGCCGTCGCCGCACGTGCGGCCGGTGGCCCACGCGCTGGCGCTGCTCGAGCCCTTCGTGGTGGCGCGGGTGAGTCGGGACGAGTCCAGCCTCTACCTACTGGATGAGTGGGGAGTCGCCCAAGAAGACGACCTTACCGGGCCCTGGCTGCGGAGCAGCGACCGTGAGACCGGCGAGGTGTCCATCAAGGAGTACTACGCCGCGGCCCGGCAGGACACGCTGGTCGAGCTGCATTACAAAGAGGTGGGGAGCGCCCTGGCCAAGCTGCTCGAGGCCTCGGGGGTGAGACGGGCGGTGCTGTGCGCGCAGCACGACATCGCGAGCGCCTTTCGGCGGACTCTCCCGTCCGCTGTTTCGGCCAGGATCACAGCCGAGATCCCCTTCGACGCGGCAGCGACGAGCGGGCAGATGCTGGTGAGCGCGCGCGAGGCCATGGAGAAAGCCCGCCACGACGAGATGGTAGACCTGGCTGCGCGGATCAAAGAAGGCCTGGGTAGCGGAGGGCGGGGGGTCTCCGGCTTCGACGACGTGCTGGGCGCCCTGGGTCGCTACCAGGTGCAGACCTTGCTCGTCGATCGCAACTACAGGCCGCCCGGTTGGCGCTGCCTCGAGTGCACCTGGGTGGGCCTCACCGAGGCCAAACGCTGCCCGGTGTGCGGCGGGGCGACGGTGCCCGTCTTCGACGCCGTCGGGGAGCTGGTGCGTCTGGCGATCCTGCAGAACGGCCAGATCGAGGTAGGAGAGAACATCCCAGTGCTCGATGAGTTGGGTGGCGTGGCCGGCGTCCTGCGGTACGCTTAGGAGGGCCCTTCCGCCGGGAACCAGGGCTGGTTCATGAGATAGCGGGCGAACCCATCCCGCTCGACGGGATCACATACAAAGTCGGCTGCGGCCACTACTTCCGGGGGCGCTCCTCGCATGGCCACACCTGTACCCGCCCAGGCGAGCATGTCGGTGTCGTTGTAGGAGTCGCCGAAAGCCAGCACATCATGCGCGGCGAAGCCGAGGCGCTCGCCCAGGATCTGAAGCGCCCGGGCCTTGGTGGCCGTAGGGTTGGTCATCTCCAGAAAGAAGGGCCATGTCTTGACCACGATCAAGCGCCCTTCGAACTGTGCCCGGAGACTCGTCAGCAGGCCATCGATGACGGCCGGCTCACCACCCACGCCTATCTTGGTCGTGGGCCGGTCCAGGAAGCTGCTCAACCTGCCGACAACGTTCGCCTTCATGCCCGAGAGACGCTCGTAGCGGTCTACTTGTTCGCTCCTTCTCGCGACGTAGAGATCGTCCTCGATGTACAGGTTGACAGGATGCCCCTCGGGTTCGAGGAGGTGGAGGACTTCCAGGGCCGACTCCACGGACAGGGGGTCGTGGTGTATCAGGCGGCCGCTGCCCACCTCCCGGATGAGCGCGCCCTGGTACGCGGCCACCGGACCGTCCAATCCCAGATCCCGTGCATAGCGGGCCGCCGAGCGGAACATCCTTCCGGTCACCAAGATGGTGGTGATGCCGACCCGCCCCAGCGCGGTCACTGCCGAGATGGTGAGGGGGGTGAGCGCCTGGGTCCCGTCGAGCGTCAGGGGCAGCAAGGTGCCGTCCAGGTCGGCGGCTATCACCCGGGGGGTGCCGTGATGGGATTCAAGGTCGGGAGCAAGCACGGCGATAGATTAGCAGGATGATGAACGCTCCGGCTAACACGGCGAACGGCTACGTCGAGTACGGTTGCCCGCAATGCGCGGCCATCGTGCGACTGCCCGGCTACGCCGACATGGCGGTCTGCCCGTCTTGCGGTTCGACATTGACCCGAGAGGCGGCGCAGGCGGTCGCCCCGGCTGTCAAGCCTGGGGCGACCCCAGCGGCGCTCCAGAAAGAGCTCAGGGTAGCGTCTCCCGAAGTGTCTCAGCCCCGGCCCGGCCTCTCGGTGGACGCACCTGAAGAGCAGGTGCTCCGATCTGTCCGCTGCTCCCAGTGCGCCGGGCCGCTTACTGCGCGTGAGGGCCACAGGATTCTCGTGTGCGGCCACTGCGGTGTTCGCACGGCGGCGAGGGAGCACGGCGGGTTTTCTCGCTGGTATCTCCCCGCCCGGATAGAGCGGCTCGAGGCAGTGGCCGCGGCGGCCAGCTGGCTCGAAGATCATCCCGGGATAAGCAAGCGGGCGCGCGGGGCCTCATTGGCCGAGACTCGACTGGTCTACGTCCCTATCTGGGAGCACAGATCCCTGGTGGCGGGCTGGGAGTTCGGCCACAAGCTCCGCACTCGTTACGAGTTGGTGGGCGACGAGGAGCGCGAGTGGCTAGACCTGAGGCTGGCGCGCGAAGGGGTGGAAGAGCCTTTTCTGCAGGAGCGCCGGTACTTCGAGGCAGCGACCGACCTCTCCGCGCTTGGAGCCACCCGGCCGCGTATCACGGGGCGGGAACTGATGCTCCCCCTCCTGGCCGGTGAACTGGACCCGTCGGTCGCGGTGCTGGAGGCTCGGGGAAGCGCCGCTGAGGTGGCCGCGGCGGGTAGGAAGGCCGCGCTCCTCCCTGTCTCCGGCGCGTCGTCTCCCGACAGCCACGTGTTCGCTCTCCGGGAATCCACCGCGCTCCTCTACTACCCTCTATGGTTATTGCGATATCAGGTTGGGAATCGTTTCTACCGGATCGTTGTCAATGGTCGGAACGGCAGCGTGAATTCGGCCGAGGCCCCGGCTTCCAACGCCGGACGCGTGACGCTGCTGGCTGCAGAAGTAGTGCTGCTGGTCGCGGTAGCTGCCCTTCTCTTGTGGTTGGGATTGTCCGGGGAGACTGCGCAGGTGTCAACCACCGCGGGTGCCGTGATAGTGTCTGTAGTGGCGATACTTCTGGTCTGGCGGTTCCGTTTGCAGAGGGAGGTGGAATACCACGAGCCTTTCTCAAGTTGATCTGTTCCCTCTGCTCTGTGACGAGTGTGGCTCAGCCTTGCAGGGCGGTGAAGAGGCCGCCCTTTTCGTCTGTCCGGTGTGCGGGCGGGCACACGAACCGCGGGAGGATGGACTGGAGTCGTTCTTTCCTCTGACCGCTGCGATCACGACGGAGCTGGCTCTGGCCGGACCGGTCCAATACCTGGCGGCCTGGCGTCTGGACGTCACGGTGTCGAACGCCGAAGCCTCGGCTTGGGAGCGCATCCGGCGGGCGACTGCTCCGGGGACGGCCTATCTTTATGTGCCCGCCTTTTCCCTTGTGCGCCCCGTCGTGCAACGCCTCGGGGTGAGCCTGACCGAGGCCCAACCCGCTCTCGAGTTGTCGTCCGGCCTCGCTGCGGGCGCCGCTGCGCGACCCGCGCTTGTGGACGTCGGCGCAGACGTCGGTGCCCGCACCGACCTCGAACAAGCTGCGCGTGGCGCCACCGGCGGCGGTACGGAGGCCGGCGTGAGTGAGGAAGCGGGCGAGGGTCCGGACTTCGGCACGTTCTCGCCTATCTTGGTGGGAAGGAAAGACGCCCGGATGCTGGCGCACTTCGTGTATCTGGCCGTGGAGTCGCACGAGGCTCACGACCTGCAGTCCGTCGACTATGAGCTGGAGACCGTCGGCGAAGAGCTCGTGTTCATTCCTGCAGTCTGGGATCCGCGCTGTATCCACGAATCCAATTGGAGGTTGCTACTACGCGAGTTCGACGGTCTGGTAGCGTAGCAAGAGGAGTGGGATCCGAAGGTCGGGCACCGGGTCGATGGCCCAGGGCGCGATAACGAGACAAAGGGGAGACCATGGCTGGGATCGATGACAGGATCGAGGAGAGCAAGAACTGGTTCGAGCGGATGGCCGAACATATCCCAGGCTACAAAGGCTACAAAGAGAAGGAGTTGGGGCGCGAGGCCGACAAGATCGAGCGACTCTATCTGGCCGAGCGCTTGGATTCTTGCGGACAGAAGCTGGACGACCTCAAGCTCGAGCTGGTCAATCGGGGCAATCTCGATATGTTGGGCGTGATCGACGTGACCATCCGCAAGCTGCGGAAGGTGCGCGATCGGGTGCAGTTCGCCGACTACGGTTACGCGGGCCTTTTTGACACCACCAAGGTGGGCCTGGAGAAGCTCGAGGAGCTCAAGGCTTTCGACAAGCAGCTCGAGACCGAGGCTGGAGGCATAGACGAGCTCGCCAACGCCCTGGCCGCCGACAGCCCGTCTCTTCGTACCGACATAGGACTGCTGGACGACCGGATCGAAGCTCTTGACAACCGGTTTGACGAGCGGGAACACCTCATCACCGGAGCAGGGAGGTAACCGATGGCTCTCATGGACCTTATCGAGTTCGTCGACGAGCAAGGCGCGGAGATGGTCCACCGTATCCCCGAGCAGGGCTCGGGCGAGTTCAAGGTGGGCTCACAGCTTATCGTGCGCGAGAACCAGTGGGCGGTGTTCTTCCGTGACGGCAAGGCCTACGACGTCTTCGGGGCGGGGCGGCATACCCTGGCGACGCAGAACATCCCTCTTCTGACCGCCGTCCTCACGACGCCGCTCTACGGCGACACCCCTTTCCGCTCCGAGGTGTTCTTCGTCAGCCAGCGGACCTTCACCGATCTCAAGTGGGGCACGACCGAGCCCATCCTGTTCCGTGACTCCGAGTTCAAGATGATCCGCCTGCGTTCCAACGGCATCTACACCTTCCAGATCGTCGATCCCAAGCTGTTCGTTGTGAAGATCGTGGGTACGCGGGGTATCTTCACCAACTTCCAGATCGAGGACTTCCTCCGGGGCGTCATCATAGGGCGGCTGGCGGATATTCTCGGCGAGAGCCTGGACTCGGTGCTCGACCTGCCCCGTTACTTCGATGAGCTCGGCGCCGGCCTCAAGGCTCGGATCAAGGACGACTTCGGCCAGTACGGTCTGGCGATGGTGGACTTCCTTATCAACGCCATCTCGCCGCCCGACGAGGTGCAGAAACGCATCGACGAACGCTCCGGCATGGAGGCCGTGGGCGGCATGGACCGCTACTTCCAGTACCGGGCTGCGCAGGCGATCGGCGACCTAGCCAAGGGGGGCGGCCAGCGGTGGCGGCGACAGCACCGTGGGTACTGCTGCAGCGGCCGGTCTGGGCCTGGGTACCGGGGCCGGCCTGGGCATGATGATCCCGGGCATGCTGCAGCAGGCGATGGCCGGCGGGGCACAGCCCAAGATACGGTGTCCGAACTGTCATAGCGACGTGCCCTTCGGGAGCAAGTTCTGCCCCGAATGCGGGACCAACCTCTCGGCCACGGTGGCCTGCTCCGAATGTGGGGCCACCCTGCCGGCCGGCTCGAAGTTCTGCCCCAACTGCGGTCATCAGATGGGAGCGCCGGCCGCCTCGCCGGCGGCCGTCGCGGCCGCGGAGTCGGCGACGGGGGCATCCGAGGCACCGGCTGAGACCGAGGGTCCCGAAAGCGAGGAAGGCCAGGAGACGTGATCGAACGAGGGCTGCGCACGGGCGCCTTCGAACCGGAGGGGCGGCGGCTGCGCGCGCCGCGCCGCGATGCCGGCGGCGAAGCCGGCCGGCATCGGGCCTGGGCATGTCGTCGTCTGCCGCTCCGTCACGTGTGGCTGTTGGCCGCGGTCGTCCTGGCGTGCGCTCTTGCGATCCTTCTCGCGGGGCCTGCCGCTCAGGCCCAGGCCAAAGACTGGCGCATCGACAACATGGACGTCCTGCTGCAGGTACAGGAGGACGGGGACGTCCTGGTCGACGAGACCGTCACGTTCACGTTCGAAGGCAGCTTCAGCTACGTCGGACGCCAGATCCCCATCCAGAACACGGACGGTCTGACCGACATCGCCGTGTACGACGCGAGCGGGAATCCCCTTCCTGAGGGTGAGGGGCCGGGCGAGTGGTACACGCTCACCGAGAACGGCCGGCTGATCATCGTCGTCAACTTCGCCCTCACCGACACCTCGTCCACTTGGACGTTCCACTACCTGGCCAAGTCGGTGATCATGTTCTTCGATCAGGGTGACGAGCTCCGCTGGTACGTGCTCGATGCCGAGACTCCGGTCCCCATCGGGGCGGTGCGAGCCACAGTTAAGCTGCCGGGTTCCGTTCCACCCGAGGACATGACTCAGGCGGTGCAATCGGGTCCGGGTGTGGCGACCAACGTCTACTCGCCCGGTCCCTCGACCATGGTGTACGAAGGCTCGGACCTTCCACCATATACCAACTTCTGGCTGGTCACAGGCTTCCCCAAAGGGGTGGTCGAGTTCACCTGGACCGCCCGTAGAGTGGCCGCCTTCATAGTCCCCAAGATAGGCTTCGTGCTGCCCATCGTCGCGTTTCTCGCCATGTTCCTATTGTGGCGCCGCCGGGGCCGGGACGAGCCCGCGACGGTCTACGCCTCCTACGTGAGCGAGCCCCCGTCCGATCTCCCGCCGGGGCTGGCAGGGGCGCTCATCGACGAAAAGGTCGACACCAAGGAGGTCATCGCCACCATTGTGGATCTGGCCCGGCGGGGCTACCTGGAGATCACCGATACCAAGAAGGACGGCATCCTCAGCAAGCCCGAGAGCCTCTTCACCCGCCGGAAGCCGCTCGACGATCTCGAGGGCTTCGAGAAAGCAGTGGCCCACTCCCTGTTCGATTCGGCTCATCCGGACCAGGTCACCACCAACGACCTCAAGAACCACTTCTACACTCACGTGTCACCGATAGTGGAGCAGGTTTATGCGCAGGTCACGAAAGCGGGACTGTTCGACCGGAATCCCAAGAGGGAGAGATCGCGCTGGCTGGGCTACGGCTTTCTGGTTGCGGTGATACTCGGCGTCCTCACCGCGATCATGGCTCTCACCGGCGTTCCGGGTTGGGGCTGGTTCATGTTCGGGTCGATCGTCGCGGTCATCATCGTCTGGGCTTTCAGTCCCTTCATGCCGCGCCGCACCGTCCGCGGGGCCCAGGAGCAGCGTAAGTGGCAGGCGTTCCGAAACTACCTGCAGGATCTGACGCGTTTCCAGGACATGGAGTCGGCACGGGAGAACTTCGACAAGTACCTGCCTTACGCCATCGCCTTCGGGGTCGAAAAGCAATGGGTCAGGCGCTTCGAAGGACTGAACGTGCCTCCTCCCGTCTGGTACCACCCGGTGTGGATTCCGATACCCATCGGTTCCGGCCCCGTGGATACGGGCGGTCTGGGTGGCGGACTGGCAGGAGGCGCCGGATCGGGCGGTCCGTCGTTGCCCGGGGGCGGCTTCAGCCTCGATACGATCTCCGACGGCCTGTTCGGCAGTCTCAACAACATGTCGAGTGTGCTCACCTCCGCTCCATCGAGCAGCGGCTCCGGCCGGGGCGCGTTCGGTGGTGGAGGCGGCGGCTTCGGCGGGGGTTTCTCGGGCGGCGGCGGCGGCGGAGGGTTCAGCGCAGGGTAGTCGAGCAGGAGGGATACGATGCGCACCAGGATCATCGGGATCGTGCTGATCGTCGTCAGCTTGGGTGTGGACGTCTGGCTGGCCGCCGGTCTGGCCAGCGGTTCGCGCGCTACCGGGTTGGCACTGGGCTTCGTCCTGTTCTCCCTGCCGTTCTTGGCTGTGGGCATCTATCTCCTCATGTCCTCACGAGGCGAGATCAAAGCCGAGAGCAAGGCGGACAAGGAGCGGGCCATCCTCAATTCGGTCACGACCAGGGGAAAGGTGAGCGTAGCCGACCTGGCCATCGAAGGTGACCTGACCCGCGACCAGGTTCGGGACTATATCTACGACCTCATCGGCAAGGATTTGTTCCGGGGATACGTCAACTGGGATAGGGGCGAACTGGTGTCGGCCGAGGCGGCTCAGATCAAAGACGGCAGCTGTCCGAACTGCGGGGGACGGCTGGAACTGGCCGGAAAGGGACTGGTGCGTTGCCCGTACTGCGGCACCGAGACCTATCTCTCCCCGGCGACATCGGCCGCCACGCCACCACCGGCTGCGCCCGTGGGCGCAGCGGTGGCGCCGGGTCCCGGCCCGCCCCCGGCGGGCACGTCCCCGCCGGCAGACATGACGTCGCCTTCGCCGGGAGGTGGCCCGGCTCAGGCGCCGGCTGATATCCCATCACCGGAGGGGTCCACACCGGGCTCCTCCCCGCAGGTCTGAGACGAGGCGCTCTCGTCATGCGCCTGGCATACAAGATCTGGCTGGAGTACCGGGGCAGGGCCTTTGGAGACGGCCCTGCCCGGCTGCTCGACGGGGTGGAGCGGACGGGGTCGCTCCGCAAAGCGGCGACTGAGCTGGGTATGTCCTACAACAAGGCCTGGCGGATCCTGCATGCGGCGGAGCAGCGGCTGGGGTTCGCCCTGCTCGACCGTAGCGTTGGCGGCAGCCTCGGCGGCGGGTCCCACCTCACTCCCCAGGCACAGGACTTGGTCCGGCGCTACAACGCGCTGGCGCTCGCAGCCGACGAGGCTTTGCACGATGTTTTCGAGCAGCACTTCTCCGACTGGGTGGACCCCGAGCCGGGAGAGCTGCCCACAGAGCCTCCGCCCGAGGCTTGACCCAGGCCGGCGGAGGCCGGCACGGCGTGGCGTCGCAGCGGTCGGATCTCCCGACGCGTCGCCCAGAGTTCCCGGGGCGCAGTCGCCTGAGCCTGTCGGCGGGGCCTCAGACCCCGAGTCAGACGGTGACTCCCAGCGCGGCCGGGTTCTTCTCGTAAAGGAGCAGCTCTTCCTCTTCGGTCAGGCCCAGACCGTCCAGGAACTCCTGGCACTCGGCCATGCTGTCGTACGGGTGGTCGGTGCCGAGCAGGATCCGATCCATCCCCAGGGCCTCCCGGGTGCACTTGAAGGCCGCGGGCAGGTAGTTGCCGCTGGTGGAGACCCACATGTTGGTCTTCAGGTAGTCGCTGGGCTTGCGCTTCAAGGTCGGGGTCGCTCCGATGTCGGAGATCACGTGCGGCCGCGTGTAGGCCCAGTCGATGCGATGCATGAGGAACGGCAGGAACTCGCCGTAGTGCCCCACGACTATCTTCAGCCTGGGAAACGCGTCCAGAGCTCCGCTCAGGATCAGGCGGAGCATGACCATGGCCGTCTCGACCCCGAACCCGAACGGCGGCCCAGACAACGCTATGCCGTACGTCCGCAGCTCCGCGATCTTGGGGACGGTGGGATGCAGGTAGATGGCCGCGTCGAGTTCCTCGGCCTTGGCCAGGATCGGCCAGTACCGTTTGTCATCCAAATAGGTATCGCCGTAGTTGCAGTGCGTCTTCCAACCGATCATCCCTAGTTCTTTGACCCCGCGCTCCAACTCCTTGACGGCCGCGTCCACATCTTGCACAGGCAGGGCGACGTAGCCCTTATAACGGTCGGGATACTTGTCGATCGCGTCGGCCAGGATGTTGTTCGCCTCCTGGGCCAAGTAAATGGCCTGAGCGGTCTCGAACCGCTCGACCCCCGGGGCGGTGAGCGACACCACGGCGATATCGACCCCGGCCTCGTCCATCGCCTTGACGCGCGGCTCACCCATGTTGAGGAGCTTGTCCAGGAGCACGTCCCCGAACGGCTCGCCGCCCTCGGGGAAGTAGTACAGACGGCGGTTCTTGCTCACAGGATCGTGGGCGAACTTTGGATTGCCCGGATTGTTGTAGAGCGCGTCCACCCAGCCCTGGGTAGCGAAGTGAGTCTCGAAGTCGATCTTCTTCACCGTCGTGCCTCCGTTCGAGGTCTGTCTTTGGTCGGCGCGCCCCGGTGGCTGAAAGTCGCACACGTGAGGCGCCACGTACGTCGATTGTCCAAGATACCATTCCGATCCCGGCGGCCGGACCCGATCGGCCCTCTGTCTTGATGCACGATCGCTCTGCCGTTATACTCTGTGTCGGATTACGGCTCGTTCCAAGGAAACCCCGGAGTTACCGGTCCATGAGATCGCTTGAAGAAGACCTCGCAGCCGCTCGCGCCTACCACGGGCATCTCTGCCACGGCATGGTCATGGGAGTACGCATGGCCCGGTATGGGTGCCGGGCTCTCGGCATCGATGATCCTCACGCCTCTAGAGACCTTGTGGTCTACGTGGAGATGGACCGTTGCGCCAGTGATGCCGTGGGCGTGGTGGCCGGCGTCACCCTGGGGCGGCGACGACTCAAGTGGATGGACTACGGCAAGATGGCCGCCACGTTCGTCGATCTCGCCTCGGGCCGAGCGGTCAGGTTGGCTCCCGGTCCCGAGGTGCCGCACGCCGGCCGGGAGGACGATCCCCTCGTCTTCTGGAACGACTGGACCGACGAACGGCTCTTCATCTGTGTTCCCGTGGAGGTGAAGATTCCGGCCGAGGACAGGCCCGGACGGCCACTACGCACCGTCGAATGCGCGCGCTGCGGCGAGAAGGTGCAGGACGGGCGTGAGGTGCTGCAGGGCGAAGAGGCTTTGTGCCGCGCTTGTGCGGGGGACGCCTACTACAAGCCGCTCTAGTCGTTCGGGTCGATCGGCGGCGGCTTCAGCCGTTGACGCCGGCCGGCCTCTCTAGCTGAGGCTCCACTCGGGAGCCAGCTTCCTGTGTAAACGCTCCAATGCCCGGAATTGCAGGGCTTTTACGGCTCCCTCCGTCTTTCCGGTAGCCTGGGCGACCTCGTGGATCGACAGATTGAAGTAGAAGCGGCAGCCGACCACCTGCCGCTGCTCATCAGTGAGTTCCATGATGGCCTGGTGAAGGCGGCGACGGCGCTCGTCCGCGAGGACCAGTGCCTCTGGATCGGCGGCGGGGTCGGGAGAGCGGCGTAGATCGTCTTCCGCCCCATCCTGGACCGGCAGGCGTCGTCTACGATAGTGGTCGATCACGGCGTTCCGGGCGATGGTGTAAAGCCAGGTGGAGAACTGCGCCGGTGACGGCTCATATCGACCCATTGCGGCAAGGGCCTTCTCGAAGACGGTGTTGGTCAGATCCTCGGCTTCCTCCCGCCCCGAGACCCGAGAAAGAACGAACTGGTGCACCTGGGGGAAGAACAGCCGGTAGAGATCGCCGAACGCAGCCGTGTCTTGCAGGGAGGCCTGACACGCAAGCCGCCTTATCTCGTCAGGAGCCGGCCGCGCTTCGAGCGCTTGTCTGGGTGCGTACGCCATATATCTCGAATATCGGTCCCCGGCCCGCCGGGCTTGAGGAATGAGGGCTCCCGAGACGCGTTTCTTTCCCGGGGTGGCCGAGGCGATCGGTGGGCTTCCAGGCCCTGTCGGAAGGAAGGAAAAGGGGCGGCGGCCCGAAAAGACCGCCGCCCCGATCTAAGCAGGTGCGTACCGGGTTAGAACTCGGTGGTGGGTGGCCCGGTAGTGGTGGTCGAGCTGGGCGGGCCCGTCGTGGTAGTTGTGGACGACGGCACCGTGGTGGTCGTGGTGGTGCTGCCGGTACCTACCTCGACCTGTCTGGGGACCATTGGGAAGTAGCTTATGAACTTGTCGTTGTGCAGCACGGTCCCGTCGGGCAGCTTGACTACGCGTTTGGTCGTGAGCTGCTTGCCCGATTGCCCGCCGGTGAGCACGTTCGTGACGCCCGTCGGCAGCGCCGGGTTGTTCACGGTGACCGTGGAGCGCCCGGTCACGTTGTAGAAGTCGCTGACGGTGTACGATGACTTTGCGACCCTCGTCGGTGCCGTAGATGTTGAAGGTGGTCGTGATGCCGTCGGAGGTGCCGCGGATCCAGATCCAGTGAGCCGTGTCGTTCTTGAAGCGGAGGTTCTTGCCGCCTCCGGTGACCGTTGCGTCCCTACCCTTGGGGTAGTGGTCGATGTAGATGGAGTGGTTGTGCCGCTCCACCACGTCCAGGCCGGCGAAGAAGACCGCGTTGAACAGCGTGGTGGATACCTGGCAGATGCCGCCACCGAACACGTCCTCTAGCTTACCGGGACCGACGATGCCGGGTGCCAACTTGTATCCGCGGGCGGCGGTGCGGGGGCCGATCTGTTTGTCGAAGTTGTATACGTCGCCCGGGGCCAGCATGACGTTGCTGGCGTACTCGGTGGTGATGCGCACGTTCACCTGCCGGTTGCCGCTCCCGGCATAAGGCGGGGTGGTGTAGCTGGCCAGCAGGTCTGTGATGCCCCTGGCCTCCGCTTCCTCCGTGGTCAACTCGGGGTCGGTGGTGTCCGCGCCCACTGCAGCGGTGCGGTCACTGGTTTCAAGGGACGCGGCGCTGATAGCCTCCGCCGTCTTCTCGCGATTCAAAGCCTGGCCCAAGACACCGGGGACCACCCACGCCTTCTGGCCGTCGGATTTGAAGGTGGCGTTGGCCGGCTCCTTCGCTACTTTGTCCTGGATCTGGTCGAAGAAGGCGTTCATCTCTTCGGCTGACAGATACGGGACCAAGGTGGACACACCGTTCTTCATCTCCGACTTGAAGTCCATGTAGGAGGCGATCTGCGCAGGCGACAGGCTCCAGCTCTGCTCGCCATCCTTGACCACGATGGGTGAGCCGATCATCGTCTCGGCCTGCTTCTGCGCTTCCGCGTTGTCCTCAGCGGTGACCGCCGGCTCCACCACGGTCGTGGGTATCGCCATCTCGGTGGAGTGCAGAGTCACCAGCACGTCTGTGAGTTGCTGGGCCAGGGTGGCCTGGTCGACCGCGGTGCCGGTCTGGTCCTCGATCACCTTGATCCGGGTGCCCTGGATCTCCAGGCCGGCGTCGACGGGAGCCACGTCGATCTCCCGAGCTACGTCGGCTACAGCCTCGTTCAGCATGGCGCTGTCGACCGAGCCGTTGAGGGGAAGGTCCACATCGTTGAAGTACAAGTCGAGACGCTTGCCTAGGTCACTGAAGAAGTTACCCTCGCGGGACACCGCCATGGCGGCGGCCACGGCGCCTTCGACGTCCATCTCAGTGCCGACCTCTTCCGGCATGATGGTCCAGGTCTCGTCGCCGTTGGTGAGGACGATCCCGCTCTGCTGGGCTTTGTCGACCATCGTGTTCAGTTCGGCCGTGGCCTCGTCGGGGGTGAGGCCTCCCAGGCTCTGTCCGGCGACGCTGACCCCGGCGTGCACTTTGTTGTAGTAGAGGGCCGCGTCGATGACGATCGCCAGTACCACGATGGCGACGATGGCTCCGACAGTTATGAAGACGGGCAGTCGCCAGCGGCCGCGCGAGACTCTTCGGTTGACTCTCTGCTCTTCCACGAGTGGTCAGACTCCTGAATTCGGGGGGTGGTACAAGATAACAGATGCACCGGGCTTCTAAAAGGTTTCCCGAGCATTCCCCAGGTTTCTCTTCGACTAAACCTCTTCTGCGGCGGCCGGCAGAATCCTGGTAGTCTCTACCCGTGATCATTGTCACTCCGATGGGGGTCAACCTGGACCTCGACCTGGCGCTTCTGGACGACCGGCTTGAGGCCGCCGTGGCCGGCGGTCTTCTCTCGACTGGGATGGGGCATCGGGTCGGCCTGGCCGCCCGGCTGGCCGCCTCATTGCGATCGGAGGCCCCGGAGGCCGATGCGGCAACTGTCTCCGGCCAGGAATTGGCCGGGATAATGGGCGTATCGCGGTCTGCGGTGCAGAAGCATGTCCATCACTTACAGTCGCTGGGTTTCGCAGTCGCCTCGTCCCGGGGCGTCGGCTACCGTCTGGAGCGTCCGTTCACCGATATAGTCGCGGCTGAGGCGGTGTTGCCGTTCCTGCTGGGCTCGGCGTGGCCGGAAGGGGCGCCGGCCAGCGAGCTGCCGCCTGCGGGCCTTCCTTACCTGTATCTGGAGCGGTGTGAGTCCACGAATCTCGTGCTCCGGGAGGCGATGGCCGTCCGCACGACGTCTCGCGGCGACACCATCCCGGTGCGGGGGGACCTCACGGGGCTGCGGGGGGACCTCGCGGGGCCGCAAGCCGGCCCCACGGAGTCCGCGAGCGCCGCGGCAGCACAAGTCCGCCGGGTGGCAGCCGCACTGCCCTCGGGAGCGGTCGCGGTGACCGACGCGCAGACGAGCGGGCGGGGCCGCCTGAATCGCACCTGGTCGAGCCTGCCAGGGCAGGATCTGACCTTCTCAGTACTTCTGCGCCCTTCTCTCGCTCCATCGCAGGCTCATCTGCTCTCGCTGACCGCCGCGCTGGCGGTGGCCGAGGTCCTCGAGGCGCTTGCGGGCGTGCGAGACAGGGTAGGGGTGAAGTGGCCCAACGACGTGCTCCTTGGAGACAAGAAGATCTGCGGCATCCTGCTCGAGGGGTCCATGGACGCCGACCGGCTGCACTGGGTCGTGGCGGGTATCGGTCTGAACGTCAACAGTACCTCGGCCGAGCTGATAGCCTCGTCCTCGCCGGAGGAGGCGGCTACCTGGCTGGCCAAGCCTCGCCCGGTCTCGCTGCGGGAGCATCTGGGCCGTGAAATATCCCGGGCGCCCCTGCTCGCGGTCCTGCTCGACCGGTTGGGCGGCCGCTGGGCCGCACTGGAGGCTGGGGCCGTGAGCCAGAACGAGGTCCTGGAGCAGCTACGGCGGCGCGATGCCCTGGCCGGACGCTCTTTGGAGATCACCAAGACGATGGGTCCTCGCGAGCCTGCGGTAGCCGGCGAAGCCGCAGGTTTCGGGCCCGAGGGACAGCTCCTGGTACGGCAGGCGTCCGGCCAGGTGGTGGAGGTATTCGCCGGCGACGTTACCGTGACGAGCGTGGGCCACGCGAAGTCGGGTGCGGAGGCTCGAGCCGGTCTGTAAACCCTCAGGCAGGTCCATGTTGACAGCTCACAAGGCGGATGGGTAGACTGCGGATGTGATCTCCACGGGAGGAACGGGAGGAGAGCGATCATGGATAGTGATCTGCACATCGGCGCCATCGAGCGCACAGCGCGGGGCCAAGCGGCGACGCGGGCGCTTCTGACGGCCGGTCTCGTGGCAGCCGGCGTGGGAGTCCTGACCGCGGGGGCTTGGTTGTCGGCGCCGTTCTATCCTGTTCCGCTCACCATGCAGACCCTGGCCGTCCTTCTCGTCGGGGGGCTTCTTGGCCCCAGGCTGGGCGTGTCGACGGTCGCTGCCTACCTCGCCGCCGGCGCCATGGGCGCTCCTGTCTTTCACAGCGGCCTAGGGGGCCTGGCCGTGCTGGCGGGACCCACCGGCGGCTATCTGGTGGGCTTCCTACCGGCGGCTTTCCTTATGGGCCTCGCCGCCCGACGGATCAGGTCGCACCGCTCCGACCGTGGCGGGCTAACCCAGCAGATCACGATCTCCCGACACACCAGGTCGTTTCGCGACGTCGCGGTGCTGGCCATGGGAGCGTTACTGGCCGGGCTGGCCATCTACGCCGTCGGCCTGCCCTGGCTTTCCCTGTTCACGGGAAGCAGTCTGAGCCAAGCCGCAGCGGTGGGCGCAGTACCCTTCCTTCTCGGTGATCTACTCAAAACGGCCGTAGCCGTCGGCGCCGTGCGCCTGGGCGCGCCTGTGCTATCCCGGCGAGGGTTGCTGCCCTTCTAGGTGATATCCTGCTCGCCGGTGTGTCCGGCGAGGGTAGGAATTCGGCGAGGGAAGGCAACGGGCCAAAGTTTGACCGTCCTTGATGCTCTCATACTGGGGATAGTGCAGGGGTTCACGGAATTCCTACCCGTGTCGAGCTCCGCCCACTTGGTACTCGTCCCCGAGTTCTTCAATATGCCCGCTCCCACGTTGGCCTTCGACGTCCTCGTGCATCTGGCTACCCTTGTGGCGGTGGTGGGGTATTTCATCCAGGACGTAGCCAAGATGATCACCTCGCTGGTGCGTCCCAAGCGCATGAGCCGGGCGGAGGTCAAGTACTGGAGACGGATGGTCGTCTGGTTGGTCATCGGCTCTATCCCCGCCGCTTTCGCGGGACTCCTGCTCGGTGATTTCTTCGAAGGATTGTTCTCGAGCACCCTGGCCGTGGGAGTGTTCCTGGTAGTGACCAGCCTGCTGCTATGGGGTGCCGACCTTGCTCTGGGACGGGTCAACCGGCAGCCGGCAGGGATGGACAGGATCCGGGGCGCCGACGCCCTGGTTATAGGCTGCTTCCAGGCCCTGGCCATCGCTCCCGGTCTCAGTCGTTCCGGCGCGACCATGTCGGCCGGCGTCTTCCTCGGTTTTGACAGGTCGACCGCGGCGCATTTCTCCTTCCTGCTCAGCATCCCCGCGATCCTGGGAGCCTTCTTGCTCAAGCTGGGTGACATAGGCGGAGCGATGACCGGGGGCGACGGGCTCGCCTACTTGCTGGGGGCGATCGCTGCAGGAATATCGGGGTTCGTCGCCATATACTTTGTGATGCGGTATGTGAGGAACCATCGGTTCCGGATCTTCGCCATATACACGATGGCGTTGGGGCTTTTCGTCATCTTGCTGTCTCTCGTATAGGAGTCTCGTTTGATAGCCGAGCCGACGAAGCGACAAGGGACCCGCGCGCTCAGAGCGGTGACGATGGTCGCAGTTCTGGCCCTGGCCGTGGTCCTGCTCTGGACCGGAGTAGCCGCCGCGGCCTCGGCGTCGGTGGTCTTCAAGGGCTCCTCCGAGCGCAAGGAGATCGCACTAACCTTCGACGACAACACCTCGGTCGACCGGGCGCTCGGCACATTGCGCGCCCTACAGAAGAACGAGATCCCCGCGACTCTGTTCGTCATCGGGTCGGCCGTGAAGGCCTACCCGGCCATCAACCGGGAGATCGTCAAAGGCATGGCGGCGGGCTGGTTCGAAGTGGGCGACCACAGTTGGTCGCATCCGGTCCTCGTCGGCCTGTCTGATGGGGCGATGGCCAAACAGATCGGGGGCGGGACGGACGCCTTCCGCGAGGCGACCGGGGCCCGGACCGTGCCGCTCTTCCGGCCGCCCTATGGCTCCACGAACGCGCGGGTAGCAGCCGTCGCGGGCAGCGAGGGCTTCCGCTATCTGGTCCTCTGGGACATCGACCCGCGCGACTGGGCCGGGGGCTCGGCCTCGGCCATCGCCGATCATGTGGTCTCGCATGCCCACAATGGGGCGATAGTGGTCATGCACCTATCCGCGCCCCACACCGCGGCTGCGATACCCAGCATCGCCTCCCGGCTTCGGGCGAGAGGCTACGAGTTCGTCACCATCTCCACCATGCTCAAAGGGGATCGCTTGTTCCTCGACGTCGATTCCGGCACGGAGACGGGGCAGGCCATCGCTCGGATGGTCGATCTGGGCTATATGAGCGGCTACGACAGCAACTACTTCGGGCCGGCCGATACCATCACCCGGGCTCAGGTGGCAAAGGTGGCCACGCTGGTGGGAGGACTACACACCACCGAGGTGGAGAAGGCCGGGTCGCCCACCTTCCCTGATGTGCCCCTGTACCGTGACTCCGACGGGAATCCGTTGCCCTATCCCTTCGATTATGTCGAGGAAGCGGCGGCCGCGGGGCTGGTAGTCGGTTCGGCCGGCCCCGATGGAATGCCGCTTTTCAAGCCTAGCGCCACCATCACCCGGGTGCAGCTCGCTCAGATCCTCGCTCGGATGGCCCGCCAGCTCAAAGGCTATGGGGTGGCCCTGCCGGCCGCGGCCTCGGCCGATGCGCAGGCGGCGATCTCGGTTTCGGATGAAGCGGGCCTTCCCGCGGACGGGGCGCTCTCCG
This sequence comes from uncultured Actinomycetes bacterium, assembly GCA_963713545.1. Classification (GTDB taxonomy): domain Bacteria; phylum Actinomycetota; class Thermoleophilia; order RBG-16-64-13; family RBG-16-64-13; genus CAVPLM01. The sequence continues at coordinate 6,593 of CAVQME010000011.1, read as the reverse complement.
AGGGCCCCGTGCTCCCCGCAGACGCCTCAGCTCCCGTGGGCACGGCGGCTGCCGAATTCATCGATGTCCCTGACTACGCGGTTTCCGATGTGGCTCTGGTCGTGGAACTGGGTCTGATGTCCGGCTACTCCGACGGGCGGTTCGATCCTTGGGCCGGAGCGCGAAGGGCCCATGTCGCCCTGGTCATGAGCCGTTACTTGGACCTGCCCTGGGTGTGGCCGCCAGACTGACGGTCACCACCAGGCCGCCTTCGGGGGGTGCCACCAAGTCGACCGAACCTCCATGAGCAGTGACCACCGATTTGACGATCGAGAGCCCCAGGCCGAAGCCGCCGGTTCTGCGGCTCCGCGACCTATCCGGCCGATAGAAGCGATCGAACAGCCGATCGACATCCTCGGCGGGGAGCACGGGCCCGCTGTTGGCCACCACCAGGACAGCCCGATCTCCCTCTGTGCTCGTTTTGACCGTGAACCACCCATCGGGCAGATTGTGGCGAATGGCGTTCTCGACCAGGTTGCCGACCATCCGTTCCATGAGGGCCTGCTCGCCCTTGAACAGCGCAGGCTGCAGATCGAGCTCCAGTTTCAGCCCCAGGGCGTCCGCTTCGGCCGCCGACTGGCCCACTTGCTCGGCCGCCAGTTCGGCCAAGTCGAGAGCGATCTGCGCGGGCGTGGTGTCAGTCCGCGCGAGCACCAGTAGACCGTCGATGAGCCTTTCGCTCCGATCCACAGCCTCGCTAACAGCCGCCCCCATGTCTTTGAGCTCCTCCTGGGAGAGGTCGGGGTCACTGAGGGCCACGTCGATCTCGGTACGGATGATGGTGAGGGGTGTGCGCAGCTCGTGGGAGGCGTTGGCTACGAAGTCTTTCTGCGCTGTGAACGCAGTGTCGAGCCGGGTGAGCATGCCGTCGAAGGTATCGGCCAACTCCTTCAGCTCGTCGCGCGGTCCCTTGAGGGCGATACGCTCGTGCAGGGTCGACTCGGACAAACGGCGGGCGGTGCTCGTGATGGCATGCAGTGGTCGGAGCATACGCCCGGCCACGAGCCAGGCCAGGCCGAACGTGATCACCGTCATGATGGCGAGGGCAAGGAGCGATCTTAGCCACAGTTGCCGGAGCGCCTCCTCCTTGAGCTCTCGCTGAGCCTCATCCAACAGGCGGGGCAGCGGGATACCGTTGATCGTGACGTATCGCTCGAAATCGCTGCCGGGCCGGCCGGGCCCGCCGAACTCGAGCGCGTTCGGCGGAATGCCGAAGCGCTCGGCCACAGCCGCCCGGGCCTTCTCCGGGGCGATGTTGAGGCTGTCGCGAACCATGAAGTAGTTGACGGCGATCAGCAGCACGCCGGCGAGCAGGAAGAGCCCTCCGTACCAGAGGGTCAACTTGAGACGGATAGTTAGGCCTCGCCGTCGACGGGGCTCATCGTCTACCGCAGCCGCCGCAACATCCGTGGCCGGTGCCACATTCGGGGCCGCCGAGGCGCCCGAGTACGGCTCTTCGGCGATGCACACCCCGGCGATCGCGTCGGGTCCCACGTAACCTGGCGAGTCCCCGGCGTTGGCGCCGTCAGCTGGGCTCATATCCTATAGCCTACGCCGGGGATGGTCTCTATGAGCGGGGGATCGCCCACTTTCCGGCGCAGCGTCATGATGGTTACCCGCACCACGTTGGTGAACGGGTCGGTGTTCTCGTCCCACACCTTTTCCAGGAGCTCCTCTGCGCTGACCACTCGGCCTTCGGCAGAGAGGAGCGTTTCCAGCACGCCGAACTCCTTCTTCGTGAGGCCCAGATCGCGCCCGGCTCGCTCGGCTACGTGACGGGCGGGGTCGAGGGTAAGATCGCCCGAGGTGAGCACCGGGGGCACCGGGACCGCCGCCCGCCTACCCAGAGCGCGGATACGTGCCACTAGTTCCTTCAAAGCGAAGGGCTTGGGCAGGTAATCGTCTGCCCCCAGATCGAGACCGGTCACCCGGTCCTGGATGGAGCCCGCCGCCGTGAGCATGAGGATGCGGGCCGCAGAGCTACGCGCTACCAGCGTGCGGCAGACATCATCGCCATGGACGCCCGGTAGGTTGCGGTCGAGCACCACGACGTCGTAGTTGTTGATGGAGGCTTTGGAGAGGGCAGATGTGCCGTCTAGCACCACGTCCACTGCCATGCCTTCATTACGGAGGCCACGAGCGATCGTGTTGGCCAACCGTTCCTCGTCTTCTACCAGTAGGACGCGCATCCCCTTCCCCGTTCATCACCTGGGGTATGGTACTAAGTGCGACTACGATGATACCCCGCTAGCGTCTGCGACGGAGTTTAGGCCACGAGCAGTAAAGCCCCTGTAAAGACTCACGAGCCTGCGAGCGGCTACCTCGAGCCGCTGCTCGTGGCCCCTTTACGATCGTCTTATACAAGGACGGCTATGATGCTGCGAACATCGGTGAATGGACGTTGTCGGGGCTGTGCCGCCGAGGTTAGCCGGAGAGGTGCCCGGGTAGAATAGGGCTGTCCTGCCCAGTCCTCGGGCGAGACGACGGACGAGAGGATTCTCTTTAGGAGGAGTGGGAACATGTCATTGATCGAGGCGGAGAGTCGCCGTGAGCGGGGTAAACATCGGGCCAAGTGGACGATCGTCGAGCTCGTCGTGGCTCTTGCCCTTGTTGCGGGAACCGCCTTCGCCTTTGTCGGATGCACGATCCAGACGGGCGATGGTGGATCCTCAACGACGGCCGGTGGGTCGCCCATAACCACCGAGCAACAGACGGATACCACGGCGACAGAAAGCACTGCCGGACCGGGGAGCACTCCGTCCACGGTCGACCGGCGGCAGCGGGGATGGCGGTCTCGCCAGCCCGGCCCAAGAGGTGGCGACCAAGCTGGGGCCGAGCGTGGTGAACATCGGCATCAGCGGGACCATCGACCAAGGTCCCTTCGGTCAGCAGCAGTACGAAGGTGAAGGTTCAGGGGTGATCTACACGACCGACGGAAAGATCGTCACGAACAACCACGTGGTGACGGACGACTTTGGGGATCCGGTCAGCGATATCGAGGTCACCCTTACAACCGGGGAAAAGCTGCCGGCCACGATCGTGGGTCGTGATTCTCTGACCGACCTAGCGGTCATCCAAGTGGACTCCAGCACGCAGTTGCCCGCGGCGGCCTTCGTTACGGACCAGCCCAGGGTGGGCGAATACTCGATAGCCATCGGGAGTCCGCTGGGATTCCAGAACTCCGTGACTCTGGGCATAGTCTCAGCTCTCGGCCGTAGCATCGACATACAGCTAGCGAACGGTGAGGTCGCGACCTATACCAACCTCATCCAGACGGATACTCCTATCAGCCCAGGCAACTCGGGTGGTGCCCTTGCCAACGCAAGCGGGCAGGTGATCGGTATCAACCAGGCGGTGGCCGGGGGCGATGCTGAAAGCATAGGGTTTGCCATCCCGTCCGTGGTGGTGACCAAGGTCGTGGACGAAATCATCCAGACCGGCAGTGCCACCCACGCTTATCTGGGCGTGAGCACTCAGACCGTCACCCCGGAACTGCAGCAGCAGTTTGGCCTCTCGCGATCGTCGGGCGTCCTGGTCGCGGACACGACTCCGGGGAGCCCGGCAGAAGACGCCGGAATCCAGCAAGGCGACATCATCGTGCAGATCGACGGCCAGGACGTGACCGAGGCCAGTGACGTTCTGTCGGCGATCAGGGATAGGAAGCCCGGGGACACCGTGACGGTGACGATAGACCGTGACGGCACCACGCAGGACATCACGGTCACTCTGGAAGAGCGGCCGGCTACTCTCTAGTCGGGGATGGCCGCGGACGGATTCGTCCGCGGAACGGCGCAGAGCGGGGCTTCAGCGTCAGCGGACGCTGAAGCCCCGCTCCCCTTTGGGCTCTTCGTCGTGGGTCTCGAGAGTCGTCACCACGGCTCGCTCTGGTCCGTGACGCGTCCATTCCAGAAGCTCGTCCACCGCCGCTCGCGGGCCTTCGTAGACGGCCTCCACTCGCCCGTCGGGCAGATTGCGCATCCAGCCGTTCACTCCCAGGATCTCCGCCTGCTGCAAGGTAGACTGCCGGAACCAGACTCCCTGCACGCGGCCGTCGACGTAGATGTGCACGCGGACGGCGTTGGACCCGGTCAACGCGGATACCCCTGCTCGCCGATGAGGGGCACGAACGTACAGCCGAGGATGGAGGTCTCTCGATAGCGGGGCTCCGCGGCGCCGTCCGCGGCCTCGGGGGTCGGCTCGGCGGGCGCCGCCGGGGACACCTCGGACTGTGGGGACTCGGCGGGCTCCTGGGGTACCGGCGCTGCAGGCTCGTCCGGCAGGCGTTCGATGAGCTTCAGATCCTCAGCGTAGCCCGCCGCCACTGGTATTACCATCCGACCATGGATGGCCAGCTGTTTGCGCAACGCATCAGGTACATGGGGCGCAGCAGCCGTCACGATGATCGCGTCGTAGGGGGCTGCCTCGGGGTGGCCGAGGGTACCGTCTCCCGCGATCACATGAACGTTGGTGTAGCCAAGACCCGCCAGTAGTTCTCCCGCTTGTTTGGCAAGGTCGGCGTGGCGCTCGATCGTCCAGACCTCCCCGGCGAGCGTGGCCAGGACCGCGGCTTGGTAGCCGGAGCCCGTGCCGATCTCGAGCACCCGATGATCGGGGCCAAGGCGGAGCAACTCAGTCATGCAGGCCACGATATACGGTTGCGAGATGGTCTGACCCATCCCGATGGGCAAAGGAGCGTCGGTGTACGCAGAGTGGCGCTGCGTAGCTGCGACGAACAGATGCCGAGGGACGCTCTCCATGGCGGCCAGCACCCGCTCGTCGACAAGGCCGCGGCCGCGTATCTGGTCCTCCACCATGCGGTGCCGAAGGTGGACGAAGTCGGTCTCGCTGAGTTCTGAGCCCATGGTCTTTCGTCTTGACCCGCGTCGCTTCCATGGGCGGCGGTCCGAGACCTCCCGCGCCGAGGAAACGGGCCGGATCTTGGAGATCAACGTATGAAGACTACCCTTTAAGGATACGCAAACCTTTGTGTTTGCGCTTGCCCCGTTGCTGGACTCGGTACACGAGCAGGAAGAGGAAGAGGGCGACGAGGGCGCCGATCAGAGGCACCAACACGAAGAGAAGGGTACCGATGAGTACGGCCACATCCTCGTAGATGCTCATGAGGACAAGGGGGCCGGTGTCGCTCGACTCGTAGGAACGGGTGGAACGGCGGACCCGGTCGGCTAGGTAGGCGATCACGAGCCCCAGGATGCCGCAGACCAGCATCGCGATCCAACCGTCGGGGGCCGTGGCGGCTGCGAACACCAGCCCGCCCAGAACGATCTTGATGGGCTGCATGACCTGGTCGCGGGTGGGATAGAGGGAGGGGACCTTGTCCACCGCCAACTCGATCACGGCCAGGGCAAACAAGAGGGAGATGACCCAGGTCTTTTCCAGGAAGGCGAACGGTGTGCCGTCAAGGACCGGGGCACTTGCGAACTCGAGACGCGAGTAGAGTGCCAAGAAGGCGACCGGCAGGAAGGCTCTGATCCCACTCAGGACCGCCAGGCCCGCACCCATGCAGGCGCGGGCGTAGATGCTGGAGAAGACGACGTCCATCGCTTTGGCGCTAGATAAGGATGTCGCCGACCGGATAGCGGAGCTTGGGCGCCGGCTGGCCGTCGGCGGGGTAGCCCACCGATACGATCACTGTGGGAACGACCGTGTCGGGCAACTCGAGGATGCGCGCGAAATCTCCCGCCCGGAAGGCGGTCATGGGGCAGGCGCCCAGACCGAGCGCGTAGGCGCCGTTGACCGCGTTGCCCAGGGCGATGTGCACCTGTTCCTGCGACCACTTGAGACTCTGCTCGAGCGTCATGTCGGTAGTGATGTTGGTGGCGAAACCGATCATGCCTTGACGCATCTCTTCTGGAGTGCCGGCGGTGGCAAGCGCCTCGTCGAGCTTGGAGATGAGGGCTGGGTAGTCGACATCGGCGCACAGGACCAGGAGATGGGAACACGTGCTCACCTGTTTCATGCCGAACGTAGCCGCGAAGAGCTTGTCCTTGGTTTGCTGGTCGGAGACGACTCTGATCTTCCAAGGCTGCAGGTTGATAGCCGAGACGGAGTAGCCGATCATCTCGAGCAACTCGTAGATGGTCTCCTCGGGAACGGCTTTGTCCTGGTACTCACGGACGGAGCGGCGGCTCTTGACGATCTCTTTGAAGTCCATGACGCCTCACTTCGAACACGAAAAAAAACAGGGGGCGTCCGCCAGTATACAAGGCGCTCGGTTGTTGGCAAGCGACGAGAAGGTCGTCCAGGCGCCGCGGGAAGGACCCGACGGCCGTCTGGAGGCTCCGGGCGCCGAAGGCGCGTCGCGGAGCTTCTGCCGTCGCCGGAGCGGCGGCGAAGATCACCGCCAGGTGCACCCGCGGGGCCACCGGAAGGGTGATGCTACAATCTGCCGGCTGAAGCGGGCCGCCGGGTGGGTCGCTGCAACCGTCTCCCGGGGCGTCCCTGTTCGGCCGATCTTTTCCGTGCCCCCGTAGCTCAGGGGATAGAGCAGAGGTTTCCTAAACCTCGTGTCGGGTGTTCGAGTCACCCCGGGGGCA
>CAVQME010000010.1:0-644948 GCA_963713545.1 uncultured Actinomycetes bacterium | reverse complement strand
GATCTTCTGGCTCAACGTGCCCATCGGCCTCGCCCTGCTGCCCATCGCCTGGCGGCGCTTGGAAGAAACCACCGGGCCCAATCGCGCCCTTGACATGCCTGGTGTCGCGCTTGTTAGCGCCGGATTGTTCGGGATCGTGTGGGGACTGGTGCGGAGCGACAGCGAAGGGTGGACCAGTATCGGTGTCGCCGGTCCCATAGCGGCCGGAGTCATACTGATCGGGTTGTTCGTGTGGTGGGAAGCCCGTTCGCGCAGCCCCATGGTTCCTCTGCGTTTCTTCCGCCGGCGCGCGTTCTCAGCCGCCAACGTGACCTCGATGTTGATGTCGTTCGGTATGTTCGGGTCGATCTTCCTCCTTGCCCAGTTCTTCCAGATCGTGCAGCATTACTCCCCGCTTCAGGCCGGTCTTCGTACCCTGCCCTGGACGGCTATGCCCATACTGGTTGCTCCTCTCGCCGGCCTGCTCTCCGATCGCATCGGGAGTCGGCCGCTTCTCGTTTCCGGAATGGCCCTCATGGCCGGCGCTCTGGCCTGGATAGCTTCGATCGCGTCACCCACCGTCCCTTATGTGGAGTTCGTCGCCCCCTTCGCCATGGGGGGCATCGGCATGTCGCTCTACTTTGCTCCCGTTGCCAATGTGGTGCTCTCAGCAGTGCGGCGTGATGAGGAAGGCAAGGCTTCCGGAGTGAACAATGCCGTCCGCGAGGTAGGCGGCGTCTTTGGAGTGGCCGTGCTCGCCTCGGTCTTCGCCGCCATAGGCGGCTACGCGTCGCCCAGCACCTTTACCGATGGCCTTAATGCGGCTCTTTGGGTAGGAGCAGCCATCGTCGGCCTGGGCACTGTCGCCGCCCTCGGAATTCCCGGTAGGAAGGCCGTCGCATTGCAGACGACCGCCCTTCAGCTGGCAGGCGCTCAGGAGTAGGTTCAGGCTGAGGTCGAATTGGCCAGATCTACCAAGCAGAACTAGGTGCCCGAGCGGCATGGCGAGCGACACAACGCCCTCGGTCACAGGACTTCCGACGTCGGTTGCGGCAACGTTCGGTCCACGACAACATCTGGCGGCTCGATGTGACTGCGGGGTCCCCCCGCCCGCCCCCCCAATCGGCCAGCGAAAAGACTCGCCATGTAGCGGGCCTCCATTCCCTGCATCCGCCCGTTTCTCTTGCTCCTGTCGCTCGGTAGGGTGGAAGGGCTGACTAAGAGAAGGGGCACTCGCCCACATCCGAACAGGAGGGCTCATGCAGACGCCACAACTGCCCTATCCAACCGCGACCAGGTATCCCTTGACCTTCCGCGTCGACTACCCGGACAAGCCTCTCAGTAGACTCACCACCTTCTTCCGCTTCCTCTGGATCATCCCCATCCTCGTCATCGCGACCCTCCTCACTTCGGGGAGCATCAGCATCGAGGGAACCGACTACTCCTGGTCGTGGGCGTCGATGGGCATACTGTTCCTGCCCCTGCTGCTCATGATCCTGTTCCGCAAGAAGTACCCGCGTTGGTGGTTCGACTGGAACCTTCAGCTCACGCGATTCCTGGCGCGCGTCTGGGTCTACGCCGCACTACTCCGGGATGACTACCCCTCTACCGACGAGGAGCAGGCGGTCCATCTCGATTTCCAATATCCCGACGCCCAGCAGCTCAGCCGCGGGCTTCCGCTGATCAAGTGGTTCCTGGCCATCCCTCACTACATCGTGCTCTTCTTCCTGTGGATAGGAGCCGTGGTCTCCATCATCATCGCCTGGTTCGCCATCCTTTTCACCGGCAAGTACCCACGGGCTCTCTTCGATTACGTGGTCGGCGTGCAGCGCTGGTCGCTGCGGGTCGAGGCCTACGCCATCCTGTTGGTCACCGACCAGTACCCGCCGTTCACGCTGCAGCCTTGAACGCCCGGAGGGCATCATGCGGCCGCGGTAACCGGCCCTGCCCCTCGCCTCTGCGCCAGCCCAAGTGATCACCACACAACGGAGGCAGTGATGAGTGAATCGCAGCAAGTCGAACAGGAAAGAAGCGTTCTGAGGTGGGGCGGTCTTGGCGGCATGGTCGGAAGCATCGTCTTTGTCATCGTCTTTGTGATCGTGGCCGTCTTTGTGGGATCAGATCCAAATGAGCCGATGGGCTTTCCGGGAATTCGGGTCGCCCGCACGTTCGAAGACGGTCTCTACCTTGCGGTCATGATCCTGTGGATCCCTCTCTTCCTGGCGCTGTATCGTGCCCTTCGACGAGAGCGTCTCGCGCCGGCGTTGTTCGGTAGCGCTCTAGGCATTGTCGGACTCGTCGTCCTTGCAGCCGGAGCGCTCCCGCATATCGCTACGCTTGCGGTCTCCGATCTCTTGCGTGCTCCAGGGACGACCATCCCCGACCAGACTGCGCTGGAACTGTGGAAGGCGTCCTACGCGGTGTTCGACGCTCTGTTGACTGCGGGACTCATCCTCGCCACGATCGGGGTCATCTGCCTCGGAGCGGCAATGATCAAGAATCCGAAGTTCGGCAAGGCGATCGGCTGGACCAGCGTGGTGCTTGGTGTGGTCGGCGTCGTGGCGTCATCGGTTGATCTGTGGAACCCTGATTCACCGGCGGCGGCGGTCGCCATGGTTGGGCTCATCGTCTTTTGTGCGTTCTCAGGCTGGAAGACGTATAGGCTGTCGAAGCTCCTATCGTCGTCACTAGAGTCCTTGAGCGATCAGAGCGAAGGAGAGAAACGATGAAGTCCCCGTATAGAGGAACCGCGATAGCCGTGGGAGTCCTGTTTATCGCCTGCTCGGCCGCAAGCATACTGAGCATAGTGCCGCTGGGCTCGATGCTGGATGCCCCGGTCGATCTGGCCAGGCTGGCGGCCAACGACAACCGGGTGATACTTACAGCGCTCATCGAGTTCGTCTGGGCCGCTACCGGCGCGGGCATAGCGATCGGCCTGTATCCCGTCTTGAGAAAGCGCAACAGGGCTCTGGCCCTTGGATCCGTCGCCGGCAGGGTCGTCGAGGGCGTGTTCGTTCTCGTCGGCACTCTCAGCCTATTGGCGCTGCTGACATTGAGCCAGAACTATGTGGCGGCCGGATCTCCCGATTCGTCCTCTTCGCTGGCCTCGGGAGACATGTTGCTTGCGGTACGCGAGTGGGTGCACGGGTTCATCGGATTGCTCCCGTTCCTCCTAGGTGCTCTCATGTACTACTACCTGCTTTTCAAAGCGAGGCTCGTCCCCCGATGGCTGTCGGGTTGGGGGCTGGCGGCCGCCTCATTGTCGTTGGTTGCGACCGTGTACGCCGGCTTCACCCAGGACTTCGGCTTCTCGACGGTCAATACCGTGCTCAACATCCCGATTGGTGTCCAGGAGATGGTCTTGGCCGTGTGGTTGATAGTCAGAGGGTTCAATCCGTCGGCTGTGCGTTCGATCGCGCCGTAGGTCTCGATCTCTCGGCGGTCCCGTGGGACGAGGTGTTCCAATATCCCGACGGCGAGAAGTCGTTGTCTCCAACGTGCGTGAGAGGAGAGACCCATGAAGGCTATCGTGCAGGAGGCGTACGGCCCGCTGACGGTGCTGAAGCTCAAGGACGTCGACAAGCCGGTGGCGGGCGAGTTGCTCGTACGTGTTCATGCCGCCGCCATCAACGCCGGTGCCAGCTGAGGGCTCGTTCCCGGGTCCGACGATGCCCGGTCAGATGGGCCTCCCGCAACTGGCGCAGAACTTCGCATCGGATGTGAGGGCACTGCCGCACTGCGAACAGAAGGCTGGTGCAGTCCTGGCCTGTTGGTCGACGATCGGGGCCGCTGCAACCGTACCAGGCGCCTCAGTGCTCGTCACCACGTCGCCCGCAGATCCCTCGGCCGGACCCCGTCCGCGGCGACCTGCACCGAGCATGAACGCAAGCCCGGCCAGAGCCGCTACCGCGATGACCGCCAACACGGCTATGAGTGCGATCCATCCGCCCGACAGGCTGCCTTCGCCGCTCGCGCTCTCGTCCTCGGAGCCGCTATCACCCCCGCCCGTGCTCGTCACTACGGATCCGCCGGCTGCGGTGCTTGAAGTGTCGCCGGACGCGTCACCGGCAGCTGTGGTATCGCTACCGCTGTCCCCCGTAGCCAAACCGAGAACCTGCAGACACTCCTTCGACCACCAGAAGGGCCGCACCGCAACCCCGGAGGTGTCCATGATCTCGTCTCCGATGTCGCCGATGACCACATCGTTCACGGTGTCGATCACCACCGCGTGCCGGATGGGCCCCCCGGTGAGGTAGGCCTTGGTGCCGTCCGACCGGACGGCGATCTCGCGTGGTCAGTAGGCGTCTAATGGTATCCGCTTGACGATCTCCTCATCCGCCGTATCGATGACAGCACAGAAGAAGTCCTCCGCCGTGGGCGCCTTCGGTGTGGTCAGTTGCCCCGAGCTGTCGAAGAACCCACTGTCTCCGCTGCAGACCACGTAGGCCTTGGTCCCATTGGGGAGAAACCCGATGCCGACCGAAAAAGAGGGCTCGGTGCTCACGTTCCACAGATCTTCGAGGGTGAGGGCGTCCACCACCCGCACGCGCTTCTCGTACATCTCGCTGAAGAAGACCTGGGTGTCGTCAGGCTTGACAGCAAGACCGGCCACCGTCGCCGTGGGGGTTTCCTTGACGATCTGCCACGTTTTCAAGTCGATGCAGACCAGCCTGCACTCCTCGTCCTCCATGAGCGTCCGAATCCAGTCGATATAGCTTCTCGGCGCGAGCGAGTCGAGGTTGTCGCAGGCCACATAGGCGCGCATTCCGTCGAAACTCACGGCCACAAGAGTGCCGAGCACATCGGAGAGTGTGCGGACAACCTGGTCGGTCGCCGTGTCGACCACCTGCAGACCGGCGCTCGAACAGACCAGCACCCAGGCGCCGTCGGGGGTGGAGGCGACCCCACTGGCGCATGGCCGCATGAGCTCGAAGGGGAAGGTCTCCTCGCTGTAGGCATCTCCCGCGCTGTTCAGGACGACCGTCCCCAACCAGGTGGGGTCGCGTGGCTCCACCCCCGGGAGAGCGATTTTTAGGATCTCCATCTTGGTCTCGGCGTCGAACACGTGAAGAACCGCCTCGTAGTAGTCGGTCACGTAGAAGCGACTGCCGTCGGGAGACACAGCCACAGCATTCAATTGGGTGCCCGCAGCCGGACGCGCAGCCAACGAGTCCGTAAGCGAGTCGATGATGGCCGCGGCGCCCGATTGCCTTGCCGTGTCGCGGTCGGTCTCGGCGACGTAAGCGAAGGGCGGGAGTGCGAGACGCCTCTCGATCTCCGAACCGCCGGTCTCTTCACCGGTGGCGGGGATCGTCGCCAAGGTAGGAGGAGCAACCGGGGCGGTGCCACCGGTGGAGGTCGCGGTTTCGACGCTGGTGGCCGTCGTCGCTGCCGTCGCAGCTATGGCACCTGCCGATCTGTTTCCCGGCATGACGATCACAACGACGGCAACCAGAAGGCACAAGACCAAAATGCCCGCTCGAAGAGGCTGGCCAAGTTGCACGACGGTCCCCCTTTCCGCTCGCGATAACCGGTGCCGCGCAACCTCCGCGGTGTCTTGAGCTTGCCAGTGGCAGGCTTTCTCCCAGTCTAGCGCTTCAATCGACCTTCGGTTGCACAGCCGGAGGAGGTCATGGAGAGAGTGCGGGTCGAACGTGTACTCTGATACTCGTTAGATTGCAGAGCGACTTTCGGGAAATAGTGTGGGGAGCGGGGCATGCAATCTCTTGTCAGCCAGGGACCTTGGTGGGCGGCGATTCTGGTATGGGGAGTGGTCAACGCCGTCAACCTACTCCAATCCGCAGGGTTCCTTTCAAGAGTCGTGACTGGCGGTGTGGCGGTCAATCACCTGCTCGGGTACGTGATGATCGCGTTGGTAGCGCCGGCGCTGCTCGCCATCGTCGCGTTCGTCCACTCCCAAGCGGGCTGGCGGCACTGGATCGGACCGGCCGTCTACGTCGCCTTCGTTGCCCTGATGATCGCCGTCGACTACGTCTCACCGACGGAGTTCCGGTCCCCGCCCCGTTACAGCATCCTCGTGCCTTATCTCGTGCTGTTCTTTGGCGCTATCCTGCTGATGGGCCTTCCGATGTTCAGGCTGAATCGCTCTCTCTGGCTGGTGACGGCGGTGACTACGGTGCTCCTGCTTACCTCGATGGGAGTGGCGATGCGCAAAGGAGTCGGATAGGCATCGCCAGACATCGTGACGCTGAGTCGACTTGGCTATTCCGGCCGTGTGGGGTCTCAGTCGGCACCGGTGTCAGATCGGGTCCGTTCGCTTGGATGGTCTGAAGTCACAGCCCTTTGCCTCGCTCCATTCCTCGTGCACGCACCCGAGCTGCGCATAGACAGCTTCAAGCAAGGCGCCTTCTTCAATGAGTCCGTCTTTGAAGGATCGCGTGTCGGCCTTGACGATACTCAGCAGCAATGCGTCGATCCGGCCTTTCACCGCATTTGCCAGGACCTGGGCTTCCTCATCGGTTAGCGTGAGCTGCATGATCCATCCTCCCTGATCGGAGTCGGCGAAACGAGCATCTGCGTCAGTTCTGCGGCCCTGGACCGCACGTAGCGGCGGTTTACCCATTCCTCCCGCTAAGTAATCGCATAGGGAGCACTGCCCGGTCGGTCAACCGGGGTCCTGCGCCCTCGAGGGCCACGGGGCAGATGGCGGGCAGGGAGGTATGATCAAAGAAGTCGGTGGGTGAACCCGTGACCTGGGAGGGTGAGTGACAGACTCGGCTGCTCTGAATCGCAAGCACTTCGTATCCGAGGCCATAACGCCGGTTGAGGCTTCGTTCGACACGTCATCAATGTGCACCGGCGAGCCCGGAGTACCCACACGTTTTGTATGGCGTGGCACCCAGTACGACGTGGCGAGGGTGATCGACAAGTGGAAGACGACCGGGGCGTGCCGGCACGGGAGCGGGGAACAGTACGTCCGCAGGCACTGGTTCAGAGTAGAGGTCGCCGACGGAACCCAGATGGAAATCTACTTCGACCGGCAGCCGCGGTCAAAACAGAAGGCGCAAAGATGGTGGCTCGCCACCATCGTGGAAGAGGAGACGGACTGACTACTGCTGGAGACCCGCATGGGCCCACGCCGACCTCAGGGGGACGCGATGACCGATACCGTCGACTCGACAAACGGCACGACCGGCCCAAGCGTAGCGATCATCGGGGCGGGCATCGCCGGCTTGTGCACCGGCTGCTACGCCCAAATGAACGGATACCGGGCCCACATCTACGAGATGCACACGAAGCCCGGCGGCCTTTGCACCGCTTGGACTCGCAATGGCTCCACGATTGACGCCTGCTGCACGCGCTCGCCCCGCCCGGCAACTAGCGAGCGAGCGTCGTGGGCTTGGTCAGCCCTGGAACAGCGCGGCCCACAGGATCGCGTCCAGCACGAAGGTGTGGAAGGCGAAATAGCAGCTACCCACCACCGCCGCCCAGTAGGCCTTGCCTCGGTTTCCCGGCCGAAGAGTAAACAGGGCCCACGCCAGCGCGATGGAAGCCAGCCCCACCAGGAACAGCACGACGCGGATGCCCGCCCAGGTACCACTGCTGGGATCGTCTACGTACAGGTTGGTGAGCGGCATCCAGAAGGCGGAGGGGATAAGAATCAGGACGAAGATAGGGTAGAAGATGCTGTACCCGAAGCGGCCGCCTACGGTCACCTCCTTGGGCTCGACGCGCAGGAGGAGCACGTTGAGGAAGGCGAAATACCCGATGGCTGAAAGGACCATGGAGACCGCGTAGACGGGTCGGATGCTCTCCGGGACTCCGCCCCAGAGCACGCCCGTGCCCGAATCCCCCCCCAGCCCGAGGATGTAGCTGCCGATGACGGCGATCCCCCCGATGACGTTTATGAGCAGGAGTGTCAGCTTCTGCTTGCCCACGTATGCCCCTTCCTGTGCGACTGACCGTCTATGTGGTCTTATGCCAGGTCGTGCAGCCCGACGAAGACGCCGAATACAGGCTTTCGCTCAGACCGCATCTCTTGCCTCGAACACGGAGCAGAGATTCGTTGGGTAGCGCCTGCGGCCCGGGATAACCTTAAGCCGTATTACAGTCGCTGAGATCCACTGCCGCACTGATCCTACACCTCTGCGTGCGCGTGTGTCCAGGAGCAGCCATTCCCGGCCTCGTCGCGGCGCCGGGCGCAAGCTCGCGCCGCTATGTGGTCTGGTGTCCTCTCGTCCGCCTCGGTCCATTTCCTGTTGACGAGTGCCGTCGACTTTGCCACCGACTTGCCCCCGAACTCGTCCGAAAGACGCGAAAGCCCGGCTACCGGGGCCGGGTCGGGCCACGTGACTCTGGCTTTCCTAGGCGGAGAGGGGGGATTAGACCGAGCACGCGCTCGCCGGTGTAGAATCGAACACGGCGTGGAGCTCGAAAGACGGAGTGGACGATGGCTGACTCTGGCTGCCCGTCGAAGTGCTTCTTGAGGGGGCCCGGGTGTATGGTCGCCCTGCTGTGCATGCTGGTCATTGTCGGCTGCGGAACGCCTGGTGCGCCGGCATCTACGGGCACGTCCACGACTTCTACCGGCGTCGGGCCGAGTGCCCCGTATGTGGGGCAGGAGCCTCCGGGTATGCGGGCGGAGATTTTTGCTCCCGGGATCGTGTCCGACACCCGCTTCATGGAATGGTGTGGCACCTTCTCCCCGGACGGGACCGAATACTACTTCTACCGCTACTTCGGTGATTCGCCGTCGAAGATCTTCGCGACCATGCTGGTCGATGGCCGCTGGACTCGTCCCGAACCATGCGCCTTCACGGGCGAGTCGTCGGCTGCTGAACCCCATTTGACCTTCGATAACCAGACGCTGTACTTCAATTGGAAGGTCGCCGTCGCCGGAGGGGAGCCCGGGTACCAGACGGAAGCCGAATACTACTTCGTGGAAAGAACGGCGGATGGCTGGTCGGAGCCACGGCATGCCGGACAGGGCATGTTCATGAGCTCTACCCGCGACGGCCAGGTATATACCACCGACATGTCGTCACGTGCGACCGGCAAGACGTATCTGGCGAAGGTCGAGAGGGATGACGGTGTTTTCAAAGCATACGAGCGGTTGAGCATCGAGCCCCATTATGGGTCTCAGGCGCACCCCGGCATAGCTCCTGATGGAAGCTACATTCTCTTCGATGTCGACGGGGGCAGCCATCTGTTCGTCAGCTTCAAGCAGGTCGACGGGACCTGGGGAGAGGCGATAGACCTGACCAAGCACGGTTTCGACCCGTTGGCAGGGGGAGCTTACGTCTCGCCGGATGGGAAGTATCTGTTCTTCGCGCTGAGGGACGACATATGGTGGGTGGACATCAAGGTGATCGAGAGTCTTCGCCCGGCGAATGAATAGCGGGAATAGCGCTTGGCCTGTGGTCTCAGGCTGCATAGTCCAGCTCTGATTTGTTCGCCCTGGTGCCTTTCCGGCCGTCGTGTTTCTTGCCAGCGATGAGTGGCTCACGATGTCGGCAAACGGAGGGCAAACGCCAAGGAGCAGCCCGCTGGTCTTCCAGCAGGCCAATAAAGACCCCCTCTAAATCAGGCGGAGGGGAGGGGATTCGAACCCCTGAGACCTTGCGGCCTGCCGGTTTTCAAGACCGGTGCGATCAACCAGACTCCGCCACCCCTCCGTGGCGACCTGCCGCTATGCCGCTCGCCTCGTCACCGGGGTCCTGCCCCGGGCAGGCAGCGGCCTGAGCTCGAGACGACATCGCGCCGAGGACCGCGGGGCTGAGCCCCCGGCCCCGGTCAGGGCACAGTCGCGGATACGCGGAGTATAGCCTCTAGTAGACGGTCACAGATGCCGCCGCAGCCAGTAGGATGGCGGCGATCGCGATCACGAACCAGGCAATGCCGATACCGAAGGTCACCCAGCACCAGATCTTGGCCTTGCGCGATGATTCCTGCGCACCGGTGATGTCTCCAAGGGCCAGCTTGTTCCCCACCTGACTCGCGTACACCACCGCCACGATGCCCGTAGGCCAGAAGCAGAGGATCAAGGTGGCGATAGCCCAACCCATGTAACTCGGGACGCGAGGGACGGCCCCATACGGTGGCCTCGTCTGGTAGTACTGGGGAGCCTGGTACGGCGGAGCATATTCAGGCTGGTATTGCTGCTGGTGCGGCTGCTGATATGGCGGCAGCTGCGAGGGCGGTTGCTGGTACATCGCCGGCTGCTGACCTGCCAGTTCCCCGGCCGGTTGCTCCGTGGCGTCTGTTCCAGTTTCTTGCCATTGCTGCTTGTACTCGCCCAGGTCCAGACCGCACGTGCTACAGAACCTAGCCGAGTCCTCGTTCGTACCACCACACTGCGGACAATACATGAGTGCCTCCCTACTACGCTCGTCTCAGCAGTCGCTCTCCCGGCGCTGTTTCCGTGACAGCCGCTGAAACCGGCGCGACGAATGCCACAGCCACTGCCCGTACCATCGGCTACCAAAGGAATGTTCTAAAGGCCGGCGAATTCCTGCCGACAACGGAGGCGTAAGGGCGCATCGACGCGCCCGGGTGCGTCACGGGTCAAAGGCGTGGAGGCTGAGCTATGAAAGCGGCGTATCTCGGCGGTGATAGAGGTCATCAGGCGGCGGTGTACCGGCCCGGATCGGGCTGGAGCGGCACCGAGCAGGTTCGGCGCTTCGGCCGTCAACCGCAGGCGTTCAGGAGAGACGGCCGCCTACACGTGAGTCCCCTGGCTACGGCCCATCGGCGCCGCCCCGGTTTGCGCACCAAGACCCTCATCGTCACCAGCTCGGTCGCGGTGGCGACCCTTGTGGCGATGGTCTTCAGTGGGGGCGTTCAGCTCTAGAAGCCCGAGGTCTCTTCCCCGGCGGCAGGTAGCACACTGATCGCCTGGCCGTCCCTCGCGGTTGTGAGCAACGCGAGTACAGCCTCCCGTTGGCCTTCGATCTTCCCGAAAGGGTTCACGTTGCTGTAAGCCCGAGGCAGGGGCCCGGTGCTGGCGGGAGTGGGTCCCCAGAAGATGCAGAAGGCGGCTCCCACCGGCCAATAGCCAAGCTCGCCTACGGCCATGTCCTGCCGTGCGTCTTCGGCTTCCTCGACCCTGACCGGTATGGTGAAGTAGATCTCGTCGCCCCAGCGAGCTACGTCTCCTTGGAGAGGGAGGGCCGCCTGGATAGCTGTCGCGGTCGTTGAGTCGTCGAGGACCGCCTCGAGTTCACCCTTTTCCAGGACGATGCGGATGCGGTTGGGCATCGTCGCCTCCTTTCGTGCGCGTACACCTCAGATCGACATGCCGGCGCGCCGGCCGGCCACCCCCGCGCCGCACGCGCGTCCGTCGCGATGGTTCCCAGTCTATCCTTCTGGTGCTAGTTTGAGGGGCAGCGTTGCGCGCCGACGCGACATGAACGGGAGAAGCTCCGAGGCAGGGGAGGCAGACGTGGCCGAGCAGAACATCAGCGAGCGGGTGCAGAAGTTGATCGCACTCGACAAGCTCTTCTCTCTGTTCGGGATGGAGGTCGAAGAGGCTGCGGAGGATCACGCCCGGGTCTCGGCTGTGGTGACCGACCAGTGCCTGCAGGTGCATGGGCTCGCGCACGGTGCATTCGTTTTCGCCCTGCTCGACGTCGCTTTCGCCATCACCGTGAACGCGCGCGTAGACGCGGTCGCGGTGCAGTGGAGCATAAGTCAGTTCCGCTCCGCCGGCCTCGGTGAGAAGATCAGCGCCGAGTGCCGCCTGCTTCATAGCGGGCGCCGGCTGATGGTGGTGGAACTCGTAGCCACCAATTCCGAAAGAAGGGTCCTGGCGAAGGGCCAGGCCACTGCGATCCCGGTGGGAGAGAACGTGCCGAAGCAGAGAAGCTGTTAGGCCGCGACTCAGGTCGCGGCTGGGCCCGCCCCCAACACGCCCGGCGCCTGCCTGATGAGACGTACCTTCTCCGCAGCCAGCCGCGGAGACAAACCCACCGCGTAGATCTCCGGGTTGCGCAGCCGCCGTATCTCCTCGGGCAGTGCGGTCACCTGGGCCCGCGCGCGGGTGCGGATCTCGCCCAATGAAGGCCGGTGGTTCAAGCGCTCACCGTCGAGCATCACGGGCTGAAGCAGTTCTTCGCACCGGGCGGCATCCCACACCGCCCTGAGGAACGAGAGGTCGTGCCTCTCGGCGAACGGCACCGGCGGGTAGGCCTGTCCGGGATCGATGGCATCGGGCGCCTCATCGTCCAGCCGGATGAGGTCGGCCAGGGGCCGGTCGGCGCCGTCGTAGTAGCGGACGAGCCGTTTGCGGCCGGGGTCGGTCATCTTTGCGGGATTCGACGAAAGCTTGATGCGCGGCTCCCAGGTGCCATCGTCTCCTCGGACCGCTACCAGTTTGTAGACTCCGCCCAGAGCCGGATGGTCGGACGAAGTGATGAGGTGCGTTCCCACGCCCCAGGAGTTGACGGGCGCGCCTTGTCGCTTGAGGTCGGCGATAAGGTCCTCGTCCAACTCATTCGACGCGACTATGAGCGGGTCGTCGAACCCGGCCTCCTTGAACATCCGCCAGGCCGCCTTGCTGAGCCGGGCGAGGTCGCCGGAGTCCAGACGTATGGCGGCGCGCACCTGCCGGCCGGCTGCGCGCAGCTCCTTGAACACCGTGACCGCGTTGGGCAGGCCCGACGCCAGCGTATCGTAGGTGTCCACGAGCAGGATGGGGTCGGGGTAGCACTCCGCGTACGCGCGAAAGGCCTCGAGCTCGTCCTCGAAGCTCATCACCCAGGAATGAGCGTGAGTGCCCTGGATCGGGATGCCGAACACCTTGCCTGCAAGCACGTTGGAGGTGCTGCTCGCGCCCCCGATGTACGCGGCCCGCGATCCGCTCAACCCCCCGTCCGGTCCCTGAGCTCGGCGCAGTCCGAACTCCACCAGGTTGTCCGTACCGCACGCCTGTCTGATGCGGGCGGCCTTGGTGGCTATCAGCGTCTGATAGTTGAGGGTGTTGAGGACCGCCGTCTCCAGGAGTTGGGCCTCGATCAGGGGACCTTCCACCTGCAGGATGGGCTCGTGGGGGAAGACCACCGTTCCCTCGGGCACCGCGGCGATGCTGCAACGCGGACGGAACGTGCGCAGGTAATCGATGAACTCGTCGTCGAAGATCCTCAGTCCGGCGAGGTAGTGCAGATCCGGTTCGGTGAAGCGCAGACCTTCCACCAAGTCGAGGAGCTGCTCCAGCCCGGCGGTGACGGCGAAGCCGTTATGCGGGGGGAGGTCGCGGAACGAGTAGTTGAAGCATGCGGTCAGGTCTTTGCGACCGGTCTTCCAATAGCCCCCCATCATGGTGAGCTGGTAGAAGTCGGTCAGAAGGGCCAGGTCCTCCCGCTTGGCCCAACGCTCGGAGACGTCGGCCTCCATCAGTCGCGCTCCACCAGGTTCCCGCCTTCATCGTAGTCGATGGGCGGGCGATCGCCCGAGTCCTCCAGTTGGTCCGACTTCACCCGTACGATGCCCGCCGCCTGCATGTCCGCCAGAGCCGTGGCGGTGGTCTCCGGAGCGACCCCGCGCACGGCGTCTTCCACCAAGTACACGGTGAAGCCCGCGGCCCGCGCGTCCAGTGCCGTCTGCCGCACGCAGTAGTCGGTGGTCAGCCCGGCGATGAACACCCGCTCCACCTTCCGGTGGCGCAAGAAGTCTGCCAGGTCGAACCGGTCGACCTGGAAAGCGCTGTAGGCCTCGCGGCGAGGGTCGTCGGCCTTGCTGACCAGTATGGCGTTCATGGGCATCTGGAGGCCCTGACACCACTCTGCGCCCGGGGTGCCTTGCACCGCGTGTGGTGGCCAGGATCCCTCTCGGAACTCCGGATCGTCGGAGAAGCTCACGTGGTCGGCGGGGTGCCAGTCGCGCGTATAGATCCAGCGGCCGAACATCGGCGCCATACGGTTGATGACGGGGATGACCTCGTCCCCTCCCGGGACTCCCAAGGCTCCTCCCGGGCAGAAATCACGCTGCACGTCCACCACGATTAGGGCATCGTTCGCCCCGGTGAGCACCTTCTCGCTCATGCGCCGATCCTCTCCATGCCGGGAGGCAGGAACGGCCGGAGCGCGGCCGGCACCTCGATGCTTCCATCCTCGGTCTGGTAGTTCTCCATGATGGCGATGATCTCGCGGCCGACCGCGATGACGGTCCCGTTCAGGGTGTGGATCAGGTACGGCCCGCCCTTCGCACCCTTGGCCCGCACCTTCAGGCGCCGGGCCTGGTAATCGGTGCAGTTGGAGCACGAGGTGACCTCGCGGTAACGGCCCTGGGAGGGCAGCCACACCTCCAGATCGTATTTCTTGGCGGCCGGCGCACCCAGATCGCCGGCGGCGATGTTGACCGCCCGGTACGGGAGGCCCAGCTCCTGCAGGATCTCCTCCTCGATGGAGCGCATGAAGTCGTGCTCCTCTCCCGAGGCGTCCGGAGCGCAGAAGCTGAACATCTCCACCTTATCGAACTGGTGCACCCGGAAGATGCCACGAGTGTCCTTGCCGGCCGCACCGGCCTCGCGCCGGAAGCAGCTCGAATAGCCGACGTAGCGCAGCGGGAGGCTCGCCTCATCAAGGATCTCGTCCATGTGCAGAGCGGCCAGCGGGACCTCAGATGTCCCCACTAGGTTGAGACCGTCGGCTTCCACCCGGTAGACCTGCTGCATATCGGTGGGAAAGAAACCGGTCCCATACATGGCCTCGTCGCGGACCAGCACGGGCACGACCACGGGCCGGAAGCCCTTGGAGGCCAGTTTCTGTATGGCGAACTGCACGAGCGCGAACTGTAGAAGGACCAGGTCGCCTTTGAGGTAGGCGAAGCGGCTGCCGGAGGTGCGGGCGCCGCGTTCCATGTCGATGAGATCGTAAGGCAGCGCCAGGTCGAGGTGGTCTTTGGGCGCGAAGGCGAACTCCCGCGGTGCGCCCCAGTGATGCATCGCCACCGAGTTTTCCTCACCTCCGGCGGGCGTCGTCGGGTCGGGGAGGTTGGGCACCTGGAGCAACTCCTCTTCCAGCAAGGCCTCCACGTCCTTGAGTCGCCCCTCCAAGTCCTTGATCTCGTCGCCCACCACCCGCATGGCCTCGATCGTGGCCGTCGCGTCTTCCTTGTTGCGCTTGGCTCGGGCGATCTCCTCGCTTACCGCGTTCCGGCGGCTGCGCCGTTCCTCCACCCCCACCAGGATCTCCCGGCGCCGGCGGTCCAACTCCAACAGCTCATCCAGCGCGGCCTCGGCGTGGTGTCCCCGGCGGCGCAGGGCTTCGCGCACGAGTTCGGGTTCGCTGCGGATGAGTTTGACGTCGAGCATGGGTTCTCCTAGAACAAGGGTGACAACGACGGGGTGTTCATGATCGGCGCGCCCACCGGCTTGATGGTCATCATGGCCGGGTAGACTGGCGGGGCGGCCTCCCTACGGGGTAGCTGCCGAGCACCGTCAGTCGTGGCTGCTTGCAGGAAAGGCAGCGCAGCGCGTCGGCCACAGGTGCGTCGTCCACCTTGCCCTCCATGTCGACGAGAAAGATGTAGTCTCCCAGTCTCCGTTTCGATGGCCGGGACTCGATCTTGGTCAGGTTGATGCGGCGGAAGGCGAACTCCTGCAGGATCAGGAGCAACGCTCCCGGTTGGTCTTTGATGATCTCGCACACCACCGAGGTCTTGTAGGGCTCGAACCAATCCTGGCGCTCGCGCTGCCGGGCCAGGAACACGAAGCGGGTCTCATTGTCGTTGTGATCCTCGATATCGGCCTCGAGCACTGCGCATCCGTACCTTTTCCCAGCCAACTGATTGCCGATGGCCGCCCAGGGCTCCTGGGATGCGGCGACCCGCTCGACCGCGTTGGCGGTGGAGTTGGCGGCTTCGACCTCCCGGCCGGGCAGATTGCGGCGCAGCCACCCACGACATTGGGCGTTGGCGTGCGGGTGCGAATACACCTTGGTTATCTGTTCCAGGGTCAGTCCGGGCCGGGCCAGGAGGCTGTGGCGGATCGGGTGCCGCACCTCCCGGACGATCTGCAGGTTGTCGATCTCGTGGGCCAGGAGGTCGACCGTGGCCGACACCGAGCCCTCGATGGAATTCTCGATGGGGACGATGGCGCAGTCCACCTCACCGCTCGAAACCGCCTCGATGGTGTCCTGCATGGTGGCAAAGGGCAGGTATCGGCGGGCGCAGCCTTCGAGCTCTTCCTCGCCCAGGGTGGCCCGGAGCGCCTCCTCGGTGAAGGTGCCGAACGGACCCAAGAAGCCGAGTGTAGACGCTGCCACGGGAAGCGGCTCAGAGAGGGAGGATACCGGCCAGCGAGCCAGATCCCCCCCGGGAGCGTCACAGCTCACGGTCGTCCTCCACTCCCGGCGGATCGGTGTTCTCGGCCCCGTTGCCGGTCCCGAGCCGGGCGGCTTTATGCTCCTCCAAGAACTGGTCGGCGAGGGTCACACCGGCCGGCGTCGGGGTCTGAGGTTCGTCCCAACCCTTCGCCGAAGGTACCACCGCGTCTTCCACCGGGGGGAGCCCCTGGCGCTTGCGTCTGCGGTTCTCTCTCGCGACCTCTCTCTCACTCTGAGGCCGACGGCCGGGAATGCCCACCGACAAGGGTATCTCGTCCTCTTCGAGGCCGACCTCCTTGTCGGGACCCGGGCCACCGGCGAGGCTGCCGTCTACCCTGGGCAGTATTGTGAAGGGGCCGCTGCCGCGGGCCTGTTCCACCGCCTCGCTCTCCTCCGGTGCCAATGGTATATCGGGGGTGCCGTCCTTGAGGAGCTTGACGTACATGCGGGCGAAATCGCGGCTGACCACGGTGGTGACGACCACGCCGTCGCCCTGGCTGTTGAGCAGGGCGAGCGAGGTGCTCTGTCTGCCCCCCAAGTCTTGATAGGCATCGAAGCGGACGATCCCTACCCGGGAGAACGCGGCGTCTAGGCGGACGTCGTGGTCTCGGGTGGCCAGGGTAAGATCCTCCAGGGCGATGCGCATGTTCACGAGCTTCTCGTCCAGGGAGGTCACGTGCTCCACGATGTCGACCGTCCCTCGCGAACCCATGATCACATGCTGATTGCGCTGATAGCGCTGGAGTCTCCTATAGACCAGGGCTAGACCCACCCCGGCTCCGGCGGCCAGCACTATAGCCACGATAGCTACGATCTCGAATGCCTGCTCAGCGCTCAATCCAGACCCCTAGAGTGTGAAGATGACCTCGGCCTCTACCCGGTTGTTGTCCTTGTATTTCTCGTCTTTGACCGGTCCTACCTCCACGCTCAGCAGGGCCTTTTCGCCGTAAGCGGTGGGATTCAGACCTTCGACTGTTACCGTCAGGTCCTCTTTGGGCTTGAGCTCGGGGATCTCCACCGTCACTTCCTGCGGCTCCGTGGAATCGGGGGAGAGAAGGCTGACGACGACCGGTACGTTCTTCTCTGCCATGTTCCCCTGGTTCTCGACGGTCACCTGGAAGGCCAGCTCGTCGCTCGACTGCAGGTTGTAGGTATCGCCGCCTTTGATCTCCTTCTCGTCGGGCATGGCCACCACCTTGACGACCGCCACTCCGTGGACGGCCTGGAGGTTGCCGGTGCTCTTGAGCGTGTCCAGGATCGCCTGGACCCGGGATTTGGAGGCGATATCCGGGTCGGGGAGGAACTCGGTCTCGGGAACGGTCACCCCGGCGATCTCCTTCTCCTTAAGCAGGTCGGTGGCCTTGGGGATGAAGACCTCCCTGTAGAGGAAGTCGGAGTTGGTCAGATAGTAGAGGGCGCGGGAGATCTGCTCTGACGACACCTCCGTATCCTGCACCTCGAGGGCCGTCATGAGAGAGGGCTTGAGATCGGTCAGTCCGGTGTGGCGGAAAGCCATGACCATGACGAAGAACTGATGGATGTTCTGGTCGACGAACGCCTTCGGAGCCTGGAGAGCTTTGGCCTCGAGCGCCAATCTTTCGGATGTGGCCAGATACTGGTCGAGGCGGGTCTGTATTTCGGCGCGGGTGGTGTCGCCGGGGTTCGTGAGCAACTCGGACAGTTCGGCCCCCATCGCGTCCGATTGCTCGAGGATGTCGGCCACCTGAGTCATGTAGGTCTCGTAGTCGGCGGCCTCGTCACCGCCCATGGCGCTCGTGGTCACGACGACGATGATGACGACCACGATGATTATGCCGGCCAACAGCAAGATGAGGCGGAGCAGAGGCTTCGGCAGGAGCTTTATCTGCCGCCGTTTCCGCTCTTCGGCGCCTGGCTCAGCCAGGGTGTCGTCCTTATCCAGATCGGTCATAGGCAGAGGCAATGCAACAAGTTGGTGGGCGAGGGGGGACTTGAACCCCCACGAGCGTAAGCTCACTAGACCCTGAACCTAGCGCGTCTGCCAATTCCGCCACTCGCCCGGAGTGCGCACGAGTATAACATAGCCCCCGTGACGCCTATCCTTACGGTGAGTGAGACCCGGGGCGGGCGTGCCTACGTTCCGGACCGCGGGGTCAGGGAGCGCCCGGTGCCCCTCGCTCCGGCGCGCGCCGACACCACGCGCGACTAGCCTCTGCGAGGGGACACCGGACGCACCGTGGCCACCCTTTCCCTGGGTGCACGCCCTCCCCGGGGTCGCCCTTACGATCAGTCTGCGCCCCGGGTGCTCCACACCGCAAAGGGGAATTCTGCGGGCGTGCGCTCGCGGGAGACCCCGTCTCCCCGGACCGTCGGGTGCGCAGGCCCCGAGGCGCCGGGACGTCGTGTGGCGACGTCCGCCGGGCGCGTTATGCCGTCCGCATAAGTCCGGCCTGCGTCTCGGACCACGGCCTGATCTTCGCAAGCGCGGCCGAAAGAGTCTCCTCCGCAACTTCCGTATCGTAGGCAGCTTGAGCTCGAAGCCAATAGCCCTTGGAGAGTCCGAAGAACTTGCAGAGACGGAGATCGGTGTCGGCCGTGATGGAACGCCTTCCGGCCACGATCTCGCCGATGCGCTGCGCGGGTACGCCGATCTCTTTGGCCAGGCGGTACTTCGTGATGCCCATCGGCGCTAGGAACTCCTCGCGCAGGAGTTCCCCCGGGGTGACAGGTCTGATCTCGTCCATTCGTCACCTCCTCAGTGGTAGTCGACGATCTCGACGTCTTCCGCGCCCGCTGTCGTCCACCGGAAGCAGAGCCGGTATCGATCGTTCACCCGGATGCTGTGCTGATCGGCTCTGTCGCCGCTCAGAGCCTCGAGCCGGTTGCCCGGAGGCACCCGAAGGTCTTCGAGTGACTGTGCGATCTCGAGCTGACGCAACTTGCGTCGCGCGACCGATTCGATCGCAACGAACCGTATGGCCCGTCGGCCCCCAGACAGTGCCTGGGTATCTCGATCCTTGAAGGAGACGAGCATGGCCGATAATAACGGGACACGTTAATAACGTCAAGCATCAATATCTATCGTTCGTCTATCCGACCTAGGTAATACACTGGCATTGGCTCGCCGGTCGGATGCCGAGCCGTCCGACGACTCATGATCACCGGCCATCCCGAACCGCACGACCAGAACTCGGGCGGGCCTGGTTCGAAAGGGGGCGATGCCCGGGCGAGAGGCCCGTGCGAGGTCCCGTTCCGGCAGCCTTCCCGAGCGATCTTCGGGGAGACTTCCCCCTGTGTCCATTGGCGGGGTAGGAGACGTGGCGTCAACAGCAGCCCATGCACCCGCGAAGAGCGGGAACCTACGGAGCCGAGATCGGAACCACACTCTGGGCGATCGCCAGCAGTTCCTCGCGGTCCAGGTTCTGGTAGAGCGTGTTCGAAACCCAGCTGAGCGCCCCGTCCCTCCTCCACCAGATGCGATCTGCCTTCGCGTCTACCTCTACCACCGTGTACGTGAGGCCGCCGTACTCCAACGTCTCCCCAGGGCTTGCCGCAGGGGCGTCCAGCCAGGTGGTTTCCATCACCCCGATGTACAGGTCCTTGTCCTCGCACCTATAGACTACTTGAATACATTCTTGACCAGACCTGGCAGTTTGAAGGAAAGATCCCAGCCTATGGCCTGTTCTTGGACCGCGCGGAAGAACTGCTGCTGACGCTCAAGCCGGCCGAAGTCCCCGTACTCATCGTGTCGGAAGCGCACGTAGTCGAGGGCCGCTTCTCCGGAAAGGAGCTGGTATCACGGCGCCAGCTTGATGTTCTCGTAGTCGAGCCCGTCATAGTAGTAGCGGCGGTCGACGTCGATGTACACGCCCCCGATGGCATCGGTCGCATCCTTGAAGGCGCCAAAGTCGATCTCAAGGTAGTGGTCCACGTCCACACCGGTCAGATTCTGCACCGTCTCGATGGCTAGGGCAGCTCCGCCGAAGGCGTAGGCCGCGTTGATCTTGTGGAAGCCGTGCCCGGGTACCTCCACCCGCAGGTCCCTCGGTAACGACAAGATGGACATGAACCCTGCTGTCGGGTCCACATGCACGAGCATGAGGGTATCGGACCGACCGTAGGTCTCGGCACCGTTGCTGAGCTTGTCTGAACCGAGGACCAGAAGGTCCGTTCCGTGGGGCGTGGTCGGCAGGGCAATGGTGCTTGCGGGCGGCTTGTTGTCCACCACCTCTCTGGCCGCCGCCACGGCGGGCCCGCTCGAGGTCTCGCTTATTACTTGGTGAAACCACAAGTAGGAGCCCCCTAACAAAGCCGTGGCAAGCAGTGCCGCCATAGCGAACCCCCACCCAAGGAGCCTCCCCCACCGTACGCGGCGACGGCGTCTTCCTGCGTGTGTGATGTATGGGTCCCTTGGCGGCATGGTCTGAGAGAGGAGGAAGCTCGCCTCGTGCGAGGCGAGCTTCCCTCAGGGGTGACTCGTGCTAGTCAGCGTCCGGTTGGCCGGGGACTTCGTCGTCGTCGTCAGGCACACCTCGTCCGGGAACTTGACCGTTCCTATGCGGTCCACCGGCCCAAGGCGGCGGACCCTCGGCTGGGCGGACTTCTGTGATCGTGCCGCCGTTGTCGAGTGACTGAACGTCCACCTCGGGGGCGGTGACCGTGCCGCCCGGCTTTGCCAGATCCACCTCACCGGTAATGGTCACGGTCGTACCGGTGGCGAGACCGATGCCCGCATACCAGGCCGGGCCGCAATCGATGGTGATCTTCCCGGTGCCGTCATCGAGGACGTACTCGTTGCCCTCGACGACCTCGGTGATCGTGCCCGTGAGGGTGACCTCTTGGTCGGCCACAGGTTCAGCCTTGATTGCCCCGATGGTGGTGGCCGCCGCCAGAGCTGTGCCGGCCATGAGACCGAGAACGCAGCCTACGGTGACTACAAGGAGCGCCGACCTCCTTAGGGTTCTCTTTCTGCTTCGCATGCACATACCTCCTTGTTCGCTAACACGTCGGCGAGCAGGCTTGTGCCGCTCGCCACCCTTAGTGTCGGCCGCTGATCTTGAGGTTCGATTGCGAAGGCCGCGCCAATTTCGCAATGTTTTCGCAATGTTCCTGGGCGATAATCGGCTCGTGCGAGTCTTAGTTGTCGAAGATGACCGTAAGCTGGCCCGCCTCATCGCGCGGGTCTTTAGCGCCGAAGGGATCGACGTCGACCTAGCTCATGACGGGGATGAGGGCCTCGAGCATGCGTTACGAGGGGTCTATGACGTGGCCGTCGTCGATTGGATGCTCCCCGGACGCGACGGGCCATCGCTGTGCCGAGGGGTGCGGGCCAACCGACTGCCCCTTAGCATTCTCTTGCTGACCGCCCGCGGACAACTGGAAGACCGGGTGTTAGGTCTAGACAGCGGGGCTGATGACTACCTGGTGAAACCGTTCGCCTTCGAGGAGCTTCTGGCCCGCATCCGGGCCTTGGCGCGGCGGAACGCAGCGGCAACGGCCACTGATTCTTGGGAGCTCCGGTATGAGGATCTGGTCCTCGACCTTCGCGCTCGTTCGGCCCGGCGCGGTGATGCCCCTCTGGATTTAACGCCCACCGAGTGGCGTCTATTGGAGTTCTTCCTCCGCCACGCCGGCCAGGCGCTCTCTCGCCGCCAGATCCTGGACTACGTGTGGTCGTATGGTGACCCGGTGCAGCTCACGCAGGTGGACGTTTTTGTCTCCTTCTTGCGGCGGAAGCTCCATCGTCGCGGGCAGCCTGAGCTGATCACCACCGTGCGCGGCATCGGCTACCGCCTGGGCTAGGAGGAGGGTCGTGTTCAAAGGACTACGGCTTGGCCTGACCGTCACCTACGCCGCGGCGGCTTTGGGCCTCGTCCTCCTCATGGGTCTGGGGACCTACGGACTGCTCCGCTACTACTTCCAGTCCGACAACGACGCTGCCCTACGCTATCGGGTGGCGCTGGAATACGAGAGCTTGGGCCTAGAACTGCCCCGCGACCTGGCCGCCGCCAGGGAGAACTGGGAGGCTCGGCACAGCGAGGCGGCCGACTCGGCTCTTCCCCCCGGGCTGGCCCGCAAGGCCCAGGGTGCCGGGACCGTAGAATCTGATGACGAGGGCGACGGACCCCCGTGGAAGGCCTATCCCGATTCTGAGCTCGCCGCTCTGTTCCTGCTGCGTCTCGATTCGAACGGAAACCTGGTGGCGGGCGTCTCCTCGGCCGAGGACGAGCTGGTAGCCCCCATTATCGAGAGTCAGCAGTCTGCCGGGACCACTCCAGATCTGCGCACCGTGACCTTGAGTGATGGCAGTGAGGTCAGGGTGGTCACCTATCGCCTGCCTGACTCATCCGTCTCGAGCATTCAGCCGATCGCCTACCTCCAGGCGGGGCGCATGCTCACCGACCAGAACCACCTGCTCGGCCAGATCCTTTTGATCGTGCTCCTGGCCTGCGCAGGTGCGGCCGCCGTGGTGGGTCTGGCCAGCTGGTATTTGGCCGGTCGCTCACTCACGCCGGCGCGACAGGCGTGGGAGTTACAGCAGGTCTTCGTCGCTAACGCAAGCCACGAACTCCGGACCCCCGTCACTCTGATCCGTGCCAGCACCGAGTATGCTCTGAGGCAGTGTGGGTCCGTCGAGACAAGCACCGTCCCTCCTGCCGGTGAGGCTTCTTCCGACCCAACCTTAGTGGAAGTGCTCACAGACGTGGTCACAGAGACGGATCACCTCAGCCGGCTGGTTGACGACCTCCTCCTTCTCTCCCGGATCGATGCCGGCAAGCTCGAGTTGGAGATCACCTCACTTCCCATTGCCGACCTCCTCTCCGAAATCAGCCACTCCTTTGGCAGGCTGGCGGAGGAAAAGGGCGTGACCCTGCAAGCCAGCGCAGACGCGTCTATCGTTCGCGCCGACCACACGCGGCTGCGGCAGATCATCCTCATCCTTCTCGATAACGCGCTGCGCCATACGCCCGCGCAAGGCACGATCACCCTCGAGGCACATGCCCTGAGCCGAAAGGTGGTCATCGCTGTAGCCGATACAGGCTCAGGGATCGCTCCTGAAGACCTACCACACGTGTTCGACCGCTTCTACCAGGCCGGAACTCCAGGCGAAGAGAGTCGCGGAACCGGACTGGGTCTTGCCATAGCCAAGACCTTGGCGGAGGTGCAGAAGGGGAGGATAGAGGTGGCCGGCACTTCCGGCGAAGGCACTCGGGTGACTCTGTCTCTGCCCCGCGCAGCCTAGATGATTGATGCCACGCTAGGCAGTGTAATCGACGATTGCCCGGCTGGGACGGCCAAGCTGGTGGTTGAGCCAGATGCACGCAGCCAGCGCAAGGAGCCGGGCCGCGATGCGCACCACCAAATTGCGGGGAGTACGTGCTCCATGACGCTCCAGGGAAAGAAGGTCCTTGCAGGTCCAAAAGACGGACTCGATGCGCTGCCGGATAGGAGCGATATGCAGCCCCTTCCCCGGTTCGTCGGCCCGGACTGGACGAACGATGGTCGCTCCGAGCTGCTTGACCCGACTTTCGAATTCCCGGCCCGCATATCCTTTGTCGCAAACGATGGTCTCCCCACCCTTGAGCGCCCGGGGCAAGAGCTGAAGAGCAACTTCTCGCTCGGGCCGGTCGGCCGGCGCCAACTGGACAGCGCGTGGCGTCCCGTCGGGAGTGCACACCAAGTGGAGCCGACATCCCCAGAAGTAGCGGGAATGACTGCGGGACCAGCCATACCCGCACACATCAGCAAGAGCGGAGCGCCTGACGGTCTCGAGCGAACGGCCGCATTCGACGGGGGTGGAGTCAAGCAGCAGCAGGTCATCGTCTATCCCCGGACTCTTCGCGCAGAAGACCCCGAAGAGCCACTCGATGGCCTCTCCCAGCCGGGCCCGGCGCTTGTGGTAGGCGTCCTGAGCGGGAAGGTAGGGAAAGAGGTGGCCGAGTTGACGCCGAGCCGCCCGAAGGAACCGACGGTCCGACGGTATCCCCATGAGCACCTGGGCCACCGCCAGGGTGACGATCTCGGCATCGGTGGTCCGTCTGCGGGCGTTCTTCCTCTTCTCTGGCAAAAGATCATCGGCTGTGCAATAAACGACGGTGCAGAGGGTGTCCAGGTCGGCGTGCATCGTGGCCTCCAAGCAGACGATGTTCTTGACACCGTCGGCTTTGGCCCCTCTGCCTCGATTCCCTTCAGCAGCGAAATGTTCGTGGCATCAATCATCTAGCGGCGGCGGGATCAAGCTGGGACCCACTATACTGGGGCCATGGCCGACACGCCGCTCCTCCACGATCGCTACCGCATCGTCCGCAAGCTGGGCAGCGGGGCGTTCGCCACCGTGTACCTGGCCGACGACCTGCACATGGGGCGGCCGGTCGCCATCAAGGTGGTGGAGTCCACCGTCGACGTCGACGACCGGGTACTGAGAGAGGCCCAGGCGGCGGCCAAGCTCAATCACCACCACATCCTCACCGTCTACGAGATGGTCCGCGAGCCTGACCGGACCCTGCTGTTCACCGAGTACATCCAGGGCAACACTCTTCGCGAACATTATCGGGACCAGACTTTGAGCGATCCCGAGATCCTGGAAGCCGGTATCCAGCTGTGCCGCGCCCTGGAGCATGCCCACAAGCGGGGCGTGGTGCACCGGGACATCAAGCCGGAAAACATCATGCTGGTCGAGGGGGACACAGTCGACGTGCGGCTGATGGACTTCGGCGTCGCGCAATTGGAGGACAGGGCATCCATCACGGTGGACGGGGACCTGGTTGGGACGCTGGCGTACATGTCGCCGGAGCAGCTGGAGGGCCGGAACGTCGATTCCCGCAGCGACGTCTACTCGCTGGCTCTCACCCTCTACGAAGGCTTCACGCGGAGGAACCCATTAAAGGGCAAGAAGCTCCAAGATCTCCTTCGAGATGTGTCCCGCCCGGAGATCCCTCAACTCTCCGTCAACCGTCCCGACCTCCCCATCCCCCTGAGCGACGCCCTCGGCCGGGCGATGGTCCACGACAGTTACGCCCGCCCCGACGCGGACGCTCTGGGAAGGCTCCTCTCCCAGGCGGCAAGGCAGATGCCGGAGGAAGTGCCCGACGAGCGCCTGGTCACCCGGGTGCGCGAGCGGCTCGCGCCGGCGCGGATGGATCGGGACCGGGTCGTCTACCTGGGTCAGCACGTGGCGGCCGCGGTCTTCGCGCTCTGCTGCCTCCTCTACCTACTGCCCCGGGCGCCCTTCTACCCGCAGGTGGCGATCGCACCGCTGATAATCGTGCCGGCCTTCTTGGCCTTGATCTGGCCGTTCGGAGGGGCGATCCTCACACTGGCGCTCATGGCGCCCCCGATCTTCGCGTTCGGCGCGGGCTGGGGGGTCGTCTACGTCGTGCCGGCGGCACTCACGCTGGGCCTGCTGCGCTGGAGACGGCTGGAGTGGGCGGCGCTGCTGCCCGGGGTCATGCCTTTCGCCGTGATGGGCTGGGTCGGGCTCGCCGTCCCGCCTCTGGCCGGAGGCCTGCTGCGCCGTTGGGGCGCGTTGGTGGGGTTCATGAGCGGACTGGTGCTGGTGGTCGCCGGGGGCCTTGCCGGGTGGGAGACGCTGCCGTACACCTTCAATCCCAGTTTGGGCACGCCCCTCATGGAGGCGGAACACGCCGACTCTCCGTGGACGGTCCTGACGGAGATCGCGCGCTTCCTGGATTCCCGGCCCGAATTGTCACTGCAGATCCTTCTGTTCACTGTGTTCGCACTGCCGCTGTACGCGCTGACCGGCAGGCGCTCGAGGGAACGGCAGATGTGGGGAGCAAGCGCGTATCTATCCGCGCTTTTTGCGGCTTTCGTGCTTCTTCCCGTTTTGCTCGTCGGGGTGCCGGTGGAGGTGGTGCCCTTCCTTTTGGCGTTCGTGCCGTGCGCTATAATCGCGGTTCTGTCCGCCCTTTTCCTCTCGTACGAGGGTGTGGAGACCCTGTAGGAGGACACGTCTATGGGATGGATGCGGAAAGTCGAGTCGCGCATCGAGGACGCGGTTGGCGCGGGGCCGCAAGACGGCCCGTCCGGCCAACCTCCAAACGCCGGTTCCAAGAAGAAATCCCGGCTGCAGGTGCATCCGGATGAACTGGCGCGCAAGCTCGTCAAAGAGATGGAGGCGCGAAGAGCCGGCCGTTCGACTGGGTCGTCGGTTCCTAACCGCTATACGGTCTACCTCTGCCCTGAGGACTTCGATCGGCTCGAGAGTCGCCGAGACGAGATCGAGGTCAAGCTCGAGCGGGACCTGGCCAAGCACGTGCATTCCAAGAGATACGAAGTTATGGGTGACATAACCGTGTCGCTCGTGCTCGATCCCGATTTGAAGCTTGGTCACTTCGGCCTACTCGCCCAGAGGACCGGCGAGGAGAGCCCGGTCGGGCCGACGAAAGCCATGCCGGTGGTCACGGCGGCGGCCGCCGCCGCGCCGGCCGTGGAGCGCGCGGCCTCGCCTGGGCAGGCGAACCTTGCCGGCGGGACCGCTGTCATCCGTCCGGCCGAGGCGGAAGAATATGGCTTGGTCCGGCAGACGATAGTCCTGAAGGCAGGTAACCAGGTGCGCGAGTTCAATCACGGCCGGGTCGTCGTGGGCAGAGCCAAAGACGTCGATTTCCAGGTGGACGACTCCAACGTCTCTCGCCGGCACGCGGCCATCTACTGGGCCGATGGCAGTCTCATGGTGACTGATCTCGATTCGACGAACGGGACGATGGTGAACGGCTATCCGGTCACCAACAGCGTGCTGCAGCCACACGACGTGGTGACCATAGGGGATTGCAGGATCACGGTGGACACGAGGTAGCCATGCTGCAGATAGTGCTTCTGGCAGGGAAGTTCGTCTTCCTGGTGATCCTCTACCTTTTCGTTTACCGGGTGATCCGCTCGGCCAGCCGGGAGCTACGCACGGCCGGTCCTGCCGCTGGTGGCCAGTGGGCGCCGGAAGTGGAGGCGCCGGTCCGGATGGGAGCAGCCGCGGCCTCGGCTGGGGCGGCCGCGCCGACGGGCATGGCCCCTGTGCGCGCGGCGGGTGGGGTGTGGACGCTCGTAGTGCAGAAGAGCCCCTACCTGCCGGTGGGGGAGGCCTACTCGTTCCCCGTGGGAGCGCAGGCGATGGCAGGACGCTCGGCCGACATGGACATCTACCTGGAAGACACCTTCGTCTCTTCGAAGCACGCGCTGTTCGAGGCAACGGCGGACGGCTTCCAGGCGGAGGACCTGCGGAGCACCAACGGCACCCAGGTCAACGGATCCGACATCTCCGGACCCCGCCGACTGGGCGTGGGCGACCGGGTGGAAGTGGGCGACACGGTGTTTCTGGTGGAGGTGCGGTGATGCGTCTGCGCGCGGGCGTCGTCAGTCACCGGGGCCTGGTGCGCCAGAACAACGAGGACTCCTATCTCGTGCGGCGCGGGCTGTACGCGGTCTGCGACGGCATGGGCGGCGCGCGGGCCGGCGAGGTGGCGTCCGAGATGGCCTGCCGGGCGCTTCTCGCCCTCGATCCTGCCTCGGCGACGCCGGAGGATCTGCGCGAGGCCATCATCGAGGCCGACCGGGCCATGGTCGATCGCAGCCTGGAGGAGGAGGGTCTTCTGGGCATGGGGACCACCCTCACGGCTGCCCTTGCGGGAGAAGGGTCGTTGACCCTGGCCCATGTGGGGGATTCGCGTGCCTATCTGCTGCGGGACGGTGATCTGGTTCAACTCACGCAGGATCACTCGTGGGTGGGCGAAATGGTCCGCCGGGGAGAGCTGACCCCGGCTCAGGCGGCGATCCACCCGCATCGGAGTGTCATCACCAGGGTGCTCGGCACCGGGGGCGATTTTGAACCCGACATCGTAGAGGTGCCCGTGGAAACGGGCGATCGTCTTCTTCTCTGCAGCGACGGGTTGACGGGCATGGTCTCCGACCAGGATGTGGCTGGGATCCTCCAACAGGAGCGCGATCCGCAGGCCGCGGCCCAGTCTCTCATCCAGGCGGCTCTGGCCGGCGGTGGCGAGGACAACGTGACCGTGGTAGTCGTAGATATCATGCCGCCCGCGCCGGAGACTGGGCCCCCGGTATCGGGCAGGGGTAAGGGGTCCCCCGCCGGTGACACTCTGGTCGAGTTGCCGGGGATCGGCGCAGGCACCGACGCGGTTGCAGACGACGACACTCTGGTCGAAGTGCCGGGGATCGAGACCGGCGGCGAGGCGGGCACCGTGCCGGGAGAGGACGATGACGAGATCCTGTTGGGTCCCACCGACCGGGGCGTCGTCTCAGCGATGTCGGGCCGGGGCGGACGATCGCACGGGGGCAAGCGCGGGCGTCTGGGCGCGCGCATGGGTGCGCTCAGGAGCCCCTCTGTCCGTCGCCCGGTGGGCGGGCCCTCCCCGGCGACACTTGGGGACACTATCGTCGGTCAGGCTGCTGTGACGGGGGCCGCCGTGATGGCGGCCGGGACGACTGCCGGGACGACGGCCGGGCCTACCGCGCCTGCGGCGCAGGCCGCGGCCGGCGGGGAGCCGACGGCCGCCGGGAGCAGCCGGTGGACCCGGCGGCGCTGGATCATCCTAGCGGTCGCCGTGGCCGTGGTGCTGGCGATCTTGATAGGCGCGTTCGCGGGCTACAACTCGACCGTCTACTACATCGGTACCTTGAACGGCATGGTGGCCCTGTTCCAGGGCCTTCCGGCGAGCATCCTGGGCATCGACCTTTCCTCCGTCGTCGAGATGGGGACGGTCGCCCGTGACTCGCTCGCGCCCCATCTGCAGGCCCGGGTGGACGCGCACGATCTGATCAGCAAGGAAGAAGGACGGCTATTCCTACAGGCACTAAGCACGCAGCAGTGACCACACGCAACCGCGAGCTGGTCTTCCTCGTCCCGGCGTTGGTCCTCACCACTCTGGGGTTCGCCCTGGTCTACACCGAGAAGTCCTCCGTCCTCACGCTGTACTCGCTTACCTATGGGGCGCTCTTCCTGGCCCTGTTCGCGATAGCCCACATCGGCCGGCGGTTCCTGGCGCCCTACGCCGATCCCTACCTGCTGCCCATCACGGCACTGCTCTCGACGCTCGGCATCCTGATGCTCTATCGGCTCAACGAGGATCTTGCCTTGCAGCAGGCCATGTGGTTGGTGGTCGGTCTGGCCGCCTTCCTGCTGGTGCTGGCGTTCGTGCGGGATCTGAAGGTGCTGCGCGACTATCGCTTCTTGATCGGTATCGCCGGGCTGCTCCTGCTCTTCCTCACGGCCATCTTCGGACGCGAGATCAACGGCGCTCGGCTGTGGGTGGCCTTCGGCCCGATCCGCTTCCAGCCGGCGGAGTTCGGCAAGATCCTCCTCATGATCTTCTTCGCCGCCTACCTGGTCGATATACGGGAGGCGCTCACGGTAAGCACCCGCCGCGTTCTCGGGGTGCCTCTGCCGCCCTTCCGCTACCTTGCGCCGCTCCTCACCATCTGGGTCCTTTCCATGATGCTGATGATCTTCATGAAAGACCTGGGCACCAGTCTATTGTTCTTCGGGGCGCTTCTCGCCCTGCTCTATGTGGCGACCGGACGGGCCTTCTATGTCGTGATGGGGGTGGCGCTCTTCATAGCGGGCGCCGCTCTCCTCTATTTCATTTTTCCCCACGTGCAGACGCGCATCGACATCTGGCTCGATCCCTGGAAGGATCCCACCGGCAAGGGCTACCAGATCGTCCAGTCCATGTTCGCGTTGGCAGCCGGGGGGTTGTTTGGCCGCGGCCTCGGCCAGGGGTATCTCATCCTGCAGTCGGGTGACACCATCATCCCCGCTCTGGAGACCGACTTCATCTTCTCCGCCATCGGGGAGGAGTTGGGGCTCGTGGGCGCGGTGGGCGTCATCCTGCTCTATTTCATCTTTACCTACAGGGGCTTCCGTATCGCCATGCGGGCTCGTGACGACTTCCCTCGCCTGTTGGCGACCGGGCTCACGAGCATCTTTGCATTGCAGGCCTTCCTCATCATGGGCGGGGTGATAAAGCTGATCCCTCTCACCGGGATAACCCTGCCTTTCGTCAGCTACGGGGGTAGCTCTATCGTGTCTAACTTCGTCCTTTTGGCGTTGCTGCTTCGGACGAGCGACAGCGTGGCCCGTCAGGAAGCCGCAGCGCCCCGGCTGGGGGAGAGACCGGCGCCGGCCGCGAAGGGCCGGCGTCCGGCCGTAGGAGCGGGGGTGTAGATGAGCCGCCCACTTCGCCGGCTGTTCGTCGTCTTCACCGTGCTCTTCATAGCGCTGGTGTTGCAGCTCACCTACGTCCAGGTGTGGGCCGCGTCAGACCTCAAGGTCAACCCGGCCAACACCCGCGCTCTGGAAGAGGAGATGAAGGTGGAGCGGGGGGTGATCCTCTCGGCCGACGGGGAGGAACTGGCCGTGAACTACAAAGAGGGCCAGTACTACTTCCGCGAGTACCCGCTCGGCAGCCTCACTTCTCCCTGGCTGGGCTACAACAGCCTGCGCTACGGTCGCGCCGGCGTGGAGCGCGTCTACAACGAGGAGCTCTCGGGGCAGTCAGGGATCCTGGGAGTGACGAACTATTGGGACCAGATCGTCGGGAATCCTCATCGAGGGGCGGATCTCAAGCTGACCGTGAATGTGGCGCTGCAACGGGTGGCAGCCGAGGCCCTCGGGGAGAGGAAGGGAGCGGTGGTAGCCCTCGACCCCAAGACGGGGGCGGTGCTGGCCATGGTGTCTTATCCGCGCTACGACCCCAACGAGATCGACGAGCAATGGGAGGAGATCAACTCCGACGATGACAGACCCTTGCTCAACAGGGCGACCCAGGGCCTCTACCCGCCGGGTTCGGTCTTCAAGATCGTGGTGGCCGGCGCTGCTCTGCAGACGGGCACGGTGACTCCCGAGACGGAATTCGAGGACACCGGCGAATATATGGCCGGCGGATATGTGGTGACCAACTACGGCGATAAGGTCTACGGGACGCACGACTTCACCAAGGCCTTCGCGAGCAGCATCAACACGACGTTCGCCAAGGTCGGCGTGGAGATGGGAGCCGACACGCTTGCCGATTACGCATCCGACTTCGGCTTCAACAAGGAATCGCCTTGGCCGCTCGGGGCGAGCAAGAGTCTCTTCCCCGACCCGGCGGACATGGACACCGCCCATGTGGCCCAAGCCTCCTTCGGCCAGGGAGAGGTATTGTCCACTCCCCTGGAGATAGCGCTGTGCGCTGCCGCTGTTGCCAATGGGGGCGAGATCATGGAGCCCTACATCGTCAGCCAGGTGCTCGACTACCACAAGAACATGCTCCAGGAGACCAAGCCTCGGGTGTGGCTACGGCCGCTCAACGGCGACACGGCCGCCGAGATGCGCGACCTCATGATCGAAGTGGTCAACAACGGGACGGGAACCTCGGCCGCCATCGACGGCGTCCAGGTAGCGGGCAAGACAGGGACAGCCGAGGTGGCCGACGCCAAGCCACACTCTTGGTTCGCCGCGTTCGCCCCGGCCGAGAATCCCCAGGTGGTGGTGGCCGTTCTGGTCGAGAACGCGGGTACCGGCAGCAGCGTGGCCGCGCCGATCGCGCGGCAGGTCATCCTCGCGGCTCTGGGACTCTGATACTTGTGAATAAGGTAGTATTGCCGGCTATGAAATGCGCGCAGAGGGACGGGACAGCATGGCCGAGGGCGACGGGACTTTGATAGGGCGGGTGTTCGACAACCGCTACGAAGTCGTCAGCGCCCTTGGTAGCGGCGGGATGGCCGACGTCTATCTGGCCAACGACCAGCTTCTGGGCAGGCAGGTCGCCCTCAAGATGCTCTCCTCCCGCTACGCGCACGATGCCCAGTTCGTGGAGCGTTTCCGCCGCGAAGCCAGCAGCGCCGCCGGTCTCAACCATCCCAACATCGTGCAGATCTACGACCGCGGCGAAGCCGAGGGCACGTACTACATAGCCATGGAGTATCTGGAGGGGCGCTCGCTCAAGGAGATCATCCTCAAATACGCGCCCCTCAGCCCCGATCTGCTGGTCTCGGTGTCGGTGCAGATACTCGAAGCCCTGCGCTTCGCGCACCGTCGGGATGTCATCCATCGGGATATCAAGCCGCAGAACATCATCATCGACGGCGACGGCCGGGTGAAGGTCACCGACTTCGGCATCGCCCGGGCGGGTAGCGCGGCCACCATGACTGAGGCCGGCTCCATCCTGGGAACGGCTCACTATCTGTCGCCCGAGCAGGCGCAGGGGCAGCCGGTCGAGGCGGCTTCCGACCTCTATTCGCTGGGCGTGGTGATCTACGAGATGGCCACGGGCAAGCTGCCGTTCGACGGCGACAACCCGGTGGGCATCGCCATGCAGCATGTACACGAGCGGCCGGTGGCGCCACGCACTCTCAATTCCGAGATCCCCGAGAATCTGGAAGGCGTCATCCTCCGGGCCCTGGGGAAGCAACCCACCGAGCGCTATCTGACCGCGCAGGCCATGCTCGCGGATCTGCGACGGGTGCAAGACGGGGAGCCGGTCAGCGCTCCCGCCGCGTTCGTGGAGGAAGCCACGCACGTCATGAGTCCGGCCGC
The DNA here is from genome assembly GCA_963713545.1 of uncultured Actinomycetes bacterium. Lineage (GTDB taxonomy): Bacteria > Actinomycetota > Thermoleophilia > RBG-16-64-13 > RBG-16-64-13 > CAVPLM01. The sequence continues at coordinate 612,164 of CAVQME010000010.1, read as the reverse complement.
GCTGGCGGCCGCGGCCGCGGCGCAGCCCACGCAGGTGCGCCCCAAAGGTTCGGATTACTCCCCGAAGCTTCCCGAGCCCTTCTACGGGCAGGCGCCGCGCCGTCGGGCCGTGTGGCCCTGGATACTGGTGATAGTCCTGCTGTTGGCCCTCGGTGGTGGGGCATACGCGGTGCTCTCCAACTGGGAGAGTTCCGCCGTGGAGACCGCGGCCGTGCCGGGAGTGGTGGGTCTGAGCGAGGACAAGGCCAAGCAGGCCCTTGAGGCGGCAGGCTTCAAGTTCAGCCGCGAGGGGGAGCAACCCTCGGCCGACGTCGCCGAAGGTGACGTCGCTCGTCAAGACCCCGAAGAGGGCGCCGATCTGGCCCTTGGAGAGACTGTGAGTGTGTGGATCTCTTCGGGTCAAGGGAAGGTCGAGGTGCCCGACGTGGTCGGCAAGACACAGATCGCCGCCACCCAGCAGCTGATGGCGCTGGGACTGGAAGTGGTTCCCAAGGAGGAGACAGTTAAGGATCAGGAAGTGGGCACGGTCATCCGTCAGAGCCCTGAAAAGGGTGCGCAGGTGGATGCCGGTACCAAGGTGACGATCGTCGTGGTGGCGCCGAGCAACACGGTCGAGGTACCGCGCCTCATCGGCATGACCCAAGACTCCGCCGTGGCTCTTCTCGAGGGGATGAAGCTGGTGCCCAAGGTGGAGGAGCGGGATTCCACCGAGCCTGGAAAGACGGTCGTCGATCAGAGTCCCAGGGAAGGCGAGGAGGTCGAGCCCGGCACTGAGGTCACCATCTACGTGAGCAACGCCCCCGAGGTGACTATGGTCAGAGTGCCGCCGGTGGCGCAGATGGGCTACACGGTCGCCCAGGCCCGGGCAAGGCTGGCCACGTACGGCCTAAGGTCGAACACGGTCGAGGCCGAAACGCCCGACTATCCCCCGGGCGAGGTCATCGGTCAGGACCCGCCTGCCGGGAGGGAGGTGGAGCGGGGCAGCATCGTGGAACTCACCGTGGCCAAGGAGCCGCCGTCCACCACGACGACGACGATACCGACCACCACTACGACCAGGCCGCCGTCGACCACCACGACGACCCAGCCGCCGTCGACCACTACGACGACCCAGCCTCCCACCACCGGTACCACTTCGTTCTGAGACCGGCGGGCGGACGCCCGCCCTGGTTGGATCCTCCGTTCCCAGGCCGAGGCGAGACTCGCTGTCAGCGCCGCCCGGCCTTCGCCCCGCCGCTTCACTTCCCGCTTACGGCCCGGCTCTGCGCGGGCTGATACAATCGCTGCTCAAGCGCGAAGGTGAGGTCGACGGTGAGTGTAGAAAAGCCCACGTTTCAGAACGTCCTGCTGGGTCTGGAGGAGTTCTGGGCCAAGCAGGGTTGTGTCATCTGGCAGCCGCATCACACCGAGGTGGGAGCGGGCACTTTCAATCCGGCCACGTTCCTCAAGGTGCTGGGTCCGGACCCCTGGAAGGTAGCCTACACGGAGCCGTCCATCCGCCCGACCGACGGACGCTACGGCGAGAACCCCTATCGCCTGGGCCACTACTACCAGTATCAGGTGATCCTCAAGCCCTGCCCTGACGACGTCCAGGACGTGTACCTCGCCTCTCTCGAGCATCTGGGTATCGACCTCTCCAAGCACGACGTGCGTTTCGTGGAGGACGACTGGGAGTCGCCCACCCTGGGTGCCTGGGGGCTGGGTTGGGAAGTGTGGATAGACGGGATGGAGTGCACCCAGTTCACCTATTTCCAGCAGGTGGGCGGCATCGATCTCGATCCGCCCAGCGTGGAGCTCACCTACGGCACCGAACGGCTGACGATGTACCTGCAGGGCGTCGACAACGTCTTCGATCTCGTGTGGGTCCCGGGTGTCACCTACGGGGACGTGCACAAGGTCAACGAAGCTCAGTGGTCGGTGTACAACTTCGACTTAGCCGATGTGGGTATGCTGCAGAAGGCCTTCGCCGACCACGAGCGCGAGTGCGACCGGTGTCTCGAACGGGGCCTGGTGAGGCCGGCGTACGATTTCGTCCTCAAGGCTTCGCACACGTTCAACCTCCTGGATGCTCGGGGCGCGATCAGCGTGACCGAACGCACCGGGTACATCGCCCGGGTGCGCAACCTAGCCCGCAAGGTGGCCGAGGGCTACTTCGAGCAACTCGACGGGGCAGAGGCCGCCGACGCGGCGCTCGCGACGGCCGGTGCTGTTGTGGAAACGGCGGGTCTGCCCGCCGAGGCGGCCGGCCAAGGCGCCGGCGAGCAGTCTCCCACCTGGATCTCGCCCGATGGCCGCGAGAGCCGTGACTTCCTGCTCGAGATCGGTGTGGAGGAGATGCCGGCTTCCGCCTGCCGGACCGCCATCGACTTGCTGCCCGACCGGGTGGCAGGACTGTTCGGCGCCGAAGGGGTGGAACTGAGTCCCGCCGACGTTAGGGTGATGGTGTCGCCCCGGCGCATCGCCATCCTTGTCGAAGGTGTGCCCGGCGAGCAGACTCCGCGCGAGGTCGTCCAGCGCGGCCCGGCGGTCGAAGCCGCCTTCGACGCTGAGGGCAAGCCCACCAAGGCCGCGGAGGGCTTCGCCCGCGCCAAAGGCGTATCCGCCGACCAGCTCGAGGTGCGCGAGGAGGCCGGGCGCCGCTTCGTCTACTACGTGACGAAGAGCGAAGCCAGGCCCACGGCCGGCCTGCTGCCCGATATCTGTCTCAAGATCGTCCGCGACATGTACTTCCCCAAGAATATGCGCTGGGGCTATCGCGACCTTCGTTTTTCCCGGCCCGTGCGCTGGTTGGTGGCTTTGTGGGGAGAGACGGTGATCCCGTTCGGCCTCGCCCGGTTGGACTCGGGAAGGACGAGCCTGGGCCACCGCTGGCTGGGAGGCGCTGTCGATATCGCCCGCCCTGCCGACTACGTTGAGGCTCTCCGCTCTGTGGCGGTCGTGGCCGACCACCGCGAGCGGGAGGAGCTCATCTGGGCGGAGCTGGAGCGGATCGCCGGAGAGGAGGACCTCGAGGTCACAGATCCGGGCGGCAAGATGGAAGAGGTCCTCTTCTTGGTGGAGCACCCCACCGTGGCAGCGGGTCTTTTCGCGCATCGCCATCTGGCCCTGCCAGCCGAGGTGTTGGTGACGGCCATGCAATCGCATCAGCGCTACTTCCCGCTGGTAGAGGAGAACGGGACCCTTTCGAACCGCTTTCTCTACGTGAGCAACGGCGACCCGGCCTGGGTGAAGCAGATCACGGCCGGCAACGAGCGGGTGCTGCAGGGCAGGATAGACGACGCGGAGTTCGCCTTCGAGAGAGACAGGGTCACCGGCCTGGAGCAGATGGCTGCTCAGCTCGGCAAGATCGTCTTCCATGAAAAGGCCGGGAGCATGAAGGACAAGACCGACCGCCTGATGGCGCTCACCAAGTACCTGGCGGAAGTGACCGGGGCTCCCGACGAAGTCCGGGAGCGCGCGCTCGAAGCCGCTCGTCTGGCCAAGGCCGATCAGGTGTCGGTGATGGTGCGGGAGTTTGCCGACCTCGAGGGGGTCATGGGTGAAAAGTACGCCCTCATGGAGGGCCATCACCCCGAGGTGGCCCAGGCGATGCGGGAACAGTTCCTTCCCGACGCGGCCGGCGGCACGGTCCCGGTGACCGCGGCCGGCGCTCTCCTAGCTACCGCGGAAAAGGTGGACAACATCGCCGCGGCCTTCGCCTGTGGCGAGCCCCCGTCGGGCTCCAAAGATCCCTACGGTCTGCGCCGGGCGGCCGCCGGCATGGTGGCCATCGCCGGGCATCACGGGCTGCGGTATGACGTCGACCGCTTGGTCGATAGGGCCTACGATGGACTTGAGCGATTCCCGGGACTGGTCGAGCGGCAGTCGGTGGTCGCAGAGGCCACGGATTTCATCCTCGAAAGGCTCGCCAAGAGCCTCACCGACGATGGACTCGCGCGCGACACGGTGGACGCCGTGCTGCCTACGTCCCGTGATTTCCTGGACGTGAGGGTCCGCGGCGCCTCACTGGGCGAGTTCCGGGCGGGGACGCAGTGGGAGGACCTGGTCACCATCTTCACCAGGCCGGCCAACCTGGCCCGGAAGCTATCGGCTGAAGAAGCCGCGGAGGCGGCCGCCCTTCCGCAGGGCGGGGTCTCGCCGGCGTTGTTCCAGGCAGAGGCAGAGTCGGCGCTGTTTGCCGCGTGGGAAGAGGCGGCGGCCGGAGTCGCGGCGGCGGTCGCCGGCCAACGGTATGTTGAGGCCCTGTCGACCCTGGCGGGGCTTCGCCCCGTAGTCGACCGGTACTTCGACGACGTGCTGGTCATGGCGGAGGATGAGGAGCTCCGGCTCAACCGGCTGCGGCAGCTTGCCGCTGTGGCGACGACGGTACGCAGCGTGGCCTGGCTGGAGTTGATCCAAGGCTGAGTCGCGCTGATGATCAGGGGCTGATGGTCCCAGGCCGAACACAGATGAGGGGGCGCCTTTCGGCGCCCCCTCATCACTCACTACCAACATGTCCGTGTCGGCCTGCGTATGCGACGCGGCACGACGCTCGTCGGAAGTCAGTTTCGGCTGGCGATCGCCTCTGCCACGTGATCGCCGGCCTCTTCCGCCAGATGGGTGGCATCTTGACCGCGTTGCTTGCGGCGCTGGTACTCAGGATCGGCATCCAGCCAGGCCTGGGCCCAGGGCATCTCGTTCTCCCACACGGGATTGAGCTTGTCGCGAACGCCGGCCGCGTAAGCGTGAAGGCCGGGCTGCAACTCGTTGAGCAGCGATTCGGCCCCGTCGTGGGTAGCATAGGCGTTGTTGCGCTCGACCACTCTCTTCATCACCGCCGGATGGTCGATGATGGGACACGGCCTCAGCAGGTTCTTGCCGAAAGGCTGCATCCGGCGGAGGTCCTTGAAAAAGTCGGAGCAGAGGCAATCGAGCAGCGGCTTGTCCTTGATGTTGTCCGTGGCAAAGTGAGCGAAGATGCAGGGTTCCACGTCACCCTTGTTGTTGATGTGTATGTACTTGCGGCCACCGGACAGGCACCCGCCGGTCAGTGTGCCGTCGCCCCAGAAGTCGGCCACGAGCAGAGGCCGGGTGTTGCGGATGTGCATCACCCCGCGGCGCAGCTGGTCGCGCTGATCGGGACTGGGCATCAGGCTGAGGTCGGGTTCGCGTCCTACCGGCATGTACGAGAAGTACCAGCCGTAGAAGGCGCCTTTGTCCACCATCAGGTCGGCGAACTCATCGGAGATGATCTCGTCGATGTTCTGGCTGGTGGCGGTGGCGGAGAAGGCGATCATGGCCCCACGTTCACGCAGGCGGTCCATCGCCGCCATGATGCGATCGTAGGTGCCGGCGCCGCGGCGGGCGTCGGTCGCTTCTTTGCCGCCTTCGATGCTGATCGTCGGGCAGAGGTTGCCCAGCTCGACAATCCTGTCGGCTACCCGGTCGTTGATCATGGTGCCGTTCGTGAACACCATGAAGACCGATTGTGGGTGCCGCTCGATCACGTCGAGGAGCGGCCGCCACACGAACGGCTCGCCTCCCAACATGACGAAAACCCGGGAGCCTATTTCCTCACCTTGGCAGATGATGCTTTCCACCTCGTCCTCGGTGAGGTCGTCCTCCGAGTCGTACTCGGCCGCATAGCACCCCACGCAGCGCAGGTTACAGCGCATGGAGGGGCTGATGAGTATGGCCGTCGGCGAAGAAATACCGCGCTCCTTAAGGAGCGACTCCGTGTAGTCCGGATCCCGCATAAAGAAGTTGGCCATCATCCCGGCAACGAAACGTTTACGTACATTAGGATGAAGATGACGAATGTTCTTGAAGAACTGGTTGCCGGGATTGCCGGGAGCCGTGTAGGTCTTGAGCCAATCGGCAATCATCTGCTGCTGCGGCGATTTAACCGTACGCTTCACCGCACTGGTGAGGCCACGCATGGCTAAATCGGAACTGCCGACTACGGCAAGGGCCCCTGAAATGATGGATGCGGTCCTCTCGTAGTCGCGTCGCTCCCGAGCTGCTGTCAGCGAGAGCTCGGGCATCTGACCTCCTTTCCCTCTGTGGGTCTTCTCCTCTTTCAAGTAACCCGATGAACGGATACCCGGATACCATAACACACCCGCCGGGCCCCGTTGGAGGCTGTGCGAGGTAAGCGGGCGCGGCGGGGCGGCTCTCGTCCTCTGCTTCCCTTCGGTGGGCAGCTTGGTTAGAATAACTGGTCCTGGGGGGACTGGCAGGAGTGTGTCGCGACGCGGTGTTCGAAGGGAGTTCTTGGTGATGAGCCCTACAAAATACGTGTATGACTTTTCCGAGGGAAACGCCTCCATGAAGTCCCTTCTGGGGGGCAAAGGGGCGAACCTGGCGGAGATGACCGGCCTGGGCATCCCCGTACCTCCGGGTTTCATCGTGACCACTGCCGCCTGCGTCCACTACTCGTCCACCGGCGCATATCCTGAGGGGCTCAAGGCAGAGATCGAAGCGCATCTAGACGCTCTCGAGAAGCTCACCGGCAAGACCCTGGGCGACCCGAGGAATCCCCTCCTGCTCTCGATCCGCTCCGGTGCGGTCTTCTCGATGCCCGGCATGATGGACACCGTTCTCAACCTTGGGCTGAACGACGAGACGGTGGCAGGTCTGGCCCAGGGCACCGGCAACCCGCGCTTCGCCTACGACTCCTACCGGCGCTTCATCTCAATGTTCGGCGACGTGGTCATGGGCGTGGACTCGCAGGCCTTCGAGGACGCCCTCACCGGCAAGAAACAGGAAGTGGGCGCCGCCCTCGACACCGATCTCTCCGCCGACGACCTGCGCGACCTCACCGTTCGGTTCAAGAAGATCCTGGGCGATCATGCCGGCGAGCAGTTCCCCGCCGATCCGCTCAAGCAGCTGCACATGAGCATCGTGGCCGTGTTCAAGAGCTGGGACAACCACAGGGCCAAGGTCTACCGGCGTACCCAGGGCATCCCTGACGATCTGGGCACGGCGGTGAACGTGCAGACCATGGTCTTCGGCAACAAGGGCGAGACCTCCGGCACCGGGGTCGCCTTCACCCGCGACCCTTCCACGGGCGAGAACTTCTTCTACGGGGAGTTCCTGATGAACGCCCAGGGGGAGGACGTGGTGGCCGGTGTGCGCCACCCTCGCCCGCTCGAGGAGATGCGTGAGGTCATGCCTCACGCTCTCGACCAGCTCTACGCCATCCGGGAGACCCTGGAGAAGCACTATCGGGACATGCAGGACGTGGAGTTCACCATCGAGGACGGCAAGCTCTACATGCTGCAGACCCGCAACGGCAAGCGCACGGCCGCGGCGGCCATGCGCACCGCGGCCGAGATGGTGGCCGAAGGCCTCATCACCAAGGAAGAGGCGTTGCAGCGGGTCGATCCCAGCCAGCTCGACCAGTTGCTCCATCCCGGCCTGGATCCCAAGGCCAGCTACACGGTTCTGGCCACCGGCCTCGGCGCGTCCCCGGGCGCGGCGGTCGGACAGGTGGTGTTCGACGCAGACGATGCCGAAGAGAAGGGCTCACGCGGCGAGCAGGTCATCCTGGTGCGCTGGGAGACCAACCCCGACGACATCCACGGGCTCATCAAGGCCCAGGGTGTCATCACCAGCCACGGCGGCATGACCTCCCACGCGGCGGTCGTCGCCCGGGGGATGGGCAAGCCCTGCATCGCCGGCGCCCAGGACCTGAAGATCGACGTGGAGGCCCGCAAGTTCACCGTGGGCGACGTGGTGGTGAACGAGGGCGACTGGATCTCCATGGACGGGGCCAGCGGCAAGGTGATCCTGGGCCAGGCCGCCCTGTCCCCCGCCGCCGTCGACGAGAACGTGAACACAGTCCTCGCCTGGGCCGACGAGGTGCGCCGCCTGGGGGTCCGCACCAACGCCGACACCCCCGAGGACGCAAGACAGGCTCGGGAATTCGGGGCCCAGGGCATCGGGCTGTGTCGCACCGAGCACATGTTCATGCAGCAGGACCGGCTACCGCATGTGCGGGCCATGATCATGGCCGAGACCGAAGAAGAGCGCAAGCAGCACCTGGCCAAGCTGCTGCCCTTCCAGCGGGAGGACTTCGACGGCATCTTCCGGGCCATGTCCGGGCTGCCCGTGACCATCCGGCTGCTCGACCCGCCTTTGCACGAGTTCCTGCCCAACTACACCGAAGTGACGGTGGAGTTGGAGCGGCTGCGCCTTACCGGCGCCCCGGCGGAGGAGGTGCAGAAGCAGGAGGAGTTGGTGGCCAAGGTGAAGTCGCTCGCTGAGGCCAACCCCATGCTGGGCACCCGCGGGTGCCGACTGGGCATCCAGTGGCCCGAGATCTACGAGATGCAGGTGCGTGCCATCATGGAAGCGGCCTGCGATGTTCTGGCCGAGACGGGCGAGATGCCGCACGTGGAGATCATGATCCCGCTGGTGGGGTTCGAGCAGGAGCTCAAGCTCATGCGCGAACTCACCGAGACCACGGCTGCGGAGGTGCTGGCCGAGCGTGCGGTGATCGTCGACTACACGGTCGGCACAATGATAGAGGTGCCGCGAGCCGCTCTCACCGCCGACGAGATCGCCCGGCAAGCCGACTTCTTCAGTTTTGGGACCAACGATCTTACCCAGACCACCCTGGCCTTCTCCCGCGACGATGCCGAAGGCAAGTTCCTCACCCACTATCTGCGCACCGACCTGCTCAGGGACAATCCCTTCGAGAAGCTCGACCAGGCCGGTGTGGGGCAGCTCATCGTGATGGCCGCGCAGAAGGCCCGGTCGGTCAAGCCGGCCATCAAGCTGGGCATCTGCGGCGAGCACGGAGGCGAGCCCTCGAGCGTGAAGTTCTGTCATCGCGCCGGGCTAGACTACGTTAGCTGCAGTCCCTACCGGGTGCCTCTGGCCCGGCTGGCGGCCGCGCAGGCGGTCCTGGAGGAGTCGGCGACCGGCAAGGTGGGCGACTGACGTATCCCCGGGCTCTCGGGAGCCCGACAATCGAGTGAGGCCGGTGAGGGGTGAAGCACGAGAGAGCCGGTAAGGTCAGCCTGTCTGCCGACAGCTTCGAGGCGGGGCTCTCTCGGTGGGCTCAACGCTCATCGGCTTCCCGGGGACGGGAGAGGCCGGAGGTGCCGTGCACCCTCCGGACTCCCTACCAGCGCGATCGCGACCGCATCGTCCACAGCAAGTCGTTCCGGCGGCTCAAGCACAAGACTCAGGTGTTCATTTCGCCTGAGGGCGACCACTACCGCACGCGGCTGACCCATACCCTCGAGGTCTCGGGCATAGCCCGCACCGTCGCGCGAGCCCTCCGGCTGAACGAGGATCTGGTCGAGGCCATCTCCCTGGGACACGACTTGGGCCACACTCCCTTCGGCCACGCGGGTGAAACCGTCCTCGACCAGATGCTCAAGCGCCTGGGCGTAGGCGGCTTTCGCCACAACGAGCAGAGCGCCCGGGTGGTGGAGGTGGTGGAGAACGACGGTCTGGGCCTCAATCTCACCTGGGAAGTCCGGGACGGTATCCGCCACCACAACGGCAAGAAGCTGCCGGCCACCCTGGAGGGCAGGATCGTGCACCTGGCCGACCGCATCGCCTACATAAACCACGATATCGACGACGCCCTCAGGGCCGGTGTGATCAGGGTGGATGATCTACCTCCCGGCCCGGTTGCGCTCCTGGGCGAGACGGGCAGCGACCGGATCGACGCTCTGGTGCACGATCTGGTGGACAGCAGCGCCGACAACGGCACGATCGTTCAGACGCCGGAAGTCGGCCGGGCTATGGACGAGCTCAGGACCTTTCTCTTCCGTACCGTGTACGCGCGCTCGCTTGAGGAGGCCGGGGAGCAGAAGGTGGAGCAGCTCGTCACCCAGTTGATGGAATACTACCTGAGTCATCCCGAGGCCTTGCCGTCGCCTCCCGCCGCGACCGGCGACGGCGAGGCTGACCGGCTGGAGCTCATCCGGGCCGTCACCGATCACGTAGCCGGTATGACCGACCGCTACGCCCAGCGGATGTACCTCGACCTGTTCGTGCCCAGATGCTGGGGCGACCTATGACCGGCCTGGTGCCCGAAGAGAGAGGCAGGGGCGGGCGCCGATGAGCCCCATGATCAAGGATGCGAGCGTGCAGGCGGTCTTGTCGTCCGCCAGCATCGTCGACGTTGTGTCTGGGTACACCAGCCTGCGCAAGCGGGGCGCCACCTACACCGGACTCTGCCCCTTCCATCAGGAGAAGACCCCGTCGTTCACAGTGAGCGCTGAGAAGGGCCTCTACTACTGCTTCGGCTGCGGGGAGGGCGGCGACGTCGTCCGTTTCGTGGAGCGGATGGAGAACCTCTCCTTCTCCGAGGCCATCGAGCAGTTGGGTGAGCGCTTCGGGGTGGCGGTGGAGTTCGAGGAGGGTGCGGGAGCCGACCCCGACCGCAAGGACCGGCAGGCCCGCCTGTTGGTACTGCTCGACAAGGCGGCTACGTTTTACGAGCGGTACCTCTGGGAAACAGAAAGCGGCCGGGGGGCTCGCGAGTACCTCGAGCAGCGAGGGCTGGGGCAGGAAGTCTGCCGCGCATTCCGCGTGGGTCTATCGCCGGACGAGTGGAGAGGGCTGCACCGCCGGGCCTCGAAGGAGGGCTTCACCGAACGGGAGCTGGAGGACGCGGGTCTATTGATCCGTCAGGCAGGTAAGACCTACGACCGGTTCCGGGGCAGGCTCATGTTCCCGCTGGTCGATCACAGAGGGAGGGTTCTGGGATTCGGTGGGAGGACCCTCAAGGACGAAGCTCCCAAGTACCTGAACTCGCCGGAGGGGCCCCTCTACCAGAAAGGGCACTTGCTGTACGGCCTGTACCAGGCCAGACGGGCCATAGCCGATGCGGATGAGGTAGTGGTGGTGGAGGGATACACGGATGTCCTGGGACTGGTGCAAGCAGGCGTGGAAAATGTGGTCGCTTCCATGGGGACCGCCCTCACTGACTCCCAGATCGGCCTCATGATGCGTTTCACCGGGAACATCACTTTCATGTTCGACGCCGATCGGGCCGGTACCGAGGCGATGCTGCGCTCGGGCGATCTTGCCCGGGGGCACGGGCTGCGACCCACGGTCGCGATCCTGCCTGGTGGCCGCGACCCAGCCGACGTGGCGGTCGAGGGAGGGCGTGAAGCCGTCTCCGAAGTGATGACGGGCAAGATCACCCTTCTGGGGTTCGAGCTGCGGCAGGCGTTGGCGCGGGGCGACACGGCGACGGCTGAAGGGCGCGTGCGCGCCTTCGAGGACGTGCGCCGTATCATGGGCAACGCCCGCTCGCTCAAAGAACGGGAGGAGGAGATCCCGGTGGTGGCCGACCGGCTGCGGTTGTCGTCCGATAGCGTCGCATTGTTGCTGCGGGGCAGCGGACGGGGCGGGGCGCGCGGGAACGCGCGCCCCGCCCCCCGCGGCGCCGATTCCCGCGGGGTGTACACGCAACAGGAGCTCGCTCAGCGGCTTTTGAGCAGTGAGGCCGTGCTCGAGCGGGAGTTCCTGGTGGCGGCGGCCTGCAACCCCGGCAGGGCCGCCCAGCTTCTTCAGGCTCTGAGCCCGGAGCATTTTGCCGATCCGAGCAATCGGGAAGTCTTCGTCGGGCTTCGCGACGCACTCGCCCCCACGGAGAACGCCGAAGACGGGCATACTGCCATCACCGGGCTCAAGGCCAAGGCTCACGGTGACTCGGAAGCCGGCCGATTCTTCGTGAGACTGGTGATGGAGGCGGACCAGGGGCGATATGCTCCTCCCGTGCTGGAAGAGCTCCATCTCCGGCTGCAGGAACAGCATCTGAACCGAGAGATCCGCGGTCTCCGTCAAGGTCTCGAGCAAGGTGGAGACACAGAAGGCAAGCAGCGCCGCCTCTTCCGCTTGGAGCAGCTTCTGCAGGCGGTCCGGGCCAACCTGACCAATCTGGACCCAGAGGAAGGACAGACCTGAGTTGCAGGACGAGAGCGAAGTCACCCACGACGTCCTCCAACAGGTGCTCGACCAGGGTCGCTCACGCGGCTCGTTGACCGTGGACGAGATCGGTGGTCTTGTCCAGGACGCCGACCTGTCCCCCGACGATCTCGAGTTCCTGTATTCGCTCCTGTTCGACATGGGGGTGGAGGTAGTCGACGAACGGGCCGAAGCGCTGGGTGACTTCTCCGAAGAAGAGGAGTTCCTCGGCCTGCTCGACGTATCCATAGACCACAGCGTCGATGACCCGGTGCGGATGTATCTGCGGGAGATCGGCAAGATCCCGCTTCTGACCACGGAGCAAGAGATAGAGCTGGCCAAGCTCATCGAGAAGAAGGATGTGGAGGCGAAACGCAGGCTCACCGAGGCCAACCTCCGCCTGGTGGTGTCCATCGCGAAACGCTACATGGGTCGAGGTCTGCTGTTCCTCGACCTCATCCAGGAAGGGAACCTGGGCCTCATCAGAGCCGTAGAGAAGTTCGACTATCGGCTGGGATACAAGTTCTCCACCTACGCCACTTGGTGGATCCGGCAGGCCGTGACCAGGGCGATCGCGGATCAGGCCAGGACCATCCGGGTGCCGGTTCATGCTGTCGAGACCATGAACAAGCTGAGCCGGGTACAGCGCGAGTTGGTGCAGCGGCACGGCCGGGAGCCCACCGTGGCCGAGATGGCCGTGGCGCTGGGAGTCACGACCGGCAAGATACGGGAGATACAGAAGACCGCGCAGGAGCCGGTCTCGTTGGAGACCCCGGTGGGCGACGAGGACGACTCCGAACTGGGTGACTTCATCGAGGACGTGGATGCCGACCAGCCTCTCGAGGTGGTCTTCCGCGAGCTCCGAAGAGAAGAGCTGTTCAAGGTCCTCGACAGCCTTCCCACTCGGGACCGCAAGGTCCTCGAGCTCCGTTTCGGCCTCAAAGGGGAGCGTCCGCGGACCCTCGAAGAGGTGGGAGAGCGGTTTGGCGTGACCCGGGAGCGCATACGCCAGGTCGAAGCAAAGACTCTTAACCGGCTGAAGAACTACCGCGACGCTCAAGCCCTGCGAGACATCGACGGCTGAAGAAGTCGTCCGGCGCCCGCGCAAGTTTCTATGATCATCCGTCGCGAAAAGGCTTGACCGCGCTGTAAGGTTCCGCTAATGTAACCCGGCGAGTCCGGACTCCCCGGACCGCGTGCGTTACAGAGGGGTGGGCCCGGGCTCCGTGTCGCCCCGAAACAAATGGAGGTTGCAGGGTTGGCTGAGGGGACTGTCAAGTGGTTTAGTCCCGAGAAGGGCTACGGTTTCATCGAACAGCCGGAGGGAGAAGATCTCTTCGTGCATTTCAGTGAAATCCAGACGGAGGGGTTCCGCACGCTCACGGAGGGACAGGCCGTCACGTTCGATGTGGTCCAGGGCCCGAAAGGTCTGCAGGCGGCGAACGTCTCGGCTGTCTAGTCCAAAACGAAGAGGTACGCTCTTCCCGTCATTCGAGCCCCGCTTCGGCGGGGCTTTTTTCATGGGTGACCCTGGTGGCTGAACACGAGTCATCCTGAGCTCGGGACTAAAGTCTCGCGCGCCTGCGCCGATATAGGGAACGAGAGTTTCCCATTCAAAACTCTCCTTTCTCCTCTCGGGCGCCTCGCCAAGGCGCCCACTTTTTTTCGGCTATAATCCCCCGAGTCTGTGCTGCCGCCCATCCGGCGGCTCCACTCGGGTCGCGAGCGCGGCCGAGTCTTCCAAGGAGAGCTGCACGATGATTTCCCGGCAAGAGGTCGAGCACGTGGCGCGTCTGGCGCGCCTTCGTTTCGAGGAAGAGGAGCTGGCCCGGCTGCAGCTGGAACTCGGTCAGATCATCGACTATATCCAGCAACTGTCCGAACTCGACCTCTCTGGAATGGAAGTCACCTCCCATGCAGTGGCTCTCAAGAACGTCCTCCGGCCGGACGAGCCCCTGCCCGGTCTGACCCAGGAAGAGGCTACCGCCAACGGTCCTGAGGTCGAACGGGGTCAGTTCGTGGTTCCCAGGATAGGCTAGGGGACGGCCATGACCGATGAGGCGCCCATCGACGTCACCGGGCTGACCGCCCACGACTGTCGGCACCTGCTGGCCGCGGGAGAGGTGTCGGCGACACAGCTGACGCGGGCCTATCTGGACCGCATCGCGGCGGTCGACGACGCTGTCCAGTCGTACCTGCTGGTGGACGAGGCCGGAGCGATGGCCGCCGCCGCGGCCGTGGACGCCAAGCCCCGGGCGGAGCGCTCTCCCTGGGAAGGGGTGCCGATCGGCCTCAAGGACATCTTGTGCGTAAGAGGCATGGAGACCACCTGCGCCTCGCGTATCCTCAAGGGTTATGTGCCGCCCTACGACGCCACCATCATCGCGAAGTTGCGTGAGGCCGGCCTCATCTTCTTGGGCAAGCTCAATATGGACGAGTTCGCCATGGGTAGCTCCACCGAGAACTCGGCCTTCAAGACCACACGGAACCCCTGGGACCTCGACCGGGTTCCGGGCGGCTCCAGTGGCGGCTCTGCCGCCTGTGTCGCCGCCTCCGAGGCCCCGTGGGCTCTCGGCACCGACACGGGCGGTTCCATCCGGCAACCGGCCTCTCTGTGCGGGGTCGTGGGCCTCAAGCCCACCTACGGGGCCGTGAGCCGCTATGGACTGATCGCCTTCGCCAGCTCGCTCGATCAGATCGGACCCATCACCCGCGATGTGAGAGATGCCGCAGCTCTGCTCGATCTCGTTGCCGGACGCGACCCCCGGGACTCCACCAGCATCGGACTGTCCGAGCCGGCCGGCGTGCCCGACCGGGGTGACCTGGAAGGCCTGCGCTTCGGGGTGATCAAGGAGTTCGTGGGCGAGGCCTGCGATGCCGGGGTGCGTGAGGTGTTCGACTCGTGCGTCGACTCCATCGGCCTTCTGGGAGGGGTGTGCGAGGAGGTCAGTCTCCCCAGCGTGGAGCAAGGCGTCGCCGCCTACTACATCATCGCCCCCTCGGAGGCCAGCTCCAACCTCGCCCGCTTTGATGGCGTGCGCTACGGACACCGGACCGCGCACAGCCAGGACCTCTACGAGATGTACACGCGCACCCGCAGCGAGGGCTTCGGGACCGAGGTCAAGCGGCGCATCATGATCGGCACCTACGCCCTCTCCGCCGGTTACTACGACGCCTACTACGCCCAGGCTCAGCGGACCCGCACCCTCATCATCCGGGACTTCGAGAGTGCCTTCGGCCGCTTCGACTTCTTGATCTCGCCCACCTCCCCGACGGTGGCGTTCAAGATCGGGGAGCGTACGGCCGACCCGCTTGCCATGTATCTGTCCGACCTGTGTACGATCCCGGTGAACCTGGCCGCACTGCCGGGGATCAGTATCCCGGCCGGTTTCTCCGGCGGTCTGCCGGTGGGCCTGCAGATCATCGGGCCCCATTTCTCTGAACGGGGGCTGCTGAACGCCGCCCACGCGGTGGAGCAGAAGCTCCAGGTCGAGGTCGTCGCCCCGTTGGCGGAGGTGGCCCGATGAGCGCCAAGCCGGATCTGAGCACGCCGGCCGACGCCGGCAGCGCCGGGGGTGCCGACAACGCCGGTCGGGCCGTCCGGCCCGATGGCTGGGAGGCCGTCATCGGCCTCGAGACCCACGTGCAGCTGAACACCCAGACGAAGATGTTTTGCGGCTGCAAGGTGACCTTCGGCGAACCGCCCAACACGCACGTATGTCCGGTCTGCTTGGGCCACCCGGGCGTGCTGCCGGTGACCAACGAAAGGGTCGTCGAATACGCCACCCGCGTCGCTCTGGCTCTCAACTGCCGGATCGCGGAACGCACCATCTTCCACCGCAAGAACTACTTCTATCCCGACCTCCCCAAGGCCTATCAGATCTCGCAGTACGACTTGCCCTTGGGCATCGGCGGATACATGGACGTGGAGTTGGAGGACGGGAGCATCCTGCGGGTGGGCATCACGAGGGTGCATCTGGAAGAGGACGCGGGGAAGCTCGTCCATGCCGGCGGAGCCTCTGGCCGCATCGACGGGGCGGACTACTCGCTGGTGGACTTCAACCGGGGCGGCACGCCGTTGGTAGAGATCGTAAGCGAGCCGGATCTCTCCACCCCCGACCAGGCTCGCGCGTACCTGACCCAGTTGCGCAACCTCATCGAGCAGCTGGGCGTCTCCGACGTCAACATGGAGGAGGGTTCCGTCCGCTGCGACGTCAACGTCTCGGTGCGCAGGCCGGGGGAACCGTTCGGCACCAAGACCGAGCTCAAGAACATGAACTCGTTCCGCTTCGTGCAACGCGGACTGGAGGCCGAGATCGAGCGGCAGGTCGACGCCCTGGAATCGGGCGAGAGGATCGTGCAGGAGACGGTGCATTTCGATCCGGCCACGGGTACGGTGTCGACGCTGCGCAGCAAGGAAGAAGCGCACGACTACCGCTACTTCCCGGAACCGGACCTGACCCCCATCGAACTCGACCAGACTTACGTGGAGCGTGTGCGGGCCGGCCTACCCGAGCTGCCGGCCGCCCGCAAGGAGCGGCTGATCGCTCAGTACGGCCTGCCTCCGAAGGACGCCGCCCTCCTAGCTGCCAACAAACCCCTCGGAGACTACTTCGAGTCGTTGGCCGCTGCCACCGGTGACGCCCGCACATCGGCAAACTGGGTGCTGGGCGATTTGTCGGCCTACCTCAACGCCGCCGGGCTGGAAGTGACGCAGTGCCCGGTAGGCGTCGAAGCCCTGGCCGAGCTCTTGGGACTGGTGACCGATGGGTCCCTCTCCGGCAAGATGGCCAAAGAGGTGTTCGAGGCCATGACCGCCACCGGCATGAGCGCCAAAGAAATCGTGGCCGATAAGGGGCTGGGTCAGATCTCCGACACGGGCGAGCTCGAAGCCATCGTGGCTCGGCTCGTAGCCGCCAACCCGGGTCCGGCCGAGGAATTCCGGCAGGGGCGCGACCGGGTGCTGGGTTTCTTCGTGGGGCAGGTGATGAAGGAGACCCGGGGTCAAGCGAACCCTCAGGTGGTCAACGAACTGCTCCGCAGGCACCTGGGGGCCCCCGGCGGATGACCGGGGCGGTGGGGCGCGGCCGCCCTCCTGGGCACCGGGGCACGGTCCTCGCAAGGTTGAAAACCGGGCTCATGTCTGGTACCTTGCCTTACCTTTTCTAACGCTCGACCATCCCAGGAAGGCGCAAGCGTCGTGCAATCCACAGGTGTGCACCCGGAATCGTGTCCTGTTCTCCGAACCGCGGATATCATCTCGGGCAAGTGGACTCTCCTCATCCTTCGCGATCTTTCCAAAGGTATCAATCGCTTCAGCGCTCTTGAACGCTCCCTGGTCGGCATCAGCCCCAAGACCTTGTCGGAACGGCTCAAGGCGCTCGAGAAAGCGGGGATCGTCACGCGCAAGAGCTATGCTGAGGTCCCGCCCCGGGTGGAGTACACCCTCACCAGCATGGGATGGGATCTCATCCCCCTCATCGATCACATGCGCGACTACGGGAACAAGTGGCTCGATGACGGTAGCCCAAAAGCAGGTAAGTCATCTGATGACAGCATGGCCGGTGCGTAGTCCCCGTCCCGAACACCTCGGGCCGGGAGGTTACAGTTGACCGGGAGCCCTGCGTCGGAAGGTTGGATCATCCACCTCGAGGAAGTCGACGGGCTGATCGAGCTCGGCCGAGGCCGAGGCTTCGTCACGACTGAGGACATCGCCGAGGTACTTGCCGAGATCGACCTGACCACCGAACAGATCGAGCACATGTACACCACTCTGCTCGACCAGGGCATAGAGGTCGTAGACGAGTCCTGTGTCGAGACCGACGACGATCTGGAGCTCGACGGCCGAGGAGAGCAGCTGGAATGGCGTCGGGGGTCCGAGGATCTAGATCTGAGCGTGGACGTGCCCACCACCGATCCGGTGCGCATGTATCTCAAGGAGATCGGCCGGGTGAAGCTGCTCACCGCCCAGCAAGAGGTCTCTCTCGCTAAGCGGATCGAGCGGGGTGATATCCGGGCCAAGCACGAGCTGACCGAGGCCAACCTGCGCCTGGTCGTGTCCATCGCCAAGCGGTATCACACCGATGGGATGAGTTTCTTGGACCTTATCCAGGAGGGCAACCTGGGCCTGATCCGGGCGGTGGAGAAGTTCGACTACCGCAAGGGCCACAAGTTCTCCACCTACGCCACCTGGTGGATCCGTCAGGCCATTACCCGGGCCATCGCCGACAAGGCCCGCACCATCCGTATCCCCGTGCACATGGTGGAGAAGATCAACAAGCTCATCCGGGTCCAGCGACAGTTGCTTCAGAACATGGGGCGGGAACCGAGCCCCGAGGAGATCGCCGCCGAGATGGGCATGACCGACGCCGAGATCCGGGAGATCCTCCGCATCAGCCAGACCACGGTCTCTCTAGAGACGCCCATAGGCGAGGAGGAGGACTCCGAGCTGGGCGACTTCATCGAGGATGAGGACGCCGTGCGGTCGTTCGATGCCGTGGCCTCGCAGCTCGACAGGGACGGGGTCAACGAGGCCCTCAATATGCTTCCTTACCGGGAGCGCAAGGTCATAGAGCTGCGGTTCGGCCTCAAGGGTGAGCATCCGCGCACGCTCGAGGAGGTAGCCAAGCGCTTCGGCGTCACCCGTGAGCGGATTCGTCAGATCGAAGCTAAGGCTCTAGCTAAGCTGCAGGCTATCGACAAGACGCGCAACCTGCGGAGCAGGGCGCACTAGAGCCGGAGTCCGGTCGCGGCCTGGACCGCGCCGGCTCGACCTCCTGAGGGATCACCATGGACTCCGAGACCAAGGCTTCGGGCGACGCCCAGGCCACCATCCAGATCCCAGTAGACCAGATGAGCTGTGCTGTCTGCGCGACCCGGGTGGAGAAGGCCCTCGGAGACGTCCCGGGGGTGTCGACGGCGGTGGTCAACTTCGCCACCGAACGGGCTCAGGTGAGCTACGACCCGGCGAAGGTCGGGGCGGGTGAGTTGGTGGACGCCGTCCGGGCGGCCGGCTATGGGGTGGCCCTGGAGACGGCGACGTATCCGGTCACCGGGATGAACTGCGTGGCCTGCTCTGCTCGAGTGGAGAAGACGGTGCGCGGCCTGACGGGCGTGACCCGGGCGGTGGTCAACCTGGCCACCGAGAGCGTGACCGTGACGTACCTACCCGGTGTGATCACCCCGTCTGAGATCGCGAAGGCCGTGGAAAAGGCCGGCTACGGGCTGATAGTGCCGGTGGAGGGGGCCGCGCCGGCGGAGCCGGGCGCAGCCGCGGAGAGCGCCCGCCGGAAGCAGGTGCAGCTGATACGGCTGAAGTTCATAGTCGCCTTGGCTGTCGGGGCCATCCTCATGCTCATGATGCTCATCCCCCATTCGTGGCTGAGCATGGAGACGCAGTGGATCGTGATGTTCGTCCTCGCCACGCCCGTCCAGTTCTGGGCGGGCGGTCAGTTCTACCGCGGCGCGTGGGCGGCGCTTCGCCACCGCACCAGCGATATGAACACGCTGATAGCGGTGGGTACGTCGGTCGCGTACCTCTACTCCGCCGCGGTCACCTTCTTCCCCGAAGCTTTTGAGCAGGCGGCCGGGGCCGGTTTCGAGGCGGCCGTGTACTACGATTCGGCAGTCATCATCATAGGTCTCATCCTCCTGGGGCGTTACCTCGAGGCCCGGGCCAAAGGCCAGACATCGGCGGCCATGCGGAGGCTCATCGGTCTGCAGGCCAAGACCGCCCGGGTCGTGCGCCCGGCGCCCGGCGCGACACCTCACGCGGCGGCTGATCCCGTGCCCGGTGGGGCGACCGGCGCGGCTGCGGACGCGGCTGCGGAAGAGGCGGTAGCCTGCCCCATGACCGCGGCTCCGGTGGCTCCAGCGCCCGACGCGGTCGGAACGGTCATGGCCGAGGACGCGGCTGCGGACGGGGCCGCGAACGAGACCGCCGCCTGCCCGCTTTCGGCCCCTGAGACCGTGGAGATCGACGTCCCGGTCGAGGAGGTCCTGGTGGGCGACCTGGTGGTCGTCCGCCCGGGGGAGAAGATCCCCGTGGACGGCGTGGTGATCGAAGGACGCTCGGCCGTGGACGAGTCCATGCTCACCGGCGAGTCGATCCCTGTGGAGAAGGGACCGGGAGACGAGGTCATCGGGGCTACTCTCAATCGCACCGGTTCGTTCCGTTTCCAGGCGACCAAGGTGGGGCGCGACACCGCTCTCGCCCAGATCGTGCGCCTGGTTGAAGAAGCGCAGGGGTCGAAGGCCCCCATTCAGCGCCTGGCCGACTACATAGCGAGCATCTTCGTGCCGGTGGTACTGGGGGTGGCGGTGATCACCTTCCTCCTCTGGTACTTCTTCGGGCCGGAGCCTGTCTTCACTCTGGCTCTGCTGGCGTTCGTCTCCGTGGTGATAATCGCTTGTCCCTGCGCCATGGGGCTGGCCACTCCCACTGCCATAGTGGTGGGGACCGGCAAGGGGGCTGAGAACGGTATCCTCATCCGTTCGGGGGAGGCGCTCGAGCGGGCGTACAAGCTCGATGCGATAGTCCTGGACAAGACCGGGACGCTCACCCGGGGCAAACCGCAGGTGACCGACATCGTCATTCCCCTAGACGCCGGCGCGCCGGGGAGCCTGACGGGCTCGCCGTTGGCCGACGACGATCTGCTGACCCTGGCGGCCTCGGCCGAGCGCGGTTCAGAGCATCCGCTGGGCGAGGCTATCGTCGAGGAAGCCCGCGTCCGGGGGCTTCCTCTCTCGGATGCGGTCGACTTCTCGGCCATTCCGGGACGGGGGGTCGAGGCGACCCTGAGGCGGCCTGCCGCGTGGCGCCTGGGACCGGCGCAGGCTCGTGCTGAAGGTGATCCCCAGGAGACCATCAGGGTCCTCCTGGGCAATCGCCGTCTTCTGGACGAGCGCGGCTACGATCTCGGCTCCCTGGAGGATCAGGCTGAGTCCTTGGCCCATGAAGGCAAGACCCCCATGTTCGTTGTCGTTGATGGACTGGTGGCCGGAATCATCGGCGTGGCCGACGTGCTGAAGCAGGATTCTGAGGCGGCGGTGCGCAGCCTCGAATCCTTGGGTCTGGACGTCTACATGATCACCGGCGACAATCGGCGCACGGCCGAGGCCATCGGCCGCCAGGCCGGCATCAGCAACGTCCTCGCCGAGGTGCTTCCCGAGCACAAGGCCCGGGTGGTCAGGGAGCTACAGGCGTCGGGCAAAGTGGTAGCTATGGTCGGCGACGGCATCAACGACGCTCCTGCCCTTGCTCAAGCCGATATCGGTATGGCCATCGGCACCGGGACGGACGTGGCGATGGAGACCTCCGACATCACCCTCATCCGGGGCGATCTCACTCCTATCGGGACGGCCATCAGGCTGAGCCGGGCCACCATGCGGGTCATCAAGCAGAACCTCGGCTGGGCGTTCGGCTACAACATCGCACTGATCCCTATCGCGGCCGGCGTGCTCTACCCCGCCTTCGGTATCCTCCTCGATCCCATGTACGCGGCTGTGGCCATGGCCCTTTCGTCCGTCAGCGTGCTCTCCAACTCTCTGCGGCTGCGGCGGTTCCGGGTGGACTGAAGGGCGAGGCTGCTGGTATCATCTTCACCCCTGCAGCGGGCGATTAGCTCAGTGGGAGAGCGCTGCCTTCACACGGCAGAAGTCACTGGTTCAAATCCAGTATCGCCCACTTCGGGCCCCTCTACTGAGGGCTGCTCGGGCACAAGTAGATTCTTGGAACGGAGGAACCCCTGAGGCAGAAATGGCGGGAACTGGCCGCAGCTCTCGTTTTGGGGGCGCTGTTCCTATTTACGCTGAGCGGAGCGGTCATAGCCGCACCCCCCTGGTCGGATGCCTCGAACGAGTTTTGGAAGCAGACGTACGGCGTCACCGATGCCCAGGTGGGCACGGCGGCTGGGGGCTACGCGGACGGCACCTTCCGCCCCAACCGACCGGTCACTCGGGCCGAGTTTGCCAAGATGGCAGTCTCCG
Source organism: uncultured Actinomycetes bacterium (assembly GCA_963713545.1). Lineage (GTDB taxonomy): Bacteria > Actinomycetota > Thermoleophilia > RBG-16-64-13 > RBG-16-64-13 > CAVPLM01. The sequence goes on along the minus strand of CAVQME010000010.1, from coordinate 590,261 downwards.
GACTCGCGATCGCCACGAAGGACCCGGCCTCGCCCACGTTCAGAGACGTCCTCCCCGGCACCACCTTCTACGTCTACGTGGAGGGCGCCTACGCCGCCGGCCTTGTTGAAGGCGTGGACACGCCCACCGGTAAGGTCTTCGCACCGGATACCGACATCTCCCGGCAGCAAGCTAACAGCATCCTCGGGCGCTACCTTTCTGGGAAGGAACTCGAGGTCACCGGCGTCATCACCGGCGTGACCGGCGGCGAGGCCGGCGGAGCTACCTTCCCTTCGCTCGAGGCCTGGTACGCGGCCCAGGGCTTCGACTATCTCAGCCGGTTCGCGGACTACCAGGAGGTCCTACCGGCCCATGCGCCCGGCACCGCCTATCTCATTTTTCATGAGGTGCTCAAGGGCTCCGGGGGGACACACGACCCAGGAGCCGCGCTCCCACATGGGGGGATGCTCCATCCAGGAGCCAAGCTGAGCCGAGCCCAGGCCGCCGCCATGGTTCTCCGGGTGAACGGCGTGACCTTCACTCGGGCTCTTCCCTATGTCTTCGGCCTCGACCCCTTCTCTGGACCGGTGGCCGGTGGCACCACCGTTGTCATTCTCGGCAACCATTTCGCCGGCGCCACCGTCGTGACGTTCGGCGACACGCCCGCCAGCAGTTTCACGGTCGATTCTGATGTCCAGATCACAGCAGTCGCCCCAGCCCATGCGGAGGGCACCGTGAACGTGCATGTCACCACCCCGGCCGGCACCAGCGTCGAGAATGCCTACCCTGTGTATACGTATACGGGCTCGTAAGGCCACGATCGATGGGGACGAGATTGCCTTTCCAAGCGGCACGAGCCCAGATCCTTTCCAACCTCATGCTGTCGGTAGGTCTGATCTGCCGGCGGCACAGTAAGGACGGACTGGGTTAGCCCGTGGCGCCTCCGCCTCGTGTGGCCACCGCTTGGCCGGGGCCACCCGAGGACGAGACGGCACGTGGTAGTGCGGGGCCTATCTATGCGCCCGATAATGCCAGATTGGCGAGGAGTCTTGGCTCAGGCATCGTGGGAGCATAGGCCGACCGTGGCATTCGGAGGGTAGCGGTATGGTCGCCGACATCATCGTCACAGTCGTCGCCGGCGTTCTGCTGGCCGTCGCCGTGTTCGGGACGGTCTACCCGCTGCTGCCCGGCAGCCCGGTGGCCCTCGTCACGCTGATCGCATGGGGGTGGGTGCTCGGCTCAGCCGCGTCGTGGACCGCAGCGGGCATCGGAGCCGTGCTCGTCTGCATAGGCTGGTCGGCCAGCGCCCTCTTGACAGGGCGCAAGCTCAAGCGCGAGAAGATCCCCCGACGCTCCATCCTCGTAGCGGTGCTGGCGGGCATCGTGGGGATGTTCGTGATCCCTCTGTTCGGTCTTATGATCGGCTTCGCCGCGGGGCTGTTCGTGAGCGAGTATGTGCGGGTGGGAGACTCCCGGACTGCGCTCAGATCCAGCCTCGAGGCGCTGAAGGCCACCGGCCTGGGCATGCTGGTCGAGTTCGCCATGGTGGCTCTCGCCGGGTCGGTGTGGATGGTCGGGGTGATCGTCCACTTCGCTGCCTAGACAAAGAGCCCCGGGCTTGCCGGGGCTCTTTGTGGTCGCTCTCGCGAGGAACCGAGATGTCCGCGGCGCTATTCGATGAACTTGCCCCGATCCACGTAGTGCGTGTGCAGCAACTCGTGGCTCTTGTGGCCGCACGGTCCGTCGGTGAGGAACTCCTCGTAGACCTTTAGCACCGCCGGGTTCTCGAACGACTTCCGCACGTCCAGGGTCTTCTCTTCCCCATAGATGGCTCTGGCCCGGGCCGCCCGGATCTCCTTGTTGGTGGGGATGGGCTGCCCACCGCCGCCCAGGCACCCGCCCGGGCAGGCCATGAACTCGATGAAGTGGCACTCGCTGAACTTGCCGCCGGCCTTGATGTCCTCCATGACTCTGTGGGCGTTGGCCGTGCCGTGAGATACCGCCACCTTGAGGGTAGCTCCCTTGAGCCACTCCCAGTCGGGCACCAGGTGCGCCAGCAGAGCCGGCACGGGGCCGACCTCACTGATGGTCAGCTCAGCGTAACGGACACCCTCGAAGCCTCGTACCGGCAGGATGTCGCCGTGCTCGTAGATGGTCTCGAGCTTCTTGCCCGTCACCAACTCCAGCACGGTGCGCAATGCCGACTCCATCACGCCGCCGGTGGCGCCGAAGATGAGCCCCGAGCCGGTCGCGGTCCCGAACGGGTCGTCGAAGTCAGACTTGGGCATGTTGGGGACGTCCAGACCGGCCTGCCTGAACATCGCGCCAAGCTCGCGGGTAGTGAGGCCGAAGTCCACGTCCTTGTAGCCGCTGTCGCGCATCTCCGGGCGGTTGCACTCGAACTTCTTGGCCGAGCACGGCATGAGGGCCACGCTGACGATGTCGGCCGGATCGACCCCCATCTTCTCTGCGTAGAAGGTCTTGATGAGAGCGCCGAACATCTGCTGCGGGCTTTTGGCCGTGGACAGATTGGGGATGTACTCGGGATAGAAGTGCTCGCAGTACTTGACCCATCCGGGAGAGCAACTGGTGAACTGCGGGAGGGCGACGCTCGTGTCGCCCTGCACCAGGGCTTTGTAGAGGCGGGTGATGAGCTCCGTACCTTCTTCGATGATGGTGAGGTCGGCGGTGAAGTTGGTGTCGAACACGTGGCTGAAGCCCATGCGCCTGAGCGCGGTGTTCATCTGATAGGTGACGGTGGTTCCCGGCTCGAGTCCGAACATCTCGCCCATGGCCGCCCGGGGAGAAGGAGCGGTCTGCATGACCACGTGCTTGGTGGGATCATCGAGAGCTTTCCACACCGGGTTGAGGGCGGGCTTGGCATAGAGCGCAGCCGTCGGGCAGCGGTTGATGCACTGACCGCAGTTGATGCACACCACATTCGCCAGGGGTTTGTGGAGGAACGTGGAGACCTCGACCCTGCCGGAGCGGTTGATGGCCTCCAGCACGCCGACCTCCTGCATGTCGATGCATGTGCGGACGCAGCGGCGGCAGCGGATGCACTTGTTCATGTCCCGGACGACCGAGTAGCTCGAATCGTCGATCGGCACCGGCTCTTCGATGTGGCCGAAGCGGAACTTCTCGACCCCGTACTCCTCGGCCAAGGCTTGGAGTTCGCAATGACCGTTGCGGATGCAGGCGTAGCAGTCACCACAGTGCTCGGATAGCAGAAGGTCGAGCACATGACGCCGGGCGACGCGAACCGCCTTGGAGTAGGTGTTGATCTTGATGGGCGCCGTGATGGGATAAGCACACGCCGCCTGCAGCGTCCGTTGGCCCTCCACTTCGACCACGCAGATGCGGCAGAGGCCGGCCACCTCGAGATCGGGGTGGTAGCACAAGGTGGGGATGTGGACGCCGATGCTCTTGGCCGCCTCCAGAATGGTCGTGCCCAGGGGCACCTTGGTCTCCATACCATCGATGGTGACGGAGATGTTTGCGCCGAGAGCGTCCGGCGAGACCGTCCGCTGTGACTCGGCATCCGGCTGGAACAGCTGGCTGAGCGGAGCCCGGCGTTTGAGGAGAGGTGCTTTAGGACTCATGGATTTCGTCTCCGAAGTGCTCGAGGATAGAGAGGAAGGCCACCGAGCTCGTCTGGCCAAGGCCGCACTTGGAGGCGACCTGCATACTGTTGGCCAGAGCCTTGAGGTCGTTCAGGTACTCGAGAGTGCAGGTGCCCGCTTGGAGCATCTCCACTCCCTCGAGTAGCTTCCCGTTACCGAGCCGGCACGGAGTGCATTGCCCACACGATTCGTCGACGAAGAAATCGAGCAGATTGTGGGCGATGGCCAGCATGTCCCGATCGGGGCCAAAGACGACGATCGAGCCCCCCGTGGGGATGTCTTCGAAGGCGAGACGCCTCTCGAACTGCGATCTGGGTACGCAGCGTCCGGAGGCGCCGCCGATGAGGACGGCCTTGGCGTCTTCCCCTCCGACTTCCTTCAGCAGTTCTGCCACCTTGATGCCAAAGGGGAACTCGTACACCCCGGGCCGTTCGCAATCCCCGGAGAGGCTGAAAAGCTTGTGCCCCGTGGAGCCGTCGGTCCCGACGCTCTTGAACCAGTCCACGCCTTTGGCGAAGATGCACGCCACCCAGGCAAGGGTCTCCACGTTGTTGACCACCGACGGCCGGCTCAGGAAGCCCGACACTACCGGGAACGGCGGGCGGTTCCGGGGCTCGCCCCGGAAACCCTCGAGCGATTCGATGAGGGCCGTCTCTTCGCCGCATACGTAGGCGCCGGCGCCCATGGCCACCATGATGTCGAAATCGAAACCTTTGATCCCGCCGATATCCACCCCGAGGAGGCCTGCCTCGCGACGGGCGCGTATGGCCTCCTCCAGGCCGGCCCGCAGGTAGGCGTACTCAGCCCGTAGGTAGATCAGACCCAGGGCGGCGTTCATGGCCCGAGCCCCGATGGTCATCCCATCCAGGACCAGTTCGGCATAGTCGGAAAGGATCAGGCGGTCCTTGAAGGTCCCAGGCTCGCCTTCGTCGGCGTTGCATATGATGTACTTGCGGGGGTGCTTCTCGGCGGCGGCGAAGTTCCACTTGATGCCGGTCGGGAATCCCGCGCCGCCGCGTCCTTTCAGCTTGGAATCGCGGACGGTATCGATTATGTCGACCCGCGACATGCCGAGCGCCTTGGTAAGCCCCTCCCGTGGGGGGATGCTCGCGAAGGTCAGCTCGTTCGCAGCCGTGGTCATCGTTGATTGGGTCTTCATGATTTCCGCTCCGGAGCCCGTTTTGTCGCGTGACCTTCTGTGTGGCTGCGGTAGTCGTCGATGATCTCGTGCACCATCTCCGGCGTGAGCCGGGAATAGACGTCCTCGTTCACCAGCATGGCCGGGCCCTGATCGCACATGCCCATACAGTTGGCCCATTCGAGACTGAAGACCCCGTCGGCCGAGGTCTCCCCGAAGCCGATGCCCAGGTCTTTCTGCAGCTGGCGGGCGACGGGTTCCTTGCCGCCCAGGTCGCAGGACAGAGTCCGGCAGAGCCGGAAGACGAACCGCCCCTCGGTCACGGGCTGCGTGTAAGCGTAGAACGTTGCGACCGCGTATACCTCGACCGGGTGGATGCCGAGCACATCGGCGATGAGTTGCATGGCGTAGCTGTCGACACCCCGGTATTTCTCTTTGACCTCGCGGAGGATGGGGATGAGTGAGGCGCGGTTGAAACCGGTAAGCTGCGCGACCGCCATCACATCCTCACGCAGCCGGTCTCGTTCGGTGACTAGCATGAGCCGCCGTCCTGTCCCGCAAGCAGCGCCTTCACCTTCTCCACGAGAGTGGCCGGGTCGACCGGTTTCTCCACGAACTCATCGACCGGGACGATCTCTTGGTCTTTGTCGATGTTGAGCCCCATAGCCCTGTTGACGCTGGTCAGCATGAGGATGGGGAGTTCGTGGCCCCTGCGCCTGATCTGGCGGGCGAAGAGCAGGCCGTCGTCGGCTTCTTCCATCATTACGTCCAGGATCAAAAGGTCGGGCTTGCTCTCCTCGAGCACGGTCAGGCCGTCGACGATGTTCGGCGCGCTCTCGACCGTGTAGCCCTCCCTCTCCAGCACTATCCGGCCGGCTTCGACCATGTCCGGGTCGTCATCCACAATCAAGATCTTTGGCACAACAGTCTCTCCCTCACTCGTTCAGCACGTTCGCGCGGCGCAGTCGGCGCCGCTCACCCCCCGGTGAGACCGGATGTCCGGCAATACTAACTCAGCCGGGGATTGCGGGGTAGGGCCTAACAACTCGTTTCAGAATGAAGCCGCGGCGCCGGGGCGGCCGCCCCGGCGCGCTGCGCCGCGTCGGGCAGGGCGGCGTCGCGCAGGATGACGGTGAAGATGCTGCCGGTGCCCTTCTCGCTCTTCACCGTAGCATCGCCGCCATACAACTGGGCCAACTTGCGCACCGTAGAGAGGCCCAGTCCGCTGCCCAGGATCTTGATGGTGTCCTCGTTCTTGATGCGCACGAACTCCGTGAAGAGCTTGGCGCTCTCCTCGGGTGTCATGCCGATGCCGGTATCGGCCACCGTGATACGTACCGTATCGCCTTCGCGGGCGAGAGCCACGGTCACGCTGCCCCCGTCGCGGTTGTACTTGACCGCATTGGACACCAGGTTGTTGAGCACTATCTCGAGCTCGTCCGGGTCGGCGATCATAAGAACGGGATCGGGCGCCCTCAAAGTGATGGCGATGCCCCGTTCGGCAGCTTCGGCCGTGAAGAGGTCTATGGCGGCCTTGGCCTGCGTCCGGATGTCGACCTCGACGAAGTTGCGCTGTTTCTGACCCGACTCTATCCGGGTAAGGTCGAGCAGGTCGAATATGAGCTTGCGCATCCCGTCCAGGCGGATCAAGCTACGGTCGATCATGGGCAGGCGCTCGGGGAGCTCGTCCATCTGCAGGATCTTGAGGTAGCCCTCGATGGCGTTGAGGGGAGCCTTCAGCTCGTGGGCCAGCACGGAGATGAAGTTGAAGCGCACCTGCCGCTTCTCTTCGGCGAGCCGACGGGCCTCTCTGCTGATGATCAGCTGGTCGGTGGCCTTGCGAACCGCGTACCTGAGCTCCTCGGGGGAGAAGGGCTTGGGCAGGAAATCGAACGCACCCAGCTTGGTAGCCTGCACCGCGGTCTCGAACGTGGCGTAGGCCGTGATCATGATCGTGAGAATGCCGCGATTCTGCCCGCCCAACTCGGTGAGTACATCGAGCCCGCTCATGCCGGGGAGCTTCAGATCGAGAAGGAGCAGATCGAATTCCGCTCCTCCCGCGATTGCCTCGAGGAATTGCTCGCCGCTCGTGAAATGGGTCGGGTCGTAGGTCACCGCTACGCCTACCTCGGTGACTTCCGTCCCGTATTTGGTGAGGATGCGACGGACCGCGAGGCAGAGCGGCTCCTCGTCGTCCACCATTGCGACCTTGAGGACCTGTGGATGATCGGGCACGGCCGGCTACCTCGGGGCGTTCAGTCGGCGGTCCCGTCGAGGAAAGCGGCCGGTGCGGCGGCGGGGGCGACCGCGCTGGGTACCGCCGCATCCGCGCGCAGGCCGGCCCCTGTCGCGACCAGCATACCGGCGCTCGGCGCCGGCGCTTCGGCCGGCGAGCCGGCCATCGGATCTTCGATCCCGCCAGAAGCTGCCCCGGTACCCGCCCCAGTGGGGCTCCGTTCCTCATGGCGCGGCAGAGTGATGGTGAAAGTCGTGCCGGTGGGGCCGGCGACGGGATCGGCGTTCGACTCCACCAAGATCTGACCCCGGTGCATCTTGACTATGCCGTGAGTGACCGCCAGCCCGAGACCGGTGCCCATACCGACCTGCTTGGTGGTAAAGAACGGGTCGAACAGCTTGGTCATGTTCTCCTTACTTATGCCTTCTCCGGTGTCCGACACTCGGAAGGTCACCGTCTCGGGGTCATCACTCAGGTCTATGGTGAGCGTGCCCCCCTCGGGCATGGCATGCTGAGCGTTCGTCAACAGGTTCGTCAGCACCTGGACCATTTGGTCGGCATCGATCTCTGCGATGGGGTCGGAGAGCCCGCTGACTATCTGCACCGACACGTTCTCCTCCACCGGGGTCATGCGCACGACCTTGTCGACCAGCTCTGCGACGTCGGTCGGTTGACGTACCACTCGACTCTGCCGGGCGAAGTTAAGCAGACCGGAGATGATGCGCTTGCACCGGTTGGCCTGGTCGACGATGGTCTCCAGGTCCTCCTTTGTCTGCGATTCGTCCTCGCACTCCTCGAGCAGCAGGTTGGCGTGCAGGAGCAGGGTGCCCAGAGGGTTGTTGACCTCATGGGCGATGCCGGCTGCCAGCTGACCCATGCTGGCCAGCTTGGTGGAGCGCTCCAGAGCGTCCTGGGCGTCCTCGAGCGAGCGATGCGACTCCTCCAATTCGTCGTAGGCGAAACGCAACTGCTCGATGGTATGAGGCAGGCACATCTCCGAGTCGGCCAGCCCCGCGTAGACGGCGCGGGCGTGCTCCAGGCAGCCCTCATAGCCGCAAGCGCCGCAGTTGAGGATGTCCTCCGGCCGAAACTTGCCCATGCGGTGGAGGATCTCTTCCAGTTCCTCGGCGGTCGCGGAGTCGCCCAGGGTCTGCTCGTCGACCTCGTGCTCGCGGGACAGGTCGATATCGCGATACTTCTCCTTGTTCGCCTCGATCTCGGCCAGCTCTTCCTGGCTGAAGTCAGCCAGACGGTTCCTGGCGTAGGCGCTCACCTCGGTCCGGCGCTGCAGCATCGTGATGTCGCTGGTCATCCCTGCTCCCGCATAGCAGCCCTGGCAGGCGAGCACGTCGAGGAGCCGAGTGCCGGAGTGGGAGAGATCGAACTCGCTGATGGTGTCGACGAACTCGTCCCTACCTTCGGCGACGATCACTTCGCCGGTCAGAAGGTCTTCGTTCATCCTGGCTGTCTGGAGAAGGCCGCCGGATATGGGAAACACCATGCCCACTCCGCCATACGGAGGATCGAAGCGGTCGCCTGAGGGGAAGTCCTCTGGCTTGATGCCGCGCTTCTCGAACACGTTACGCAACTCCGCGAAGGTGAGGACGGCTTCGATCTCTTGGTGGATGAAGTCGACCGACGCCCGCTTCTTGGCAACGCAGGGACCCATAAAGACCATCTTGAGGTCCTCCCCCATCTCGTGGCGGAGCGCACGCGCCATCGCCACCATGGGGGAGACCAGCGGGGCCAGGTTGGGCATCAGGCGGGGATGATACTTGCGCACGTACGACACCACCGCCGGACAGGGAGTGGTGATGTAGCGGTTATCTGGATTCTCTTCGAGCAGACGGTTGTAGGCTTCGGCCACTAGATCGGCGCCGAGCGACACCTCGTGGACAGAGTCGAAGCCGAGCGATCTGATCATCGCGACCAGAGTACCCGGCTCAATATCGACGAACTCCGCGGGGAAGCTGGGTGCCACCAGGGCCGCTACCTGGGAGTCCGATTCCAGCAGGCTGAACATCCGCTCCGTGTCGTCGCGGACCTGCTTCGCGTTCTGGCTGCAGACTCGTAGACAGTTGCCGCAAGCGATGCAACGCGGCTGCATGACCCGGGCCTGCCCATCTACCACCTGGATGGCCTTGGCCGGGCACTCTCGTACGCAGGCGTAGCACATGCGGCACTTGTTGTCGTCGATGGTGATGAGGGGGTTGTCCCAGGTAGGCATCAGGCCTCCTTGCGGACGTCGCCGGCGCCGCAGTCGCCGGCGACGCTGTTCTCGGCGCTGCCTCTCGGGCCGCCGGCCGCGCCCTCTCGGGCGGCCAGCAGCGCGGCGATCGCGGGGATCAGCCGGGCGGGATCGAGCGGCTTGTCGAAGTAGGCGTCGACGTGCATCTGAGCCATGTCTTCATCGGAGCGGGGGCGGAAATCGAGCCCCAGCGCACTCGAGACGGACGTGGCGATGATGATGGGGACGTCTGCGTACCGGGGGTCTTCCTTGATGGCCCGGGAGAACGAAAAGCCGGAGTCGATACTGGTCATCATCAGGTCGGTGATGATCAGATCCGGCTTCTCGGCCTCCATCTTGACGAGCGCCTGCCGCGGTTCGGCCGCGGTGACCACGCGATAGCCCGCTCTCTCGAGGATCATGCGGTTGATCTCGAGGAAGTCATAGTCGTCGTCGACGATCAGTATGAGTGTGGACCTATCAGTCGTCATGGGCCCCTCGTTCATGGCATCTTCACAATAGCACGGGCGTTTTTTGTGCTCCCTACACCCGCTCCTTCTCCGTGTACTTGGTGTGCAGCAGCTTGTGCGAAGTGTGGCCCAGCGGCTCTCCCAGGAACTCGTCGTAGAGGGCCATCACCTCCGGGTTCTCGTGCGATTTGCGCAGTTCCCGTCCCTCGTCCTCGGCGTAGATGGCGCGGATGCGGGCCTGCCGTACCGCGTCGGAGGTCAGACGGGGCTGGCCGCCGCCGCCGATGCAGCCACCGGGACAGGTCATCACCTCGATGAAGTGATAGGCCTTCTCGCCGCTGCGGACGCGGTCGATCACCTTCTGGGCGTTGGCAAGTCCGTGAGCGACGGCCACGTTGAGGGTCGCGCCCTTAAGGAACTCCCACTCCGGTGTGGTCCGCTCGATGGTGACCGACGCTTCCTTCACGCCGTCGAGTCCGGCGATGGGGGTCACGTGCAGGTTCTTGAAGGGGAAAGGCTCGCCGGTGACGATCTCGTAGGCCGTACGGAGCGCCGCTTCCATCACCCCGCCGGTGACGGCAAAGATATCGGCCGCGCCGGTGGAGATGCCGAGGGGCTTGTCCATCTTGTCGTCGGGCAGACTGGTGAAGTCGATACCGGCCTGCTTGATCATGCGGGCCAGCTCGCGCGTGGTAAGGACCATGTCGACGTCAGGCGTGCCGTCGGTCCCCATCTCGGGACGGGCGCACTCGAACTTCTTGGCCGTGCAGGGCATGACCGACACCACCACGATGTTCTGGGGCTTGATGCCGAGCTTCTTGGCGTAGTAGGTCTTGGCCAGGGCGCCGAACATCTGCTGGGGCGACTTGCACGTGGACAGGTTGGCCAGCATATCCGGGTTGTAGTGCTCCATGTAGTTGATCCAACCTGGAGAGCAGCTGGTGAACATGGGCAGGGCCACCTGCTCGCCGTCCACCAGGGCCTTTTTCAGCCGGGTGAGGAGCTCGGTGCCTTCCTCCATGATGGTGAGGTCGGCGGTGAAGTTGGTGTCGAACACGGCGTCGAAGCCGAGCCGCCGCAGGGCAGCCACCATCTTGCCGGTGACCAGGGTGCCGGGCTCGTAGTCGAACTCCTCGCCGAGCGCCCCGCGGATGGCCGGGGCGGTCTGGACTATCACGTGCTTGGTGGGGTCGTCCAGCGCGGCCCACACCAGGTCGATCGCCGAGTGCTCGACGATGGCCCCCACCGGACACACGGCTGCGCACTGCCCGCACTGCACGCAGGTCACGTCGCTCAGGTTACTGGCGAAAGCCGGGCCGATGACGGTGGTGAAGCCGCGGCCCTGCGGGAACAGGGCGCCCACGCCCTGGATCTCGTTGCAGACGGTGACGCAGCGCCGGCAGGATACGCACTTGCCGGTGTCGCGCACGAGAGCGGGCGTGGTCGAGTCGTCGAGCTTGCGCGTCTTCTCGCCGGCGTAGGGGATGTCGGTGATGTGCAGGTCGATGGAGAGCTGGCGCAGCTCGCAATCGCCGCTGCGCGTGCAGGTGTAGCAGTCGCCGTCGTGCTCGGAGAGGATCAGCTCCAGCACGGCCCGGCGCCCCTCGCGGGCGCGATGGGTGTTGGTCTTCACCACCATGCCGTCGCCGGCGGGCTGGGCGCACGACGCGACCAGCGTCTTCGCCCCTTCGACCTCCACCAGGCACAGGCGGCAGGCGCCGATGGTCTGGACGCCCTCCAGATAGCAGAGCGTCGGTATCTTGGCGCCGGCCTGCCGGCAGGCGTCCAAGAGGCTGGTGCCTTCAGGCACCTCGACTTTGACGTCGTCTACGGTTAGGACTGGCATTACTTCACGTCTCCTTGGGTAGTGGCGACGGTCGTCGCCTCGGCGCCGGCCGTCGCGGCTCCCACCGGGATCTTGCCGTAGTCGCAGCGCAGGCAGCGCTTGGCTTCGGCACAGGCGGTGTCGAGATTCCAGGAAAGCTCCACTTCGGCGAAGGTGCAGGCTCGGGCCTCGGGGTCGAGGCACACCACGGCCGCCCGCGGTGTGGCCGCCGGGTCGGCGTCCGGGTCGAAGAACACGTCGACCGCGATCTCCCTGCGCCAGAAGGCATGGTTGGCTCCGGTAAGAAGCTGGTCGATGGCTACGGCGCCCCGCTCGCCAGCGCCTACCGCCTCCACCACGGAGGCCGGGCCGGTGACGGCGTCGCCGCCGGCGAAGATCCAGTCCACGCTGGTCGCGCCGGTCGCACGATCGGTCTTGAACCAACCGTCTTGCAGTTCCACCGGAACGTCGCCGGTGAGCGCCTGGGCGTCGAGGGACTGCCCGACGGCAGCGATCACGTGGTCACACAGCACGGTGAAGTCGGGATTGCGCCCGGCCACCGGCCGGCGCCGGCCGCTCTTGTCGTAGTCGCCCAGGGCCATCTGCTGGCAGAGGACACCGGTGAGCTTGCCGGACGCGTCTCGCAGGATCTGCTTGGGCGCCGTCAACGGCAGGACGGTGATGCCTTCCTCGTCGGCGGCCAAGATCTCCTCGGCCCAGGCGGGCATCTGCTCGCGCTGGCGCCGGTAGAGGATGTTCACATGTTCGGCGCCGAGGCGGAGAGCCGTGCGGGCGGCGTCGATGGCGGAGTTGCCGCCTCCGATGATGGCCACCTCTTTGCCCACCTGGGCGGTGCCGTGGACGTTGTAGTCGCGCAGGAAGGTGAGACCGTCGGTGACTCCCTCACCCCGTTCGCCGGGGATGCCGAGAGCGATGCCCTTGGGCGCACCCACACCGATGAACACCGCTTCATAGCCCTGGTCGCGCAGACTCGCGAGCGTGAAATCGGTGCCCAGAGCCTTGCCGGTCTCGATCTTGGCGCCCATGCTCTCGATCATGCTGATCTCGCGGCCCAGCTCCTCCCGGGGAAGCCGGTAGGCGGGGATGGCCTGCACCAGCATGCCGCCCGGGCTGGGCTCTTTCTCGAAGATAGTGGGCTTGTATCCGAGCCGGGCCAGGAAGTAGGCGCAGGACAGACCGGCGGGGCCGCTCCCGATGACGGCTACCTTCTTGGCGGCGTTTTCGGCGTTCTCGCGGACCTCGGGCACCTGGACCTCTGTCTCCTGCTCGGTCATGAAGCGCTTGAGGCTGCGAATGGCCACCGCTTCGTCCAGACCGGCGCGTTGGCACTTGCTCTCACAGGGATGGAAGCAGACCCGGCCGCAGATGCTGGCCAGAGGGTTCCGCTCCCGGTGCAGCTTGAGGGCCTCGTCGAAGCGCTTCTCGCCGATGAGGCTGACGAAGCCGGGCACGTTCACGTCGGCCGGGCAGGCGTTGCTGCAGCGGGCGGTGAACATGGTGGCGCACACGCCGGCTTCGCAGTGGTGGTCCTTGATGTGGGCCTCGTACTCGTGGCGGAAGTGGCGGATGGTCGATAGCACTGGGTTGGGTGCCGTCTGACCGAGTCCGCACAGGGCGGTGTCTCTGATGATGTTGCCCAGGTCTTCCAGCCGCTCGATGTCGCCCTCTTCACCCTCTCCGTTGCAGATGCGGGTGACGATCTCGAGCATGCGCTTGGTCCCCACCCGGCAGGGCGGGCACTTGCCGCAGCTCTCGTCCTGGATGAAGTCGAGGAAGAAGCGGGCCACGTCGACCATGCAGCTGTCGTCGTCCATGACGATGCAGCCACCGGAGCCCATGATGGCTCCCAGGTCCTGCAGGGTCTCGTAGTCCACCGGGACGTTCAGGTCCGTCGTGGGGATGCAGCCCCCGGAGGGACCGCCCAGCTGTACGGCCTTGAGTTCCTTGCCGTCCGGCACGCCTCCGCCGATCTCGTACACGATCTCGCCCAACTGCACCCCTATGGGCACCTCAACCAGACCGGCGTGCTGCACGGCTCCGCCGAGCGCGAACACTTTGGTGCCCTTGCTCTTCTCGGTGCCGGTGCTCGCGTACCACTCCGCCCCTTTGAGGATGATGGGGGCGATGTTGGCGAAGGTCTCGACGTTGTTGAGCACGCTCGGCTTGTCCCAGAGGCCCTTGACCGCGGGGAACGGGGGACGGGGCCGGGGCTCGCCGCGCTTGCCCTCGATGGAGCGCATGAGGGCGGTCTCCTCGCCGCAGACGAACGCGCCCGAGCCCATGCGGATCTCGAGGTCGAACTCGAAGCCGGTCCCCATGATGTCGGTGCCGAGGAGGCCTAGCTCCCGGGCCTGGTCGATGGCGTATTGGAGCCGCTCCACCGCCAGCGGATACTCGGCGCGCAGGTAGACGAAGCCCTGCTTGGCACCGATGGCGTAGGCCCCGATGGCCATGCCCTCGATCAGGCTGTGCGGGTCGCCTTCCAGCACCGACCGGTCCATGAAGGCGCCGGGGTCTCCCTCGTCGGCGTTGCAGATGATGTACTTGACGTCCGACTCGGTCTGCCGGGCGAACTTCCATTTGAGCCCGGTGGGGAAGCCGGCGCCGCCGCGGCCGCGCAGGCCGCTGCGGAGCACTTCGCTCACTACCTCTTCCGGCGTCATCTCGGTGAGGACCTTGGCCAGCGCCTGGTAGCCCTCGCGGGCGATGTACTCCTCGATCTTGAGCGGGTCGATGATGCCCGAGTTGCGGAGGACGATCTTGACCTGTCGGTTGAAGAACTCCACGTCGCCCATCTCGGCGACCGTCCTATCGGTGCCGGGCGCGTGGCTGACCAGCCGCTCGACGATCCGGCCCTTGAGCAGGTGCTCCTCCACGATCTCGTGGACGTCTTCTATCTTGACGTTCTGATAGAAGACCCCGTCCGGATAGACGAGGATCACCGGTCCTACCGCGCACGGTCCCAGGCAGCCGGTCTCTACGACCCGGTTCTCCCGGTCCAGGCTCATATCCTCTAGTTCTTTGGTGAAGGCGGCGCTGACTTCGAGCGCCCCCGAGGCGATACACCCGCCCCCGGTGCATACGAGGACGTGGTTCTTGATGTGATCCATATCAGATTCCCTCGTTATCTATTAGAGCGCGCATGCTTGCCACGGCAGGTTCACGACTTGATCAGATAGGCCGCGACCGGGGTGCCGTCCACCAGATGCGATTGCACGATCTCGTGCACCTTTTCCCGGCCTTCGAGATGCCCGTAGTGGAACACGGCGCCGTCAGCGAACTGTACCGTAGCCATCGGCTCCATTTCGCATAGACCGGCGCAGCCGGACTGGTGGATGGTCACGTTGTCCAGCTTCGCGTCGGCTATCTCGCTCAGGAAGGAGACCACCACGTCCCGGGCCCCGGCGGCTATGCCGCACGTGCCCATGTGCACCGTGACCTTGATCTCCTTGGCTCCCGAGCGAAGATCGATGTCCTCCTTGGCCTTGCCGGCCATGGCCAGCAGATCCGCGGGGCTCTTGATCTTCTCGGCCATGATCACATGCTCCTTTCGCCGGCTCCGACAGCCACGGGCTCACCCGCTGCGGCCTCGGGAGCGTACTGGACAAGGATCTCGCTCACCCGCTGGGGCTTGACCCGATGGTGGACGATGTCGTTGACGGTGAGCACCGGGGCCAGGCCGCAGGCGCCGAAGCAGCGCGCCACCTCGAGGGAGAACTCCCGGTCTTCCGTCGTTTCGCCCACGTCGATCCCCAGCTCCTTCCTAAGCGCGTCGAGGACGGCCATCCCGCCGCGCACGTAGCAGGCCGTACCCAGGCAGACACGGATGAGGTTGCGTCCCCGGGGCACGGTGGAGAAGAACGAGTAGAAACTGACGACCCCGGCCACCTCGCTGTAGGGCTTGTTCATCCTCTTGGCGATGCGCTTCAGGGCCACTTCGGGAAGGTAGCCGAAGATGCCCTGCGCCTGCTGCAGCACGGGGATCAGCGCCCCTGGTTTGTCCTCGTAGCGGTCGATCACCTCGTCGAGCCGGGCGAGCAGCTCCTCCTCGGACGCCTCCTCGCAGCAGCCCGAACAGCCGCCGTTCGCGCCGCCTGTGTCGTTCGTCTTCACGGTCTCGTCGGTCATGCTCAAAACCCCCTTGGGTCGTTTGTCGCTCGGTCTCAAACCTTCAGCAGCCCTCGATCTTCGAGAGATCTACGGTCCGCTTGATCCCTTTCTGCAAGCCACTTCTTCAGGTCACGAGCCCCTCCGCATATCGAGCGAGCCGGTGCGCACCCTCGACGATCGGCGCGGCGGCGAGCGGTGGCTCGAACTCGTCGCCCGACAGGCTCACGGTGAACTCGATCTGGGGATTGGTGGCGGCCATGATGACTATGGATGTGCCCACATCCCCGAGGGGAGGCCGGTCGACATGACCAAACCTCATGTAGACGGTAACTCTTGCGCCGCCGAGAAGCTCGGACGGCCCGATGTCGAGGCCGCCCTCTGCCGCTTCGGCTTCGGCCTTGAGCAGACTCAGGCCCAGACCGGTCTTCTTGCCCGGTTTCGTGGTGTAGAAGGGATCGAGAGTCCGCTCGGGGCTCGCGGTGAGCCCGTGGCCGTCGTCGTCCACGGTCAACCGCAGCGCGTCGGAGCCCCGGTCGATGACCAGGCCCACGTCGATCCGCTCAGCTCCGGCCCGCACCGAGTTCTCGAGCATCTCGAGCAGATAGAGGGAGAGGTCATGCATGGGCTTCGCCCGCTTCTCGCCCGGAGACGTTGCCTACGGGCCTCCACGATCCCACGGCCCGCCCTTCCGCTCCAGCGAACGCCAGCGCGAGCTCGGCGAAGGTCGGTTCCTCTACCAGGAGCTCGGTCGCGGCCGTCCCGATCTCCTCCGGGAAGTGGCTGTCGGACGAGCTCGTGATGGGCAGGCCCAGGGCCTCGAACTCCTCCACACGGGGGAAACCGGGACGCAGGTGGCGCGAGAGCTCCACCCCGTCGAAGCCGGCGTCCTTGGGGAAGAAACCCAGCTGAGAGAAGACGCTGAACGACTTGCGGTCCACGTGTGCGGCGATGGCCAGACCCCCGACACTGTGCACCAGTTCCACGCTCTCGGTGAGGTCGAGTGGGGTGGCCAATGCCAGGCAGGCGGTCTCGGAACCCACGAGACGGCCGTCGGCAGCCAATACGGGCTGCTCGCCGAAGAACTCGTAGTAGCCGGCGTCGGCAGCCGGCAGGTAGCCGCGGATCCTGGCGGCGACCTCTTCGGCGGCCTTCAGGTCGGGGAACAAGCCGAGGACGTGCACTTCCTCGACGCTCGTGATCTCCATGCCGGCCAGCACCTCCAGCCGGCCTCCGGCCGCCCGGGCCGCTTCCTGGGTGGCGCCCACGTTGCCCGCTGTGTTGTGATCGGAGACGGCGATCATGTCAAGCCCCTTCGCCAAGGCCGCCGCGACGATGGCAGGGGGCGTCATCTCGTCCGCCCCGCACGGCGAGAGCGCGGTGTGGATGTGCAGGTCGGCGCGGATGACCCGGATCGACGTGCGACTCTGTCCCATGGCTGCCGGCTCGCCGCTCAAACATAGTGTCCTTCTGCTGGCGGCTTCACGTGGTGCTACCTCGGACGCCCAACTCGTGTAGGCGGCCGACGACGTCGAACGTGTCGGCGGAAGTCGAGTACAGCGTCAGGCCTTCCTCGGCCGCCCTCTCGATGATGTCGTCGTCCGGCATGCGCCCGCACGAGAAGATGACCGCCCGCAGGCCCGCGTGGCTTGCGACCGCGATGACGTTCAGATGGACCTGTAGGGTCACGAGCAATCCTCCAGCAGGGGCGTGAGCCAGGACGTCGCTCAGCAGGTCGGACGCGTAACCTCGAGTGACGTCGACGTCACCCTCCTCGGCCGCCGCGCTCGCGCGCGGGGTGAGCTCCTTGAGCTCCAGGGTCTGGGCCAATTCATCCAGTCTCATCTGTCCGGGTCCTCCTTCTCGCCTCCGGCGTAGGGGCACAGGTCGACGCCGGCCCGTTCCATGACAACATCTTCCGCGAGGGCCGCGCAGGTGGGGGCGCCGCAGGCGCCACAGTCCCGTCCCGGCAGCGTGCGGATCACCGCTTGCAGACGCCCGAGCTTCTCGATCGCTCGGGACATGTCGGCATCGAGGCGGATGCCCGGGCGGGCGGCATACGGCCGCCGCCGGGCCGCGGCGGTTGCGGGGCGGGTCGCCCCGCTCGCGGCCCGCACGGCCCCGTCGGCCTCGACCGGCGCCCGGCCCTGGTCCCAGCGCCGGCAGGCCACATGATGGTCTTCGAAGAGCAGGGGGGAACCGAAGCAGCCGCCCTCGCAGGCATACGGATCGATCACTGCCACGTCTTCGAGCATGCCGTTCTCTATCTGCTCCAAGACGGCGATCACGTGGCTCATGCCCGTGACCGGGAGCAGGTCGTCGGAAGCCAGCGGCGCGGCCGACGCCGGCGCCGCGGGAGCGATCGCGGCCGGCGCCGAGGTGCCTCCTGTCGCGGCGTCCCGGCCGTCGCCGACAGCGCCCGGATCAACGGCTGAGCCGTCGCCGCCATGCCCCGTCAGCCGCATCATAACGGCCTGGCGGATCACTTCCGGGGCGAGGTACTCGGCGCGCGCCGGCCCAGAGGAGCCGGTCATGCCCGACCGGTCTGGGCCGTTCTGGTCATGACTGAGCAGCGCCGAGCGTTGACTGGGGCAGGAGACGACGTATGCGACCGGACGGTCGGCGTAGGCGGCATGCAGCGCTTCCCAGGGGGATTCGAACGCCACGAGTTGGGGCACCAGCGACGGGAAGCGGAGTTCGATGAGATTGACCACCGCCGGACACGAGGGCACGATCAACGGCCCCCGTCTCGGTGAGCTCGGGGCCGGCGTGCCCGCCGGGGCCGGCGTTATCCCGGCTGCCGCCCCGGCTGTGGCCGGCGTCTGCGCCGCGGTCGCCACCGCTCCGGACGTCCCGGACGCCTCGGACGCCGCCCCGGCCGTGGCCGGCGTCTGCGCCGCGGCCAGCGCGGCCTCGCGCAGGGCCCGCTCGAACGGGGCCACGGTCACCACGTCGGCGAAGCCCAGGGTCCTCAGGGCCGCCAGCACCTGGGCAGGGGGATAGGCGGAGCCGCAGCCGGCGAGGAGTGCCGGCGGCACCGCCAGCACCATACCGTCTTTAGTGGTGACATCCTCGAGAGACGAGACCTCATCACGGATGGTCAGCGCTCGCGGAGCACACGAGCCGATGCAGGCCGTGCAGTCCACGCATAGGTGCTCCAGAACGCTGGGGCGACCCATTCTCACCCGCATCGCCTGGGTGGGGCAGGCCACCAGGCAGGCGCGGCAGTCGCGGCAGCGGTCGGCTGAAGCGTAGAGGGAGATGATGCGCGGCGCCGCGGTGTCCTCAGGCTTCAGATAGACGGTGAAGCTGACCCGCGTCCCTTCGTCGCCGCGAGAGGTGACCCGCAGACGGTCGCTGTTGCGCCGGATATTCGGCAGGCCCATCCCCGCCCCGAAGCCGAGAGCGCGCGCCTCGGCGCTCGCCGTCGAGAATCCTTCGGTCATGGCCAACTCGATGTCTGGGATCCCCGGGCCACCGTCCACTACGTTGACGTCGATCTGCGTGTCGCTGAGCGAGGCCTCCAACCGGCCGCCGACCGAGTGGATGACCACGTTCATCTCCGCCTCGTAGGCGGCGATCATGGTGCGCCGTATCGCTTCTGCGTCGGCGCCGATACGCTTGAGGTGCTCCTTGATAGAGCGCGAAGCCGCGCCGGCTCGGCGGAAGTCGTTGGTCTCTATGTCGTATGAGACGAATTCCATGGGCGGAGTTACGTGGCCTGTTTCCTAGCTCTGTCCGTTCGCGGCAAGGATCTGGTAGATGAGCCCGCAGGTCTCGAAGACCCCCACAGGGGAGACCATGATCAAGGTCTGATTCTCCGTGGCCAACTCGAGGATCTCCTCGTCGGGGTCCACTCCCTCGACGAAGCACACGCCCGGGACCTCCATCAGCTCGGCCACCCGTACCATCTGTACGTTGGCGAGATTGGTGACCAGCAGGGTCTTGTCCGACGCTTCGTTCAGGAGGTCGCTAACCCTATCTCCGGCATAGATCCGGGTGACCTCGGTCCCACCGGAAGCACCGGGCGTGAGCACCCGGGCCCCGATCTTCTGGGCCAGCTCTTCCAGCTTCATATTGGCTCCCGCTAAGAGTGAGTCGATGTTCTGGATGATCGGTTCCATCTCGGAGTCGGATCCCGTATCCGATCCGTTGTCGGCACTGGGCTCCGGTGACTCCCCCTCTCGAGCGAAGAAGGCAGCCGACTCGAGTGCCGAAGTGATGTCCATGTGGTCGACGAAGACGTCGTCTGGCACGCGCAGCGGGATGGCGGTGAAGTCCACGATGCTACGGACACCCGCCCGCACCAAGGCGTCGGCCGCCGGTTGGGCCGTCTCCTGGGGGACCGCAAGGATCGCGATCCGGACCCCTTTTTGGGCGACGACCTGTTCCATCACGTCCAGGCCGAAGATGGGGCATCCTTCGACGGACGTCCCGATCAGGGTCTTGTCGGTATCGAACCCGGCCGAGATGCGGAGCAAGGGCCGGCGGCCCGAGAAGTGCGCCAGGAGGGATCGCCCCAGCCGGCCCACTCCGACAAGAGCGACGTCCTGCCTGGTGGAACCGTCCAGTAGGGCCTCTATCGCCGCGAGGCAGGTCTTCACCTGGTAGCCGCGATTGGGACTGCCGGAATACCCGATGACCATGAAGTCGCGCCGGACCTGGGTGGCACTCACACCGGCGAGGTGAGCCAACTGGTGCGAGTAGATGTTCGTGGTGCCGGACTCGAGCAGGCTGTCGAGAAGGCGGCGGTATAGGCTGAGCCTTCCCACCGTCTTGCGGGATACCGCTGGCTTCTTTCCCGTTGTCACCGTCCGACCGACCTGCCTCTGCCGACCCGCCTCCGTGCTTTGGCGCGCAATCACGCCGGCGCCTTTGAGTGCGTTACGATGATATCACCCTGAAAACATTCAATATCGTTACCGAGATAACACCGTTACGTGTTTCACAATCTACTCTTTCTGGGTAGGAACGTCAATACAGGTCAGTTGACGTTTCGGGAGGCGCCGGCCGGGAAATAACGCATCAGGCGAAAGAGCCGTCAAGCGTCGTCGTCAGAGAGCACGAAGGAGGAGTCATGCAGCACACGATCTTCGGCATCCACATCTCTCATCGCACCGAGAACGTGCCCGCGGTACAGGCCACACTTACGAAATATGGGTGCAACATCCGCACCCGTCTGGGCATCCACGATGCCGACGCGACGAGCTGCTCGCCGAGCGGACTCGTGCTGGTGGACGTCTTCGGAGCCGAGACGGAGGAGTTCTACCGCGAGCTGCAGGGTCTGAAGGGCGTGGGCCTGCAGCGGATGGATTTTGCCGACTGATCTGAAAGGCCCAGGCGAGAACTGGGTGAAGGCCGCGTGCCGAGACGCCGCCCACTGTACGTAGGTGGCGCCGGGCCAGTGGCGGAACGAATCAAGGAGAGACGAGACTACTATGTCATCACATATGGGCAGACCCGCAACAGGACTTCGCCACCCGCTGATGCTGGTGGCATTTGCCGCGATGCTCGTGCTGGCGTTCGGGCTGGTATGGGTCGCGGGATGCGGGTCGTCCAGCACCGAGACCACCGCGACGACCACAGCGACCACCGCCAGCACCGTTGCCAAACTGGACAAGCTGACCCTGGTAGCTCCTCCTGGTCCCATGGCCATCCCGCTGGCGTATATGGCGGTTAATGACAAGTTGGCCGACGTGGCCGAGAAGACCGAGCTGTTGGTCTGGGAGAACGCCGATCAACTCAAGGCCATGGTGGCCGGTGGGCAGGGAGACTTTGTCACCATCCCCTCAAACACTTCGGCCATCTTCTACAACAAGGGCCTCAAGATGAAGCTACTGGACATCTCGGTGTGGAACATCACCTACCTGATCACCACCGATCCTGATGCCAAGAGCTTCACCGACATCAAAGGCCAATCACTGGTGGTCTCGTTCCAGGGCAGCGTGCCCGATGTCATGTTCCAGTACATCGCCACCAAGGAAGGGCTCGATCCTCAGAAGGACTTCGAGCTGCAGTACGCCGCCGACCCCACCCTGGCCGCTCAGTTGCTGCTGTCGGGCAAGGTGAAGAACGCCGTTTTGAGCGAGGCGCTCGCTACGGCCGCCATCGCGCAGAGCCAATCGACGGAGACGCCGCTCTACCGCGCGCTCGCCTTCGACACGGCCTGGGCTCAGGCGGCGGGCGCTTCTGCCCTCAGTCCCATCGCGGGAACCGTGGCTGCGCCCACCGTGATGGACAAGCCCGAAGTGGTGGCGGCCTTCCTGCGTGAATACCAGGCCGCGGTCGACTGGATGCTCGCCAATCCTGAAGAAGCGGGCACGTTGGTCGAGACCGAGCTGCCCCAGTTGGGACTGAAGGCGGCGCTCATGACCGCCTCGCTCCAGAACATCACCTGGGAGTTCACTCCGGCGGCGGACGCCCGGGCGAGCCTGGAGGCCTTCTATACAGCCTTGTCGGAGTTGTCGCCCGAGGTCATCGGCGGCAAGCTGCCCGACGATGGGTTCTACTACGCCCCATAAGGGGACGAGAGGCGCCGCGGGGTCGCGGACCCCGGTAGCGCGGCGCACGCGGCTGCTCTTCGCGGCCGCGGGGGTAGCTGCCATCCTGGTGGTGTGGCAGCTGCTCTCGTTGGTCGTGAACCCGGCGTTCATGGCCTCCCCGGTCGAGACCGTGAAAGCTCTCGGCCGCCTGGCCTGGGAAGGCGACCTCTGGCTCCAGCTGCTCATCACGCTCAAGCGCTTGGTGATCGGGCTGGCCATCGGGGCCGGAGTAGGTTTGATCTTGGGCGTCCTGGCCGGACTCGAGCCTCGGCTGCGCTCGTTCCTCGAGCCTCTGCGCTGGGTGGGCATGACCATCCCGGCGGTCATCATCGCCGCACTCGCCATGCTCTGGTTCAGTCTGGGCGACCTCGCGGTCATCTTCACTGTGGCCGCGATCGTCGTCCCGACCATGTACGTGAACACGGTGGCGGGAGTGCTGGCCATCGATCGCCGTCTGGTGGAGATGGGCGGTGTCTACCACTTTCCCCGCAAGCTGTTCCTCACCGAGATCTACATGCCGGGGATCGCCTCCCCGGTGATGGCCGGGTTGACCCTGGCCACCGGCATTGCCGTGCGGGCGGTGGTGCTGGCAGAGGTCCTCGGGGCCATGGACGGGATCGGACACGCCTTCTCCCGAGCCATGAGCTACCTCGAGACCCCGGAGGTTTTCGCTTGGATCTTGGTGCTCCTCGCCCTGATGGCGGTCATCGAGTTCGGCGTGCTGCGGCCGCTCAAGAGGCGGGTAATGCGCTGGAGGAAGGTGCCCGAATGAGGCGGGTGGCCGCATGATCACCTTCGACCACGTGAGCAAGGCTTTCGATTCGCTCAAAGTCTTGGACGATCTCTCGATGCATATCGCTACCGGCCAGATCGTGGGGGTAGTGGGGCCGTCCGGAGTGGGGAAGACCACCATACTGAAGCTGATCACGGGGATCGTACTGCCCGACTCCGGTACCGTGAGCGTGGCCGAGGGCGCCGCGGGCTACGTGTTCCAGGAGCCGCGGTTGCTGCCTTGGCGCACCGCTCTCGACAACGTGGCCGCGCCGCTACGGGCCCAGGGGATCGACAAGAAGAGTGCCCGTGCCGCCGCGGCCCGCTGGCTGGAGCGGGTGGAGCTGGACGGCTTCGAACGCTACCACCCGGCGGAGCTGAGCGGGGGCATGGCCCAGAGGGTGTCCATCGCCCGGGCCTTCGCCGCCGAGCCCCGTATCCTCCTGCTGGACGAGCCTTTCAGCAATATGGACGCGGTGCTCAAGGGGTCGCTCATCGCCATCCTGCAGGGGATCATCAAGGAGAGGGAGACCACGGTGGTGTACGTGACCCACGAGCTCACCGAAGCCCTCAGGCTGGCAGACCGGATCGTGGAGCTCACTCCCGACCGCAAGCTGCGCGAGCTCGATCTGAGCGACCGCGGGACCGTGGCCAGGGAGTGGCTAGAGACGACATTGGGCGGACTCGAGATCTGAGGGGGTCGACCCGGTGCTCACGCTCTCCGCGCGCGTGCCCACCATGCGCGACTGCTGCGCTCGCGAGCGCCGGGTCGACCTAGCGAAGGCAATCGAGGGAGTGGCTCCGGCGACGAGAGCGGGGTCGATGAGGCACTCGCACTCTCCGCGCACGTCTCCACCGTGCGCGACTGCTGCGCTCGCGAGCACCGGGTCGCAGCAGCCAAGGGGATCAACAGCCCAGCTTGGCCCGCTAGAATGGGGTCGGTGCGGTCCAACAGATCTGGGGACGGAGCAGAGGTCATGACAGCATGATCACCGTCGAAGAGGTTCTGGCGGAACTCACATCTCGGCGGGACGAGGAAGCTCTCGCCGGCATGGCCCGCTACGGCATCAACATCGACCACGCTTACGGCCTGTCCGTGCCGCAGGTGCGCGCTCTCGGCAAGCGGATCGTGAAGGAGTTGGGGCGGCGCGACCCCGCCCGGCATGCGTTCGCCCTCGAGCTATGGGAGACGGGGATCCATGAGGCGCGTTTACTCGCCGGCCTGGTGGATCTTCCCGAGATGGTCGACGAAGAGCAGATGGAGGCCTGGGCGCTGGGCCTCGATTCCTGGGACGTCTGCGACCAGCTCTGCAACAACCTGTTCGCCTATTGCCCGCTGGCCTGGGAGAAAGCCCTGGAGTGGAGCGGGCGGCAGGAGGAGTTCGTCAAGCGGGCCGGCTTCGCTCTGATGGCGTCATTGGCCTGGCACGGTAAGGACGCGCCGGACGAACGCTTCTTGCCCCTGCTGGCCGCGATCGAGCGGGAGGCCGGGGACGAGCGCAATTTCGTCAAGAAGGCCATCAATTGGGCCCTGCGGAACATCGGCAAGCGGAGCCCGGCTTTGAACGCGCGGGCGGTGGAGACGGCCCGCCGCCTCGCTGCTTCCGAGAGCAAGACAGGTCGCTGGGTCGGGGCTGACACCTTGCGCGAGCTTGAGGGCGAAGCCGTGCGGCGCAGGCTTGGGCTATAGAAAGCGGTACTGCGCCGAGGCGGCCGGGCCAAGGTGCGGGCCCGGCACTTCTGCCAAGATTCAACCTCTGTTGTACAGACCGCAAAGCCCTCTCCGCATAGCATCCTCCCCATAGGAAACGCGACCTTGGGGAGGGACCATGTTCGAGAAGCAAGCATGGATGCAGCGGGCGGGCGAGTATCCGCAGTCGGACCAAGAGTACTTCGGCCTATTATCCCGGGCGGTGTTCTCCGCGGGGCTCGGGCCCAAGGTGGTCGAATCTCGCTGGAATGAGATAGGAGTCGCCTTCCATGGGTTCGACCCGGCCAAAGTCCAACAGATGGACGAGGCCGATGTGGGGCGGCTGCTCTCCGACCCGTCTGTCATCCGCAATCGGCGCAAGATCGAGGCGGTCATCAAGAACGCCGGTACGTTCCTGGAACGGACCAAGAAGCATAAGAGCTTCCACGCCTATCTCGGGAAACTTGGGGCGGCCGCCGACCTGGAGCCGGTAGCCGAAGAACTCGCGCAGACCTTCACCCATCTTGGCAGGACTTCGGCGCTGTTCTTCTTGTTCAGCGCCGGGTGGCGGCCCCATGAGACGGCGGAGGGCTAGTCATAGGCCGACCGTGCCAGGTCGCCTAGGAGTGAGGTATCCGGCTCCTGAGCAAGGGTTCGCTACACGCCGGCAGGGTGAAGCGCGCGCCGCCTGGTTTGCCCGCCGGCCAAAATGGCTAGAACAAGAGTGTCGAAGCACGTCGAAGAGCGTCGGTGGCACTTCACCCGGTCGGAGACGAAAGGGGGCCCCATGGATCCGGAGATCCTTCGCGAGTATGAGGTGAAGCTCCACGATTGGATCGCGCAGGGCTACCAGATCCTGGCCGACGACGTGGACGGTGAACTGCGGTTGACCGTCCACTATGTCTCCCGGGAAGGCGGGGTCGGAAGCGAACGGGAGCAGGAGTACTGGCCCATGAGCGCAGAGATCGTCCAGGCGCTGGCCGACAACGGCATACCCATCTCGCGCGCGCTGGCCGGTCCTCGTCCCTGGGCAGGTCCCCATCCGGAGGAGGAGTAGGGCTTACAACTCGTTTCAGAATGAAGCCGCGGCCGCCTAGTGCGCCCTGGGCGGCACGATAGTGCGTCCTCGGTCCCGCTAATAGCGCTGCTATTCGCGCTCCCTGCGTCCTTCTCTGGCGCGTGCCCAGCCCGTCCCTGGCGGCGGAGCTTCATCTGAAACGAGTTCTTAGGGCTCGAGCCTGCGGCGGCGCGATAACGCCCGGGATGGTATCTTTTCGCCTGCGCGTCATTACCCGGGCTGTGTCAGGACCGCGTGGTTGTCAGGGGGGCACCCTCACTGTCGGCCGGCCCTCAGGAAAGGAGAGCTCCCTTGTCTCGAGAAGTTGTGATCCTCAGCGCCGTCCGCACCCCCGTGGGGCGCTACCTGGGCACCCTGGCGGCGACCCCGGCCGTCAAGCTCGGTGCCATCGTCATCGCCGAAGCCGTCAAGAGGGCGGGCGTCGACGTCACCGACGTCGAAGAGGTGATCATGGGCAACGTGCTCCAGGCCGGCCAGGGCCAGAACCCGGCCCGCCAGGCCTCGTTGGCCGCCGGGATCCCCGAGCACGTCCCCGCATGGTCGCTCAATATCGTGTGCGCTTCGGGTATGAAGTCGGTGCACGTGGCTGCTCAGGCCATCCAAGCCGGCGATGCTGAGGTCATGGTGGCGGGCGGCATGGAGAACATGAGCATGGCCCCCTACCTGGTACCGCAAGCCCGCCAGGGCTACCGCATGGGTGACGGCGTGTTTGTGGACGAGATGATCATCGACGGTCTGCAGTGCGCCATGAACAACTACCACATGGGTCTCACCGCTGAGAACGTCGCCGAGAAGTACGGGGTCACCCGAGAGATACAGGACCAGATCGGCTACGAGAGCCAGAAGCGGGCCGCGGCTGCCATCGCGACGGGCAAGTTCAAGGCCGAGATCGTGCCGGTCGAGATCCCGCAGAAGAAGGGCGATCCCAAGATCTTCGACACCGACGAGCACGTCCGGGCCGAGACCACTTTGGAAGGCCTCGCCTCTCTCAAGCCCGCGTTCAAGAAGGATGGCACCGTCACCGCCGGCAACGCCTCCGGCATCAACGACGCAGGAGCCGCCTTCGTGGTGGCTTCGCGGGAATGGGCCGACAAGAAAGGCATCAAACCTCTGGCGACCTTGGTCGCGTATGCGACTGCCGCTCTCGATCCCGCGTATATGGGCATGGGCCCGTACTACGCCACCACGAAGGTCATGCAGAAGGCCGGCATGACCGTGGAGCAGATGGACATCATCGAGTCGAACGAGGCCTTCGCCGCGCAGTGTGGAGCCGTCGCTCAACTCTTGAACTTCGATATGGCCAAGACCAATGTATACGGAGGCGCGATCGCCCTAGGCCACCCCATCGGGGCTTCTGGCGCTCGGATCCTCACCACCCTCATCCATGCTCTCAAGCAGGAGGGCGGCACTTACGGTCTGGCCACCATGTGTGTCGGCGGCGGCCAGGGCGGCGCCACTATCGTCAAGGTCTGAATCTAGGAGGAATCACGTGAAAGAACGCGTGGAAGAAGCGCTGGACCTCATCCGCCCGGCCCTGCAGAACGACGGCGGCAACGTCGAACTCGTCGACGTGGATGAAGCCGCCGGCGTCGTCAAGGTCAAGCTGGTCGGGGCCTGCGGAAGCTGCCCCATGTCGCAGATGACCCTGCGCATGGGTGTCGAGCGGGTACTGAAGGAGCAGATCCCTGAGATCAAAGAGGTGGTGGCTGTCTAGCCGCAAGGGTCCGGCGCCACAGGCGCCACGCCGCTCGCCGAGGCCGGTCTACGACTTCAGCTTGAAGATGAAGCCCACGGTCTCGTCGAACTGCTTGAAGATGTAGTTCAACCTTCCGGTCGCGGCCGAAAGGCTCTCCAGCCTTTCGGCCGTGGCTTTTGCCCGACGCGACGTTTCCTCTATACGGGGTCCCAGCTCCTGGACGCGGCGCGCCACATCCTTCGCCTCATCTAGGGAGTTGATCCCCGACGCCCGGGCTGCCTTGACCAGGTGTGACGCCTGGATGGCGGCAACCGCAAGCCCCGCAATCAAGAGGGCACAACCCACGCAGATCATGATGATCATGGGCCACATGGGCCCATTCTACCCGATAGCCGGTGGTCCGATGCGCGGTTGTATGACGAAACGGCGTATGAGGGAGAGGTTCCGTCTCTCGCTCAGGTGGGAGATCTTGATCACGTCCCCGGTGCGGGGGGCATGGATGAAGAGGTCGTTGCCCAGAAAGATGCCCACGTGATGCACGGGGTCCCCGAACGCGAGCAGGTCCCCGGGCTGGATGTCGCTGGGATCGACCGGGTAGCCCATCTGCGCTTGATAGCCCGAGTAATGGGGCAGATAGATCCCGTGCTGTGCGTACACGAAGCTGGTGAAGCCCGAGCAGTCGAAGCCGGTGGAGGGCCGGTCGCCCCCCCAGACGTATGGGATGCCCAAGTAGCTGACCGCCGTCTCGAGGAGCTGATTGATCGTGAGGTCATCGGTCAGGGGTAACGGCCCGGCGTACTGCTGGGTACCGTTGATGAGGTTCCGCAGGGCCTGCTGTACCCGCTCCTGCTCGTCGAGTTGCCGCTGCCGCTCTTGCTCGATGACCGCGGCTATCTGGCTGTCGATATCGGCCAGCGCCGCTTGCCGCTCCGCCAACTTGGCCTGGATATCGCCACGCACGCTGTTCATCTGGAGGCGCACGGCCAACTGCTCGCTCTTGTGCTCGTCGATCTCCGCCAGGAGGCCGTCGAGCTTGTCGGCGCTCTTCTCCAGATCTCCGATGATCTCTTGGTCCTGATCCGCCAGCGTCGAGACCAGACGTATGCGGTTGTACAGGTCCTCCACCCCGTCGGCGAGGATGATCATCTGCAGGAGCTGGTCGCGCCCCCCCGACTTGTAGAGAGCGCAGATGCGGTCCTCGAACCGCTCGAGGCACTGAGCGTGGTCGGCCTCGGCCTCCTTAAGATCCCGGCGCAGGTCGGCCATGCGCACGTTGAGCTGGTTGAGCTTGATCGACAACTCGTTGTAGGCCTCGGTGCGCTTCTCGAGCTCTTCGTCGAGGGCATCGATCTCGGCCTGAACGAAGCCCGCCTGGACGGCAAGGGAATCGACCTGGCTCTGCACGGCGCCATAGAGCACAACCGGCTTTGTCTCGGTGGGGACGGCCGTCGCCGGAGATGCACCCAATACGAGGAAGATCGTGGCGCCGAAGAGAGCGGTCAGGAGGAGGGCGAAGACGAGGGTCGAGGGGGTCGCAGTCCAGGCGTGCGCGCGGACACGGGCGGGCAAGCCCAGGCGTCTACTGCGAGTGTGGCTATCGGCCATCAGTGCACGCATGACCCTTCTTGTGTTGTCTGCAGAGAATTATCGGCAGCAAGTGGCAAACACTTGCGCAATTCGTCGCAACGATCGGAAGTCTTTCTCATCGGGCCCCATAATACTAGGATACGGGCGCCCGCGCCGGACTCATACCAAGGGCGGAACTTGACAAGCCGGGAATGGTCGGCAGGCAAGGAGGGTGGAGGCGGCACGTCCATTGCTACGCCGAATCTGAGAGGTTCTGGCTGCAGCCATTTTGCAGCCCACAAGTCTCAGATAGGGGTATCCCGATGAAGACCGACTTCGGGCCGAGGGTTTGGCGTGAGAGTCTCTCGACACCGAGCAATTGGCCTTGTATGGCCCTAAGGCACTATCCCCACTGTGCTATACTCCGTCCCTCAAGCGGCGCGGGGTGGAGCAGTCCGGTAGCTCGTCGGGCTCATAACCCGAAGGTCGCAGGTTCAAATCCTGCCCCCGCTACCTCACAAAGCCCCGTCACAAGCGGGGCTTTACTTTAGAGAAGTAAGCCTCCGAACCCCTCTTGCCCACGTCTTGCCCACAAGAAGTTGTGCGGTCCTGTGCGGTCCCGGTACATACTTTCCACATTGGCTCCGGTAGGCTATGGGACACTTCGGGACGCGGCTCCGGTACCTGGCTGTGAAAAAGTACTGCGTAAGTTTGCGATTTACAAACTAACGCAGTAAAATATCACCAATGGACAGGCGACCCACAGGAGAATACGGCCTTTCCCGGGGCATAGCCCTCGCTAGCAGCCTAGCCGAGGCCGGACTGTATGTCTTCACGACCGAAGACGCCGTTAGGCTGCGGCCCGACGATATCGGCCCGACGACAGTGCGCTACCTGCTCAAGCTTCTAACCGATGCAGGCTGGATCATCCGTTTGCGTCGGGGCCTGTATGCGGGCACCGGTAGATTGCCGGGAGGTGTGGATGTACCCCCCTTCGTAATTGCTACCTCGCTGGTCAGCCCGTCCGCCGTCGCTTTCTTCTCGGCTCTGGCCCATCACGGGCTGACCGAGCAGATCCCGCGAGTGATCACCGCGATCACCCCTCGGAAGGTGGTGGTTCCAAGTATGAGGGAGGCTGGCCAGGCGACCGGGCAACGAGGGCAACATCTCTGGCATGCCGCGGGCCTATATTTCCGGTACGTGGCGATCCTCCCGAAGCGCTTCAGCTTTGGCATCGAACCGGTGTGGTTGGACGAACGCTTTCGCGTGCCCGTCACCGACCGAGAGCGTACCGTGCTGGACCTCTTTGCGCTGCCACGCCTGCTGGGGGGCTTGGGCGAGGGCCTCGCGGTTCTTGAACGCGTCGGGGAAGGTATTGACCTCGAAAAGCTGGTCAGCTACGCGCTTCGATACGATTCCGTCGCCGTCGCCAAGCGGTTGGGGTGGAGCCTGGAGCAAACCGGCACGGGCCGTTCGGTGCTTATCCCCCTGGCCGAGCTGCCCAGCTCACACTTCACGGCTCTCGATCCCGGGCGGGTCCGGCGCGGGCCGCGTGACCGGCGCTGGATGATCATCGACAACCGCGCCGAGGACAGGGTATGACCGAGGGACTGTCTCCGCTTCGGGACCGCTTGCGGAAGGCTGCCCAAGTCTTGAGTGTGCCCATCGACGTGGTCGAATTCGACTATGGACTCAGCCACTGCCGGACTTCGATGATGTGATAGCAGGATTGCGCGCGAGCTTGAGGATGCTTCTTGGGCCGCAATAGGTGAGGCCACGACAAACAGCGGCTCCTCGGCACGGGCGGCGGCATGTTGACTGTGGTTATCATATTTGCTAACCTCGTGACGTGACCTACTCCGTCGAATACTTCAACCGACGCGTGCTCGACGAGATCGAGTCGTGGCCGGTCGGTATTCTGGCGGATTACGCGCGGCTGGTCGAGCTCTTGATCGAGTTTGGACCTGCACTCATGATGCCGCACTCCCGTCCTCTGGGTGACGGGCTCTTTGAGCTTCGGCCTCGTGGGCGGGAAGGTACCGGGCGGGCGTTGTACTGCTTTGTGATCGGGCAGCGGGTGGTGGTGCTGCATGCCTTCGTCAAGAAGACGCAAGCCACCCCGAAGTCCGATCTCGCCGTTGCCCGCAAGAGAATGAAGGAGGTGAGCGATGCCCAAGACTGAATACAAGCCGGTTCCTCATGATCATGAGGCCATCCTCAAGAAGGCTCTCGAACGCAAGGGTTTCGCCGAGGCCTACGAGGGTCTTGAAGATGAGTACAAGCTGGTACGCGAGCTGCTGGCCGCCCGGGTACGCGCGGGGCTTACCCAGGAGCAGGTGGCGGCGTCCATGGGTACGACCAAGAGTGCCGTCTCCCGGCTCGAAGGCGCCGGTGACCACTCACCATCGGTGAGCACGCTCAAGAAATACGCCAAGGCTGTCGGCTGCGAGGTGGAGATCAAGCTTGTCCCTGCAGCTCGAGGCTGACGAACGGTCCAGGGGTCACGCAAGCGCCTGTAGATACGGCCTCATGACGGCCTCGACCCGGCAGATCCCCGCGTAGTGGAGGACCTCGGCTGGGTCAAGCTCCCCTCGCTCCTTCAGCGTCCTCAGACCCTCAACTGCCACCCCGGCGCCGATCTTGTTCCGATACTTGAAGCAGTCCGCGATGGTCTTAGCTGGGCTGTAGATACGAAGCGAGACGCCATCCAGAATACGTGTCTCCACTCCTGCCTGGGCATTACTAGAAAGTTGCTGGTAGTTTTGTCCAGACGGGAAAAGGCGCTTGACGCCGGCTGCAGGCAACCTGTCCACCGAGTCCCTCGATCCCGCGAAGAGATGGCGTTTGGCGTTATCCGACATACGCAGACGGCTGTAGAAGCTGTCCTGCGGGCACTCACTGCGCCAAGGTTGGCCCTGCTATGGAGGACCATTTCGCCGACGATGATCCTCTTGTGGCGGGGCGTCGCCACAGCCGCGACTGTGAATCGTGGTTCGTCCGCCGACGAGAAAGTCGCCCTCTTCGCGAGCCTCTTCCGCGGA
Source organism: uncultured Actinomycetes bacterium (assembly GCA_963713545.1). Taxonomy (GTDB): domain Bacteria; phylum Actinomycetota; class Thermoleophilia; order RBG-16-64-13; family RBG-16-64-13; genus CAVPLM01. The sequence continues at coordinate 558,251 of CAVQME010000010.1, read as the reverse complement.
CGGATGGACGTCTATGCCCGGCGCTGGGAGAACCGGCGTGCGGGACGCTCGGGGTTTCAGCCTGCCTGCGCGAACGAATGGGTGGCGGGTCTTTGCGACAAGCGCCGCAACAAATGTGGGAGCTGCCCAAACCGTGAGTTTCTGCCGCTCGCGCCTGCCGTCATCCGTGATCATGTGGGCGGAGAGCGTGAGGAAGAGCGCGGGCGGGAGTTCGTAGTCGGCATCTGTCCTCTGTTGGCTGCCGAAACGTGCTGGTTCGTTGCCGTGGACTTCGACGGCCCAGCCTGGAAGGAAGATGCGACGGCGCTCTGTGATGCCTGTCGAGGGCTGGAGGTCCCGGCGGCCCTCGAACGCTCTCGTTCCGGGAACGGCGCTCACGTCTGGACGTTCTTCACAGGCGTCATGCCGACCCTCAGAGACGTCGCCAAGATACCGCCGACAGATCTAGCAACCTACCTTAACAGGCTGCTGAAGAACAGGGTCTCGGCTGTCCGCGCGCAATGGCCGGCGGGAGTGGGACTGGGCCTGTTGCCCGGCACGCGAACGGCGGCGTTTGGGGCGACCTCACTCGCCCATCACTTCTTTCCATACAAGGGCGCCAGCGCCATGACGGTCCCCAGACCAGCGGCAGCGGCGATGATGAAACCCCACATCAGTGTTCCGCTGCTATCGGCCGCCCAACCGGCGATAATCGGAGAGACAATCAAACCAATACCTAGATACACCGTCCAAAGCCCGATAATGGCCCCCGATGATTCCTTCGAGAAAAAGTCGCCGGCACAGGCTGCATACATGGACCAGCACGCACCGTATCCTGCGCCAAATACGAGACTCGCAACGAATAGAAGCCAGCTTCGGCCAAAGGCGATCCCCAAGCAACCAACCGTGATCAGGAGCGACGCCAGTATCATCATTTTGATACGCCCTAATCTATCGGAAAGTGGGCCTAAAGTCAGTTTGCCCACTAGACCGGCCGCACCTATCACTGTGATCAAGCGCGTGGCCGTTTCATAGGGCATTGTCAATTCTTGAACGGCGTAGGTGCTAAGAAAAGAGAAAGGGATCTGAATGGAGACCCCGAGCAGTAAATAGGCTATCCCTATCAACCAGAAACGACCGTCTGAGAGTAGCTGCATGTACCTGATGTGACTAGGTTCTTTGGCAATCTGCGTTTGCAGGCCGGAGGCCGGCCGGTCTCGAATCAAGATGGAATTGGCCACGGCCAAGAGCAATCCGAAAATCCCCAGCACCCGCCAACCCAATTGCCAATCGGCGACGGACACTAGCAAAGGAATCAACGAACCGGCTGCCATTACACCGATAGTGCTACCTGCGTCTACCAGCGCCAAGCTCAAGCCGCGTCTTGTAGTGCTCGCCCATCTCTGGGTCAAAGCCATCACGGGCGCCCAACAAGCGGCGCACCCCAACCCGACAATCCCGAAGAAGACGCTGGCCTGCCAGAGCGAGTCGGCGTATTGCATCAGAAAGGTACCCGACCCCATGATCGCCATGAAGACCGAGATGATGACCCTGATGCTATAGCGATCGGCCAGCCTGCCAATAATCGGGGAGAACAGGGTGTAGGCGAAGAAATAGGAGGCGTAGATGGAGCCGGCTTGGGCTTTGGTAATGTCCAGGTCCGGCAACATCTCGGGCATCAATGTGCCGTAGGAGTAGCGAATGGAATAGGCTGCCAGGACGGTGAAGAAGCAGGCGATGAAGACGGCCATTGCCCGGTTGCCCATCTGGCTTCGAGTAGCGCGGAGATCCACCAGGTAGTTCCCTTCTTTGCGCATCCAGCGTGAACGCACCGGGGGCAGCCGCTGCGCGTCCGGTCTGTCTACCAAAATACCTTAGCCGGTCGTGCTGGTCGCGGCCTCTATGATCTTCGGAGGCCTTCCCGTGGCTCGCACGTGCCCCGTGGTCAGCGTGCCGATCGCCTTCGTGGCCGTGATGGTCGGGTGCGTACTCGTTCATGTAGAGATCCTTGGCCGTCAGTGACCGACTTACGCGAACCGGGAGGGGTTGCCTTGCGGGCCCTCCCGACAGTCTCTATCTGGTTTTCCCATGACACCCTTCCCGGCGAAAGTCCCCGCGAAGCTGTGACGGGAACCGCAGCGGCTGAAGGTCCACCGCATTTGGATACCTGGGCGAGCGGGTAGAATTGCGTCCACCACCCCTGGGGAGGCTTGCGAGAGGCATCGCCCGAACTCCGGACCGGTTCGCCTCGGATGTGCGATGCAAACTACCGTGATCCCCAGAAGATTGGTCACCGTGCTCGAGGGCCTCGCCCCCCACGCGAGAGAGGAGTGCAGGCAATGAATGAGTCCGCGACTCTGCCGAACTGGAACGACGGGCCCGCGAAGACCGCCATCCTGGAGTTCGTGCGCTCGGTGACGACACCTGGCGATGCCTTTGTCTCCCCGGCCGAGCGCATCGCCACCTTCGACAACGACGGCACGCTCTGGTGCGAGAACCCCATATACGTCCAGGCCGACTTCATCTTTCGTCGTTTCACGGAGATGGTCAGGGAGAATCCGGCGAGGGCCAAGGAACAGCCCTACAAGGCCCTGGTGGAAGGCGACACCGAGTGGCTCAGGGACATCTACGCGCATGTGCCGGAACTGCTCAAGGGGGTGACCGAAGCCTTCTCGGGCATCACGACCGAGGCCTTTGACGCGGCCGCGCAGGAGTTCTTTGCGGTGGCCACTCACCCGACGCTGGGCGTGCCCTACACGGAGGTGGCCTACCGGCCCATGCGCGAGCTCATCGACCTGCTCCGGGCCAATGGCTTCCAGGTCTACATCTGCACGGGTGGGGGCCGCGACTTCGTCCGGGCCGTGAGCGAGCAGGTCTATGGCCTCCCGCGAGACCACGTGATCGGCTCGGCCGCCACCCTCGAGTACCGCGACGGCGAGCTGTATCGGACGGCCAGTGTGGAGCAGCCCATCGACGACGGACCGGGGAAGCCCGTCCACATCTGGGCCCGCATCGGGCGCAGGCCCTTGCTGGCCGGCGGCAACGCCGACGGGGACGTGCCGATGCTGGAGACTGCTCGCTTCGCGCTCCTCGTGCACCACGACGACGCCGAGCGGGAGTTCGCCTACGACGGCGGCGCCGAGAAGGCGCTCGCCGCGGCCAATAAACATGGTTGGACGGTGGTCAGCATGAAGGAGGACTTCATGACGGTCTTTTGAGTAATTCGAGGGCCAGACACACAGCGAAGTTGGAGGTGATGCGTTATGGGTGAACCGTTCAATGGCGTCATCAACGTCGACATCCGCGACTCGACACCGGACTGGGCGCCGTTCGAGTCACCTAAGGCGCCCGACGGCGCCCCCAATGTCGTCTACATCGTACTCGACGACGTGGGCTTCTCGGCGATGAGCTGCTACGGCGGACCGATCGAGACGCCCAATATTGACAGGATAGCCGCGGACGGCGTGCGGTACTCGCAGTGGCACACTACGGCGCTGTGCTCGCCGACCCGCTCGTGTCTGCTCACCGGCCGTAATCACAGCCGCAATAGCATGGCCTGCATCACTGAGGGCGCCATCGGGTTCCCGAACGGCAGCGGCACCATTCCGCCGGAGAACGGCATGCTCTCCGAGATCCTCGGCGCGCTGGGCTGGAACACCTATATGGTGGGCAAGTGGCACCTGTGCCCGACGCACGAGATGAACGTCGCGGCGCCGCGACGCAACTGGCCGAGCGGCCGGGGGTTCGAGCGCTGGTACGGGTTCCTCGGCGCCGAGACGAACCAGTGGTATCCCGACCTGGTCTACGACAACCACCCGGTGGACCAGCCGAAGTCGCCGGAAGAGGGCTACCACTTCACCGAGGACATCACTGACAAGGCGCTGGAGTTCATCAAGGACGCCAAGGCCATAGCGCCGGAGAAGCCGTTCTTCCTCTACTACGCTCCGGGCGCCTGCCACGCACCGCACCACGTCCCAAAGGAGTGGATCGAGAAGTACAAGGGGCGCTTCGACGCTGGCTATGAGGCGATGCGCGTCGAGACGCTGGCTCGGCAGAAGGAGATGGGCCTAGTTCCAGCCGACACCGAGCTGCCGCCGGTCAACCCGATCGGTACCACGGCGACCCGCAAGGGCCCGAAGGGGCAGCCCTTCCCGCAGTTCGACGACACCAAGCCGTGGGACACGCTGTCGGACAGCGAGAAGCGGCTCTTCTCGCGGATGGCCGAGGTCTACGCGGGCTTCCTCGCCCACACCGACCACCACATCGGGAGACTCCTCGACTACCTGGAGGAGATCGGGCTGCGCGAGAACACCATCGTCATCGTTGTCTCCGACAACGGCGCCAGCGGCGAGGGCGGTCCCGTTGGGTCGGTGAACGAGTGTCTCCTTTTCAACGGCATACCCGACGATCTCCAGGCCAACCTGGCGATGCTGGACGAGCTCGGCGGCACGAAGACGTACGGCCACTACCCCAACGGTTGGGCCATGGCCTTCAACACACCCTTCAAGATGTGGAAGCGGTACGAGTTCAACGGTGGCACGGCCGACCCGTGCATCATCTCGTGGCCGGCGGGCACCAAGGCGAGAGGCGAGGTCAGGGACCAGTACCACCACGCCATCGACCTCGTCCCGACGATCCTCGACTGCCTCGGCGTTCAGTCCCCCGAGACGATCAAGGGGCACGTGCAGAGTCACTTCGACGGCGTGAGCATGCGCTACAGCTTCGACGATGCCTCAGCCGAGGGGACGCGGAAGACGCAGTTCTACTCGATGCTCGGTTCGCGGAGCATCTGGCACGAAGGATGGAAGGCGGTCACGACTCACCCGACAGTCGCGGGCTGGGGAGAGTTCAACGCGGACGAGTGGGAGCTCTACCACACCGCCGTCGACCGGGCGGAGCTGCACGATCTCAGCGCCGAGATGCCCGACAAGGTACGCGAGCTCGTGAACCTCTGGTTCGCGGAGGCGGGCAGGAACTGGGCCTTCCCGCTCGACGACCGCATCTTGCTCGAGATCGCGCTCGAGAAACGACCCCAGCTCTCAGCGCCGCGCGAGAAGTACGTCTACTACCCCGACTGCGCCGAGGTCCCCGAGAAGCAGTCCGCCAACATCCGCAACCGCTCCTACTCCCTCGGCGCACTCGTCGATATCCCGGAGCCGGGTGCCGAGGGAGTGTTGTTCGCCCACGGCGCGCGCTTCGGCGGGCACGCCCTCTACTTGAAGGACAACAGGCTGCACTACGTCTACAGCTTCGTCGGCCTGATGGAACAGAAGATCGACGCCACGGAGGACATGCCGATCGGCGAGAACCTGATCCTCGCAGCATCCTTCGAGAAGGACGGCGAGGACCCGCCCGGCGTCGCCACCGGCATCCTGTCCCTGTTCTACGGCGACAAGAAGGTGGGCGAGGGGCGGATCAAGACCCAGCCCGGGGAGTTCGCCATCGCCGGTGAAGGGCTCTGCGTCGGCAGGGACAGCGGCGCCCCCGTCACCGACGACTACCCGGGGGTGTCCCCGTACCGATTCACCGGGGGCGTCATCAAGCAGGTGAGAGTCAACGTGAGCGGCGAACCGTACCTGAACCTGGAGCGCGAGGCGCAGGCGATGCTCCTGCGCGAGTGATCGACCTGGGCCGACCCGGTCGGGACTGATGAAGAAAGGGCCGGGGGCGCTGCAGCGCCCCCGGCCTTCACTCACCGTCACGGCACGAAACGGGCCGTTTCTGATAACCCGAAGGTCGCAGGTTGAGATTCTGCCCCCGCTACCATAAAAAGCCCCGTGGAAAGCGGGGCCTTACTTTTGGCGTATGAGGCGCCAAAACCCCCGAAGTCACGATTGATTTCGGTGGCAGAGTCTATCGCTGATTCGGCCAGCCGTTCGTTTGACCGCCGCCGCACAAAGTCGCATCTGTGCCGGCCCGAACCTTTCGTTGGGCACGACGATGCCCAGAGTCGCCACCAGATCACCGTTCGGGCCGAATACGGGCGCACCGACTGCGCACATGCCCACTTTCCACTCTTGGAGATTGAAGACTACTCCCTCCCGTCTTGCTTGCTGGAGCGCTTCCTCCAACTCTTTGGGGTCGGTGGTGGTGTACTCGGTTCTCCGCTCGATCTTCTCGAGACAACGGCTCAACCGGTCCGACGTATGCGAGTGAAGATCGAGATCAACACACGCGAGCATTTCGCGGCGAAGGGGTTTCATCAGGTCTCATTCGCCGTGAGGAGCCCCTGGTACTCTGCGACCGCCCCGGTGACGACCTATGCTCTCGAGGAGCTGATGGCCACCAAGCTCCGCGCCCTCTTTCAGCGCCGAAAGGGTCGCGATCTCTACGATCTGTGGCTTGCGCTCGAGACGCTCTCTCCTGACGAGGAGCGTGTAGTCGCCGGCCTTCATGCCTATCTGGAGCACGGAGGATTGTCTGTCTCGAGAGCGCAATACGAAGCAAATATGACCCAGAAGCTGGCTTCCGCTGACTTTCGCAATGACGTCATGCCCCTACTCCGAGATGACTCGGGCTACGACATCGACGAAGCCTACAGGGTAGTGCATGAGCGTCTCATCGCCCGGATCCCGGGCGAACAGTGGAAAGGCCTGTCGTAGATCGCTTGGACGGCCTCTACCTGGGAGAGGGGGAGTAGAGCAACTGAGCGAAAAGCTTCCGACGACAAAGGTTTTAGTGACCTAAAGTGACCGAGGGGATCGGGGAGGGTCTGAGTCCGGCGACGGGCGGTGATTCAGTTATCCTGCGTATGTCCGGGGGCTTCCATCACTTGGCCCCCAAAGCCTCCGCGTCTCCCGAACTCGAGGTATCCACATTCACGCTGGGGCTGCCGTAGTACCTCACATTCCCCGAACTGCTCAGGTCGGCCTCGAGCCGATCGGTTACCCAGATGGTCGCATTCCCGGACGAACTCAGATCGACCGTGGCCGACCTGCTGCGGACGTCACCCGCCTCATAGTCACCCGAGCTGCTGAGGCTGATACTCTGGCTTCCTACTTGACCGGTGTCTATGGTGATGTCACCGGTGCTGCTGAGGAGTACTTCCAGCAACTCCGCCTGGAGCCCGGCAAGTCCGATGTCCCCAGTGCTGCTGAGCTCCACGACGAACTGGGTGGCGGTGAGAGCAGGCGCAGTGATGCTCCCCACGCTGGAAAGCTCGATCGATTCCAGTTGCTTGACGGTCAGGTAGTAGCGGATCGACTCCTTCGGCGCCAGTTCGATGCCGGGATCCTGGTCGATGGTCAGCACACCGTCGCGCACGGTCGTCCTCAAATACTGCAGCAGGTTGTCGTCGCCCTCCACCCGAAGCGATTCCTGACCCCCCAGCTCGATGGTGAGATCGCCCAGGGTGCCCAGGGCGACGCCCGTGATGCCTGCGACCGGCCGGTCTTCAGTGGCCAAGGTGCCAGACCCCCGCACTGTCGTCTGCGAGGCCCCACCCGAACAGGCGCTCAGGGCGACGGATGAGAAGAACAACGCGAGCAAAAGCCCGAGCGCCAGACCGGAACGACTAAGCGTCTTCATGATCTTCCCTCCTTGAGCGGCTCCCTGGGTCGATACTAGGACGTGGACTCATCACACGCAACCCTCAGCGGAGGCATGGCGCACAATCGGCAGGTGGGCCGAACGTCCAGGGAGCTTGCTCCCGTCATGCATCAAGCCTTAGCCGCAAGTGGTCCCGGGGGTTCGACTGCCCCCTCAGCCTATCCACAGCCATGGCAGAGGCGGCAGCGGCGGTTACGCCGCCTGCTCTACTGGTTTATCGACGATTGGGGCTGCGCTGGAAAGCCGTTGCCGTCCGTGTTCGGTCTCATCCCCGAGCCGCCACACAGAGGGGCTGAGCGAGCCCACTGCCACTACCAGCACCATGAGCACGCCGGCGCCTATCAGGACCGCGGTCGCACTCACCTGGATCAGAGCCCCCGCAACGGTGCTCGATACCGGGGCCAGACCGACGACCGCGAACATCAGCAGACTCATCGTCCGGCCCAGCATTTGCGCGGGAGTCCGCATCTGCAGCCAGGTGACGAAATGGATGACCACATAGCCCTGTGCCAGTCCCATGATCGTCGCTACGAGCGCCGCCGGAGTGATTGCCGGCATAACACCGAGTAGCACCAGGCTCACGCCCATCAAGGCGGTCAGCCCGAGCATGAGGGCGGGAAACTTGCGGGCCGAAGGCCTGGGGCTCGATCCGGCCACAAGGACCCCGGCCAAGGAACCAGCCCCGTAGGCGGAAAGGATGATCCCGAAGGCCGCCGCTCCACCGGAATACCGGGTATGCGCCAGCACCGGGATGCCTACGGAGAACGGTCCGGTGATGAGGAAGTTCGCCGCCGCGATCAGCAGGAAGTAGTAGCGGAGCACCCGGTCCTTCCACACGGCGGAGAGTCCCTCGACAATGGAGGACAGGACGGTCCGTTCCTTGGCGGCGGCCTCCGCTAACGGTCTCGGGCGGTCCAACCGCATGAGCAAGAGCGCGGTGACCGAGGCCAGGAAGCTGGCTGCATCCAGTGCGAAGGCCAAGCCGATGCCCCACATGTCGGGCACCGAGGCTGAGCCGCTGCCCCCGTCCAGTACGGCGATGAGCGCACCGGCCAGTGCCGGTCCGACGAACATCGACAGCTGCGCCGTGCCCTGGATGATCGCGTTGCCGGTCTGGAGACGGTCGTTGCCGATCAGTTTCGGCACCATGGCCGACTGGGCCGGGAAATAGAAGGCGTCGGCCAGCCCAAACAACAGGGCGAAGGCGTAGAGCATCCAGAGTTGGATGACGCCACCAAGCGTAAGCGCCGCGAGCGTCGCCACCAGAGTCAGGCGCCCCACATTTGAGCCTAGCATCAGGGCTCGCGGGGAGAAGCGGTCGGTGAGAGCCCCACCCAGCAACATGAAAAGCGCCCGGGGGACGGCGGCGAGAGCGAGGACGGTCCCCATTGCAAAGGCGCTGCCCGTAAGTTGGAGGACCAGCCAGGGAAGCGCTATCAAGTAGAGCTGGTCGCCGATGAGGGAGATCCCCTCACCGGTCCAGAGCAATCTGAAGTTGCGATTCCTGAGGATGTCCCGTACCGTTGCGCCCGAACGGGCGGCGCGCACTGCCGCTGTCTCCTCGCTTTGATGACTGGATACTGCCTTCATGGTCTCCCTCCCCCCACCATCGCTTGCCACCCGGCTGGAGGCCTCAGCTCCTCTTCACCATTCTCTTCGCCCGCAAGCGGCTACGAATCGGCCAGGGAGATGGGTTTGCAGCTGGGCGAGGGAGGGGTTTGATACCTGGCCAGATGGCCGCAAGAAGTGGGGATGCTGCCCGGATGGTCACGCCTGGGATTTCCCGATTGCCCTCTTCCAGTAGCTCCCGACCTCGGCCACTGGGGCTCTTCCTTGACCGCAAGACATCAGGCTCCGCTTCCCGCTTCCCAAGACTATCGAAATGAGTAGAATCAGAAGCGTAGTGACCGTTCCTGGCCGGAGGGAGGCGACATGAGTCCGGAGGAAGACGACCAGCCTGGCGGCAAGAAGCCGAACGAGAAAGAGCGGGAGAAAAGGCAGGAAAAAGGTCAAGGCCTGGACGAGAAGTACAGGCGCAACCCGTTGGGGTTCGTGGCGTGGGCCCTGGTGATCATCTGGTTCGGTGTCTCTCTGCTCCTGCAGAACCTGGATCTCTTCGCTGACGGTAATGAAGATCAGCAATGGGCCATCTTTGTGTGGGGAGCTGGGGCCATCTTCCTCATCGAAGCCTGTCTCAGGCTGGTGGTGCCACGGTGGCGGCGGTCGGTCCTCGGCTCCTTCGTCTGGGGAGCCGTGCTGGTAGTAGTGGGGTTCGGCCTGTGGTACGACAAGTGGGAAGTGGTCGGCCCGATCATCGTCATCGCGATAGGAGTGGGCATCCTGGTCGGGCGGCTGGTGCCGCGGCGCTGATGTACCGCCCCGCGGTCGTGTTGGGACAGGCGACCGTGGCCGAAGCCCACCAATCTGACCACCCAGCCCAGGAGGGAGATCGCTCCACGTCCCAGACCGTCACTCCGCTGACCCTCGGATCAGGAATGCTCAGCGTCAACTGCTATCGCATCACGACTGAACGTGGTTTCGTGCTTGTCGACACCGGCACGAGGAAGCAGCGGGCCAAACTCGAGGAGAGGCTCTGGGCAGATGACTGCGACCGGGCGTCGCTCAAGCTCATCCTCATCACCCACGGCGACTTCGATCACATCGGCAGTGCAGCCTACTTGCGAAGGAAGTTCGGTGCGCCGATCGCGATGCACGAGGGTGACGTCCAATGAGTATGAAGGGCGACATGCTCTCCGGTCGAAAAAGGCCGAACCTCCTCTTGCGGACGGTCCTCTCAGTGGCTCTCCGCTTTCCTCAGCAAGACCGGTTCGAGCCCGACCTGTTCGTCGACGAAGACTCCGACCTCACGGAATACGGCCTGGTTGGTGCGAAGGTGCTCTTGCTTCGCGGGCCTCGGCGGGCTCCGATCGGGCTGCTACTCGCGGACGGGAGCCTGCTGTGCGGGGACCTCCTCGAGAACCGCAAAGCCCCCAAACTCGGTTCGATTATGGACGACGTCCCTTTCGCCAGGGCAAGTGTCGAGCGTCTGAACGCTCTGAGAGGTTGGAACGGTCTATCCGGGTCATGGGAAGCCTTTCCAGTGGCGGGATCTCAGCACCGCTCGACGTTGACGGGCCTGTGCTCAAGATGCCGCATTCCCGTCCTTCGGCCTAGCCGGTTGCCTTCGCCCCCGGGTAGCCATTGCTCATAACCCGACGGTCGCAGGGGTTCAAATCCTGCCCCCGCTACCATCACAAAGCCCCGCGGAGGCAGTAGTAGTGTACGCTGTTGGCCTCTGGGAAAAACGGCCCGACACCGAGCACCAGCGACTCGATGGGAGTAGGGAAATGGGCGGTCTCGACAGTATCGACCAGCAGGCACTTCAGAAGGTAGAGAAGACTTTCATCCATCATCCGTTGATTCCGTACGACCCGAACGTGTGGTTGTATGTCGCTCAGGGCTCCGTCGTCGTACCTTTTGAATGGACGAACTGGCGCGATGAGACCATGGCCGGCAAGCAGTCATGCTCGATCCACGCCTCTCTCAACCCGCAGCCCACCTTCCGGGTCAAAGGTCCGGAGGCCCTCGAGTTCCTCTCGGACGTGTGTGTTAACGACTTCACCAACTTCCCCGTAGGCAGGGCCAAGCACGCCATCATGTGCAATGGGGAAGGCCTCGATATGGGCGATGGTGTGCTCATGCGGCTCGGCGAGGAGGAGTTCCTCACCTATGAGATGGGCGCCAACTACATCGCGTACGTCTTCCAGCAGGGGAACTACGGTGCTGTGGGCGAGGACCTGACCGGGACGAACTTTCTGTATCAGATCGTTGGCCCGCGCTCCCTGGAAGTGCTCGAGGCGGTGACGGGAGACGATCTCCGCGACATCCGTTTTGCCCATTTCCGTCCGAGCAGCGTCGATGGCATGGAGGTCACCGTGCTGCGGGTAGGAATGCCCGGCACGCTTGCCTACGAGCTCCACGGTAAGGTCGAGGAGGGCCCCGCGGTCTACAATGCCGTCCTCAAGGCCGGGAAACCGTTCGGGATCCGGCGTCTGGGCTTCCGTGCCTATCTCATGCAGCATACCGAGGGTGGGTTCCCCCAAGCCTTCAACCACTTCCCGCACCCGTGGCTGGAGGACGAGGGTTTCCTCGAGTATCTGGAGAAGATCGGCATACGCTCGCGCTACACGGATGTCTGCAAAGGGAGCATGGGTCCGGATATCCGGCTTCGCTATCGTAATCCCGTCGAGCTCGGTTGGGGGAGGATGATCAGCTTCAACCACGACTTCGTCGGACGGAAGGCTCTCGAAAAGGAAGTGGCCAACCCGCGTCGCAAGATGGTGACTCTGGTCTGGAACACCGAGGATATCCTCGACGTGCGCGCCTCAGAGTTCCGACCTGGCGAGCCGTACGCCAGTATGGAGAACCCTTATGAGAGGTTCGTCGAAGGAGCCGGTTGGGCGTTCTACGCAGATCAGGTGCTCAAGGATGGGAAGCTTGTTGGGATCAGTTCCGGGCGGACTCAGAGCTACAACTTCCGCCAGATGCTCTCGCTCTGTTCGATCGATGCGGAGCATGGCGAACTGGGTACTGAAGTGACTGTCCTGTGGGGTGATTCTGGCACTCGGCAGAAGGAAATCCGCGCGATAGTCTCTCGCTTCCCCTATCTGTGCGAAAACCGCAACGAAGAAGTCGATGTGAGCACGATCCCTTTGGGGGCGCAGAAGTAACGCCTGCCTGCTACTCTCCCAGCCGGTACGTCTCGAAACCCGCAGCCGCCATCCGTTCGGGTATATCGCGGACCGCCTCCCGATCCTTTTCCTTCTCGGCCTCGGACAGCTGGTCCCAGGGCACCATGCACGGATGCGTCTTCTCGACGTCGCTCTTGACCGGCCCGAAGACGTAACCGGCGGCCCGCTTCTGCGCCCACCAGCGCTCGTGCTCCATCTGGGCCAGCTTCTCTACCTCCGCGGCAGTGAACTCCAAGTGGCGCGGGCTTTCATCCTTGGCCGGGAGAAAACCGCAGCCGATAGCCTCGAGATAGGTTGGGAACCAATCCGCCTGCTCGCGGTTGGACTCGCGATCCTCCTCGGTCAGATCGTCCCAGGGAAGCATGCGCTGACCCTCCTCCGGCGTACTGGCGACGCTGTCTTCGGCGAAAGCTTCATGAATGGCCTGCGCGATCCTCTCTCGGGCCGCGCCGACCAGGACGTCGCGCGCTACCAGCCGCATGAACGTCTCGGCATCGACGTGCAGTTCCATTTGAGGGGCCGGAGGGAGAGCCGACTGCTCGAAGATCTCTCGGCCACTGAGCATGCTCATGTCGATCAGGGATTCGAGCGAGCGCATGCCGTGCCGGTACTCGGGGATCTTGATCAGAGCTCGGAGTACACCCGGGTCGATCCTGATGCTGCGGCCCGAATGGTCCATGAGCTGCCTGGCGCCCATCTCGAGCTGAGCGCGCAAAGCCACCGCGCGCCTGATCACGTAGAGACGATCCTGATCGCCCCTCTGGTTGATCCCGAGGATGTCGACGTATCCACGGAGACGGCTGACGAAATCGGGACCTTTGACCATGCGGAACCGCTCGATCGTCTGGCCGTCGCCCCCTTCGCGCGTGAATTCGGCGAGAGAGCCGCTCGTGGCGCCGGCGAAGACGAAGATGGCCTTGCCGATGGGGTGGCTCGACTCCCCGTCCTTGAAGCGCCCGTCCTGCATGGGATCGAGGAAGAACTTGAGCCACCCGAGCGGCGTTCCCTCGAACGAAGCGTCGAACTCGTCGAAGAAGACGAGAGGCACCTTGCCCTCGAGCACAACGTCCCGCACGCGGTGGAGCGCGCTTGCCAGGTCGCGCGGAGACTCCCACTGGGCGACGTTGAAGCTCACGCTCTGGACCACTCTCTCCCCGACGCTCTTTGCGATCTGCGTGACGGAGAAGGTCTTGCCGGCACCGGGCGGTCCGAAGACGCCGATGCACAGAGGCCGCTTGACGTAGCCGGCCGCCAGGTATTCCGAGACGAGGTTCTTGACGCTGCGGTAGCCCTCGATCTCGGTGCGGTCGATGGTCTTGAGCTTGCCGAAGCGTCCCACCGGAACCCGGTCCAGAACCGGGTCGGTGCCCCTCTCCACATAGTTGAGAGCCACCGCCTCCAAGCGTTCGTGCGTCGATTCCTGCAGGATGGTCCAGAAGTCGGGATCGGCCGAGGTGAGACTGCTCTTGACGGGGACCACGACGTCGGCTATGACCGGATCGTGGGGAGAGGCCTCGAAGAGCTCGTCGAGGGTCCAGTCCGGCTCCCGGCCCGACGTGCCGAACCCCGCCACAAGCAGCCGGCGCGAGGCGGCGATGCCGGCGCGGGCCCCCTCTCCCACCTCGCCCGAGGCCCCCTTTCGCCACCTCACAGGCAAGGGCGGCAAGGAAGGCAGCACCCAGTCCCATCATCTCGCCCGGGTGCTCTTCGTCGTACTCGCCCTCGATGCGGGCTGGGTCGTAATAGAGGACCGCCGTGGTCCGATCGCCGATGGCAACGCGGTGGATGGCGCCGTCCAGCCCGAAACGGACGACCAGGTTCCGGCAGGCGGCCAGGGCCGCAAGCCTGCGGCTGTTGGCCATCTGCCACACAAAATCCTTGGCGGTGCGCTCCCAGGAGAGCCGACGAGAGACGTTCGCCCCTTCGCAACGCAGGTCGTCCCCATCGATGACAACGACCAGCCGATCGGAGTGGTTGCGGGACAGCTCCTCGAACAGAGGGCCCACGGCCAGAGGTCGGCTCATCTTGAGCAGGATGAGCGGCCGGCTACCGGCAGCAACAAGGGCCTGCGGCCAGACCGATGGTTCGTCGCGGAAGCCGTTCCCGGCATCGTCCAGGATGATAAGGTCCGCAAGCGGGTCGTCGCCGCTGAGTTTCAAAGGCTGCAGTCGACCACTGTCCGGCCCGGTGTAGCCGCAGTTGTCCTTGACGCGCCACACCTGGTCCCTGCCGTCGCCGTCAGCGGAGACGGGAAAGCGAGCAAGCCGAACGTGGGAGTGAAGCACGTCAGTGGCCGGAACTCCCTCCAGGTCGAGGATCTCGGGAGCGGCCACTGTGGCCATGCCCGCTCCCCGCAAGAGGCTGGCCAGTAGAAGCGCGCCCCCGGGCCTGGCGGTCAACCGGATGCCGTCATGGAGTTGCCAGTTGCTGGAGCAGGTGGCACTGGTGCTTGCGGCAGCCGCCTCGTGTCTTGCAGCCACCGGCCATTCGAGCCAATCGACGGTGACATCGCCTGCGACTACGGTCTTGAGCTGCTTCGTCTCCATGGTGCCCCTCATCGATGAAGAAACAGGCGTCCGTATGGCAGAGATAGTTCCACTTACACGTTATCACCCGGAGACAAGAGGCGCAGGCCAAATGTGGCCTGCGCCGCGAGAGATCGCCTGCCATCCGAATCGGCTCTTGACTAGTGCTGCCGGTTGGTGTCTCATGAACCCAGCCGTAGTGCTCAGGCTAGGAGGCGATGTCCATGGCGCACCAGGTCTTCCTAGGCTACGCCCGGGAGGATCAAGCAAGAGCTGCGAATCACAGGGGGATGACATGAGCGAAGGGGCCGTCGCCACAGCCCAATCCAGGCGGGCAGGCATCGGTTGTTTGTTGGGGATGGGGCTGTTATTGGGAGTCATGATGTTCCCTGGCTGTGACACGCAGACATCTAAGACGCCCGTGACAAAGCAAGCAGGCACCACGGCGACCACCCAGGCCACGACGAGTACCACGACGCATCCACCCACCACAACAACCACCTCTCCGACCACGACCTGATACATTCTCTCGGTTCGGGTGCGGAGGGCAGCCGGAAAGGGAGCCGAATTGGCGCGCCAGGTCTTTCTGAGCCACGCTGCGGAGGACCAAGCGGTGGCCTCCCGCGTCTGCCAGATACTAGAGACAGACGGCGTTCAGTGCTGGCTGGCGGTCCGTGATTTGGAAGAGGGCTCAGAGCCCGCTGCCGCCATCCTTGAGGCTATCCGCACCTCCGACCTGGTGCTGCTCCTGTTCTCATCCTCGGCTAACTCATCTCCCACGGTGCTTCGCGACATCGAGCGGGCCATCTCCTACGAGCGGCCGGTTCTCTCTCTCCATCTGGACGACGCCCTTCCCAACGCTTCCCTCGAGTACTACCTGAACTTGTGGCAGTGGCTCGATGCTTCCGGTGGGGTGGAGGACAAGCGTGACGACATCGTCGCTGCTGTCCGGGAACAGTTGGCTCAGACCGTAGACTCGGCTACGTGGCGCTGGCTGGATGCCCCCGATGGAGTGGACACCAAGCGGGACGAGATCATCGCCGCAGCGCGGGGGCAGTTGGCCCAGACCGCGGCTTCGGCCACGAGCCAAGAGGCGGGCCCAGCGACACGGCACAGACCAAGCCGCCGAACCTTGGGGATCGTTCTGGGCGCGGCTATCCTGGCCTTGGCCCTCGGCCTGGGACTTGGCTTGGGTCTTGCGGGGACAAGCCATCAGGGTACCTGGACCAGACTCGACCCCGTAGGGACGGTGCCTCCTGCGTTCGGGAATATGGTCTACGACCCTGCCAGTGGCCGGGTGATCATGTTTGGGCACCCGGAGCCTTCGGACCCGTTCGGCCTGAAGTACCCCCCCATCCTCGATATGTGGGCCTACGATCCTGCGACCAACACCTGGACCAAACTTGACTCCGCGGGCACGCTGCCTCCTGCCCTGGCGCTGGGCGCCATGGCCTACGATCCGACCACCCGGCGAATGGTTTCCTTTGGGGGCAGCGAGGAACTCCTCACTCTACAACCCGATGGGGGGGTGATCATTTACCCCACGGCTGACACCTGGGTCTACGACCCTGCCGCCAATACCTGGACCGAACTCAAGCCCGCGGGGACCGTTACCCCCGCACGCGGCGGCTTCGCCATGGGCTACGATCCGACCACCCGGCGGTTGACCCTGTTCTCAGGGGCCACTAACAGCGATTACCTTGACGACACCTGGGCCTACGATCCGGTCGCCAACACCTGGACCGAACTCAAGCCCGCGGGGAGCCTGCCGCCGGGGCGCAATTGCGGGCCGATGGTTCACGATCCCTCTACTGGGCGCCTGATCACGTTTGGAGGTTGGCGATGGGGGGAGGCCCTCAATGACACCTGGGCCTACGACCCTGTCGCCAGCACCTGGACCGATCTTGATCCAGCGGGGACTCTACCTGAGGCGCGCTTCAGCTTCGGGATGGTCTACGACCCCTCGAGTCAGCGGGTGATCATGTTCGGAGGGTCCGTCGCCGACGGCTCCAAGTACTTCGACGATACCTGGGCCTACGATCCCATCGCCAACACCTGGACCGAGCTCCAACCCGCGGGGGCGCTGCCCTCGGCACGCGTCCCGGGTCCTCTGGTCTACGTTCCCTCCACCGGTCGGATACTCATGTTTGGCGGAATTGCCGCCGGCGTCAAAACCTCTCTCAACGACATCTGGGCCTTCACTCCGTAGGCCAAGGCGCAAGGGTTGCCTCGAGGCTGCCCTGGAACATTGCTCCCGCGTATTGACGCGCGCCACTACATGGTGTCTCATGAGTCTAGTCGCCGCAGGCAGCCGGAAGGGAGCCGTCGTTGGCGCACCAGGTCTTCGTGAGCTACGCCACGGAGGACGCAGATACGGCCTCCCGCGTCTGCGCGTTGCTCGAGGCAGACGGCATTCAGTGCTGGGTGGCTCCCCGTGACGTGAAAGCGGGCACGGACTACGCCGCAGCCATTATGGATGCGATTCGGAATTCGCAGCTCGTGGTCCTGATCTTCTCTACCCATTCCAACGCTTCGCCCTATGCCCTTCGTGAGATCGAACGGTCCGTGGCCTACGGGCGGCCGGTGCTCGCTCTCCGCACCGACGACGCCGATCCCAACTCGTCCATGGAGTACTACCTGCACCAGTGGATCGAGGCGCCCGAGGGAGTCGAGAGCAAGCGCAAGGAGATCATCGCCACGGTGCGAGAGCAGTTGGCTCGACCCTCCACGGGAGCCGCGAGTGCGGGAAGAGGCCCTGTCCCAGCTCCAAGACCCCCCGTGCGACTCCAGCCCGGCACACGCACAGCGGCTGCACAGGCGCGCGCATGGGTCCTGAGGCCCTGGGGCATCGCTGTTGTCGCGGTCCTAGTGGTCGCCGCTGTGGGTGTGGGACTGGGCCTCGGCTTGACCCGAGACCAGGCTGCCTCACAGGCCGGTATGATGGGTAACCACATCTCCTGGAACAAGCTCCTTGACTCCTCGAGGACGCTGCCCTCGGCCCGCTCCGCGCACTCGATGGTGTACGACCCGGGCACCCAGCGTATGATCCTGTTCGGGGGGCGCGGCGACGCAGCGGGTTACAGCGACACCTGGGCCTACGACCCCGCTGCCAACACCTGGACCGAGCTCGAGCCCTCCGGCACGCAGCCCTCGGCCCGCTCCGCGCACTCGATGGTGTACGACCCTGTCTCCCACCAGATGATCATGTTCGGAGGGTTCGGCGACATCGGCTCTTTGAACGACACCTGGGCCTACGACCCCGCCGCCGACACCTGGACCTTACTCAAGCCTTCAGGCACGCTGCCCTCGCGACGCGGCGCACACTCGATGGTGTACGACCCTGTCTCCCACCAGATGATCATGTTCGGAGGGAGCGGCGACACCGGCACCAGTCTCGACGACACCTGGGCCTACGACCCCGCCACCAACATCTGGACCGAACTCGAGCCTGCGGGTACGCTGCCCTCAGCCCGCTCTGCCCACTCATTGACCCACGATCCTGCTAGCGGCCGGCTGATCATGTTTGGAGGCGCCTCCTATAAGTCCTATCAAGATACCTGGGCCTACGACCCCGCCACCGACATCTGGACCGAACTCGAGCCCTCCGGCACGCAGCTCTTGGCTCGCTCCGCTCAGTCGATGGCATACGACCCGGCTCGCGGCCGGTTTATCATGTTTGGAGGAGACTCTGCCGGTACTCTTCTTGACGACACCGCGGTCTACGACCCCGCCGCCAACGCCTGGACCGAGCTCGAGCCCTCGGGCATGCGGCCCACTGCCCGCTCCGCGCACTCGATGGTGTACGACCCGGCCGGCGGCCGGTTTATCATGTTCGGAGGAGACTCTGCCGGCGCGTTTCTTGACGACACCTGGGTCTTCGACCCTGCTGCCAACACCTGGACCGAGCTCGAGCCCTCGGGCATGCGGCCCACTGCCCGCTCCGCGCACTCGATGGTGTACGACCCGACCAGCGGACGCCTGATCTTGTTCGGAGGCGCAATCGCATTGGCGCTCCTGGACGACACCTGGGCCTACGACCCGGTCGCCAATGCTTGGACCGAGCTCAAACCCTCAGGCACTTTGCCCCCAGCCCGCTCTGCCCACTCGATGGCGTACGATCCGGGCACCCACCGGCTGATCATGTTCGGGGGGCGCGGCGACGCCGGCACCAGTCTCAACGACACCTGGGCCTACGATCCTACCGCCAATGCTTGGACCGAGCTCAAACCCTCAGGCACTTTGCCCCCAGCCCGCTCTGCCCACTCGATGGCGTACGATCCGGGCACCCACCGGCTGATCATGTTCGGGGGGCGCGGCGACGCCGGCACCAGTCTCAACGACGCCTGGGCCTACGATCCGGCCACCAACGCTTGGATCGAACTCAAGCCCGCCGGTACGCTGCCCTCGCCCCGCAACCTCTTCTCCATGGCCTACGATCCGCTCACCCACGGTCTGATCGTGTTCGGTGGGCAGGGAGACACCGGCCTCCTCAACGACACCTGGGCCTACGATACCACCGCCAATGCTTGGACCGAACTCAAGCCCGCCGGCACGTTGCCCTGGACGCGCAGCGCACAGTCGATGGCGTACGATCCGACCAGTGGGCGGCTGATCGTGTTCGCAGGGCTGGACTCTGCCGGCACTGTCCTCGGTGACGCCTGGGCCTATGAATCCGCCGCCAACACCTGGACGGAGCTCGAGCCCTCTGGGACGCAGCCTGCTGCGCGGGCGGGGCACGTCATGGTCTACGACCCTGCGAGTGGCCGGCTGATCATGTTCGGAGGACGGTCGATCGATCAATTCGACTTCCTTAACGATGTCTGGACCTGCGCTCCCGGCTGATAGCTCTGGCAGCGGTCAATCGGCACTGAGGGGGTTTTGATGCATCAGGTTTTCGTAAGTCATGCCACGGAGGATCACGATGCCGCCTCTCGCGTCTGCGAGATGCTGGAGGCGGACGGCATCGGCTGTTGGCTGGCCTCCCGCGATGCGATGGCGAGCGAGGAAACGGAAGCAGAGACTCTGGAGGCCATCCGCAGCTCGGACTTCGTGCTACTCATCTTCTCCGCGTCCGCCAATGCCTCCCCTGGTGTGCTTCACGAGATCGAGAGGGCCGTCGCCTACGAGCGGCCGGTGCTTCCCATCCGGGTGGACGACGCTACTCCCAACGCCTCCCTGCGGCGCTACCTCGCTTTGGCTGCTGATCCGGCGGCGATCACTTCTCCCGCGATCGCTTCTCTAGGGATTGCTAAGGAGCTCGAAACAAGCCCAGACGCGGAAGCTGCCAGGCTGCGGAAACGGCGCCGCAGGACCTTGATGATCGCTCTCATCTCAGCTGCGGTGGTCGTGGTCGTCGGCCTGGGGCTCGGCTTGGGACTCGGTCTGGGCCTGAACCGACAGCACACCGCTTGGACCGAGCTCTCCCCCTCGGGGACCCTGCCCTCGGCCCGCAACGCCCACTCAATGGCGTACGATTCTTCTACAGGCCTGATGATCATGTTCGGAGGGGGAGGGGAGGCAGCGAGTTACAACGACACTTGGGCCTACGATCCCACCGCTAACACCTGGACCGAGCTCAGGCCCCCCGGGCTCCCGCCCGCCTCACGGGCCACGCACTCGATGGCATATGACCCGGTCACCCACCGGCTGATCATGTTCGGAGGGCAGGACGGCACCGGCGTTTTCCGCAATGATACGTGGGCCTACGACCCAGCTGCAAACTACTGGACCAACCTCAACCCCGCCGGCGCTCGACCACCCGCACGTATGTGGCCTACCTTGGTCTACGACTCCGACACCGGTAAGCTGATCATGTTCGGAGGGATGGCAGGCCGCGTGCAATCCGTGGGGACCATCAACTTCGGCGAGGACCTGCTGAACGACACATGGGCCTACGATCCTGTCGCCAACACCTGGACCGAGCTCAAGCCCGGCGGTGCCGTCCCCGCGGTCCGCGGCTTCCAGATGACGGCCTACGACCCCTCCACGCAGAAGGTGATCCTGTTCGGAGGCGGCACTCCCACAGCGCTCTTCAACGACACCTGGGCCTATGACCCCGCCGCCAACACCTGGACCGAACTCAGCCCCGGGGGTGCCGTTCCCGCGGCTCGCGGCGGGCCTTCGATGGTCTACGACCCCTCCGTCCAGAAGGTGATCCTGTTCGGAGGCGCGACTCTTACGGCGCCCTTCAACGACACCTGGGCCTACGATCCTGCGGCCAACACCTGGACCTCACTCAGCCTCTCCGGGACTCTCCCTCCGCGTCGCGCCGCCCCAAGTATGGTCTACGATCCGACCACCCGCCGGCTGATCATGTTCGGTGGGTCCGAAGGGGATACTCTTCTCAACGACACCTGGGCCTTCACTCCCTAGGCGGGAACTCGAAAGAGCGCACGCCTGCGGCGACTTGACGGTACGATGATTCTGCGCAACACTGTTTCGTACGCAATCAATAGAGATCTGTTGAGGACCAGTTAAGGGGCTCGACGGGGTACATGCCTGGTTTCACGACTCACACGCCGATACCGCCTGCGCCTGGGAACAGCGAAGTCGATCGAATGACTTCGGAGGCCTTTCATGCCCTGGGTAGGCTGTTTCACATTCACCGCCAGGCGATGCAGCGGCGCTTGAGCAATCCGGGCGCTCATCATGGGGAGCTCATGAGCTTGCGACTGCTCGCGATTAGCGAAGGTATGAGCCAGAGGGACCTCGCCGAGATGCTGCATCTGTCGCGGCCCAGCGTCACGCGCATCCTTCAGGGGCTCGAAAAGGCAGGGGCTGTCAGGCGGGAGGTAGACCCCGACGATCAACGCATCACCCGGGTCTTCCTGACGGCCGAGGGCAGGCGGCAAGAGTTGGAGAACCACGCGGCCTTCGAGGAATACATCAACCAGACGATCGGCAAGCTGAGCGACCAAGACAAGCTCGAACTCACGCGCCTCCTGGACGAGGTATCCGGCCACATCGCCGAACTGGTCGGACCCGGCGCGCCTGACCACGAGACGCGGGCGGCGTCATGAAACAGCTTCTGCTCACGTATCTCCGTCCCTACCGCAAGCGCATCAGCTTGGTCGTCATGCTGGTCCTCGTTCAGTCGATCGGCAACCTCTATCTGCCCACCCTGAACGCAGACATCATCAACTTCGGCATCGCCAAAGGCGACACGGGCTACATCCTGCGGACCGGCGGCATCATGCTTGGCGTCGCGCTCCTCATCACCGCTTGCTCTATCACCTCGGTGTTCCACGCCTCCAAGACGGCCATGGGCATGGGACGCGACGTAAGGGGCTCGCTCTTCAGGAAGGTGGAGAGTCTCTCGCAAAGCGAGATGGGTCGTTTCGGCACTCCGTCTCTCATCACCCGGAACACCAACGACGTCCAGCAAGTGCAGATGCTGATCGCTATCGGCCTGACTCTGATGGTCATGGCGCCCATGCTGGCTATCGGCGGCATCATCATGGCCCTCCGCCAGGACGTACCCCTTTCCGCCGCGCTGGCCGTCATCCTCCCGATCATGGGGATATTCCTGTTCGTCGTCCTCCGCCGGGCGATACCGCTGTTCCGGACCATCCAGGCCCGCATCGACAAGATCAACCAGATCATGCGCGAGACCCTCGGTGGTGTGAGAGTGATCAGGGCGTTCGCCCGTACCGACTACGAGGAGAAGCGGTTCGCCCAGGCCAACCAGGACCTGACCGACACGACCGTGCGGGTCTTCCGCCTCTTCGCTTTGGTCTTCCCGGCCCTGTTCCTCATCATGAACCTGTCCATCGTGGCGATCATGTGGTTCGGCGGCCATCGGGTGGACAGCGGAGCAATGCCGATCGGGAACCTCTTCGCCTTCATCGCGTACGTCATGCAGATCCTCTTCGCGGTCCTCATGTCCACCATGCTCGCCGCGATGATCCCTCGCGCCGTGGCATCGGGGGGTCGGGTACAGGACGTGTTGGACGTCGATCCCGCGATCCATGATCCCCGGGTGCCGGTCCTGATCCCGGCTAGAGATGGCGGCAAGCCAGGATTGGTGGAGTTCAGGGACGTCGAGTTCCGATATCCCGGAGCCCAGGATGCCATCCTCGGCCACATCTCGTTCACCGCCCGTCCGGGCGAGACCACAGCGATCGTCGGTAGCACGGGTAGCGGCAAGTCGACTTTGATAGGGCTCATCCCGCGCCTGAACGACGTCACCGCCGGCAGCATCCTCATCGACGGCATAGACATCAGGGAGATGGATCGGGCCGATCTCTGGCAGCACATCGGGTTCGTCCCACAAAAGGCCTTCCTCTTTTCAGGGACGGTGGCAAGCAACCTGCGCTACGGCAACCCAGATGCCACGGATGAGGAGCTTTGGCACGCTCTGGAGGTCGCGCAGGGGGAAGACTTCGTCTCCGCTATGACGGAGGGTCTCTACGAGCCGATCACCCAAGGAGGGGCCAACGTCTCGGGTGGCCAGAGGCAGCGGCTGGCGATAGCCCGGGCGGTCATCAAGAAGCCCGACGTCTACGTCTTCGATGACAGCTTCTCGGCTCTTGACCTCAAGACCGACTCCATGCTGCGCGCCGCCCTCAAGCGCGAGACGAAGGACGCGACGGTCATAGTGGTCGCGCAGAGGGTCAGCACCATCCTGCATGCGGATCAGATCGTGGTGCTCGAAGAGGGAGGCGTCTGCGGCATCGGCCACCACGCCGATCTGATCGACCGTTGCGAGACGTACCGCGAGATCGTCTATTCGCAGTTGACCGCGGAGGAAGTGGCTTGAGCCCCGAAGAACAGAGCGACCAGGCGGCGCGGGCGAACGCCGCCCCAGGTGACGGCGGCCCAGCCGCTGCCGCTGAGAAGCCCCAGACGGGGCGCAGGGGCCGGCCCGGCCAAGGTGGCCCCCACGGCCCCGGCTTCGGTCCGCCGGGGCTCATCGGCTCCGGGGAGAAGGCCAAAGACTTCAAGGGGTCCTTCAAGAGGCTGGTCAGGAGGTTGCGCCCCGAGAGGAGCAAGCTCATTCTGATCATCCTGCTCGCGGTCGTCAGCGTCACCTGCACGGTCGCGGCCCCCAAGATACTGGCCCGGGCCACGAACCTGATCTTTGCCGGCGTCGTCAGCAAGCAACTGCCGCCCGGCGTCACCCAAGAACAGGCGGTCGCCGGTTTGCGGGCGGCAGGTGAGGAAAACCTCGCCAATATGTTGGCGGGGATGAGCAACATCAACCCCGGCCAGGGCGTGGATTTCGCCGCCGTCGGCCGGGTCCTCCTCATAGTGACGGCGATCTACCTTCTCAGCGCGCTGTTTGGGTGGCTGCAGGGCTACATCGCGGCCGGAGTCGTCGCCCGCGTGATCTACAAGCTACGCCGAGATGTCGACGTCAAGCTGGCCCGCCTGCCCCTCAAGTACTTCGACAGCCACCCGCGGGGCGACATCCTCAGCAGGGTCACGAACGACATCGACAATATCCAGCAGACGATGCAGCAGACGATTTCGCAGATCATCACGGCCGTGCTGACCCTGATCGGGGTGCTGGCGCTCATGTTCTGGATCAGCCCGCTCCTAGCCGTGATCTGCCTCGTCACCGTGCCGATCTCCGTGGTGATCACGATGTTGATAGCCAAGCGTTCCCAGAAACAGTTCGCCCTTCAGTGGGAGCACACGGGTGACCTTACCGGGCACGTAGAGGAGAGCTTCACCGGCCATACCATCGTGAAGATCTTCGGGCGCCAGAAGGAGGCGATCGCACAGTTCGACGAGGAGAACGAGGATCTCTACCAGGCCAGTTTCAAGGCCCAGTTCATCTCCGGGATCATCATGCCCATGATGATGTTCGTGGGGAACCTCCAGTACGTCGCCATCGCCGTGGTCGGCGGGCTGCGCGTCACCACGGGCGCCCTGTCTTTGGGTGACGTCCAGGCGTTCATCCAGTACTCCCAGATGTTCACGCAGCCGATCACGCAGACGGCCAGCATGGCCAACGTTCTTCAGTCTGCCGTCGCATCGTCCGAGCGCGTGTTCGAGCTGCTCGACGAGCCGGAAGAGTCGGCCGACCCGGCGAAGCCGGTCGTGCTCAAGCACGTCACCGGCCACGTGCAGTTCGAGGACGTGTCCTTCCGCTATCTGCCCGATGTGCCCTTGATCGAACACCTGAGCGTGGAGGTGCAGCCCGGACAGACCGTCGCCATCGTGGGCCCCACCGGGGCCGGAAAGACCACCCTCGTCAACCTGCTCATGCGCTTTTACGAGATCGATGGCGGGGCCATTCTAGTCGACGGCGTGGACACCCGCGAGATGACTCGCGACGACTTGCGGCGGCTCTTTGGGATGGTTTTGCAGGACGCCTGGCTGTTCGGAGGCACCATCCGGGAGAACATCGCCTACGGCCGCGAGGGAGCGACGGAGACGCAGATCCAGGCCGCAGCCGAAGCGGCTCACGTGAACCACTTCGTACGCACCCTTCCCGAGGGCTACGAGACCCGGTTGGACGACGATTCGGCCAACGTCTCCCAGGGGGAACGGCAGCTCCTGACCATCGCCCGAGCCTTCCTGGCCGATCCCGAGATCCTCATCCTGGACGAGGCCACCAGTTCGGTCGACACTCGTACCGAAGTGCTGATCCAGCGGGCGATGGCTCGCCTGCTCGCGGGGCGCACCAGCTTTGTCATCGCTCATCGGCTCTCCACCATCCGCGATGCCGATCTCATCCTGGTCATGAACGAGGGGAACATAGTGGAGCAGGGGACCCACCAGCAGCTTCTCGCGGCCGGCGGCTTCTACTACGACCTCTACAGCAGCCAGTTCGTGGAGGCGCTCGCAGAGGCCTCTTGAGCAGCGTGAAAGGGGAGGGAGATGGAGAAGAGGACCTACAAGCTGTATCACGGCGACACCCTGATGCATTGGGGGAAAGGAACGGTGGTCACAGGAGCGCGAGGCTTTGTCTTCCTGGCCGGGACCGAAGGACAGGACCCGACCCAGGACTTCCGCAAGGGGGGGCGGGTAGTGGAAGGAGCCGCAGCCCAGACGAGACTGGCCCTCGAGAAGATCAAGGAGCGGCTCGAGGAGATGGGCTCCTCCCTGGACAACATAGTGAAGCTGATCATGTATGTGGTCGGACCAGACTTCCCTGAGGGAGTGAGCAAGCATCCCAACTACCGCTTCGACGTCTTGGACGAATTCTTCCGCGAGCACTGCCCCGAGCTGGCGAGCGACCGCACCCCCCCGACCCGCGACCTGATCGGGGTATCCGGACTGGGAGCGAAGGACCAAGTGGTGGAGATAGCCTGCATTGCCGTGCTCCCCGACGAATAGGGCGTTTCCCGCGGCCGGGCCCTGGGGAAAACAGCCAGTGGACCCGTCTCCTCCAAGAAAGGGTTAGTGATGGCAGGGAACGAGGAACTGGAAACGCAGTGGACCGGCCACGATCTTTACGATGTGGACGGAGAGAAGATCGGGACGATCGAGGATGTACGCTTTGGCGAGATCGTTGGCAATCTCACCTGGCTGGTCGTGAAGACCGGGCTGCTCGGCACCCATAGGATCTATGTGCCTGCCGGTGAGGTTCAGTCGTCGGCCGGCAAGCTCGTGGTCTCTTACACCAAAGACCTGGTCAAGGACGCACCGCACGTCAAGGACGAGTTGGCCTCGCTCCCGGATGTCGAGGAGAGACTGTGCCATTACTACGGTCTCGACTACGTGCGGTCGGTGACCGAACCGGTCGAGGGCTGCGTGGAGCCGCAAGGGGAGGAGCAGACAAACTAGCGGAATGAGACGCGGGGATCTCGCCCGCGATCAGCGCAGTCCTCTGGATGTCGATCCCCAGCTGTTTCCCAGGCGGGATTGCTCGAGTTTTGCCTGGGTAGCGGCGTCCTTTTCGGTCGGGCTGAACCCCTGGGACATGCGGCCGTTGCACCACACCCGCCAGAGCCACAGTGGCCTCTCGGACGTCGACGATTGTGCCTCTTGGATCTCGATTCTCATGACGGGTGTCCTCTCGCTGATTAGCCGTAGCGGAGTGTAGGGCGGGTTCAATCGGACGGGCCAGATATCTAGCCTAGTCTAGCACCCCACCGTCCTCGAGCGAGGTAACCACGGAATACAGGTGCTATCCTTGTAGCAGTTCAAAGCTAGGGCGCAGGAATCCAGACCCCTGGGGACCGGGTTGGCTATCACCTTCGCCCAGCTCACCGTCGGAACGCTACTGAGAGTCTCCCGGTCGATGCCACCCTCGTCAGCTTGGTCTGGAGACATGATGCTTCTCTACCTGGTCAACCCTTCCAATCCGCTCGTCAGTATCTCGCTCAACCGGGGCAGCTACTGGAACCGCTTCCGTATGTGGAAACCGCTCGGACTCCTGGTGCTCGCCGGTCTCACGTCACCTGACTGGGAGATATCCATCCTCGACGAGAACCTTGGTCCCGTCGACTATGAGGCGCTGCCCAGGCCCGACGTGGTCGGCATCACCGCCTTCACCTCGCAAGCACCCCGCGCGTACGAGATCGCGGGAGGTTTTCGAGCCCGGGGCGTCCCGGTGGTCATGGGCGGCATACACGCGACCATGTGCTTGGATGAGGCGAGCCGGTATGTGGACTGCGTCGTGACGGGGGAGGCGGAGCCGGTATGGGCGCAGGTCCTCGAAGATGTGAGGGCCGGCCGCCTGAACGCCCGCTACGACGGAGGCCGGGCGACAATGGATCAGATAGTCTCCGCCCGTCACGACCTCCTCCCTCGTGGATATGCCTTCGGCTCGATCCAGACCACCCGGGGCTGTTCGCTCAACTGCAACTTCTGCAGCGTCACCCAGTTCAACGGGGCGAGCTATCGCCACCGACCGATCGCTGAGGTGGTGGAGGAGTTCAAGTCCATCCCCGAGAACCGAGTGCTCATCGTCGACGACAACCTCATCGGTCGTAAGCCAGAGCATGTCGAGCGCGCCAAGGAACTGTTCCGGGCCTTGGCCGAGGCCGATACCGGAAAGTCCTGGATTGGTCAGACCACGGTCGACTTCGCCGATGACGAGGAGTTGCTCACCCTCGCCGAGAAAGCCGGCTGTGCGGGTCTGTTCGTCGGGTTTGAAGCGGTGGTCGCCGAGGGCCTTATCGGGTTGGGGAAGAAGTCAGCTCTGCTCTCGGGGCGCGATATCCCCGCCTCGGTAGAGCGCATCCGGCGCCACGACATTCTGGTGGTCGGCTCGTTCATCATGGGCCTCGACTCCGATCGTCCTGGGGTGGGCAGGTTGATCGCCGAGGCGGCGAGCCGGTACGGGGTGGACAATATTAACGTGCTGTTCCTGACCCCGTTGCCCGGGACCCGCTTGTGGAAGCAAATGGAGGCGGAGGGAAGGATCGCCATGGCCGCCTTCCCCGAGGACTGGAAGTACTACACTCTCACGTATCCGGTGGCGCGGTACAAGCATCTGAGCGTGGACCAGATCATCCACGAGATGACCGAGTGCAACAGCACCTTCTACTCCATGCCAAGGATTCTGGAGCGGCTGGGTCGCAACCTGCTCGTCGGGCGCAATCCCCTGTTGGGTCTGGTCAGCAACCTCACCTCTCGCAGGAACTCGATGCTATCCGCTCGGGTCTACGCGTCTCTGTGGCAAACAGAGGGGCCTGTGGCACCAGGCGAGCCGCTGATCAAGCCTCGGTTTGATCTGGTCGATAGGTGGGAAGCCGGGGTAGAGCAACTCCGTCGGCTGGCGTCCGTCCTCAAGCTACCAGTGGTCTGGTTCTTCCGCTAGTCTCAGACTTCTGGGACCGGGGTTCTCTTCTTCCTACCCTGATAGAGATTGCGGTTCGTCCATTCCGTTTGCCATTGACCGCGCCGTCTGTACGGCCCGTCAAGGTGGTAGGTTCCGCCCTCCGCGTCGACGCAGGTGCCGGCGCCAATGCGGTCGGCGTGCTTCTTGGCAAGATCCAGATACGGGTGCCAGCCGATCGGCTCCCGGGCACTTTCGAGATCATCCGGATTCTCTAGACGAGAAACCACATAACGTACTTCCTTGTGGCTGCTCACTGGTGGTGTCTCCCTGGCTAGTTCGGACTGGTCGCGCATTCCGCCGGCAGGAGCGGTTCTCGGGCTCCCGGTTATCCGGCGGGATTGGATTGGTAAGAGACGGCACAACGGGAAAGCAAGCGCGATGTGCCTTCCGAGCTATAACTTTACCACGCGCGGGGCGTTGTGCTATACTACCGCCAAGCATTCGATAGGAATCTTCTCCAGGCGCAGCGCCGAGCTTCTCAACCTCCTCGCCCAGTCTCCAGTCTTTCCCTCTCGTTTGTCGCAATGTAACTCCGTTCATGGAGGCTGTAGTGAATTCAGCAAAACTGTACGTGGGCAATCTCAGCTATGAGACGTCCGAAGCGAGCATCAGGACGCTCTTCGAGCCCCACGGCGAGGTGGCCTCGGTCAACCTCATCACGGACCGCGACTCCGGACGCCCCAAAGGCTTCGGTTTCGTGGAGATGGGATCGGCCGAGGAGGCTCAGAAGGCCAAGAGTGCGCTCGACGGCACCCAGCTCGACGGCCGTGCCCTCAAGGTCGACGTGGCCAAGGAACAGGTGCCCCGCGCTCCTCGTTCGGGCGGCGGCGGCTACGGTGGTGGCGGCTACAACAGCGGCAACCGCTGGTAAGAGTCGCGCACAAGCGCTACTGATGAAACGCCGGCCTTCGGGCCGGCGTTTCTGTGTCCGGCATCTTTGGGAGCGTAGACAGAGAAGCTGAGAACGGGCCCGCACTTGGGGGCAGCTATGACCAATGCCCCCGGCGCAGATGACGTCTACCTCGTTGACACGAAGCGGGTTGCCGGGGCTCAGGGCATCGAGAACGGCAGGAAAAGCGAGATCGATGTCATCAATGTCTGTTAAGTGATACGGGAAGGAGATATCAGGTTCCGACTCCCGTTAGCGATACCGTCGTGAGGATCGTCCGAGGCATCGAGTATGGTGAGTACAGTCCCTGCCTCGATAACCTCGATCTCTTTGTCTACTGACTTGCTGAAGTCTTGGGGAGCTCGAAATGAGGTCGGAAGGGAAGACCGCACTGGCCCCCGGGGCACTCGTTAGCGCTTCTCGGCGGTCTCGTTCCGGCTTTCCCCAGACCCGGCCGCCCCGGCCTCTGCGGCCGCCCCGGCCTCTGCGTCTGCATCGCCGCCGTAGCCCAAGTTCGCCGACACTTCCGCCGCCGTTTGCTTGAGGTCGCGAACGGCCGCATCCAGGAACGCTGTGTCGTTCTCCCGCGTCGCGGGGAAACCCAACGACAGAACGCCGGCCGTGTTGCCGGCGAAGTCGAGGATCGGAGCAGCTACTCCCATGAGACCTTCCACCACCTCGTTGACTTCGATCGCGTATCCCTCGCTCCTTACGAGCGGGAGTCGTTCTAGGAATCGTTCGCGATCCATTATGGAGTAGGGGGTGTACCGCTCCAGGGGGTATCTTTCCAGCAGGTCGTCGACGGCCTCGGGGGTAAGCGCCGACAGGAGAACCTGGCCTACGGGCCCATAGGTCAGGGATCGCACGTCCCCCACTTCGCTCGGCATCGGCACCATCGCGAATCCATCGCCGACGCCTTGTCGTCGGTCGACCGTCACAGAGTAGTCACCATTCCGGACTGCCAGAATGATGGTAGCCCCCGATCGCTGCTCGAGAGCGGAGAGAGGTCCGGCCGCTGCCTCGAGAAGTGAGAGTGACGAGTACACCATGCTTCCCATCTCGAAGAGCCGGCGCCCGAGCCGGTATCGGCCGGTGGCGGGCACCTGTTGCAGGAGTCCGCGCCGCTCGAGGTTCGCTACAAGCCGTATGGCAGTCGACCGGTTCAACTTGGTCGCCTCCACGACCTCGCGGAGGCTGAGTTCACTCTGGCGCGGCGTGAAGGCGTCGAGGATATCTATCGCTCGATCGAGCACTTTCACCCTATAGGCGGCCGCTCGTTCGGATTTCGTCGAGGTGGGCTCCACGCCACTCCTTCTTACCGGTTCATAACATGAACAGAATCACCATAACATGAACAATTTCTTGACACCAGTCTCTGGGTATGGATTAATGTGGCCGAGAAGAGTGGATCACAAGGAGTCCACGGTGCACAGCGTCGGAGGCAAGAGCATGACCGCAGGAAGCACAGAGAAGATACTCATCGTGGGCACGGGGACCATGGGTGAAGGCATCGCGCAGACCTTCGCACAAAATGGGTTCGACGTTCGACTCGTGGCGCGGCGCGAGGAACCGCTGACTCGGGCCCTTGGTCAGCTCAGGCAGAACGTACAGCAGTTCATCGAGTTCGGCCTCATCGAGGAGACCGTCGAGCAGGTGATGAGCCGGATCGAGGGGGTCGTTACCACTGATATGACCCAGGCCGTCGAGGGGTGCAGCTACGTAGTGGAGACCATTCGCGAGGTCCTCGAGGATAAGAGGAGTCTCTTGGCTGCCCTACAGGCAGCGAACGAGGACCTGGTCGTCGGGAGCAACACCGGGAGTCTCACGGTGGATTCCTTGGCCGAGGGGCTCCCGCGCCCCGATAACGTCATCGGTATCCACTACTTCAATCCCGGGCACATCATCCCCCTGGTGGAGATCCATCGGGGTGATGGCACCTCTGATGCCGCGTTCGAGCAGACCAAGCGCCTCATGGAGGCCTCGGGCAAGAAGACGGTGCTGGTGCGCAAGGAAGTGCCCGGCTTCATCGTGAACCGAATCATGGGGGCGATCGAGCGAGAGATCGATTACCTGCTGGACGAAGGGATCGTGACCCCGGAGGATCTTGACACTGCGATAAAAAGCAGCACCGGCTTCAGGTTCGCCTGCTTGGGTCCCATGGAGGTCGAAGACATGATCGGCCTCGATATCGCCATGGTGGTGTCGGGGCGAGTCTTCAAGGGTTTGAGCAACGCGACCGAACCGTCACCGATGCTGGTGGACAAGGTCAACAAAGGCGAACTAGGCATCAAGTCGGGCAAGGGCTGGTATGACTACAGTGGTAAGACGCGTGAGGAGGTTCTCGCGGAGAAGAATCGTCGGCTGCTACCGCAACTCAAGCTGTTCTTGGAATCGCAGGAGAACCAGCAGCAGGACTAGGACCAGAGAGTCCTGCTGCCACCGCTACGGAAGGAGGTCCGGTGTTCGATCTGACAGGTAAGGTCGCGATCGTGACGGGAGGAGGCGGTGGGCTGGGGCGCCCTATCGCCGTAGGGCTGGCCAAGTGCGGAGCGGACGTCGTCGTCACGAGTCGCGACGTGTCGCATCTGGAGCCGGTCGTCCGGGACATCGAGGCGCTTGGCAGGAAGTCGCTGGCCATCTCTGCCGACGTCACCAGTGCCGAGTCGCTCCAGGCCATGGTCGACAAAGTGATGCAGGCCTTCTCCAAGATAGACATCTTGGTGAACGTGGCCGGCACCAACGCGCGCTTCTCGGCGGAAGAGATGCCCCCCGAGGAATTCGAGAGGGTCATCCGGTTCAACGTGCTGGGGACGTTCCTGGCCTGCCAGGCCGTGGGCAAAGTCATGATCGAGCAGAAGCGAGGCAAGATCATCAACATGTCTTCGGTGAGAGGCAAGGTCGCCCCGTCGATAGGGGGGACGGCGTATGCCTCCAGCAAGGGTGGCGTGGACTCCCTCACCAAGACACTGGCGGCCGAATGGGCCAAATACAACATCCATGTAAACGCCCTTGCGCCGGCGCTCGTGATTACAGACATGACCCGGGAGTTCCTGTCCAAGCCCGAGATCTACTCCAAGATGACGGCGGACATCCCCCTGTCCCGCCTAGGTAATCCGGATGACATCGTCGGCCCCACCGTGCTCCTGGCGTCGGACGAGTCTGACTTTATGACGGGGCAGATCCTCTACATCGACGGCGGACTGTCCGCCGTGTGATCGGCACACGAAGACCGGTAAGGAGGTCATGGACCCATGAAAAAGGTCGCTTACGCAGACATGAAGAAGTACGGTGTTCCGCCCAAACACTTCAACGTGGTCTCCGGCAGGTTCCAGGGTGAGGCCGAGACCGGTCTCAAGAGCTTCTGGATGGGGATGTCGCACTACCTGCCCGGGGGAGGGGTGGAGTTCTCCGGCACGGATTCGGCCGAAGAGAAGGTCTATTTCGTCCTCGAGGGAGAACTCACGGTGAAAGGCGAGACCGAGGAATTCGTCCTCGGGCCGAGGGACTCGCTCTATATCGGCCCTAACGAAGGCAGGTCGATCCTCAACAACACCAGCAAACCCGCGACCATGCTTGTGATCGTCAACACCCTGAAATAGTGTTCTGAGCGGTTCCGGACAATCGTCAGAAACAGGAGTACTGCAAGTGGCTGGCACGAAGTTCGTCTCCATTCCCAAGCTCGAGGAGTACAGCAAGTGGTTTGAGGAGCACCTGACCTTTGAACGCAAGGACGGGATCCTCTTTGTGCGGATGCACACGAAGGGGGGGCCGGTCAAATGGTCGTTCCAGATGCACCAGGCGTTGCCCGAGGCCTGGGCCTGCATCGGACACGATCTTGAGAACGAGGTGGTGATAATCACTTCCACCGACCCCTACTGGATCGGGGACTTCGACCACGAGTCGTTCGCCGAGGTCGAGCAGAGCGGGGACGGCAACAACCTCATCTTCAACACGAACTATCACGATTGCACGAAGCTGGTGGAGAACTTCCTTTGGGATATCGATATCCCCACCATCGCGGCCATCAACGGACCGGGTCTGCATACCGAGTTCGCCATCATGGCCGACATCACACTCTGCACACCGGACTTCGTGCTGCGCGACGACCATTTCGGAGACCACACCGTACCTGGTGACGGGCAGACCCTAGTGGCTCAGGTGCTGTTCGGCCCGAAACGAGCCGCCTACAACATGTACACGGTGCAGGGCTTCGATGCCCAGGCCTGCCTGCAGGTGGGTGCGGTCAATGAGATCGTTGCCCACGACAAGTTGTTGGACCGTGCGTGGGACATCGCCGAGTCCATCATGAAGCAGCCTCGGGCCATCCGGCGTCTGACCCATCAACTCACGGTCCGCCCGTGGAAACGCGCCGTCCTGGACGACTTCCAGGTGCACACCGGCCATGAGTTCTACGGCCTGGCTCTGCTCCGCAGCCCTCATCATTTCGATGAGATCAAGGGCCGCTGGACCGACGCGGAGAAGAAGTAGGGGTAGAGTGGGGCGCGCCGCCCTTCTTGGACCATCCGGGCGAGGGGGCGTGATTTCACGCCCCCTCGCCGCCGAAAGGGTGGATCGTCGAAGCGGTTCGTAACACCGACCTCGACGGGCATGGCGCCAAACTCCTGCCTGATCCAGGTGGAGAAGTGGGGGACACGTCAAATGACGAAATGGCATACACGATTCAACCAGGAGGCATAGCAGCGTGAATCCGATCATTACCGCCTCGCTCACCGGCCCCGCCGCTACCAAGAAGGACAGCCCCGCGATGCCGGGCAATCCGGCCGAGGTAGCGGAAGCTGCAAAGGGCGCCTACGAAGCCGGCGCCGCCGTCATCCATATCCATCTGCGCGAGAACGACGAGTTCACCACCGACCTCGACGTGGCGCGGCGCACCGTGGAGGCGGTGCGCGAGAAGTGCCCGGGCATCGTGCAGCTCTCCACCGGGGGTGGGTTCCCCTACGAAGACCGTATGAAGATCGTCGAGGCGAAGCCCGCCATGGCCACCCTGAACCCTGCCACCATGACCATCGGTCCCCACGAGTTCCGCAACCCGCCCAAGCAGATGCTGGAGCTTGCCGCACGCATGCGCGAGCTGGGCGTGAAGGCGGAGGTCGAGATATATGACACCGGACACCTGGGCCTGATGCTGGACCTGCTGAAGCAGGACCTCCTTACCGAGCCGCTTCAGGTCTCCTTCGTCATGGGCGTCAAGGGCGGCATGCCGGCCGATCCTATGCTGCTTTCGTATTGCGTACGCGAGCTGCCCCCGAACACCAGTTGGCAGGTGATCGCCATCTCGAAAGCCAACCTGCCGTTGACCGCCATCGGTCTAGCCATGGGCGGTAACGCGCGCACCGGTCTGGAGGACACGCTGTACGTAAGGCCGAAGGAGCTTGCGTCGTCCAACGCCCAACTCGTCGAGCAACTCGTGGGTGTGGCGAAGTCGCTGAACCTTCAGCCGGCGACGGTGGACGAGGTGGTGGAGAGGCTGAAGCTGTCGCCCGAACTGGTGCGGTGATCGGGATCCGGCGGTACGACCCCGTAGTCAGAGCCACCGCCTGGTTGCCAGGTGCCGGCTGCCGAAATATCAAGCCCCGATAGTAAACGCGATCGATAGGAGTCAGTGAAGATGGCAGAACAAGACTACGTTCACATGCCCACGCTCGAGGAGTATGCGGAGCGCTTCAAGAGGTTCTTCCATTTCAAGAGGGAGGACGGGATCCTCGAAGTGAGGATGCACACGTTCGAGGGCCCGGTGCATTGGAGCTACCAGATGCACCATGCGCTTTCCGAGCTATGGACCGTCGTCGGCCACGACACCAAGAATGAGGTCCTCATCTTCACCGCCACAGGTGACAAGTGGATCAACGAGTGGGATACCTCGTCCTTCAAGGACGTCGAAGACTCGCCGGACAACGACCAGCGCTACAACGTCCAGATCTACGACACCCTCAAAGTGGTGGAGAACTTCGTCAACGATATAGAGATCCCGACGATCAGCGCCATCAACGGCAAGGGCATCCACTGGGAGATGGCCTTGATGAGCGACATCACCCTCTGTACCCCCGATTTCATCCTGCAGGACGACCACTTCGGGATGCACGGCGGACACGTGCCCGGAGACGGCCAGATGATGGCCCTGCAGGTATTGCTCGGTCTCAAACGCGGAAACTACTACGCCTTGACCACCAAGGGGCTCGACGCGCAAAAATGCCTCGAGCTGGGCGCAATCAATGAGATCGTCGAGAGAGACATGATCATGGACAGGGCTTGGGAACTGGCCCGCGACATCATGCAGAAGACCCGTTCCTGCCGGCGCATGACGCATCATCTGGCCGTGAAGCCGTGGCGCGAGTATGTGGAGAAGTATCTTCGCACCCAGGTGATCTCGGAGATGTACTCGTTCAACCTGAGCAAATCCGCCCACGATTTCGAGTACATCAAATATGACAAGGACTAGATCGCAACACATGAGCAGTGCCACCGAGATCATAAAGAAGGCCCAAGACGAGGGGCGCCCCATTCTCACGGAGATGGAGTCGAAGCAGCTCCTCAGGAGTCTTGGCATAGACACGACCGAGATGAAGTTGGCGACCTCCGAGCAGGAGGCTGTGAACCACAGCCGGGAGATCGGCTACCCCTGCGTCCTTAAGGTCTCCTCCCCGGATATCACTCACAAGAGCGACGCCGGCGGGGTGAAGGTCGGCCTGGCGAACGAGGTCGAGGTCGCCCAGGCCTACCAGGCCATCATGTCGGCCTGCCGCGAGAAGTTCCCGGGCGCTGTCATCGAGGGCGTGACGGTCCAGAACATGGCTCGTCCCGGGCTCGAGGTGATCGTAGGCATGGCCACCGATCCCCAGTTCGGTCCCGTCCTCATGTTCGGACTGGGCGGCGTCTGGGTGGAGGTCCTCAAAGACGTAAGCTTCAAGATCGTGCCCCTGACGAAGCATGACGCGAGAAGCGCCATCAGGGAGATTCGCGCGGCCGCGCTTCTGGACGGCTTTCGCGGCTCCGATCCGGTCGATACGTGCGCGCTCGAGGACATCCTTCTGCGCGTCTCGGAGTTTGCCGCTAAGACGCCGGAGGTGAGAGAGATGGACCTCAACCCCATCTTCGCCTACCCGGACGGGGCCCTAGCCGTCGATGCACGCGTGATCCTGGGAGAGTAGAGCTATGTCGTCGCAAACCGTTGAGCAGCTGTCGCACATATTCAATGCGGAGTCGGTGGCCCTGGTGGGGGCCAGCGACAAGGAAGGCAGCTTCGGGCGTCTCTTCTTGGAAGGTATGAGGGACGCGGGTTGCCGCAAGCTATACCCGGTCAATCCTAAGCGCGAGGAGATCCTGGGATTCAAGGCCTTCCCCAGCATCAGCGCGGTTCCTGACCAACTGGACGTCGCCATCCTTCTTACCCCGCCGGAGTCGGTGCTCGGCCTGGTGAGGGAGTGCGTCCAGAACAAGGTCAAGGGCGCGGTCGTCTTTGCCTCCGGCTTCGGCGAGCTAGGCGCCGAGGGCAAGGAGCTCGAGCGGGAGATAGGACGGGTGGGCCGCGAAGGCGGGACGCGCGTCATCGGCCCCAACTGCCTGGGCTTCTTCAATCCCCGGGCCGGCGTCATCACCTATCCGCAGGTGCTGATGAAGGGCATTCCGGCCGAACCGGGCTCCGTCGGAGGCTTTTCCCAGAGCGGCTCGTTCCTGGACTATCTCGTCTGGTTCCTGGCCACCAAGGGCGTGCGCTTCAGCACCGTCGTCAGCGGCGGCAACGAGTGCGACCTGGCCGCCGAAGACTACCTGGAGTACTTCGGCCAGGACGAGGATACCAAGACCATCCTGGGCTACATGGAAGGGGTGAAAGACGGGCGGCGCTTCTTCGAGGTGGCCCGCGAGGTCTCCCGCAGCAAGCCCATCATCCTGTGGAAGGGTGGCTCAAGCGAGCAGGGTGCCCGGGCGGCCGCCTCGCACACCGGAGCGCTCGCCGGATCGGCCACCATATGGAACGCGCTCTTCAAGCAGACGGGGATCGTCAACGTCACCACCGTCCAAGAGGTGGTGGACCTCGCCATGGCTTTCCACTATCTGCCTCTGCCCAAGGGTAACAGGGTAGCGATCATCACCGGCCAGGGAGGGACCGGCGTCGGCACCGCCGACAACTGCTACGCCATGGGCCTGGATTGCCGCGGCTGGCCGAGCGTACCACCGCGCGTCTACGAGAGGTGCTACCTCCTGTGGGCACCTCGGTGGGCAACCCCACCGATACCGGCGTGGCTTCACTGCTGGATCCCAGCTTGTATGCGAAAGCTATCGAGATCGTGGCTGAGGACGAGGGCATCGACATGATCCTCATCATCTCGACGCCCGTCCAGGAATGTCTGGAGAACGTGGCGGCCGCGGCCACGAGCATCAGCAAACCGGTGGCAGTGTCCGTATACGCATTGCCGGAGTCAGAGCCCGAGATATACACGTTCCTGAGCGACAGAGGCGTAGCCGCGTACCCGGATCCCAAGCGCGCGGTGTACGCACTTGCGCGGATGGCAGAGTACGCGAGATTTCTGAATGATGGAGAGGCGTGCGAGTGAGCTACGGGGTGTATCCCTGACCTACGGTCAGCGATTTGGACACGCCCGGCAATCCCCCAGGCACTCGCCCGATCCACCTTTCTTCGGGCAGTCCTCGGCTGCGGGAGGCGGCGCCACTCCCCCGGCGTAGCTCGGTTCGGGTGCCAAGGAGCTCGCTTGGAGCGACGCAGGGTGCAGCTCCACTGCGATGGGATGACCCGTGTCAACGCGCCGCCCGAGATCGTGGTGACCATGGTGATCATGCTTGGGCGAAGGCTCATGGCGACCGTGGCCGTCATGGCGATGGTGGCCCCCGCGGGAATGGTGACCCTCATGGCTATGCTGGTCGTGTCCGGGGTGGTGTTTGTGGTCATGCATATCTACTCTCCAGGCCGTCCAATAAGATATATCGTGTTATATCGTATCATACACACAATTGGGCTCTTGCGTCCAGTCTGCAGCGAGTACGCGTCTCCTACTATATGATTAGACACTAGGGAGGCGATAGTCCGCCGACCCGAGCGGCTGAAAGCGTGGCACGGAGAAGCCCCGAATTGGAATCGGCTGAACGGCAAGAGACCCGGATCCTCTTGGTAGACGATCATCCCCTCGTCCGCCGGGCGTTGCGTGACATCCTCGAGAAGGAGCCTGACCTTCACGTCATCGGCGAGGCCGGTAACGGCCAAGAGGCCGTGGCCATGACCGGGGAGCGTCACCCGGACATCGTAATCATGGACATCAGCATGCCCGTTATGAACGGAGTCGAGGCCACCAAGCGGATCAAGGCCTCCAACCCTCTTACCGCGGTGTTGATCCTCACCGTCCATACCGACGTCGAGACGATCTTCAGCATCCTGCAGGCGGGGGCGAGCGGGTACCTGGTCAAGTCGGTCTTCGGTCCGGAGGTGATCCACACCATTCGCGCCGTCATGGACGGCGACATGGTGCTATCCCCAGAGGTGTCTCAAGAGGTCCTCAAGTACGCTCTGCATCACGTCCCCAGGCCGATCAAGCAGGCGGATCAGGAGAGGATCTCGGCCAAGGGAATGGAGGTCCTCTCTCTGGCGGCGAGAGGCCTTTCGAACAAGGAGATAGGCGCCAAGCTGGGACTAAGCGAGGCCACGGTCAAGAGCTACTTCGTGGACGTATTTCAGAAGCTGAACGTGCGCTCGCGCACCGAGGCCATCTTCGTCAGTCTCAAGTCAGGCATTCTCACCCTCGACGATCTGGGCTAGGAGGCTGGCGAAAAACGAAACCTCGGCCGCCGGACCGCCCCAGGCGGCGCCATGCGTGCGCGTGCCCGGCGCACTCCGGCGGCGAGGCGTCATTTCTCGGCACCCGTCTCGGCTGCGTAGGGGACCGAGGCCCAGATCCTCGTGCCTTCGCCCGGGCTGGAGTCGACGTGCATCTCGCCGCCGACCGAAAGTACCCTCTGCTCCATCCCGATGATGCCCAGCTTGCTCTTGGCGACGTATGCCGCGAGCCTGTCGGGCGGCTGAAATCCGACACCATCGTCCTTGACTCGCAGTAATAGGCGGCGGTCCTCGAACTCCAGACTGACGGTGCCCCGCTTCGCGTGCGCGTGCCGCTGTATGTTGTTGAGCGCTTCCTGGACGACACGGAACGCCGTTACTTCGGAGAGGCTCGACATCTTTCGCTCCTCGCCGATGACCGCGACGTCCAGATGACAACCGTTCATGCTGTTGCTGTTGTTGACGAGCCACCTGACCCCTGACACGAGTCCGAAGTTGTCGAGTATGCTGGGCCTCAGGTTCATGCTCAGGCGTCTCAGATCGTCCATCGTCTGAAGCACTTCCCGCTTGATCCAAAGATTGCCCTCGACCTGCTTCTCGTCGGTCCCCGATAGCGCGAGAGATTCGGACTTGTTAGCGATCACCATCAGGTTCTGCAGTGTTTCGTCGTGCAGTTCCAGGGCGATACGCCTGCGTTCGTTCTCCTCTGTCTCGACCAGTTTTGCGATATAGGCCTGCCGCTCGCGTTCGCGCTCGGCGAAGTAGCGTCTTTCGCTCTCACGCCACCGTCGTTCTCCGTTGATGATGGCGACGAGCAGCACGGGCAAGAGGAGCAGCGCGAGGTTGATGATCACCGGGGCGTTCCACCAGGAAAGGAGAGTCGGCAGCACCCAGATGAGCGCCAGGCACCAAGCGAAGATACCCCCGGCCCAGGAGAGGGTCAGCGAACCGTAGATGATGGGTATCAAGAACAGCACGCCGAAGAGGTGGTACTTGACCTCGACGTCTAAGACGAGTGCTTCAAGTGCGGACAGCCAGGGGAAGAAACGCCACACTCCCTGTGTAAACCGCGACTCGGGCCAGGGCCATGCCTGATAGATGAGCAGAAGCCCGGCTGAGAGGACGACCACGACCCAGAAGTGCGGGTTCCTTGCGACCCTGGTCGTCACGGACCTAGGTCCGACAAGCAGCGCACCGGCCATGGTCGTCAGGATACCTCAACCAAAGTTTGCCAACCAAAGTGATGGAAAACGCGTCGGTCCCGCTGTACATAGAGGTTGCCACTAAAACGCCTTCGTATACGAACTCGGATACGTAGTGAGT
The DNA here is from genome assembly GCA_963713545.1 of uncultured Actinomycetes bacterium. GTDB lineage: Bacteria > Actinomycetota > Thermoleophilia > RBG-16-64-13 > RBG-16-64-13 > CAVPLM01. The sequence goes on along the minus strand of CAVQME010000010.1, from coordinate 517,693 downwards.
GCTCATTCAGCCCGATCGGACTCCGTTGGGGCGATGGGTCAGGACCGGAGGGGGTGGACATATAGAAGCAGAGCTTTGTGGGGCCCCAGAAGGCAGTTGCAGAAAGACGAATCAGTGAACGTAATAGAGGGGGAGTGAGATGAAGAAGACAAGATGGGCCGTTGGGCTCCTGGTTGTGGTATTGGTGCTGGGTCTCGTATCGCTGATGGCAGCGTGCGGCGAGGAAGAAACTACCACCACTGCTGCCCCGTCCACCGAGACTACCGCTGCACCGTCCACCGAGACTACCGCTGCGCTCGAGACCACCACCACGGTGGCCGGAGTGCCCGACACCGGGCAGACCTACGAACTGAAGATGTCCATCCACGTCCCGGAGAGGGCCAGCATCGTCGGGGCCTACTACACGCCGTGGATCGAGGCTGTCAAGACGGCCACCAACGGTCGGGTCACGATCGAGCTGTATGCCGAAGAGACCCTGGTGAAAGAGGCCGACCAGTATGACGCCGTCACCTCCGGTCTTGCCGACATCGCCTCGCTGACGGCCGACGCCACCCCGGGCCGCTTCCCGCTCTCGGAATTCTACGGCCTGCCGCAGTTGTTCCCCAGCGCCGAAGTGGCTGGCCGGGTCTACTGGGATATCCTCACCGATTCGCCCGCGGCCGAGGAATGGAAGGACGTGGTGCTGCTGGGCTGCCCGACCATCGCTCCGGCCCAATACTTCGGCAACAAAGAAGCCAAAGTCCCCACCGATATGGCCGGCCAGAGGGTCCGGTCGGGCGGACAGATCGAGGCCTGGCTCATCGAGGCCCTTGGCGCGACTCCGGTAGAGATCAGCACGGGTGAACTGGCGACCTCCATGGAAAGGGGCATGGCCGATTCCTGCTTCCTCAGCTACTCGTTCGGCCTGATCACCGGGATCAAGGACGTCACCAAGTACCGTACCGAGACCGACATGTTCTACCGCTCCTTCGCGCTGATCCTGAACAAGAAGGTGTGGGATTCCATGCCCAAGGTGCTTCAGGACCAGATCATGAGCGTCAGTAATCCCGACACCTTCTCGGCCTACAACGCGGCGAACGAGGCGTTGGCGGCGGAGGACAAGGCCGCTATCGAAGGGTCTGACAAGGGTGCGGGCAATCCTCCCATCTACGTGCCGACCGCCGAAGAGCTGGCGCTGTGGAAGGCCGCTGCCGAGCCGGTGTGGGGCACGTGGGTGCAGGAGACCGGTGGCGATGCTCAGGCGGTGCTTGACCAGGCCGTTGGACTCGTCGAGAAGTACGGCGCCATGGCCCCGACCGAGGTGACCACGACGACCGCCCCGGCTGGAACCACGGGGATCTTCTTCGAAGACCTGGGCAACAGCAAGGTCAAGCTCACAATCGTGCCTGAGCCGGGGCAGCAGTTCGCGGTCTCCACGGAAGGTCCGTTCGGTGCCAAGGTCGAGGGCTTCGACGCAAGCGGCAAGAGCCTCGGCCCGCTTGATATCCCCGAGGCGGCGGAGGGCGTGCTCGACTACTCCGGAGTTGCCGGCATCGCCAAGATCGTCGCCACCGATGTTGCGCATGGTGGCGCGACCTACGAGTACATGGTCCCGTAAGCCAACGCGATGACGATCGGCCCCGGCCGTCTCGGTCGGGGCCGATCACATCATTAGGAGGACGAGCATGAGCGAACCTGAGCGGCCTGAGGGTGGGGCGGTAGCGCCCACATCGGGTCTTGCCCGATTCGCAGACTCCATCGAGGCCTTCATCAAGCCCATCTACAAGTGGCTTGCGTACATCGGAGCCGCGGCCCTGGGAGCGATGGTCCTGGCGATGATCTGGTCGATCATCGGGCGCCGCTTCTTCAATGCGCCTCTCCAGGGGTCGACCGAGATCACCCAGTTGGGGCTGGTGGTCATCACCTTCTTGGTTATCGGCTACGAGCACATGGGGCGGCACGAGAAGATGACGGTCGACATCGTGGCCAAGCACCTGCCGAAGCGGGTGCAACTGATCGTCCAGCCGATCATCTATCTCCTGGGCATAGCCATCTTCTGCATCCTGTGCTGGCAACTGGTGAAGCTGGCCATGACCTACCAGGAGGCCAACCAGCGGACACGTAACGTCCCCATCGAGATCTACCCGTTCACGTATCTGGCCGCCTTCGGGATCTTCACCATGATCCCCATCTTCGTGATGCGCTTCTTGCGGTCCCTGGCTGAGGCGGTGAAGAAATGAGCGAGCTTCCCCTGTGGGCCCTAGGGCTCATCGGCGCCGGCATCTTCTTCATCCTCATGTTCCTGCGGATGCACGTAGGGCTGTCGCTCATGGTCGCGGGGTTCGTCGGCATCTGGCTCTCCCGGGGTCTGGAACCGGCCCTCAACACCCTGGCCACCACGGTGTGGCGCGTGGGCAACTCCCAGTACCTGGTGGTGATCCCGCTCTTCGTCCTCATGGGCATCGTCGCCGGGAAGGGCGGGGTGACCGAGAGCGCCTTCGGCACCTTCAACCGATGGGTGGGTCATCTGCGGGGCGGCTTGGCCATGGCCACCGTCGGCACCTGCGCAGCATTCGGGGCCGTGTGCGGTGACAACATCGCCACGGCGGCCACCATGGACAAGGCGGCCCTGCCCGAGATGCGCAAGTACGGCTACGACGACCGGCTCTCGTTCGGGTCCATCGCGGCGGGCGGCAACCTGGGGATCCTCATCCCCCCGAGCACGGCCTTCGTCGTGTTCGGCTTCATCACGCAGACCTCCATCGCCGCCCTGTTCATCGCCGGAATCGTGCCGGGGATCATCTTGACAGTGATGTTCATGGTCCAGATCGCCATCCAGTGCAAGATCAATCCCAGCCTGTCCTCAGTCCAGCCGAAGGCCAGTTGGGCGGAGCGGTTGAAATCGCTCAAAGGCATCATCGGCATCCTGATCGTGTTCTTCTTCGTCATGGGCGGCCTCCTTTCGGGGCTGTTTACGCCCACCGAGGCCGGGGCCGCCGGCACGGTGGCCGTCATCATCGTGAGCATCTTCTACAAGCGGTTCTCGCTCAAGATGATCGGCCATGCCCTTCTCGAGGCGGCCCAGATCTCTGCCATGATCCTGCTGCTCATCTTCGGCGCCCAGTACTTCAGCCACTTTCTCACCACCAGCGAGATCGCTCCGGCCATCTCCAACGCCCTTGTGGAGGCCGAACTCAGCAGGTACGTGGTGCTGCTCTTCGTGATCCTCCTGTACTTCATTCTGGGGATGCTGATGGACATCTGGTCGGTGATGATCATCACCCTGCCCATCTTCTTCCCCATCCTCACCGACATGGGCTTCGACCCGCTCCAACTGGGGGTCGTCGCCATTCTCTGCATCATGGTGGGCTGCATCACGCCTCCGGTAGGGGTCGTGGTGTTCTCCCTGGCCGGGATGCACAAAGAGGTGCCCATGTACACGATCTTCAGAGGATGTTGGCCGTTCGTATGGACGATGCTGATCTTCCTGGTGCTGCTCGTGTTCTTGCCCTGGCTGTCCACGTGGCTGCCGAACCTGATGTACCAGTGATGTGACACCGAACGGTGTGGTCCCCCTTTGACGATGGCGCCAGCTAGATGATGCGCATCCCCCCGCGCCGAGCTGGCGCCATCGCCTTGAAGCCGGACGATGGTTGACTTTCGTTTTGCCGTACAGTACCGTTGATTGGACTTCGTATACGAACTCCGATACGTAGTGGCTGGAGGTTGAAGAATGATCATAGACGCGAATATGCACTGGCTTCCGGAGGATCTCTTCACGGACGAAGCCTTGAGGGACTCCTTTGTCAGTTGTGTTCCGAATGACGACGATTGGTACGGCTGTCTCAAGCCCATGCCGGGAACGGATCTGCAGCAGATCGTGCTGGAGAAGCCTCAGGGCTATGAGAACCTGAACTACGCCGAGAATCAGTACGACATCGAGACGCAGCTCAAGGACATGGACGACGCCGGTGTCGGCCTGGGTGTGCTGCGGGTGCCCTGCTGGCAGGAGTGGCTCACCCTCGACATGTGCAAGCAGGTCAACGACAAGCTGTACGCTCATATCAACAAGTATCCCGATCGGTTCTGCACTCTGGCGGTCGTCCCACCGTGGGGCACGCCGGAGTGTATCGTCGAGGTCGAGCGCTGCCTCGGCACACTCGGCTTCTCCGGGGTGCAGATGGCGGTGCACTACGGCAGTCTGTATCTGGACGAACCGGAGTTCCGGCCGTACTTCAGGGCGCTCAACCAGCTTGACGTTCCCGTCGTCGTCCACCACACGCCGCTGCCCGTCGACTACGCGTCTCTCCTCAAGTACACCAACCAGCGTCGTCAGTTCGGCCGCTGCGTCGACCAGGCGACCGGCGTGGGCCGGGAGATATTCAGCGACCTGTTCGACGAGTGCCCCAACCTGAAGCTCATCCACTCCATGCTGGGCGGCGGCTTCTTCGCCTACGCCAACATGCTTGCGCCGCGGTCCAGGAGGTCCAAGGAGGAGTTGGAGCGCTTCGACAGCGCCGACACGGCGAGGGACCGCCTCGACGAGAACATCTTCTACGACGTCTCCGGCGCCATGCAGTGGGGCAAAGCCCAGCTCGAATGCGCCGTGGAGGTGCTCGGCCCCGACCACATCCTGTACGGGAGCTCGTATCCGGTGAGGCGTGAGTGGTTCGTCACGGGCATCGATTTTGTCCGCAACCTGGACATCCCTGAAGAGAGCAAATCCCTTATTCTGAGTGGAAACGCGGCGAGGCTGTTCAAGATCGGGGGCTGAGATGCCGGATGAAGATGACGCAGCGCTTTCCAACGAGTACTTCTTGCTGTGGGTGCTGATCGCGCAGACGAAGGACGCGATACTGCGGGCTCGGGAAAGGGACTATGCGCGTTACGGCATCAGCAATGAGAGACGAGCCGTCCTCTTCGTGATCCAGAACAGTGGCGGCCGGGCAACGCCAGTGGAGGTCGCGCGCATTCTGTTCCGAGAGCTTCATTCTGTCACCGAGATGCTGAAGCGGATGGAGGCGGACGGCCTGGTGGCCAGGCACAAAGGTTCTGGTAGATCGAAAGTGGAGGTGGCACTGACGGAGAAGGGTCTGGACGTATTCAGCCAGTCGCTTCACAACGAGACAGATGAGCGGATCTTCTCCGTTTTGACCAAGAAAGAACGTGAGCGTCTGGCGACCTACCTTTTCAAACTGAGGGGCAAGGTGCTTGAAGATCTCGGCATTCCGGAATGGCATCTGAACTTCCCGCTGGATCCTAATGGCGCAAAAGAGTAAAGGAGAGAAACCATGAGTCATCAAGTAGGCATCCCCAAGGCGGCGCTCAATTCGCTCATCCAGATGGTGGACTACGACGCCCAGGTCAAGCCGGGCATGGAGGTCGTCATCCTGGCCCACACCGACGGGCTCTATGGCAGCGACAACCTGGTCGATGAGCAGGCCATCAGCTGGACCCAGGCCGTGGTCCAGTCGCGTGGCGCTAACTGCTCCGTCCTCTGGATCGACGAGGTCATGAAGGTCCACGAGTGGCGTCTGCCGCCGGTCGTCAAGGGCGCCATTACCAACGCCGATCTGTTCATCAATACCTCCCTCGACCTGGCCATCGAAGAGGTCGCCGAGTTCCGCAAGTACATCGAAGAGGTCAAGACCTGGTACGTGCGCATGTTCCCCGTCACCGCCTCGCTCCTGATGACCGAGTGGGCCCAGACGCCGCACGAGCTCGTGGTCATGGTCCGCCACGTGAGTTCCGATCCCTTCATGACCCATGAGGCCAAATGGGTGATGACCGATCCCAACGGCACGGAGCTCGAAGGCTACTCGCTCGATCCGGTGCAGCGCCCCGGCATCCCCGGCATGCCCTACAACTCCTGGCGCAGGGATGCGAGCCATTACATCCCTTATCCCGAGTGGGTCCACCCGCCGATCAACAGTAAGGACGTCAACGGCGTCTTCTTCTTCGACTGCATGCTCCCCTGGTGGTCGCGCTACATGGGTCTCCCCCCGGCCTGGAAGGAACCCGTCCGCGTGGACGTCAAGGACAGCCGCATGGTCAAGATCTCGGGCGGCAGAGAAGCCGACGCGATCAATCGCTTCCTGAAGGTCATGGAAGGCAAGGTCGGCGACGGCATGTGGAAGTTCGACACCTTCCACTTCGGTATCCACCCGAACGCGAAGGTCACGGACGCCCAGTGCCCGAATGCGATCTACAAGCGGATAATCGACCACTCGCACCACTCGAACGTGCACTGGCACGTCGGTTCGGCCCCGGCCAATGAGAACTACAACTACTATCCGCATATCACCGCTGACATCCGCAACGTCACCCTCAAGGTCAACGGCACGCTTGTCTACGACAACGGCTACCTCATGTGCCTGCAGGATCCGAGAGTGCTCGAGGTTGCCGCTAAGTACCCCGACCTCCCCGGCGTGCCTCCGAAACTGTAAGAGAACAGAACGTTAGACAGGAGAAGAGACGTGAGCACGGACAAGAAGCGGCTGATTGCGTACGTTGGACGCAATCACGTTGATAGATTTGAGGGCGGAGGGATCTCGGTCTTTGAAATCAGCGCGGATGGAAGCAGTATCACGCCCCTTCCAGGCGGTGTGGAGGATATGCCGAAGAGGGCGGGATATCTCACCTATGCACCAAAAGCGCAAGTCCTCTATGCGGTCGACGAAAGGAAGACCGATGGACGAGGACCCAAGAAACCGGCCTCGGGTGTGTTGTCGTTCAGGGTGAATCCGCAGTCCGGAAAGTTGACCTTTCTGAACAAGCAGCCTGCCGTAGGAGCGATGCCGGCCTCTATCACCGTCGACGAAGAGAAGAAACTCCTCTTCACCGCGAACCATGGCTTCTTCGATCACGTGGTTAAAGCGGTCGAGATTGCTGATGGCAAGTGGGTGGAGAAGTTCGAATATGACGATTCGACGGTCGTCCAGTACGGGCTTGAAGAGGATGGTTCCATCGGTGAAGTTCAAGACGTGCATGTACTGACCGGATATGGCACGGATCCAAACGATTCCCCGCAGGGCGGAGGCCACGCGCAGGCCAGTCCTCACGCGCACATCGTCGTGATCGACCCGTCAGGCAAGTTCCTGGTGGTGTGCGAAAAGGCCGGGGAGCGGATCTACGTCTACCGGATCGGGGGGAAGAGACTTGAGCTCGCCTCCGTCTACCAGTGCCCGGCTGGAACCGGTCCCAGGCATTGTGCCTTCGACAACAAAGGCCGCATGTTCATGACGTGCGAGTTCTCTTCTGAACTCTGGTCCTTCGACTTCGATAGCTCCACCGGCGCGTTGACCTTCATCGACAAGCAATCGACGCTTTCGGGGTTCAAGGGACGCAACGAGACGGCCACCCTGCAGGTGCATCCCAATGGCCGCTTCGTGTATATGAACAACCGGGGACAAGATGACGTCGTCTGGTTCAGTATCTCTGCGGATGGTCATCTCAAGAAGGCTGGAAGGGTTGAGCTAAGTGAGTCTGAGGATCCCAAAGACGCAACACGCTGTATGACGCTCTCGCCCGACGGCGCATTCCTGCTCGTCCCGGATCGCCCGGCGGATGTGATCCGGTCATATTCGGTAGACGCAAATGATGGGAGCCTGAAGGTCCTGACGGAAGTCCCGGTTCAGAACCCGGTATTCATCCAGTTTGTCGAACTCTAACCCGCCTGACCACTTTGCTTCTGGCCCCCCGTGGGGGGCCAGAAGCAAAACAAGCATGCTTCGCTGACGGACTTCGGCAACGTTTGCTCAGCGACCCCGATCTACGACGGGCAACGTTTTGAGGCTGACCTTAAGCGGGGGTGCTGCGGGGGTGGGGGACCCCATGACGCGGGATCCCGAGGCAGTGGGAGACGATGTCAGAAACGAGCTGGTATCCGCGGAGATGGCCAGGGATGTCTACAAAGTGGTCATCGACCCACAGTCGTGTGAGATCGATTACGCCGGTACTGCCGAATTGAGACACGTGGGTCACTCGCAGCCTTGACTTCCGGGATACATCCGTTTATCTTTGTCTCACCATGCGTAGACAATGTTGCGTATAGCGCGCACCTCAAATGAGCGGCTCTGAACGGGAAGGCCTTCGCATGGGGACGCTGCAGTAGAAGGCGGCCGAAAGAAGGGGGGTCCATCACGAGTTGTGGGAATCGTTTGTGGTCAAAACGCAAACCCATTTCGAGACCAGTTCGCGGATTCGACAGCAAACAAGGGAGGGCGGCTCAGATGACTGATTTGAACTCTACAAATGATGGGAGCACGGCTGTAAGCCGCAGAGAATTCCTCAAGATCGCCGGCATCGCGGGCGCGACCGTCGGCGTCGTCGGAGGTCTGGGTGGGCTCGTCGCCGCTTGCGGGGAAGAGGAGACTACCACCACTGCCGGAGCGACCACCACAGCTGGGGCCACGACGACTACCGCAGGCGCCACCACCACTACCGCGGGCGCTACGACCACCGTGTCCGCAGGGCCCGAGACCGGCAGAGAGATCAAGGTGGGTATCGTTGTACCCAAGACCGGCCCCCTGGCAACCTTCATGATCCCGTTCGACTGGGTGCAAGGACAGTGGACCAAGATCCTTGCGGATGGCGTTGTGTGCGGTGACGGCAAGAATCACCCCGTCACGATGTCGACCCAGGACACGCAGTCAGACACCAACCGCACCGCGCAGGTGACCGGCGACCTGATCACAAATGGGAAGGTGGACCTCATCATCGCCGGTGGCTCCCCCGACACTATGAACCCTAGCGCCGACCAGTGTGAGGCGCTGGAGACCCCCGGCTTGTTCGGCCAGGGCCCCTGGCAGGCGTTCTACTTTGGAAGGGGGGGCACTCCGGACAACAATCCTTTCAAGTGGGGATTACGCCCTCTGCGTGGGCATCGAGGCGATGGCGCAATGCTTCGTAGAGATGTGGGACCAGATCCCGACCAACAAGAAGGTCGGGTGCATCTTCAGCAACAGCACCGACGGACAAGCATGGGGGAACGAGGAGAACGGCGGGCCCTTCTTCTTCGGCAAGGGGGGCTACACGTACACCATGCCCAGCTTTTACCAGCCCGGTACCGAGGACTACACCTCGCAGATCAGCGAGTTCAAGAAATTCGGCGCGGAGATCTGCTCCGGGGCTATGAACTCCACTGATTTCACGAACTTCTGGAAGCAGAGCCTGCAGCAGGGTTTCCAGCCGAAGGCCTGCACCGTAGGCATGGCTTTGACCTTTGCCCAGACGTGTGAGGCCATCGGTCCCAGCGCATACGGACTTACGACGGAGCTGGTCTGGCACGCGGATTATCCGTTCAAGAGCTCTTTTACCGGTCAGACTGCCCAAGAGATCGCCGACGCCTACGAGGCCGATACCGGCAAACAATGGGTTTCGGGGACGGAGATCTACGCGCTTATGGAACTCTACGTCCACGTACTCAAGCAGCCTCACCAACGTAGACGACAAGGAAGCGGTCATAAAGGCTATCTCCACCGCGAAGCTGGACACCATGTACGGACCCGTAGATTTCACCATGCCGGTGGATCCGACTGCCAACACCATGGTGACCCATCCCGTGCCCAACTGCCTGCGCATGCCTCACTCCGCGGCTCAGTGGCGCAAGGGCACGAAGTGGCCCTTCGAGCAGATCATGGTCTCGAGCAAGTACTTGCCCGCGGGGACAGCAGTGAGCAAGGTAGAGGAGATGCAGTACTCGTAGCGGCAGCAACGAAGCAGGGGATGGAGTAGCAACCATGCGGAACGTAGCCACCGGTCAGGGGCGATAGTCGAGAATGGGCAAAGTCGTGACGGTCGATGAACCACGGAGCGCCCCGGTTGTGAGCGGCCCGCCGCCGGTCCAGTCCCTCTCACGCGGATTGGGGATCCTCGGTCAGTTCAATGCAGACAGTGGGAGCCTCAGTCTCACCGAACTCAGCCGCAGAACCGGGCTGCACAGAGCGACCGTCTATCGATTTGTCAAAACCCTTGAGATGGAAGGCTATCTCAACTACGACAGCGAGTCAGGCCTGTACAGCATTGGACCGGCGTGGGCGGTGGCACTCTACAATCTCGGAAGCAGGACGGTATTCGCGGACGTACTTCGCACCGATCTCCGGGCTCTGGCGGAATCCAGCCGCGAGGCCGTGACTCTCGGCGTCAGGCAGGGAGACAACGTTCATGTCGTCCAAGTCTTGCCCTCGTCGAGAGGGTTCGTTCCGAAGATCCCGGCAACCCGCCTCCATCCCCTGCACTCGACGTGGAACGTCCACGCACAAATCATACTGGCCTTCTCCAGCGAAGAGACGAGGCGAAGGATGCTCGCCATCCAGCCGATTCGCTTCACGGACCACACTGTTGTTGACCGAGAGGCTGCCCGGGCGACAGTGGAGCGGGTCCTGGAGGAAGGGGTGGCGTATGACCGCGAAGGGCATGATATCGGTACGTGTGCCGTCGGGGTCCCGATAACGTCGCGAGGCAAGGTGGTAGCCGCCCTCGCTCTGATCGTTCCGGTCGAGCGCTTCACAGATGACGCCCTACCCTCCTATATCGATCAGTTGCGCGCTGCCGCCGATCACATCGGAAAACGTCTGGATGCGCACGAAAGTGCCTAGCGAGGTTTGTGCGCCCGCTGAACTCAGAAGGGTAGGTTGATACATGGGCGAGAATGAAAGGACCGTAGTCAAGGGTCTATCTTTTCTCGGGGTTGGTATGGACGCGAACTGCGTCCAGGTGGACGTCAAGGACGGCAAGATACTCAGGATCCGGCCGTTCCACTTCGACTGGAAATATGACGTGAAACCGTGGCGGATGGAGGCGCGCGGGAAGGTCTTCGAAGCCAGCATGAAGACGCTCATCCCGCCCTTTACCCTCGGCTACAAGAACCGCGTCAACTCGCCCAACCGCACCATGTATCCCCTCAAGCGGGTGGACTGGGATCCGGACGGCGACCGCAACCCCCAGAATCGAGGCATAAGCAAGTACGTGCGCATCTCCTGGGACGAAGCCACCGACCTCATCGCGGCCGAGATACGGCGCATCGAGAAGGAGTACGGCCTGGGCGCCATCCTCCTGCAGGCCGACGGCCACTCGGAGACCAAAGTAGTGCACGCCGCCCACGGCTGCAACCGCTCGCTCCTTACGCTACTGGGGGGATACACGCTGCAGGTGCGTAACCCGGACAGCTGGGAGGGCTGGTACTGGGGCGCCAAGCACGTGTGGGGATGCGAACCGGTAGGCAAGTCCTCGTACCAATCGAACATCATCCCGGATATCGCCGAGCACTCGCACATGCTCATCTACTCGGGTTGCGACCCTGAGACGACCACGTGGGGCTGGGGCGGGCAGACGGTGAGCCAGCTCTGCTACTGGTTCACCGAGCTCGGGATCAAGCAGGTCTACATCTGCCCCGATGTCAACTACGGTACGGCGGTGCACGCCGACAAGTGGATACCCATCCTGCCCAACACAGATGCGGCCTTGTATCTGGCCATCGCCTACCAGTGGCTGCAGGAGGGCACCTACGACAAGGAGTACGTGGAGACCCACGTCGTGGGCTTCGACAAGTTCGCCGCGTATGTCCTGGGCGGGGAAGACGGCATCCCCAAGACCCCGAAGTGGGCCGAGGAGAAGACAAGGGTCCCCTCCCGCATCATCAAAGCACTGGCCCGGGCCTGGGCCAAGGCACCCACCTCGACGGTCAAGGGTAACGGCGGCAACATGGTCCGCGGCCCCTACGCCACCGAGAACGCGAGGATGGAGGTCTGCCTCCTTGGCATGCAGGGCCTTGGTAAACCGGGGCGCCACATGCTGAGCACCATCGAGTGGGGTCTCATGGGAGTGGAGACCCCGCCCTTCGCTTTCGGTACCTCCGTACCGGTGCCCCGCCATCTCTTCTTTCCCAGTGTGGAGGCGGCCAACCGGGGCTTCAACTTCCAGGGGCAGAGAGACGCGGCCGTCCAACTGATCCCCAAGGACAAGATCCACCAGGCCATCAACGACGCTACACCTGAGAAGCCCATGACCTGGTACGGGACCACGTTTTGCCAGGAACCTACGGAAGACCAGTTCGTCCAGTACAAGTACCCTGCCGACGGCTGCCCCGAGATCCACATGATGTGGAGTGACACGCCGGCCCTGATGACCTGCTGGAACGACTCCAACTACATCGCCAAGGCCTTCCAGAATCCCAAGATCGAGTGCATCGTCGCCCAGCACCCGTGGATCGAGAATGACTGCCAGTTCGCCGACATCATCCTGCCCGTGGCCACCAAGTTCGAACTCGACGACATCGGCGTGGACAACCTTACGGCGGAGTTCGGCACGCTCTTCCTGGACGAGAAGTGCATCGAGCCGAAAGGCGAATCCAGGAGCGACTACGAAGCGGTGTGCGCCGTCGCTGAGAAGCTGGGCGTGCTGGAGGAGTACACCGGCGGCAAGACAGTAGAGGAGTGGATCAGGGTAGGCTTTGAGACCTCCGGGGTGCAGGAGCACATGACCTGGGAGGAGTTCAAGGAAAAGGGGCACTTCGTGGTCCCCAACGACCCCGACTGGGAGAAGCACGGCGTCGCGCTCAGGGGTTTCGTCGAAGACCCGGAGAACAACCCGCTCAGCACCCCCACGGGCAAGCTGGAGTTCTTCTCGCAGCGTCTGGCGGATCACTTCCCCGATGATAAGGAACGGCCTCCGGTCCCGCACTGGGTGGAACGGGGCCCCAGCCATGACGAGAGACTCGGCGGCGACAGGGCCAAGCTGTATCCCTACCTGTGCATATCTCACCATCCGCGCTGGCGCGTGCATTCCCAGCACGACGATATGCAGTGGCTGAGGGAGATAGAGACCTGCAAGATAGTCGGGCCGGACGGATACGCGTACCAGACGGCCTGGATCCACCCCGAAGATGCCCGCAAGCATGGCATCAACCACCACGACATCATCAAGGTGTTCAACGAGCGGGGCGGCGTTCTCGTCGGGGCCTATGTCACCGAACGCGTCATGCCCGGCGTCATCTATGTGGATCACGGCTCCAGGTTCGACCCGATCGTGACGGGCGAGCTGGATCGCGGAGGAGCCATCAACACGATCACTCCGCGGAACACCACGTCCAAGAACGCTGCCGGCATGGTCTCAGGCGGGTTCTTGGTGAACGTCGAGCCCGTCAACCTCGATGAATTGCGGAGACAGTATCCGGAAGCGTTTTCCCAGCCCTATCACAAGAGCACGGGGCTGGCGTGGGAGCGGATGTTGGCGTGAGAGTAGGCACATCTTTGAGTGAGCGGGAGTAGCTACATGCCGGAACAGGTCTTTATTCAATGCACAGTGGGCGGACCCATGCGGGTCTACGTCGAGGACGGCGTCATCAAACGGATGCGCCCCATCCTGTTCGACGATGAAGTAGACGCTCCGTCGTGGGTCATAGAGGCCAAGGGGCAGAAGTTCACCCCACCGCGAAAGACGACCCTGCAGACCTACGTGGTGCCGGAGCGGCAGCGCGTATACGAGAACCGGATCAAGTACCCCATGCGAAGGAAGCATTTCGACCCCAACGGGGAACGGCATCCGGAGCTGCGCGGAAAAGACGATTATGAGCGAATCTCCTGGGACGAAGCGCTCGATATCGTCGCCGGAGAGATGACCCGGATACGAGAGCAGTACGGTCCGGCGGCCATCACCGCCATGACCTCTTCCCATCACAACTGGGGTTTCCTTCACTATAAGCTGGGGCCCCTGGGGCGCTTCTTCAACATCCTCGGCTACAGCCAGTGCTTCGACAACCCCGATAGCTGGGAAGGGTGGCACTGGGGCGCGACGCACACGTGGGGATACTGGTGGCGTCTTGGCCACTGCGAGCAGTCCGAGCTTCTCCAGGATGCCCTCAAGCATACCGAGCAGATCATCTTCTGGTCGGTCGACCCCAATAGCACCTCCTACATGTACAGCGGGCAGGAGAACCTTATCTGGCGTGTCTGGATGAAGGAGCTGGGCATCCAGTTCGTGGTCATCGACCCCTACTGCAACTGCACGGCGGGCAGCATGGGCGACAAGTGGATCGCCCCGCGGCCCGGCACCGACGCGGCGCTGGCGGAGGCCATCGCCTATGTGTGGCTCACCGAGGACACGTACGACCACTTCTTCATCGAGAACCGCACCTACGGGTTCGATGAATGGAAGAAGCACATCCTCGGGGAGGCTGACGGCACTCCCAAGACTCCGGGGTGGGCGGCCGAGATCTGCGATATCCCGGCTCACACCATCCTCTCGCTGGCGCGGGAATGGGCGGCCAAGAAGACCATGATCGCCGTGGGCAGCATCTTCGGAGCCACCGGCGCCTGCCGGGAGGCCTACGCCACCGAATGGGCCCGGCTGTGCGTCCTTCTCATGGCCATGCAGGGCTTTGGCAAACCGGGCGTGAACTTCTGGGGCGGCACCGGTGGGGCTGCGCCGATCGACTACCGGTTCAGCTTCCCCGGATACTCCGACAACGGCTGGGATGCCTTCGGTGTTGTGGCCGACAAGTCCTATTTCCCGGAAGGGAACCCGGTCACCCAGAAGACCTACCGGCTCCTACTGCCCGAGATCGTGATGGATCCGCCGGTGAGTTGGATCGGAGAGGGCTTCTGCGGCAACTCCATCCAGCAACAGTTCAATCGCTTCACCTGCCCCGAGCCCGGTGCCAGACGGTGCTCCCATCAAGATGATCCATCGCCATGGCGGGTCGTTCATCAGCACCATGACCGACACCAATCGCTGGGTGCAGATGTACCAGCACGAGAACCTCGAGTTCGTGGTGATGCAGGACTGCCACTGGCAGAGCGAGACCACGTTCGGCGACATCATCCTGCCGGCTTCCACCAACTTCGAGCGGAGCGACATCTGCGAGTGGGCCAGCGCCGGTGGCTATGGCTACAACGACATGAACAACAACCACCGCATCATGATCTACATGCAGCAGTGCATCGAGCCCCTGTGGGAAGCCAAGGCCGACTACGAGATCTACCGACTGCTGGCCGAGAGGCTGGGCTTCGAGGACAAGTACACCGAGGGCAATAGCTGGGAAGACTGGAACCGAAAGGTGTTCGAGCACTCCGATCTTCCCAAATACACGACCTTCGAGGAATTCAAAGAAAAGGGATATTTCGTCGTACCATCGATGCCGCCGGACGAGGAGCCCCGCGTGTCTTTCCGCTGGTTCTACGAGGGCCGGCCCAACGACCTGTACTCCGAGACCCGAGCCCCCAACAACGGCACCGATCGGGCGCATCTCTTGGCCACGCCGACCGGCAAGGTCGAGTTCGTGTCGCAGACCCTCGCGGCGTTCGATCCGAACGACGAAGAGAGACCTCCCATGCCGCGCTATATGCCGAGCTGGGAGGGCTACAACACCAAAGAACTGACCGACAAGTATCCGCTGCAGATGATCAGTCCGCATCCCAGGTTCTCGTATCACACCCACAACGACAACAAGAGCTTCTGGTTGGACGACATCCCCACTCACCGTGTGAAGAAGGACGGCTACGCCTGGTGGCCGGTGCGCGTCCACCCGTCGGATGCGGAGCCTCGCGGCATCAAGGAAGGCGACATCGTCAAGCTCTACAACGACCGGGCCACGGTGCTCTGCATAGCGCACGTGACCGAGCGGGTGCGGCCGGGCACGGTGCATTCCTACGAAGCCGCCGCCAAGTACGACCCGCTGGAGCCGGGCAAAGCCGGTAGTCCTGACAAGGGTGGGTGCGTCAACCTGCTCACCCCCTCGAGGCTGGTGTCGAAGAACGCTCCCGGCGAGGCCAACAACTCATGCCTGGTCGATGTAGCGAAGTGGGAAGCGTAGACAACTGGTGCAGTTTTCGAGCAAAGGTCAGGCATTATGAAAGTTTTGATAATCGACATCGATAAGTGCAACGGCTGCTACAACTGCCAGGTGGCGTGTAAGGACGAGCACGTCGGTAACGATTGGACTCCGATCGCGAAGCCTCAACCGGATACTGGTCACTTTTGGATGAAAGTGACAGACATCGTGCAGGGGACCGTGCCGAAAGTCAGAGTACGGTACATGCATGACATCTGCCAGCACTGTGATGAAGCCCCTTGCATCCCGGCATGTAAATCAAAAGCTATCTATAAGAGATCTGATGGGATAGTCATTATCGACCCGGAAAAATGTACCGGCAATCGTAGTTGTATAGATGCCTGCCCTTACAAGGTCATTTACTTCAACACGCACTTGAACATCTCGCAGAAGTGCACCATGTGTGCGCACCTTCTGGATCAGGGCTGGAAAGAGCCACGCTGTGTCGACGCCTGCCCCACCGGGGCCCTGAGGATCGGTGAGGACTCGGAGCCGGAGTTGCAGGCGCTGATAGCCAAAGCTGAGATGCTACGCCCGGAGGCCGCTGCCAAGCCGCGGGTCTACTACCTCAACCTGCCCAACAAGTACTTCATCGCGGGCGCGGTGTGGGACCCGGATGCAGATGAAGTCCTCGAAGGTGCCTCCGTCACCCTTACCAATCTCGTCAGCAAGAAGACGGCCACCTTGCAGACCGACTTCTTCGGCGACTTCTGGTTCGAAAGACAGGAACCGGGACAGTACTCGCTCAAGATCGAAAAGAGCGGCTATGCCGCCGCGACTATC
The DNA here is from genome assembly GCA_963713545.1 of uncultured Actinomycetes bacterium. Classification (GTDB taxonomy): domain Bacteria; phylum Actinomycetota; class Thermoleophilia; order RBG-16-64-13; family RBG-16-64-13; genus CAVPLM01. The sequence continues at coordinate 501,102 of CAVQME010000010.1, read as the reverse complement.
GATTCCATCGACGGTACGAAGGACGTCAACGTAGGAGATATCGAGCTGCATCAAGCTGAGGTTCGTTGAAAAGAAGCTGCGAAAGGCGGCAAGGAGGGAGGAGAGTTATATGGCAGAGCAAGAATTCATAAACTGTGCGATCGGGGGCATGGCTAAGGTCACCGTCAAGGACGGTGTCATCACCCGCATGCGTCCACTGCGCCTGACCGAAGAGGACGGCGGTCATTGGACCATCGAGGCCAGGGGTAAGAAGTTCTCCGATCCGCGCAAGACCACCATGAACCCCTACATCGTGGGCGAGCGCGCGCGCATCTACGCCGAGAACCGCATCAAGTACCCCATGAAGCGCAAGAACTTCGACCCCAATGGCGAGCGGCACCCCGAGCTGCGGGGCAAGGACGAGTACGTGCGCATAGGCTGGGACGAGGCTCTCGACATCGTCACGAGCGAGATCAAGCGCGTCCGCGAGGCCTACGGGCCGGCCGCCATAACGGCTTTTGTGTCATCCCATCACAATTGGGGTCTGCTCTACTACAAGATGGGCCCCATGCCCCGCTTCTACAACATCCTGGGCTACACCCAGCTCCTGGACAACCCGGACAGCTGGGAAGGCTGGCACTGGGGCAGCATGCACACCTGGGGCTGGTACTGGCGCTTCGGCCACTGTGACAACTTCGACATGCTGGCCGAGGCCATGAAGAACACCGAGCAGGTGGTCTACTGGTCGGTCGACCCCAACACCTCGGCCGGCGGCTACGGTGGCCAAGAGACCGTCATCTGGCGGGAGTGGCTGCGGGAGCTGGGCATCGGTGGCATCTTCATCGACCCCTACTGCAACGCCACCGCCGCGCATATGGCCGACAAATGGCTGGCCCCCCGGCCCGGCACCGACGCGGCCCTGGCCCAGGCCATCGCCTATCAGTGGATCGTGGACGATACCTACGACCACTGGTTCATCGAGAACCGCACCATCTACTTCGATGAGTGGAAGGCCTACATCCTGGGCGAGACCGACGGTGTGCCGAAATCCCCGGAATGGGCGGCTCCCATCTGCGACATTCCCGCCCACACCATCAAGGCCGTGGCCCAGCAGTGGGCTTCTAAGAAGACCATGCTCGGCTGCGGCTCGATGTACGGCACCGCCGGCGCCTGCCGCAATTCTTATGCCACCGAATGGGCCAGCCTCATGATCCACCTGGCGGCCATGATGGGCATCGGTAAGGAGGGCGTCAACATCTGGGGCGGTACCGCTCACGGTGCCCCCTTGGACATGAGCTTCAAGAGTGCCGGCTACTCCGATATGGGCTGGGACATCTTCGGGCTGGTGGCCGATCAACCCACCTTCCCTGACCGCAACCAGGTCACCCAGCGGGTGTACCGTCTGCTCCTGCCCGAAGCCATCCTCGACGGCCATATCGAGTGGCTGGGCGAAGGCTTCTGCGTGCAGTATCCCACCCAGCAATTCAAGCCCATGCAGTATCCCGAGCCCGGCCCGGGTGGCGCCGAAATCAGGATGATCCACCGTCACGGTGGCTCATTTATCTCCACCATGACCGATACCAACAAATGGGTGCGCATGTACCAGAGCCCCAAGCTGGAGTTCGTGGTCATGCAAGACTGCCACTGGCAGAGCGAGACCACCTTTGGCGACGTCATCCTTCCCGCCTCGACTAACTTCGAGCACGCGGATATTTCCGAGTGGGCCCAGCCCGGTGGTTACGGCAACGGCAACGTCAACTGCAACCACCGCATCTTGATGTACCAGCAGAAGTGCATCGACCCGTTGTGGGAATCCAAGCCCGACTACCAGATCTACTGCGAACTGGCCGAGAGGCTGGGCTTCCTGGAGGAGTACAGCGAGGGCAACTCGGAGGAAGACTGGATCAGGAAGGTCTTCGACTACACCGATCTGCCCAAGCACACCACCTACGAGGAGTTCAAGAAGAAGGGCTACTTCGTCGTGCCCTCGCTGCCCAAAGACTACAAGCCCACCGTTTCCAACAAGTGGTACTACGAGGGCAGGCCGGTGGACACCCCCGACCGCTTCAACCCGCTTCAGGGGACCGACAAGGCTACCCAGATGGCCACTCCCAGCGGCAAGATCGAGTTCAAGCGCACGATCCTCCAGGAGTACTTCCCGGACGACGAGGAACGACCGATCATGCCGCGCTACATCCCGCTCTATGAAGGCCACGAGACCACGGGCGTGGTGGAGAAGTACCCGCTGCAGCTGATGACGCCGCATGCCAAGTTCTCCTACCACACCCACCAAGACAACAAGGTCCTGTGGCTGAACGACATCCGTCAGCACCGCATTGTCAAAGACGGCTACGCCTACTGGCCCGTCCGCATGAACCCGGCCGACGCGGAAGCGCGGGGCATCAAAGACGGCGACCTAGTCAAGGTGTACAACGACCGCGGCGGGGTGCTCGGGGCGGCTTTGGTGACCGAACGCTGCCGTCCGGGACTGGTCCATTCCTACCAGGCCGCCGCCAAATACGATCCGCTGGAGCCGGGCGTAGCCGGGAGCATCGACAGAGGTGGGTGCGTGAACCTGCTGTCGCATTCCCGCATGACCAGCAAGAACGCATACGGCGAAGCCAACATGTCCTATCTCGTAGAAGTCTGCAAGTGGGAGGCATAACAAAGTGACCAGATATGGAATGGTGATCGACGTCAACAAGTGTGTGGGTTGCTACAACTGCTTCCTCACCTGCCGGGACGAATATGCCGGCAACGACTATCCGGGATACTCCGCCGCCCAGCCCATGAGCGGCGGCAACTGGCTCAAGGTCAACGAGATCGAGCGCGGTCAGTATCCGCACGTCAAGGTGGACCACGTCCCCGTGACCTGCAGTCACTGCGCCGAAGCCGCCTGCGTCAAGCTGGACCAGACCGAGGCCATCTACCGGCGCCCGGACGGCATCGTCCTCATCGATCCGGAGAAGGCCAAGGGCAATAAGGAACTGGTCAAGCTTTGCCCCTATCGCAAGATCGAGTGGAACGAAGAGCTCGAGGTGGCCCAGAAGTGCACCTTCTGCGCCCATCTTCTGGATGGGGGCGAGCCGGAGCCCCGCTGCGTGGAGTCCTGCCCCTCGGGGGCGCTCGTCTTCGGCGATCTGGACGATCCTGCCAGTGCAGTCGCCAGACTGGTGGCCGTCGGAGCCACCGAAGTTCTGCTGCCCGAATACGCCATGGGAGAGAAGGTCACGTACCGGCATCTGCCCAAGAAGTTCGTGGCCGGCACGGTGATCTATGGAGACATCGATGAGGTGGCCAAGGACGTGGTAGTGGTCCTGAGCAGCAACGGTACCACCCAGACCACCAAGACCAACGGCTTCGGTGACTTCCAGTTCGACGGTCTAGCCGACCACGCCGCCTACACGGTCAAGGTCGCGGTCCCCGGCTACCAAGAGGCCAGCCGCGAGACCAAGACCTTGAAGGACATCTATCTTGGCGAAATCGTGCTGAATACACCTTAGCTCATTGATCATCCCTACCTGATGGCTTGAAGAATGCACTTTCCCCCACACTACGACTGACGGCCATATCTATGTTGGAAGGAGCATCACAACTGCAATTCTGGTAGCTGCCGTCCTGAGAAAGTCACTGCCGCAACGACGCGAAAGCGTTGCAGTTTGACAATACAGCTCAATTCGATAGGAGACTGTCAACAGTATGGCTAAATATGGCATGGTCATAGATGAAACACTATGCAACGGGTGCTATAGCTGTTTCCTAGCATGTCGTGACGAGTTTTGCGGGAATGATTACCCAAACTATTCCGCCTCCCAGCCTATGGCAGGCATGCATTGGCTGCGAATAGTCGAGAGAGAAAGAGGTAAGTATCCAAAAGTCGCAGTAGCCTACACATCTGTACTTTGTATGCACTGCGAAAGCGCGTCCTGTGTACAAAAGTGCCCGGACGGAGCGGTGTACAGGCGGCAAGACGGGGTAGTGATAATAGATCCCGACAAGGCTAGAGGCCAAAAACAAATTGTGGCCACATGCCCCTATCGGGTAATTGAATGGAATGAAGAGCAGCTGTTGCCGCAAAAGTGTACTTTTTGCGCTCATCTGCTGGACGAGGGCTGGAAGGAGCCGCGATGTGCGGAAGCCTGTCCTACCCGGGCCATCGCGTTCGGTGACCTGGATGACCCGAACAGCGAGGTATCGACAAGGCTAGCCAGCGGAGCCGCCGGACCGTTGCATCCTGAGTACGGGCTCGGGGAAAGGGTGACCTACATCGGGCTGCCAAAGAAATTCATTGCGGGGAGTGTACTCTTTGAAGACACTGGAAAGTGCGCCAAAGACGTAAAGGTTACCATCTCTGATGAAAGTACCTCAGTGGTAACGATGACTAACTGCTTTGGAGATTTTACAGTTGATGGGTTAGCTGACAACAGAAGGTATGTGGTTAGTGTGGAAGCATCAGATTATCGGAGGTTTGAAATGGAAGCTTATACGCGCACTGATGTATATTTGGGCGATCTAGTGCTCGGTAGGGACTAAGGGGCCGGCGGGGGACGCTAAGCCGCGTTATGCTGCGGTAAAGCGTAGATGGTCACTTTTCGAACGAGAAAGAGTGAGCACGAATGCGCGAACAGGTGTTTACCAGCTGTACGAATAGCGGGCCAATTTCGGTATACGTGCGGGACGGCAAAATCACGCGGATTCGCCCGCTGGTGCTTGAGCAGGGCGATCTGAAGCCGTGGACGATCGAAGCGGGGGGGAAGAAGTACTCGCCGCTGGAGAAGGTGAATATCTCTCCTTGCATATATACGGAGAGAATGAAGACCTACACGGAGGACAGGATTCTTTACCCCGCGAAGAGGGTTGACTTTGACCCGAATGGGGAGCGTCATCCCGAGAACAGGGGAAAATCTGGGTATGAGCGGATTGGTTGGGACGAGGCTATAGAAATAGTCGCTGGAGAGATGAAGAGAATCAGGGCCGAGTATGGTCCGGCAGCGATCGGCGCCTTGGACCAGGATCATCATAACTGGGGCATCGTTGGCTACCGATTTGGCCCTTACTTCCGGTTCTTCAATACAATCGGCTTCTCAGAGGTGTTACACAACCCTGACAGCTGGGAGGGGTGGCACTGGGGAGCTCCTCATGCCTACGGGTTCCACTGGCGATTGGGGATGTCCGAGCAGTTCGATATGCTCGAGGAGACGCTCAAGCATTCTGAGCTGGTTGTGTTTTGGTCTATTGATCCGGACTCCATGCGCGCAGGATACTGTGGCACTGAATGCGCGATCTGGTACCAGTGGCTGAAGCGTACCCAGAAGCAGCACGTCTTCATTGACCCGTTTTGCAACTACACCGCTGCCTTCATGGCCGACAAGTGGATTGCCCCTCGACCGGGGACTGATGCCGCGTTGGCGGAGGCAATCGCGTATGTGTGGTTCAGAGATGACACCTACGACAAGGAATATGTCGCCCAGCGCACCGAGGGCATCGAGGAGTTCAGAAGGCACATCATGGGAGAGGAGGACGGTGTACCGCGGACGCCTGAATGGGCGGCGGAACAATGTGACGTCCCCGCCAGAACCATCGAAGCGCTTGCGCAGGAATGGGCCTCCAAACGGACGATGTTCGTCGGCGCTGGACTCGGAGGCGCTTGTCGCGCGGCCTACGCCCACGAATGGACGAGACTGACGGTGTTACTCCAGGCTATGCAGGGTCTGGGCAAGCCCGGCATCGGCATGTGGGGCAATGGTAACGGTGCACCAGCAAGCTACAACGTCTTCTTTCCGGGGTACGCGGACTTAGACGGCATGATGAGCTACACGAGAGCCGCCAGAACAAAAGTGGACAATCCGGTCAAACAGCGTTTGTACCGGATTCTGCTACCAGACTGCATTTTGAATCCACCTGTACGATGGCTGGGCGACGGTTTCTGCGCCGATACAATTGAACAGCAGTTCCATGAGCACGTTTATCCGATGCCTGGTGAACCCGAGATCAAGATGCTCTATCGGTACGGGGGCCCATCTCTCGGCACCATGACCAACGGCAACAAGATGATCAAGATGTTCCAGAGCCCCAAGCTTGACATTGTAGTCACTCAGGATTGTTGGTGGCATACCGAAACAAAGTTCTGCGATGTCATCTTGCCGGCGTGCACCAATTTGGAGAGGAATGATATCGCTGAGTGGGGAGAGGCCGGAGGGTATTTAAAATATAACAGTAATGGTGCCAATTACCGCATCATAATCCTCGAACAGAAGTGTATCGAACCACTAGGAGAATCCCAGTCAGATTACTGGATTTTTGAACAGCTGGCAAAAGAGCTGGGAGTGTGGGAGACTTTCACTGATGGCGGTAGGACAGAGGAAGACTGGGTTAGAGCATACTTCGATATATCTGATCTACCTGGCGAGATCTCCTGGGAACAATTCGAGAAGAAGGGCTATCACGTAATCAGTGTACCGAACGATTACAAGGCCACACCCAGTTTGAGGTGGTTCGCTGAAGGCAGACCGTGCGATACGCCAGATAAGCTCAATCCGAAGAGAGACACGCCGCAGGCACATGAATTGGGAACGTATAGCGGCAAGATCGAATTCGTGTCGCAGAGCCTCAAAGCCAATGCCCCGGAGGATGTAGAGCGCGCACCACTGCCTAAGTATGTTCCCAGTTGGGAGGGGCATACGACGGAAATAGCCAAGAAATACCCATTGCAGATGCTGTCACCACACCCTCGGTACTCGTTCCACAGTCACTATGACAAACATGGGTCGTGGATATGGGATATTCCGGGACAGCGGATAAAGGTGGACGGATACTACTACCAGACTGTGAGGGTGCACCCGAGAGACGCCGAGGCCAGGGGCATCCAGAATAAAGACGTCGTTCGGCTGTACAACGACCGGGCCTCTGTCCTTTGTGCGGCCTTGGTAACGGAGCGCATGAAGCCTGGCGTGATCCACAGCTACTGTTCCTCGGGGCAATACGATCCTCTTGAGCCTGGCAAGTCAGGAAGCATAGACAAAGGAGGTTGTGTAGCGTTGCTGACTTCTGATCGTCTTATGTCAAAGAATGTTGCCGGGATGGCGCCCAACTCGTGTCTGGTCGAAATGGAGAAATGGGAGGGTTAGGGAGTATTTAATGAGCGGCATGCCGGGGATCGGCTCCTACGGAGCATACATACCTCTGTTCCGGCTGAGCCGGGCGGAGATCGCGCGGGCGTGGGGCGGCGGGCCGCCGCCCGGCGAGCGGGCCGTCGCCAATTACGACGAGGACAGCCTGACGATGGCCGTGGCCGCCGCTCGGGACTGCCTGAAGGGTGTCGAACGAGGTGCGATCCAGGCTCTGTATTTTGCTTCTACCACGGCCCCGTACAGGGAAAAGCAGGCCGCCGCTCTCGTCGCGGCCGTGTTGGGCTTGCCGGCGGAGGTCACCACCATCGACTTCGCCGGTTCGCTCAGATGTGGCACCAACGCCCTCAAGGCGGCCCTGGACGCGGTGACGAGCGGCAGCGCCAAGAACGTCCTTGTCTTGGCTGCCGATACGCGGATGGGGTACCCGGCCGGGCCGGCGGAGATGAACTTCGGCGACGGTGCTGCCGCCCTGCTGATCAGCAGCGACGAGACCCTCGCCGAGATTCGGCACTTCGACAGCCGCTACTACGAGATCCAGGACACCTGGCGCTCAGACAAAGACATGTTCGTCCGCGGGGCCGAAGACCGCTTCGCCATGGATGAGGGCTACCTCAGGGTCATGCGGGAAGCTCTGTCCGCCGCTCTCAAGAAGTACGATCTCCTGGCGGGAGATATCGCCCAGGTGGCGCTCAACGCCCCCAACGCGCGCCAACTCAAGAGCGTTACTCAGAAGCTGGGCTTCGACGAGAAGACCCAAGTGGGTGACGTGCTGCACGGCTCGGTGGGTGATACCGGCTGTGCCATGGGTCTCATGAGCCTGGTGGCGGCGCTGGAGCGGGCCGGAGCAGGAGAGAAGATCCTTCTCGGCTGCTACGGCAACGGCTGCGACGTCGCTCTTCTGGAGACCACCGACCGGATCGAATCGTGCAAAGACCGGCGGGGGATCCAGAAGCACCTTGCCTCCAAGAGCGCGATGCACAACTACGAGCAGTATCTGCGCCTGCGCGAGCTTCTGCCCCTGCAGCCGCCCGCCCGCCCGCCCCTGGAGTTGCGCACGCCTTCGCCGGCTGCGCAACTGAGGGAGGTGCCCTGGGAGATGCGTCTCACGGGCACGAAGTGTCGGAAGTGTGGCACGCCGCAGTACCCGCCCCAACGAGTCTGCGTCACGTGTCATACCAAGGACCAGATGGATCCGTACCCTTTCGTGGACGTACCGGCGAGGGTGTTCTCGTTCTCCCACGACTACGTGATGCAATCACTCGATCCGCCTGTCACGGTGACCTTCGTGGACTTCGAGGGCGGTGGTCGCATCATGTGTGACATGACAGACCGTGATCCGGCTGACATAGAGGTCGGCCTCCCGCTGGAGATGACCTTCCGCCGGCTCTATTACGTGGGAGGCATCTACAACTACTGGTGGAAGTGCCAGCCGGTGAGGTGTTAGCGCGTGAATAGCATCAAAGACAAAGTCGCCATCGTGGGCATGGGCTGTGTCAAGTTCGGAGAGAACTGGGGCCAGAGCCTGGACGACATGATCATCGACGCGGCCTACGAGGCCTTCGAGGACGCCGGGATCGAGCCCAAGGACATCGAGGCCGCGTGGTGGGGAAGTGTTTTCGCCGGTGAATCGGGCTCGATCATGTCGACACCGCTGAAGCTTGCCTACATCCCGGTGACACGCGTGGAAAACCAATGCGCAACCGGATCGGAAGCCATCCGTGGGGCCGCCTATGCCGTGGCCGCGGGTGTATACGACATCGTGCTTGCGGTGGGAGCGGAGAAGCTTAAGGACACCGGTTACTCGGGCCTTCCTCAGACCCGTCCCGTGGCCACCTGGAGCTACCGCCTGACCACGCAGACCCCGGCGGCCGGCTTCGCGATGATGGCCACGGGCTACTTTGCCAAGTACGGCTTGGACTTTGAGGAAGGCAAGAAGCTCCTGGGGCAGATCGCGGTGAAGAACCACCACAACGGATCGCTCAACCCTAAGGCTCATTTTCAGCGTGAGATAACGTTGGAGCAGGCCGTGAACGCCCCCATGATCGCGTACCCACTGGGTCTTTATGACTGCTGCGGGGTGAGCGACGGGGCCGCGGCGGCCGTGATCACGCGCGCCGACCTGGCCAAGAAGTTCCGCTCGGATCCCATCTACATCAAGGCTGCCACTATCTGCCAGGGAGGCCGGGAGGGCTGGCTGAGCCAGGTCTACGACCTTGCTCACGTGGAGGAGACCTATCGCGGCGGTGCTGCCGCTTATAAGGAAGCCGGCATCAAGGACCCCCGCAAGGAGATCAGTATCGCCGAGGTGCACGACTGCTTCTCCATCACCGAACTGACCATCATGGAAGATCTGCAGCTCAGCGAACGGGGCAGGGTCAAGGACGACATCGAGGCCGGCACGTACACGCTGGAGGGTGAGCTGCCCGTTAACACCGATGGCGGCCTGAAGTGCTTCGGGCACCCCATCGGGGCGACGGGCTTGAGGATGCTTTACGAGGTCTATAAGCAGCTTCAAGGCAAGGCCGGCAAACGCCAGGTCAAGAACCCGCGCCTTGGTCTGACCCACAACCAGGGTGGAGAACCCGGGGCCGCGACCGTGAGCGTGTTGATTGCCGGTAATGAACTAGGTTAGGAGAAGAAGCGCCGACAGCTTCATGTCCGACGCGGACTTCCGCACCTTCTGCTGGCCGACGCCCAAGGCGGTGATGAAGGGTCTGATCGAGCACGCTGGTCTACGACAAGGGTCATCTGAGTGCCTTTGACGATTCAGCAGTCGAGGCTGTCGCCCAAAAGTATCCCGGCCGTCCCGGGCTGGACCCGATGCCGGGATCGTTCTAACACGACGTTCGCTCTAGGAGAGGATGCTCGAGGTAGCAGCGTGTCCTAGCTGCGCTTCAGCTCCTCCATGGCGTGTTCCTGATCGAGGAAGTGCCGCCTTCCTGGTGCGCAGCCCGCTTTTGTTTCACCCTCGTCGCGTTTGGGGTGCGCGGGGTCGTGGCGTCCTGGATCCAGTTAGGGGAACGCTCGGACCGCTACGAGTTGATCGGCATGTTCCTCATCATCGCCGGATTGGCCAGTCTGGCCATCTGGCAGATGGCGCGCGATCGCAAAGCCTCAACTGTCGTGCCCGCTCCGTTACTCCTCTTGGGGTCGTCCGCTTGCCCCGGCGTCACCCGGCCGAGCCATGAGGTCCTCGAAACGCTGGGCCATCTTTTCCTGCTCTGCGTCCTTTGCCGCGAGCACCTTGGTGGCCGCCTCGTCGAGGGCCGGCTTCTTGCGCTGAGCGCTCGCCAAGAGGCCGTCGATCGTCACCGTGCCCTGCTCCTTGGCCGCCTGCTTGAGTATCTCCAGCAACTCCTGCTGAAGGGTCCGCTGGTTCCGGGCCGCGCGGTTGCGGAGGCCGCGGGCGACCTCGTCGGGCACGTTTTTGATGGAGAGGTTGACGGGCATCCTGGTCGCTCCTCTCTGGTCGCAAAGATGGCTCCTACCGCCGATTGTAGCCCGACCCGCGGCTATGCGCCCACCGGGCCGCGAGCGACGCGCCGGGCGCCCCGCCGTATATGCATAAGATCATGCGTATTGACAGCCATGCAGTATCTCATGCGCCATAGCGGTAGAGGTTCTGCCGGTCGACCCTCATTCCCTGACCTGCACCATCACCTTGAAGGCGCCGCCCAGATCCCCCTCGTCCAACAGGTTCGCGAGCACAGTCGCCTGCCGGTCGGCTTCGAGAGAGTCCGACGCGGTCGAGGCGGTCCCGTCGCGGAGCGCCTCCAACTCGTTTTCTGCTCCGCCTGCGCGGAGAAACCCGGCGAGCGTGGTGAAGAGAACGGTCTCGAAACCTTCCCGCCGCCCATGTAGATCGACGGCGGCGAAATCGACGTCGGCGGTGAGATCCTGCCTGCCCGCTCTCGCGAGCGGATCCATCACCATCTGGTGGCGGAAGTAGCCACGGATGGTCCGCCGCCGCAGCGTGCGCACTTCCAGCCCGCAGGTCCGGCTGCACGGTGGGGAGACCTGGGGCACACCCGGGAACCACTCTCCGTAGTCGACATTGAGGAAGCTCCCGGAGGGCATGAGCCTGGCCACCTGCTTGGTCAGCCCGCCGAGGCCGGGGAAGACCTCGAGTATCCCGTCCTCGCTGAAGACCTCCAGACGCCGCGGGTCGAATGTGTCGAAGAGGAGCTCGATCTCGGCAGCCGCCGCTTCGGACAGCTCGCCCCACGTCTGGGCAAGACTCCGATGCGCGACCTTGACGTACACCTCTCGCATACTGGTCCCACTGATTCCGACCAGGTGCACCGGCATGGCATCCAGGAACTCGTTCCCGACGATCACCACCGGGCGCGTGCCGGCACAGGCCTCCTCCAGATCCGAACCCCATCCGACATCCCAACCCGCGGCCGCGAATCTTTCCACCGCGTCTGCCTGTCTCTGCTGCAGCCGTGGGCCGATCTCGACGATGCGGTAGCCGATGTTCTCTCGCAGCTCCGGCCGCGTGCTCTGCCAGAAGCGCAGGACCCCCTCGGCCAGTTGGCCTTCACCGCCGCCGAGTTCGATGACGGTGGCCCTGTCGCCCGCCGCCGTAGAGAGCGAGGCGTCCATCAGTTCGGTGACCAGTCGGGCCAGGGTGGTGTTGAAGAAGGGCGACAGGGCCGGCGCGGTGCTGAAATCTCCTCCATGCCGAAGCAATCGGTCGGCGCGGCTGTAGTAGCCCAGGGTGGGGTGAGTGAGGGCCATCTCCATGAACCGGGCGAACGTTACCTGCCCGCCCTCGGCATCTATCAGCTCGACGACCGACGAGGGAGCAGGGGACTCCGCCGTATCCGAATGGAAGCTAGTGCCCATTTCTCACCCGAAAGAGGTTCTCATATACGCGCAGCTTCTCACACCAAGGGGAACGCGGCTCCTCGATGACAGCCCGCAGGGCATGCGGCGCTTGGGGCGAAGCCCCTTGCGGGACGCTCACTGGGGCCCGCGCTGGTTTGCGGGGCTCCTCTTTCTGGTACTGGCTTGGCAAGGACCGATCATGACCACTCTCGATCTCGGAGGCAGGAACCATATGGACCCCCGTAGAGCGGAACAAGAGCTTCTCGAGCTTCGGGCTCGGCTGCTGGAGCAGGACGAGGACCTGGGCGAATCGCTCGCCGTCAACCTCGAAGACCAGGCGGGCGAGGAGTCATCGGATCAGCACATGGCCGACGTGGGTACCGTCACCTTTTCGCGAGAACTGGACCTGTCGCTGCAGTACAACACCGAGCAGCTTCTAGCCCAGGTGGACAGGGCGCTGCAGAAGATAGAAGAAGGCTCATACGGTCGGTGCGACCGCTGTGGCAGTCCCATAGAGGAAGGCCGGTTGGAAGCGGTGCCCTATGCCACCCTGTGTCTGAGGCACCAGAGGGAGGTCGAGCAGGCACCGGCGTGAGTCGGCGCTGGACGGTCGGCGCCAGCCGCCGACGGCAGCCGCCCGACGGTAGATAGTGGGCCTTGGGGACGGTAGACTAGGGAGACGGCGGCGGGCCGGTTCCTTATATGCCCCGCGGCCGGCGACCTACGGAGAGAAACGGATCCCGGATGAGCATAGTGGACCTCATTGCGAGCGATAGAGAGGCCATCTTCCTGGACGGGGCGATGGGGACCCAATTGGGAGAAGCCGGGCTGGAGATGGGCGGCCCCACTAACGTCACGCACCCGGAAGCGGTACTGGCCGTCCATCGGCGATACGCCGACTCCGGGATCGACCTCCTCATCACGAACACCTTGACCATGAACCGCGTCAACATCGAAGCTCACAAGGTGGGGGTGGATGTGCGCGAGGTCAACCTGGCCGGAGTGAGGCTGGCCAAAGAGGCCGCCCGCCCGGGCCAGTATGTGCTCGGCGACTTGAGCTCCACCGGGAAGATGCTGAAGCCGTACGGGCAACTCGCAGAGGAGGACGCGTTCGCCGCTTTCAAAGAGCAGGCCGCCATCCTTGCGGAAGGCGGGGTGGACGGGTTCATCATCGAGACGATGATCGACCTGCGCGAGGCCCTCTGCGCCGCACGCGCCGTGCGAGAGGCGAGCGACCTTCCGATCATCGCGACCATCGCTTTCAACACGGCCGGCAACGGCGGGCGGACGATAATGGGCAACACGGCGCAGGAATGCGCGCAGGCGTTGACCGAAGCGGGGGCGTGCGCGGTCGGGGCGAACTGCGGGAGTCTCGATCCGCTCGAGATGGCCGAGGTGGTGGCGCTGATGCGGGCGGCCACGTCGCTCCCCATCGTCGCTCAGCCCAACGCGGGCAAGGGTAGGCTGGTGGACAAACGTCTCGTGTTCGACATGTCGCCGGCGAGTTTCTCCGTCGGCGCGGAGGAATGCGTGCGGGCGGGAGCCCGGCTGGTGGGCGGCTGTTGCGGGACTTCGCCCGCCCACGTAAGGGCAATGGTGCAGCTGATAGGCGGAAACCGGTCCCAGCCCGATCAAGCGGGTCTGTGACAGTCGGTATCTGAGACGTGACCGACTCTCAAGCCAGCACCTGCCCCGTCGACACTCGAGGCCGTACGGACATGCTGGCCGTTACCCTCATGCTGCTCCTCGCCCTTACGGGGTTGGCGCTGTCGCTCATACCGGTGGTGGCCGATCAACTGAGAGCCGACTTCGGCTATTCCGATTCGCAGATCGGTCTCCTGACTTCGGTCTTCATGCTCGCCCTCGGGGTGGTCGCCATACCCTGGGGGTTGGCCAGCGCCCGCTGGGGGGGTAGGACCCTGGCCGTCGGCCTCGCCATCGGCATCGCCGGTTCCTTGCTTCTGGCCTTCGCCAACTCGTACGGTGGCTTTCTCGCCGGGCGCCTCGTGCAAGGGGCGGGTCTTGGGGTGATAGTGCCCACTGTGGGAACGATCATCCCCGACGCCATCTCGCCCCGCTTGCGAGGCCGAGCCTGGGGGGTGTTCGGCACGGGCCACGGTCTGGGCGTAGTGCTGGCGCTTCTCATACTGCCCAGCATCGCGGCAGCCGGCGGGTACCGGGCGGTGTTCGTGGCCGCGGCGGTCCTGATCGCCGTGTTCGGCGCTCTCGCCCTGGCTCAGGGCCCGGTGCACCGGAAGCCCGCCCATTGTTCGGATGCCGTCGGACCGCGAGACCTGGTCCGCGCCCTGGGGACGACCGTGGCCAACCATCAGGTCCTCCTGCTCTGTCTCTTCAACCTGGCCGGTTTGGCCGTGGGTGTGGGCGCGCTCGTCTGGACCCCGGAGTTCATGAAGGCCGAGTTCGGAGCGAGCGTGAGTGTGGCCGCATACCTCACGGCGGGATTGGGCGTGGCACAACTGGTCGGTAATCCGCTCGGGGCGGTGGCCATGGGCCGGTGGGGCAAGAAGGCGGTCATCGTGACCTGCATGCTTCTCATGACCGCCTGCATCGCCCTGGTCCCATTCCTCCCGTCGCTGTGGGTGGTCTTCATATTCGTGACGATCGCCGGATTCCTCACCATGGCCTACTTCTCGCCGCTCTTCGCCGGTATCGCCGAAGTGGTGAAGACGCCGCCGGAGGTGGGAGCGGCCACGGGTCTCCTCGAGGTCTTCGGCTTCATAGGCGCCCTTGTGGCCCCGTGGCTGTTCGGACTCCTGCTCGATGTCCTGGGAGAGCAGTCCGGATACGTGGCGGGCTATCTGATGCTGGCCGCGATAGCCGCCCTGAGCTGTATAGGGCTGGTCTTCTTGAGGCTGCGCCGTTAACACATGGGGCGGCTCTCGCACTATCATAGGAAATCGACCAAAGGATCGGTTCGGTTCGTTCACTCACTATCAGGCAATAGAGGGGACAGATGATCAAGTTCAGCGAGCAACAACTCAAGACGCCGAGGTTCCTGCGGCCCGTGTATCTGGTGACCGCCGGCCAGTCGATGTACGCCAGGGCGATCCCGCACAAGAGGACCGAGGAGTTGTGCATCGATGCCTTCACCATGGCGGCGGAGTTGCTAGACCTCACTCCGGCAGAAGCTCAAGCGCTACATACATTCCTGCTACTACGGGCATTTTGCCGACCACTTCGGCGACCAGTTGCTCGGTGAAGCGGTCATCCACGACCGTCTCGGGTTGGATCCCCTTGGCAATGTCGGCATAAAGTCGGGTGGCGCGACGGGCGGCTCGACTCTCTGGGAAGCCGCGAAGGCGGTAGCTTCCGGCTATTCGGATTGCGTTCTCGCCATGGGGTGGGAGCGGATGGACGAAGTGCCCACCGATGAGGGCAACTTCCTGATCGCATGCGCGGCCGACAGGGACTGGGAATCTCCCATGGGCCAGATATACACCGGCTACTACGCGGTCATGGCCCAGAAATACTGGCAGGTGTTCGGCAAGGCGGAGGCTTCGTTCCGCCGCACTCTAGCCGAGATCTCCGTCAAGCATCATGGGTACGCGCGGTTCAACCCGTTCGCTCACGGTGCCATGAAGATCACGGTCGACGACGTTCTGGTGTCGCCCATGGTGGCCGATCCGCTGAGGGCTCTCGATGCCTGCCTCATGAGCGTGGGGGCCGCCTGCGCGGTCCTCTGCGACGAGGACACGGCGATGGAGCTGACAAAGAACAGCAAGAACAAGCCGCTCAGGATCTGGGTGACCGCCGGCTCGCACACCTTGCGGCCTGCGGACAGAAGGAACATGGATATCCCCCTGCTCCCCAACGAGACGGCCGACCAGTACAAGAACCTGAGCAAGGAATTCCCCGGCTGCGACCGCTACCCGGGTTTCACCGGTTTCTTGGCCGCTAGGATGGCGGCCTACTATGGCTACCGGATGACGGGCGTCGTCGATCCGACGGAGGATTTCGACGTCATCGAACTGCACGACGCTTTCACCATCAGCGACGTGCAGACCTACGAGGACATCGGACTCAGGCCGTACGGGCACGGGCGCGACTACGTCGAGTCTGGCGATTGCTACCACATCAATCCGCACACGGGAAAACCGGGCAAGCTGCCCTCGAATCTCTCCGGCGGGTTGATCGGCTGTATGCACGCGGTCGGCGCCAGCGGGATCATGCAGGTCTTCGAGATAGCGACGCATCTCTGGGGCCGGTGGGCCGAAGTGCACGGCGACGAGAAGCGGTGGAAGGAATTCGGCAGGGAAAAGCCGGCAGACTGGACCGACCTGCAGGTAAAAGGAGCCAAGCGTGCCCTTTCGGTCAGTCACGCGGGCGTGGGGTCGCACGTGACGGCGACCATCCTCATGGACCCCGACCATCTTCTGAAACAAGACGCCTGAGAGGGGTCGACGATGAGCTCATACGGACAGGTCCAGGTAAAGGACGATCGCTACAAATTCAGGGGCGACTTCCATCGCCTCGAGCAGCATATGCCGATCAGGGATGCGGATGAGGGCTGGAAGCTCGTGGGTGTCACCAAGCCCAGGGACATGACCTACGTCCATACCTACGGCGGCGAGGCGGTGTTCTTCGAATCGCTTTCGAAGGGCAGGCTGCTCGCCACCAAGTGCGAGAACCCGGGCTGCGAAGCGAACGGTTCGGTGTTTCAGCCGTTCAGGATCTATTGCCCGGACTGCCTCTCGAAGAACACGGTCATCGACATGACCGACCTGGCCAAGAAAACCGCCACCATCCACACCTTCATGGTGTGCGCCAGATCGGGCGCGTTCAACATGCTCGACAAGCCTATTCGCTTCATCAACATCGAATTCGAGAACGTGTCCACCATCCTCTTCAGCTACCTCTTGATGGGCGAGCCTCGGATCGGGTTGCGGGTCCTGCCGGTCTTCAAGCTGTTCAACCCGACCTACACCATCTTGGATCTCTCCTGGGTGCCGGCCGGCACGAAAGCCGAGTCGCTCCCAGAGGGCTACTACTTCTAGACGGTGAAGAGAGACCACGCCGATAGAAGGTGGGGGTGACGGGTCGTCTGGCGGGAAGACTCACACTAAGCTGGAGGGTCAATGTTGAGACATTATGAGGCGCTCAGCGATCGAGTGAATCTGCTAGGTGTCATCAAGGCGAGGGCGGTCATCGACCGCTACCTCAACCGCACGAATCTGACCTACTACTCGGAACTCTCCCGCCTGGTCGGCTGCGAGGTCTTCGTCAAGCACGAGAATCACAACCCCACAGGTTCTTTCAAGATCCGCGGGGCACTCAACTTCTTCCACCACATGTCCAAGGAAGAGCTCGAGACCGGAGTGCTCGTCTCCACGCGCGGTAACCACGGCCTCGCCATGTCATGGGCCGGCCGGTGGTTCAACGTGCCCTGCACGGTGGTGGTCCCGGAGCACAACAACCCCGAGACCAACCGCATCATCGAGAGCTTCGGGGCCGACTTGATCGTCCACGGGTACGACTTCTACGACGCCCAGTCCTATTGCGACGAGTTGGTCGACGCCGCCGGCTACTACTACGTCGAGCAGGGCAACGAGCCCGAGATCCTCAACGGTCTTGGCACCATGGGACTGGAGATCTTCGAGGACCTGCCGGATGTCGATGTCATCGTCTGTCCCATCGGCGGCGGTGCGGGGTGCGCGTCACTGGTCAAAGTGGCTCAGGCCATCAACCCGCGGGTGGAGGTCATCGGGGTGCAGGCCGAGCGGGCGGCGGCCTTCTATACATCCTGGAAGAAGGGCGAGTGGTGCATCATCGAGGGGGCCGACACCGTAGCCGACGGCCTGGCGGCGAGGAGCGTCTTCCAGCTCCCCTACTTGATCATGAAGGACCACATCAGCGACGTGGTGCTCCTGAGCGAAGAAGAGATCCTGGAAGGCATCCGGCTGGCCCTGCAGGTCACCCACAACATGGCCGAAGGAGCCGGGGCCGCGTCCATCGCGGCCGCGCTCCAGATCAAAGACCGCTTGGCCGGCAAGAAGGTGGCCCTCATCATGTCAGGGGGCAACCTGGATCACGAGCACCTACTGCAGGCGCTGGCGTGAATCACATAGCCAGGGTTCCATCGGTCTCGAGGAGGGCGCGTGTTGTCTAGCAGACGGGACTACGAAGATATCAGGACAGGTGATCGAAGCACCTTCAGTAAGACGGTCGGGGAAGCCGACGTCTTCGCTTTTTGTGGCATCACTGGTGATTTCAATCCCATTCACGTCGATGAGGAGTTCGCCCGACAGTCTCGTTGGCAGGGACGGATCGCCCACGGGCTGCTCGTGGCTTCCATGGTCACGCGGACCTTCACGGCCATACTGGGTGAGGGAGCCGTCCACGTATCCCAGGAGGTGTCTTTCCAGGCCCCGGTAAGGATCGGCGATACCATCACCGTGGTATCAGAAGTCACCGAGAAGCTGGAAGACAGGCGCCGAGTCATCATCAGCTCCGTATGGACCAATCAGGATGGGACCGTCGTCATCACCGGTACGGCTGAGCTCCTGATGCCTCGCCAGAAGCAGGCGACTCGGGACTAGCAAGCTTCCCGGCGACGGGCCGCCAAAGGTAGCTCCCACCGCCGGACTCTGCCTAGGGCCGGCGGTCCGCCGGTCAACCGGCTACTCGACCGCCTGGTAGTACGTGCTCCACTTGGCGTCGACCCGCGCCTGGAAGTCGGCGATCTGCTCTTCGCCGAGGAGCTTGAACCGCGACTGGGTCTGCAGGTAGTCCGCCACCGGGAGGAACCGCCGCTTCTCGAGGAGCTTCTCCGAGGCGCCGGTCAGCCTGAACACGCCGTGCTCGACCTCGTAGAGGTCGAAGTATCCCGTCTCCACTGCCAGCCGGCCGATCTTGATGGAGTAGCGCGGGTCGAAGCCCCAGCCCGGGGGGCAGGGCGTGTGGATATGGATGTACTTGGTGCCCTGAAGAGAGACCGCCTTTTTGATCTTGTCGTAGAGGTCCAGCGGATAGGCCGCTGAAGCCGTGGCCACGTAGTCGATCCCGTGCGCGGCCATGATGGCCGGCACGTCCTTCTTGTGCTGCAGCTTCCCTTTGATGGGTGTGTTGGCGGTCAAGGCCCCCTGTGGCGTCGTGCCCGATCGTTGCACCCCCGTGTTCATGTAGCCTTCGTTGTCGTAACAGAGGAAGAGGAAGTCATCGCCTCGCTCGGCCGCTCCGGAGAGCGCCTGGATGCCGATGTCGCTGGTGCCGCCGTCACCGGCCCAGCCGACCACCTTGATGTGCTCTCTGCCCTGGGCCTTGAGCGCCTCCAGCACGCCGGTGGCCGCCGCCGCGGTGGAGGCGAAGGTCACGTTCAGGCACGGCAGCTTGGTGGATGCGACGGGGAAGAGCCCCTGCAGCACGGTCAGGCAGCTGGGGGGCACGACCAGGATGGTATCCGGTCCCAGGGCTTTCAGCCCGATGCGGTACGCGATGCTGAGGCCGCAGCCCGTGCAGGCCCGGTTACCCGGGTAGACCAGTTCTTCGGTAGGAAGCGTGAGGATCGTGGTCTTGGTCATGGCAGGCGCTCCTAGAGCTTGATCCCGATCCAACCGGGACCCTCTTCGAGCGTGCCGGCGATGCCGGCGCGCAGGGTGTCGGTAAGGTCGGCGGTCCTGATGTCGCGGCCGCCGATGCCGGCGATCAGGCCCCTCACGAAGGGAGCCCCGCCACCGTCGCCCCGGCCTTCACTCTGGAGGCGTTCGTACAGGGCCGCCTTGAGGTCCGAGCAGAGGGCACCCTCGTAGCCGTACGAAAGCGCCTTCTCGATGACGAACACCCCCCGGGCCTGCCGCAGCGCCTTGGCCAGGGCCTCATCGGGGAAAGGCCGGTAGAGCCTGACCCCGAGCACGCCCGTCTTGAGGCCTTCCTCCCGCAGGGTATCCACCACGTCCCGCAACTGGTAGGTCAGCGAGCCCATGCCGACGACGATGTACTCGGCATCGTCGCAGCGATAGGGCTCCAGAAGGGCGTCTCCGCCCCGCCCAAAGATCTCCTTGAACGCGTCGTCGGTCTGCTCAGCGACTGCCAGGGCGTTCCTCATATCCTCTTGGAGGAGATAGCGGATCTCCATGTAGCCGTGGGCCAGCTCGCCGGTGACGTCCACGCGTGTGTCGGGCAACGTGACGGTGTTGAGGTTCGCCGGATCCCGCGGGTCCAGAGCATAGGCCGGCTTGAAGGGTTTCAAGAAGCGCGCGACGTCCTTCTCGTCCGGCACCTCGAAGGGCATGTAGGTATGCGACAGCAGGTAGCCGTCGTAGCAGACCATGACCGGGATGCTGGTGGTCTCGGCCAGGTAGAAGGCCTTGAGCACGTCGTCGATGATCTGCTGGTGGTCGCAGGAGTAGATCTGGATCCAGCCCGTGTCGCGCTGGGAGATGGAGTCCTGATGGTCGTTCCAGATGCACCAGGGAGCACCCACCGCACGGTTGACCACGCACATGACGAGGGGCAGGCGGGCGCCCGCGGCCCAGTGGATCTGCTCGTGCATATACAAGAGCCCGTTCGCGCTCGTGGCGGTGAAGGCCCGGGCGCCGGTGGAGCTCGCGGCGATGCAGGCCGCCAGGGCGGAGTGCTCGCTCTCGACCGGGATGTACTGGGCCCGCATCTCGCCGGCCTCGATGAACTCGGAAAGCTTCTCGGTAAGGGGGGTCTGTGGGGTGATGGGATAAGCGGCGATCACCTGGGCACCGGCCAGCTTGACCCCTAAGGCCGCCGCTACGTTGCCGTTCTCTATTATGTGCATGGCCGCGGTCCGTCGTAGGAGCAGGCCTCCGGCACGTCGTCGCCCTCTACCCGCTCGGCCTCGTCCACCATGGTGATGGCCTTGGTGGGGCACTCTTCGGCGCAGATCGCGCAGCCTTTGCAGTACTCGTAGTCGATGGTGGGGGGGATGGTGCGCGAGATCACGCAGTCGGGGCAGTAGAGCCAGCAGATGAAGCAAGCCTCCGCGCCGCGCTTGGCCGGGGTGCAAAGGTCGGTATTGAGGACCGGCCGCTGGACGCGCCAGGAGCCGGTCCTGCCGCCGTCACCGGGGCCGGACAGGCTGTGAGACGTCTTGTAGCGATATCCCCTGGTCCCCATCACGCGTCTCCCACGATGGTCTTCTCGTAGGCGAGCCTGGCTGCCTGCGCGTTGGCCTGGGGTTTCCTCGTGGCGAATTCCGCCTCGATCTCCTCGAGCACGAGATCGAACGGCACGAGGTCGACCGCCCGGCACAGGGCCCCGATGATACCGGAGTTCACCATCCCCTGCCGCAGCCCCGCCTCCACGGACAGAGCGGTGACGTCGGCCACGGCCAACCGCCGGCCGTCGAAGTCATAGGCGGTCGGGGGTTTGGGGGTGTTGAGGACGATGAGCCCACCGTCTTTGAGCCCGCCGGTCACGTCCGCCTCGGTCAGCAGAAGATGGTCGAGGACGACCACGATATCCGGGGTCTCGATCGGGGAGATGTCGTAGATCTTCTCCCTGGCTATCTTGAGGGAGGTATAGACGGGAGCGCCGCGCCGTTCGGTGCCGAAGGTCGGGGCCATGACCACCCCGGTGTATCCCGACTTGAAAGCCGCCGTGGCGAAGATCTTCGCCGCCGTTATGGCTCCCTGTCCTCCTCTACCGTGCCATCGGATCTGGATCATTCGGGTCTTCCTACCGTGTCGTATCGTTGTGCGCAGGGTATTCTACTTCGCCGGCGGCAATTTCGGGGACGATCTGCGCTCGGCGGTGGCACGGTGGCACCCCCGCGGCTGCACAAGGCGGTCGGTGAGTCGGCATGTAGATCGACAGCAGTAGAGATCCAGGCCAGAGCGAAAGCGGGAGAACGTGGACTTCGACCTAACAGAAGATCAACAGCTGATACGTGACACGGTCAGAGACTTCGCCCAGCGCGAGATCGTACCCCAGGCGGCGGAGATCGACCGGACCGGCGCCTTCCCGGTGGAGATCCTCAAGCATATGGCCGAGCTTGGGCTGATGGGCCTGCCGATAGCGGAGGAATACGGGGGGTCGGGGGCGGACTACACCAGTTACTGCCTGGCGCTCGAGGAGATCACCCGGGCCTGCGGGTCGACGGGCCTGACCTACGAGGCGCACATCTCGCTGGGCTGCATGCCCATCTACCTCTTTGGGACCGAGGAGCAGAAGCGACGAGTATCTTCCTCAGCTGTGCAGCGGGGAGAGCATGGGCTCGTTCGGGCTCACCGAGCCGGAGGCCGGCTCCGATGCCGGTGGCACCAAGACCGCCGCCGTGCTGGAGGACGGTGAGTGGGTCATCAACGGCTCCAAGTGCTACATCACCAACGCGAGCTACGCCAAGTTCGTCACCATCACCGCTGTGACCGACAAAGGCAAGGGCACGCGCGGCATCAGCGACATCATCGTGCCCACCGGGACGCCGGGGTTCACCATACGATCGTCCTACGAGAAGATGGGCCTCCACGGCTCCAATACCACGGAGCTGTCCTTCGACAACGTGCGGGTGCCCGAGAAGAACCTTCTGGGCGCGCGGGGAGAGGGCTTCAAGCAGTTCCTGGTGGTGCTCGACGGCGGCCGCATCGCCATCGGCGCGATGGGGGTGGGGATAGCTCAGGCCTGTCTCGACGCCTCGCTCAAGTACGCCAAGGAGCGGTTCCAGTTCGGCCGGCCCATCGGCAGCTTCCAGGCCATCCAGTTCAAGCTGGCCGACATCGCCATGAACGTGGAGCTCGCGAGGCTCATGTATCTGAAGGCGGCGTGGCTGAAGGACACCGGCCAGTCCTATTCCCGCGAGGCCAACTACGCCAAGCTTTTCGGCTCCGAGATCGCGACCAAAGCGGCGCTGGAGGCCATCCAGATCCACGGCGGGTACGGGTACATGAAGGAGTTCCCCGTGGAGCGCTATCTGCGGGATGCCAAGCTGCTGGAGATCGGTGAGGGCACGTCCGAGATAATCAGACTCGTGATCGCGCGGAGCCTGGGCCTGTAGGGGGCCGAGGGGCCTGCGGGACCGCTATCAGGTCAAGTATGTGCTCGAGCATCCACTTCGACCGCCTCGGGCTCCAATGGTCCACGATACCCATGAGGTAGGCTATGTCCTCCGTCCAGGCGCGGCTCACGATCATCCAGGCGACCTGATAGGGGTCCATGTCCCGGCGGATCGTTCCTTGAGACTGGCCCTCCTTGACGATCTCGACCAGGTCCTCGACGAGTGTCAGCTCCTTCTGGCCCAATGCTTCGCGTAGGTCCTCATCGCCGCCGCCGCCCGCGCCTACGCCAAAGCCAAACCGGCCGCCATCCAGTGGGGGGTGCCCATCGACATGGGTCCCTCCGGTACCACCATCGCCCAGTCGATCGCCCACCTGTGGTCGATCACGGGCAACTTGGACGTGCCCGGCGGCAACGTCATCGCCAAACCGGCCTTCGATGTGACCACCTATCCCTTCTCCACGCAAGAGCTGTACTCGCTCTACGGTGAAGAGTTCGTGAAGCGCATGAACGAGAAACGGATCGGGGCCCAGGAGTTCGCTCTGCTTAAGAACTTCCGGGGCTGGGGTCAGCCGGACCGAGCCGTCGAGCAGATGCTCACCGGGGATCCCTATCCCATCAAGGCCTGCTGGATCCAGACCACCAACATGCTGGGCGGCCAAGCGGCCGACACCAAGATGCACTATGAGGCCCTCAAGGCCATGGAATTCAACGTGGTGGTCGACCTCTTCCCCAACCCCACCACCATGGCCGTGGCCGACCTCATCCTGCCGGCGGCCTCCATAGCCGAGAAGGAGAGCCTCAGGTCCTGGTGGAGCCCGCTCCAGGTGATGATGCCGGCTGTCCAGGTGGAGGAGTGCCGATCGGACTGGGAGATCAACCTAGAGCTCGCCAAGCGCTTCAATCCCGAGCTCCGTCGGCGCTTCGATACGGTGAAAGACCTCATCGACGACCGCCTCAAGCCCTCCGGGTACACCTTCGACGAGCTGAAGGACGGCCACTGGAAGTTCCCCGATAAAGACACCCCCAGCCGGCCGTACCGTCGCTACGAAAAGGGGCTGCTGCGCGCGGATAAGCAGCCGGGCTTCCGCACCCCCACGGGCAAGCTGGAGCTCTACTCCACCAGCTTTGCCGACTTGGTATGGATCCGCTCCCCTTCTATACAGAAGCCCCGGAGAGCGAGGTACGCACTCCTGAGCTTGCTAAGAAGTACCCGCTGGTGATGGTCACCGGCCGGCGCTCCCCGGTGTTCTTCCATTCCGAGCACCGCAACATCCCCTGGCTCAGGGAATGCGACCCCGACCCCATCGTGGAGATCCACCCCAAGACCGCGGCGGAACTGGGCATCGACGATGGCGAATGGGTAAGGATCGAAAACGACC
Organism: uncultured Actinomycetes bacterium; assembly: GCA_963713545.1. Taxonomy (GTDB): domain Bacteria; phylum Actinomycetota; class Thermoleophilia; order RBG-16-64-13; family RBG-16-64-13; genus CAVPLM01. The sequence continues at coordinate 476,804 of CAVQME010000010.1, read as the reverse complement.
GGGGCCGGATCAAGCGCAAAGCCAAGGTCACCCCCATCGTCCACCCCAGAGTGGTGAGCGTGCCCCACGGCTGGTGGCTCCCGGAGACCGAAGGCAGAGAGCCCAACCTCTACGGCATCTGGGACATCAACTGCAACCTCCTGGTCGAGACTGGTCCTGGGGACGCCTCCGGCTACGGGGGCGGCCCGTATAAGACCCCGCTCGTGGCTGTGAGGAAGATGAAAGAAGGAGAGGAGTGACCATGGCTAAGAAGGGACTCCTCATCAACTACGACTACTGCACCGGCTGTCACACCTGCGAGGTGGCCTGTAAGCAGGAGCACGGCTACCCTGCCGGGCGCTGGGGCATCATGGTGAAAGACTTGACCCGGGAGACGGTGGACAAGGTGCAGGTAGACTTCCTCCCCTTCCCCACCGACCTCTGCGACCTCTGCGCCCGCCGCACTGCCGCCGGGGAGAAACCGGCCTGTGTCAAGCACTGCATGTCGGCCTGTATGAGCTATGGTGAGGTGAGCGAATTGGCCCGACTCATGGAGACGATGCCGAAGAGCGTCCTGTATGTACCACGATAGCGAGCGGACCCCGAGACAAGGAGGTGCGGCCCGAGACAACTTGCGCTGCGCAGCTACCTGTACTACTCGTCAGCAGGTCTGTCCAAACGGTTCAGGAGCGTTAGGGGGAAGCCATGTTCAGAAAGAGACTACTTGTCATGGTCGTAGCGCTTGTTTTAGCAGCCTCCGGATTGGTCTTCGCGAGCTGCGGCTCGGACGATACTGGGACGGCGACGGGGGAGCCGTTCAAGATCGCCTACAACGAGGATTTCACCGGCGTCATGTCGGTGGACGCGGCCCTGGCCGATCACGGCATCCAGACCGCGCTGAAACAGCTGAATTCCGAGGTGCTGGGGCGGCCGATCGAGTACCTGAAGGCGGATAATGGAGGCGACCCGGTCGTGGCCGTCGACAAAGCGCGGAAGCTTGTGGAGAGCGACGGGATCCAGACGCACATCGGCCCCATTTTCGCGCCTTCTGCCGCCGCGGTCACCGACTACCTGGCCAAGTCCGGTGGGATACCAGAGATCGCACTGCTAGGCTGGTCCAGCGAGAACCTGAAGACGGCCAACAAGCTCTCCTTCATCCCCATGGGTATCCTGAGCTGCACCGGCTACTACTTCGGCAAATACGTGGGGGAGAAGCTCGGCTACAAGACCGTGAGCGCCATCTACTTCGAGGATACTGCTGCTCACGAGATACAGGCAGGTTTTCAGAAGGGGTTCGAAGAAGCCGGCGGGACGATCTCGGCCTGTGAATACGTCCCCATGGACACGATGGATTTCAGCCCGTACCTCACGACTCTGCCCAAGGCTGACGGCGTGCTCTACTGGGTCTTCGGACCGGGACTGACTCTGTTCATCCAGCAATATCATCAGTACAGCATCGGCGCTCCCCTGATCAGCCCGATGTGCCTGAACCTCACCGAAGCTCAGATGGCTGAACTCGGTGACATCGCGCTCGGTCAGGTCGGTGTCGATTACTACTCCCCGGAGCTGGACAACTCGGTGAACAAGAAGTTCGTCGAGGATTACCGGGCGCAGTGGAACGGAGAGTATCCCCAGGCCCAGAGCGCCGCCGGGTGGATCGCGGTGAACCTGTTCGTCGAGGCGGTCAAGAAGACCGACGGCGACACCTCACCTGAGGCACTCAAGGAGGCTTACGCGGGCATATCTCTCGACACTCCCTTCGGCCCCTTGAGCTTCGTCGAATACGGAGACGCCTGGGTCGGCAAGGGCAACCTGTCCATCCTCGAGACCAAGATGGTCGGAGACAGGATGGCCTGGGTGCCGATCGAGACCTACGAGGACGTGGTCTTCGAAGACATGCGGTGAGGCCTTCGCGGCCCTTGGCATGCAGGTTTCGTGGTGGGGGCTTCGCCCGAAAGGCGAAGCCCCCACGGGCTTGGCAAAGCGGAGCGGGCGCGCTCGGCTGAAGACCTGGAGTCGGTATCCACAGGAGGAGAAGATGGTATGAAGGCCTTTGTGATCGACCTTTCACGATGCGTTGGCTGTTACTGCTGCCAGATAGCCTGCAAGGACGAGCACGTCGCCAACGACTGGACGCCCTATGCCAAGCCCCAGCCGGAGACCGGGCAGTTCTGGATCGGCATAAGGGAGACAGTGAGAGGAAGCGTACCGAGGGTCAAGGTCTCCTATCTACCGGCGATCTGCATGCACTGCGATGACGCTCCCTGCCTGCGGGCCTGCCCGGTGAAAGACGCCATCTACCAGCGCGACGACGGACTGGTCATCATCGATCCCGAGGTCTGCACCGGCTGCAGGCTGTGCGAGGAGAGCTGCCCTTACGGCGTCCTCTTCTTCAACGTGGGCCTCAATATCGCTCAGAAGTGCACCGGGTGCGCTCATTTGCTCGATGACGGCTGGCAGGCGCCTCGCTGCGTCGACGCGTGCCCCACGGACGCCCTGCGTTTTGGCGAGGAGGAGGAGCTCGCCCAGTGGATCGCCAAGGCGGAAGCGTACCGTCCCGACCTCGGACTCAAGACCAGGGTCTACTACCTCAACCTGCCCAAGAGGTTCATAGGCGGTACCTTGTTCGATCCGGTGGCGGACGAGGTCCTCATCGGGGCTCGCTGCACGCTCACGGACACGGCCAGCGGTGAGACCTTCACCACCGAGACCGACGGCTACGGCGACTTCTGGTTCAAGGGCCTCAAGGACGACCGGTCGTTCTTGCTGAAGCTCGAGGCGGACCAGGTGAGCGAAGTGATCGAGGCGATCAGCACTGCGGCGGACGTCAACCTGGGTGACATCGCCCTGCCCGCCTCAAAGGAGCTGTGATGGCAAAGCCCACGAAGCCTCTTAAGACAAAAGACAAGACGACCATCAAGGGGATGGCCCTGGGTGGCCATGGGGCGATGCCCGCGGCCGTCGATTCCATGAACGGCAAGGTCGTCCGCATACGGCCGCTGCACCTCGATGAGAAATACGATCCCAAGGATTTCAACGCCTGGAAGATGGTGGTCAAGGGCGTCGAGTTCGACCCGGGCTACAAGATCGCCCTGGCGCCGTTCAGCCTCGCCTACAAGAAGCGGGTCTACTCGCCGAACCGCATCAAGTACCCGCTCAAGCGGGTCGACTGGGATCCGAACGGCGAGCGTAACCCCCAGAACCGCGGTCTGAGCAAGTTCGAGCGGATCTCTTGGGAAGAGGCGGCCAAGCTCATCGCGAGCGAGATCACGCGCGTCAAGAAGAAGTACGGTCCCTACGCCATCCTCTCCCAGGGCGACGGGCACGCCGAATCCAAGATCGTGCATGCCGCCCACGGCATCCAGTTCGAGTTCCTCAAGCTCACCGGCGGCAGCACCTACCAGTTCCGCACGCCGGACAGCTGGGAGGGCTGGTACTGGGGGGCAAAGCACGTCTGGGGGATGGACTCGACCGTGGGTCTCATGGAGCCCAAGACGAACATCGTCAAGGATATGGCCGAGCATTGCGAGCAGCTGCTGTTCTGGGGCTGCGACCCCGAGACCACGCCGTGGTTCTACATCGCGGGGCTGCCGAGCCGGCTCATGTATTTCTTCGAGGAGCTCGGCATCAAGCAGGTCTACATCTGCCCCGACGTGAACTATGGGGCGGCGGTGCATGCCGACAAGTGGATCCCCATCCTGCCGAACACCGATGCCGCGCTGCAACTAGCGATCGTGTACGTGTGGCTCACCGAAGGCACGTACGACAAGGACTACATCGAACGGTATAGCGTAGGCTTCGACAAGTTCGCCGACTACGTCCTCGGCAAGGAAGACGGCGTCGCCAAGACGCCTAAGTGGGCGGCGGAGAAGTGCGGCGTCCCCAGCTATACCATCAAGGCCCTGGCCCGCGAGTTCGCCACGAGGGTCACCTCGATCATGCACTCGTTCGGCGGCTCCATGATCCGCGGACCGTATTCGAGCGAGCCGGCCCGGCTCGAAGTGGTGCTGCTGGCCATGCAGGGGTTGGGCAAACCCGGCGTGCACCAGGAGAACTGGTGGAAGGGATTCCCCCGCTCGGTGGTCATGCCCACCGAAGCCACCGAAGCCCGTCAGGGCTCCATGTACGGCTACTTCTGGCCGCCGCCGCCCCAGGTGCTGCCGAAGACCCTCATCGAGAAGGCCATCTTCTCCGACGAGCCGTTCACGTTCTGGGGCAGCGGGGCTCAGATCTGTCCGACCTCCGATCAGCTCAAGCAGTACACCTACCCCATCCCCAAGGAAGAGGGCGGCAGTAAGATCCACATGATCTGGAGCGACACGCCCTGCCGCACCACCTGCTGGGGCTTCGGCAATAAGGTGGCCGAGGGCCTGCAGCACCCGTCGATCGAGTGCGTCGTGGTCCAGCATCCCTGGCTGGAGAACGACACCCTGTTTGCCGACATCATCCTGCCGGTGAACACCAAGCTCGAGGAGCAGGACTTCGGCATCGACCGTGACGCCCAGTACTTCAGCGTCTTTCTCGAGGATAAGAGCCTGGAGCCCGTCGGCGAGTCGAAGAGCGACTACGAGGCGGTCTGCGAGGTAGCCAAGGCGATGGGACTGTTCGGCGAGTTCACCAAGGGCAAGACGGTCGAAGAGTGGATCAAGACCGCCTACGAGCTCTCCGGGGTCAAGGATCTGGTCAGCTGGGAAGAACTGCGCGAGAAGAGCTACTACGTAGTCCCTATCGCCCCCGACTGGGAGAAGGACAAGCCCGGCATGCACGCGTTCGTCGAAGATCCCAAAGCGAACCCGCTGCAGACGCCCTCGGGGCTGCTCGAGATCTACTCCGAGGCTCTTGCTACCACCTTCCCGTGCGACCTCGAGCGGCCGCCCATCCCCAAGTGGGTGGAGCGGGGCGAGACGCACGACGAGCGGCTCTCCAGCCTCCGCGCCAAGAAATACCCGCTGCTGATGTGCTCGAACCATCCGCGGTGGCGGCTGCATGCGCAGTGCGACGATATCCCCTGGACTCGCGAAGCGACCACCGGCAAGGTGAGGGGCATCGACGGCTACATGTACGAGCCGGTGTGGCTGAACCCGCTGGAGGCCGCGAAGCGGGGCATCAAATCAGGCGACATCGTCAAGGTCTACAACGAGCGCGGCATCGTGCTCGGGGGCGCGTATGTGACCGAACGCATCCGTACCCAGGTGGCCTATATGGATCACGGCGCGCGCTGTGACTGGATCAAGATGGGCGAGATCGACCGGGGCGGCGCGCCCAACCTCATCTCTCCCATCGGTACCACCTCCAAGAATGCGTCAGGTCAGGCCACGAGCGGTTACCTGGTCGAGGTGGAGAAGCTGAGCCTGGCGGAGATGCAGGAGTGGCGGGAGAAATATCCGGAATCGTTCGCGAAGGAATACGACCCGAACTCGGGATTGCGTTTCAACGCCTGGCTGGCCTGAGGACTCGCTTCTGAAGTGACCTGGGCCGGTGGCTGAAGGCGTCGCCGAGACGCGAGGGCGGCCACAGAGAAGAAAGCGTGAAAAGCCCCGCCCAGGGCGGGGCTTTTCACTCAGTGTGTGCCAATGGTCGGGCTCGGCCCGCCTCGGTGCGGAACACCTCAGACGTTATAGACCTCGCGCCCTACTGTCTTCACCCAGTTCTGCGCCAGCACCTTCTGGGCCTCTTCCGTCCTATCCACACCGAGGATGACGATAGCGTTGTTGTTGATCCTTCCCAGGTGCGGGTAGAGATAGTGGACGTTGATGCCGGCGGCCTTCAGTGGCTTCAGCATGGCGTTCATGCCGCCCGGATGGTCGGGCGTCTCTACCGCCAGCACGTCGGTCTCTTTGGGGTGGTAGCCGTTACCTGTGAGGATGTTGTTGGCCTTCTCGGGGTCGTCGACCACGAAACGGACAGTGCTGATGTCGGAGGTGTCGGCCACCGAGATCGCTCGGATGTTCACGCCTTCCCGACCGAGGATCTCGCTGACGATGGAGAGGCTCCCCGGCACGTTGTCGAGGCTCACGGACAGCTGTCTAATGACCATGGGTGCAATCCTTAGCGTAGTCGTATCCCACCGCGAGGGCTTCACGGTTGAGCTCCAGCAGTCTCGCCTTACCTTCGCCCAGTATCTCGCTTAGATTCTCCAGCATCGCGTCGTACGAGATCATGTTGCTCGCTCGGACGAGAGCCCCGAGCATGACCATGTTGGCCACCTTGATGGTGCCGATCTTCTCCGCCAGCTCGCTGGTAGGGATCGCGAGGATCTCTATGTCGCTTCGGGCCGACTCGATGTTCACGATGGAGGAGTTGGCGCAGAGCAGCCCTCCCGTCTGGAGGATACTCTGAAACCTGGCGAAGGACGGCTGGTTCATGGCCACCACGAACTCCGGCTCCGACGCCACCGGCGACGCGATCTCCTCGTCCGAGACGACCACGGTGCAGTTGGCGGTGCCGCCCCGCACTTCCACGCCGTACGTGGGCAGATAGGTGACGTGCTTGCCTTCGAGCATGGCCGCGGTAGCAAGAGTGGAGCCCATGGAGAGGACGCCCTGCCCTCCGAATCCCGAGAATATGGTGGCTAGGAGCATGACACCTCTTTGACGACGCCCAGCGGGAACTTCTTGGTCATGACCTCATCGATCCACTCACAGGCTTCGAGCGGGCCCATCTTCCAGTTCACCGGACAGGGGGACAGTATCTCGACCAGGGAGAAGCCTCGCCCGTCTACCTGCCGCTGGAACGCCTTGGCGATCGCCTTCTTCGCCTTCAAGACCGCCGCCGGCTTGTTGACGGCGACGCGTTCGAGATAGGACGTGCCGTCGAGCATGGAGAACACCTCGCAGATCCTCACGGGATGACCGGCGTCGACGGAGTCCCGCCCGCAGGGGGTGGTCGTAGTCACCTGATCGACGAGGGTGGTCGGCGCCATCTGCCCGCCTGTCATACCGTAGACGCCGTTGTTCACGAAGATCACGGTGATGTTCTCGCCCCTGTTGGCGGCGTGGAATCCTTCGGCGGTGCCGATGGCGGCCAGGTCGCCGTCCCCCTGATAGGAGAAGACCAGACTGTCCGGTAGCACTCGCTTGATGCCGGTGGCGACGGCGGACCCCCGGCCGTGGGCGGATTCGATGACGTCGATCTCGAAGTAGTTGTAGAGAAGCATGCCGCAGCCGGCAGGGGCTACGCAGATGGCCTTGTCCTGAAGGCCCATCTCTTCGATCACTTCCATCAGCAGGCGGTTGATTATGCCGTGCCCACAGCCGGGACAGTAGTGGAAGTGCGCTTCCTTCAGAAGCTTGGGTCGTGCATAGATAGTCTTCATTGTTGCTCCGTCTTGCGGGCAGACTGTGCCTGATAGTAGTGGCGGGAGATGATCCTGACGAGTTCGATGGGCATCGGGATGACGCCCCCGGGCCTTCCATAGAAGTGGACGGTTCCTTGGCCTTCGAGCGCAAGTCTCACGTCCTCCACCATCTGACCGGAGCTCATCTCGAAGACGAAGAAATCGTTCACCGTCTTCGCCATCTCTTTCAGAGCCTTCGCGGGGAAGGGCCAGAGTGTGACGGGCCTGATCAAGCCTACCTTGAGGTTCTCCTGACGCAGTCTCCTGATGGCGCCCTTGACGATACGCGCGCCCATGCCGTACGCGACCACGATCATCTCGGCGTCGTCGGTGAGATACGTCTCGAACCGGGCCTCGGTCTCCTCGATGAGTTGGAACTTCCGGAAGAGCTTCCAGTTGTGCTCCTCCTGCAGCTTGGTGTCGAAGATGAGGGAGTGGATCGTCCGCGCTGGCCTGTCCTTTGCTCCGTTGAGGACGTAGTCCTTCTTGTAGTCAGGGGGACGCTTCAGTTCGTCGAAGTCGACAGGTTCCATCATCTGCCCCAGCATGCCATCACCCAGGATGACCACCGGGTTGCGGTATTTGTCGGCGAGGTCGAAAGCGAGAGGCACCACCTCTGTCAGTTCCTGCACGGAGGCGGGGGCGAGGACGATGGTCCGGTAGTCGCCGTGGCCGCCGCCACGGGTCGCCTGGAGGTAGTCCGACTGTGACGGCGCGATGTTCCCCATGCCCGGGCCGCCTCTCACTACGTTGACGATGACGGCCGGAAGCTCGTCGGCTGCGAGATAAGAGATGCCTTCCTGCTTGAGGCTGATGCCGGGACCGCTCGACGAGGTCATGGCCCGGGCGCCCGCCGCGGCAGCTCCAAGGACCATGTTGATGGCCGCGATCTCGCTCTCCGACTGGATGAAGACACCGCCCACTTCGGCCATGCGCTTGGCCATGTACTCAGTCAGTTCGTTCTGCGGGGTGATGGGATACCCGAAGTAGCAGTCGCATCCGGAAAGGACCGCCGCTTCCCCGAGCGCGGCATTCCCGCTCATGAGTCGCTTCATTCCCTCTCCACCTCGACGGCGACCTCGGGACACATGATGGCGCACACGCCGCAGCCGGTGCACCCGTCGTCTGGGTCGAAGGCGGCGACGAAGTATCCTTTAGGATTCAGTTCTTCGGAAAGCGAGATGCTCTTCTTCGGACAGTAGTCGACGCAGAAGTTGCAGCCTTTGCAGCGCTCTGTGTCTATCTGGACGTAGCCTTTCAACGGCGCTCCCCTCCGCGCGCTTCTGCGCACGGCTCTTATTGTGGAGGCAGATAGGGTACGGCACGGAAGAGGCGCGTGCAACCGGAGGGGAGAGAAGGCCACGGCCCTGGGCCGGTATTCCGGCCGGTCGTCGGTGCTGCCGGCGGTGGCCGCGCCCCCGGCGAGCGGCCGGTGCCGGTGCCCTGGCAGGGCCTCAGTACCTGGCCTCGTGCAGGTCCTCGAGATCGCTTTCCGTTAGACGGGCCAAAAACCCCAGCACGAGCGCGGCGGCCTCCTGGAGGCGGGCCGGGTCGCAGTGCTCGTAGGTGTCGCCCGAGGTGTGGTAGAGCGGGTCCTCGCGCCATTCGAGCCACACCGCCGGGTAGCCGGCCAGTTCGAACGGTTCGTGGTCGCTGTATCCGTAGGAGGACGGGTCCTTGAGATAGGTGAGGCCGACTCCTGTCGCCCTGGCATGGTCCCGGAGCATATCCTGGAGCCTCGGAGGACCCTGGCCCATCGTCCGCACGTTGAATGTTTCGCCGTAGCCCACCATGTCGAGCGAGATCATGGCGACGAGGTTCTCCCGGTCGGCGGCCGTCATCTGCTCGACGTAGTGCCGGGAGCCGTAGTGGTGGTGATCGGGATCGGCGTCGATCATCTCCTCGTGGCCGAAGAGGACCAGGATCACAGTAGGGGTGATGTCGGCATCCTTCATGTCACGAGCCAGCTCGAGGACCGTGGCCGCGCCGGAAGCGTTGTCGTTGCCTCCGGGAGAGGGTTCCTTGCTATCTAAGTGTCCGCCGACGAGGATCGTCAGAGGGGAGGAGCCCTCCTTGATGGCGATAACGTTGTGAGAGGTGAGGCCGTTCGGCAGGGGCACCTCCGTCATCACGGCCTGGTAGCCGAGCCCGCTCAAGTAGTCGGCGGCATACACAGCGGCCTCAGTCTCGGCATCGGTGCCGCCCCTTCTCGCGCCGATCTCAGCTGCCAACTTCCGCACGTGGGCCATAGCCTGTTCCGTGTCGAAGGCGAGGACAGGCCGAGGAGGCGGTACTGTCGAAGTGGTTGTCCGGGGGAGCGTCGAAGTCGTGGCGCCGAGGAGCCTAGGGCGCGCGGTGGCGCCGGTGGAGCTCGCGGTGGTGCCGGTGGGGCCCGCGGCGCCCGGCGTTCCGTCGGAGTCCTCGGCCGCCCCAGCTGAGTCCGCTGCCACCCCGGCTGGGTCTGCCGCCGCAGCAGAGTCCGTTCCGAGCGCCGGATGCGCCGCTTCGCTGGTAGAGACCGAGGGCGATCCGGCCGCTCTCTCTGCGGCAGCCTGCTCAGATGGGGAGTCGGCGAGAAGATAGAACAGCCCCAGATAAAGAAGAGCGCAGACCACCACGATCGCGACGGCTGCCCCAGCTACCAGAAGGGTCCGTCGCCGTCTCCGCCTCCGCTGGTCGCGTCTTCGCGCATCCAGCATCGATTGCCGGGCTACCTCGTCGCCGGGGGGCCGATCGTCCATCAGGGGAGTCTAGCAGAGCATCCCGCGACTGAATCACGGGAGAAGCGGGAAGAAGTGAGCGAGAACCTGGTCGATCCTTCGCTCGAGCCGATCTCAGGGAGGCGCCATGGCCCGGCAACTCGACACCACAGACACCAGCGCCCCCCGGGAGATCGCCTCGGGCGTGCACTACCTGGAGGTGGGGAGGGGGCTTCTCCGATCCAACGTGTACTTTGTGCGGTCGGGCACCTCGTGGACGCTCATCGATGCCGCCTCCGCGGACTGCGGCCGGTCGATCCAGCAAGCCGCGGAGTCCCTCTTCGGGGGAGATTCACCGCCGGCTGCGATCCTGCTCACGCATGACCACCCCGATCATGCGGGCGCGGCCCGGGAGTTGGCCCGGCTGTGGGACCGTCCGGTCTGGGTGCACCCCGACGAAATGCCGCTCGTCCTGGGAGGTGTGCCGGTCTTCCATACGTACGCAAACCCTCTCGACCACTGGATCGTCCTGCCGTGGCTGCGGTTACTCGGCCCCAGGCGGACGGAGTCGATGCTTGCCCAGCAGAGCCTTAAAGAGGTGGTCGAAGTGCTCGATCCGCATGCTCCCCTCCCGGGGCTTCCGGACTGGGAGATGGTTCCCACGCCCGGTCACACGCCTGGTCACGTTGCCTTCTTCCGGCCCCGTGACCGGGTCCTTGTAACCGGTGACGCGTTGCTGACGGTGGACCTCAATTCATGGCGCGGCCTCGTGCTGCGCAGGCAAGAAGTCGCCGGTCCGCCCTGGTACGTCACTTGGAGCCGGCGCTGGGCGAAGAAATCGGCTGTTGTCCTGGCCGGCCTGGAGCCGCTCGTCGTTGCTTCCGGGCACGGTGTCCCGATGACCGGGCCCGAGACTCCGGCCAGAGTGCGGGCCCTTTCTGTCCGACTCTGAGGGGTCTATCGGGCCGCTTCACGTCCGAGCCCACGCGTGGGCTCTACCTTGAATTCGATCGTTCACGGCTGCCGCTCCCTGTCTTCCCGGTACAGAGCCTCACACCTGCTCTTGAGTACGCCACCGATCACCTCGAGCGTGACCGGGGACCGTGCGGCGATATCCGCGGCCCCGACCAGGATCCTGCTTTTCCCCAGCCTGGCCGTATCGGCGATCGAGGCGCCAAAGACGATGGTAGTGAGGTTGGCCCACACCGCGAGGCCGGTGCACATCGGGCACGGTTCGCAGGTAGAGAAGAGCGCAGCTCCGCACAGATCGGCAGAACCCGTTGCTGCCACAGCTTGTCTGATGGCCTTGAATTCCGCGTGCAGGCTGGGATCGCCCTCTGTGGTCGCGGTGTCGTGGGTCTTCGCGAGCACGTTCTCTCCCAAGACGACAACGGCGCCGTATCCCTTGTTCCCTTCGGCCTGGGAAAGGAACGCTTCTTCCAGCGCCTGCTCCATGAACCACTCGAAGTCGAGCCGCACGATCCTCTCCAGGCAATGGGATGCGTACGGGCGGATGACCTCGTAGTCTCGTACGAACCTCAATCGCGGGTCGAGCTCGGAGAGAAAGGCTTGGACCGGCTTCTCGTAGGCCGATCTACAGACGGAGCGGGTATCCATCTCGAGCGTCCGGCAGGCCTCGAGAGTGGGGCACTCGTTCTTCGACATCCACGTGATCTCGCGGTCGGACTCAGAGATCACCGGCAATTCCGCCAGCGGCAGCCCCATGTAGTCGCAGAAGAGCACCTCATAAGCTTGCCGGGGTGAGATGTCCCCGAGCGCACCGCGGGCGGGCAGGTTCTGCCTCGCCCAGGTTCGCCGCTTCGTCGCCACGGCGGTCTCGATAGAGCGGAGATCTGTGGTCCTCAGACGTTCGATCTCTCGGGCTACGTCAGATTCTGCAGCAAGCGTCACAGATGGGCCCCCTGGCCGGCGAGTCGCCGGCGGACGTCACCTCGGTCTTTCTCCAGACACGAAGGTACTTCTTTTGCGCCAAACGGGCAAACCCGCCCCGAACGGGCTGAGGGCGTGCGGCGGCGTCGCGAGGAACGAGGTGTCCGTTACCCCCGTCTCAGACCCGAAAACGTGAGTCTGGCGAGGTCCTTGGCGGAGCGCTCCCGGCAGTGGACAGTATTCGGGCCATCATTTGGTGCAGGTAGTCCCACGTGAACGTGCAATCTTCTAGACTGGACGCGTGCGCTTCAGTCGTCCAAGGGGCTGGGGAGATCCGAAGCGAAACGCGGGGACACGAGACTCGGACAGGTCGTGGCAACTACAGGTGAGCCCTTGAACCGGAGCGAGTACCGGCATCCTCGCGGTGGTGGTCACTACCTGCGCCGGTTGCTCTATGCCTTCTGCTCCATGCTGGTCCCCGGCACCGGGCAGATAGCCGCCGGCGCGCGCAGGCGCGGCTACATCATGCTGGCGGTGGTGGCGTTCCTCGTCATCGTCGGCATCGTCGTCGTGCTGCAGGGGATCGACGAGGTCGTGGCCTTTGTCATCCAGCCAACGGTGTTGCTGGCGCTCCTCGCGCTGAACGTCGTCCTCTTGGCGTTCCGGCTGTATGCCGCTGTGGATGCCTATCTCGCAGGAGGCTGGGAGTCTTCGCGAGAAGCCGCCCCCTCGAGATCACGGCTGGTACTCGCCGGCATAGGACTGGCGGCGGTGCTTCTTCTGACCGTGGCACCGCACGGCGTCGTCGGGTACTACACGTTCCTCTCGCACGATCTGCTGACCACGGTCTTCGTGACCGACGAAGAAACGACCACCACGACGGCGCCCCCGCCCTCCACGACCACCCTGACAGCGGTCGCCCGGACGACGTCGACCACCGGCGCGACCTCTACCACCATCTCGACCACCACGACCAGCTTCGACCACCACGACCACGCTGCCCCCGCTGGACCAAGGGGACGACGATCGGCTGACCTTCTTGCTTCTCGGTACCGATGCCGGCTGGGGGCGGAGCGGGGCCCGGGCCGACACCGTCATGGTCGCGACGGTCGACCTCAAGACCGGAGCGGTGGCGATCTTCGGCATCCCGCGCAACACCGGCTCGGTGGCTCTCAGCGGACGCGCGGCCGAGGCCCTCGGCACCGACGTATATACCGACCTTATCAGCAGCCTCTACTTCGACGCGCAGAATCACCCCGAATTGGCCGTACACGAAGGGGATGCGGGAGCCCAGGTGATGCGTGACGCCGTGAGCGATATCCTCGGCATCCCCATCGACTACTACGCTGTGGTCGATCTCAACGGATTCATCGACCTGGTCAACGCCTTCGACGGGGTCACGCTCAACGTGAGGGAGCGGATCTGGGTGCGCATGGCGTCGTTCACGAAAGGAGAGGACGCTCGGGTCTACGACATCCAGCCGGGCATCAGGCATCTGGACGGGTGGGAAGCCTTGGCGTTCGCGCGCTCGCGCACGGGGAGTGACGACTATCACCGCATGCAGCGGCAGCGCTGCGTAGTGCTCGCCCTGCTCTACCAGAACGGCGTGACCGACCTCGCGCTCAGATTCCCGGATATCGCGGGGGCGATCAAGGACAACCTGAAGACGGACATCCCCATCGACAGTCTCGCGGAACTGATCAAAGTGCGGGCCAAGGTCCAGCACAGACGAGATGGTGGCCGTTGGTTTCACGCCGCCCGACTACGTCACGGGGAGGAACGAGCTCGGTTACAACGTCCTGGACCTGGAGCTGGTCCGGTCGACGGTCCAACAGGTCATCGACGATCCGCAGGCCTGGCTGGCCTCTCACCCTGCCAACAGCCAAGCCGGCGAGGAGAATCCGTCGGACTGCTGGAAGGTAGACGACTAGCCTCTGGGGCCGTTCGCGTAGGCGGGGCACGATAGGCCGTACAGCGAGCGACCGGCTCCGACCCCGTAGCCGGCCGGGCGCCTCCTCTCATGACTCAAGCTGGTCGCCTCTGGGTACATCACTCCCACTGCACATCGGAGGCGAATCCACACCCGGAACAGGAGCGATCATGTTAGAGGATGCGAAAGTCATGGCGATCGTCCCGGTCCATGACCTGGGGCGGGCGCGCACCTTCTACGAGAAGATGCTCGGACTCATTCCGCGCGAAGTCCATGAGGCCGAGGGGCAGGTCATCTACTCTCTCAACGATACCGGACTACTGGTCTACCAGACCGAGGCGGCGCAGGGCGAGGCGACCAAAGTGGGGTTCGTGGTGGGCGATCTCGCCAAAGAGATGGCCGATCTCAAGAATCACGGTGTGGTCTTCGAGGATTTCGACCTCCCAGGGCTCAAGACGGTGAACGGCGTGGTCGAAGACTCTCAGGGCAAGGGAGCCTGGTTCAAGGATCTCGACGGCAACTACCTCAGCATCATGGAGCCCAAGCCGGCCGTATGACGCACCGGCCGGCCTTCCGAGGCCGACGTCCTGTTCGGGGAGCACGATCGGAGGTCAGCGGAGATGAGAGCCTTGTTTCTATCCACCGGTTCTAGAAGGGCAGCGATGGTGGCCGCCGTAGCGGTGATCACAGTCACGCTTTCTGTGTTGGTCGCGGCTTGTGGGAACGGCGGCTCGAGCGACACGACGGCCACCACCGCCCCCAGTTCCGGTTCCAGCACAACGACTCCGGCCAATAGCGGCGGCAGCGAAGTCGAAGTCATCATGACCAACCGTTCCTATGACCCCGAGACTGTGACGATCAAGGTGGGCGACACGGTCATGTGGGTCAACGAGGACGCGCCTCAGCACGACGTGGTGGCCGACAACGGGGAGTTCAAGAGCGACTTGTTCGACAAAGGCCAGACCTTCAGTTTCACGTTCACGCAGGCGGGCACATATCCCTATCACTGCAGCATCCATCCTGGAATGACCGGCACGGTCATAGTCGAGTAGCTGAGTCGAATAGCAGCCGCGTCTGGTCGGGCGGCGCGCCACGGAGATCCGCAATCGAACAGTGGCTCGGGGGACGGCGAATGCCGTCCCCCGAGCCACTTCGGGGCCCACTCGCTCCTACGAAGGTATAGGCCTACGAAGGCGTCTCAGAGACGGCCGCCGGACTCGGCGTGGGCTTCCTACGCCGGCGCAAGAAGATCTTCACCAACTCGTCTACGATCATGAGGCCCAAGGCGAAGAGGATGCAGATCAGCCACTGCCGGCCGCTCAGCGACGTAAGCCCCAGCATGCGCTGCAAGAAACCTAGCTCCGTGGCCAAGAGGACGAGCACGAAGGACAGCCCGAGCAGCTTCAGTTGACGGTGGTCTGTGTAGTTTTGGGCACGGAAGGCGCTCTCGGTCTCGCTTCGAGAAGTCACCCCGATCACGATGTTGAAGAGGGAGAAGACCAGAAACGCCATGGACGCGGCCACCACTGGGTCCACCGACTCGTAGTAGTTCTCGAGGTAGAGCGTGGCGATCGCCATCAGTATGCCGATGAAGGCGATGCGGACCCACTGCCAGGTGGTGAGCACGGGTTGGCTCAAAGGTCGGGGCTTGCGTTCCATCAGACCTTCAGAGGGTTTGTCGAAACCTAGGGCGATGGCGAGCGGTACCTGTACCAGGAAGTTGAGGTAAAGGACCGCCAGCGTCTGGAAGGGGACCCCACCGAGGATCATGAAGATCGCTGCGCCCAGATAGCTGACGATGAAGCCCACGAGGGCGGTCATCTGGAAGCGGATGTACTTGGCTAGGTTGTCGTAGATGCCCCGGCCGTATTCGACGGCCTTGACTATGGTAGCGAAGTTGTCGTCGGTCAGGATCATGACGGCGGCGCCTTTGGAGACCTCCGTACCCGTGATGCCCATGGCGACACCGATATCCGCCTTCTTGAGCGCAGGCGCGTCGTTGACGCCGTCGCCGGTCATGGCGACGATGTTGCCCTCTTGCTGGAGCATGCCCACCAGGCGGATCTTGTCTTCCGGCGCCACTCGGGCCACCACTCCGATCTCAGGCAGCCGCTTGGCCAGCTCTTCATCGCTCAAAGCGGCGAATTCCGCGCCGGTCAGCGCCTCGCCCTCGATGCCCAGTTCGTGGCCGATGGCTCCAGCGGTCACAGCGTGGTCGCCGGTGATCATGCGCACCTGGATGCCGGCGCTGTGGCACTTGGCGATGGCATCCTTTGCCTCGGTTCGGGGCGGGTCGACGATGCCGACCATGGCTAGTAAGGTCAGCCCCTTCACCTCGTTGATCAAGTCGCCTTTGGGATCGAACGATTGAGGATCGAAATCGCGTCGAGCCACCACCATGACGCGTTCGCCCTGTTTCGCCATACGCTCGTTCTCCTCCAGCGCAAGCTTGCGGTTATCGTCGGTGATCGGAAGCTCTTCGCCGCCAGGCAGCCAGTAGGCGCCGCCGCGGTCGATGAGCACGTCCGGCGCGCCCTTCACGAAGCAGCGGATCACCGGGTTGCCTCGGGCGTCGTTCATGCTGTGGAAGGTGGCCATGAACTTGTAGTCGGAATCGAACGGGACCTCCGCCACGCGCGGATACATCTCCCGGGCGTGGTCCACGCTGATGCCGCCCTTCTCGGCCAGTACGATCAGCGCGCCTTCGGTCGGATCACCGATGAGGGCACCGTCGTCGAGGCGCGCGTCGGCGCATAGAGCCATGGGCAGCATGACCTCATCCAGATCGACCTTCTTGCCCCCCGCGCTCAAGAGCTGACCATCGGTGCTATAGGTGACGGTGCCTTTCTGCCAGGGTTGCTGGTCTTTGACGCCGCTGGTCTTCAGCTCCATCGTTCCCTGGGTTCCGTAGCCTTCACCGGTCACTTTGAAGCGGTTCAACCCCGGGAGGGTGAACTCGCGCGCCGTCATCTTGTTGAGCGTCAGCGTGCCGGTCTTGTCTGAGCAGATGGCCGATACCGATCCCAGGGTCTCCACGGACGGCAGGCGCTTAACGATGGCGTTCGAAGCCGCCAGCACCCGCGTCCCCATGGAATAGAGAGTCGTGACCACGGCCGGCATACCCGATGGGATGGCGGAGATGGCCAGAGCGATGCCCGCGGTGAAGACGGCGTCGAAGGGCTGGTCCTGGCGCCAGCCGAGGATGAGCATGATGACGAAGGTGATGCCCGCCAGGCCGGCGATAGTGACTGTGAGGCGGTCGAGCTGCTTCTGTAGGGGAGTCTTCTCCGACTTGGTCTTGTTGAGCAGGTCGGCGATATTACCCATCTCGGTGTTCATGCCGGTCGCGGTGACGATCATCTCCACGCGGCCGCGGGTCACCGACGTGTTCATGAAGGCCATGCAGTGGCGATCGCCCAAGGGGACGTCGGTCTGGTCGATCGCGTCCGTGCTCTTGGCCGCGGCTACGCTCTCGCCTGTGAGAGCGGCTTCTTCGATCTCCACGTTCGCCGCCACGAGCAGCCGCCCGTCCGCGGGAACGAGGTTACCGGCTTCCATGAGGACTATGTCTCCTGGCACCAACTCCTCCGCCTCGATCTCGACCGCGACGCCGTCGCGACGGACCCGCGCGATGCTCTTGAGCATCTTCTCGAGCGCAGCCAGGCTGGCCTCGGCTTTCGATTCCCCGTTCATACCGAGCACGGCGTTGAGCACGGTCAGTCCCAACAGCACCAGGGTGGTCCCGAGTTCTTGGACGACGATCTGGTTGACGATCGCGGCTCCCACCAGAAGGATCTGCATGAAATCACGGTATTGGCGTAAGAAACGCCGCCACCCCGGTTCCTTCTTCTTGCTGGCCAGCTTGTTGGGGCCGTACTGCTCCTGACGTCGCTTGGCTTCGGCCGCGCTCAGGCCCTGCTCCGGGTCGACCTGGAGTTGCTTCGCGACCTCCTCGGCCGATAGGTCGTACCACCTGCTCTCGGGCGTTTCTGCCATGATCGTTCTCCCCCAGACCGTGGGTCGTCGTCGCCGGATTCGCGCGCGTTGCTCCCCGCGCGTGCATCATTCACGCTACCAGTGTAGGAGATGGCAGCGGTAAGCGCCACGTCTCTGCCCGCTGTTTTGGTAGCAGATTTGGTCCAGGCTGCTCGGTTTGCGGCGACGGCAGTTCCGTTGTCCCGCCTGCGGCGGTAGAATGGGGGCCCAGGCTTCTGTACTCACGGTCGACCGCACGATCTGGCGAGACGGCGAAGGAGGAGTTGGTGAGTCAGGTAGACGGGCTCTACAACGCGGTGCAGCGGCGGATGATCAACCGCATGCTCAACCTCGCCGCCGGCGGGGACAAGCCGAAGATCGTCAAGGCTTTCAAGCTTGCGGAGAAGATAACGCCCGACTCTCACAAGGGCTCGGTCCGGTTCCTATGCGACAAAGTCGAAGCCGACCATCCGGTGCTCCAGATTGCGCGCCACGTGACCACCAAGCTCAGCCCGGAATGCCGTGATCGCTTCATCGAGTGCCTGGTCGTCAACACTCTTCTCCGGGGCGATGCCAAGAGGAAAGAGCTCAGCGAGACCACGGGCATGAGAGCCCCGACCACCATACTGATGAGCCCCACCATGAGGTGCAATCTCACCTGCGCGGGCTGCTACGCCGGGGAGTACTCGCCGGATCAGGATCTCGAGAGGGGTCTCTTGCAGCGCATCGTCGACGAGGGCAACGATATGGGCGTATACCTGTTCACCTTCCTGGGAGGTGAACCGTTCCTTTACCCCGATCTCCTCGGCTTCGCTCGTGCGAACAGGGACTCGATGTTCCAGATCTTCACCAATGGCACTCTGATCACCGACGAGATCATCGCCGAGTCGGCCAGGGTCGGGAACATCGCTCTCATGCTAAGTGTTGACGGTACCCCCGAGCTGACCGACCAAAGGCGGGGCCCCGGCGTCCACAAGCAGGTCACGAGCGTCATGGACCGGCTGGGCGAGGCGGGCGTGCCTTTCGGCTATTCGGCCACCGTGACCAGCAGCAACTGGGACGTCCTCGTCAGCGACGAGTTCGTCGATCCATTGGTCGCCAAAGGGGCGATGATCGCTTGGCACTTCCTCTATATGCCTATAGGCCGCGAGCCTGACGTAGGGATGATGCCCGCGCCGGCCCAGCGGGAGCAGTTCCGTGAAGGCATCCACCGGCTCCGGTCCACCAAGCCCTTCTTCCCTGTCGATTTCTGGGGAGATGCTCCCTGGGTGGGGGGCTGCATCGCCGGCAAGCACTACATGCACATCACCAGCGAGGGCTGGGTCGAGCCCTGCATCTTCACCCATTTCGCGACCGACAACATCCGTGACATGAGCCTGCTGGAAGCGTTCAATTCCCCCTTCTTCCGCGAGATCCGCAGCCGGCAGCCCTTCAACGAGAACCTTCTCATGCCCTGTATGTGGATCGACAATCCGAAGTGTTCGCGCGAGATCATGGCGTGCACCGGGGCCCACCCGACCCACGATGGCGCCGACTCGATCCTGGTCGACCTGCAGAAGGAGATGGACGAGTACTCGGTAGAGGCGAGTCGCATCTTCAACCCCATCTGGAGTTGCCTCAGCGAGACCACGTCGGCCGGCACCGAGGCGATCGCGGTCGCTGAAGATGTGGCGGACCTGGAGCCGGTCGCGGACGCTGAAGCTGTCGCAGACGCTGAAGATGTCGCGGACGCCGAGCCGCTTATCGCCGATGCCGAGCTCGAGACCGAGCGGGCCGACGACAGACTGGCGCCGGTAGGCCACTGACTGCAGAGGCCCGGGGATGCCGGGCCCCTTTCTTCATCAGCGCATCGGAGGACTTCGTCATCTTCTTCCGCCAGGAGGAGCTCCGGCCCCGCCTCCTCCCGGCATGCCTCCGCCCCCCATACCCGCCGACCCATAGATGGTCGTCATGCTGGAGACGGTGAGGGTCGTGTATTCCGTGCCGGGAGTGTATGTCCCCCCTGAGTAGAGGCTATCGGTGACCGTGCCGGTGGAACTGCCGCCCACATAGACGATGTAGGCGGAACCGTTCTGGATATCGGGGGAACTGAGCACCACCGATTGGTACTGCTTCGTGGGTGCGAACGTGAGCAGCTCGTTGCCATCCTCATCTTCGATGTGGAGGAGGGTGCCGGCCTGCTGGGCTTGCTCGAAGTTCACCATGATCGAGTACTGCGTCGAGGTCTCGCTGGGTGCCTCGGCCATGCCGGAGCTGCCGCCGGCGAAGAGCAGGCCACCGGTCACGTTGAACGAGCCATAGTAGTCGAGCGGCCCGTTGCCGTCGTTGGTGGGTCCGTTTATGAGGACGGTGCCCCCGGTCATCCGGATCGTACCGTTGATATCCATGCCGTCCCCGCCGGAGTCGACGGCCGTGTACCCCCCGTTGATAACGAGCTGGGCGTCGCCGGATTCACCGCCAGGGCCTTGCCCCATCGCGGGCGTCGTCGCCGAAGCTGCGGCGCTACTGACCCCGTTGATGCCGTCGTCGCTCGACACCACACGGACGGTACCATCATCGATAGTGATCACGTTGCTCTCGATGCCCTCGTAGGACGCGCTGACGCTGAGGTCGCCGGCGCTGATCCCCACACTCACGTCGGCGTACAACGCGTCGTCGCCCGAAGCGAGCGAGAGGCTGCCTCCGCTGATCTCGATGATGCCGTTGGAATGGACGGTGTCATCCGCGGAATCTATGGTGAACGTGCCACCGAGGACGAACACGCCCCCGCCGCCCTTCAGGCCCTTGGCGCTGGTGGATTCGGTGGCTGTATCGGTCGTCTCGGTCGTGGCGGCGTTCTGGCCAGGCCCTTGAACCGGGTCCCAACCGGCGTCGGTGCGAACGCCCGCGTTTGCGCTGCCGCCGCCGGTGGCGATGGTGAACTCGCCCCCGCTTAGGCCAAGCGTGGTCTGGGCCTGGATGCCGTCGTTACCGGCCGTGATGTCCACAGTGCCGCCCTCGACGGAGACGAATCCCCTTTCGGGATCCTCGTCGTTGGTGGACTGCAGGCCGTCGCCGCCTGCGATGACCTTGATCGCGCCGTCCTTGATCCCGATGCAGTCCCTTCCCTTGATGCCGTCGTTGACGGCTTCGACGGTGATGGCGCCGCTCACGATCTTGAGGTCGTCCTTGCCGGCGATGCCGTTGTTATAGCTGGCGTTGACGATCAGTGCCCCGTCTCCGTTGATGGTGAGGTCGCTCGTGCTGAAGATGGCCGCGTTTGGTTCCCCCGACTCCTCGTCGTCGAGGACGTACGCACTACCGTCGCTCACCTGGTTTTCGGTGCCGTCGGCCAGGATGAGGATGGTCTTGTTGGCGCTCTTGACATAGATGGGCGCACTCGTTGAACAAGAGATGTCGGCTCCGTTCAACACCAGCCGCACCGTCTCCTTGTCCTGGGTGTCGACGACGATCTGCCCGTCATCGAGACTCCCGCTGAGGAGATAGGTGCCGCCTGCGGTGATGGTCACCTTGCCGCCGTTGACCTCGGCCCCTGATCCGAAGACCTTGGCGGTGCCATCGGCCAGAGTGATGTTGACGGCTGTGGAATCATCCCAGGTGTCGTCAAGGTCTTCCTCGGCGAAGCTGACGGACATGGCCTGGGAGTAGACGGTCGCAGCGGTCGCGTCCGTTGCGCCCGCTGAGCTCGTACCGGCGGCGGCCGAGTCGGTAGTGGAAACGCCGTTAGAAGCGGTGTTCCCGTCGGCCGTGGAGACGGTCGCCTCACTCGATGCCGGCGCCTGCGTGTCCGCGGCAGCCTCAGAGCTGTCGCAACCGACGACGGCCACCGTCAGGGTAAGTGCCACGAAGACTGCCATGGACGCCGTGATGATTGTCCGTCTAGAGAATGTGATCGCAGGCTCCTTCCGGGGATTCGTTCAGATGTGGGAGGCTATCCCACGAAGATCTCGACCGTGGCCGGTGCCGTGCTCGTGTTCAGGTCGTTGGCGAAGGCTGTCCAGTCGAGCGTGGGCTCTTGTTTGTACTGGTATTGAAGGTTCACGCGGCTGTCGACCACCGACATAGATTCCAGCTTGAGGCTCTTGAGCCGGGTGGTGAGGAAACCCTTGAGCTGCTCTTCGAGCCGGCTGAAATCGGTCTGGGAAACGGAGATCATAAGGCTGCCTCGGGCGCCCACGGCCGTCCGGTCGCGGAAGAACCACTTGATTATCAAGATCAGGAACGTCGCCACGAAGAGCATCGCGATGAGCATGAAGTTGCCGGATGAAGCCCCGATGGAGGAGGCGATCAAGAGGAGGAGGAAGCCGATCTCGGCCGGGTCTTTCACCGGAGTCCGGAAGCGCACGAACGACAGGGCACCCAGGAGTCCCAAGGACAGAGGGATGGAGGTCTGGATGCCCAGGAAGAGGACGGTGATAGCAGGCCCGCCCAGAAGGAACATGCGCTGGACGCCGGCCCCGATGTGCCTCGATCCGTAGAAGACCTGGTACATGAAATAGACGATCAACGAGAACAGCACCGAAAAGGCGATGGCGATGACGGCCTCGGTGGTGCTGAGCGACGACTGCATCCCCTCCCAGACCGTCTGGATCTCCTGCCACATGCCCCGACCTCCCTATTCCGTTTCGTAGTCTCCGACCAGCAACGTTCGCACGGGCGACTGCTCCGCCTTGGGTGAGTCCACCACACCCGACACCGGAGCCAGAACGCCCGGCTCCTTCTCCATCATCCCGGCCGGCCACAGTCTGGATACGCCCCCCCTGGTGGCGGCGTGGGCGTCCAGGCTTGAAGAGTACTTCGAGTACCGTCCCCATGAGGAGCCGATCTGGGCGAGCTGCAGCAGCGGCACCGGCATGTCGAAGACCGGGCCCTTGACCTCTACCACCGCGCCGGGGAGCTCCAGCCCTCTCTCGCCGATCCCACGGCCGGGCATGACCACCGAAGAGCGGATGTGCGAATCGATGGAGATCCTGAAGCCGGTCCGCGGCTCCACGAAGCGGTAGCGCCAATAGGATATGGTGACTACGGGTCGCAGATGCCCTCGGGCGAAGAAGCCGAAGCCAGCCACCGTCTCTCTCAGCACCCGCGGAGGCAGGATCCCCCTTCCGAGCGCCCTGAAGGAGAGCGCCTCCGGATGCACCGAGAGGGGCAGGCGCTGCTTGGTGGAAGCGAAACCGCGCCGCGACTTCAGCTCGAGCCAGACCGGGACTTCCCCGTTCGCCTCGGCGGAGGACTGGGCCCGGTCAGCGCGGCCGGTGGATGGAGCGGCGCCCACGGAAGCGGCGCCCACGAAAGCGGCGCCCAAGGAAGCGGCGCCCATGATCGTTTTGTGCGGATCGTGTTCTTGGCCGTACCAGCGGATTCTGACCTTGTCCTTGGCGAAGTCCCCGGCGTCGGATCTTTCGTGCTGGTCGAGGTCGAAAGTATCGAAGTAGAGACTGTTGACCTGGTCGTGAGGGTGGAACGGGTCTGGGCGGCAGGTCCTCTGGAGCAGCGCCAAAGCCAGCGTCTCCCGCTGCGGGGTGATGAAGAATTTCTGCTCCACGCGCTTGCTGAGCGCGGGAACGGCCGCTGCCGGACACATCACGGTCAGATGGAGGTTGGGCGGACAACCGGCCTCAGTGGCCGGCCACACGGTCGGGATCGCGCCCGGCGCCGGCTTCATGGCCTTGTCGCGTCGGAGGGGACAGCCGCGCCGGCGCCGCCGGGGGGCGCGCCGGCGCCGGCTGGGGCTGTCGCCGCGGTGACAGACACGGTGGTGCCGACCTCGCTTGGCGCATAGGCGCCGTCGGCACAGAATCCGTCGACCGGGGTGACTGTGGAGCTGCCCCCGATGGAGACGTCGTAGGTCGTGTCGTTCGTCAGATCCCCCGAGCTGAAGAGCACGTTCGTGAATTCCTTGGGCGCCGCGAAGGTAAGGACCTCCTCACCATCCTTCTCGATGTGGACGATCGTGCCGGCGGCCTGGACTGAGGCGGAAGTCACGTATACCGAGGGTTGAGTGGAGTCGTCGCTCGGCGCGGCCACGCTTTCGCCGCCGGCGATCAGCGTGCCGCCGGTGATGGTGAAGGCGCCAATGGCGTCGAGCCCGCCATCGCCCCCAGCGGTGCTGCCGAAGGAGACGACCGTACCGCCGTTGATGTTGACCGTCCCATTGGAGTCGATCCCGTCGCCTCCGGCGGTGATGAAGACAGAGCCGTCGTTGACGGTGATGTCATCGTGCGCGCTCAGGCCGTCGTCAGCGGCGGTCACTCTGATCGTACCGCTGTCTATGATCAGGTCGTCGTCGCTGGAGATGCCCTCCAGGTTGTTGCCGGTCACAACGAGCTCACCACTGCCGTTGATCACCAACGTATCGTTGGTGAACAGGACGGCGTCGCTCTCACCGGCGTTCTTGGCGTCGGCAAGGTAGTTGGTCGTACCTTCCACAAGGGTGAGCGTCACCTTCTTGGCGTCGATGATGTTGAGGGCGGGGCCGGAACTGCTGGTGATGTCTACGCCCTTGAACTCAAGGTAGACCTTCCCCTTGGCGTCGACGTTGATCTGACCGTCGGCGAGGGTCCCGCTGATGCTGTAGACCCCGGCCGCGGTGATGTTGACGGTAGTGCCATCGACGCTCGCGCCTGCGTCGCTGACGGTAATCGTCTCGCCCAGGACGATCTCGACGACGCCTTCGGCGTAGTCACCCAAAACATCAAGAGATTCCGAATCGTCCGAGGACTCTGTGTCGGATACGGTCACGGCGACAGCCTGCGCGGCGAGGACCTCGGTGTCGTCGGCAGCTTGGGCGGCGGAGCAACCGGCCACTCCGATGCCGAGTGCCAGGGCTGTAAGCAATACGACCGACTTCTTCATGTCCGTCACCACTCTTGCTCGATCGACTTCGGGTTGCCCGGGAAACCGGGCCTGCAACCGGAGTCTACGCAGGGTCGTGTAAAATCGGCGTGAAGTCCGCGCCATAGAGCCGCGCCCGGAGGTCGCTCGTTGAAGGCAGCTCTGTACGAGGGAGCAAAGACCATCCGCATAGTGGACCGTCCTGTCCCGGAGGCGGGCACGGGTGAAGCGGTGGTGAAGATCGAGCTATGCGGGATCTGCGGGACCGATCTGCATATCTATTACGAAGGGATGTTCTCTCCCGGCTTTGTGCCCGGCCACGAGAACGTGGGGGTGGTCGCCCAACTCGGCCAGGGTGTCGCCGGTCTCTCGGTGGGCGATAGGGTGGTGGCGGGTCCTCCCGGCTCGTGCGGCCGCTGCTACCACTGCCTCCGGGGCCGTCCCTCCCTCTGTGTCGACGGAGTCGCGCAGACCAACGGCCTTTGCCGGGATGGGGGCATGGCCGAGTACATGCTGGTGAAAGACGCCCGACAGATGCTCTACCCGATCCCTGACGGCGTGTCCTTCGCCGACGCCGTGCTCACCGACACCATGGCCACGGCTCTGAGGGGGATCGTCCAATCTTCCTTCCGGATGGGCGACAACGTGGTGGTCTCCGGATGCGGCCCCATCGGCCTTTCCGCCGTCCAACTCCTCGAGCTGGGGGGCGCCCGGCACGTGACCGCCCTGGAAGTGGTCGAGGAGAAGCGCGCTCTGGCCGCGACGCTGGGAGCCGATCTGGTCCTCGACCCGGTGGCAGAGGCTGATACGCTCCCAGAACGTATCCATAGCCTCTATGCCGGGGTGGGAGCCGACCTCGTGGTGGAATGTGCCGGGGTGCCTGCATCCCTCGAGCTCTGCTTCAACTTGAGCCGGGCCGGGGGTCAGGTGCTCAACCTGGGAGCGGGAGGAGCACCTGTCTCGGTGGTTCCGGCGATGCTGGCGTTGAGGGAGATCGATCTGATTTCGAGTCTCGCCTACACCGCCGACGAGGCGCGAGTCTGCCTCGAGTATCTTTCCTCCCGGAGGTTCAGGACCCACGGCATGCTCTCCGCTGTCATCCCTCTGGCCGACCTGGTCGAGAAAGGCCTCGAGCGTCTGGTCGCCGATCGGTCGCTGGTGAAGATAGCCGTGGCTCCGGGAGTAGCGGCATGATCAACACTGTGGGGGTCATAGGTACCGGCAATATGGGCTCCGCTCTGGTCAAGGGCTGGCTCCGCTGCGAGGGGGCAGGAGTCCGGTTGATCGTGTGGGACAAGATCGAGACCGCGGCGCAACGTCTGGTCACGCCGGGCCGGGTGTCGATCGCCGGGTCTCTGGACGACCTGGTGGCCGGGACGGATGCTGTACTGGTTGTGGTCAAGCCGAAGGACGCATCGGAGGTCCTCGGCGCCATCGCGTCTCGGCTGCGCGACAAGCAGATCCTTATCTCGTCGATGGCCGGGGTGGCGCTCGAACAGATCCGGGCCGGCGTGGGTCCGGGCCCGTGCCTCTTCCGGGTAATGCCGAACCTGGGGGTCGAGCTCGGGGTCGGGGCGGTGGCCATCGCCCCCGAACAGGGGATGCCTACCGCGGAAGTCGAGGCCGTTTCGGAGCTTTTTGCCTGCTTGGGAGTGGTGAGATCCGTCCCCGAGAGCATGCTGGACGCGGTGACGGCGGTGGCGGGATCGGGGCCGGCCTTTCTGGCGCTCGCGGTGGAGGGCCTGGAAGATGGGGCCGTGGCCGCGGGCCTGCCCCGGGCCACGGCCCGGAGGGTGGTGCGGCTGTCCGCCTTGGCGGCAGCACGGCTGCTTGAACTCCACTCTGATTCGCCGGCCGACTTACTGGGCGAGCGCACCTCGACCTGTTCGGACAGTGCGGGCATAGGCATTCTCGAGGGGCGACAGGTCCGCGAGGCGTTCCAGCGAGCGACGGCGGCTGCCGCGAAACGAGGCAGCCAACTGCGCGGCGCGGGCGCCGCGCAGCAAAGCCGGCCGCCGGACGGCGACGGGCAGAACTCACCGGCTCCCGGCGGTGCTGCGGCGGACAATATGTCACTCGACGGCTCGTCACCACGCGGTTGCCAGCCGGACTAGCGACTCCGTAGCTCCCGGGCGAGTTCGACCGCTGCCCCCGGTGGTGCGCAGATCGACGCAGTCCTGGTGGTCCCCGGGTGCCTGAGCTACCACCGCTCCTGATAGAGCCTTACCATGAGCCAACTCCTGAGGCGCTCGTCCAGCTTGCCGACGTAGGACTCAATGTCCTCTATGTCGCCACCGACGATAGCCGCCCTCTCCTCATCTGCCAGCCGGTATTTGAGCAGTGCCTCCTCGGGAGCGTCCAAGAGGCGTTCGAGGAAATCGCCATCCTGGCTGGCGCGGTGCAGGGCGGCCAGCATGGCGTCCGCAGCCGTGGCGTATTCGAGTCTCTTGATCTTCACAGGGCATGTTTTGTAAGCCGGTGTCTTGGTCACGGGGTCGAGCGACTCCGGTCGCGAGCTGATCAGCCGGTTGGTAGGGCACTCGGCGAAGTGGAAGGCCATGGCCACCATTCCGGCGGGCACTGCCGTCGTCACCCTTGCTCTCACCTCGACCTCGCCCTGCTCAGAAGCGAGCTCCACCGTGTCCCCTGTGTCGATGCCCAGCAGTTCCGCGTCCTCTGGGTTCATCTCCGCGAGTTCCTCGGGCATCAGGACATTCAGCACGTCCACCTTTCTCGTCATGGTGGCGTGATAGTGGTACAGGCGGCGGCCTGTCATCAGCAACAGCGGGTATTCGTCGCTGGTGTCCTCGGCCGGCGGACGATACCGCAGGGGAACGAACCTCCCCTTGCCGCTCGGCCGGGAGAAGATGTCGGAGTACATGACGCACGTCCCGGGATGGTCTTCGCTCGGGCAAGGCCATTGCAGGCTACCCTCTTCCAATCGCGCATAGTTGATACCCCCGTAGCTAGGGGTGAGCCGGGCGACCTCGTCCATGATCTCGGACGGATGATCGTAGTCGAAGCCTGCGGCGCCCATACGCTTGGCTATCTGACTCACTATCCACCAGTCGGGTCTGCTGTCGCCCACCGGCTCGATGGCCTTGCGGACCCTCTGCACGCGGCGTTCGGTGTTGGTGAAAGTGCCGTCCTTCTCCGCGAAGCTCACCGCCGGCAGGACGACGTCGGCGAGCTCGGCGGTCTCGTTGAGGAACAGATCCTGGAAGACGAAGAAATCGAGGTTACTGAGAGCCTTGATGATGTGGTTGCCGTCGGGATCGGTCAGCACTGGGTTCTCGCCCATGATGTAGAGGGCTTTCAACTCTCCCACGGAAGCGGCGGGCATCATCTCGGTGAGCTTCATGCCCGGCTCGGGGTCGAGCGTGACCCCCCAGGCCTCTTCGAACCTCCTCCGCGCGGCCTCATCGTCCACATCCTGGTAGCCGGGTAAGACGTTGGGGAGGGCCCCCATGTCGCACGCACCCTGCACGTTGTTCTGGCCGCGCAGGGGGTTGACGCCGCCCCCGGGTCTGCCGACGTTGCCGGTGAGCATCGCCAGGTTGCCCACGGCGATCACGTTGTCCGTCCCATGGCTGTGCTCACAGATGCCCATCGCGTACAGCGTGGTCGCCGGGCTGTTCTCGGCGTACATTCGGGCGGCCTTAACCAGCAGATCGGCATCCACCCCGGTGATCTCTGACACGCGGTCCAGCGGGTAGTCCTGGAGTGACCTCCGGAAGTCCTCGAAGTCCTCGCAACGCTCCTCGACGAAACTGGCATCGTGCAGACCCTCGTCGAGAATGATCCGGCACATGCCCATCAGCAGGGCGACGTCCGTCCCGTACTTCAGGCGTATCCAGAGGTCGGCGTCACGTACGAGGTCGACCTCCATCGGGTTGGCGACTATGAGCTTGGCTCCGCTGTTCCTGACGATCCGCCGCAGCTTCATCGCCAGCACCGGGTGTGCCTCTGCCGTGTTGGTGCCGATGGCGAAGATACACCTGGCGTTGGCGAAGTCGTCGATGTTGTTCGTCATGGCCCCGCTACCGAACGTGGTGGCCAGACCGGCCACCGTGGGAGCGTGTCAGAGACGGGCGCAGTGGTCTATGTTGTTGGTGCGGAGCACCACCCTCCCGAACTTCTGCATGACGTAGTTGTCTTCGTTGGTGCTCCGTGCCGAGGACACCACCCCGATCTCGTGCGGCGCAAACGCCTTGAACCTATCGGCCACCAAGTCGAGAGCTTCGTCCCAGGTGGCTTCTTCGAACACCCCGTCCCTCTTGATGAGGGGGGTCTTGATGCGACTCTCGTGATTGACGAAGTCCGCGATGCCGAAGCGCCCCTTGACGCAGAGGTGTCCCTCGTTGGCCGGGCCTTCCTTGTCGGGGCGAACACCGACTATCTCGCCACCACGCACGCCGAGGTACATCTGACAGCCCACAGCGCAGTAAGGGCACGTGGTCTTGATTTCGTGAGTGGCTTGACGGCACTTTCTGAAGACCAGAGCGCCTGACGGACAGCGGCCGACGCACTCACCGCAGGTCTCGCAGCGGGAGAGCAGGATCGGACCGTCGCCGAAGGTGCTAATCGTGGCGGCATCGCCTCTAAAGGCAAGGTCGATGGCGTCGATCCCGGTTATCTCGTGGCACGCGCGTACGCAGCGGGCACAGAGGATGCATTTGTTCATGTCCCGGATGTACGCGGGGTTGCTGTCGTCCAGAGGGACGGTATCCTGACTCTTGCGCATCCTGTTGTAGTGCTCTTCATCGGTCCCGACGTAGCGGGCCACCGTCTGCAGCTCGCATTCCTGGTTCTTGGCGCACGTCAGACAGTCGCCGTGGTGATTGGCCATGATGAGTTCCATGGTGATGCGGCGCGACTGCTCGACCGCAGGGGTCTCCGTGTGGACGACCATACCTTCCGCGACCACCGTGGTGCAGGAGGTGGGCAGGCCCCGCATGTTCTCTATCTCCACGATGCAGAGGCGGCAGCCCCCGTAGGGCACGAGGTCCTCGTCGTAGCAGAGGGTGGGGATGTAGATGCCGGCTTTTCGCGCCGCCTCCAGCACCGTCGTTCCTTCGTGGACCCTGATCTCTTTTCCATCGATCGTCAGGGTGACGGTCCCCACTCTGCGAAAACTGCTCACGTTGGTGTGGGTTGTCGTCATCGGTTGCCTCCCGTCGACTCCGCGTGACTTCGATCAACGTGCCTGGCGCGCACGGGAATGGGCTCGGCGGGGGCTTCTAGTGGCTCTCCCGAGCTCTTGGCCACAGCCCGGAATCTGGGCGCACAGACACTGAAGCAGCTGCCGCATTTGGTACATCTGGCCTGGTCGATCACGTGCACCATCCGGCTGGTGCCCTTGATGGCTTCGGCCGGGCAGACACGGGCGCACCGGTGGCACCCCTGGCACCTGTCCGCGTCGATCCAGTAGTCCACCAGGGCCTTGCAAGACAGTGCCGGGCAACACTTCCGATAGATATGGGCCTCGTACTCGTCCCTGAAGTAGCGGATGGTGGTCAGAACGGGATTCGGAGCCGTTCCCCCGAGAGCGCAGAGCGAGCCGTTCTTCACGGCCTCGCCCAGCTCCAGGAGCAGTTCGATGTCTCCCGGGCGGCCGTCACCCCCGACGATCCCCTCGAGGATATCCAGCATCTGCTTAGTGCCCCAGCGGCAGGGGATGCATTTGCCGCAGGATTCGAGTTGCGTGAAGGTGAGGAAGTATCTGGCCACATCCACCATGCAGGTGTCCTCATCCATGACGACCATGCCGCCTGAACCCACGATGGAGCCGGCGGCTGCCAGTGATTCGTAATCAACCGGCGAATCGAGGAAACTCGCGGGCAGGCAACCGCCCGAAGGGCCCCCCGTCTGTACAGCCTTGAACTGCTTGTCATCCGGGATCCCGCCGCCGACGCCGTGGATGATCTCCCTCAGCGTGATTCCCATCGGCACCTCGATGAGGCCGGTGCGGTTGACCTTGCCCACCAGCGAGAAGGTCTTGGTGCCGGTGCTCTGCTCCGTGCCGTAGCCGGCGTACCAGTCGGCTCCTCTCTGGAAGATGGCCGAGACGTCGGCCCAGGTCTCCACATTGTTGATATTGGTGGGTTTGCCCCAGAGTCCGGAGACAGCCGGGAAGGGAGGACGGGGCCGCGGCATTCCCCGGGCACCCTCTATGGAGGCCATCAGCGCGGTCTCTTCGCCGCATACAAAGGCGCCGGCACCCTCTTTGATCTTCAGGCGGAAGCCAAAGCCGGAGTCCAGGATGTCGTCTCCCAGCAGACCGTACTGCTCCATCTGCCCCATAGCTGTGGCCAATCTCTCGATGGCCAGTGGGTATTCGGCACGTACGTAGATGAAACCCTCGGAGGCGCCGATGGCGTAGGCGCCGATGAGCATACCCTCGAGTACGGCATGAGGGTCACCTTCGAGGACGGCTCTGTCCATGAAAGCACCCGGGTCACCCTCGTCGGCGTTGCAGATGATGTATTTCTGAGTACCGGGAGCGTCGTAGCAGAACTGCCACTTGAGACCGGTGGAGAAACCCGCCCCACCGCGACCGCGCAGTCCCGACCGCTTGACCTCATCGATGGCCTCCTGCTGGGTCATATTGAGGGCTTTGGCCAGCCCGGAGTAGCCGCCCTCGGCTAGGTAGTGGTCGATGTCGGCCGGGTCGATGTTCCCGCAGTTCCGTAGGGCGATGCGCACCTGAGGCTTCAGCACCGGCAGATCGGTAAAGCCAGGGATGTCGGGGATGGCACCTTCGCCCCGCGTACCGAGGGCGAGATCGGGGCGGGGATCATCCCCCATCAGATAGTCCCGAAAGAGCTCGGACATGAGCTCAGGAGTGAGGTTCCCATAGAAGACGCTGGGCCGACCGGGTTTCGCTATCTCGATGAGGGGCTCGGCATAGCAGAGCCCGATGCAGCCCACCTGGACGACGTCGGCCTCCAGCTCGCTCTTGGCCAGTTCTTCGTTGAGGGTCTCCAGAATGTCATCGGCGCCGGCAGCCGTGCCGCACGTGCCCGTGCCTATCAAGATGCGGGGCTTGGCGCCCGAAGGCATCGCCTCCCGCCGTGAGACCGCGAGGCTTCGCAATTCGTTGAGATCCATCACGTTCTCCCGCTCAGTGCTCCTGGTCTCTGTAACCCACTATAGACTTCACTCTCTCGGGTGTCACCGAGCCGTACACCTTCCCGTTGACCACCACTACCGGCGCAAGGGCACAGGAACCGAAGCACGCGACCGTCTCCAACGTGTATTCCAGGTCAAGGGTCGTTTCGCCGTCCTTTATGCCCAGCAGCTTCTCGATCTCGTCCAGCAGCCTGGGGGCGCCTTTGACATAGCAGCCGGTGCCCCGACACACTTTGATGACGTTCCGGCCGACGGGCGCGAACTTGAACTGGGCGTAGAAGGTCGCCACGCCGAAGACCGTGGATTCCGGCACGCGGAGAAACCGCGCGATCCGCCTCATCGCCTCCTCGGGAAGATAGCCCAACACCTGCTGGACATGCTGCAGTATCGGGATCATTTCTGCCTTCTCGCCGGCATACGGCGCCAGTAGTCTGTCAAGTATGCTCGCCAGGCTTTCCTCCGATCGAGGGGCGATCGATGCCGGCCCCTCTTTCGCTGTAGCTGAACTCATCTACGACCTCGCCATCAGTGACTACTTGTGTTGTTCGCCGCCCGCCGGGAGCCCATCGATGTCCCTCTCCTTTCTTCCAGCATGTGCTGGCAGAGGCGGACACCCTCCATGGCGTCGTTGGTCCAGAGGTCGGCGCCGACGTACAGCGCCACGTGCTCGTCTATTGTTCCGCCCCCGATCACGAAAATAGGCATCTGCGGCTGCCCCGAGGCCTTCTCACGGCAGAGCGCCACCGTATCGCGCATGGCGGTGAAGGCTATCGAAAGCAGTCCGGACAGTCCCACGATATCCGGCTTGAAGTCCCTGGCCGCTTCCACGAACCTCTCCGGGGGGACGTTGACGCCCAGATCCTCCACCGTGAACCCGAACGTGCGGAACGCGAGCGCGGCCATGTTTTTGCCGATGTCGTGGATATCTCCCGCCACAGTACCCAGCAGGACTCGGCCGTACGCGTCTCCCATGGGCTCGTTCTCCAGCTCGCTCTCCAGCCCGGGCTGCGCCAGCTCCATCACACCCCTGAAGATCTCGCCCGCCATGATCAGGCCCGAGAGGAAGATGTCCTGCTGCTCGTAGCGTTCGCCTACGGCGCGCATCCCCGCCTGCACGGCGTGCACGATATCGACCGAATTCTCTCCGGCGGCAAGCGCCTCCTTCACCAGGCGAAGGACGGTCTTCTCGTCCAGTGCCGCCACAGCGCTGCTGATAGCCCCCAAGTTCATGCGGCCGGCTCTCCCAAGTGATTGGCGGGGACGCCGATGTGGGTGGTCAGGCGGAACTGATCGGCTCGACAGAGGAACCTCCCCCAACTCACCGGCCGCCCCTCGAAATCGTGGAACAGGCTCTCGAGACAGAAGGCGGGAGAACCGTCGGCCACGCCAAGGAACCCGGCCGCCTCGGCACCGAGGCTCACCGCCTGGATAGTCAAGCGGCCGCTCGGCATCCCCTCACCCTGGGCCGAGTAAAGCAGTCCTTCCAGCGACGTGATCTGCAGCTGCGCCTCCACCAGGGGTCGACGCTCGTCGTACACCACGTGCTCCAGCTGGTAGATAAGGGTGACTCCCTTGCGCCGGATCAGCCGGCGCATGTAGACGGTGGGATCACCGGGGGTGAGTTGCAGCATGGTGGCCACACGCTCGTCGGCAGGCAAGATCCTTGCTTCCAGCAACACTACGTCAACGGAAGTATCGTCCGTCCACAGATCGGTGATCTCCTGCAGCTTGAAGATCGCCCCGCCCAGGTCCGGGGACCGGACGAACGTGCCCTTGCCCTGGGTGGTCGTGACCAGGCCTCGGTCGAGCAAGATGTTGACCGCACGGCGTACCGTCATGGGGCTCACCCCGAACTCGGCCCGCAGTTGAGGCTCTGTGGGTAGCTGATCGCCGGGGCGATACTGGCCGGCCCCGATCTGCTCGGCGATGGCGTTGGCGATGTGAAGGTAGGCCGGCTCGTGAGAGCTCCGGCCTTTATATTCGGCCGTGCCGGTGCGCGCCGACGCCGATCCCGAGGGCTGGGCCCCTGAGGGCGCCGTGGCTGTACTGTTATCCGCCACCCGTCTCTTCCGCCTCCGCTTCAGTTATGCGTTCGAGGCTTGCACATTTAACTATATAACTATAGAATATCTTGCGGGCCGAGGGAAGGGGCAGCAAGCAAAGTCCACTGGCCCGTTCGGGAACGGCCCCTTTCAGGGGCGCCGGCAGTGATCTGCTACGAGATGAATGGAGCCAGGGGACCATGAAGAGCGATATTGAGATCGCACAGGAAGCCAGCCCGATCCCGATAACCGAGGTGGCAGCGGGGTTAGGCCTCGAGACGGACGACCTCGACGCCTACGGCAAGTACAAAGCCAAGATCCATCTGGACGTCCTCGACCGGCTCAAGGACCGGCCGGAAGGCAAGCTGGTGCTCTGCACCGCCATCACGCCCACTCCCGCCGGGGAAGGCAAGACTACCACCAACGTCGGTCTTTCCATGGGGCTGGGCAAGATCGGCAAGAAGGCCATCGCGACCCTGCGCGAGCCTTCGCTGGGACCCTGCTTCGGTATCAAAGGGGGAGCGGCCGGCGGCGGGTATGCCCAGGTCATCCCCATGGAAGACATCAACCTCCACTTCACCGGCGATATCCACGCCATCACCTCCGCCCACAATCTCTGCGCCGCGGTGCTCGACAACCACCTGTTCCAGGGCAACGAGCTGAACATCAACCCCAACGACATCTCCTGGCCCCGGGTGGTCGACCTGAACGACCGTGCCCTTCGCCAGATCACCGTCGGCCAGGGGGGAGAAGGCGTCGAGCGCAAGACCCGGTTCGATATCACGGTGGCCTCCGAGATCATGGCCATCCTCTGCCTCGCCACCGACATCGAGGACCTGAAAGCGCGCCTGGACCGCATCATCGTGGGCTCTACCCTTTGGGGCCGCAAGGTCACGGCCCAGGACATCAAGGTCTCGGGGGCCATGGCCGTGCTCCTCAAGGACGCCTTCATGCCCAACCTGGTCCAGACCCTGGAGAACACCCCCGCCATCATCCACGGCGGCCCGTTTGCCAACATCGCCCACGGCTGCAACTCTGTGCAAGCCACCCGCATGGCTCTGAAACTGGGCGACTATTGCATCACCGAGGCCGGCTTCGGCGCCGATCTGGGGGCGGAGAAGTTCTTCGACATCAAGTGCCGCTACGCCGGCCTTGTGCCTGACTGTGTGGTGCTGGTGGCCACCATCCGTGCTCTTAAGATGCACGGGGGCATGCCCCTGGCCGATCTCAAGAAGGAGAATCTGACCGCCCTCTCCGCGGGGGTCGAGAACCTGGAGAAGCACCTGGAGAACATGCAGTTCTTCGGTCCGCCGGTGGTCGTCGCCATCAACCGCTTCCCGGACGACACCGATGCGGAAGTGGCGCTCCTCCGCGAGCGGGTGGAAGCCATGGGGGCCAAAGTAGTGCTCTCCGACGTGTGGGCTCTTGGCGGCGAAGGCGGCGTGGAACTGGCCGAAGAGGTGGTCAGGGTCTGCGAGGGCAAGGAGAAGCCCGCGTTCCGGTTCGCCTACGAGTTGGGCATGACCATCCCGCAGAAGATCGAAGCCATCGCCACGAATATCTACGGCGCCGACGGGGTCGACTACCATTACGAGGCCAACGCGGCGATAGAGCGGTTCACCCGCCTGGGCTACGGCACTCTTCCCATCTGCATGGCAAAGACGCAGGCTTCCCTCTCCGACGACAAGACCAAGATCGGCCGGCCGCGGGGCTGGAGACTCACCGTGCGCGAGATCCGTCTCTCGGCGGGCGCTGGTATGGTGGTCCCGGTCTGCGGGACCATGATGACCATGCCGGGGCTTCCCAAGCACCCCGCGGCGGAGAACATCGACCTCATCAACGGCGAGATAGTGGGGCTGTTCTAGTGAGCGCCCGTCCG
Source organism: uncultured Actinomycetes bacterium (assembly GCA_963713545.1). Lineage (GTDB taxonomy): Bacteria > Actinomycetota > Thermoleophilia > RBG-16-64-13 > RBG-16-64-13 > CAVPLM01. The sequence continues at coordinate 441,109 of CAVQME010000010.1, read as the reverse complement.
TTCGCCGAAGAGACCATCGGGTCGTATCTGGACCTTCTGGCCAGCGCCGAACCGGCGCCGGGCGGAGGCAGCGTGGCTGCCTTGGTCGGCGCTCTGGGCGCCGCCCTTGTCACCATGGTGACCGACCTGACCCTGGGCAAGGAGAAGTATGCAGGGGTAGAGGACGCCATGGCCGAGATCAAGGAGAGCTCGGAGCGACTGCGCGGCGAGCTCACCGAACTCGCGACCCTCGACGCCACCGCCTACAGCGCAGTGGCGGCGGCCATGAAGCTCCCACGCGACACAGAGGCTCAGAAAGAGGAGCGGGGCCGCGTCCTGCAGGCGGCGCTGGTCGGTGCCGCGGAGGTGCCACTCAGGGCGGCGGAAGCGGCCGCCGAGGTGGCCCGCCTGTCTCTGCCGGCCGCTGAGAAGGGCAATCCCAACGCGGTCTCCGACGCCGGGTGCGCCGCGCTTCTGGCCGACGCGGCCGCGCAGTCCGCGGCCCTGAACGTCCGCATCAATCTGGCCTGGATCGATAACGAGGAGTTCAAGCGCGAGGCCTGGACACGGATCGAGGCGGTGCTCTCCGAGACCTCCCGCCTGCGCGACGTGGTGCTCGCCCTGACCTACAGCAAGATATAGCCGGACACGAGCCGGATACGACTATCACGCACGACCAAGACCTACAAGCCGGGGGAGGCATCTGTGGCAGCTAAGACCATCGACGGCAAGGCCATCGCCGCCGAACTGCGAGAAGAACTGACTCTGGAACTGGAAGAGCTGAAGGCGGCCGGCGTGCAGCCCGGCATCGCCACGCTCATGGTGGGCGACGATTTCGGGGCCGGCATGTACCGGGGCGCCGTGGAGAAGTTCTGCGGAGAGATGGGTCTCGGCTATCGCAGCGAGGTCCTGCCCGCCGACTCGAGCGAAGCGGCGGTCGTCGCAGCCGTTCACAGCCTCAATGACGACCCGGCGGTGTCGGGCATCCTGCCCCTGCGGCCCTTCCCCGCTCAGGTGGCGGACTCCGTGGTGATCGGCTCCATCAGGGTGGACAAGGACGTCGACTGCTTCCATCCCTTCAATATGGGCCGCCTGGCTTTGGGCGAGCCTACCTTCCCGCCTGCGACTCCGGCCGCCTGCATGGAGCTCTTGGAGCGCTATCTACATGGCGAGGGGCTGGATGTGGCCGACGCGCTCGAAGGCGCGGAGGTCTGCGTCGTGGGCCACTCCAACACGGTGGGGAAGCCCCTGGCCCTCTTGCTGCTCAACCGCAACGCCACCACCACCGTCACGCACGTCTTCACCTCCAACAGGGGCAATCTGGCCAAGCACACCCGAGTGGCCGACTACCTCGTCGTAGCCGCCGGTGTGCCGCATCTCATAGGTGCCGACCTGGTCAAAGATGGCGCGGTGGTCTTGGACGTGGGCATCAATCGTGTGGTCGTGTGCCCTGCTTGCGATGCCATCAATCGGGGTAAGAAGAACCCCTGTCGTGCCTGCGCCGCCGATCTGACCGACGCGCAGGCCAAGACCGTGGGCGACGTCGATTTCGACGCCGTCTCCGCGATAGCCAGCGCTATCACGCCGGTGCCCGGCGGGGTGGGGGCTGTCACCAACATGATGCTGGCGCGGAACACCCTGCGGGCGGCGCGCCTCCAGCTCGAGAAGAAGTAACGATCCCCCTGGGGAAGGGAGGTATGGGAGTTGATCATCTCCAAGAAGAAACCGGTAGAGGACATCATCAACGCCCTCGAGGGCGAGACGAAGGTGGTCATCCTCGGTTGCGGGGAATGTGCCACGGTCACGCAGACCGGCGGTGAGAAGGAAGTGGCCGAGATGAAGGCCGCCCTCGAGGAGGCGGGCAAGGAGGTGGTCGCCACCGATGTGGTCCACACCGGCTGCGCGGAACTCGACGTGAAGCGGGTCCTTCGCCAGTACAAGGAGGCTGTGGAAGACGCCGACGCCTTCGTGGTCCTTTCTTGCGGCGCCGGCACCCAGGCCGTGCGCGCGGCCACCGACAAGCATGTGATCCCCGGCTGCGACCCCTTGTTCCTGGGCAACATCCAGCGGTCGATGGACTTCGTGGAGAAGTGTGCCCACTGCGGCGCCTGCGTGATCGACGACTACGGCGCTATCTGCCCGGTGACCCGCTGCCCCAAGGGTCTTCTCAACGGCCCCTGCGGCGGTACCAGCCACGGCAAGTGCGAGGTCGATCCCGAGTTGGATTGCGTTTGGGTCCTCATCCACGAGCAGCTCAAGAAGGAAGGCCGCGAAGACAAGCGCACCCGCATCCACGAGCCCAAAGAATGGAACGTGATCAACCACCCGGGCACGCTGGCCGAACGGCCGGAGAAGCCCTGGCAGAAGGGTGAGAAGGCCGCAACCAAGGCGGGGGGTGAGTGATCCATGGGCACCTATCGCGACGCCTGCAACAGCGGCCGGTTCGTGGTCTCGGGCGAGATCGGGCCTCCCAAGGGCACGAATGTCGAGACCATGCTCCATCACATCGACCTGCTGAAGGACAAGGTCGACGGTCTGAACGTCACCGACAATCAGAGTGCCGTCATGCGCATGGGATCACTCGTGGTATCGGGCGAGATCGTGCGCCGAGGCGGGGACCCCATCTTCCAGACCACCTGCCGGGACCGCAACCGCCTGGGTCTCCAGTCGGACCTGCTTTCGGCGGCTTTCCTCGGCATCACCAACGTGCTCTGCCTGACCGGCGACCACCCTGTCGTCGGTGACCACAAGCAGGCCAAGGGCGTGTTCGATTTCGATTCCCTTCACCTCGTCCAATGCTGTAAGAAGATGAATGCGGGCCTGGATTGGGCCGGGAACGAGCTCGACGGCGCCACCGACTTCTTCGTGGGTGCGGTAGTGACCCCGGAATCCGACCCGCTGGAACCCCAACTCTACAAGTTTGCCCGCAAGGTGGAGGTCGGGACCGACTTCTTCCAGACCCAGGCCGTCTACGACATGGACAACTTCCAGCGTTTCATGGAGCAGGCGCGCGAGATCACCGCCGACACCGACGTCAAGATCATGGCCGGACTCGTGGTGCTCACCAGCCTGGGGATGGCCAAGTACATGAACCGAGCGGTGCCCGGCATCTTCGTGCCCGACGCCCTTCTGGAGGAGATGGGGGGCGTTCCCAAGGAAGAGGCGCTGCGCAAGGGCATGGAGATCGCCGCCCGGCATATCCGTTTCCTCAAGGAGAACGAGGTCTGCGACGGCGTGCACATCATGGCCATCGGCAAGGAGGACATAGTCCCCGAGATCATCGCGATGGCGGGGATCACTCCGTCGTGAGTGCCGACCAGAGCGCCAAGGTGAGCGAGAATCCCACCAGACTGGTCGTGTTGGGCAGTGGTCCCGGGGGATACGTGGCCGCGCTGCGGGCCGCGCGCCTGGGCGCCGAAGTCACCCTGGTGGAGAAGGACCTGGTGGGTGGCACCTGCCTCAACCGGGGGTGCATCCCTACGAAAGCCCTCCTGGCGAGCGCTGAGGCCCTGTCGCGGGCCCGCGCGGGCGAGGAGTACGGCTTCGAGGTCACCGGGGAGGTGCGCCCCGACCTTCCCCGCATGATGGAGCGCAAGGACCGGGTCGTGACCCAGTTGCGCGAGAACGTGGAGATCTTGCTCAAGAAGGCCGGAGTGACGTTGATCCGGGGCACGGGGCGGCTGGCTGAAGGTAAGAAGGTGCTTGTCGACGCTGAAGGCGGCACCGAGACGCTTACGCTGGAGGCCGAAAAGATCATCGTCGCCACAGGTTCAGAACCGGCTCTTCTGCCGATGTTCGATTTCAGCCGGCCCACGATCTTGACCTCCACCTCAGCTTTAGCTCTGGACAGGATCCCGGCTTCGATGCTCATCGTCGGGGCGGGAGCGATCGGTTGTGAGTTCGCCGCCTTCTTCGCCGAGCTTGGCACCCAGACCACCATGGTGGAAATGCTGCCGCAGATGCTGCCGCTGGAAGACAAGCGCATCGCTAAGCAGTTCCAGGGCGTGTATCGCAAGAGGGGCATACAGGTGCTGCTAAAGACCAAGGTGGAAAGCATCGTCGATTACGCCGCGGATCATGTGACCGCCAGACTCTCCGACGGGACCGAGGTCACCGCGGAGAAGATCCTGGTGTCGGTGGGGCGCAGCCCCAACACTTCCGGCATAGGGCTAGAGGCGGCCGGGGTCGAGACCGACACCCGCGGCTACGTCGTGGTGGACGACTACCTGGAAACTACCGCCTCGGATATCTATGCCATCGGTGACGTCAACGGCGGGATGCTGCTGGCCCATGTAGCTTCCTACGAGGCGTTCGTTGCGGTGGACAACTGCCTGGCCGGGCGCCCGGAGGACCGGCGCAAGCGGGATCTCCGCTCCACGCCTTCGTGCACATACTCCATCCCCGAAGTAGCCAGCGTGGGTCTGAACGAGGAGCAGGCCATCGAGCACGGCTACCAGCCGGTCACCGGCACCTACCGTTTCGCCGCGCTGGGCAAGGCCATAGCCATGGGTGAGGACAGCGGCTACGTGCAGTTGATCGCAGACAAAGACACCGATCTTGTTCTGGGCGCCAACATGATGGGGCCACACGTGACGGATATCATCCACGAAGTGGCCATCGCTGTGCAGAACGGTCTCACCGTCAAGCAGTTGGGGGGGACCATCCACGCTCATCCCACCATCGCGGAGGCTCTCATGGAGGCGGCTCACGATGTGCATGGTGAGTCGGTGCACATATCCAAGTAGCGGCACGCGGTAGCGACGCAAACTAGTAGGTAGCGGAGTCGGGGCAGGTGGCAAAGCCGGCACTGGAGTATTCGGCCGGTCCGGCGGGTAGAAGACATAGAAGGCGCAAGAACGTGACCGGCTGGTGCCGGCACGGCCAGAGACCAGCGGAGAGAAAGGAGCCCAGATGGCCCACGAACTGGTCGAAGCCATGGCCAACATGAAGGAGAAAGAAGCCCTCCAGATCGTGGACGAGCTTCTGGCTAAAGGCGAGGACCCGGGTAAGATCCTCGACCTCTCCTCCGAAGCCATGCAGGTGGTGGGGGAACGCTACCAGGAGGGCACCTACTTCCTGCCGGAGCTCATCATGAGTGGCGAGATGCTCCGTAAGATCGGCGAAGTCTTAAAGCCTCACCTGGCCGCGAAGACCGATACCGCTAAAAAGCTGGGCACCGTGGTCTTAGGTACCGTCCGGGGCGACATCCACGACATCGGTAAAGACATCGTGGGCTTCATGCTGGAGGTGAACGGCTTTGAGGTCATAGACCTCGGTATCGACCAGCCGGAAGAGAACTTCGTAAAAGCCGTCTCCGAACACCATCCCCAGGTCCTCGCCCTCTCCGGCTTCTCTAAGTGTGGCCTTTGACTCCATGAAGTCCACCATCGAAGAGGTAGAGGCGGCCGGGCTCCGCGGGGATCTCAAGGTCATCATCGGCGGGGGGCAGATGGACGACACCGTCCGCAAGTACACCGGGGCCGACGCCTACGGCGACGACGCCATGGCCGCGGTCGCCTTTGCCAAAGAAACGGTGGGGGTGGCGTGATGGCAGGTAAAGCCTGGGCCGATATGACCCCGGAGGAACGCCTGGCCTCCCGTATCGAGAAGTGGCGCAACCCCGACATCCCCTTCAAAAGCCCCGAGGCCGAAGCCGACTACAAAGCCCGGGTGGACCGCATCCTTGCTGCCATCAACCTGGAGAAACCCGACCGGGTGCCGGTTCGCCTGAACACGGGCTTTTGGCCGGCCAAGAGCGCCGGGATGACTCCCTACGAGGCCATGAGCCAGCCGGCCCGCGCCGCCCAGGCCTGGAAGGACTTCAACCTGAAATTCCAGCCCGACGCTTCCGTCGACCCGCTGCACAACACGGTGCCGGCCTCGATGTTCGCCAACCTGGACTATAAGCTCTACGCCTGGCCGGGGCATGGAGTGCTCGAGTCGGCCAGTTATCAGTACAACGAGAAAGAATGGATGCTCCCCGAGGAGTACGACCACCTGATCTCCGACCCCTCCGACTACATCCTCCGCACCTACCTGCCCCGCACGGTCGGCGCTCTGGCCGGCTTCGGCAATCTGTCGTCTCTCCTCGACTACATCGAATTGCCCTTCGTATCGGGGAACGTCAGTGCCTGGGGGACCGAGGAGATGGCCGCCAGCTTCGAGAAGATGGCCGCCGCGGCGCGGGAGCTGAAAGCCTGGGGAGACGTGGTCTTCCCGGCGATGGACGAAGTCATGGGGCTGGGCTTCCCGCATTTCGCGGGCTCGGGCACCAAGGCACCCTTCGACATCCTGGGTGACACGCTCCGGGGCACCAAGGGCGTCATCGTCGACATGTTCCGGTATCCCGAGAAGGTGCTGGCCGTCTGCGAGCGCCTGGTGCAGGTGGCCGTGGATTGGCCGCTCAAGCGGCCGGGAGGCGTGGCTACGCCCCTCGTCTTCATCCCGCTGCACAAAGGTGCCGACGGCTTCATGAGCGACGAGCAGTTCAAGACCTTCTACTGGCCGACACTGCGCCAGATGCTCCTGGGTCTCATCGAGGAAGGTTGCATCCCGTTCCTGTTCGCGGAGGGGCGGTACAACACGAGGCTCGAGGCCATCATGGACCTGCCCAAGGGCAAGACCGTGTGGCTCTTCGACCAGTCCGACATGGCCCGGGCGAAAGAGACGATCGGTAGGGTCGCCTGTATCCAGGGGAACATGCCTCTCTCGCTGCTGCATGCCGGCACGGCCGAGCAGGTGGCTGAGCATACCCGCAAGCTGATCGATATCGCCGGTCCGGGCGGTGGCTTCATCCTGGACATCGGCGCGGTCGCCGACGAGGGCAAGGACGAGAACCTGGAAGTGATGATGAAGACCGCGAAAGAATACGGGGTCTACTAGTCTGGTAGGCCGGCCTGGAGTGACCAACGCCGTCGCGGCGGTTGGGGCGGTCCGCGAGCGACCGCCCCAACCGCCCCCCGGTAGTTCGAAGGGGGAGAAGGTTTGGCAGGTGCCGTGATCCTTGCCTGCGAGATGATCGAGGATGAGGTGGAGTTGGCGCTGGAAGCGCTTCCGCCTGGGTCACTGCTGCCCGTTGTCTGGGTGGAGAGCGGACTCCACGATCGCCCCGAGCGGCTGAACGCCGCCTTGCAGCAATTGATCGATCGACTCGACGAGGGTGCGGTCGCAGGCGAAGCGGTGATCTTACCTTCGGTCCATCCCGGCCGAGGACCGGCGGCCGAGCGACAAGATGAGGTGACTGTGGGGCCGGTGGAGGAGGTACTCCTGGCCCTCGGGTTCTGCGGCAAGGGGCTCCAGGGGCTGGCGGCGGAACACCTCACCCTGGTCTTCCCTCGGGTCGACGACTGCGTCTCCCTGCTTCTCAACGACGGTTGCTCGCGAGAAGACATTCCCAGGAATCCGCGCAGCTACTATCTGACCCGGGGCTGGCTCAGTCATAACAGCTCGACGGCGGAAGCGTTCGAAGAGTGGACCGAACGATACGGAGCCGAGCGGGCTGCCCAACTGCGGAAGACCATGTTCGCCGGCTATGAGCGAGTGGGTCTCATCGACACCCGGGCCTACGACGTGGCCGACTGCATCGACCAGAGCCGCGCCTATGCGGAAGAGTTGGAGCTCGAGCACGTGGTGGTGCCGGGTTCGGTCCAGCTGCTCGAAAACCTGTTCAGAGGAGAGAGGGGCGGCGAGATCGTCGTCGTGCCGCCGGGGGAAGTCATAGGCTTCTCCCACCTGTTTGCCACCGAGGACTAGAAAGACGAAAGGATTCATCGAGTGGAGACCAAAGTAAGCAGCGCGACACGCGAGGTCATCATCGGGGGCGGTAGGCCCACGGTCTTGATCGGTGAGCGCATCAACCCGACGGGCAAGAAGCGTCTGGCTGAAGCTCTGCGGGCTGGAAGCCTGGATGTTGCTCGCGAGGAGGCCATTGCTCAGGTGGCGGCCGGAGCCGACATCCTCGACGTCAACGTAGGCGCCACAGGCGTGGACGAGATAATCATGCTCCCGCTGGCCGTGCAGGCTGTGGCTGAGGTCGTGGACGTACCTCTTTGCCTGGACAGCCGCAAGGTGAAGGCCCTGGCGGCCGCGCTGGCGGTCTGCCCGGGCCGGCCTATTGTCAACTCGGTCACCGGAGAGGAATCCTCGCTCGAGGAGGTACTGCCCCTGGTGAAGGAGTTCGGGGTGCCGGTCATCGGCCTGACGCTTGACGAGAAGGGCATACCTGCGGAAGCTGGGGCCCGGGTAGAGATCGCCTATCGCATCGTGGAACGGGCGGAGGCCATCGGCATCCCGCGGGAGGACGTGATCATCGACTGTCTCACCCTTTCGCTGGGGGCCAATGTGAAGGCCGGACTGGCCACTCTGGAGGCCACCCGCCGGGTCAGGGATGAACTGGGCGTCAACCAGACCCAAGGAGCCAGCAACATCTCCCACGGCCTGCCGAACCGCCCCGTTCTCACCGGCGCTTATCTGGCCATAGCCGTCGAGGCTGGTCTGACCTGCCCCACCGTGGATGTAGCTCAGGTGCGTCTGGCTATCTTGTCGGCGGACCTGGTGCTGGGGCGCGACAACTACGCGATGCGCTTCATATCGGCTTTCCGGGAGGCCCAGAAGGCCGCTGAAGGACAGTGACCGACGCGGATGCGACCAGGATGCATGGTTAACAGGGGAAAGGGGGAGATGAGGCAAAGGGAAGCACGACGGCGCGGTGGCGCGCGTCGTGGTGCTTCATGGCCGTGAGCGGCCTCTTGACACGGTCGCTTGCGAAGGTTGGGCAAAGGGCAAAAGGGAAACCAGGGGCCATGGACGGGCCTCACCCACAGAGCAAGGGGGACATCAGGATGGACAAGAACGAAGAATACTCGAAGCAAGAATGCGAAGCACCCGGTTCCAAAGCGGTCTCTCGCCGTGAGTTCCTGAAGATTGCCGGCATCGCCGGTGCGGCCGTAGGTATGGGAGCCGGGCTGGGCGGGGTGCTCGCGGCCTGCGGCGGCGAGGAAGAGACCACCACTACCACGGCCGCCGCGACGACCACCACGGCTGGGGCCACCACCACTACCGCCGGCGGAGAGACTACCACGACTGCCGCCGGCGCCGAGATGGGCCGCGAGATCAAGATCGGCTGGGTCACCATGACCACCGGGGTGTTCGCGGGCCTGAGCGAGCCGGACGACTTTCTGCTGCAACAGGCCAAAGACACGATCGGCGACGGCTTGGTATGCGCCGACGGCAAGAAGCACCCGATCAGCTGGATCGTCAAGGACAGCCAGTCCGACAGCAACCGGGCGGCCGAGGTGGCAGGCGAGCTCATCACCCAGGACAAGCCCGACGTCATATTCGCCGGTATGACGCCGGTGGTGAACATCCCGGTCGGACAGCAGTGCGAGGCCAACGGCGTGCCCTGTGTGACCTACGGCTGCCCGATGGAACCCTGGTTCTTCGGCATGGGCGGAGACCCGGCCGTGGGCTTCAAGTGGGCCTACAACGTGTTCTGGGCCATATCGGACCTGAACGCGGTCTACATCGGCCTGTTCGACAAGCTCCCGACCAACAAGAAAGTTGCCTGCGTATGGGCGAACGACCCCGACGGCATCGCCACTGCCGACGAGGCCACCGGCTTCCCGTCCGCTATGAAACCGGCCGGCTACACCTGGGTCAACCCAGGCCTTGTGACGAACGGCACCGAGGACTTCTCCAGCCTCATCAACCAGTTCAAGTCTGAAGGCTGCGAATGCCTGACCGCGCTGCTCAACCCGCCTGATTTCGCCAACTTCTGGAAACAGGCCAAGCAGAACGGCTTCATCCCGAAAGTGACCGCCATCGGCCGGGCCATCCTCACCCGCCCCGATATGGACGCTGTCGGCGACATCGGTCAGGGGCTCTGCAACGAGGTCTGGTGGGAGAACACCCACCCGTTCACCTCTTCGCTCACCGGTCTCACCTGTCAGGGGATCGTCGACGCGTGGGATGCCGAGGTGGGCACTCCCTTCAGCCCCGCTCTGGGTCTGACCGGAGGCGCCGGCTTCGACGTGATCACCGACGTGGTAAAACGGACGGCAGATCTCGACGATCCGGCCTCCTATGTGGAAGCGATAAAGGCTACCGATCTGCAGACTCTGGTGGGTCCGGTCAAGTTCGCCAACGCTCTCCCCAACTGTGCCATAACGCCGTTGGTAGGCGGTCAGTGGATCGGCAAGACCGGCGAATGGGAGCGGCTGGTCGTGGACAACTCGCACTACCCGGACATCCCGCAGACGGGCGAGATCAAAGACTTGACCACGTTCTAACCACCTTCGCGCAAGAGCTAGGAGTCTCACTTTGACCTCGCGACCATCGGAGCTGGTGCTTCGGTGACGGTGATACTTCAGGCTGAGCATCTCACGAAGTCCTTCGGGGGCGTGAGAGTGGTCGACGACCTGAGCGTCTCCCTCAACCAGGGGGAGGCGCTCGGGGTCGTCGGCCCGAACGGGGCCGGCAAGACCACCATGCTCAACTTGCTCACCGGGACCGTCCACACGGACGAAGGCCGTGTCACGTTCGCCGGCGTCGACATCTCAAAGACGCCTCCGGAAGAACGGTGCCACGCCGGTCTGGGCCGGACCTTCCAGATCCCCCGCCCGTTCGAGGGCATGACGGTGTTCGAGAACGTACTCGTCGGCGGTACCTACGGCCGAAACCAATCGGAAAAGGCCTCCTATGAGCTCTGCGCGTTGGTCTTGCACCGGGTGGGGTTGCTCCCCCGGGCGAACGTGCTGGCCGAATCGCTCGGCCTGCTTGAGCGTAAGCGCCTCGAGCTGGCCCGGGCCCTGGCCACCGAGCCCAAGGTCCTGCTCCTCGACGAGATAGCCGGCGGTCTTACCGAGAACGAGGTCCAATCGCTCATCGGGACCATCAAGCAGCTTCGCGCCGAGGGTATCAGCATCATCTGGATCGAGCACATCGTCCACGCCCTGTTGGCTGTGGTCGACCGCCTGATGGCCATCGACTTCGGCCGTCTGATCGCAGAAGGCGACCCCAACGAGGTAATCAACAGTCCTCAGGTCCGTGACGTCTACATGGGGAGCATGGCCCCGTGAGCCTCCTCGAACTAGACGACATCTGCACGGGCTACGGCCATTTTCAGGCCCTGTTCAACGTCAACATGCGCATCGCGGAAGGGGAGACCCACGCCGTCATCGGCGCGAACGGAGCGGGTAAATCCACGCTTCTCCGCACCATCTGCGGGCTCATCCGCACCGACGCTGACAAGGTGCGGTTCGACGGACAGCCCGTGGGAGATCTGCCCCCCCACAAACGGGTGGGTCTGGGCATCTCCTACGTGCCCGAGGGCCGCTGGGTGTTCCCCAGCCTCACCGTCGCCGAGAACCTTATGGTCGGCGCCCACTCCCGGCGTACCGGACTGTGGACCATGGACAAGGTGTACGAGCTGTTTCCCCTCTTGTCCCGGCTACGCCAGCGACAGGCCTTCAGCCTCTCTGGGGGCGAGCAACAGGCGCTGGCCATAGGCCGAGGTCTGATGTCGAACCCCCGTCTTCTTCTCTTGGATGAGGTATCGCTGGGGCTCGCCCCGGTGGTGGTGGAGAAGATCTACGAGGCCATGCCTGCGATCGTGGAGTCGGGCACCACCGTGCTTCTGGTGGAGCAGGACGTGGGCCAGGCCATGAAGTTCGCCGACCGCATCACCTGCATGCTCGAGGGACGTCAGGTGCTCGAAGGCAGTCCCAGCGACATATCGAGCGAAGAGATCTTCGCCGCCTACTTCGGAGTCTGACGGATGGTCTGGGTAAACGACATCATCCAGGGGATCCTTCTCGGCGGTCTCTACGCGTTGTTCGCGGCCGGTCTCTCCCTGGTCTTCGGGGTGATGCGTCTGGTCAACCTGGCTCACGGGGACTTCGGCGTCATGGCCGCCTACATCTCCCTGGTGATAGTCGGCTCTCTCGGCATCAACCCCTTCTACACCCTTGTCCTGGTGATGATCGTGATGGCCGTGTTCGGCTATCTTCTCCAGCGCGGGTTGCTGAACTTCGCCATGGACGCGGGACCCCTGCCGGCCATCCTGGCCACCTTCGGCATCGCCATCATCATTCAGAACCTGTTGCTCGAGGGGTTCACGGCCAACAGCAAGGGCCTCGACGCCGGGAGGATCGAGAACGCCTTCATACGGCTGAGCGACCAGGTGGTCATCGGCTGGTTCCCGCTGCTCACCATCATCACGTCGGTCATCGTCCTCTTCGGTCTGCAGCTTTTCTTGGGCCGCACCCGCATGGGCCGGGCCTTCCGGGCCACCGCCGACAACCAACGGGCCGCCCAGCTCATGGGTATCGACAACCGTCATCTCTACGGCATGGCCATGGCCGTCGCGCTCGCTATCGTGGCCATAGGGGGCGTGTTCATCGGTATCCGGACGACCTTCACCCCAGGTGCCGGGCCGTTCCGGCTGATCTTCGCTTACGAGGCCGTGATCATCGGCGGTCTGGGCTCGCTCTGGGGGACCCTGGTGGGCGGAATCATCCTAGGCATCGCTCAAGTGCTCGGTGATCACATCCAGCAGGGCTGGGGCATGCTCGTGGGGCATCTCGTGTTCCTGGCCATCCTGGCCTTCCGTCCCCAAGGCCTCTTCGCGAAGCAGGTGCAGTGATGGCCACGCCGCTCAAGGTCGAACGGTATACGAGGGCCAGCCGAGTCGCCCTGCCCATCGTCGCAGTCGTGATCATCGTCGCCGCGACCGTCCCTGCATGGGGTTCCTCCAACATCATGAAGCAGGGGGTCACCTTCTTGACCCTCCTGGCCCTCGCTCAGATGTGGAACCTGCTGGCCGGTTACGGCGGCCTGGTATCCGTGGGCCAGCAGGCCTTTGTCGGCATCGGCGCATACACCTTGTGGGTCTTCGCTGAGAAGGTGGGCATCAACCCGTTCCTCTGCGTGCCCATCGCCGGCGCAGTCGCGGCCCTGTTCGCGTTCCCCACGGCCGGTCTGGCCTTCCGGCTCAGGGGAGGCTATTTCGCGGTCGGCACGTGGGTGATCGCCGAGGTGTACCGGCTCTTGGTGACGCAGATCTCATGGTTGGGTGGAGGATCAGGCGTCAGCATCAACAGCGCCGGCGCAGTGGAACGCGGTGCTCGGGAGGCGATCGTCTTCTGGTGGGCTCTGGCAGTCGCCGTGGGGTCGATCGCTCTCGTCTATCTGGTCCTGCGGTCACGGCGAGGGGTCGCGCTCACGGCCATCCGGGACGATGAGGTCGGGGCCCGCAGCCTGGGGGTGAACATAACCCGTTCCAAGCTCTGGGTCTACATCATGGCCGCGTTCGGCACCGGCGCCACGGGTGCGGTCATCTATCTCAACCTGCTGAGGGTGCAGCCGGAGGCGGGCTTCAGCCTGCAATGGAGCGCCCTGATGATCTTCGCCGTGGTAATCGGCGGACTGGGGACCATCGAGGGGCCGATCATAGGGGCCATCGTGTTCTTCGCCCTGCAGCAACTCCTCGCGGATTACGGCACCTGGTATCTGATCCTGATTGGCCTGATCGCGGCCCTGGTGGTCGTCTTCGCCCAGCGAGGCCTGTGGGGCGCGATCTACCGGCGCTGGCCCGCTGATCTCTTCCCTGTGCGCAGACGTCTCTGCCTGGAGACGGTCTGCTTCACCCAAGAAGCGCCGCCCGCCCCGCCGCCCCCGGTCCTATCCGGCGCCACACCGGCAGCTCCGTCCGGATCGACCGCGACGGCCGGCCCGGCGGCCTCATCATCGCCGGCGGCGCCACCGGGACCGGCCGAGGCCCCTGGGTCGTTCTCCGAGCCCCCGGCTGAGCCCCCGCACGCGTAGAGCCGGCGCCGGATCCGGCGCCGGGATCGTAACAGGGAGAGAATCAGGTGGGAAACGAAGCGAAGTTCTACATCGACGGGCGGTGGGTGGATCCCGTGGAGTCGAGCGGCGAGATAGTCGTCGTCAACCCGGCCACCGAGGAAGAGGTAGCCCGGGTCGCCAGGGCCTCTACAGCCGATGTAGACGCGGCTGTTCGGGCCGCTCACCGGGCCTTCCCGAGCTACAGCCGGACGAGCCGGGAAGAGCGTCTCGCGCTGCTCACGCGCGTCCTGGAGGGATACAGGCGCCGCCTGCCTGAGATGGCCGCGGCTATGACCACCGAGGTGGGCATTCCCACGAGCTTCTCGGAAAAGGTGCAGGCGCGGATAGGGGAGTGGCACCTCGAGAACGACATAGAGGTGCTGAAAGAGTATCTTTTCGAGCAAGAGTGGGGCACCACACAGGTCATCCGGGAGCCGATCGGGGTCTGCGCCCTTATTTCTCCCTGGAACTGGCCCATGAACCAGGTCCTGGTCAAGGTCGGGCCGGCGCTGGCCGCGGGATGCACCATGGTGCTCAAGCCCAGCCAGCTCTCCCCGCTCTCCACCCTGATACTGGCTGAGGTCCTGGACGAGGCCGGGGTGCCGGCCGGCGTGTTCAACCTGATCAACGGTCCGGGGTCATCGCTGGGCGGATCGCTGGCCTCTCACCCTCTGGTTGATATGGTGTCGGTCACCAGTTCTACGGAAGTCGGGGCCGCCGTCGCGATCGAGGCTGCCCCTACGATCAAACGCGTCTCGCAGGAACTGGGGGGTAAATCGGCCTACATCGTGTTCGAGGACGTCAACCTCGAGAAGGTCGTCATAGGCGGAGTAAGGGGCTGCATGCGCAACTCCGGGCAGAGCTGCAACGCACCCACCCGGATGCTGGTCGCGGAGGCGGTCTACGACGAGGCCGTGGCCATCGCTGCCGAGGAAGCCGACCAGTTGGTCGTGGGAGATCCGCGGGACCCCGGCACCTTCATGGGCCCCGTTGCCGGCAAGAAGCAGTACGAGAACGTCAGACGCTACATCCAGACCGGACTGGATGAGGGAGCGCGCCTGGTCGCCGGCGGCCTCGAGCGGCCCGCCGGCCTGGAGCGGGGCTACTACGTCAAGCCGACCGTCTTCGCCGATGTGCGCAATCACATGCGCATCGCGCAGGAGGAGATCTTTGGCCCGGTTCTCTGCATCATTCCGTTCAAGGACGAGGACGACGCGATCGCCATCGCCAACGACAGCGCCTACGGACTTTCCGGTTACGTCAGCTCCGGCGACGTCGAGCGGGCGCGCCGGGTGGCGCGCCGTATCCGCACCGGGATGGTGCACCTTAACGGGGCGAGCACCGACATGAGCGCGCCCTTCGGCGGCTACAAGATGTCGGGCAACGGTCGGGAATGGGGCCGCTTCGGCCTGGAGGATTTCCTGGAAGTCAAGGCCGTCATGGGCTACCGCCGGCCCAGCTGAGCAACGATGATGATGGCGATCCAACATCCGTCGGGAGCACTGCCGGTGTGGGATCATGTTTGACATGCCGACCCGGTTATCTCTACGTGAAGTCGACGGCGAGAATTGGCGGGCCTGCGCCGCGGTCGAGGTCCGGGACGACCAGCGTGACTTCGTAATGCCGGTCAGCCACTACCTGGCGCTGTGCCACTACGGCGGCGTCTGGCACCCGCTTGCAATCTATGTTGACGGCGAGGTGGTGGGATTCGTCATGTGGGCCGTCGATCCCTCGGATGGCAGCGGCTGGGTCGGGGGGCTCACCATAGATCGGCGGCACCAGGGCCGCGGCTATGGATCGGCGGCCGTCCGGGCGGTCCTGCGCAGACTGAGAGACGACCAGGGATGCCTGTCGGCCGCTCTCAGCTACTCTCCGGCCAATGCCGGCGCCCAGGCGCTTTACGCGTCTCTTGGTTTCGAAGAGACGGATGAACTGGAAGATGACGAACTAGTGGCTCGGAGGCCCTTGTGAGCTTGCCCTCTCTGCGCGAGATCCTTGCACTCCCGGCTTTCGCGGAAGCAGAGTTGCTCACCGGGCAATCGCGTCTGGACGAGCCGGTGACCTGGGTGCACGTGTCTGAGCTCCTGGACGCGTGGCGCTTCCTATCCGGAGGCGAGCTCTTGGTGAGCACAGGGCTCGAGCTGGCCCGAGTAACGCCTGGGGCCAGGGAATCCTATGTGCTCTCGCTCGTCGAAGCCGGGGCGCAGGGGCTGGTTCTCGAACTGGTCCAATGGCTCGAAGAAGTGCCCGACGATATGCTGCAATCGGCGCGGCTGATGGAGTTCCCGTTGGTGGTATTCCGGGAGGAGGTGCGGTTCGCCGATCTCACCAAGGAGGCTCACCTCCGTATCCTTGGTAGACTTGCCCCGCCCGAAGATGAATCCATGCTGGATGCCATCCTCGATTCGCTCATCCAGACGGGGCGGGGTCCCCGTTTCGTCGAAGGGCAGCTCGGACCGATCCTGGCGCTGCCCGTTCGCCCTCGCGGCACCCTGCTCGCCACTCTGGAGGCCCTGTTCGCCGCCAGGTTCAACATCGCCGAGGCGGCGCGACGGCTGGGCGTGCGCCGGCAGACGGTCTACTACCGTCTTGAACAGCTCAATGGCATGCTGGGCGACCTGGACGCTCCCTACCGGCGGACGGGATTGATAGTGGCTCTCGAGCTGCTCAAGCGAACGGGCTCGTAGGTGCGGTTTTGTGGCCCGAGACCCGGTAAGTGCGACAGATTTCTCGTTTTTCCAGCGATTTTGGACACTGTGTCCGTTGAATCACGCGCATGGCCGTGTGTAACATGGTCTATCGACGTCAGGAGGACACATGAGTCGACCCTCTTCAAAAGTGATCCAAGAAAACCGCGACTACACGCTCTTCCCCTGGTCGGTCCAGAGCGCGGCCAATCCCATCCACCTGGTTCGGGGCCAGGGGGTGTGGTTCTGGGACGGCGACGGCAACAAATGGCTGGATTTCTGCTCTCAGCTCATCAACCTGAATATCGGCCATCAGCATCCCAAGGTGATCGAGGCCATCAAGCGGCAGGCGGACGAGTTGTGTTTCGCTGGACCTGGCTTCGCTCACGAGCCGCGGGGCCGGTTGGGCAAGAAGCTGGCCGAAGTCACGGGCCTAGCCAAGGCGTTCTATTGCCTGGGGGGGACCGAAGCCAACGAGAGCGCCATGAAGATGGCGCGCACCTACACCGGCCGGCGGAAGATCATCACCCGCTATCGCTCTTACCATGGGGACACAATGGGGTCCATGAGCGCCGGCGGAGACTTTCGCCGCTGGCCCGTCGAGCCCGGGGTGCCCGGCATCGTGAGGGTGTTCGACCCTTACTGCTATCGCTGCCCGTTTGGCAAGACCGTGGATTCCTGCGACCGTGAGTGCGTGAGCCACATCGAGGAAGTCATCCAGATGGAAGGTCCGCACACCATCGCGGCCATGCTGGCCGAAGGCATCACCGGCACCAACGGCCTGCTAGTACCGCCCGACGACTACTTCCCCAAGCTGCGCGCCCTTCTGGACAAGTACGGCATCCTCTTGATCGACGACGAGGTCATGGCGGGTTTCGGCCGCACGGGCAAGTGGCTGGCCACCCAGCACTACGGGATCAAGCCCGACATCGTCACGTGTGCCAAGGGTCTCACCAGCGGCTACGTTCCCCTGGGGGCGGTCATCGTCTCCAAGGATATTGCCGACTACATGGAGACCAACATGCTCTGGACCGGGCTCACGTTCTCGGGGCACCCGCTCTCGTGCGCGGCGGCTATCGCCATGCTCGACGTCTACGAAGAAGAGAAGGTCTTCGAGAACGTGGAACGGCAGGGCGCCTATTTGGCCGAGCGCCTCGAAGGCATGAAGGCGAAGTACGCCTGTGTGGGCGACGTCCGCCACAAGGGCCTTTTCAGCATGCTCGAGCTGGTCAAAGACAAGGCTACCAAGGAGCCCCTGGCCCCCTACGCCGGCACCTCGCCGGAGATGGCCGCCCTGGGGTCGTACCTCAGAAGCAGACACCTCTATACTTACATGCGTTTCAACGTGT
Source organism: uncultured Actinomycetes bacterium (assembly GCA_963713545.1). Lineage (GTDB taxonomy): Bacteria > Actinomycetota > Thermoleophilia > RBG-16-64-13 > RBG-16-64-13 > CAVPLM01. The sequence goes on along the minus strand of CAVQME010000010.1, from coordinate 423,252 downwards.
GTTTCGTGGCGCCGCCGCTGATCATCGACAGGGAGGAGTTGAAACAGGGCCTGGATATCATGGAAGAGGCTCTGAACGAGATAGACAAGCAGCTCGCCGTCAAGAAGTAACCACACAATAGGTCAGACCGTTTGTAGGAACGAGAAGAAAGGCAAGGTAGATAGACGTGGCAGACGTGCAAACCCTTAACTACTGTGTCGACAACAAATGGTGCGAATCGACCACCGACAAGTACATGCCAGTGACCGACTCGAGCACGGGCGAGGTCTTCGCCCAGGCCCCGTGCTGTACTCCGGGCGAGGTGGAAGCGGCAGTGCAGTCGGCTCACAAGGCTTTCGAGAGCTGGTCCGGGCTGCCCCTGCAGAAGCGCACCCAGGTGCTCTTCAGGTGGAAGGCCCTGCTCGAACAGCATCAGGACGAGCTTGCCTACATCTGCTCGCGAGAGGTCGGCAAGAACCTCGATGAGGCCATGGGCGAGATCGTCAAGATCATCGAAGGGTGCGAGGTCGGGGTCGCCGCCCCCATGATCGCCAAGGGCGAATCGCTCATGAACGTGTCCTCCGGACACGATACCGTGAGCTATCGCGAGCCGCTCGGCGTGTTCGCCGGTATAGCGCCCTTCAACTTCCCCGCCATGATCCCCTGGGGCTGGATGATCCCTCTCGCCATCGTCACGGGCAACACGTTCGTGCTCAAGGCGGCCAGCATGGTGCCGACTTCGAGCGTCCGTCTGTTCGAACTATTGCAGGAAGCCGGACTGCCCGACGGCGTTGTGAACGTTGTCACCTGCAGTCGTAGCGAGGCTGAGATCCTCCTGACCCACCCGCTGGTGCGTGGGATCAGCTTCGTGGGCTCGACCGAAGTCGGCAAGCATGTCTACTCGGTCGCCGCCGCCCATGGCAAACGCGTCCAGGCCCAGACCGAAGCCAAGAACCACGGTCTCGTGCTCGAGGACGCCTCGCTGGAGCGGGCCGCCGCCGGAATCATCAACTCCACCTTCGGCTGCGCCGGGATGCGCTGCATGGCGCTTCCCGTGTGCGTGGTCCAGGACAGTGTTGCCGACGAGTTCATCGGCTACATGAAGAAGTTCGCCGAGCAGCGTGTCGTTGGCTGCTCTTACGACCCAGCCACCGAACTGGGGCCGGTCGTCAGCGCCGAGCATCAGGCCTCCATCAAGAACTGGATCGACAAAGGTGTCGAAGAGGGCGCCGACCTCGTGCTTGACGGCCGTAGCTGCTTGGTTCCGGGCTACGAGAAGGGCTTCTTCGTCGGCCCGACGATCTTCGACAACGTGACCGAAGACATGGCCATCGGCCGCGATGAGATCTTCGGCCCCGTGCTCAGCATCAAGCGGGTGCAGGACTTCGAAGAAGGCATCACTCTCATGAACGAAAGCCGCTTCGCCAACGGTTCCTGCATCTTCACCGAGAGCGGCTACTACGCCCGTGAGTTCGCCCGTCGCACGCATGCCGGCATGGTGGGCGTCAACGTGGGCATCCCGGTCCCGGTCAGCTTCTTCCCGTTCGCAGGCCACAAGGACTCGTTCTTCGGCGAGAGCCACGTGTTCGGTCTCGACGGCATCCACTTCTTCACCGAGACTAAGTGCGTCACCTCGCGCTGGTTCACCGAGGCAGAGAAGAAAGAGAAGAAAGTCGGTACCTGGGAAGGTACTGTCAACCGGTAACAGCGCCCTCCCCAGTATGAGGGCCGCCGGGCCCCGTCCCTACGACGGGACCCGGCGGCCTCACTTTGTGGCCGTGCTTCGCGCCATCGTCTTCACGTCCCGTCGCTTAGGTTCCCCATGCCAGCTCCACCAGCGCCAGCACGATCATCAAACCGGCCCCCGTGGCCGGGAAAAGACTGGACCGGTTGAAGTAGTGCTGCGCCGGTCCCTGCAGTTTCGCATCCCTCTCCGCGGGCGGCAGGGCCTGGCCTCTTCGGGCGTGGCTGCGGAGGACGAGCGCCGGACCGCTCATCGTGGCCAGCGCTGCGGCGACGAGGAGCACCCTTGAGATCCAGGGCCCGGGCTGGAGCAGAGCGACGACCGGCATGACGACCACCGCTCCGGCGGTGATCACATCCACCGCTATCCGGGTGCCGTGCCGCGCGGCCAGAGTAGCGATGCCGACCACCCGGTCGTGCACGACGTCGGCCAGGTCGTTGGAGAGATTGCGTCCTGCCACCTCCCAGGTGAACAGCAAGAAGAAGAAGGCGAGAGCTCCCCAGGTGGCTTTGCCGACGGCGAACCATCCCGCCAGCCCACCCAGGGCAACAAGTGCTCCAGCCGGAATGGTCTTGAGCCAGGTGCGCCGTCTCAAGCCTGCGTACACGACCTGTAAGAGTGCGCAGGCGATGAATAACAGTGCACAGAGCGGGCGGAGGAGATAGGCTGCTGTCAAGCCCACCAGGCCGAGCACCGCCACCCAGACGACGGCGGCCCGAAGGGAGATGGCGCCTGCGGCAACCGGGTGCTTCATAAAGGCAACATCGAGGTGGGTCACCTCTGGATTCCAGACCTGGGGATCGGGTGACGCTATCCGCACCTCCTCCCTGTCGGCTTTGAGATCGAGGAGATCGTTCAGGGAGTACACGCAGAAGTAGCCGGCAGCCGCTGCCAGAAGCCCGAGCAGCGATACCCTGAGCGAAGGGATGCCTTGGCCGGCGAGTAGGGCACCGAGTGCCGGCTCCGTGATGGAGAGAAGCGCTGACCTGCCGCGAGCCAGATCGAGGAAGAGCAGTACCTTTCGCATGGGAAGACGGTAACATCGTTTTGCGGGATGCGTCGACCTGAATGAGGTATTCGAGTTGATATAAGCCGTATGGTGTCCTACAGTTCATCAGGGGGCTGCAAGTGGCCGTGTGGACGGCCTGAACTGGAAACGACCGAAGGAGGAGGAGTGAGACTAAGAAGTGGGCTGCTCTTGGGGTTGGCCGTCGTGTTGGCGGTGAGCATGTTCGTGGTCGTGGGTTGTGGTGGCTCCGACGAGGATGCGAAAGCGAATCTCAGCGCGGCTCTGGACAAGGTGGAGGCCTCTATCGCCAAGTTCCAGAGTTCCATGGGCGCGAACTCCTCGGTAGACGATGTCAAGAATGCGCTCAACACGGTCAAGCCCGACTGGGCAGCCGCCGTCGCAGCAGCCAAAGATGTCGAAGGAGCGGACGTTGCCGCGGCCGAGAAGGCCTGGGCGGACGTCGAGACCGCCATCAGCTCGATCCCCGAGGGGGCGTCGATCCTGGAGGCAGCCGCACTCATAATGGCTCCGGTGACCGCGCTACTGAAGGTGGAGCAAGATCTCCGAACGCTGGTACCGAAGGAGTAGGCGGCGAGCAAGACCAGATCGAGGCGTGGAGGCATCTACCTAGGCTCGACGCACATCGCTGGCAGCAGCGAACTTGTTGTGACCTTACCCAAGTTCGTTTACTATTGGACCCGATGAACTTGGGCCGAGCTATCAAGATAGGGCCGACCGAGCAGAATGCTCGTCGGCTCTTTCCTTGGAGGGAGGACGCGAAGCTTTGAGTACCGGCACCGCACAACTCATCGCGGTTGTCGTGGTCGCTCTCATCTTCGATCTTCTCAACGGCTTCCACGACGGCTGCAACGCGGTCTCCACCGTTATCTACACCAAAGCCCTCAAGCCTCGCTTCGCCATCGGTCTTTCCTCCCTGTTCAACTTCATCGGGCCGCTGATCATCGGGGTCGCCGTGGCGAAGACTATCGGCGGCATCATCAACGCCGGGGACGCGACAGCCCATCTGGTGATCGCCGCTCTGCTGGGGGCCTGCGTCTGGGAGATCGCCACCTGGCTCTGGGCTCTGCCGATCAGTTCCTCTCACGCCCTGGTGGGAGGGCTGGTAGGGGCCGGCCTGGCCGCCTTGGGTCCGGGAGGCATCAACTGGCAGAAGCTCGCGCTTGTGTTCGCCTCCCTCTTCATATCGCCGTTCTTGGGAATCTTGACCGGTTTCGTGGTCATGACCCTCAGCCGCTTGTTCTTCGCCAAGATGCGGATGAGCATGACGAGGGCAGATTCGTTCTACAAGCACATGCAGATCCTGTCGTCGAGTTGGGTGTCGTTCAGTCACGGCGCGAACGACGCGACCAAAGTCATGGGTATCATCGTGATCTTCCTGGCCGCTCAGCAGGGGCTCGGCGTCAACGAGTATGTCGATCAGAACGGGTTCCCGATCTGGGTGATCATCGCGTGCGCGGCGGCCATGGCGCTCGGCACGTTTCTCTCGGTGAAGTCCTTCCGACTCATACGGACCCTGGGCGAGAAGATAACAAAGCTTCACCCCATCAACGGCTTCAGTGCCGAGACCGGCGGGGCCCTGATCATCCAGGTGGCCTCCCTTCTGGGTCTGCCTGTGTCGACCACTCATATCGTCACTTCTGCGGTCACGGGGACCGGTCTGGCCAACCGTCTGGGGGGCGTCAGCTGGAAGGTCTTCCGTGCTATCATGCTGGCCTGGCTGGTCACGCTGCCGTTCTGCGCGGCCGCTGCCGCCGCGATCTACTACCTCCTCAACTTGGTCATGTGACGGGCGAAGTACCGGGAGATAGGGAAAGAAGTAGGTACCCATGGCGCATTCTAGACTCAAGAAGATACGGCGTACCCTGGGGGGCGAGACGACCCTAGAAGGAGCGATCGACGCTATGGGTAAGGAACGGGAAGAGCAGGTGCTCGAACACCTGGTCGGTTTTGCCGACCAGGTCGTGGTGATCGTGGTCAAACTCCGCGACGTGGTCGAACGATTCGCATCCGACCGCTACGAAGAGCTCGAAGAATCCGCCCGCGAACTCGACGAACTGGAGAGCCAGGCCGATGACGCCAAGGAAGCTCTTCTTGACCGGCTCTCGCTGGGGACGGTGTTCCCCCTCCACAGAGCAGACCTTTCTCGCCTGGTGGGCTCCATGGATAGTATCGCCAACCTAGCCGCCGGCGCCGCCGATCGCATCGTCATGCGCAGATTCTCGCTGCCTCAGGCGATGAACGAGCAATTGGTCACCATGGCCCAGGTAGATGTAGAGGCGGTGCAGGGCCTTCGCGATGCCGTCGTCGCGATGGGCACCGATATGCGGGAGGCGATAAGGCTGGCGGGTATCGTGGACGACAAGGAGAGCCAGGCCGATGACACGTTCGCCGGTATCTACCGCGCCATGTTCGACATGGACACCGATTTCAAGACCTTCCATCAGCTCAAGTCCATCATCGAGCGCTTGGAGTCGATAGCCGACCGCTGCAGTCAGAACGCCGAGTTGCTCCGGCATATGGCTCTGGAGTACATCGAGAACGAATAGTAGGGGCGCTTGAAGGTCGGGCTGGCCCAACTCAACTCGCGTCAGAACAAGGCCGCCAACCTCGTCGCGGCGGGGCAGGCTGTCGACATCCTCGCGGGGCAGGGAGCCGACCTGGTCCTTCTGCCGGAGATGTTCAACTTCCACGGTCTGGACGACGCCAACGCGGCCTCGGCCGAGACAATCCCGGGTCCCAGCACCGAGTGGGCCTCCGCCAAGGCACGGGAACACGGGATCTTCCTGCACTTTGGAAGTCTCATCGAGCGACGAGGTGACGCCCTTCTCAACACCAGCGTCATGTTCGATCGTGCCGGGACCCAAATAGCCCGCTACAGCAAGATCCACCTCTTCGACGTTCGGACACCCGACGGGCTGGTCTACGCGGAATCAGACAGGCTCACCGCAGGCAACGAAGTCGTTGTCGCCGACTGCGAGGGGATCACGATCGGGCTCGCCATCTGTTACGACCTCCGGTTCCCCCAGCTGTTCCACGCCTTGGCCGACCGCGGGGCCCATCTGCTTCTCCTGCCGGCCGCCTTTACGGTACCCACCGGGATCAGCCACTGGGAGCCTCTTCTGCGCGCCCGCGCCATCGAGAACGGCTGCTATGTGGCCGCCTGCGGCCAGTGGGGCCCGTACGCGCGCGGCAGGCAGAACTATGGCCACAGCATGGTGGTCGACCCCTGGGGGGTCGTGGTGGCTCAATGCCGCGAAGGGGTGGACACTATCAGCTTCGAACTGGACATCGAGTATCTCCACTCGGTTCGGGAACGGATGCCCGTGCAGCGGCACCGGCGCCGAGATCTCTTCAGTTAGGGCCGCGATACCGGGCCAACCCCTGCTTCAGCAGCGCGGGTGCGACTCTTCGGCGGAGGTCCGCCGGGCCTCGCGGCCGGATCCGAACCGACCCCCGCGCCTGGTGTTTAGGGAAGGTGCTTGCGACACCCTGCAGACCCCTGCCGGCGCAGCTGGCCGCGGATCAACAGTTCTCTGGCCGGTCCCAAGGGGTCAGGCGGATTTCCTGGCAGAGTCGCATCGGTGCACCCAGCCGTGATGCCCGGGTTGACGGACCTTCACTCCATCTCTGGCAGGTCCCAAGGGGCTGTGGGGTCCTTCGGGAAGAGTCGCACCTGCGCAGCTGGACGAAGGGCCCCACAGCCCCTTGGCAATCTCAGAAGTCCATGTCGAAGTGATACACGCCCTCGCTCAGCCTGCTCCGCACCTTGAGGCCGCTGTGGTTGAAAACGTTCTGCATAGCCTTGTTGTCCCGGAGCACCTCGGCGGTGAAGCCGGCGATACCGCTGCGCTTGGCGATATTGACCAAGTGTTTGAGGATGAAGGTCCCGATCCCCCGGTCTTGCCAGTCGTCGCGCACGACGAAGGCTACCTCTGCCCGGTTGGTCTTCTGGTCGAGGTAGTAGCGCCCGATGGCGATGATCTCCTCCCCCCAGGCCTCGGGCAGCGTCCCCACTATGGCCACCTCGTTGCGGTGGTCGACGTAGACGAAGTTCTGGAGCTGTTTCCGCGGGATGCGTTTCATGTGCGACATGTAGCGGTAGTAGACAGTCTCCTGGGAGAGGGAGTAGAAGAGGTCGCGGGTGCCGGGCTCGTCAGTCGGGTTCATGGCCCGGAAACTGATGAGCGTTCCATCATCCAGGAGCATCGTGGTGCGGAGCTCCTTGGGTCCGACGAAGAACCGGCCTTCCACATCGGCCATCTCGGGGCGCACCCATTTGTACTCGACCGCCTTGGCGAGTAGCTCCTCCCGGAAATCCGGATGGGCGATGGTGATCAAGGCCATGGCCCTCTCCGGGACGCTCTTGCCGTGGAGATAGGCGATCCCGTATTCCGTCACCACGTAATGGACGGCTCCGCGGGTCGTGACCACCCCCGCTCCCGGCTTCAGAGTCGGCACTATACGCGAGACCTTGCCGCCCTCGGCCGTGGACGGTAGCGCGATGATGGCCCTTCCCCCCAGAGAGCGGCCGGCGCCCTGGTTGAAATCCGCCTGGCCGCCGATGCCCGAGTAGAACCTGGTGCCCAGCGAGTCGGAGCATACCTGGCCGGTGAGATCGATCTCGAGTGCGGTGTTGATGGCCACCATCTTGTTCTGCTGCCCGATCACGAAGGGATCGTTGACGTACTCGGTGGGGTTGAACGAGAAGAGCGGGTTGCCGTCCACGTAGTCGTACAGCCGCTTAGTGCCGATGGCGAACGTGGTTACGATCTTGCCCCGGTCCATGGACTTCTGGGTCCCCGTGACCACGCCCGCGTCGACAAGACTGATGATGGCGTCGGTGATGACCTCAGTATGGATGCCTAGGTCTTTCTTTTCCTTGAGCAACGGGACCACCGCGTGGGGAATGCGCCCGATGCCCACCTCCAGAGTGGATCCGTCTTCCACGAGGGACGCGATGTTCTCTCCGATCGCTTTGGTGATGCTCTCCGCCTCTGGTGCCCAGGCGCCTGTCTGGACATCGTCTATGAAGCCGTGATAGGCCGTTTCGACCAAGGGCTCGTCCACGGGGACGAGGATGTCCAGATCGAGCACGCTCACGAAGCCGTCCCCCAAGGTCCACGGCATCTGAGGGTTGACCTGGGCTATCACCAGGCCGGCGTTCGCCGCCGCCGACTTCACGATGTCTACGGAGATGCCCAGGCTGCAACGACCCTGCGTGTCTGGGGGGGTCACCTGGATCAGGGCGACGTCGATGGGCATCTCTCCGCTCGCGAAGAGCGCAGGAATGTCGGAAAGCGAGATGGGAGTGTAGTCGCCGTAGCCCTCCTGGATCATATTTCTCACGTTCGCGGACACGAAGAAGGTGTTGACCGAGAAGTTGTCGGCCAGCTCTTTGTAGGCGTAGGGAGCCTCGCCCAGCGTCAGAGACGAGAGGACCTGGGTGTCGGCCAGCTCTGCGTGTCGCGCGACCAGGGCCTGCACCAGGTGCAGGGGCTGCGCCCCTCCACTCCCGATGAAGATCCTCTGCCCGGGTCTGATGCTCGCCACCGCCTCCTCGGCGGTCATGACCATGTTTCTGTACCTGTTCTGCCAATCGGCGTCGTAGGTGGGCAAGCGCTTCTCGCTCATAGCTCACCTCCCTCGGCCAGCTGGATTCGCGCGTCGGCAGCCACCGAGTCCTCGCCCAACTTGCCGACGATGAACGGGTTGATGTCGAGCTCGGCGATCTGGGGGAAGTCGGTGACCAACTGGCTGATGCGCTGCAGGGCTTCGCCGATGGCGGCAAGGTTGACCCCTGCTTCGCCGCGCACGCCTTCCAGCAGCTTGTACGACCGGGTCCCCATCAACATGTTCATGGCCTCGTCCTGCGTGATCGGCGCCAAGTGGAAGGTGACGTCTTTCATGACTTCCACGAAGATCCCGCCCAAGCCGAACATGAGCATGGGCCCGAACTGCGGGTCCCGGGTCATGCCCAGGATGACCTCCCGGCCCTTGGGTACCATGCGCTCGAGGTACACCCCTTCCAGGAAGGCGTCGGGAGCCTGGCGGCCGATGCGGAGCATCATCAGCTCGAACGCGTCGGCCACTTCCTGCGCGCTGTTGAGGTTGAGTTTCACCCCTCCGATGTCCGATTTGTGGATGATGTCGGGGGAGGAGATCTTCATGGCGAGGGGATAACCCATGCGGGGCGCGGCTTCCGTGGCCTCCTCGACGGTGCTCACCAGACGACCGTCAGGCACGATGAAGTCGTAGGCCCGGAGTATGTCCTTGGCTTTGCCCTCACCCACATACGACCTGCCGGTGCGAAGCTGCCGGGAGATGATCCGGTCCACCCGGCGCCGGTTGACCGGGAACCGCGCGACGACGCGCGGCGGCCGCAGCCGCCAGGCCGCATAGTCCACCATGGCCTTGAGGGCCGCCACCGCGCGCTCCGGCGAGGGATAGTCGGGCAGACTCGCCGCCACCAGTTCTTCGCGGCCGGGCATGACGTCCGCGCCGCCCATGAAGGAGGCGAGCACCGGTTTCTCGCCGTTTATGCGGGCCGTGATGGCCCGGGCGGTCTCCAGGGGCTTGGTCATGGCTTGGGGCGTAAGGATGACGATGATGGCGTCCACTTCAGAGTCTGACTGGGCCGCTTCGAGCGCGTCCGCGTAGCGCTCCGGGTCGGCGTCTCCGAGGACGTCGATGGGATTGCCGACGCTCGCCGCCGCAGGGAGCTTACCCCGAAGGCTGTAGGCAGTCGTGGGGTGCAGCGAGGCCACGTGCATGCCGGCGAGTTCCACGGCGTCGGCGGCCATGGCCCCGGGCCCCCCCGCGTTGGTGATGATGGCCGTCCTGTCACCCTTGGGGATGGGCTGCATGGCCAGAGCCATGGCGAAATCGAGCAGCGACTCGAAGGTGTCGGCCCGGATCACGCCGGCCCGCTTGAAAGCCGCCCCATAGGCGATGTCGGCGCCGGCCAGCGCGCCGGTGTGCGATGAAGCAGCCTTTGAACCGGCGGAAGTCGTGCCTGCCTTGAGGATCACGACCGGCTTGATCGCTGCGACCGTCTCGGCCACGCGGATGAACTCGTCACCTGAGCCGATGCTCTCCAGGTATCCCATGATCACCTTGGTCTTTTCGTCGTCGGCGAAGGCGGCCAAGAAGTCTATTTCATCGAGGTCGGCCTTGTTCCCGATACTGAGCAGGGTGGCCAGACCCATCTTGCGGCTGGCCGCCCAGTCAAGGATGGCCGTGCACAGCGCACCTGATTGAGAGAGGACTGAGATGCCGCCGCGATTAGGCATGAATCTACCGAAGGACGCGTTCATGTTGTGGTGGGTGTTGATCAGACCCAGGCAGTTGGGTCCCATCAGGCGCGCACCCGAGGCGCGGCATAGCTCCGCTATCTCCTGTTCCAGACGTGCCCCTTCTTCCCCCACTTCCCTGAACCCGGCGGTGATGATCACAACCGACTTTGCCCCGGCACGTAACGAACTCACCACGGCTTCTTTCACGGCCGCCGTCGGCACTGCGATCACGCTCATCTCGATGGGCTTGCCGTATTCTTCCAGGGTCGTGTAGACCTTGTGACCGTGCAACTCGCCTCCCGACGGGTTCACCGGGACTATGTCACCCCCGAACTCGCTGTCGATGAGGTTAATCGCTATCTCATAACCTACCTTGCCTGGCGTGCGGGATGCCCCCATGACTGCGACCGAGTTGGGGTAAAGAAGAGACTCAAGCATTGACCTACACGTCCTCTCGAAATGGTCTCCAGGCAACCTAAAGGCGTCTTCTCACGTCCATAGGCTGTAATCGAAAGGCGATGATACTACGCATCGCCTGCCGGCTTCCGTATCCGACGGCGTTACCAATTCTACTACTCCGCCACCTCCGACGGCATCCGCGGGCGGTGGGCCGGACAGGTCCAACGGCGAGCTTATGGATGGTGCTCATCATGGACGATACAATGGGTCCCGACGAGGGAGGGGGACACGTACCCTCGACCGCCAGGAGTCGGCGGCTGATGCTCATATGAGGTCGAGCCTGTGAGAGACGCTCTGAAAGCCGTGGGCGCCGCCCTTGCGGTGATCGCGCTGTGTACTCCTCTGATCTTCTGGCCGGTCGATGAGGCGCAGCCGACCTCCCTTGACCTCGCGCAGGTGACTGTGCCTCCTACGGTGGTGGTACCCACCACCGCCCCGCAGACGACCACGACCACCCTGCCCCCGGTGGAGCCGGAACCGGAACCTGAACCGGTGACCACCACCACTACCACGACCGGGCCCATCGATATCACCGTGGCGTTCGCGGGAGACGTTCTCCCTCATGAGTCCATCCTGGAGTCGGTGCGCGACCCCGCGACGGAGTCGTACGATTTCGCGTCGATCCTGGCGCCCGTAGCTCCCTATCTGAGGGGCGCCGATTACACGGTTGCCAACCTGGAGACGCGGCTCGCCGGTCCGGACAAGGGCTACACTGGCTATCCCTTAATGAATTCACCCACCGAGCTTGCCTATGCCCTGAAAACCGCGGGGGTCGACCTGGCAGCCACGGCCAACAACCACTCCCTCGACCAGGGATGGGAAGGGGTTGTCGGGACTCTGGATAGGCTCGATGGGGCCGGCCTGGCGCACGTGGGCACGTACCGATCGAGCATGGAGAGGGACACGCCGCTCGTGGTGAACATCCAGGGGATCAAGGTGGGCTTCCTCAACTACACGGATGCGCTCAACGGGCTGACCCCGCCCAAGGAGCAGGAAGAGTATGCGGTCAACACCCTCGACCCTGACGTGGTGGCTGCCGACGCAGCGAACGCCCGCATCTACGGGGCGGATATCGTGATCGCCGTTCTCCACTACGGCGATGAGTACGAACGGGAGCCGAGCGAACGGCAGTTGGAGGTCTCGCAAGAGATCCTCTCCCGCGGGGTGGACGTCATCATGGGGGCTCATCCTCATGTAGCCCAGCCGATAGCACACGTGGTGCAGTACAGCAGTTGGAAGTCGATCGGCAAGTGGGCCGCCTACTCCCTCGGCAACTTCCTCTCCAATCAGCGGTGGCGCTACTCGGACAGCGGGATCGTGGCCTATGTCCACATGGAGAAGAGAGGTCTGCGCACGGTGGTCACGGGTGTCAGCTACCTGCCGGTGTACGTGCAACGCTCCGCGGCGGAATCATCTCTCCGGTACCGGGTCTTGCCGGTGCTTCCCGGAGTGGCTCCTCAGACCGATATTCCCCTGACGGCGCGAGAGGAAGAGCGCATGGCCGAAGTGTGGGAGGAGCTGCGCGAGGTCCTGTACCGACCGGACGAGAACATCGCCCCGTTGGACCCGGCGGACATCGGGCTGCGCGCCGGTCCGTGACGGTCAAACCGCTGGTCGGGTCCCCGCTCCTTCTGCTAGCATGCCGGGGCTATGCTCGAGTTCGAACGTAACACCTCCTTGGACGTGGCCGTCCTCGGCGAGTTCTTCTCTCGCTGTGGATGGCAGGAGACCGACGCTGAAGCCAAGCTCGGGTGGGTTCTGGCAGCCTCGGAAGAGTGGGTCGTCTGCAAGCTCGATGGCGAGCTTATCGGCTTTGGACGTTCGTGTCGCCTGGGCCCCATGAACAGGATCGTCTTCGACGTGCTGATCGACACGCGCTTTCGCGCCAGCAGCCTGAGACACGAGATCGTTCGTTTGTTGTCGGAGCACGCCGGCGGTCTTGAGGAGGTGTCGGTGTTCACCGAGCAGGAAGCCCATCCCCTCGGTTCTCTGCCGGCCGTGAAAGACGATATCGATCCCGGATACCTGCCCAAGGCCACACCGGGAACGTACCTAGGCAGGCAAGAGGCTTCTTCGGCGGCGGGGGTGCCGAAGAGCACGGACCCTCGGGAAGAGCGAGGAGGAGGGGCATGAACGAGCACCGGGTAACGTGCATCCCCGGGGACGGTATCGGTCCCGAGATCATGGCGGCGACCAAAGTGGCCGTGGCCGCCACGGGTGTTCGCATCGAATGGGTGGATATGCAAGCGGGCGCCGACGTCATGGAGAAGTACGGCACGCCGCTCCCGCAGATGGTCATCGACTCCGTGCGCGACACCAAAGCGGCCCTCAAGGGACCGATCACCACTCCCGTCGGTTCCGGGTTCCGCAGCGTCAACGTGGCCCTACGCAGGGAACTCGACCTCTACGCGAACCTCCGGCCGGCGGTGAGCATCCCGGGAGTGCGCTCTCGCTACGAAGGTGTCGACCTTGTGGTGGTGCGCGAGAACACCGAGGACCTCTACGCCGGGGTAGAGCACATGGTCGGCCTGGATGCGGCCGAGTCGATCAAGATCATCACCCGCAAGGGGAGCGAACGCATCGCCAGATTCGCCTTCGAGTATGCGCGCCGGGAAGGCAGGCGCAAGGTGACCGCGGTCCACAAGGCCAACATCATGAAGCTCACCGACGGGCTCTTCCTCGCGGTGTCGCGCGAGGTGGCGGAGAGCTACCCCGACATCGAGTTCGAAGACCGGATCGTGGACAACATGTGCATGCAGTTGGTGCAAAAGCCCGAGTTGTACGACGTGCTGCTCTGCCCCAATCTCTACGGGGATATCTTGAGCGACCTCAGCGCCGGTCTGGTCGGGGGCCTAGGCGTGGCTCCCGGGGCGAACATCGGCGAGCAGATCGCGGTCTTCGAGCCCGTGCACGGCTCGGCTCCCAAGTACGCCGGGCTGGATAAGGCCGACCCCACGGCACTGATACTGTCGGCGGTGTTGCTGCTCGGCCATCTGGGCGAACCCAAGGCGGCGCACGCGCTCTTCGAGGGCGTGCGCGCGGTCATCGGTGCGGGCAAGCGGGTGACCTACGACCTGGGCGGGCAGTCGGGGACCCGCGATATGGGTGAGGCCGTCGCCGAAGAGGTGAGTCGGCTCGTAAGATGACGGCCGCGGGGGCGGAAGCTACCGCGGCGGCCCTGCGTCGCGTCCCGGCCGGCGCGGCGCGTCCGAGTGGGCATAGCGCATCTACCGGCGTCTGCCGTCCGGCGCATCAGAGCCCGCGCGGTGCGTCCTAGCCGCCCGGCGCCGGGTCCGGCACCAATCCGTCTTCGGTCCAGCCCCGTTTCGCCCAGTAGATCCGTACCCGTCTTTCCAGCTCGTCTCTGTCGAGGGCAGGAGCCTTGTCGGTCGGCTCCTTGAAGAAGCGCTCGGCCACGGTGTCGTCGGCCGGGGTGGAGCCCAGGGCGAGATTGAGACGGCGGATGCGGGTGATGGTCTCTGTGGAAAGCCTCTCCAACTCCTCTTTGGTGACCGGAGCCCCGTGCAACTGGGAGACCGAGGAGACGAGGTAGTCCCATTTCATGAAATCCCTGTAGAAGCGGCACATGGTGAGGCTATCGGAGAGCAGCATACGGTCTTCCCAGTCGATATAGGTCTGGACGAAGGCGTCGTCGTCGAGGTCTTTAAGGAGACCGCCCAACTCCGCTTTGTAGTAGGTCGCGCGCAGGTGGCAGGCTCCGCGCACGTTCACCGCGTAGCTCAGAGCCATACTCTTCAGCCTGCGCGGCTCGTACCCGGCGGGATCGAGGTGCTTGGAAGTGACGGTCCACTCGCTCATGCCCAGACGGGCCAGGGCTTCGTCCATCCCCTCGGCCAGCAGGTCGCCGGTGGGGGTCGACCGGGTGGCTATCTCTTCCAGAAGGCGGGAGATCGCCGCAGCATCGCCGGCGGCGGGGGCGTCCTCTAGCAGGCCCAGCTGCCCGGCCTTGATGGCCGCGCCTACCAGGTTGCCGCCGCTCATGGTGTCGATGCCGAGCATGTTGCACCGTTCGTTGAGCTTGGCCACGTCGAGTGCGTGCTCGACCATGCAGGAACCCCCGAACGCGTACAGGGTCTCGTACTCCGGTCCGTGGATCTCGCGGCCTGCCTCCGGGCCTTCGATCAAGGTAAGGCGCTTACGGCAGCGCATCGGGCACGGGGGACAGCTGTCGTTGTCCACCTTGGCCCACTCCGGCCAGTGCTCCGCTTCCAGGGTCGCCCGATGGGGCGCGGCACCCTTGGCGAAGAAGTCGGTGGGAAAGGCGCCGGCCTCGTTGACGACGCCCACCATGACCGGAGTGCCGAAGCGCTGGTAGACCACCGTGGTCGGGGACTCCCCGGCCAGCTTGGAGACCTCTCTCCGGGTCACCGTGAATTGGTCCTGGGCTTCGTTCTTGACGGGACCGGGGGAGGTCACGGTGAGGGCCTTGAGCATCTTGCTGCCGAAGACTGCGCCCAGCCCTCCGCGTCCGAGACAATGAGCGTGTTCGTGCATGACCGAGGCTATGCGCACGAGTTTCTCGCCCCCGACGCCGATGCAGAGCGCCGATGAGCGCCTGTCCAGGCGGGCAAGCAGCTCGGCCTCGACCGCGAAGCAGTCTCTTCCCCAGAGATCGTCCGCAGGCAGCAGGCTCGCCCCTTCCGCTGTGATGTGCAGGTGCACCGGCGCTGGGGCGACACCGGTGAAGACCAGGGCTCCCCATCCCGTCTCGCGAAACGTGCGGGCGAAGGTGCCTCCGCAGTACGACTCCAGCCAGATGCCGGTGAGGGGACTGCGGGTGAAGGCGCCGAACCGGTTGGAACCGGACATACCATATCCCGCCAACAGGCTGGGAGTGATGGCCACCACGTTCTCGGGAGCCAGAGCATCGGCGCCCGGATCCAGGTAGCGCTCCAAAAGGCGGATGCCGAGGGCCTTGCCTCCCAAGCCCAGCAGACCTCGGCCGTCGATCTCGTCGACCCGTGACCCACCCGAAGTCAGGTCGACGAAGAGGACCTTCACGTTGTCAGCCACGTCGATCTCCCGGTGACTAAGCTTTGCCGGCTACCCGAGCCTCCGCGGGCTCTCAGACTGGACCGTTGGCCCCGCTCACCTGAGCCAGAGTCTCCTCCATGATATCCAGACCCCGGGCCAGGGTCTCGTCCTCGATGGTGAGCGGCACCAGGATGCGGACGACATTGTGGTAGGTCCCGGCTCCCACGTTCACGACGCCGTTCTCGTAGAGCTTGAGGCGGAAAGCCTTGGCGAAATCGCCGGCGGGCTTCTTGGTCTCCGGATCCTCTACCAATTCCATGGCGGCCATGGCCCCGAGGCCCCGAACGTCGCCGATGATAGGGTACTTCGCCTGTAGAGCCCGGAACCGGTCGCGGATCCGGTCGCCCACGATGGTGGCTCTCTGCAATAGGCCCTCGCTCTCGATGATGTCGAACACGGCCAGGCCGGCCCGGCAGGCGGTAGGGTTGCCTCCGTAGGTGGTACCCACGCCGCTAGGATGGACGGTGTCCATGACTTCCTGGCGTCCGGTGATGCCGGAGATGGGGAACCCGGCCCCCAGGGCTTTGGCGGTGGTCACGATATCGGGTACCACGCCCCAATGCTCCATGGCGAACCAGGTACCGGTCCGGCCTATCCCCGTCTGGATCTCATCGGCGATGAGCAGGATGCCGTGCTCTTCGCAGATCTTCTTGATCCTGCCCATGTACTCAGGCGGGGGGACGATGAAGCCACCCTCACCCTGCACGGGCTCCGCGATCACCGCGGCCACCTCGTCGGCGTTCACGTGCTTGGCGAAGGCCTGCTCCAGCAATCCCGCGCATTCGCAGCCGCATGCCGGGTAGGAGAGGGCGAGCGGGCAGCGGTAGCAGTAGGCGTAGGGGATGCGGTACACCTCGGGGGCGTAGGGCCCGAACCCTACCTTGTAGGGACTCACCTGAGAGGTGAGGCTGAGGGTCATGTAGGTCCGGCCGTGGAAGGCGTCTTCAAAGGCGATGATAGCCTTGCGTCCCGTAGCGTAACGGGCGATCTTGATGGCGTTTTCCACCGCTTCGGCGCCGGAGTTCATGAAGAAGGTGCGCTTGGGGCAGTCGCCGGGCGTCAACCGGTTCAGTCTCTCGGCGAGACGCAGGTACGACTCATACCCGAACAGGCCGAAGCACATGTGTGAGTACAGCTCCGCCTGGTCCCTCACGGCCTCGACCACCTTGGGGTGGCAGTGCCCCACGTTCATGACCCCGATGCCGGCGGCGAAATCGATGTATTCGCGGCCCTCGACGTCGGTGATCAGGGCATTGCGGGCCCTGGCCACGAAGACCGGGGCCGTGCTGGGCACGCCCCGCGGGACCACATCGGCTCTGAGAGTGCTGAGTTCAGCGTTGTTCATGGTTCCTCCCCTTCATGTCCGTCCGCTCGGAACAGCGTGCGGAAGGGTCTTTTCGCTGTCCGCCGAGCGTACCACGGCGGGCACGTCTCTGCCTTGATTCGATGCCTATGTCTAGTAAACTAGACGGTCACTGCAAGGGTATCGTCTCGGATGATCCATCGCCCCGTCACGAGGAGCCTGTCTTGAATAGCGGCAATCAGAGTTTCTTCTCCGGTCCCGCCCGGGCACCGCACCGTTCCCTCTTGCGCGCCCTGGGCGTAGGCCGCGATGATGTCGATCGGCCTCTCATCGGTATCGCCAATTCCTACAACGAACTGATACCGGGTCACATGCATCTCAACACCCTTGCCCAGCAAGTGAAGTATGGGGTGTGGCAGGCAGGCGGCGTGCCCCTTGAGTTCAACGTCATCGGCGTGTGCGACGGCATCGCCATGAACCATGTGGGCATGAACTACTCCTTGGTATCGCGCGAGGTCATCGCCGACTCTGTGGAGATCATGGCCAAAGCCCACGCCCTGGACGGTCTGGTGCTCGTGCCCAACTGCGACAAGGTGGTGCCGGGCATGGTCATGGCGGCGGCTCGCCTGGACATCCCCGTGGTGGTGCTCTCGGGGGGTCCCATGCTGGCCGGCGACTACCGGGGCGCAAAGGTCAGCCTCAGCCAGGTCTTCGAGGGTACAGGGCGCTATTTCCGCGGCGACATGACGGAGGAGGAACTGGCGGAACTCGAGGACTGCGCCTGCCCCACTTGTGGGTCATGTGCAGGACTGTTCACGGCGAACTCCATGAGTTGCGTCACCGAGACCCTGGGACTGGCCCTGCCCGGCGACGCCACCATCCCGGCTCCTTTCTCGGCCAGGCTCATCCTCGCCCGGCACAGTGGGGCGGCGGCGGTGGAGGTCGCGCGCAGGGGTTGGACCGCCCGGCGGTTCCTCACGCCTGGCAGCCTGCGCAACGCGCTGGCGGTGGACGCGGCTCTCGGCTGTTCGACCAACACGGTCCTGCACTTGATGGCTATTGCGAACGAAGCTGAAGTCGAACTCAAGCTTGAGGTTTTCAACGAAGTGGCCGATGCCACGCCGAATCTGGTCAAACTCTCTCCTTCGGGCACCCATCATATGGAAGATCTCCACCGGGCCGGGGGAGTGATGGCGGTTCTGAGCAGGCTGGCGCCGACCGGCGTGGTCGACGGGACGGTCCCGACCGTGTCGGGCACCACTATGGCCGCTCAGTACGAAGCCGCTCTCGTCCGGGATGACGAGGTGATCCGGCCTCTCGACAGGCCGCACCGTTCCACTGGCGGATTGGCCATGCTCTTCGGCAATCTGGCTCCGCGGGGGGCCGTTGTCAAAGAATCCGCGGTGTTGCCGCAGATGCTGGTGCATCGGGGGCCGGCCCGAGTGTTCGACGACGAACCCAGCCTGATGCAGGCGATCGAGGCGGGCACCATCGAGCCCGGCTGTGTGGTGGTGATCCGCTACGTTGGACCCAAAGGCGGTCCGGGCATGCCCGAGATGCTCACTCCTACCTCGGCGTTGGCGGGCGCGGGGTTGGGCGATAGCGTGGCCCTGATAACCGACGGGCGCTTCAGCGGCGCCAGCCGGGGGGCAAGTATCGGACACGTGGCGCCCGAAGCCCTTGACGGCGGGCCCATCGCCTTGGTGAAAGACGGCGACCTCATCAGCATCGACATCCCGGGGCGGACGCTTACCCTGGAGGTCACCGGAGAAGAGATCTCACGAAGGAGGACGGCGTGGCAGCGCCCGGCTCGAGAGTATTCGGGCGTGCTGCGCCGCTACGTAGCCTTCGTCTCCGGAGCCGAGACCGGGGCGGTGCTGGGGGGCGGGAGCGTCGACTCCTGAACTCACCCGCCGCGGGAGGTCGCGGCTCCGGCTTCGCCCGGTTTCTTACGGCCGGTAGTCTGAGCAGACGCGGGACAGTGCGACAGCGGAGCGTGTCATGAAAGCAGCGAGAGTGATCCTCGAAGCGCTGAAGCGCGAGGGGGTCGACACCATATTCGGTTTTCCTGGAGGCGTCCTCTTACCCATCTACGACGCCCTCTACGATTTCGATCTCAACCACATCCTGGTCCGGCATGAGCAGGGGGCCGGCCACGCCGCCGACGGCTACGCCCGGGCGTCGGGCAAGGTGGGCGTATGCATGGCCACCTCCGGTCCGGGAGCGACCAACCTCGTCACTCCCATCGCCAACGCCTATATGGACAGTGTGCCGATAGTGGCGATCACGGGGCAGGTGAGCCGGCCGCTCATCGGTCTGGACTCGTTCCAGGAAGCCGATGTCACAGGCATCACCCTGCCTATCGTGAAGCACAGCTACCTGGTCAAGGACTCCAAGGATCTGCCGCGCATCATCCGGGAGGCTTTCTACATCGCCCGGACCGGCCGGCCCGGCCCGGTGCTCATCGACATCCCGGTCGACGTGAGCAGGGAGGAGATGGACTACGACCCGGCGGTCCTGCCAGACATGCAACTCCCGGGCTACAAGCCCACTGTCAAAGGGCATCCCAAACAGGTCCGGGAGGCCGCGCGGGTCATCGCCGCGGCCGAGCGGCCGGTGATCTACGCCGGCGGCGGGGTGATCTCGGCCGACGCCTCGGACGAGTTGCGCGAGCTGGCCTTCTACGGCCATATCCCGGTCGCCACCACCCTCACCGGCAAGGGCTGCTTCCCCGAGGATGACGCCCTGGCCATGGGTATGCTGGGTATGCACGGTACCCCGTATGCCAACTACTCCATCAGCCGGTCCGACCTGATCCTGGCAGTGGGCGTGCGCTTCGACGACCGGGTCACCGGCAAGTTGGAGGCATTCGCTCCTGAAGCCCGCTTCGTGCACATCGACGTCGACCCCGCGGAGATCTCCAAGAACGTGAAAGTGGACGTCCCCATCGTCGGAGACGCCAAGAAGGTGCTGGCGGCGCTGCTGGTGGAGCTCAAACAACTGGAGCTTTCCCCCGAACGGCATCTGGCCTGGATGGAGCAGGTGGAGACCTGGAAGCGCGACCACCCTCTGGTGGTCCGCGAGCCGGAGGACGGGGAGATCATGCCGGAGTCGGCCATAAAGACGATCTGGGAGGTCACCCGCGGTGAGGCCGTCGTCTGCACCGAGGTGGGACAGCACCAGATGTGGGCGGCCCAGCACTACCTGGCCCGCTACCCCCGGCATTTCATCACCTCGGGAGGGTTGGGCACGATGGGCTTCGGTTTCCCCGCAGCCATCGGGGCGCAGGTGGCTCGTCCCGACGCTCTCGTCGTCGACATAGCTGGAGACGGCTCCTTCCAGATGACGCTTCAGGAGCTGGCTACGGCGGTCCAGTACGGACTGCCGGTGAAGGTGTGCATCATCAACAACCAGTATCTGGGGATGGTGCGCCAGTGGCAGGAACTGTTCTGGCACGGGCGCTACAGTCACACCTGTATCGAGTGCCAGCCCGACTTCGTCAGGCTGGCCGAGGCCTACGGCGCCCTCGGTCTGCGGGCCACCAGGCCGGACGAGCTGGAAGAAGTCCTGCGGGTCGGCCTGGCCGCCGACAGCCCGGCGGTCATCGACATCCGGGTGAGACGCGAAGCGAACCTCTATCCCATGATCCCGGCCGGGGGGACCGTCGGTGACATGATCTTGACGGAGGGAGACCGATGAAGCACACGCTCTCGGTCCTGGTGGAGAACAAGCCAGGGGTGCTGACCCGGGTGGCGGGGCTCTTCGCCCGGCGGGGCTTCAACATCGACAGCCTCGTCGTGGCCGAGACCGAGAACCCGGACGTCTCTCGTATGACCATCACGGTGGACGAACAGGACCAACCGATCGACCAGGTCACCAAGCAGTTGCACAAGCTCATCAACGTCCTCAAGATAATGGACTTGGAGCCGGCCGCCAGTGTGGAGCGGGAGCTGCTGCTCATCAAGGTCAAAGCCGGCGCCGAGGAGCGACCGGAGATCATGCAGATGGTCGAGATCTTCCGGGCGAAGATCGTGGATGTCTCCAGCGAGGTGCTGATCATCGAGATGACCGGCGCCCGCGACAAGGTGAGCGCGTTCGTGGAACTGCTCGCGCCCTTTCGGGGTGGTGGAGTTGATGCGCACCGGCCATGTCGCCATGAGCCGGGGGAAGCGGCCCACCTAGGGGCTGCGGCCCAGAGGTTGCGACCAGGAGCCTGCGCGGACGGACTCGGGCGGGCTTGTGTTACCCTGCGATGACGTACCAGCACAGGAGGTAGAGAGAAGGATGTTGTACGAAAAAGACGCCGACCCGAGTCTTCTCGACGGCAAGACGGTGGCCGTCATCGGCTTCGGCAGCCAAGGGCACGCGCATTCGCAGAACCTCCGGGACAGCGGCGTGAAGGTCGTGGTGGCCGAGGCTCCCGGCACGGCCGCCTGGGATCGTGCGGCCGCGGCCGGCTTCGAGGTGCTGACGGCCAATGCCGCAGCGGCCATGGCAGACGTGATCATGATGGTCGTTCCCGACCAGGTGCAGAAGGTCGTCTACGAGAGCGCTGTTCGCGACAACCTCAAAGACGGCGACATGCTCATGTTCGCCCACGGGTTCAACATCCACTTCAGCCAGATCGTTCCCCCGCCTTCCGTGGACGTCACCATGATCGCTCCCAAGGGCCCCGGGCACCTGGTGCGCCGGGTGTACACCGAGGGTGGGGGCGTACCGGCGCTTCTTGCCGTCTACCAAGATGCGACCGGCAAGGCCCGAGACCGGGCCCTAGCGTACGCCAAAGGGATCGGCGCTCTGCGGGCCGGCGTGATCGAGACCACGTTCAAAGAGGAGACCGAGACCGATCTGTTCGGCGAGCAGGCGGTGCTGTGCGGCGGTGTGACCGAGCTCATCCGCGCCGGCTTCGAGACTCTGGTGGATGCCGGCTATCAGCCCGAGGTCGCGTACTTCGAGTGCCTGCACGAGCTGAAGCTGATCGTGGACCTGATCCACGAGCACGGCATCAGCGGGATGCGCTACTCGATCTCCGACACCGCCGAATACGGCGACATGACCCGGGGCAAGCGGATCATCAGCGAGGACGTTCGGGAAGAGATGGAATACATCCTCGAGGAGATCCAGAGCGGGGAGTTCGCCCGGGAGTGGATCCTCGAGAACCTGGCCGGACGCCCCGTCTACAATGCCATCAAGCGCGAGGAATCGGAGCACGAGATCGAGGTCGTCGGCCGCCAGCTGCGGGCCATGATGCCCTGGCTGGGCAAGTCCGGCAAGCTGGAATAGCGTCGGCACAAACGGCGCGGATGGAGCTGTCACCGACGCGGCCGCCGGCGCTCAGCGCGGCGGCGCGCGGGTAGAACGGAAGAGAGTGGGGCTGCGCCCCGGCGACGCCGGGGCGCAGCCCCACTCTCGTTCAGGACCTCATCACCTTGCCTCGTCTCCTCAATCCGCAACCTGCTGCCTCCCGCGCTCGGTCAGCTGGGTGCGCACGTGTATCATGAGCGCCCGGGCGGCAGCCGTGGCCGCCCGATCCTTGCCTCTGATCAGATTGAGCTCTCTGGTCAGTCCTTCCTCGAGCCCGATGACGGCCAGGTCTTCTCCGCTCAGTCCCTCTACCGCCATCCGCGGCAGCACGGACACTCCCAGCCCCTGCCTAACGAATCCTTTGATCAGCTCGAGGGACCCGCTCTGGTAGACCACCTGGGGTTCGAAGCCCACTCGGCGGCAGGCGTCGATCGTCTGGGAGGTCATGTTGAAGGAGCCGGTGGGCAGGACGAACTCCTCCTGGCTGAGCTCGGCCAGAGACACGGTCGCGCGCCCCGCGTGCTGGTGCTGGAGAGAAACCACCAGAAGCATATTTTCCGCTGACAAAGGGGTGATATCGAGGGTCTGGGGTGATCCCGGGGCAGTCAACACGGCGAAATCGACCGTGCCCTCGAGGACGGCCTGCTGCAATTCGAGCTCGTCACCCTCGACGAGGTGCACGCGGACATGGGGAAAAAGTTCGCGGAAGGAAGCGATCAGACTAGGGCCTCGATAGGTGGCGACGGACGGATTGCAGCCCATGCGCACTTCTCCCGTCTCGACACCGAGGTGTTCTTTGAAGACGCGCACCGCCTCGTCTGCTTTGAGCAACACGTTCTGCGCGAGGGGGAGAAAGATCCGGCCGTCGGGTGTAAGTGCGATCTTCCGGCCACCCCGATCGAACAAGCGAGTCCCGAGTTCGAGTTCCAAACGCCGTATCTGGTAGCTTAGAGCCGGCTGTGACACGTGCAGTACCTCGGCTGCCCTCGTGAAGCTGAGGGTCTCGGCGATGGTGACATAGTGCTTCAGTTGGGTGAGTTCCACGTTGGTCCCCCCGAGATCGCGCGATTGCGGGTAACTAGCGCAGAATGACCCCAATCGATAAAGAGAGTTTATAGCATATATAAGAACAAAATATTGGAATAATGGTCATACAAACCATATACTTGCCATGCTGAGCACTGAAGTATCGCGGTCCAGGGAACCCCCCCTTCCCGGATTGTGGTAGAGCTGAGCAGCTTTCCCCCCGGCATAGCCGGCTCCCTCCCCAACGGAGCCGGCTATGCTACTTTTCTGAGGGACTCTTTCGGGGTGGCTTATGTCTCATCCCCCCCGGTGCGAGACCGATCGGAGCCGGTCCTTGGATCTCCCGGTGGAACCAGTTGATAAAGAACGCGATTAAGAAACTACGCCCGGGCGCGCCGGGGAATGAGCCCGGCACGGCCAGGCGCGTCCGACTACTCGCTGAGACCGCGTTGGTGATCGCCGCGGTCATCTGGGGGGTCAACTTCGTCCTCGTCAAGTACGCCATGGGGGAGATGACGCCCCTCTACTATCTGGGTCTACGTTTTTTGGTGGGAGCTGTACTTTTGGCTCCCTTCAGCATCGGCCGGCTGCGCCGGCTGGACCGTCGAGGGTGGATGATCGGATGCGGGGTAGGCGTACTCCTGTTTGCCGGCTTCGCCCTCCAGACGATCGGACTGCAGTCCACATCACCGGGAGTCTCGGGCTTCCTGACCAGCCTTTATGTGATCATGGTCCCGCTCATCCTGGGTCTGTTCACCGGCAGGTGGCCGTCGCCCATGGTGGGAGTGGGGGTCGTCGTGGTCGCGGGGGGTTTCGCCCTCCTCTCCCTGTATGGTGAGCTCACCTTCGGCTGGGGAGAGGTCTTCACCGTGCTTGCCACCATCTTCTGGGCTCTTCACATCCTCGGGGTGGGGTACGGCTCGTCTCGCATCAGTGCGATAGCTTTCGTGCAGCTCCAGTTGACGGTGTGCGCGGTCCTCTCCTTGGCCAGTTCTTTCGCCTTCGAGCAACCCGACCTGTTCCCAGGTTGGGGCGCGACGGGCGCTGTCCTCTGGACCGGAGTGATGGGGAGTCTGGTGGCGTACCTGCTCATGGTCATCGGTCAGCGGCACACTCCGCCCACTCTAGCCGGGGTACTCATGAGTCTGGAAGCGGTGTTCGCGCTGATGGTGTCGATCGCCGTCGGCTACGACAGCCTGACCGTGCGGACCCTGCTGGGCTTTGCGATTGTCTTCGCCGGCACCACGCTCGCCCGGCTGGGTTCCGAAGAGACGGCGGAATTGGCCGCGGAGCCGGCACCGCCGGCACCCTGACCGCCGGCTTCGCCGCCGGTCCGTCGCCAGGCGCGCCGGAGGAGGCGACGCCGCTCACATCGCGCCGGTGACCTCCTGGATGAACCCGGTGATCTTCTGAGCGACGTCCTCGTAGCCGTCTTCGGGTTGCCGCTTGGAGCTTGAGGGAAGGCGGAGAGAGTGGTCGCCGCCCTCGATGACGTAGAGCTCCCCCGGATGGGAGAACCCGGCGACAAGGGGACGGAACAAGTCCAGGTCGCAGAACGGGTCTCGAGTCCCCAGGAAGAACAGGCTCGGGACGCCGATGCGCCTCAGGGGCTCCACGTGCAGACGATCCTGGCGTCCGGGGGCGTGCAGCGGATAGCCCAGCACGATCAGACCTGCGACAAGCAGACCTTCAGCCTCGCGACCGCGCGAGACCAGCTCGGCCGCGACCCTGCCTCCGAGGGACTTGCCCCCGAGGAAGATGGGGGCTCCAGGTCCGCACAGCTCGTCCACCGCGTGATCGTGGACCCGCCTGAAGGTGTCCTCGAGGAGTCCTCGGGGGTCGGGAGAGGACGCGCCGCGCTCCACGTAGGGGAAGTTGAAGCGGACCACAAGCACACTGGTCATCTCGACCAGGCGGTCCGCCAGGTAGGCCAGCAGGGGATGGTCCAGGTCGTTGTTGGCCCCGTGGGCTAGGATCAGCGCCGGAGTGTCGGCTCTCAACCCGCTGGGGACGGCCGCCTTCACCGTCACCGCCGCCTGGTCGGAGACAGCGACCTTGAAGGTACTCGAGGCGGAAGAGGACATCGGGCCGGCCTCCTTCGACGTGGTTCCGATCATGGATGACGCCAAACGGCGAACAATGTGTAATATACAACCGGAAGCTGCAGGGAGGGACCATTGGAACGGATCATCGGCAATCTGGATAAGGCCAAGCTCAAGCTGGACGAGGCTTTCTTCTACCTTGATGAGATCGAGGAGCTGATCCTCGAGGATGAGCTCAGCGAGGAGGCGGGCGCGAAGGTCTCTCAGGCAGCCGAACGGCTGACCTCGGAGCTCTCTGCCCTCAGCGGTCGGGTAGCTGAGTTGCAGGACATCCTTTCGGCTCTCGATCAGCAGGAGGCTGGCGGCGAGGCTGCCTCCGAGGGCGCGGCGGACGACTCGGCCTCGTAGCGCCGGCGCTGCCGCGGCCGGCGGCTACTGTTGGTGATGCTCGGGGATGTAGTCTTCCAGCACCGGGAAGTCTCGGAGCTCTTTGTCGATGGCCGCGCGCATGAACGAGTCCACCCACCAGAAGACGTCCTGGGTGCTTATGTTGCGCCGCAGGCGGCGCATGCGATAGCGGCGCTCCCCTGAGGCCATCCGGAAGGCGTTGTAGATGGCGTCGGCCGTCTGCTCGACGTCATAGGGATTTACCACGAGCGCCGCCTTGCCCAGTTGCGCCGCTGCTCCCGCGAACTGGCTGAGGATCAGTACCGAATCCTCCTCCAGACTGCAGGCGCAGAACTCCTTGGCCACCAGGTTCATCCCATCCTTGAGAGGAGTGATGAGGGCGATCTTGGCCGCCCTGTAGGAGGCCAAGAGCTCGGTGGAGCTGAGGCTGCGGAAGAAGTAATGCACCGGGACCCAGCCCACCTGCGAGTAACGTCCGTTGATCTCGCCTACCAGACGCTCGATCTCCACCTTGAGCTCGTCGTATTTCGGGATACCCACCCGGCTTGGCACCACCACCTGGAAGAGATGTATACGCCCTCGCACCTCCGGGAAGCGCTCCAAGAGGTTGGCGAAGGCGTGTAAACGGTGCGGTATGCCCTTCGTGTAGTCCAGCCGGTCGAGTCCCAGGACGATCTGTCTGTTCTCAAATCTCCGCTGGATCGCGAGTAACCGCTCCTCGACCTCTGGAGCCGTAGCGCGCTCGGCGAAACCGCCGGCGTCGATCCCGATGGGGAAGTTGCCCACCCGCATCTCCCGATCCTCCAGCCTGATCACGTGCAGATGGCCCTCGACGTGAAGGCGGACGTTCTTGAGAAGGGTGCGCACGCACTGGATGAAATTTCGCCGGTCCCGCATTGTCTGAAAGCCGACCAGGTCGTAGGAGAGGAGAGAGTCGAGCACAGCCTGGCGCTCCGGCAGCTTCATGAAGATGTCGGGGGCGGGGAACGGGATGTGGAGGAAGAAGGCCAGATCGACGTCGCAGTCCATCTCGCGCACGTGGTGGCCGACGTCCATCAACTGGTAGTCGTGGATCCAGACGAAATCGTCGGGGCGGCACTCGTTGGCCAGCGCATCTGCGAACTTGCGGTTGACCTTGACATAGGTGTGCCAGTACTCGGGATCGAACTCGGCTCGGGACTGAAGATCATGGAAGAGGGGCCAGACGCTCTCGTTGGAGTAGCCGTGGTAGTACTTGTCGATCTCGTCCCTGCTAAGGGCGACAGGCTGGAGCTTGTAGCCCGCTCCTTGAGCGGCCGTATCGAAGATCTCTTTGAGCCCCGGGGCCTCCTCAGTGATCCCCGACCAGCCTATCCAGACCCCGCCTCGGTTGCGGAGGACCGGGAGAAGGGCCGTGACCAGACCTCCGGAGCCCGGCTTCAGAGACCACTTGTCGCCGTTCTGCTTCTCGAGCACGTATGGGAGACGGTTCGAGACGACGACGAGCCTCTTGGTCGATTCCGCGGTCACGGATCCTCCTTGGTAGGGCTGCGGGAGGCCTACGTCAACTCGATACGATCCTCTACGCCATACAGGAGGGCGACCATGAGCGTCAGGTACTCCCGTAGGTGCCGGGTATTGAGGAAGCTCTGCCGGACCAACTCCCGCGCGTTCTGGCCGATCTGCCCGATGCGGGGGCGCTCGAACAGTAGATAGCGGATGCGCATGGCCGCGCCTTCGGGAGTATCCACCAGGAATCCGGTTCGGTGGTTCAGCAGCTGAAGTCTGATACCGCCCGTATTACCTCCGATCACGGGCTTCCCTTTCCACATCGCCTCGGTGACCGTGAGGCCGAAGCCCTCGCGGAGCGACTTTTGCAGAACGATGTCGGCCGCGGTTTGCAAGGCGTTGATCACCCTGTCGCTGTAGTGGCTCGAAGACAGCACGTGGATATCCGGGTCTCCCTGAGCCGCCTCTCGCACCTCCCTCAGCACCATCTCGCCTTCGGGGTCGTCGGCCGCCGTACCTCCGACCAGCACCAGTTGGAGGCTGGGAACGAACTCGGTGGCCAGTTGGTAGGCCTGAATGACTCCTACAGGGTCTTTGAAGCGGTCGAAACGCGAGACCTGCAGGATGATCGGTCTGTTGGGGTCGATGCCGAACTCCTCCAGCACTCGCCGCACGTCACGCGCCCTCAGGGGTTGGTTCTTCTCGCTGAGAGGATCGATGCTGGGAGGGATGATGAAGACGGGGTGCGACATCTGGGGAGCGAACGCCTCCAGGGAGAAGATGCTGGCATCGTAGCCGGCGAGGAATTGCCGGAGGTACTTCCAAACGGGTCTGTAGGGGTGGCTGAGATCGATATGGCACCGCCAGATCCACTTGCCCCGACGCTGGGAGCAGTAGCCGAGGAGAGGAGCGGGTTGTGGGTCGTGCACGAACACGAAGTCTGCCTGTTCGAGAACGGGGCGCAGCCTGTCGGCGTTGACGGCGTTGACTTCTTCGTAGACGCGCAGCAGGGCCTCGGGTATGCGCAGGCTCTTGCCCTGAAGGGCGTTGTGAAACGACTTCGTGCAGTTGAAGAAGTCCTCGTTCCCCTCGATGACCTCCCAGCTGGTCTCCATTCCCAGTTCCTGCATGAGCGGCACCAGTTTGACCAGGATCTCGGCCACTCCTCCGCCCTGGCGGGTGGAGTTCACGTGCACCACTCTGAGGCCCGCCAAAGGTCTTGCCAACTGGCGGAGCTGTTCGATGGCGTCGTGGCCGGCGTGCTCCGCGTACCGGTCGAGCAAGCTCTGATCGGCGTGCCTGGCCATCTCAGGCTCCCCCCGGTCGGACGGGGGTCGCATCTGGATGCGGCGCCCCCTCTGCCCCCAAGTGTTCGTCGAACAGCCGGGCAAGCCGGCTTCGCAGGACGAAGAGCGACTCGAAATAGGGATCCACCTCGGAAAGGGCCCCACACAGCTCCCGGTAGGTGTCACCGAGACCCAGAAGCCACGCGCGGAAATCATCCACCCCGATGGGTTCTCGGCGTCTGGCATCGATGAAGTGATAGAAGATGCTGCCTATGGACAGCTCTGGAAGCAAGTGCACCAGGTCCTCCGGGTCGGCGACACGGTGGTATGTGTCGAACACGACGATGACCGAACGGACAAAGTGGAACTGTTGATCGGCTCGAGCGAACAGCATGAGCTCCGTTTCATCCAGGCGCTCGTCGATCACTTCGATGAGCTCCTGACGAAGTTCCTCCAGGTCGGCGTATTCGGCCGGATCTATCACGGCCAAGCGCTCGGCGGCCCGGTTGTCGTGGAGGCTATGGTGGCACCACGTAGCGAAATCGTTGTTGAACTCACGGTCTGAGAATTGTGGGCGGAGCAAGGTACCCCAGAAGTGATGGTATATGCAGCCCGGGTGGATATCGCGCAAGATATCGCGAAGCTCTCTCAGGGTCTGGGCGCGGCGACCGGTGGCGACTATGGCGAGGGTGCAATCCTTTATGGCGAACTCGACCATCGGAATCCCTTCGGTTGCCCCTCCTCGAGGGCGTTCTACCCCGGACCACCCGATTCGTAAGCATCTTCATCCTGGCCTCCCACGGCGAACGCCCGCAGGAAGACGGCGACCTCGCCGTAATCGGCTAGTCGATAGTCCGCCATCGTGGGCCTCTCCGGGCAGCCGACCAGGATCGATACGCCCCAACCGGCGGCGGCCACGAACATGTTCTCATCGGTGAGGTCGTCGCCCACGCAGATGGGGATGGTCTCGACCGGCCCACGTCCCAGCCGCTCGAGCAGCCAGAGCATCGCCTTGCCCTTGTCCCAATCCCCCGGTGGCCCCAGTTCGTGCACCAACTTGCCTCCTGTAAGACGGAGGCCAGGATATCTGGACGCCACTACTGCCACTGCCCGGTCCACGCCAGGCCGCTCGGCCTCGGCCACCAAGCGGTAGTGGACCGACACCGACAGCCCTTTGGCCTCGACCACAACTCCAGTCACCGGATACAGGCTACTCCGCAAGTCCTCGGCAGCGGCGTCGAGGTCCTCCCGATACTCGCCTCCCACCTCGAGGTCGATCCCCGACCCCGCCGGCCCGACGATCCGGTGACCATGAGCGGCCGCGTAGTAGACGGAGCCCAGGCCCACTTTGCGCTGGAGGTCCTTCAGACCCCGGCCTGAGACCACGCAGACCAGACAAAGACGGGCCATATGGTCGAGTAGCGCTCTGGTCTCAGGCGGCAACCAGAGTTGCTCGGGACGGGAGGCGATGGGAGCCAGGGTGCCGTCGAGGTCCAGGAAGAATCCGCACCTGCGCCCGCCGATCCGCCGCCTTATCACCGGCAGAGCGCCGAGGGCCTCGGGTAGTGGGCGATCGATGGTCAACTGTGATCCTCCGCCTGACGTCGTCGCCGATGTTCCGGTTGCCTTCCGCGCCTGGCACTTCTCTATACCCGTTACCGTAACCCGTGACGCGTCATTAAGGAAGTCGCTTGCTTTACGTGCCCGGAACTCAGTATGATGGAATAGCATCGATAGGAAGCTCTCCCCGCGACGTGCAGAGTGCTTCATCTACTCGTCCGTCCGCAGGTGCATCCGAACGCATGCGGTTCTGTCACTGGTATCTGTGGAGGACATGATGAGCACGGCAAGACTGTACGTCGGCAACCTCTCCTACGGCACCACCAAAGAAACCCTGGAAAAGACGTTCGGCGAGCACGGCGAAGTGGTGTCGGTGAACATCATCACCGACCGGCAAACGGGCCGTCCCAAGGGTTTCGCATTCGTCGAGATGAGCACCCCCGAGGAAGGCGAGGCGGCGAAGGCTGCCCTCAACGGCACCGATCTTGACGGGCGCACCATCAACGTTGACAACGCTCGCGAGCAGGAGCAGCGCAAGCCGGGTGGTTACGGTGGAAGTCGCGGCGGCTATGGTGGTAGTGGTGGTGGGGGCTACGGCGGCGGCTACGGCGGGGGCGGCGGTTACAGCAGCGGCCAGGGTGGAGGATCGCGCTGGTAGAGTCGACCTCTCGGAGCAGGGCTCGTCCGCGGGCTCCTCACTGTTTTGAGGCTAACGACTCGTTTCAGAATGAAGCCGCGGCCGCCTAGCGCGCCCTGGGCGGCACGATAGTGCGTCCTCGGTCCCGCAAATAGCGCTGCTACTCGCGCTCCCTGCGTCCGTCTCTGGCGCGTGCCCAGCCCGTCCCTGACGGCAGAGCTCCGTTCTGAAATGAGTTCTGAGGTGCCGGGAGGCCGGCGCCTTTTGTTTATGCTCAGGCGGACCCGGGTAGCCAATAACAGACCGGGGAAACCGGTCCTTTTTGCAGTTCCTGCGAGGGGAGGTCGGCGAGTGGCCGAGATCAAGCTCGACGTGAGGGGGGCGACCTGCCCGGTCCCTCTGGTGGAAGTGCGCAAGGCTCTGCGCAAAGCGGCTCCGGGTGATGAGCTGGAGGTCGTAGGTACGCACCCATCGTCGAAGAAGGAGATACCGATGGCCGTGAAGGCCCTCGGACTTGAACTTATCAGCGTGGAGGAGGAGGGCGAGACGTGGACAATACGGATACGTCGCTGAGCCCCGCCGCCGTCACCGAGGCGCCCGCGCCGGAGAAAGCCACGATCGTGGTGCAGAGCGGGGATTTCGACAAGGTTCAGAGCGCGTTCATCATCAGCAACGGGGCCCTGGCAATGGGCATGGAGGTCTCGATGTACTTCACCTTCTGGGGCCTCACGCGGCTCAAGAAGGATGGCGGTCTGGACAGCGGTCCGCTCTCCAAGATGAACATGCTCGGACTGGGCAAGTGGATGGTGAAGCGCCGGATGAAGAAGGCAGGGGCGGTCTCGCTCGAGCATCTCGCCCAAGACTTCAAGGAGTTGGGGGGCAAGATCTTCGCCTGCGACATGACCATGGCGATCATGGGCATCAAAGCCGAGGATCTGCGCCAGGATCTCATCGAGGAGTACTGCTCTGTGGGGACGTATATCGAGGAGGCGCGCCACTCCACCATCACCCTGTTCATCTAGACGCGATCCGAGGATCGGCGAGGAGAGGCCATGTTCGGCGAGACAACCTATCTGGACAATTCCGCGGGCACCCGGCTCGACGAACGCGTGCTCGAGGCCATGAGACCCTATCTCTTCGATACCTATGCGGTCGCGACTTCGGAGTTCGGCTACTCGATGGGCATAGAGGCCCGGGAGGCGCTCGACGGGGCTCGCGCCTCGCTCGCAGCCCGGCTGGGTGCCCAGGCCGAGGAGTTCATCTTCACCTCGGGCAGCACGGAATCGAGCAACATGGCCATAAAGGGTGTGGCCCTCAAGTTGGGGGACAAGAAGGGGAAGCATCTCATCACCTCGCGCATCGAGGACTTCCCTGTTCTTAACACCACGGTTGCGCTCGGCAGGCAGGGGTTCGAGGTGACCACTCTTGAGGTCGATGCCGATGGCCTCGTCGACCCGGAGGCAGTGAAGGACGCCATCACGGACCAGACCATCCTCGTCTCGATCCAGCACGCCAACCAGGAGATCGGCACGGTCCAGGACATCGAGAGCATCGCGACGATCTGCCGGGAGAAAGACGTCCTTTTCCACACCGACGCCACCCACACCTTCACTCGGCTGCCGCTGGACGCGAGCTCCTTGCCGGTGGATATGGTGACCGTGTCCGGTCACACGATCCACGGGCCCAAAGGTATCGGTGGCCTCTACCTTCGGACCGGCACGCCCATGGGCAAGTGGATGGACGGCGGCTTTCAGGAGTTCAACCACCGGGCCGGGGTGGAGGACATCCCTTCGGCTATCGGCTTCGCCCGGGCCGCCGAACTGGTGACCGACGAGGAGACGGACCTCATCCGCATGTTGCGCGACCGGCTGCTCGACCGGGTGCTCGCCGAGATCCCCCACACTACCCTCAACGGTCACCGCACCCGGCGTCTACCGCAGAACGCCAACGTGACCTTTCATTACGTGGAGGGTGAGTCGATCACCCTGCAGCTCGACATGCGCGGCTTCGCGGTGAGCACCGGCTCCGCCTGCTTCAGCAGATCGCTCGAAGCAAGTCACGTGATCATGGGCATAGGGGGCGACCACGAGAGGGCCCACGGGTCGGTCCGTTTCAGTCTGGGCCGCTACAACAGTCAGGCCGATGTGGACGGGGTGGTCGACGCCATCGCCGAGGTGGTGCGCGAACTACGGGTCATCAGTCCCCTCATGCCCGCCGAAGAGAAGGAGCGATAGCATGGCTTTCCCATACAGCGACAAGGTACTGGAGCACTTCCGCAACCCGCGGAACGTGGGCGTGATCGAGAACCCCGATGGCAAGTCGACCGAAGGCAGCCCAGCCTGTGGCGACATGGTGGCCGTGTACATCAAGGTCGACGACGACACCAAGGTGCTGGAAGACGTCAAGTTCGAGTCCTACGGGTGCGCATCCAACATCGCCACGGGTTCGATCATCACCGAGATGGCCAAAGGTAAGACCATCTCCGACGCGAAGAAGATCAGCTGGAAAGAAGCCTCGGAGGAGCTGGGCGGTCTGCCGCCGCTGAAGGCTCACTGCTCGGTGCTCGCCGTAGAGGGCCTGCGGGCGGCCATCCGCGACTACGAGGAGAAGCATGGTCTGATCGAAGAGCGCGAGCCCACGACGGTCGAGATCATCAAGAAGAGGCTCCGCCACGTGATGAACCCTCTGCGGGGCCTGGACGTGGTCCGTACCGAGCTGATCAAGGACATCACCTTCGAGGACGGGGTCGTGCACATCGTGGCCGACCTACCGCCCGAACACCAGTTCGCGGCGGTCATCAAGGCCGACATCGCCGAGAAGATCGAACCGCTGTGGGACGTCAAAGAGGTCAACATCGACTTCATCGGGTGAGGGTCACGCAGAGCGAGGCATTCGACCTCGCCCCAGTTGCGCGGGACGCCACGCGATGGGCGATGGCCGCGCCCCCGCCCCCGCCCCCTCATGCAGGGACACCCTATGGGGTTCCGGGGGAGGAGTCGCACCAGCGCAGCCGGAGCGGGACCCTATAGGGTGTCCCCAAGCGCAGCCGGAGCGGGACCCCATAGGGTATCCCCCGTCTACAGCAGTCTCTCGAGCTCTTCCGGGTCGGTGGCAGGAGCCGCACAGGTGGAGTGCGCGCAGACCCAGGCTGCCGCCGCCGCCCCAGTCGGCGGCTCTCGCTCGGCCAGCAGCGATATGACCGAACTTTCCGCCGGTGGGCGAGCGGCCACGACCGTCGCCGGCCGGAAGGTCCTGTTGCAGACGTTCATGAGCGCTTCGGTCCGGGGATGGTCGACGCGTCCCACGACGGCGATCTGGGTGATCCCGGTATCAGCCAGTTGATAGGCGGACAGCCATTGGCCGAAGGCCAGCGAAGCGCGTTCCAGGAGTATGCCCATGGGAGCCAGGGTCTCCTCCGCCAACTCCCGGTATCGGCTCTCCCCGGTGAATGCGGCGATCTTGAGAAGGACTGTCGCTGCCATGGAGTTCCCGGAGGGGGTAGGGGAGTCCTGGAGCGACCGGGGCCTCGTGACGAGGGTCTCATGGTCGGAGCTGGTGTCGTACAAGCCTCCCTCGGGGCGACGAAAATGCTCGATCATCGAGTCGGTGAGGCGCCAGGCCGCGACGAAATGCTCTTCAGCGAAGGTCGTCTGGTAGAGAGCCAAGAGGCCCTCTACCAGAAGGGCGTAGTCGTCGAGAAAGCCGTTGCCCGAAGGCCGCCCGTCTTTCCAGGTGTGATAGAGACGGTGATCGGGTCGGAGGAACTCGTGTAACAGGAATCCTCCGGTGGCCTCGGCGGCTTCGCGATAGCGCTCGGAAGGTAGGGATCGGCCGGCCTCGGCCAGCGCGGCGAGCGCGAGGCCGTTCCAGCCGGCGAGGATCTTGTCGTCCAGTAGGGGCCGGCCCCGCTTGGTGCGGGCGGCGAGCAGCTTCGCCCGGGCGGCCGCCAGCCGGGCTTGCGCCGGTGCGTTCTCGATCGACTCGGCATCGGCCGGCGGACCCTCGGCGGGCGGACCCGCGGCCGGCCTTGTGTCGCCCTCGACCGGGACCCAGGCCAAGTGGAGGATGCTCGAACCATCCAGATGACCCTGGGCCGTTACCCCGTACGTCTCCACCATGAGTTCCGTCTCTTCAGCGGTCAGGACATCACGCAGTTGCCCGATCGTCCATACGTAATAGGCGCCTTCTTGCCCTTCGAAGTCCGCGTCCTCGGCACTGAAGAACCCGCCCTTGGGATGGTGCAGGTCCCGGAGCAGGTACTCGAGGGTCTCCTCCACAACGGTGCGATAACGGGGACGTCCGGTCAGCTGCCAGGCATGGAGATACGTGCGCGCGAGTTGGGCGTTGTCGTAGAGCGTCTTCTCGAAATGCGGGACGAGCCAGGCGTCGTCGGTAGCGTAGCGGTGGAATCCTCCGCCCAGGTGGTCGTACATCCCGCCGGCAGCCATCGCGTCGAGAGTCGATTCGACCTGAAGCTTAAGTTCAGGTTGTGGTCTTGCCAAGCCGCGGGCGAGCAGCGCGTCGAGGACGAGGGGCTGCGGGAACTTGGGCGCCTCACCCCAGCCCGCGTTCACGGGATCGTAGGCAGCTTCGATGGCGGTGAACGCGCGGGAGGTAGTGTCGCCGTAGGGCCGTGCCGGAAGCGAAGCCAGGGATCTGGTCTCATCCTGGTCGAGGTGCGCCCGCATGCGTTCCACAGCCTGGTCGAGTTCTCCCCTGCGCTCCTCCCATATCTCCGCCAGTGCCTCGAGGACCTGACGGAAGGAGGGCATTCCGAACCGAGGCGTATTGGGGTAGTACGTCCCTCCATAGAAGGGCACCCCAACCGGCGTCAGCCAGGCGCTGAGCGGCCAGCCTCCGCGCCCGGTCAACGCGGTCACCGCCTTCATGTAGATCGCGTCCAGGTCGGGCCGCTCTTCCCGATCGACCTTGATGCTTATGAAGTGCTCGTTGAGGTAGGCGGCCGTAGCGGCATCGGTGAAGGACTCCCGCTCCATAACGTGGCACCAGTGGCACGAGGAGTATCCGATGCTGAGGAAGATGGGCTTGTCCTCATCGCGGGCCCGCGCGAGGGCCTCGGGTCCCCAGGGATACCAGTCGACGGGGTTCGTGGCGTGCTGAAGCAGGTAGGGGCTGCTCTCGTTTCCTAGCAGGTTGGGCATCGAGCTATCTCCCTTCGACCGTTTGACGGTCGCTTGGGCCGGCGGAAGCGGTCTTCGGGACTGTTCCCGATGGGCGGGATTTATATACAATAGAAAGGAGCCACGACCACTCGTTTCTCGGCTTTTCGCGGAGGCGACTTATGCCCCGGTTCCTTGGAAGGAGCAAGCGAAGCGTCTACTGGAATGTCGTCGCCCTGATCGTATTGGCGATAGTGGTGATCCTCGTGCTCGAATTGACGGGCACCATCGACCTAATCAGCTCCCTGCCGACACCGGTGTTCGCTTGATCGTCTCCCCCGGCTACGTTTCCCACAGGTCTCGCATCCTTCTTGCAGGAGGTTCGTGATGGTCAAAGCAACTGAGGTGATCGGACGCAAGGTGATGGGTCGTGAAGGGGGAGAGGACATCGGCAAGGTGAAGGACCTGGTGGTCGACCCCACCGGCAAGCAGATCATCGGCTTTGTCGTCTCGGAGGGACTCATCCACGGGGCAAAGGTGGCCCCCTGGTCGGCCCTGCAGGCTATCGGGCCGGACGCGGTGATCCTGAATTCGGCTGACAGTGTGGTGAAAGCGAGCGAGGCGCCCGAGATCCGGGTCGTTCTCGACCGAGATCTGCACATCCGTGGCCTTCGGCTCCAGAGTACGGAAGGCAAGGAGCTTGGGAAGATCGAGGACTTCCGATTCGACGAGCAAACCGGGGTTGTGGAAGGCTACGAGCTTGCGGGAGGCCTCTTCTCGCAGAACTCGTTCCTGCCCACGCCGCCATCGATCGAGTTGGGCAAACACATCGCTTTCGTCGGTCCGGAAGCAGAGGCGACCATCCAGAAGTCATAGACGGGGGCGACCCGCGGAGGCTGGGGCCTCTCCGGTTTCGCTACGAAGCTACGGCTGAAAGGGCTCTCTGCAGTCTCTCGGAGGCTTCCTGGGCGATCGGTTCCAGCGCGGGGTTGCCGGTGAAGCTCATGGCCGCAAGCGCGTTCATGGCCGACACCGTGGATCCGCCGCCGTCCCGCTCATAGACAATGACGTTGCAGGGCAACAGGAGGCCCAACTCCAACTCGGTGGAGAGAGCCCGATGGGCGAGATGTGGGTTGCAGGCGCCGAGGATGACGTAGCTGCGGAAGTCCGCGTCGAGCTTGGCCTTCATGGTGGCCTTGACGTCAATGGTCGTCAGCACGCCGAACCCCTCTGCCTTGAGAGCCTCGGTGATGCGGGTGAGAGCCTCCTCATACGGCAGGTCGAGGTCCACGGAAAGCCCGTATGGTGTTTCCATCAGCAATCCTCCTGTACCCTTGGATCCTGGTCCGGGGCGGGCCCGGTTGGTTACTTTTCCCAGGAGCGGCAAAGTCGAACCACACTCCCGCGCGGGCTTCATGGCTCTGAGAGACACGGTCCGGCCGCTTCGGGATGCAAGATCGGGTTTCGGATGGAACGTAATGGAAACAATCATAGTCGTTGGAACAACTACAGACGCCGCCACGAACGGCCTGCGCTTCTTCCGCTGGGAATCGCGCAGGCGGTGAACTACAGTAGGGAAGACGAGATCGGGAGGTTGAGATGACCACACTCCAGCACCGACGGGATAGAAGAAGACCCTCACCGCGCCGATTTGCTGGCACCCGTCGGCGAACGGCGGGGATAGGCTTCGCTCTCCTCGCCCTTCTCGTTCTCGTATTCATGGTCACGGCGGTTGGCTGGCTGGCCCCCGGCGCGACCGACGTCGCTCGGGCGGATACGACGACCAACGATCAGAAGGTAGCCGTCTTCGAAGACGTGACCGTCGGACCGGACGAGACTTGGGACAACGTCGTGGTCGTGGGCGGCGACGCCCTGATAAGCGGGAGCGTCAAGAACGTCGTGGTGGTGGTCGGCGGCGATCTGGTGCTCACCGAGAGCGCCCGTGTCGGCAGCGGCGTGGGCCGCGACGACGCGGCCGTGGTCTCGGTGTTCGGAGATGTGACGGTCCAGCCCGGGGCTACTGTACGCGGCCGGACGGTCGACGTTGGAGGAGGCGTCTCCGACACCTCCGCCTCTACGTTCTCAGATCCGATCCTGCGGCCATGGCGCACCGGCTCTATCTTGAACTGGATCTGGTCCACCGTCTTCCTTGCCGTCGTGGCCGTCATAGCGACCGCCATCGCACCCCGGCAGGTCGCCGTGGTTCGCGATCGGGTCGGGCGGCACTTCTTCTCCTCGCTCGGCTGGGGAGCGCTCGGGGCGATCATTGCAGTCCCCATCATCACCATAGCGTTGGTCATAACCGTCATCGGGATCATCCTGGTGGTGCCGTGGCTGGGGATAGCCCTCCCGATCATGTCGTTGTTCGGCCTGGTGGCGGTGGGAGCATGGGTGGGCCGGCTAATCCTGGGAGCGAAAGAAGACAAGCGCGAGACCGTGATGCTGGCGGCCGTGCTGGGGCTGGTGATCATCAACATCGCCCGCTGGATCCCGGTGGCGTGGATCGTGATCATCGGGATCCTCTGGCTGGTCGGTTTCGGAGCTACCTACGTGGCTATCTGGGTGTGGCTGCGGGATAGGCGGCGCAGGAGAAGAGAGGCGGCCGCCCGGGAGCAGGCAGAGTGGGCCGCGGCGACGAGCCTCGGCGGCGTTCCGGGTTCGGGCGGTGTTTCCGGTCCGGGTGGCGTTTCTGGTCCGGGCGGACAGTACCCTTCCCCCTACGGCCCGTCGACGGGAAGTCCACCGGCGGCCGGCGCCGGGATGTGGCCGGTCGCGGGGACGGAAGCAGAGGCGCAGGCACAGCCCGCGGGCGCATCGGGCGAGGTTGCTCCCGTGACAGGTGGAGGTACGGGCGCTGCCCCGGAGCCCTCGGCGAGCGCGGCGCCTCCCATCGAAGCGGAGGCTCCCGCCGGGGTGGTGCTCCCGAGCGAATCGGGACTTCCTGCCGGAGCGGCGGCTCAGGTGGAATCGGAAGTCCCCACGGGTGAGGAATACCGTGCCAACGTGGATGACTCCACGGGCACTGAGGCCCCTACAGACTCGGAGCCTTCGGCCGGCTAGCCTAGGCCAACTCGCATAGCATCGTGTAGATCTCTACCATGCCCGAGGTGTCCTGGGCGCAGTAGGCAAGCATATCGGCCCGCAGTTGGTCTCGCTCGGGGCCTGGGGGGAGGAGCCGGAGCTGCTGGTAGGCCAGGGCGCCGCTGCCGCCGTCCTTGATGGCAAGCCCGTCGTAGCCGCAGCCCGGCACGAGAGAAGGCAGCACAGCCTTCAGCGAGAAGCTGCCGTGGAAACTGGGATGGTAGACATGGTCGGCGACTAGGGTCTTGAGATCGACCAGCCGCGCGGCGATACCGAGGAGCGGTCCTTCAAGGCGGGGCAAGAGGCAGGCGAGATCTCGTAGCCTATCGCGCTCGAAGGGCGCGTGGTAGGCAAGGACCGCGCCCTCGTCGGCGAACCGGCGCGCGAGCGCGACTGCCAACCCGGTTCTTGGATCCTCGGGCCCCTCCGCGAGATAGGCGGAGTGATCCCAGCCATCGTCCGCCGATAGGCGATGGTCGGACCACTGGAACGGGACCTGCTCATAAGGCCTCGTGCCCGGGAAGACGGGTAGCGCCGGGTTCCAGGACTCGAAGTCGAGGAAGTGCAGGGGCAACGGGAGTCCGCGGAGCGTCTCCGCCGCCCCAGGGTCGGCGCGCAACTCCCCCTCGCGTATGGCTTCCAGCATGCGCATGGTGCGCGGGCCCAAGTTGCTCACCCGTAGTAGTCCGGCCAGACGCGCATACTCGATGCTTTCGGGGCTCAGTTCGCACAGATCGGTGACCCCGGCCGCTTCCAGCAGAGCGATCGCCTGCGTGGCCGGGCCGAGCTCTCCCACGGGGAATTCGGGACCGCAGGGGCGGCAGTAACTCACGTAGTACTCGCAGTCGCGGCAGGAGTTGCGCAGGTTGACGAACGGCGGATTCTCCCCGTGGAGCCACGTGGCGATATCGCGGAGTGCCACGGGCAACAGGGTGGCGATGTGATGCCGCGCCGCCTGGGTGACGTCCTCGGAGACGAAGAGCTTGTGAACCGGGTAGTCCGGCCCTCCCTGGTGGAGGTAATCACGATTGAGGTGCATGAGGGAGGCTCGCGACACCTTCAGCCCGGCCAGTTCGGCCACGAACAGCTGCACGGCCACATCGGGTACGTGCTTCACGGGATCGACTCTGGTACCTGACTTGACCTCGGTGAGCTCGAACGACCCGTCTGCCAGCCGCCTGAGGATATCGATTCGCACGAGGATGCCTTGATGCTCGAAAGCGGCTTCGTAGAGGACGTTGTGCCCAGCAGCCAGAGCCTCCTTGGTCTGCCGTACTGCCTGGGGGATGTGGAGGTGGTCCGCGGTGATCAACAGGCCACCGGGGTAATACTCGCGAGCGAGCTCTCCGACCATGGTGCCGGTGTCGAAAAGGGACTGCCGGGACGGGTCTTCGGAGCAGAGCGAGCCGAACCTGGCCGGGTATGCGCGCAAGTAACCCAGTCGCGGACACGCGAGAAAGCTGGTGTATCGCGACTTCGAAAGCCGGGGGATGGATCGTTGGCTGCAGTCTTCGTTCATGCGATCAGCATACCGGTCGGTCCGGACAGGAACGGAAGACGGAATCTACTGTGGCCACATCCAGGTCGCCGATCGAGGCGACGGTAAGGTCGACAAGCTCGAGGGAAGCTGCGTCGAGCGGAAAGGAGGGGTGGGGGACGGCGATAACCCTCAGCCCCGCCGACCGGGCCGCTCGGATCCCCACCCGCGAGTCCTCCACGGCCACACAGCACGCCGGTTCGGTCTCGATCAAGCCGCAGGCCTTCTGGTATACATCCGGCGCCGGCTTGCCCCGGGGTACGTCGTCCGACGAGGCCCACGCGGTGAAGAACCGCTGCAAACCTGAACTCTCGAGCACGAACGCTATGATCTCCCTCGGCGAGGAGCTTGCCAGTCCCAAACGGTATGTCGCCGCGAGACATGCCACTGCCTCCAGGGCGCCGGGCACCAGCGGCAGCGCCCGGGTGTAGTAGAAGATCAGCCTGCCCGTCACCCACTTGAGGATCTCGTCCTCGGTCAGGGGGATCCCGCCCACGCGACGGAGGTACTCGGCCCATTGCCGGGAGTTATCCCCGCCCATGAACGAATCCTGGTCGAAGTCGGCGAACCGGAGGCCGTAGATGGCGAACAACTCGTGCATCACCTGCTCCCAGACGTGCTCGGAGTCGAGGATCACTCCGTCCAGATCGAAGATCACGGCGCGAGCGGGCGCGGCGCGAGCGGGCTCAGGACCGGTCAAGACGCAGCTCCAGCTCGATCTCGTCGCGGATGGGTATCCCGAAATTCCCTACCAGGGGGATCGATGGCTTCAGTCGCCGAGCGACCTCGCGGAAGTCGCGATGGACGGCGACCAACTCGAAGCCCCGCCGCTGATAGAAGCGAAGCGCGTCGAGGTTGTCATTGGTCGTGATCAGCCACAAGCGGCGGCAGTTCGCCGCCGTCGCCACCTCGCGCACCGCGGCCGTCAGGGCGGTACCGATGCCCTGGTAGGGTCGGAGGGCGTGGAGTGTCACCAGTTGGCACTCGGCTCCTGCGACCTCGTAGGTCGCGAGACCGAGCCCTTCCCCCGCGGGCCCGACCGCGCAGAACCCCGGGAGCTGGGCGGCAAAGATCTGACGGCCCCGGGAGACCACGAAGTCGGCCCCCCACTCGCGCACCAGGCCGAGGACCCAATCGTGGTCCTGAGCCTGGACGGGTCGTATCGTGAATGGGAGAGAGCTCATGGCGGCAGTCTACGCCGCGGAGCGCCCAGCCGCCACCGCCCCCGCAGTGCAGTTAACCGCGTCGTGCCCCAGTTCGACAAGCAGCCAGTGCGCCCGGCCCCGCGCCCCGCCACATCGGGTCGCCGGAGCGTAGAATGAGGCCGGTATCCCGATCGACGGAGGGCCATGGAGACCGGTCCCACATATGAGGAGATCCTCGAGAGACTAGCGCCCTGCGGACTGGACTGTGAGCGGTGCGTCCGCTACGAGAAGGGGCGGATCAAGCGGTCGGCCACGGAGCTTGCCGGATCTTTGGAGGGCTTCGAGAACATGGCCCCCAAGGTG
This sequence comes from uncultured Actinomycetes bacterium, assembly GCA_963713545.1. Taxonomy (GTDB): domain Bacteria; phylum Actinomycetota; class Thermoleophilia; order RBG-16-64-13; family RBG-16-64-13; genus CAVPLM01. The sequence continues at coordinate 381,393 of CAVQME010000010.1, read as the reverse complement.
ATCGAGCGCGCCCCGGTCCTTAAGGACTACGCGGCGTTCGCCAAGGTCCTCGAATTCTTCACCGAAGCAGGTTGCACGGGCTGCCGGGCCGGCGGTTGTCCCTTGCCCTTCTGCGCCGCCCGCGTCTGCTACCAGGAGAAGGGCGTCGATTACTGCTTTCAGTGCGACGAGTATCCCTGCGGACGCAACAGCTATCCGGAGGAGTTCGGGACTCGCTGGCGCGGCAAGAACGACCGCATGCGCGAAGTGGGCGTGGAGCAGTTCTACCGGGAGTCCTTGGGCTCTCCCCGCTATTAACCGGCCCGCGATCAGGGGCGGGCTACCCGGCGGGGGCGGCGGGAGTAAGCTTGCCCAACAGGTTCCAGAGCATCTGTGCCACCTCTCCGCGGGTGGCGTCGCCCTTGGTGTTCCAGCCGGTCAGGGTCCCGCTCGTGTTCCCCACGATGCCCGCAAGAAGGCCGTTGTACTCCGCGATCCTGATGTTTTGGCCGTGAGTGGGGTCGGTGTAGTCGAGGACGCCTCTCCACGTGCTCGGCGGTGACTGGAGCACCCGGCTCCCCGCCCGCACGATCATCGTGATCACCTGGGCTCTGGTGATCTTGTTCGCGGGTCGGAACGAGCCGTCCGGGTAACCGACGGTCAACCCGGTGAGGGCTGCTTTCGAGACGTAGTGATAGGGATAGAGCTCGTTAGCCGGAGTCTGGGAGATCATCGCCGGTGCGTCGGTGAACAGGAACTTGTCGTTCGTGGTGGTGGTGAAGTTCGTGGGGTCGTTAACCGCCATGGTGAGCACGATCATCTTGGCGAATTGCTGGCGGATGACCGGGTCGGCCGGCCCGAAGTTGCCGTTCTGGTAGCCCTCGATGATCTTGAGGGCAGCCATGCCTTCGATTGCGGTGTAGTAGGGATGATCGGCCGGCACGTCGGGGAACGTCGTAGCCTGGGACCCCCGGACCGCGTAGAAGAGACCCCTGTTGCTGTACCATGCGATGGCGTCGCCGTCCACGTCGGGCGACCTGACCGTCTCACCCGCCACGGTGACCTGCGAGACCTGGACGATGGTCGCAGAGGGGATGTCGTAGGTCATGATGGCGTTGGGCTGGTTTGTCTCCCACGCCACAGTGTTGCCTTCGATGGAAGGACTGAAGTTGCCGGCCACATTGTTGGTCACCTGGATGGTCGTGCCGCTGGTTATCTCGTAGGCATATATCTGGTACGAGGACGAACGGTCTGTGCCCCCGGCCTGCCAGATGTCACCGGACGACCACACGACCCAGCCGTTGTCGATGGACGGACCGTCGTTGTTCATGGTGCCGGTGGTTATCGCCCCATCGACCATCGGTATGGACCGCTCCTCTTTGGTCAGCAGGTTGAAGAGGATGATCTGCGAGCCGTTGACGCCGAGGGTCCGGTCGTTCTTGACACAGACCACCCAGTCTTCCCAGATGTCCGGATTACGGTATTCGCCCCCGGGGATGATCAACGAGCGGGTGCCCATGGCGATGTTGTAGAGGTAGATCCCCGGTTTGGGATTGGACCCCAGCATGTCCTTTTCCCACACGATCCGATCGCCGTCCACCCGGGGGTTCCAGTCCTGCCAGTCGCCGGGCTCGGCGTTGTTGGTGACGCGCGTCACCTGTCCGTTGCCCGTGTCGTAAAGCCAGATGTCGTCGAAGGCGCCGGTGGTGGCACCCTGATAAGCCACCCACGGGCCGTCGGCGGACGGGTTGAAGTAGGAACCCGGGAGGGTCACGGGGATGGTGGCGTTGGAACCAAGAGATAGGTTATAGACGAACATCCGGGAGTTGCCTGCCCCGGTCGCTCGCAACTCCGCGCCCGTCCAGGCCAGGCGCCCGTCTTCGGCGGCGATGAAGGAAGGACGGACCCCGGACACCGGGGTGGCGATGGTTCGCACCTGCCAGGTCTCTGGAGACGGGGTCTCCTCTTCGGCCAAGGCCGTGGCGGTCATGCCCAACAGCAGCATGAGCGCGCAGGTGACGGTCAACAACAGGACGATCGTACCTCGCTTCACCGTACACCCCCAAGCCGTTAGTGGCCGATTCTGCCTTCGCTTCCTATGGCGCGATTGTCCCGCCCCATGCCGGATCGGGTCAATAGCCGGGACTCTCCTACCAAAGTCCCATCGATCCCATCAGACCACGACGCGCAGGGACGCGGTCGTCGCGGCCGGAGGCACCGTCTCTCCTTCAGATGTTACCACCGAGTTTCGGCCCGCACCTTTCGCCTGGTAGAGAGCTTTGTCCGCACGTTCCAGCACCAGGTCCAGGGTGTCGGGGGGCGCCGCGGCGTCCGCTGCCAACTGCGTCACACCCACGCTGATAGTGATCATGATCCCGTCGCCATGGGTGCCTCTGCCCACTCTCATCGACTCCACTGCCTGCCGTATGCGGTCTGCCGTCTGTGCCGCTCCTTTCAGGTTGGCATGAGAGAGGAGCACAGCAAACTCCTCTCCGCCGAGACGTCCGACGACGTCGGTGGACCTGAGGACGCTTCGGCACTTGAGCGCCAACTCCCGTAGCACGAGGTCTCCCGCCCGGTGGCCGTAAGTATCGTTGATCCCTTTGAAGTGGTCGACGTCGAACATTACCAGCGAGACCGGGTAGTCGTGGCGGCGAGCTCGCTCGAACTCTCTTCCGGCCAACTCCAAGAAATGGCGGCGGTTGCAGAGGCCGGTCAGGTCGTCGCTGTTGGCGAGCTCCCTGACCTGCTCGACCAGCCTGACTCGCTCCGTCACCTCATGCAGGACGACCGCCCGCCCGAGAAACCTGCCGCGGTGGCTCATGACGCGAGAGGAGCTGACGCCGTAGTATCGGTTGACGTCGTCCAGTTTGATGACCATCTCGCGGCGGCCTATCGTGTGCGAGGGGCCGTCGTCCGGCGCAGCGAGGATCTCTTTGAGTACCGGATGGTGCTCGAAGACCTCTTCCGCCTGCCGCCCCACGACTTCATCGTGCTTGAGCTGCGTCAGGCGCTCGGCCGACGCATTCAAGTCGACTATGCGGCCGGCCTTGTCGGCGACTATCACTCCGTCGGCGAGGTCGTCCACCACGAGGTCGCGGGCGAAGGGGACTATGTCGAACAGGCTCCAGCGGAACACGCCGACGGCGAGCAGCAGTCCGGAGATCCCGGCGACGGCCGGGGTGAGATTGTAGTCCCGCACCGGCGGCAGGCCTGTCACGTAGAGGAGCGTCGCGGCCAGGGGCAGAAGAAGGGCGACGAAGAGTACCAGGTACTGTTTGCGATAGAGGCGGTGAGAGCGGAGCGCCCTCGAGCCGAGCAATGCCAGAACGGCCACGTTCAGGAGCGCGGTCATGGGCAAGAGGACGTACGTGTACCAGGGGCCGTAGTCGGCATGCAGCACGGGGATCGGAGCGCTGCCGGACTCTATCAGCGGCTGTCCCCGGAACAAGCCTCCCGGGTTTGTGAAGGCGATCACCACAGTCGCACCGGCGACAATCCACAGGAAGGCCGTCAGCGCTCTGGGCACGCTGCTCAGCCCCAGATACCGGCGCGTCATCTCCCACCAGCACACCGAAACGGTGGCTACACCAAGGAACTGGAGGTTGGCGAAGAGGATCTTGCTGTCGAGTCCCACCGCCAGGAGTTCGAATATGTAACCCACCGCCCAGACGATGAAGGCCATCAGGGTCCAGGCGAACCAACGGGCCACCGGGTCCCGGCGGTTGCTCCAAGCAACCGGTATCAGGGCGGCCAGCACTAGGGCCGCGATGGCAAACGGCAAAACGTGTGGTGTGAAGGTCACGCTCATGACAGTTTCGGTGCGGCCTCCGATCGTCGGTCTTCTGGTCAATAATGTCGGTTCGGAATGGGTAGTACTTAAGGTGTTAGCGGCGGGCGGGTGCCACAAGGGGACAAAAAAGGGGAGGAATTGTGGACTGGGAGAAGGCGTCGCAAGAACTGAACGACATTCTGGCGCAGGCGGCCGAGCCGTTTTCGCTTGTGGATAAGCGCCAGATGTTCGGAGGTCTCTGCCTGTTCTTGAACGGCCACATGTTCGCCGGCGTCCACGGACACAAGATCGTTCTGAGGCTGGGAGAGGCGGATCGGTCATGGGCAGAGTCAGAGGCCGGTGCCCTGCCTTTCGAGCCTATGCCGGGCCGGGTCATGAGGGAGTACGTCGTCGTGCCGGAATCGGTCTGGAGCGACGCGGACTCGTTTGACCAGTGGATCCGTCAGTCCGTCGAGTTCGTGGGGACGTTGCCGCCCAAGGCACCAAAGCCAAAGAAGGCGTTAACTGCGAAAGGTGGTGCGTGATGACCGAGATACGGACAGTGAGCAAGATCTTTTCTGCTCGGCCCACGCTCGAAGGCGCCGGCGTGCGCCTTAAACGGGCGTTTGGTTTCACCGAGGTGCCCGCTTTCGACCCCTTCCTCATGTTGGATGATTTTGGCTCCAGCGACCCGGCGGACTACCTGCGCGGATTCCCCTGGCACCCGCATCGGGGGATCGAGACCATCACCTACATGCTGCACGGCCGGGTAGAGCACGGTGATAGCTTGGGCAATACAGGGTTCATCGGCCCGGGAGACGTGCAGTGGATGACGGCGGGGAGCGGCATCATCCATCAGGAGATGCCCCGGGTGGCCAGCGTGGCTGCGCCGACCATGGGCGGCGCCCCGTCCGATGCGGCCGACCGCGCTCCGGGGACCGCGCCCAACGCCGCCCCGGGTGCCGTCCCGGCGACCCTCCTGCGCGGGTTTCAACTCTGGTCCAACCTCCCGGCGGACCACAAGATGATGGCCCCTCGCTACCAGGAGGTCAAAAGCGAAGAGATCCCGGCGGTCGAGACGGCCGGAGGGGCGGTCGTGCGGGTGATCTGCGGGGAGGTGGATGGCGCTGCCGGCCCCGTCCAGGACATCATGACCGATCCCGAGTATCTGGACGTGACGCTGCCGGCCGGCTCGTGGTTCGAGCACGCGGTGCCCCGTGGGCGCACGGTCTTCGCGTACGTTTTCGAGGGGAGTGGCTCGTTCGGTCCGGGCGGCGCGGCGCAGGTGGGCCGGGAGACCGCGGCGCTCTTTGGCGACGGGGACGAGGTGAGGGTCACGACCGGGCAGGAGACAGCGCGGTTTCTGCTGGTGTCTGGGCGTCCGCTGGGTGAGTCTATCGCCTGGCGAGGTCCCATCGTTATGAACACCGACGAGGAGTTGCGCCGAGCGTTCCAGGAATACCAGGACGGGACCTTCGTGAAGGTCGGCTCGGTGCCGTCCGGGTCTCGGTAGGACGTAGACTCGCCGGGGTGCGGGGTCCTGCTCAGGCTACCGACGCCACTTCCGCGGGTCGTCCGTTGGCCAGTTGCTCGGCTACCAACCGCTTGCCCAAAGCGATGATGGTCAGCACCGGCGGCAGGCCGTCGGGCTCGGGGAGCACGCTCGTGTCGCACACGTAAAGGCCGGGGATCTCGGTCCGCAGGTCGGTGTCGACCAGATTCCCGATGCGCACAGTCCCGCTGGGGTTCGACCCCATCGGCGGGGTGCTGAAGATCGAGGAGGGGTCGCAGCCGGCCCGAGTGAGGATCCGGGTCGCGATCTCCGAGCCGCGGGCGAACAAGCGCTTCTCCTCTTCCTCGATGGGCTTGGAAACCTGGCCGTCCGGCCCGACGGAGCCGTTCAGCCTGTCCTTGATCTTGGTCATGATCCCGAGGCAGTGAGGGTAGCGCCGCATCCGTCCCAGATTCCCAGAAAGATGCTCGCGCCCCGCAGTGAGGAGTCCCAGGTACAAGAATGGCCAGGGATCCCAGGCGTCGCACATGAAGATGTCCTCGTCAAGCAGGTCGAACGTCCCGCAGCTCATAGGGATATCGTGGGTGGAGCCCGGCCCGGGGTAGGTGCCGTAGGTCGTGATCAGCGGGTCGACGAACACCCCCTGGCCTGCAGCGGGGAACCCGGATGCCTGCATTATCATGGCCGTTCCCAGGCCGTTCGCCGCGAGCACAACGGTCTCGGCCTCGACCTCGAAGGGTCCCGACCGCCCCGTGCCGCGAACGCCCGTCGCCCGGCCGCCATCGGTCAGCACCTGCTCCACCCGCATGTGGGTCCGCAGGCGGCCGCCGCCGGCGGTCGCCTCCTCGATGTAGTCGCGCGCGCTCCACTTGGCACCACTGGGGCACCCCGCGTAGCACTTCATGCTGAGGTCGCACTTGTCCGGATCGATGAACTTGGAGAACGGTCGCCAGTCGAGACCCTCGGCCCGCGCCGCCCGCCGGATCCGTTTAGCCCCCTCTCCGATCAGGCGCTCGGGCAACGGGGCCAGCCGGAGCTCATCCGTGGCTTCCGCCACATACGCGGCCAGGTCGATGCCGTAGCGCTCCTTCAGCATGGGATGTGGCGGAGCTGCCGTACCGCAGAACGCGATGGAGCAACCGCCCACAGTCAGGAAGCTCCCGAACGAAGTGCCCTCCACCGAGACGGCATGGGGGGTAAGGGCGTCGTGGCGGTCGACTATCCGATAGAGGGTGGCGTAGTTGCCCAACGGTCTGTGGTTGGCGCCCCGCTCCAAGACGAGGACGTCCCGTCCTCTACGGGCCAGCTCACGCGCTACCGTGGCCCCGCCCGGACCGCTCCCGACCACCACGGTCCCGGCCTTGAGGTGTTCGACCCCGGCTTTCATGGCTCCTCCTCGCTTCAGGCAGGTCCGACTCCTCGGCCTTGGCCGGGCGCTTCAACAGATCGCGTCCGTGCCTAGCTCCTAAAAGACTCCGTTGACGTTTCGCGCGGTCTCCGGCACGGGGGCGGCCACGTCCCAGTGCTCCATGAGCTTCCCGTCCTCGACTCTGAAGATGTCCATGACCGCTATGTTCTCTGCCTCGACCCCGTTCATGATGTGTACGTGCAGGACGACGTAGTCGCCGTCCACGAAGGAGCGGACGATGCGCGCTTTGTGGTTGGGAGACTTCGAATAGACCCAGCGGACGAAGTCGAGTACACCCTCGGGTCCGGTCTCCACTTCCGGCTTGTGTTGGATGTAGCGTTCGTCGAGGAACTCGCCTGCCCGTTCGTAGAGCTGACCGTTGATGACGACTTCGTAGAAGTCGAGGACTGCTTGTAGGTTCTTCTCCTCCTGATCGGTCCGCACGCGCCGCTCCTAATCCTCGGGGATGTCCGCGACAGGGTTGAAGTACATCGCCTTGACGTATTCTCGCTGGAAGTCTGGATCGGTGGCCAGTTCCACGTAGTGCACCTTGTCGGCCACCCAGGCCGCTTCCCGGCGTTTCCCCATGCTGACGAGGGCGAACCGGGCTCCGTCGCCGGCGGCGTTGCCCACCGAGGTCACCGCTTCCGGAGGACAGTCCGGCAGCATCCCGATAGCCAGAGCGTGGTGCCTATCGATGAAGGTGCCGAAGGCCCCGGCGAGGATCACCCGGTCCGGCTTCTCCACTCCGTAGGTACGGAGCAGGATCTCGGCTCCAGCCCTCAAAGCGGCCTTGGCCAGCTGGATGTTGCGGATGTCCTTGAGCGACACGGTGATGGCTCGCCCGATGGCCGTCTCCTCTGGCCAGGCGATCACGAACTTACGCGGCTTACCGTCCTCGAGGATCACCCGCTCGTGCCTCAGCGCGGGGTCGAGGTTGCCGTTCGTCATGATGACGCCCGCCTTGAGCATCTCGGCGGCGGCTTCGACGATGCCCGATCCGCATATCCCTCGGGCTCCCACCTCGCCCGCCGGGTAGCTGGTGTGCCAGTCGGCCAGGCCGATGACCTTGAAGCGTACGTCGAAGGTGCCCGGCTCGATGCGTATGCGCTCGATCGCCCCTGGGGCCGCGCGCATGCCGAACTCGATGTGGGATCCCTCCAGGGCAGGTCCCGTGGCGCAGGAGGTGGAGAGCATGCGCTGCCGGTTGCCAAGCACCAGCTCGCCGTTGGTGCCGATGTCGATGATGAGCAGGACCTCATCCTGGTTGTAGGGCTCTTCGGCTATCAGCACGCCCACGTTGTCGGCCCCCACGAAACCCGCCTCGACCGGAAGCACGTGCAGCCGGCAGCCGGGGTGGAAGGTGAGGCCGATGGAGGAGGCTCGGGTGTCGACAGCGTTCTGGACCGCAGGAACGAAGGGCGCCACACCCAGATAGCGCGTATCCAGGCCCAGGAACAGGTGATGGATGGCCGTGTTCCCGACCATCACCACGTCGAGGATGTCGGTGAGCGCGGCGCCGCTCCGTTCCACAGCCTTCGCGGCCAGGTTGTTCACCTCGGTAACCACCGTCCGCTGCAGCTGCGCAAGGCCGTCGACGTCGTGAGCCACGTGGTGAAGGCGGGCGATGACGTCGTCGCCGAAGGCTACCTGGGGGTTCATGGCGGACTCGGTGGCGAGCACGTCTCCGCTCGTGAGGTCCGTCAGATACGCGGCGATGGTGGTGGTGCCCACGTCGAGCGCAACTCCGAGAGCCCGGCGGCGGTCTGCCGCGGGCCATACGTCCACGACCGTCTCACCGCACCACACGACGGCCACTAGATCCCATTTGGCACTGCGGACGATTCCGGGAAGGGTCTGTAGGACCTCCAGGTCGAAGTTGAGGTCGCGCAGTCCGTACTGCCGCTCGAGCGCGGCCGACAGACGCTCAGCGTCGGCGACCGGGTCTTCCAACGTGGGCGCGTCCAAGGAGACGGGATAGCACTTGATAGCTGCGTCGACGGGCACGGTGCGCTCGCCCGCTTCCTTCCGTACGATCTGCTGCGTACGCCGGCTCTGCTCGGGGACGAAGACCCGCACGGTCCCCGCGACGCGCGTCTGGCAGGCCAGCCGCATCCCCGCGGCAATGGACTCAGGGCCCAGGGCCCGTTCTTCCACCGGCGTAGGTGCCGACACGCTGTCCGACGCCGACTCGATGCGCACCCGGCATTTCTTGCAGGTGCCCTTACCGCCGCAGACGCTCTCGATCTCCACTCCCAGATCACGGGCCACTTCCAGCAGGCTCTGGCCGGGCGTTGCCGGCCCGCGCCTGCCCGAGGGCTGGAACGTGACGACGTGGCCGTTGGACGCCGCGGGACCGTCCGCCGCGGGCGCTTCGGCGCCCGCAGCCCCGGCGCCTGCAGCCCCGGTGCCCGCGGCGTCGGCGTCGGCGTCTGCGGCCGGGTCCGACGTGGGAGAAACGCCGTCCGCAGCGGTCACCCTAGTATCTCCCGAACTCGCGGGCGGCCTTTACCAACTGGAAGACGTTCACCGGCGGCGCGTGCGGCGGCAGGTCGCAGCCAGCCATGAGCACGTACCCGCCTTCGTGGTACTTGGCCGTCTCGATGCATTCCTTGGCCTGGGCGAGCACCTCCTCCGGCTTGCCCTCCTGGATGATGGTGGGATCGACGTTCCCGGCGATGATCTGGTCGGGGAACAGCTCCATCACCGTGGACAGGTGGACCTCCCGACCGAAGCTCAGGATCGTCTGCTTGGTCACCGGCATCTGCTGCCAGAATCTCAGATTCTTGTTCTGCTCCCCGCAGATGTGGATGAAGAACGTTCCCACACCCATCTCGATCACGCGGGTGTTGATCCTCTGGAGGTACGGAAGGACGAACGTCTCGAACTGCTTGGGGGAGATGAGCATGTTCGATTCGGTGGCTGCGCCGTGGAACGCCATGAGCTTCTCGGCCCCGAACTCCTCGACGTAGTGCGCGGCCACCTTGATGACGAACTCGGCCACCTTGTCGAGCACGATGTGCACCAACTCAGGCTTCCTGATGAGCCAGGTCATCATGCGCTCTTCACCGATGACCGAGCCCGCCCAGGTGAGAGGGGACCCGATCTGCATCGTCACAGGCATGCCGTGCTCGGCCTGCCTGCGGGCAAGGCCCAGCGCGATGGGAAGAGCGCCGGCCTTGGTGATGTCCTCGGGGACCTGCAGCTTGTATACGTCCTCTTCGCTCTGGATCGGAGTACGGGTCACTATCGTCGCGCCCGAGTACTTCTTGGTGGGAAACTCGATGTCGCCACCGAACTCCCAACCTCCAGCGGAGGCATAGGCATAGAGGGGGCCGCCGTCATAGCCGTACATCTCGGAGGCGAGCAACTGGCAGCGGAAGCTCTGCTCAGCGTCCTCGAACACGCTGGCGATCGGCTCTCCGCACACGACCGCGCAATGCCCGAACACGAAGGGGATCACCGGCACTCGGTCGGGTCGCTCGCCTTTCATGAGAGCACCCATCCGTTCACCGCTCGTCATAGTCTCGCACCACATGGTCTCTCACTCCTCCTTGCTGATGCGCATGGAAACGTCCTGAGGCAGAGCCAGTCCGGCCGCTACCTCGATCGACTTGATCAATCCAGATGGTACCGGGCAGGCCGCGTGGACGCAGTGGGCGTAGGCCGCCTCCAGCACTGGGGGCAGTCCGCCCCGTAGGCCGATCTGCTGGAGGGCGTCGACCTCGTCCAGATCCCCGGCGATCATCCACACGTGCGGGCAGGTGCTCTCCAGCGAGACCCGCACCTTGTAGCCCTCGCCCGCGGTGGCCTTTACCGTCGTGCTATGGCCGCAGATCCCCGCGTCTATCTCCACTCTGGCCAAGGTATCCCCTCACCCCACCAGCCGCAGCGCGACTCGGGCCGCTTCCATGGCGTTCTCGCCGTAGCCGTCGGCGCCCCAGTCATCGGCTAGTTGCTGGTTGAGCGGCGCTCCCCCGATCATGATCTTGGTGTTGGGCAGCTTGGCCCTGAACTCGGGCAGATAGTCCTTGATAGCGATGATGGTGGTGGTCATGAGAGCAGAGAGGCACATGAGATCGGCGCCGACCCGCTGCGCCTCCTCGATGAACAGCTCCATCTGCACGTCGCGGCCCAGGTCGTGGACCTCGAAGCCGTTCACCTCCAGCATCATCTTGACCAGGTTCTTGCCGATGTCGTGGATGTCGCCCTGCACCGCTCCGATCACGACCACGCCCTTGCTTTCGGCCCCGGCCGCGGAGCCCACCACCAGCGGCTTCAAGATGTCCAGGCCGGCGTAGAGGGCCTCCGACGACACCATGAGCTCGGGCACGTAGCACTCGCCCTCCTCGTAGAGACGGCCCATCTCGGCCATGCCGGCGGCCAAGCCTTCCATGATGGCCTTCTGAGGATCGATCCCGGTCGCGGCCGCCTCAGTGGCCGCCTGGACGGCCGCTTCCTCGTCGCCGTCCATCACCGCCTGCTTGAGCTGCCCGAGGACGGTGGTCTCGTCTGCCATCTTGCATACCTCCTGTCGACGTCTGGTATCTGGTGGTCTCTGTTATGGAGCGGCCCGGCGTCCGGTGCTCAGGGGCCTAGTAGCGTCCGAACTCGCGGCAGGCCGCGACCATCTGGCTCACGTTGACCGGCGGCGCCTGAGGGGGCACCTCGCAGCCGGTCATGAGCGCATATCCACCGGGATGGTCTCTGCCCTCTTCGATGCAGTGCTTGCAGAGGGCGGACACCTCGTCTGGGGAGCCCTCCTGCACGGTGATCGGATCGACGTTGCCCATGATCACGCAGTCGGGGGAAGGCTTGGCTCGCCGTAGAGAGCGCCACCTCCTTGCCCACGCTTACCATGCCCCGTTTGCCGTAGCTGAGCTGCGACCAGAAGGGTAGGTTCTTGTTCTGCTCCCCGCAGATATGGCTGAGGAAGATGCCCACCCCCTTAGCGGTCGTGTGGTCGTGGATCTCTTTGAGGTAGGGGAAGGCAAAGGCCTCGAACTGCTTGGGGGAGTAGAGCTTGTTGGTCTCGATGCAGAGGTCGAAGGCCATGAGCCGCTCCGGCCCGAACTCGCGGATCCAAAAATCGGCCTTCCTAAGGATGAAGTCGGTTATCACCCGCAGCACGTGGTGCACCAACTCGGGTTTCCGTATGATCCAGAGCATGAGCCGCTCTTCGCCGCATACCGAGCCCGCCCAGGTGAGAGGGGAGCCGACCTGGATGGTCACGGGCATCCCGGCTTCGTACTGGAGCCGGGAGAACTCGAGGGCCACGGGTATGGTCCCCACCTTGGTCACGTCGTCCGGCACGGCAAGGTTCCAGGCGTCATCTTCGCTTTGCACCGGGCTACGCTTCATCATGGGGGCACCGGTGTACTTGCGGTAGGGGAACTCGATCTCGCCCCCGAACTCGGCCCCGCCCGCGTTGGCCCAGCCGTGCAGTATCAGCCCGTCGTGGCCGTACAACTGCATGGCGTTACGCTGGCAGGCCAGGCTGGCCGCCGCGTCGTCGTAGACCTTGGCGATCGGCTTGCCGTTGACGACGGCCGTATGGCCGAGGATGAACTGCAGACAGGGTACGCGGTCCACCGGGTCCCCCCGGACCAAGGCTTCCCAACGCTCCTGTGACGACATCTGGTCACACCGCACGATGACCCCCTTGCTCTAGCGTGGCGACAGTAGACGGCACGCTCGATTATAGGCGTTTCGATAAGCCGGGGCCTGGCTTGTCTGCCCGGTGCATCCCGCGCGGCGGGACGTGGTTCCGGGCCGGCGGTCTTCGACCTGCCACCGAGGACAGGAGAGACGCGATCCCCGGCGACCGTTGCGGCGGCCGGGGATCGCGACAGGGTGCCTCGCCCTCGTCGTCTCGCGCGAGACAACCTGCGCAGGAGGGCTGAGCGCGGCCGCGCGGACTACTTGAGCAAGCAGATCGCCTGCGGCGCGTATACCTGGAGCGCCAAGCTCTCGGACAGGGTGAACTCATAGCCGAGGTCGGCGGTCGGCCCGACGAAGCCGATCTGGAGGTCCTGCCCCACCAGGATGGCCACATACTGCGGGCCCTGCGCCACCAGCACCCCTCCTGATGCCAGTGCCGGCGCTTTGACGATGCCGCCGGTCACCAACTGGTGCAGGTGCTGGAGCTCGGTCGCGCTGCCCTGCGGGTACATGCGGAAGAGCAGATTGTATTTGTCTGGAGCGAGGGCGAGCGCGTACGGTCCGTGGAAGCCGGCCTTGTCGAGCACCGAGACTGCCTCTATCAGATTGTCCGCGGCGGCTCCGATCTTGGTCCAGTCACCGAGCGAGACCTTGCAGATGCCCTCAGTGTTGGTCAGTCCGGCCAGGCCGTTCTTCTTCGATCCTTCGAGCAGGACCTTGTCCTCCTGGGCGGCCATAGCCAGTGTCGCCTTGACGGCCGGCGCAAGGTCGGGATTGACGTGGGTGGCCTTGAATGCCGCCAGGTCCCGGCGGGGAAGCACGAAGCTGGCCGAGAGCTGCATGACGGGTATCGCCCGGCTGGCCGCGATGCTGACTCCGTCCTGTTCGGCCACCACCTCGTCGTTCCCGGGCAACTGTTTGAATCCGTACCCATAGGGACCTACGGTTTCCACGATGCGGCGAACCGACAGTTGACTCGCGGCCACTCCGGCCACGGTCGTGTCCAAGAGTTCCCATACCTCCGCACCGAACGGCGCGTCTTCTCGTTGCAGGTAGTCGCCCATGTACTCGTTCTCCCTCTTGATCGAGCTTTGCTGATGACAGCGTTCTTCCTTCGAGGCTTCCTCGGGCTGGTCGGCGGAAGACGCCGGCGAAGGTTCAGCCCCCGTTCCTTCGCCACCCTCCCAGAATGCCTCCGCTTCAACTTCCATCTCTTCCAGACGGTCGTAGTAGTCCGGGAACTCCCGCAAATGGGCCAGTGCGATCTTCCCGGTGGTAAGCGGATCGTCGCTCGAGACATTCGTATCCGGATCGACGAGCCCATGCTCGAGCTCTACGTCCAGGCCCTTGCGGAACTGCTCCACGCCGAAGGCTTTCCAGTCGATGCCCAGCTCTGCGCCGATCGCGGCCGCCTCTTCCGCAGTAAAGTGCAGTTCGCCGCTCATGCTTCCTCCGCCATGATCAGGTGATATTTCTCTTCATAGGTTCCATTGGGGCCCGCTGTTCAAACGGAAACGTGGGCTCGGAGTGGGGATCGGGTCGTGATCCGCAGAGATACCGGCGGGTGCCTACCCGTTTTTCACATGGCTTTTGCCCTTCTGTAACATAGTGATGCGCGTGCTGAGGCAAAGTCCGTTGGTCCGAGATCGGTAAGAGTCCTCGCCCCGGGGGAGATGAGACTTGGTAGATACACTGACCATCCCAGCGGCGGTCGCAAGCCGGACGGTCGGTTTCATCGACATCGGCACCAATGCTATCCGTCTCCTGGTGGCCCGGCTGGTCCCGAACCACTCCTACTCGGTCGTCACGGCGCAACGGGAGCCGGTGCGGCTGGGGGAGGGCGAGTTCGTGGAGGGCAGGCTGCAGCCCGGCCCGGTGGATCGCGCAGTGCTCGTGTGCCGTCGCTTCGTCGAGTTGGCGCGATCGCATGGGGCGGAGGAGATCGTGGCGGTGGCGACTTCAGCGACGAGAGAGGCCGTTAACAAGGAGGGCTTCCTCCTGCGGTTGAGGGAGGAGGCGGGCCTTCCGGTGCATGTCATCTCGGGTAGGGAAGAGGCACGTCTCATCTACTCCGGCCTGACTCACTTCGTCCACCTCGGCTCAATGAAGGCTGTCTTCCTCGACATCGGGGGCGGAAGCACCGAGGTGGTGGTCGGCGGGCAGCACCAGTACGAGTACCTGGACTCGATCAGCGCCGGCGCGGTGAGGCTCACCACCAAGCTCCTCAGCCCGGATGAGGCGCTTCCGATCTCACCTGAGCGTTATCGACTGCTGCGCCAGCATGTCCGTCATGCGGCAATCCATACGGTCTATCACGTGAAGCGGCTCAACGCTGAGCTGGTATTCGGTACGTCGGGGACGATCCAAAATCTGGCGTCCATCGCGGCTCGCGCGCTGCCGGGGGGCGGCGAAGGGGTCGAGGACATTCTGACCCTAGCCGATCTTCGCCGGGTCTCGGCGATGCTGTGCGCTTTGACCCTAGAGGAGCGGCGCCGGCTTCCCGGGCTGAACCCCGACCGGGCCGACATAATTGTCAGCGGGGCTGCCATATTGGAGACCATGCTCGAAGAACTCGGCTTCTCCGAGATCCGGGTGATCCGGGCGGCGGGTCTCCGCGAAGGCATGCTGGTGGACTACCTCGCTCAGGAGTCGCACGATATGGAGCGGCTTTCGGTGCGGGAGAGAAGCGTCCTCCAGCTGGGGCGGACCTGCAACTTCGACGAGCTGCATGCCCGCAACGCCGCTCGGCTGGCGCTGGAGCTTTTCGATAGCGCCCGCGACGCCGGTCTGCACCACTATGGTGAGTGGGAGCGGGAGCTGCTCAACTACGCGGCACTTCTGCACGACATCGGTTCGTTCCTCTCCTACGGCAACCACCACCTGCACTCGTACTACCTCATCGGGAACGCCGATCTCCTCGGTTTCTATCAAGAGGAGATCGAGATCATAGCCTTGACCGCGCTCTTCCATCGCAAAGGACTGCCAAGCGCGAAGAGACATGGCTACGCGTCACTGGACAACGGTGCACGCTCCCTCGTGAGCTGGCTCAGCCTCATCGTACGCCTGGTGGAGAGTCTCGACCGGAGCCATCAGAGAGTGGTCACCCACGCTCGCCTGCTGGCGTCGGAGCCCAAACGGCTCATCCTTCAGATAGAGGCGAGCGGTGACGCTCAGCTCGAGCTTTGGGGTCTGGAGACGCGGGAGCGGGCCGTCGAAAAGACTCTCGGCCGCAGGCTGACGGTCGAGGTCAACGGATCTGGCTATCCCCACCCGTGCCCGTCAGGCCACTAGCGGCAGACGGCCTCGGTCACAGGGCTCCCAGAAGCGCCGCCATTGGCCCGCTGAACTTGGCGGACCGTATCTCGTCCCAGACCGGCCCGAAGGTCGCCATCAGAGTCATTATCTCGGTCTGCTTTACCGCCAGGAAGGCGGCCACCCCAGGGGCGTTGACCGGGAAGGGCGAACGGCCATCCTTCTTGGTCGAGCGAGGAGGTCCCCAAGTACCCGAGCCAAGGAAACCCAGCAGCACGTCGCAGGTGACCACGGCGTCCTGCAGGTCTCCGAGATGGTCTTGCACGACCTTGGTCGTTTCGATGAGCGGCTTGCTTTCCGGCCCCAGCGCCTCCTGGAAGAACTCCAGGGTGTAGCGTAGCCCCTTGCTGGCGATGCGCAGCTCGTGGAAGCGGGAGAGCGGAGCATCAGGCCGGGTGATCAGCTGGTCGAACGCCCTCACGCTGGCCAGTCGCTCGAACAGGATTCCGGGGAGCACGTCACCTACCCTTGTCGGAAGCGGCTCGCCCGCGGCTCCGAAGGCTCGTCCGGCGCCGGCCCCGGGCGTACGCAGGAAGTGCTCGAACTTCTCCTTGAAGCGTTGGTAGCGAGCGCTGTCGAGGTAGGCGATCAATTCCTCCCGGGCCCGTTCCCTCTCTTCGGCCCACGCTTCCATGAGCGGATCGAGCCCCGATTGTTCCTCCGGGGGCAGGGAATCGATGTACTTCTGTGTCTTGATGCTGAAGACGTCGAGATCGCGAACGGCCCCCAACTCGCGCCCTGTAGTTCGCATCTGCTTGAGGAACGGCTTGTATTCGCCGGCGTCCAGATAGTCCGCGAAAACGCGCAATGCCGCGCGCATCCGCCGGGTGGCCACCCTCATGTCGTGAAGCTCTTCCGCATCCTCTCCCTCGCGCGTGCCGGGCTCGTGCTGCATCATCCGCTGAAGATGGAAAAGGAGGAGCTTATTGGCCGCCTCGCTCATGGTGTCGTCGGGGCTGATGCCGGGTTTCGTGAGGACTTCCAGGCCATCACCGAGGAAGGGGACGCGTTCACCCTTTTTGCGCGAGCGCGTGGTGACCGGTTCAAGAACGTCGTCCGGTCCCGCCTGATCCTCGGGTGGCACTTCGGCTGGGATCTCACTGTCGAGCGCGGCTTCCGCCGCCGGCTCGACCTCGAGCGTCGCGTCCGCCGGCCGGTCATCGGCGGGCGGGGCCCCATCTACTTCTTCAGCCGTGGTCTCGCTCTCGGTCGGCGTCTCGTCTTCCGCCGGCATCTCACTCTCGGTCGGCGTCTCGTCTTCGGGCGCGTCGACCGATGTCTCCGCCGACGCCTCTTCGGTCGCTTCGCGGGCGGCGCCTAGCCCCGACGCCGCCAATGCCCGCTCGAACTTCGACAGTGGCTCGGGCTCCAGTGCCCACTCGGTCTGGAGCGCCTTTGCCAGCGCAGCCAGGTCGTCTTCGGTGCCCGCCTTCATGAGCTCCACTTCCACCTCGTGGAAGACGGTCCCCGACGGCTCCAAGCGCACCTCGTCCAGACTGATCTCGGCCAGCGGACGGTCGATCGTGCCCACCCAGCGGGTCGAGCGGGTCTGGCTGAGGGTGAGCATCTCCTTGAAGGGTTGATCGCCGATGATACCGAGGACCCGGGTCCGGGCCTCGCTGTCCGGCCAATCCGAGGGCGGGATGTCTCCCGGCAGGTCCACCTCTAGTTCTTCGCGTCGGTGCACGACATCTGTCCGGCCGAGGACCTGCTTCACCGACACGAGGATACGGCCTTCGACCAAGCGCCGGCGGCACGCGTAGCCCGCCGTCAGCATCTGCCAACTCTCTGTGTCCAGATAGGTGTCGCCCAATTGCTCCGTGCGTCCGGCGAAGATGGGGTATCCCGCCAGGTCTGTGGCTTCGCCCAGCCGCTCCAGCATGACTGCGTCGGGAGCCCGGAACTTCGCTTCGATCTCCATCTCAGACCCCCAGGACGGACGGTTGAACCAGCCAAACGAGCGTAGCCTTGCGGAGAGACGACTCAGGACACTCAACGTAGGCCATACCTCCCTTCTTGAAGACGACCCGGCCTCCAACGAGCCGGGCGACGATGTTGGAGAAGTCAGGTTCGTGGCCCACGAACATGAGAGCCCGGGCATCGGGATAGTCCTTCAGGATGTCGCTCAGTTCTTCGAGGTCGAAGCCGGGGATCACCCGCTCGTCTGAGATGAGCCTGTCGTGCATGTTGAGGTGCTGAGCCATGATCTCGGCGGTCTCGTGGGCACGTGCGTACGGACTGCTCACGATCGCATCGATCGCGAGGCCCAGCTTGGCGATGAAGCCGGCCATGCGCGCCGCTTCCTCCCGTCCCTGCTCGGCGAGGGGGCGTTCCGAGTCGTCGCGGTCCCAGGCGGTGCGCGACACGGCCTTTGCGTGCCTGAAGAAATAGAGATCCACGGCTACCAGATCCTCCCGCCCTGCTGCGACCCGTTCTGGATGAACCACTCCTGACTGTCCACAGCCGGGGCCTCCGGCGCTCGCGGGGCGCGTTCATAGGTTCCGTCAGGTAGCATGACC
Source organism: uncultured Actinomycetes bacterium (assembly GCA_963713545.1). Classification (GTDB taxonomy): domain Bacteria; phylum Actinomycetota; class Thermoleophilia; order RBG-16-64-13; family RBG-16-64-13; genus CAVPLM01. Next base: position 363,229 of record CAVQME010000010.1, on the reverse strand, counting down.
CGCGCCTTGACGTTATCCCTTAGGTAGGTCTCGAGTATCTCGTAGCGGAGCCTGCGGATGATGTCGGGGTCCTCGACCGGGAAGAGGATCTCCACCCGGCGCTCGATGTTCCTGGGCATGAGGTCGGCGCTGCCCAGGTAGCACTCCTCAGCGCCGCCATTGTGGAAGTAGTAGATGCGGCTGTGCTCCAAGAACCGGCCGACGATGCTCGTTACCTCGATGTTGTCGCTCACCCCGGGCACTCCTGGGCGCAGGCAACAGATGCCACGCACGACAAGATCGCACCTGACCCCCGCCTGCGACGCCTCATACAGCAAGGCGATCATCTTCCTGTCGACCAGCGAGTTGATCTTGAAGATCAACCGGGCTACCTCCCCTCGCTCGGCCAAGGCCATCTCCCTGCGGATGAGGGCTTCCATCTGCCCGCGCAAGTTGAAGGGAGCGACGATCAGTTTGCGGTATTCCTCGTGTTTCGAGTATCCGGTGAGGTAATTGAACAGATCGCTCGCGTCTTCCCCGAACTCCTCCTTGCAGGTGAAGAAGCCGAGGTCGGTGTACTGGAGAGCTGTCACCGCGTTGTAGTTCCCGGTGGAAAGGTGGACGTAGCGGCGGATGTGCTCCCCTTCCCGGCGTACCACCAGCGTAGTTTTCGAGTGGACCTTCATCTTTATGGGTCCGTAGACTACGTGCACCCCCTCTTTCTCCAGCGCCCTCGCCCACTCGATGTTGCTCTCCTCGTCAAAACGCGCCTTGAGCTCCACGAGGACGGCGACCTCTTTCCCGTTCCGCGCTGCTTGGAGAAGAGCGGCGACCACGGGTGAGTTCCGTCCCACCCGGTACAGGGTCTGCTTGATCGCCATCACGTGCGGGTCGCAGGCAGCCGTTTCCAGGAATTCGACCACGGGCTCGAACGACTCGTACGGATGATGGAGCAGGATGTCTTGTCGGCGGATGGCAGCGAAGACGTCGGTCCCCTCCACCTCCTCGAGGCCGACCGGGTCCCTGGGCACGAAGGAAGCATCTTTGAGGTCGGGCCGGCTGTGGCCGTAGAGGGTCCCAAGGTTGCTCATGGCGAGAGGAAGGTCGACCTGGTAGACATCCTCGGGTGTGACCCGCAGGTTCTTGGTAAGGATAGACTGGACGTAATCCGGCATCTGCTGGTCGATCACGAGCCTCACCACCGAACCGAAACGCCGGCGGCGGACGAAGTACTCCACGGTCTCGAGCAGGTCGGAAGCTTCCAACTCCTGGATCTCGATGTCAGCGTCACGGGTGACACGGAAAAGATGTGCATCGACGATGTTGAGGCCCGGGAACAGCTCGGCTAGGTAAGCTGCGACCACCTGCTCGAGCCACACCAAGCAGACGCTCTTGCCCGGATCGCGGCCGGACTCGACCGAGACAGGAATGAGCCGGGGCAGCGTGCTGGGTACCTTCACCCGCGCGAACCTCTCCCTGCCCGACTCGTCGCGCACGATGACGGCGAGATTGAGACTCATATTGGAGATGAACGGGAACGGTCGGGAAGGGTCGTAGGCCAGAGGAGTAAGGATGGGAAACACGTTGTCCTGGAAGTACGACTGCGCCCTGGCCTTCTGCTCGGGGGTGAGATCCTGGTAGTCGACGATGCACATTCCCTCGTCCTCGAGCCGGCTCAGGACATGGTGGAAGCAGACACGCGAGGCGGCCATGAGCTCCTGTGCCATCGGCCGGATCGCCGCCAGTTGCTCGCTCGGGGTCAACCCGTCGGGTGACCGCGATGTGACCCCGGCGGCGACCTGCTGCTTGAGACCGGCCACTCTCACCATGAAGAACTCGGACAGGATCGACCCCAGGATGCTGAGGAACTTGATCCGCTCGAGGAGTGGGACCGACTCGTCCTCAGCCTCTTCCAGTACCCGGTAGAAGAACCGGAGCTGACTGATCTCCCGGTTGACAAGGAGGGAGGGACTGGTGAGGTCGACCGCTGAAGAGTCGGCTCCATTCCCCTCGGGAAGACGTTCGTCCTGCTCGGGCTGGCTGTCTGGGTCCGCTCACTGTAAGAGGATCCTCCCGCTTGCTGGTCGCCAATATGACTCTCTCATTCTGTCAGGATGCCGGGTTTTGCCGGCGCCTACAAGTCCCGGTGGAGGGCCATATTCGGTTCATACTCCGGTCTCGGCCTGGACGCGGCCCGACTGTATGGCCTTCTGGAGGGCCTCGTGGTCTCTCTCAGTCTGGTCTGCGTAGAGGACGGCGAAATCGGCGATCGCCTGCGCGAAGCGGTCGCTGCCCCCGATGTAGGCCCAGATCGCGGCGGGATCGCCGGTGCGGGCATGAGCCCGGGCCAAACACGCCGCGCAGACTCTCACATAGGTCTCGAACCCCGCCTTGTCCAGAGCCGGCGACGTTGAAGGAACCTTTCATATCCTTGAGTTGCCGCCAGTAGAACTCGCGGCCGGCCAACTTTCCCCGGTGCCGGCCCAGGAATATGTCGCTCGATGCCTGCATCAGGCGCTGAGCACTCACCACTCTCGTTGCCGGCCCGCCGAAGCGGCGCTTGGGCAGATAGCGCTCCAGCACCGACGGCCCAGCCTCCTTCTGCTGGAGAATCAGCCCCGACCCGCTGTTTTCGTCCTCGAGCAGTGCGATCATGCATCGGGTGCCGACGCTACCGACCCCGCCGACCCGCAGAGCTGCGGAAGTCAACTTGTAGCGGCGCAGGAGGAAGCGCCGCTCCGGCGGGACGCTGCGCAGGTACCCGTTCCACGCATCGAGCACGATCTGCCGGGTCATATTCTGATCGTCGGGGATGACGCCCGGCGCCAACCTGCCCAGGTCGCGGAAGGGGACGAGCAACGGGGGAGCGCTGATGAACCTGCGCCGGCCGTCGACCACCTCCGTCAGATCCTCGAGGCTGCGCAACCGGGTGCGCGAGCGGGCCTTGGCCGCGGCCTTCATCACGGTGGCACTGCCCGCCTTGCCGGAGAAGGTCGCGAAGGTCTCCTGCACGGTATCGATGTCGACGTGGTAGTACCACATGTCGAGCACATCCATCTGCCGGAACCGGTCCATGGCCCAGGCGTATGTCCCCACCGCAAGAGTCGCCATTCCCCGGCAGTCGGCCTCTCTCAGACCGTTCTCTCGCGCGGCCACTGCGGCGCTCGCGGCCAGCCGCTTCAGATCCCATTCCCACGGCCCCGGATAGGCCTCGTCGAAGTCGTTTATGTCGAAAACAAGGCGCCGTTCAGGAGTGGCATACAGGCCGAAGTTGGCCAGGTGAGCGTCGCCGCACAACATCACTTCGAACCCGCTGGTAGGCGTACCAGCGAGATCTCTCGCCATCACTGCCGCAGAACCTCGGAGGAACGCGAAGGGGGAGGCCACCATCCGGCCGTACTTGATCGGAATCAGGTGGGCTATCCGGCCCTCGTCCTGCGCCCGCAGCGTCGCGATCGGGTCGGGCCGGTCGAAGGCCGGGCTCCAGTCCCCGTGACTCTTCCTGGGCGCCCGCTTCCTGGCCTCCTGACCGGCGACCAGCCGGGCCGAGACCACTTCTTTCCCCACCTTGTTCCCATCATCGTTCGCAGCCATGGTGTCTCCCCCCGATCGGCACTGTGCGGCGCAACTTTCGCCAGGGCACCCTCGGAGGCAGGTCCACGCGGGCCGGCGCTCTCGCAGCGCTGGGGGAAAGCGGCGCTGTTACGATGATATCCGAAATCCCGAAGTGTGATTCTGCTGAAAAGATCGATACAGGCCCAGCCTAACGGGGGTCTTGTAGCACCAGAGCCGACAGTGCAAAGATGGAGTCCCGGGCCTTATGCACGGATACCCGGGGCAACCAGGAAAGGAGCCGCCCCATGTCCAGCTCACCCCTCGCCCAAGCGGTGGGCGATCTCGATGAACAGACCGCCGTCTCCTTGGTAGAGGAGAAGCTCGCTTCCGGTGAGACCCCGCTCTCTATCTTGGAGGAGCTCCAGGACGGGATGAACGTGGTGGGGGAACGCTTTGAAGGTGGGGAGTACTTCCTCTCCGAGCTCATCTACGCGGCCGACATCTTCAAAAGAGCGGGGGCCCCCTTGCAGGAGGGCCTCAAGGGCGCCGCCCAGTCCACCTACGGCACTCTAGTCTTGGGTACGGCCAAGAACGACATCCACGACTTCGGTAAGGACATCGTCGCTACCGTCATGAGCAGTAACGGCATCAAGGTGATCGATCTCGGGGTGAACGTGGAGCACCATGCCTTCGTCGATGCCATCAGAGAGCATAAGGCTGAACTCGTGGGCATGAGCTGTCTGCTCACCACCGTCTTTGACGACATGAGAGACGCCATAAAGACTATCCAAGACGCGGGACTACGAGATCAAGTCACCATCCTCATCGGGGGTGGACCGGTGGACCAGGCCACCTGCGACTACGTGGGGGCCGATGTCTACTGCCGCACCGCCCAAGACGGGGTCGTAGCCGCTAAGAGAGTACTGGGGGTGAACTAGATGGCAGACGTAGCCACGCAGCGTCTCTTCGAGCGGCACGAGAAGAGGATCCGCGACGCCGTAGCCCTTAAGACGCCCGACCGGGTGCCGGTGGTACCAAACGGCCCGGCCTGGCCGGGACGGGCAATGGGGGTCAAGATCTCGGAGATCGCCACCAATCCCGAGGTCTGCTCCCGGACGATCATCGACGCTTACACGGGACTGGGGGAGATAGACGGCATCCAGAGCCCCGCCTACCACGTGTGCACCCTCAGCATCCAGTGGCTCTCCCGTGTCAAGATCCCGGGGCGCGACTTACCGGACGACGAGTTGTGGCAGGTTGACGAGGCCGAGATCATGACCCTGGAGGACTACGACGCCATCGTCGACCAGGGTTTTGGGCCCTGGGTGGAGCGCTACTATCGGGAGCGTCTACCGGGGACGCTCGAGGAGTTTGCCGCGTTCGGCAAGACCATCCCCGATGCTCTTGCGGCGTGCCGGGAGAAAGGCGTGGTCCCGTTCACGCCGGCGGTCGCCACCATCCCGTACGAGTACTTCTGCGGCGGACGCTCCATGAGGGAGTTCCTGCTCGACCTCTTCCGCCACGGCGACCAGGTTCAGGCTGCCATGGACGCGGCCCTTCCGGTGCTCATCGAGAACATGCGCCAGGTCATTCGCGGTCTCGATCTGATGGGTCTGTGGATCGGAGGCTGGCGTTCGGCAAGTGAGTTCCTCGCCCCTCGGCTTTGGGAGCGGTTCGTCTTCCCCTACTACAAGAAGATGGTGGAAGCGGCCGTGGATGAGGGTGCCATCCCGGTCCTACACTTCGACGCCAACTGGACGCGCGATCTTGAACGTTTGCGGGAGCTCCCCAAAGGAAAGTGTGTCCTCTCCCTGGATGGAAAGACCGACATCTTCAAGGCCAAGGAGATACTGGGCGATCACATGTGCATCATGGGAGATGTCCATCCGAGCATGTTCGCGCTCGGCACAGCCGAGGAAGTGACCGCCTACTGCAAGCGCCTCGTCAGCGAGATCGGTCCCTCCGGCTTCATCCTATCCTCGGGCTGCGACGTCCCCATCGACGCAAAGTACGATAACGTCAAGGCCATGGTGGAGGCTGTGCTCTAGAGGAAGCTCGCCTCTAGCCTCAGACTTGAGGGGGGCAGGCGCTTGAAGCGCCTGCCCCCCTCGACGTTGTCTCGCCGGCTCGACCGGTCACGTCGCTTGGGCCCAGCCAAGCGCCCTTTCCACGGCCCGCTGCCATTCTCGGTAGAGACGTTCTCGTGTCGCCGGTTCCATGGCGGGCGTGAAGACTCGCTCGGTTCCCGGCCAACCGGATGACCTCGTCCTTCGACCAGAAGCCGACAGCCAGTCCTGCCAGGGCGGCGGCGCCCAGCGCCGTCGTCTCGAGGACGCGGGGACGGCTTACGGGTATGCCAAGCACGCCCGCCTGCAGGTCCGAGAAGGAAGTCGTCGCGAGCTGCCCCGCCATCGACAAGGAGACCGGGCACCTCGACCCCCGAGGTCTCTTGCATGGCGTCGAGTACCGCCCGGGTCTGGAAGCAGATGGCTTCTTCGGTCGCTCTCGCCAGATGCTCGGGCTTGGTGCCGCGGGTGAGGCCGATGAGCAGGCCCCGGGCGTAGGGGTCCCAGTACGGGGCTCCAAGGCCGGTGAGGGCAGGTACGAAGTAGACCCCGCCGTTGTCCGGCGCCTGCGCGGCCAAAGTACCGATGTCGGCGGAAGATCCGACGATCCCCAGTGTGTCGCAAACCCATTGGACCGCGGCGCCGGCCATGAACACGGATCCCTCGAGCGCGTAGGTGACAGCGGGGGCGGTTTGCCATCCGGCACCCCCCGGCGCGGCGCTCCCGCTCTCATCGGCGCTGGGCATCTCGGCGACGTCCCCGCGGTCGTCTGCACCGGGCGTGTCGGCAGCGCTCCTGCCCCCGCCGGTGCTGTCGCTCTTGGCGGCGTCTCCCGCCCCCGATCCCAGGGTCCATCCGACGGTGGAGAGCAATCCTTGTTCGGGCCGGGCAGGCGTCGAGCCCACGTTCATGAGGAGGAAACAGCCCGTTCCATAGGTGTTCTTGCAGTCCCCTCTGTGTACGGCACCCTGTCCGAAAAGGGCGGCCTGCTGATCTCCGGCCACGCCCGCGATGGGGACCGCGGTTCCCAGCCAGGCGGGGTCGGTGACTCCGATCACGCCGGACGAGGGGCACAGGCGTGGCAGTATGGAGCGGGGGATCGCGAAGAGGTCGAGTAAGTCATCCGCCCACTCCAGGCTGTGCAGATCGAGCAACATGGTGCGCGAGGCGTTGCTGTGGTCGGTCGTGTGGTGCCGGCCGCCGGTGAGCCGCCAGATGAGGAAGCTGTCGATCGTCCCGGCCCGCAGGCGACCGCGCGCCAGTGCATCGGACGCGCCGGGCCGGTTCGCGAGCAGCCACTCGATCTTGGTCGCGCTGAAATAGGGGTCGAGCCTCAGTCCGGTCTTGGCCTGGATGGTCGGTTCGAGCCCGGCCTTCCTCAGTTCCGCGCACCGGTCCGATGTTCGGCGGCATTGCCAGACGATGGCGTTTCCCAGCGAGGCGCCTGTCGCCGCGTCCCAGAGAAGGACGGTCTCCCGTTGGTTGGCGATCCCAATCGCGGCCAATTCCCCGGCGTGTATCCTCGCTTTCTCGAGGGCGCTTCGGCACGAACGAAGTTGGGCGGCCCAGATGTCTTCAGGATCGTGCTCCACCCAGCCGGGCTCCGGGTAGTGCTGGGGGAATGTCTCCTGATGCGATCCCAAGACGGTTCCGTCGCGGCCGAAGACGATCGCCCGAGAACTCGTCGTCCCCTGGTCGAGCGCCATCACGGCTTTGGGCGTATCCGCCGTTCGTCCTCCCCGGTGTCCGAAACACTCCTACGGCGATTCGCGCGGTCCTGCCGGCGAGACGCGGTGGGGTGCGCATATTCTCCGTACAATAGGGCAGCGGGCACACATCGAGCAAGCCCGGCACGACCAGGTCGGAGGCAGCGGCGCATGGAATGGAACGAGACTCTCTTCGAAGTAGGAGTGGGGGACAGAGGCCGGATCGGCGTGGTTGTGTGTCACGGCTTCGGCGGTTCGCCGCGTTCCGTCCAGGAGGTGGGGCTCCGTTTAGTGGAGGCAGGATACAGTGTGGCTCTACCCTTGCTGACCGGCCACGGTCTCACTCCCGAGGCGATGGAGAAGTCCCTGTGGACGCAGTGGACCGCGGATGCCGAGAAGGCCTGCAGCTAGTTGAGGGAGCGGTGTGACGAGATCTTCCTGTTCGGACTCTCGATGGGGGGCACGTTGGCGGTGTGGTTGGCCGAGCGTCACCCGGACGCAGCGGGGCTGATCACGGTCAATGCAATCCTGCGCCATCCGCGCGAGCGCACGATGCTCACCTTCGGCCGGATAGGCGTGCCCCGTTGGGCCAAGGCCATCGGGAACGATACTAAGCTCGCCGGTGTAGACGAAAGAGCGTACGACCGGATCCCCATGCGTTCGTCCCGGCAACTGGCCTTGCTTCTGAGAGCCGTTCGCGACGATCTTTCGCTCGTCCGCTGTCCGGCCTTGATCTACTCTTCCCTGACCGACCACGTGGTCCCCCCGGCGAACCAACGCGAGTTGTATGGCGCAATCTCCTCCGCTGACAAGACCCTGATCGAGCTGCGCGACTCCTATCACGTAGCCACGATGGACAATGAGAAAGAGCGCATCTTTTCCGGCGCGTTGGAGTTCATAGCCTCCCATAGTTCCTAGCCGCCTGTGCCCGAGCTGCTTATACTTGCAGCCACGCAAAAGAGCCCGATGCGTGCTGCAAGGTGGCGACTCGGGTCGGAAAGTTGAAGCAGGAGGTCTGGGCGGATGAGTTATTCACACACCGGTTCCAATGAGGCGCTCGAAACGAGGAACCGCTCGCGCGACGTAGCCGCTTCCGGGGTCTGCACCCGATGCATGGCCGACTGTCAGGGCAACTGCGACGTGTTCAAGTCGTCCTTCCGCGGACGGGAGGTGGTGTACCCGGGTCCCTTCGGAGAGATGACCGCAGGCGGGGACAAGCAGTTCCCGGTGGACTACTCCCATCTCAATATCCTTGGCTTTGCCATGGGGGCCAAGGCCATCGACGAGGCCAACCCGGACAAGGCGATCTTCCCCGTGGTCGATACGACCGCCGTCTATGGCCACATGCACCCGGTACGCATGCGCATGCCCGTCTTCACCGGAGCGCTCGGCTCTACCGACGTCGCTCGGAAGTATTGGGAGAGCTTCGCCATCGGGGCGGCCATCTCGGGGATCTCCCTGGTGGTAGGCGAGAACGTCTGCGGCATCGATCCGGCCGCCGAGTTCTACAAAGACGGTCGCGTCAAGCGGTCTCCCGAGATGGAGCGCCGGGTCAAGCTCTACAAAGAGTGGCAGGAAGAGTACGGCGACATCATCGTCCAGCTGAACGTGGAAGACACCGCCTTCGGCGTGGCCGAGTACGTAGTCGAGAAGCTGGGAGTGGAGACGATCGAGCTCAAATGGGGCCAGGGAGCCAAGTGCATTGGCGGCGAGATCAAGATCCGCGACCTGGACCGTGCGATCGAACTGCAGAAGCGCGGCTACATCATCACTCCCAACCCGAGCATCCCGGCGGTGCGCAAGGCCTTCGAAACGGGAGGCATCAAGGAGTTCGAGCGCCATTCCCGGCTGGGATTCATCGACGAGGAGCAGTTCCTACGTTCCGTCGAGCAGCTGCGCCGCAGCCTGGGGGTGAAGCGCGTCACCCTCAAGACGGGAGCCTACGGCTATCCCGAACTGGCGCGGGCCATCAAGTGGTCGTCCAAGGCCCGGGTCGACCTGGTGACCATCGACGGCTCGGGCGGCGGCACCGGCATGAGCCCGTGGCGCATGATGGAGGAGTGGGGCGTACCCACGTTCTATCTGCAGGCAATGGCCTACGAGTGCGCGAAACGGCTGGCCACCCGGGGTGAGTGGACTCCCGACCTGGCCATGGCGGGTGGTTTCTCCACCGAGGACCACATCTTCAAGGTCTTGGCCATGGGCGCCCCGTATTTCAAAGCGGTGTGCATGGGCAGGGCCCTCATGATCCCCGGTTTCGTGGGCAGCAATATCGAGGGCGTGGTGGGCGATGGGAGCCGTCCCGGTCTGTGGAACGAACTGCCGACTTCGGTCAAGAAGTTCGGGCAGACGCCTGAGGAGATCTTCGTCACGCACTCCACCCTCAAGGACAAGTACGGAACGAAGATGGACAGGATCCCGTTGGGTGCAGTAGCCATCTACACCTTTGTGGACAAGCTGCGCACCGGGCTCACCCAGTTCATGGCCGGAGCTCGCAGTTTCCGCCTGGATACCATGCTCCGGAACGACCTGGTAGCCCTGACGGAAGACGCCGCCAAGATATCGGGCATCCAGTACGTGATGGACGCGTACAAAGAAGAAGCGGAGCGGATACTCGACAACTGATCCTGTTACTCGATACCCAGGCGGGTAGCCTCTTCCGGAGCCTGCTGCTTCAGCAGGTCGAAGTCGGCGTATTGAGTGAGGATGTTGAAGGACGCCAGCAGGTTGGCGAAGTCCAGGTCACCATCCGAGTAGCTGTCGTAGATGTCCATGTAGCTTGTGAACCAGGGCTCGTCTGCGAAAGCATCCAGCGCCGTCGTGATGCCCGCGCTCACCCGTGCTTTGTCACTGTCGGGAAGCGCCTCCCGCAGCCGCCCAAGCGCCACCAGCTTGCCGACGTAGCTTTCCTTGAGTTGCTCCACCTGGCTCTTGATGGCAGAAGCCTCTGGCTTGCTCTCGAGGAGGGCGACCAGTTCCTGGATGGAGTCGGCCCACGTGGCCCCCACGGCATCGCCTATCTCGTCCGGGGTCATCTCTTCGGCCTGGGCCGCGGTCGTCGCCGACTGGCCGCCTGTCGTGGTAGCGGTGTTCGATCCGGAGTCGTCACTTCCACACGCGGTCACGAACAACAAGGCGAACGCGCAGAGAACAAAGGCCATCAGAATGCCTGACTTGAGCCATCGGTTCGAGCGGGTCCTTTGAGGATCGAGGGAGCGCCCGTCCATACTCTGACTCCTTCTCCGGTTAATGGGCCTACACGCGGGCCCATGGTACCAGGGCTCAGGGTCGCGGCGCGAGCGGAGGCGGGGCTATCTCGTGGCGGAGCTTCACTTCGAGGATTCTGAGGACGGCTTCGTCCAGCCTCGCCGACAGCTCCTCGTCGCTCTCGACGGCGGCGACGATGGCGTCCAGAACCTCGAGGTTCCTGGCAAGCACCCCCGTGCAGATGAGCAAGTCGCAGCCGGCCCTGAGCGCGGCTACCGCGGCGCTCCCGAGCGCCGTCGGCTGCTGCTGGCCCTCAGGCTTCGCGCCCGAAGCGGCCGCGGTCGAAGTGGTGGCCGCCGAAGTGGTCGCCGCCGCCATCTCCAGGTCGTCCGACACCACAAGGCCGGTGAACCCCAGATCCTCGCGCAGGAGACCTTCGATGATCGGATCCGACCGAGAGGCGGGCTCCTCGGGGTCGTAGGCCGTGGCGACGATGTGCGCCATCATCACTCCCTCGGCTCCAGCCTCGATGGCGGCTTGGAACGGGGGCAGGTGGATGGTCTCGAACTCGGCCTCGGTGGCGTTCGACACCACCATCTCCCCGTGAGTGTTCCCTGAGGCGCTACCGTGGCCGGGAAAGTGCTTCACCACCGAGATCAACCCATTCTTCTGGTACGCCCGGGTGACCGCAGCGACGAACTCGGAGACCTGGGCCGCATCTCCTCCGTAGGTCCTGGGGTACAGGAAAGAGGCCGGGTCGTCCACCACGTCCGCCACCGGTGCCAGGTTCATGTTCACTCCCTGGACGAGGAGCCCTTGGGCGGTCTCCGCTGCCAGTAGAGCCGCTTCCTCAGGAGTAGAGGTTTCGCCGAGCTTTCGCGCCCGGGGGACTTCCGGAACGCCCTCGTCGACGCGCTGGACGAGCCCGCCTTCCTGGTCGACGGCGATGAACAGTCCGATCTTCGACCCGGCGGCGGCCGCGGCGTTCTGGAGGTCCTCCGTCAGAGCCTGCGTCTGGGCCGCTCCGGTGATGTTGCGCCCCAAGAGCAGGATGCCTCCCGGAGGGCCCTCGGCGAGCAACTGTCGGGTGCTCGCCGAGGGCGTTGTTCCATCGGTGACGAGCAGCAAGACCTGTGCCGCCTTCTGTCGTAGCGTCATGCGTGCCAGCAGTTCCTCCGCGGGCGACAGGGTCGTCATGGTGGTGGAAGGAAGGAGCGTGGTGGTCGAGGCGGCCTCGGCCGCCGCCTCCGTCGTCGCCGGGAGCAGCGTGGCGCTCGTCGGCGGCTGGGTTGTAGCGGTCCCGCCGTCGGAGAGACCGTTGCAGCCCGTGCCCAGCGCGCAGCATAGGCACGCGACGATGCACCACATGATCAGGCGGCACCTCATGACCCCAGGATACCGTCTCCGAGCCCGCGGCTATACTGGTGGCGATCTCCGATGCCAGAGATACCCGACATCGAGGCCTACATCGAAGCCCTGAGACCCCGGATCGTGGGCGAGACGTTGCTGGGCATCCGTCTGGCCAGCCCCTTTCTGTTGCGCACGGTCGAGCCTCCGCTAGGGGCGGTGGCCGGAGGCAGGATCGAGGGGATCGAACGACTGGGCAAACGTATCGTCATCGAGGTGGCGTCGGCGTCTGGCGAGGCCGGCCTCGACGCGTTTACGCGGGCCAACGCCGACCCCGGGGCGCACCCTGTCGCCCCGCATGCGACCGTCCCATCCGGCTCCGACGCGTCGGCCGTTCCCATCTTCGTTGTGGTGCACCTGATGATCGCCGGCCGTCTGCATTGGAAGGAAAGGAGCTCCACGATTCCCAAGGGCTCGGGGCTGGCCGCGTTCGATTTCACCTCCGGTACTCTCGTCCTCACCGAGGCTGGGAAGAAACGCAGGGCCTCCCTTCGTCTGGACAAAGGCCGGGAGGATCTGGCCCTGCTCGACCCCGGAGGGCTGGAAGTCGTCGGCTCGATTCTGGAGGACTTTGAGGCCGCTCTGCGTCGGGACAACCGGATCATCAAGCGAGTCCTGACCGATCCCCACACGATCAGCGGGATAGGCAACGCCTATTCGGACGAGATCCTGCACCGAGCCCGGATGTCACCTCTCAAGCGGACGAGAGCCCTGGAGGCGGCCGAGATCGCCGCGCTTCATGCTGCCGCGACGGAGGTGCTGGAGGAATGGACCGAACGGCTGCGGGCCGAAGCTCGGACGAGCTTTCCCGAGAAGGTCACGGCATTTCGCCCCGAGATGGCAGTTCACGGACGCTTCGGTCTGCTCTGCCCGGATTGCGGGGCGAAGGTCCAGCGGATCGTGTACGTGGACAACGAATGCGACTACTGCCCCGACTGCCAGACTAAGGGCCGGATCTTGGCCGATCGAGCGCTATCGCGCCTACTGAAGGACGATTGGCCGCGGAGGTCATCGCCGGCTTAGGGTCGTATCTGCCCATACTCGGGCAGCCCGGCCGGCTCCCCTTGTCCTAGTCCCTCTAGTCAGCCCGAGCCCCTCCTGCTAGAATCTCATCAAGCGTGGAAAGGAGGTGGTCCCAATAGACAGTTTGCCTGGTAAGCGCGGCGACCATTGGACCGGAGGTGGCGCTCGCCTTTAGTCGTTGGATCCCCGACTGACGCCTTCCGACGGCGCCTTCGGGGTCGCAGCGCTTCATAAGAGCTTTGGGGGCCGTCCCGTCATCGGGGCGGCCCTCAGCGTTTTCTCGAAGCCGCGAGCGGGCCTCTCCTACTCGAACAGAAGCGGTGCCAGGCGGTCGCAGACCCAGCCTACATAGGTGCCGCACTTCTCCCGGATCTCGCTCTTCATGAACAGTTCGCGCCCCTCGGGAGTGCTCAGGTCGTGGCCGGTGAGGTCCGCGCACCGTCGTGCCCCGAACTCCCCGCCGAAGTCTCGTATGAGGGCCTTGAACTGATCGGTCGTCGGGCCAGAACGGTCAGGGTCGGTCTCGCTGTCGCAATAGTCGCGCAGACCCAGGGCCAGAGCGGCTCCCGTGATCGCTCCACATACCTCGCCCATCCCGGCGATCCCGCCTCCGAAATAGCGGCCTGTCACCACCAGATCCGGATCTTGTTCCATCACCTCGAGCGAAAACGCGACAACGGCTTGGGCGCAGTTGACATGGTCCGGGCCGGTTGCTGCAAAACGGGCCAGCGCAGTGGCCTTCGCCTGCTCTTGGGCGATCTGAGCCATGTGTCTCTCTCCTTGATGCCGTGTTGGACTTCGATCGGGACTCAATCTACCACGAGAGAGTACGGCGGACGCCGCCCCCCCGCTCGACTGCCGCGCCCCGCCTGGCGACGGCCCGAGTCGATCTAGCAGCCGGGCTCGAGTTCCTTCAAGAGGTGGACGAGGAAGGCGGCGCTGGAACCTATTGCCACCACCACTCCGGTGATGATGATCCCCAAGCTGAAGCTGTAGGCCTGTCCCATGTAGCCGAGAGCCTGAGGAAGCAGACCTCCGCCGAGGATGAACGCGGCGGACGGGCCCAATGCTGAAGCGAGGCTGCGCAGCGTGGGCTGGACGATGCGCGAGAGGGCCGCGAAGGCCGGGGGGAAGAAGCCCGCGGCGAAGGCGGGCAAGAAGAAGATAGCCACCTTAACTGCGGTGTCGCTGAGGACCCCCACCAGGATCGCCGAGATCCCGGTGAAGAACAGGAAGAGAAACATGGTGCGCTTAGGCCCGATCTTAGCCGTGATGAAGCCCGACACAAAGACGATCAAGAGGGGCGAGATATTGGCCAGACCGAGCAGAGTGTTGGCCGCGGAGACCGTCATCCCGCGCTCCTCCGAGAGATAAAGGGGTAGCATCGTGTAGACGCCCACCTGAGATCCCATGCCGAGGGCGAAGAGGAAGATCATGAGCCAGAAGGACGGCGTGCGGGACAAGGGCCCGATGAATTGAGGAGCGGGTGGGTCACCGGGGAAAGCGCCGATCCCTCCGAAGAACAACAGATAGCCCAGATTGAGAGCCAGGGTGAGGCCCGCCACCCAGAGGAAGGTGGTCTGCCAACTGAACCAGTTGGACAGAGCGACCGCTATCAAAGGGGCGGCCACGAGCCCGAGTGGTGGGCCCAACTGCTGGACCGATAGAGCTCGAGGCCAGTCCTGCTCGCGCACCGTACCCGTGATAGTAGCGATCGAAGAAGGCAGGTGGATCCCCGCGAAGAACGCAAGGATGAACATGGCTCCGCGCAGACCCCAGACCGAGTTCACGAGATAGACGCAGGCTAGAACGACGGCGATCCCGAAGATGGACAGGAGCATGGTCCGGCGATGGTTGAGGCGAGACGAAAGAAGTCCGGCCACCATCGAGCCGGCCAGGAGCCCAAACGAGCCGACAAAGAAGACCGAGCCGGCTTCCCCCGGGCCGAGGGGTATGTCCTCTCCGATGGCGGGAAAAAGGGGCGAGAAGATGAGCCGTCCCAAGAAAGTGAGGAAGAAGAGCAGCGTGAGGAAGATGACGGTCCCGATGACCGTTTGGAGGGGCCGCGGAGTAGGACATGCCTTGGCCATATCGAGAATCACCACCCTCCGCATGCGTGCGACTCGGAATCCTCAAGGATCTGGCTGAAATCTTGCCAGCCGGTCCTTAGCCATTGTATGGTTAGAGGCAATGGTATCAGACGGCTCCCGGGATTCTTCTCCTGGGGAATGGAGGTCTATGGACGAGAGTTGGGGTCTCGACCGGCAGCGAATACTCCTATGTCTCGGGAAACGTTGAGCCATCGGCACTACTAAAGGGGGGGCCATGCCGAACTCAGAGGGGAAAGTCCCTGCTACTCCGGGATCCACTGATGCTCCCGGCGCGAAGGCTCTGAGCCGTCGCGATTTTCTTAGGATCGCGGGTCTTTCGGGCGCCGCGATCGCCCTGACCGGTGGCCTGGGCGGACTGTTGGCCGCCTGCGGGGGGGAAGAGACCACCACTACCGCCGGGCCGGCGACCACGGCCGGGCCGACTACCACAGTTCCGGCCACCACCGCCACCTCGGCAGCGTCTACGACCACCGTGTCCGCGGGCGCCGAAGTGGGCCGCGAGATCAAAGTGGGGTTCGTGGCCCCGATCACGGGCGCTATCGCCCTGTTCGGAGTACCCGACCAGTACTGCGCCACGCGCTGGAAGGAAGCCGTCTCCGACGGGCTCGTCTGTGGCGACGGCAAGAATCATCCCATCAACATCGTGGTCAGGGATAGCCAGTCGGACAGCAACCGGGCAGCGCAGGTAGGGGGCGACCTCATCACCAACGACCAGGTCGACGTCATCATGGCGGCCTCCACGAACGATACGGTCACCCCGGTCGCCGGGCAGGCTGAGGCTCTGCAATGCCCAATGTTCTCGAACGATGCTCCCTGGCAGGCCTACTATCTGAGCCGGAACCCTCCGGCCGAAGGTTTCAAGTGGACCTGGCACGCGTTCTGGGGTCTCGAGGACGTCATCGGGACGTTCATGAGCATGTGGGACGGCATGCAGACCAACAAGAAGGTGGCCGGCATGTGGCCCAATGACGCCGACGGCAACGCCTGGCGGGATCCCAGCCTGGGATTCCCAGCGGTTCTCCCGCAGAACGGATATGAGGTCGTCTACGCCGGCGGCTACAACAGTGGGACCGAGGACTACACGGCCATCATCACCGATATCAAGAAATCGGGTTGCGAGATCCTTACCGGCGTCCCCCTGCCGCCCGACTTCCCGGTCATGTGGAATCAGATGCTGCAGCAGGACTTCAAGCCTCCCGTGGCGACGGTCGGCAAGGCTCTCCTGTTCCCAGGTGCTCTCGAAGCCATCGGCCCTGCAGGCTACTATCTGTCGACCGAGGTCTGGTGGACGCCGAGGCACCCGTTCAAATCCTCGCTCACCGGGGAGACCTGCCAACAAATAGCGGATGACTTCGAGCAACGCACCGGGTTGCAGTGGACGCAGCCCTTGCTGCACTACGGTGTGTTCGAGGTCGTGGCCGACGCTCTCAAACGGTGCCCGAACGTGGACGACAAAGAAGCCATAGTCGCGGCGATCAGAACCACGAAGATAGAGACTATCGGCGGTCCCATCGACTTCACCTCGCCGGTCGATCCGAACTCCCTGCATCCGGTCCCGAACGTGTACCGGACGCCGCTGGTCGGAGGACAGTGGGTCCCGGGTACCGGAAAGTGGGACTTCGACCTGGTCATCGTCGACAACAAGATGGGTCCTGCCATCGCGAAGGAGGCAGCGATGGTGCCCATAGAGTACTCGTAGAGTACCCACGGGGCTCGGAGCTCTCTCACACGCGAATCGAGGCCCTTTTGGGTGGCGGAGCCGGCGGAACCGGCTCCGCCACCCGGTCTCGCCCTAAGGACTCGTTTCAGAGTGAAGCTCCGCCGCCAGGGACGGGCTGGGCGCGCGCCAGAGAAGAACGCAGGGAGCGCGAATAGCAGCGCTATTTGCGGGACCGAGGACGCACTATCGTGCCGCCCAGGGCGCACTAGGCGGCCGCGGCTTCCTCCTGAAACGAGTTGTAAGCAAGGGTTGCAGTCTGAGGCCCGTTCACTCATAGTTGGCAGGTGAGGCGGCAGACGCTGCCGCCCCGGGATCAAAGCGCGAGCGGAGGTCGAAGCATGGGCAAAGTGCAGAGAATGACAAACGGTACCACCGGGGGGCCGGTGTTCGTCGACGTGAAGGATGGGAAGATCTTGCGGATCACGCCCATGGACCTCGACGAGTCCGACAACCCCACCTGGTCGATCGAAGCTCGAGGGCGTACATTCGCACCGCCCCGGCGCACGACCGTGATGCCGTACACCGCCGGGCACAAGTCGATGATCTACTCGCCGAAGCGGGTGCTCACACCGCTCAAGCGGGTGGACTTCGACCCCAACGGCGAGCGCAACTGCGAGAAACGCGGCGAGTCGGGATACGAGCCCATCACCTGGGACGAGGCTCTCGACATCGTCTGCAACGAGATCGCCCGGGTGAAGCGGACCTATGGGCCGGGCACCATCCTTACCACCTGCGGCTCGCACCATCTGTGGGGCAACGTGGGCTACCGTCACAGCGCCTATCTGCGCTTCTCGAACCTGCTGGGGATGGTCCAGTCTGCTCACAACCCGGACAGCTGGGAAGGGTGGCACTGGGGCGGCATGCACATGTGGGGCTTCAGCCACCGGTTGGGCATCCCCGAGCAGTACGACCTGCTGGAAGACGCGCTCAAGCACACCGAGATGATCGTCTTCTGGTCGGCCGATCCCGAGAGCACTGGGGGTGGCATCTACTCCGCCTTCGAGAGCACGGTCCGTCGCTTCTGGCTCAAAGAGCTGGGCGTGAAGATGATCTTCATCGACCCCTATTACAACCACACGGCCGGTCTCATCGCCGACAAGTGGTTCTCACCCCGGCTGGGCACCGACGTGGCTCTCGGCCTCGGCATCGCCTACACGTGGCTGACCGAGGGCACCTACGACAAGGAGTACGTGGCCGGCCGCACAGTGGGCTTCGACGAATGGAAAGACTACGTGCTCGGCAAGAGCGACGGCGTGCCCAAGACCCCCGAGTGGGCCGAGGGCGAGTCGAGGATCCCGGCGCGTGACATCCGCGCTCTTGCGCGGGAGTGGGGCGCCAAGAAGACCATGCTGGCCGCCGGCAGCCTGGGAGGCTGGGGCGGCGCTTGCCGTTCCGCCACCGGCAACGAATGGGCCCGCACCATGATCGCGCTTGCCGCCATGCAGGGCATGGGCAAACCGGGTAGCAACATCTGGGGAACCTCACAGGGCTGCCCGGCCGACGAGTCCTTCCTCTTCCCCGGTTATGCCGAAGGCGGCATCTCCGGCGACGTGGACAAGTCGGCCGCAGGGTTCCGCTGGGCATACCATATGTTCGCGGGCAAGCAGGGAGCCACCCGCTGTACGCACGACTCCACCGAGGGCCAGATCATCTCGCGCCTGCGTATCCCGGAAGCGCTTCAGAACGAGAAGATGGAGTTCAGGGGCAAGGGGTTCTGCGGCTCCTCCATCGAGAGCCAGTTGCAGAAGTACGAGTATCCGGCGCCGGGCTATCCCCACATCCACATGTACTGGCGCTACGGAGGTTCCTTCTTCGGGACCATGACTCAGACCAACCGCTACGTGAAGGCTTACCGGAACCCGAAGCTGGAGTTCGCGGTGAGCCAGCCCATCTGGTGGGAAGGCGAGGCCAAGTTCGCCGACATCGTTCTGCCGGCCTGCACCAACTTCGAGCGTTGGGATATCAGCGAGTTTGCCAGCTGCTCGGGCTACATCCCCGATGTCTACACCCAGACCAACAACCGGGTCATCAGCCTCCAGATGAAGTGCATCGAGCCATTGGGAGAGTCGAAGTCGGACTACGACATCTTCGCGGCTGTGTGCGAGCGCATGGGCGTCGGTCATCTGTTCACCATGGGAGGCAAGGACGAGTACGAGTGGGTCAAGGACTACTTCCATGCTACCGACCTGCCCAAGCTGATCTCGTGGAAGGACTTCCAGAAGAAGGGGTACGTCGTCGTCCCCTTCCCCAAAGACCACAAGCCCACTCCGGCCCTCCGCTGGTTCGCCGAGGACCGGGTGCGCGACACGCCGGACTGGGCTATCCCGAGCGACACTGTGGGGCTCAAGGGTCTGCAGACCGCGTCGGGCAAGATCGAGTTCGTCTCTTCGAGTCTCACCCGCTTCGAAGCGGGGGGCAACATCGACCCCGAGCGGCCGGCCATGGGCCCGCAGTTCATCCCCAGCTGGGAGGGGCACCACACCACCGAGCTCTACGGCAAGTACCCGCTGCAGTTGGTGTCTCCGCATCCGCGCTTCAGCTTCCATACCATGGGTGACGGCAAGGACAGCTGGATGAACGAGGTCACGGACCACCGGACGCTGGTGGACGGCCACTACTACTGGAACATGCGCGTCAACACCCAGGACGCCGCTGCCCGCGGCATCAAGACCGGCGACCTGATCCGGGCGTTCAACGACCGGGGCGATGTCATCCTCGCGGCGCAGGTGAGTGAGCGGGTGCCGTCCGGCACCATCCACTCGTACGAGTCGTGCGCGGAGTACGACCCGCTGGGCACGCCGGGTGAGTCGCCGGACCGCGGCGGCTGCGTGAACATCCTTACGAATATCCGGTTGATCACCCCGTTCTCCGGGGGTATGTCCAACAATTCCTGTTTGATCCAGGTCGAGAAGTGGGAGGGCAAGGCTTGAGCTCCTTTCAGAACGAAGCCTTCGGCCGCCGGGTCCGCGCTGGGCGGCGCGATTCCTCGTCCTCAGTCACGCCCGTAGCGCTGCTACGGGCGCTCCCTGCGTCCTTGACTCTCGCTCGCCGATCGCACCCCGGCGGCGAAGCGTCATTCCGAAAGGAGCTCCCCAAATGAAGAAGTGGAACCTGATCGTCGATGTCGCTCTCTGCCACGACTGCAACAACTGCTTCCTCGCCTGCAAGGACGAGTATGTGGGTAACGACTTCAAGGGATACTCGGTAGCTCAGCCCTGGTCGGGCCAGCGCTGGATGGACATTCTCCGCAAAGAGCGGGGCCAGTATCCCATGGTGCAGGTGGCGTTTCTGCCCAAGCCGTGCCAGCACTGCGAGGACGCTCCCTGTCTCACCAAGGACGGCGCGGTCCACAAGCGCAAAGACGGCCTGGTCATCATCGATCCCAAGAAAGCCAAGGGTCAGAAGCAGATCGTCTCTTCCTGCCCCTACGGCGTCATCTACTGGAACGAGGAGGCCGGTCTTCCTCAGAAATGCACCGGCTGCGCCCATCTGATCGACGACGGCTGGACCGAGACCCGATGCACCCAGGTGTGTCCCACGGGGGCGCTCAAGCTCGTGCTTGCCGAGGATGACGACATGGCGGTCCAGGCGAGCGCGGAGGGTCTGGAGGCGTACGAAGCCGACTGGGGGACCAACCCCCGGGTCTGGTACAAGAACCTGCATCGTTGGACCAAGGCCTTCCTGGGCGGCACCGTCGCCTACAAAGACACCGACGACTGCGCCGAGGGTGCGGTGGTCATCCTGCAGTCGGCCGGGGTCAAGGTGGCCGATGTCGCGACCAACAACTACGGCGATTTCATCTTCGACGACCTGCCGCCGGGCACCTATGACTTGGTCGTCAGTGCGGCCGGTTACAAGCCGGTCGCTCTTCAGGCCGAGATCGTCGACAGTCTCAACCTGGGGGTCATCTTCGTAGAGAAGTAAGGCGCGAGATACCGCTTCTATGGGGGCGGCAGCGGCGGTCCCGGGAGGGACCGCCGCTGCCGCCCCGCTCTTGTCAGGCTACCCGGTCGTGGTTTCCACCCCAAGCGATACCGCGGCATCCGCTATGGGACGCGGGTAGATGACTTGAGATTCATTTCTACCAGTGATAGGTTGGCTGGAGAGTTGGTTCGGCCGGCCATCTCTGCCTGCTGATCGGGCCGCGGACCGGGCGCAGACCGGCGGCAGACCGGCCTTAGACCTCGTACCGTCACGAATGAAGGAGGGAAGCGTGTTTCAGGTCAAAGCCACAGTCGTAGGTTTCCTAGGCAACGCGGAAGTCTATCCCTGTCACTTCCAGCACAAGGTCGGCGATGAGGTCATCTTCGATGGCGAAAGCTATCACGGGAGACTGTGCCCAGACGTGTGGAGCCGGATCGTTCCCAAGGTAGAGGCCATGCATCAGGCGGGGCCACGGTATGTGGAATGGATCACACACTACCCTTTCTGGTATTGCTCACTCAGCGTTTTAGACCCGGAGATGAAGAAGTACGACGGGCTGGGGTTCAAGAACGTGCTCAAAACGGTGGTCCCTCCTCCCTTCGATATGGCCAATCTCATCAGTCCCGAAGTCTTCACCTGGCCGCCGAGCGAAAAAGAGGGCCTGCAGAGTGAGCCGACGGTCATCTGCCCCGATATGAGGACCTCGATGCTCCTGAAGCTCGAAGCCTTCGATCTGAGCGAGAAAGGCTACGACACCCCCTACTTCAGGCGGCAGATGGCCATCCTGAAGAAGCTCGCCACCAGAGGCGGAGTGGCGTCGGACAAGATACTGGAAGCCTTCACCAAGGAAGAGATCGAGACCATCTATCCTCCCCTTGGTACTCAGATGGTCCGTGTGCTGAGGGAAGAGCTCCAACTCATCGGATACGCTGAGACCGTCGACGCAGTCACCTCCATTACGCCTAAGGGTGAAGCAAAGCTTAAGGCTTTCAGGGCAGGGCTACCCGCTGAGGACTTGGAGGCCTTCGAACAGTACACCGATTAGTCGACGCGGCCGCGACCAGGGGAGGGTGGTCACATGGACGGATGGATGGGGAAGATCCTGTACGTCGACCTTGATACGTCAGATACCTGGGAATCGCCCACCGAGCCGTACATCGAAGACTATGTCGGTGGCCGAGGGATAGCAGCCCGGCTCTACTGGGAAATGACGCATCCTGGGATCAATCCCTTCGACCCGGAGAACCCGCTGATCTTCATGACCGGCCCTCTGGTGGCCTCGCGGGCGCAGGCGGCCACGGTGGTGTGCGTGGTCGCGAAGTCGCCCGGCGCCCTGCCTGAGAGCTACTGCTACGGCAACATCGCCGGATACGTGGGAGCCGAGATCAAGAAAGCCGGTTACGACGGCTTGGTCGTGACGGGCAAAGCCGTAGGTCCCGTGTACCTGTGGATCGACGACGGGAAGGTGGAGATCCGGGAGGCTGCCGATCTGTGGGGCCTGGGCGCCTTCAAGACGGGACGGCGGCTTCAGGAGCTCCACGGCCCGGATGCCAAGTTCATCGCCATCGGAGTCTCGGGAGAGAATCTCGTCCGTACGGCGACGGCCTACGCTTCCCACGAATCGGCCCTTTCCTGCGGTTTCGGTGCCGTGATGGGCTCCAAGAACCTGAAAGGCATAGCCGTCAGGGGCTCCCAGAAGGTCTCAGTGGCGGATCCCGAGCGGCTCCGAGAACTCAATCGCCACACGGTCAAGATCAATGACCGGCTCCATCTGGCCATCGGGCCCGACGTGCTCTCGACCGGCCACGGCCAGGAACTAGAGGTCATAGGGAAGGGGGGCTGCTATCTGTGCGGAGCCAAGTGCATCCGCAATGTATACAGATATGACAAGCGGCTCGAGGGCATGCGCCACTGCCAGACCATGGAGTTCTATCTGCCCTGGATGTACGGGCGGGACGACGAGCCGGTGGACACCTTCTTCAATGCCCCCGATCTCGCCAACGACTACTGTATCGACACCTTCGAACTACGCAGCATGATCAACTGGCTCTACGCGTGTCACAACGCCGGAGCCCTGACTGAGGCCGAGACCGGCCTGCCGCTGGCGAAGATCGGCACCCAGGAGTTCCTGGAGAAGCTGCTCCATGCTATCGCCCATCGGGAAGGGTTCGGCGACCTCCTGGCAGAAGGCATGGCCAGGGTGGCCACGATGGGGGAGGTCTCGGCGAACGCTCGCGCTCAAATGGGCGAGGAAATCGCGCCCATAGGTCAGTACGAGCTGCAACCGCCCCGGCTCAATATCGTCCATTCCCTGCTCTACTACATGGAGCCCCGGGTCCATCAGCCGCTCCTGCACGACACCGGCTTCGCGCTTGTCCCTTGGACCCTCAATCAGATGGATCCCGGCAGCACCCCGATCACGAGCGAGGTGTTCCGCAATATCGCCAAGGCCTTCTGGGGGAGCGAGGAGGCCGGAGCCCTCAACACTTACGAAGGCAAGGCTCTGGCCGCCAAGCTCATCCAGAACCGCGTTTATCTCATGGACAGCATGGGCCTGTGCGATTTCACCTGGCCCATCATCTACTCTTTCGCGACTCCCGACTTCGTGGGGGACCCGGATCTGGAGGCAAACCTCTACTCGGCGGTCACCGGCCGTCCGGCTGAGGAGCTGGAACGATGCGCCGAGATCATCGCCAATCTCCAGCGGGCGATCTTGATCCGGGAAGGGCGCAAGGTCCCTGCCGCGGACTATCCTCTGGAATACAACTTCACCGAGCCGTGGGTCGGATCCGGCACCCATGGGATGCTGGTCCCCGGGCCCGGTGACGCTGTGGTCGACATGGCCGGGAACCGATTGGACAAAGCACGGTTCACGGAGATGCTCAAGGAGTACTACCGGCTGCGGGGCTGGGATGACGAGACGGGGATCCCCAGGGCGGCGACCCTGCGTTCGCTGGGACTGGACGAGGTAGCTTCGGCGATTCTGTAGGAGCGAAAGTGGTCGACGTTCTCTCCATAGGGGAGTTGGAGAAGGTCACGGGGGTGCCGCGGACCACCATCCACTACTACTTGAGACAGGGACTGCTGCCCCTGCCGCAGAAGACCGCTGCCAGCCGCTCGCTCTATACCGAGGAGCACGCGGAGATCCTCAAGAAGATCGGGGAGCTCAAGGAGGCCGGCCTATCTCTCGACGAGATCGAGATCGAGCTCGAGCCGCTGGTCCATCGCGCAAATGAGGCCGGAGTCGATCTGGTCGCGCAGGAGTACGAGCGGATGCACAACCGCATCCTCGCCGTAGCCGCGCACGAGTTCAACGCCCGGGGCTACAAGAACGCTCACGTGACCACGATCATGAAGAAGCTGGGCATAACAGCGAGCCTGTTCTATACGCACTTCCCGAGCAAACGCCGTCTGCTGGCAGAGTGCGTGTCGGCGATGATGGAGTGGAGCCTCACCTATGGCGACTCCAAACGCGAGTCGACCGATGATCCGGCGGAACGGCTGCTCTGGCTGGCGTTCGCCAGCCTCCACGTCTTCGATCTGGGCTCGTCCGGCCTCGCCCTCGTCCGGGTGGAGAGGACGCTCGACGACAGCGAGCTCCGAAAGCCCATCGAGGAGGCTCTCGACGGCGTGATCGAGCGCATCACAAAAGACTTCGCCGAGGCCCCGGTGGAAGGCTCGAGGCCTCCGGCAGTTCCCGACGAACTGGTCGCCCACAGCCTGATGGGCGCCTACGAGCAGACCATATTCCGCATGTTCTCCGACAAGAAGTACAGCGACAAGGACCTTCTCAGGACCCACTTATGGTTGTTCTTGGCCGTGCAGGCGGCAAGAAGGGGGGAAATAGACATAGACTCGCGCATGAGCCGCTACGAAAAGCTGATCGACCGCCTGGCGAACGACACTCCGCCGATGCCACCGAACCTACAGACAGAGAGATCCGCTCAGACGATCACGAAGGAGGGGACGTGAACGAGTGCGACAAGAACAACGAGCGACAAGACCAGCTGGTATCCGAGGCGCCGACCGGCGGTAGAGCGGTGAGCCGGCGCGGGTTCCTCAGGCTGGCGGCTGTGGCCGGCGGCGCCATCGGGATGAGCGGAGGGCTGGGCGCCTTCCTCGCCGCCTGCGGCGAAGAGGAAGAGACCACCACCACGGCTCCGGCCAGCACCACCACAACGGCTCCGGCCAGCACCACCACGACGGCTCCCGCATCGACCACGACAGTGAGCACCGGGCCGGAGGTCGGCCGGCCGATCAAACTGGGCTACGTGGTCCCTTTAACGGGGCCGTTGGCGCCGTTCTCGGCCGCAGGCAAGTGGGCACAGAAGCACTTCGAGGATGCCATCGGGGAGGGCCTCGTCCTTGGCGACAAGATGATGCACCCCTTCGAGGTCAACCTGGTGGATACCCAGTCCGATTCGAACCGAGCGGCGCAGGTCACCGGCGACCTTATCCAGAACACCAAGGTCGATCTGGTCATGGCGGCCGTGACCCCCGATACGGTCAACCCGGCCGGTGATGTCGCCGAATCGATGGGATGCCCGCTGATCTCCAACTGGACCGAGGTGCACGCCTTTACCGTGGGCAGGAAGACGCCGGCTGAGGGCTTCAAGTGGACCTACACCTACGCCTTCGACGACGTGCTGACCACTGTCAACTACACGGGACTACTCCCGCAGGTCCCGAGCAACAAGACCGTAGGGCTCGTGCTTGCCAACGACGTCGACGGCAACAACTGGGCCCAGTGGGGACCGCCCATCCTGGAGGAGGCCGGCTACAAGGTAGTTATGACCGATCTCTACACTCCGGGCGCAGAAGACTACACGGCTCAGATCACTGCGATCAAGAAGGCGGGATGCGAGCTCCTTGCTGGCGGTCATGCTCACGCCCGATTTCACCAACTTCTGGACGCAGTCCCATCAGCAGGCCTTCCAACCCGTGGTGGCAATCGGGCATAAGGGCCTGATCTTCCCCGAAGGGGTGCTCTCGATGGGCGAGATCGGCTACAACCTCTCCAGCGCCGGCACCTGGACTCCGCGCCAGAAGTTCGTCGACTCGTTGACGGGGATGAACTGTCAGCAGATCGCGGACGAGTACGAAGCCTTCAGCGGCAGCCAGTAGAGTGAGGCGGTGATCATCCTTGCCCTCTTCGAGTGGGCGGCCGATCTGTTCAAACGCGTGACCAACGTCGACGACAAGGCTGGGATCGCGTCAGCCATCGGTCAGACGAAGGTGGATACCATTCTAGGTCAGATCGACTTCACGGCACCGGTGAAGGACATGACCCATCGTCCGTTCATCAACGGTTGCAGCCCGCCGCAGGCCTGTGGCCAGTGGGTTAAGACGGCGGAAGGCAGCAAGTGGCCCATCGACAAGATGCTCGTCTTCAGTACCGACCCCGAGATCGTCGTCTTGGATGGAAAACTGCAACCGCTGACTTACTAGCGGGGATCCCGGGTTCTAGCGCCCCCTTGACTCCCGTCTCTCCGGAGGGCCTTCGGCCTCCGGAGGGACTTGGCGCGTGCCTCGAGATCCGGCACTAGACCTTCTCCAACACTATGTCGCCCAGGTACTTGTCGATCTGCGTGCAGACGGCGAGTTGCTTGTCCCGGTAGCCCGGATGTTTGATCTCCAGGATGTATTCCTTGTCCTTGTCCAGTCCCTCGAACTCGAAGTCCCCGAAGCCGTTGCTCGTGGCCTGCTTCTTCTCCCCGTCGCCGGCTAGGGTCACGACGACATCGCCCGCACACTTGTCGGTATCGCCGAAGACCAGGCTGCCGGCGACGAAACGCTTGGGCATGTTGAGGTACCAGACTCCGCCCTTCAGGCCGTATTCGGGGTGGAAGACCTCAGCCTCACTCTCAGCTAGACGTTTGGACACCTCGCTCCCCGGGTCGTCCAGGTCCCCGAAAAGAAGGGCCTTGGTGGGGCATATCTCCACGCAGCGGGGCTCTTCCCACCCCGCGTCGAGCAGGTGGGCGCAGAGAGTGCACTTCTGGGGCAGGTCCGTCTCCTCGTTCCAGAAGATCACCCGGTAGGGGCAGGAATCAAGGATATCCTTCGCCCCCTTGGCTTTCACCGGATCGATGATGACGATGCCGTCCGGGCGCTTGTAAACCTGATCCGGATACTGCGCCACACAAGGGGCGTCATCGCAGTGCATGCAGGGGACCTTGATGTAGGCGGCCTTGACCCTGGGATACGACCCGCGTTCGCGTTCGATGATGCGCATCCAGAAGTGGCCGGAATAGGGCTGGGCCGCCGAGTAGGGCAGGTGATCGTTGCCGCAGTGCTCGTCGCGGCAGGCCATGAAACACGCATAGCAGCCGTTGCAGACCCTCATGTCTACGAGCAGGGCATAGCGCGACATTTCAGGCCTCCCATCTTTCGATCTCGACAAGGCAGGAGTTGGGTGCCATCCCCGGTGCGTTCTTAGACATGAGCCGGTCGGAGGTGAGCAGGTTGACGCAGCCGCCCCGGTCGAGCGAGTAGGCTTTCCCCGGCTCCGCGGGGTCGTACCTGCCGCAGGAGCAGTAGCTGTGGATCACCCCGGACTTGATCCTCTCCGTGACCGTCGCGGCTCCGAGGACCGACCCGCGGTCGTTGAAGAGTCGCACGACATCTCCATCCTTGATCCCGCGCTCGGCCGCGTCGGAGGGGCTGATCCTGACCGTCCAGTAGTAGTAGCCGTTGACGAGGCGGCGATGACCGGGAATGTCGTTGATCCAGGAGCCCTTCTTGTCGAAATGGGTGTGGAAGGAGTAGCGGGGGTGGGGGGTTATCAACTGCAATGGGTACTTCTTGGCCAGCTCGGACTCGGGGCCTTCCCAGCTGGGGATGTACTGAGGCACCGGTGGTCTTTCTTCGTCGTCCGGCGTGAACTTCGTCAGACTGCCGGATACGAACTCGATCTTCCCGCTGGGGGTAGCTAACTGACCGGCCCGCTCGGTGCCCTTGTTTGGGTTCATCATGTCGGGGGTGTCGCAGTCCCTACCTTCGTAGAACCAGCGGAACGCGGGCGTGGACTCATACGGCTCGGGCACAGGGATGACGTAGTACCCTTTCTTGAGGAACTCCTCCCAGGAGATGTACTTAGGCAGGTCGCTCACGTCGAAGTAGGCCTTGATCCAATCATCTTCCAAGCGACCTCCGTCGGAGAAGTCCTCCCACACCCCCAGGCGTTTGGCGAGCTGGGAGAAGATCCAATAATCCGACTTCGATTCGCCCAGAGGCTCGATGCACTTCTGCTGGTAGGTGACGATGCGGTAGTTGGATCCGGTCGAGCACCATTTGAGATACCCGCCGGCTTCTCCCCACTCGGCGATGTCGTTGCGCTCGAAGTTGGTGCAGGCGGGGAAGATCACGTCGGCGAACCTGGTCTCGGTGTTCCACCAGCAGTCCTGCACCACGACGGTCTCCAACTTGGGGCTCTGGAACATCTTCACCAGCTTGTTGCCCTCGGTCATGGTACCGAGTGAAGCAGAGCCGTAACGGTAGAGCATCTTCACTTCCGGATAGCCCGGCATGGGGTATTCGAACCGGGCGAACTGTTGCTCCAATTGCTGGCCACAGAACCCCTCGCCCATCCACTTGACGGGCGGGTCCAGGATGGAGTCGGCCAGCATGAGGCGGTAAAGGCGCTGCTCCACGGGGTTGATGGCCTTCTTCCGGGCGGCGCTCGAGAAGCTCATCATGGCGTCCAGGTCGGCGTAGCCGGGGAAGAGGACGCTGTAGTTCGCCGGCGCGGCGGTGGCGTTGCCCCACAGATTCACGCCCGGCCTACCCAGTCCCTGCATCGCCTGCAGCAGCACGACCATCCGAGGATACTCGTGGCCGTAGGCGGTACGGCAGGCCCCACCCATACCGGCTCCCGCAATCGTCGTCTTCTTGGCGGCCCACTCGTGGGCCAGTGCTTCGAGGGTCCGAGCCGGCACGCCCGTGATCTCAGCTGCCCAGGAGGGCGTTTTGGGCACCCCGTCGTCTTCGCCGGTCACGTATCGTTTGAACTCTTCAAAGCCGACTGTCTTCTCGGCCACGTACTGAGCGTCGTAGGTGCCTTCATCGATCCAGACCCAGGCGATGGCCAAAGCCAGGGCCGAGTCGGTGCCCGGCCGGGGCGCGATCCACTTGTCGGCCAGTTTGGAAGCGGTGTAGTTGCAGAAGGGGTCGATGAATATCTGCTGCTTGCCGGCATCGCGCATCCAGTCGAACCAGATGGCTGACTCCATGCCGTTGTAGGCGGCGCGGGTGAAGTCCGGGTCGTTCGACCAGTAGATGATGTTCTCGGCGTGCCGCATCGTGTCCTCGAGCAGATCGAACTGCTCGGGCACGCCCAGTTGCCACCAGTAGCCATAGACATGGGGAGTGCCCCAGTGCCAGCCTTCCCAGCTGTCCGGATTGTGCAGCACCTCGGTGAACCCGATGGTGTTGAAGAACCGGAAATAGGGCCCGAACCGGTAGCCCACGATGCCCCAGTTGTGGTGGTCCTGGTCGAGGGCCGCGATCGCCGCGGGACCGTGTTCGGTCCGTATTCTCTCCATCTCGCCGGCCACCAGGTCGAGAGCCTCGTCCCAGCTTATTGGCTCGTATCCAGACCTGCCCCGGTTCTCCGGATGCCGTTCCCCCTTTGGATCGAAGTCGACCCTCTTCAGGGGATGAAGAAGCCGGTCGTCGGAATAGAGCTGCGTTCGAGCAGCCATCACATAGGGCCCGAGCTTCAGCTTCTTGGGGGGAGAGTACTTCTCGCCCCTGGCGTCTTCGATCGTCCAGGGCTTCAGGTCCTGTCCATCGACCTGCAGCGGCCGGATCCTGACGATCTTGCCGTCTCTCACATAGACGGAGACCGGCCCGGCGATCGTCGCGTTCATGAAGACCTGCTCTGTCACCAGTTGGCTCCTTTCGTACTGAAAGTTGCGCGAGAATGGCTGTCGGTGTGTCCTACTTTCATCGCCCCCCGTAGTCGGCTCTCCTAGAACGCGACCTGTGCGATCAAGACCTTGTTCTCAACCACACTATCATTTTCAAAACCCCGACTCAAGTTCGTGAGTACCGGCAAATAGGAAGCACTCGTGAGGCCGGGCATTATCGGTGCGCGGCCGGCGCCCGGGGCCGTTGGTCTTCGGTACTAGGGGGTGGGACTGCTCGGGATGGTAGCTTGGAGGATCTCGGCGATATCCATGACTTGGACCCGGTCGCCCGCTTCGCGGCCGTCGACACCATCCTTCAGCATGGTCAGGCAATAGGGGCAGGCGACGGCGGCGATATCCGGCGACACGCTGAGGACTTCGTCGGTCCGGAGGTTGTTTATCCTCTCACCCTCGTTCTCTTCCAGCCACATCCGGCCACCGCCCCCGCCGCAGCAGAACGCCTTCGTCTTTCTGCGTGGCAGCTCTACCAGGTCGAGCCCGGCGGTCGTCAGCAGTTGTCGCGGCAGTTCGTAGATGCCGTTGTAGCGGCCCAGGTAGCAGGCATCGTGATAGGTGACCCTCTTTCGCTCCGACGCTCCCAGCTCGAGCCTCCCGGCTCCGACGAGTTCCGCGAGAAACTGTGTGTGGTGGAGGACTTCGAAGTCGCCGCCCAGCTGCGGATACTCGTTCTTCAGCGTGTTGAAACAGTGCGGGCATTGGGTGACGATCTTTTTGATGCCGTAGCCGTTGAGAACCTCCACGTTCCCCAGAGCGAGAGTCTGGTAGAGGTACTCGTTGCCCAGGCGCCGGGCCGCCTCCCCACAGCACTTCTCCTCGTTGCCGAGCGTGGCGAGCGACACGCCTGCAGATTCCGCCAGCCTCACAAAAGCGGTGGAGACCTTCTGGTTCCGGGCGTCCAGCGCACCACTGCATCCGGGCCAATAGAGGATCTCCGCGTCTGGGTTTTCCCCGAGGGTGGGAACTCCCAGCTTGCGGAGGTGATCCCCGCGGACGAGCGCGCTCTCGCCCAGGGGGTTGCCGTTCACCTCCATGTTTCTGAACACGAGGGTCGCCTCGTGGGGGAACTCACCCTCCATAAGGACGAGGTGCCGGCGCATGTCGACGATCTTGTTGATGTGCTCGTTCATCACAGGGCACTGCTCCTGGCAGGAGTAGCAGGTGGTGCACGCCCATATCTCCTCGGTGGAGATCACGTCGCCGATCATGGCGGGTGCGGCTGCATCGCCGTCGGATGTTCCGGCGGAGGATGATGTCTTGGCCTGGCGCAGAAGGCTCGGCCCTTGCTCCACCAGGTGATCGCGGAGCTTGGTCATCAGCAGCTTGGGGTCGAGCGCCTTGCCGCTCTGTGTCGCCGGGCAGTGCTGCTGGCAGCGCCCGCATTCGGCGCAGGCGTAGAGGTCGAGGAGCTGCTTCTTGGTGAAGCCTTCCACCCGGCTCACGCCGAACTCTTCCACGTCCTCGCTCTCGAAATCTACCGGGTAGATCTGCCCGCCCCGGGGCTTGAGGTTGCGGAGCCATTCGTTCACGGGGCACATGATCAGGTGCATGTGCTTGGAGATGGGGATGTAGACCAGGAAGGCGAGCAGTAGCACGACGTGGATCCACCAGAGAACCGTTCGCGCAGTCTCCAGGCTGGCGGTGCTCGCTCCGGCGAACCAGCCGGCGATGGCCGTGGCGACGAAGGCGCCCTCGCTGGCCGGAGTGGGGTCGAGGGCGTAGCTGACGCCGCTATAGAAGAACTCGGAGAGGATCAGGAAGAAGATCAGCCCGAGAATGACGCCCGCCTCGGCGCTCGGCTCGAGGCGGGTCTTTCGTACCACGTAACGGATGCAGGCGAGAACGATCAGTCCTATGAGCACGATGAGGCTCAGCAGGTCTTTTATGAAGAGGAAGGCGTAGCTCTCCGCCCAGGGGAACTCGAAACCGGGGTGGATCCCCTCGGCGATGATCTGGAGTGTCCCGAACGCGATGACGATGAAGCCCCAGAAGATGAAGAAGTGGATGAGGCCCACTCTCTCCTTGAAGAGCTTCTTCTGGCCGAAGACCAGCCAGAGGAACCCCAGGGTGCGGGTGAGCGGGCGGTCGAACCGGGGCTCGGGCCGGCCGATCATGGCGTACTGCACCCTGCGGGTAAGGGCCCAGCCGAAGAACGCCAGGGCGATCAGGAGCACCACTACGAACACCACGGTCGTGTACGTCAACTCCGTTCTCCTTGGGCCGCGCGGCTAGGATGCAGTCCTGGTCTCTCTAGCTCAGCATCGACCTGCACTTCTCGGTGAGCGGCGGAATGATGTCCTTCCAATCGGCCACGGCTCCAAAATGGGCCCTCTGGAAGATCGGGGCTTCTGGGTCGCGATTGACGGCGATGATGGTCTTGGACGACGAGCAACCGGCCATATGCTGGGCGGCGCCGGAGATGCCGATGGCGATATAGACGTTGGGGCTCACCACCGTGCCGGTGAGGCCCACCTGTAGACCACTGGGGACCAACCCGTTGTCGACCGGCGCCCGGGAAGCACCTATGCATCCTCCCAGTAAGGCCGCCAGTTCCCGCAGCTGAGCAAAGCCCTCTGTGCTCCCTACACCGCGCCCGCCCGCGACGATGACGGTCGCGTCTTCGAGTCGCACCCCTTCAGTGATGTCCTCGACCCGTTCGACGACCGATATCTTGAAGGCGCTGGGGTCGATCGCGGGTGCGAAAGTCGCTACTTCACCCTGCCGGCCGGCCTCGGCGACGGCCGGCTCGAAGACCTTGAGGCCCACGGTGACTAAGTGCGGCGCTGCACCCCCCAGGGTGAAGAGGCCGTTCGCCTTTCCGCCGAAGACCGGGCGGGTCACCTGGAGATCCCCGGAGCCTTGGTCGACCTGCAGCGCGACGCAGTTCGGTGCGAGACCTCTGTCCAGTTTGAACGCCAGGCGCGGTGCCAGATCTCGCCCGATCTCCGTGTGGCCCATCAACAGCACCCTCGGCTTCACGTCTTCGCAGATCTGAGTCATGAGCGCCAGATAGGGCTCGGGGGTGTAGTGGGAGAGCAGCGGATCCTCGACGACGTACACCTTCTGCACGCCCATGTCGATCGACTCTTGCGCATTGCCTGCCAGATCGGTGCCCACCAGCACAGCCGAGAGTCCCTCACCCATTTGACGCGCGAGCTCGAGCCCGGCGGTGGCAAGCTCGGCGCTCATCCTGGCGAGCGCTTTGCCTCTACGTTCGGCCAGGAAGAGCACACCCTTGTTATCACTCACTTTCGCTGCCCCCTAGATAAGACTTTGCGGCGGGCCGGTCGTCAGGCGACACGGGTCTTCAGGACCGCGGCCATGCCCTCCGCGATCTCCTCCGGACTGCTTCCCTCGATCAATTGGCATTGGACTCGGCGATCAGGGACGAAGAACTTCACCAGATCGGTGTGGGCGGAACCGGCAAGATCGACACCGAGCGCCTGAGCGTTCCAGACCGTGGGCTGCATCTTCTGCGCCGCGATGACCGCTTTCACCGGGGCAAAGCGCAACTCGCCGACCTCGTTGCTGGCGGTGACCAATGCCGGCAGGGAAGCCTCGACGACCTCATACCCCTCGGCCACCAGACGCTCCACCCGGACGCTGCCGTCTTTGACTTCCACTTTCTGGGCCAGGGTGATGGCCGGGATGTCCAGCATCGCCGCGATGCCGATCCCCACCTGGCCGGCATCGGTGTCCGCGGCCTGGCGGCCGCAGAGGATGAGGTCCACGTCGCCTATCCTCTCGATCGCCTTGGCCAGAGCCAGGGCCGTACCCCTGCTGTCCAGGTCGACGAACTCTTCGTCCTCCAGCAGGATCAAATCGTCAGCACCGGCCGCCAGCGTCTTCTTGAGGACGGTCTTCGCCAGCTTGTTCCCCATGCTGAGGACCACGACTTTGGCGCCGACCGCGTCCTTGATGCGTAGGGCCGCCTCCAGGGCGTTTTCGTCGAACGTGCTGAGCACCGGCGGAGTGCCCGGGGGCGGGACCAGGTTCTTCCCATCGGCGGCGATCTCGAACAGGGAGAGAGGTGCCTCGGGGTCCATTACTTGCTTGGCACAGACCACGATAGTCAGCATGGGCTTCGCGTCCCTTCTGGGGCAAGACGGGCGGTATGCAGACCGGCCCGTTCCCTTGGTTGTTAGGGTTCAAGACGTTCCCTCTGCCCGCGGTTCCCGCGAGGATTCGCTTGACGACTGAACCAAGAGTCATCCATAATGGCTCGTCGGTCACCCCCACCTTACTAGGTTTCTTTGGTCACGTCAAGCCGCATCCAAAGGCTGTTTTATCCGTATCTGGCAAACACTTTGACTATTGGGAATGTTCTGCTATATTGTGAGATACTGACCGTGCGGTCACTATTCTTGCACGCGTGAAAGGACGCGAGAAAGACGTGTCCAGGCCATGAGTGAGCATGAGGTCTCTCCCGTCGACTCGGTGGCGCCTGCGACAGACAGCCAGCAGGACAAGCGAGACCGCATCATCGAGCAGGCGATCCCTATGTTCAACAGGGTGGGCTACGATCGCGTGCGGATAAGCGACATCACCGACTCGCTGGACATCGGGAAGGGCACCTTCTATCTCTACTTCCGTAACAAGAAGGAATTGCTCCTCGCGTGTTTCGAGCACGTGTGCGAGCTGGTGCAGGTACTCGAGTCGCTTCCACAGATAAGGGAGGGTGATTTCTTCACAAAGGTTCGCACCCGGGTGGAACTCATCCACCAATACGACTGGTACCCGGGGCTCATCAACCTGGTGCGGGCGGCCGAGATGTCACCAGACAAAGAGATCAAGATGAAGGCGCGCGAGGCCTACGAGGCGATCGCCAACCCCATGAAGCGGGACCTGCAGGCAGCGATAGAGACGGGGCGAGCTCGTGATGTGGACGCCGAACTAGCCATCTATGCCTTCATAGGCATGGGCGAAGACCTCTGGTTCAGGTCGCGCCTTGACGACCGATACTCGCTGGAGCAAGTGACAGAATTCATGGTCGACGCGACTGCGCGGTTCCTTTCGTCGGGGACATGGACCGAGGACGAGGTCCGGCTGGGTGAGGGCTCGACAGCCCTATTGGTCGACCGCGAGGGCAGGGAGTTCCACCTCGACAACCTTCGCTGCAACGGCGCGACCCAACTCACTGGAGCCCTCGGCCCGGCTCAGATCGACGTCGAGTTGACCCGCGTCTCCCACCTTACCGTCAGCGAGCCCGGCGAGGAGTGCTTGGTCGATCTGGCCGCCACCGATGGAACGGAGGTCCGCCTGCGCGTCGATGGCTCCACCGTCATCTCAGGCGATGCGTCTCTGGGCACCCTCCGCATCGCCATGCGGGACCTGGCAAGCCTAAGCTGGGGGTGACCGCGGCAGACAGATAGGAACGCAGCTGATTTGAAAGGCTAATGCAAGATCAGGGAGAAGGAAGATGCTGCAAGACTTACGGGAGTATATGATCAGGTGTGCCCGGTGTTCTAACTGCAAATTCATACCCCAATCAGTAATAAGCAATGCTAAGTATGCCTACAGCTGCCCCAGCATAACCAAGTATCTCTTCCACACATATTCTGGGAGTGGCAGGCTGATCACCGCACTCTCCCTGAACGATGGACGTATCGACTATAGTGAGAAACTGCTGGAGATCGTTTATCAATGCCAGATGTGCGGGGCCTGCGATATTTCTTGTAAGTACGGTAACGACATAGAAGTGTTGCAGCCGCTCTATGAGATGCGGATCAAATGCGTGGGCGACGGCGAGCTAAATCCCGCCCATATGGCCATCATCGACGGCCTGAGAAAAGAAGACAACATGCTCCTCGAGCGGAAAGCCGACAGGGGCAACTGGGCCGAGGGCCTCGATGTCAAGAACATCACCAAAGACGGGGCGGAAGTCTATTTCCATACCGGCTGTCGCTATAGCTACGACACCGAACTCTGGCCCATAGCGCGAGCCGCTGTGGGCCTACTGCAGAAGGCCGGAGTGGATGTCGCAATCGGCGGCAAAGACGAGAACTGCTGCGGGGGCAGGGCCTACGATCTCGGTTATGTCAGCGAGCTCACCAAGTACGCCGAGAACAACGTGGAGATGCTCCGGGCGGCGAAGGCCGGCACTGTGGTGACCAGCTGCTCCGACTGCTACCACGCCTTCAAGGTCCTCTACGACAAGATTAGGTCTCAAGAAAGACATCCAGGTCTTCCACATCACCGAATACCTGGACAAGCTCATCGCGGAAGGCCGTCTCAACCCAAGAAAGAAGTCCCCATGGCCGTCACCTACCACGATCCCTGCCATCTGGGCCGGTTGGGAGAGCCGTGGGTGCATTGGGAGGGGGTCATCAGCACCAAGCCCGACGAACGCTGGAGGCACATCCCCGACAAGCAGATACGAAAGGGTACCTACGGCGTGTACGAGCCGCCGAGGAACGTGCTCAAGAGCATCCCGGGGGTGAAGCTGGTCGAGATGACCAGGATCAAGGAGTACACGTGGTGCTGCGGCGCCGGGGGCGGTGTCGTGGATGCTTATCCCGAATTCAGCGAGTGGACGGCTGGGGAGAGGATCAAAGAGGCGAAGGATACGGGGGCGGAAGCGCTGGTCACCGCCTGCCCGTGGTGCATCAGGAATTTCAAGGATTCCGTCGAGGCCTCCGGAGACAACCTCAAGGTCTACGACGTCGTCGAGTTGCTCGAGCAGTCCCTCGAGGATTGAAGGAGACAACAGCGATGGCTCTGAACCATAGGGACGCCTACAAGGCGATCGAAGAGATAGTCGGGCCGGACTACATCTCTGAAGAACCGGCCGTGCTGGACTCCTATGCATTCCAGTGGGGCGCAGAACTCTTCACCGACACCCCGTTCCTTCCCAGGTCGGGCGCCATCGTGCTCCCGGGCACCACGGAGGAAGTGCAGGCGCTCGTCAAAGCCTGCAACAAATACAAAGTCAGATACAAGGCGATCAGCAACGGCTGGGGCTTCTACAGCGCGCTCGGCCTGGATGATGACGCCATCCACGTGGATATGCGGAGGTTCAACCGTATCATCGAGTTGAACGAGAAGAGCATGTACGCCGTCGTGGAACCCTATGTCACCTGCGCCATGCTCCAAGCCGAGGCCATGAAGATGGGCCTGAACGTGCACATGGTCGGCGCGGGATGTACCACCAGCGCTACTCCCATAACTGCTCATCAAGGTACCGGTTCCGGGGGCGTGAGCACAAGCTGCGGAGACCGCAACACCCTGGCGGTGGAATGGGTGACTCCCGACGGAGAGCTCCTCAAGTTCGGTTCCGCCGGAGCCGGCGCCGGCTGGTTCTGCGGCGACGGCCCGGGCCCCTCCCTACGAGGGTTGATACACGGTCCGCAGGGTGTGATGGGCGGCCTCGGCATCTTCACGAAGACTGGGGTCAAGCTGTACCCGTACTATGGACCGCCCGAGCCCGACCTGGAGGGTGTCTCTCCGACGTACCGATTCAAAGAAAGGCCAGAGAATCTCGAGATCCACCATCCTCTCTTCCCCGATTGGGACAAGCTGATCGAAGCCGCCATCAAGATGGGGGAGAGCGAGATAGCGACCATGATCTTCCGGTTGCCCCCGCCCATGTTGACGGAGGCGCTAACCGGTACCGGTGTGGAAGCAGTCGCTCTGCTCAGACAGATGCAGGAGGAGTGCGGTGATAGGCCCGGGTTCCTGGTCATCATCGCCGGTGCCACCATCGCAGAGTTCAATTACCGGCAGAAGGTTCTCGCTCAGATCATGGCTGAAACAGGCGGCGAGTTCTGGAGCTACCTCGAAAGAGAAGACATCCAGAGTCAATACCTATGGGCCGAGACCAGGTTCAGCGGCGGTGTAAGAGAGTCCTTCCGAGCGGTGGGAAGATTCCTGGGATCGATCGGCGACTCGGCCATGTTCCAAACCTCCACCAGGCTGATGCTGGAATGCATGGAGCTCAAAAGGGAATACCAGGCCAGAGGCAACATCAGAGCCGACGACGGTCTCGACTGTGTGGTGGGAATGGTCTTTGAGAACGGCCACACCGGGCATGCGGAGCAGCTCGTCATGACCCACCCCACCGGAGCCGGGTGGAGAGACCTCATGGAATTCACCGACGGGTGCGAAGACCTGGCCATCAAGGGGCGCTACACGGCTCCGGTGACGGTCTGGGGCGACAGGGCGCACGACAAGTGGGGTCCTTATCTGTGCAACTACCATCTGTGGTTGCGCCAGATCAAGAAGACTTTCGATCCCAACGGTGTTTCCGAGGCGGCCATGTACATCTCGGCCAAGGACTAAGGGGATACGGGAGATGGCGCTGAACAATAGGGACGCCTACAAGACCATCGAGGAGATAGTCGGACCAGATTACATCTCCGAGGATCCGGCGATCCTTGATTCTTATGCCTTTGAATGGGGAGCGGAGATATCGACGGGCACTCCTTTTCTCCCAAGGTCGGGAGCAATCCTCATGCCCGGAAGGACGGAGGAAGTGCAGGCGATAGTCAGGGCCTGCAACAAGTACAGCGTGAGGTACAAAGCCATCAGTAACGGCTGGGGCTTCTACAGCGCGCTCGGCCTTGATGACGACGCGATCCATGTGGACATGCGCCGCTTCAATCGCATCATCGAGCTGAATGAGAAGAGCATGTATGCCGTTGTGGAGCCCTACGTCACTTGCGCCCAACTGCAGGCCGAGGCCATGAAGAAAGGTCTCAACCTTCATATGATCGGGGCCGGCTGCAATACAAGCGCTATGCCCATCACGGCCCACCAAGGCACCGGTTCCGGCGGCGTCAGCACCAGCTGCGGCGACCGTAACACCCTGGCTGTGGAATGGGTCACGCCTGACGGCGAGCTGCTCAAGTTCGGATCGTCGGGTGCCGGCGCCGGCTGGTTTTGCGGAGACGGTCCCGGCCCCTCTCTGCGAGGAGTCATACGAGGCACTCAGGCGGTCATGGGCGGCCTGGGGATCTTCACCAAGGCCGGTCTCAAGCTGTATCCCTATTACGGTCCGCCGGAGCCCGAACTGGAGGGTGTTTCTCCGAGCTACAGCCTCAAAGAGATGCCGCCCAACTTCGAGATCCACCATCCCATCTTCCCCCACTGGGAGAAGCTGATCGAAGCCGCCATCAAGATGGGGGAGAGCGAGATAGCCACCATGATCTTCCGCCTGCCCCTGCCGATGATGGCGGAGGCTTTCACCGGTACCGGCAGCGAAGCGGAGATCCTGCTGAGGCAGATGCAAGAGGAGTCCAACGGACGTCCTGGGTTCCTAGTGATCATTTCGGGTGCCACCATCCCGGAGTTCCGCTATAGGCAGAAGGTCCTGGCCCAGATCCTGGAGGAGACGGGGGGCGTTTTCCTGAGCCACATCGAAAAGCCCGAGGTCAAGCGGGAGATCCTCTGGTCGGAGACAAGGTTCAGCGGGGGCGTCAGGGAGGGGTTCCGAGCCTGCGGGCGATTCCACGGTCTGATCGGTGACTCCGCCATGTTCCAGACGTCCACCAGGTTCATGCTGGAATGCATGGAGCTCAAGAAGGCGTTGCAGGCCAAAGGCACCGTCAGGGCGGACGATGGTTTCGACTGCGTCATAGGGATGGTCTACGAGAACGGCCACACCGGCCACGCCGAACAACTCGTCATGACCCACCCGACGGGGGAGGGCTGGAGAGACCTCATGGAATTCTCCGACACGTGCGAAGACCTGGGCATCGAGAGATGCTACACGGCTCCAGTGACGGTGTGGGGTGACCGCGCGCACGACAAGTGGGGTCCTCATTTGGGCGACTACCATCTTTGGTTGCGGAAGATCAAGAAGACTTTCGACCCCAACGGGGTTTCCGAACCTGCGATGTACATCTCGGCCAAGGACTGAACCGCTCGATGAAAGCCAGGGCGAACCATACTGAACGGGGTGAGTGATGTCAGAGAAGACAGAATTGGCCAACATAGTCGGTGCGGACAATGTGACCGACGCACCGGCGGCCCTCAGTGAATACGCGTCGGACGAGAGTTTCGTCCATCCCATCACGCCTCGCTGTGTGGTGAGACCCAAAGATGCGGACGAGATACAGAAGATAGTCCAGTGGGCCAATACTTCGGCCACTCCGCTGATCCCCGTCAGTTCTGGGGGGCCCCACTTCCGGGGCGACACCGTCCCCAGTGTCGGGGGAGCGGTCATCGTCGACTTGAGCGGGATGAACAGGATCGTGAGGCTCGACCTCGAGCATCGGATCGCGATGGTCGAGCCGGGAGTCACCTTCCACGACCTGATCCCTGCCGCGCGTGAGGCCGGACTTCGCCTGAACCTGCCTCTGCTTCCGCGCGCCACCAAATCGGTGGTCGGGAGCCTCCTGGAGCGGGAGCCGGTGATCATGCCCAAGTACCACTGGGACATCTCCGACCCGATGGCCTGCACGGAAGTCGTCTATGGCTCGGGGGATGTCTTCAGGACGGGGTCGGCCGCCGGCCCCGGCACCCTGGAGGAGCAGTGGGCGGCGGGAGCCGCTCAGAACGAAGCCGCGGGCCCGATGCAGGCAGGTTTCTTGAGGCTCATCCAGGGAGGTCAAGGCACGATGGGCATCGTGACCTGGGCCACGGTCAGGTGCGAGCATCTGCCCAGCATCGAGGAGCCCTATCTGGTCGGCTCGGACAAGCTGGACAGTTTGCTGGAGTTCGCATACTGGCTCATCCGCAATCGCCTGGCTGACGACTGTCTGCTGCTGAACGATTCCAATCTGGCTCGGATGATGACTCAGGTTGGGTCTGGCGACTACGAGAAGCTGAGATTCGGTCTGCCCAACTGGATACTGTTCTACACGATCTCCGGCGTCCGCTATTTCCCCGAGGAACGGATAGGCTACGTCCAGAAGGACATCTCCACCATCGCGCAGTCCATCAGGGTGGAGCCGCTTAGGTCCGTGGGCACGGTCTCCGCGTTCGAGTTGATGCGGCTGTTGCACGAGCCCCCTGCGGGTAGGTATTGGAAAGCCGATACGGAGGGTGGCTGCGCCGACATCTTCTTCATAACGGTCTACGAGAAGCTCCAGGAACTGATAGACACCATGAAGATCGTCGCGCTCGAGTCGGAATACGATGTTGGTGACATGGGCATCTACCTGCAGCCGGCGGTCCAAGGGGTCAATTACCACTGTGAGTTCAATCTGTTCTTTGACAAGGCCAACCTTGCCGAGAAGGAGACCGTGAAGACCTTGGTAGACGCCGCCGCCGGCGCGCTGGCCAATAGGGGGGCCTTCTTCTCCCGGCCTTACGGCCCTTGGGCGGACATGGCCTACAGGAGAGACGCGGGCACCACGATGGCGCTCCGAAAAGTGAAGGGGATCTTCGACCCGAACAACGTGATGAACCCTGGGAAGCTCTGCTTCCAGTAGGCTGGAACGGATGCTTCCCGATTGGTACATCCCCTCGAACAATCCGAATGACCTGGGCGACAGTGCGCGAGGGGCACCGCCGCCCAGGTATTCCGGGGCTCAGCTCACAGTATAGGGCTGTAGCTCGGCTGCCACGGGAATCGCGGGACACCCAGCATTGCTGACGGTAACCAGGTCAAAGGGCCACTTCGTGCCCTTGACCCACTGGCCGGCAGGATGGTTGATCTTGTAGACGTTCTCCACGACGTGCCGTGGGCCCGCGGCCCAGGGCGGTCCGACCGGCTCCACCGGCGCCGAAAAATCGACGGTGCCGAGAATGGTCTCGAGCTTCGTACTCTTGACCGCGGTCATGATCGCGTCTTTGTCGTCCACACTGGCTGTTCGACTGAGTACGTCGTAGGCCCACTCGAAGAGCATGAAGTGGGCCACGGGCTGGGTCCACTGCGAATCGGTCCGGGCTTCATAGTCATCTGCGAACTCCCGGCAGGTCTCCCCAAGGAGAGCCGACTTGTAGGGCCAGTCCGCTCCCCACCACTGGTCAGCGCAGAGACCGTAGCCGATAGGGCCGATCGCTTCCACGGATTGCGGGAAGAGTAGGGCTTTGCCCCATATGGACGTTTTCGGCAGCCAGGACTGCTGGATCGACTGCTTCCAGAAGTTGATGAAGTCGGTGGGATCCAGCAGGCCGTGCCCCAATTCGGCCCCCGCCTTCTTGAACATGCTGATTATCGAGGTGAAGTCTTCAGTGCCAGGCGCGAAACCACTACCGTCAATAACGGTGAAGCCCATCTCCTTGAGCACCGGCAATTCGACATCACGTACGGCGTTGCCGTCGGAGCTGTTCGCGTACAGCAAAGCCAGGACGTTGTTTGTCGGTAGCCGGTGAAACACGTCGGCCATGATGTCGAAGCTGTCCTCCCCACCAAAGAAGACGTGATAGGTCCACTTGAACACCGCCGTCAGGTCGCCTCCGGTCCGAGGCTCCATGTAGCTCTGCCAGGGGGCGTCGCACGAGAGGCACGGCGTCCCGAGGGCCTCAGCCTGACCGGACACCGGCACGACGTTGTCGGGCGCGGAGGCCACGAGGATAATATCTACCTTGTCGTTGAGGATGAGATCGCCCGCGACCTGCGCCGCCCGGTTGGGATCTGACTGGCTGTCAACGACCTTGATTGTGACAGGGTGCTTCAGCCCGTCACCACATACGATCCCGTCGCCGTATACCTCTTGCGCCCGTTCGACGCAGTATCCGTCGGGTACCCCGAAGGGGGCCAGAGGGCCGGTGGTCGGCGTAACGAAACCGAGCCTGATCTCGCGCCCGGTCTCCGCTGCGGTGCTCACGGTGGTCGTCGGGGCGGCGGTAGTCGTTGTGGTGGCGGCGGCCGTGGTGGTGGTCGTCTCGCCCGCGGTCGTCGTGGTCGTTTCTTCTTCGCCGCAGGCGGCGAGTATGCCGCCCAGGCCTGCGCCGGCCCCCACAGCCGCTCCGGCGATTCCGGCGATCTTCAGGAAATCACGCCGGCTGACCGGTCTCGCCGGCCTCTTCTCCCCTTGTTCTTCCCGGCTGCGGTCTTCGTGAGTTTCGTTCGCCTCGCTCATGTCCCCCTCCATTTTTCTAGGCAGCGCATACGGTTGCTAAAGAATACGCCTGATCGAGGATCACTTCTCTTGTCGACTACCCCCCTTCACGACCTTCGAACGGTACTTCCCGTCCCGCTCTTAGAAGACCAAACCATACGCTAACATGTTTAGAAAGCGGTCTCAAGTCATTGAGTCAGCTCGCGTAGTGACCGGGGAGCAACGGTGACCCTTCAACCGGTCAGCCGTCGTCCTCGCGGCCGGATGCACGTGCACCTTCTTTCTGCAGCAGTGGCGGTAGAGGTGGCATCTGCGTGGCAAGTTGGGATACGAGTTCCCTATATCTATTCAGTCTTGAATCGATGTCGATCTCGCCGCTTCGCGCAGCCTGCACGGCCAAGAAAAGCCATAGATGCGTCAATAGCAGATCCTCGCGGGTGTACTTGGTGTCGGAGAACGACCTGAACACGGTCTGCTCATATGCACCGAAAAGGCTGTGGGCCACGAGTTCGTCCGGCACTGCGGGTGGCTTCGAGCCTTCGCTGGGCACGTATGCCAGGTCGCCCTTGATGTGCTCCACGATGCTCCTGAAGAGCGCCTCCATCGGCCTGCGTGAGTCGCTTTCGTCCTGGACGCCTTCGACGCGGGTCAGGGCCATGGCGGTCGAGCCGAGTTGAAACACGTGCGAATGCCCAAAGACAAGCCAGAGCAAGCGCTCGGCCGGGTCCTCTGTCGAAGCCTCTTTGGAATCCACGAATTCGAGACCCCAACCCAAAAGCGCACTGACGCATTCCGAGAGGAGCGCGCGCTTGCTTGGGAAATGGCTGTAGAAGACCGCTGTGGTGATGCCGAGCTTGCGCACAATAGTCGTGACGTGCGTCTTTCTATAGCCCTTGGCGACCAGTTCCCGGGTCGCCAAAGCCAGGATTCTATCGTGCACGCGCTGATGCTCTTGAGCGGCGAGGTCCACCTCGCCGTTGCTGGCCTGGTCGACCGTATGCTGCAGCTGTTTCTGGATCTCGTCCAGAGCGATCCCAGCCTGCTTGAGCTCCACGATCTCTCGGAGTATTTCGAGGTGGTCCCCGGTGTAGAGAGACCGGCTACGGGCGGTCTTCTGGGGGCGGGGGAGCAGGCCTATGCTTAGATAGTAGTGGATCGTGGTCCGCGGAACCCCGCTCGATTCCTCGAGATCTCGGATAGTGAGTACCGGGATCAATCTCGCTCCTTCTGTCTCGCCGAGCCTGCCTACCGACCCATCAAGCTTAGTCCTATGCACGCGTCAAGCCAACGGGATGTCTCCCAGGTTGATGTCATTGTCGAGGGCCATCTCCGGGAATCGCTTGGTCGGGAAGCCTGCGGCCGCTATCTCCAGCGAGTATGCGCCCGTCACGAGGCCCTCGAACCAGAAGTCCCCGAAGCCATCCGTGGTCTCGGTCCAGGAGCTCCCGTTACCAATAAGGGTGCAGGTCGCTCCTT
Source organism: uncultured Actinomycetes bacterium (assembly GCA_963713545.1). Lineage (GTDB taxonomy): Bacteria > Actinomycetota > Thermoleophilia > RBG-16-64-13 > RBG-16-64-13 > CAVPLM01. Next base: position 319,181 of record CAVQME010000010.1, on the reverse strand, counting down.
TCACGACCTCTTTCGCGACGGGGTCGTAGACCGTTCCGCCGACGAACTTCTTGGGGATGTTCAGGTAGTAGAGGCGCGGCTTGTCTTCGGCCGGGTTCCTGGTCTCAGCCGTGGCGATCAGTCCCTTCGCCTCATCCTCATCCAGGTACTTCAAGGCCAGGGTGGGACAGGCGTCCACGCAGCGGGGCTCCGTCCATCCGGCATCGAGCAGATGGGCGCAGCCCGTGCACTTCTGGGCGATGGTGAGGTTCTCGTTCATATAGATGGAGTGGCTGGGGCAGGCGTCCACGCAGCTCTTGCAGCCGGTGCATTTCTCCGGGTCGATGATGACCAGGCCGTCCTCGCGTTTGTAGATGGCCCCCTCCACTTGGCAGGCGGCCATACACGGCGCCTCGTCACAGTGAGCGCAGAGCGAAGGCACGTAGTGCATCTTCACCTTGGGTACGGTGCCGCGCACGTGCTCGGAGAGCTTGAGCCAGAACTGACCCGTCTCGGGTTGAGGCTTGGCATAGGGAGTCCAGTCGTTCCCGCAGTGCTCGTCCTTGCAGGCGATCTGGCAGCAGTAGCAGCCGTTGCAGATCGAAGTATCGAACACGAAGACCTTGCTCATCGGGCCTCTCCTTCCTCTAGCACCCACGCCTCGAAGCGCAGACCCGAGGCCGGGTCGTATTTCCTCGCAAAGGCTTCTGGATACTTCTCCCGCCATTCTTCCATCTCGGCCATCGTCACCTTCTGCACCTCCACCAGGAAGCCGCTCGTCGCCATGCCCCAACAGTTGGGGGAGATGCCGTTGATGGGGGAGATGAGGTTGTTCGCGCCGCCCCGATCCAGGAAGCCGTCCGGGCCGACGTTGACTAGGTCGACGCGGGAGCCGTGGTCCATCGATACCGCTCCGGGCATGATGCGCTCCCAGACGAGGGCTCCGCCGAGGACGGTACCTCTCTCGTTTAACATCTTGAGGATGTCACCGTCCTTGATACCCCGAGCCTCGGCGTCTTTGGGGTTGATCCAGATGGGCTCGTACAAGTAGCCGTCCCAGCCTCTGACCTTGCAGGTCATGATCTCCCGCTGCCAGGGGATGTCGTCGTTCTGGGCGTGGGTCCGCCAACGGCCGTGGTTGCTCACGAGGAGCAGCGGGTACTCGTTCGCCCGCGGGCTGGACACCCGCTCGTCGTGGAACTCGTCCTTCTCGATCCACTTGGGCAGAGGCCCTCTTACTTTGTCGTCGGGGTAGTGATCGGCTAGGCGCTGGGAGTAGAACTCGAGCTTGCCGCTGGGGGTTTCCAGGGGATGCTTCTCCGGGTCTTCGTAGAACTGGCGTAGGCCGGCCGGCACCTTCTCCCACTCGGGGTCGGTGGGCATGATGAAGTACTGCTTGTCCTGGAAATCTTCCCAGGTGACGAAATCGTGGATGTCCATGTTGTCGAAGCCCGCCTTGATCTTCTCCTTTATGGTCATCCCCGCGCTGAACTCTTCGTAGAAGCCCAGCTTCTTGGCCACCTCGCCCACGCACTCGTAGTCGGAGAGCGATTCGCCCAGGGGCTCGATGGCCTGGTTCTCAAGCAGGATGCCATGCACCGAACGGCCGCCGGCGGACATGCGGCCGATGTCTTCTTCTTCCAGCTTGGTGTTGACGGGCAGGATGACGTCGGCGAGGATGGTGTCGTTCTCCAGCCACAGGTGCTGCACCACGATGGTCTCGATCTTGGGGCTGCGGAAGGCTTCCACCGTCTTAAAACCGTCGTTCCAGCAGGTGGTGCGGCAGGGGTTGTCCATCCAGATCATGTGGATCTCGGTGCCGCCCTCTTCCGCGGGGATGGGATACTCGTACCGCTTGAACTGGTCTTCGAGGTGCATGAACTGCTGGGTGCTCCCGGAGCTCCAGCACGACCCCTCGAGGATGGCCTGGGCCAGCTGCGTCTTGGGGATGACCTGCTTGGAGGAGACCGCCAGCTGTTTCTGGCCGGGGAAGATGTTCCACATAGGCGGCGGCCCCTGCGCTGCCTCGCCACCTTTTTCGATGGTGGGGTCGAACTTCATGCGCATGTCGGGGATGGTCTTCAAGGGGCGGGGCGTATCGTTCATCCAGTGGTCGTCGCCGCCCATCTTGTAGTACTGATGGCGGCCGGGCTTGCCCAGGCCTTGCATGCCTAAGAGACAGGCCTCGAGGCGCGCCGGCTCGTGGGAGTAGGGGCCGCGCACGTAAGAGCCGCCGTAGAAGTGCATGACCGTGGTCGGCTGCGCCGCCCACTCCCGGGCTAGGGCCTTGATGGTCCACTCCGGGACGCTGGTCTTAGCCGAGGCCCACTCGGGAGTCTTGGGTAGGCCGTCCTCTCTTCCCAGGACATAGTCCTCGAACTTATCGAAGCCCACCACGTGCGTGGCCACGTAGTCCTTGTCGTAGGTGCCCTCGGTCATCCAGGTGTAGGCGATGGCCAGATGCAGAGCGGCGTCGGTGTTGGGAAGGATGGGGATCCACTTGCTCGCATGGATGGCGCCCGAGTAGTTGAGGTCGGGAGAGACGAACACCTGTTTCTTGCCCAGCTTCTGCCAGAAATAGAGGACGTTCGAGGGGAACTGGCCGGCGAATCCCCAGGGGGTGGTCTCGAGATCGGCCCCGATGTGCAGAATCATGTCCGTGTTCTGGGTGACGTCGTTCATCATGTTGTCGGCAGGGAGGCAGAGTCCGTTCTCCCCGTTACCCCACACGTGTTTGGTACCCCAGAACCAGCCCTCCCAGCTGTCCGCGTTGCGGATGGCCTGTGTGAAGCCGCCGGTGAGCTCAAGAAGGTCCCACGGTACCGCATGAGCGCCATGCACGGTCTTGGTTTCGCCGTGACCGTCGCCGTGGGCGAGCACTCCGTACGGTCCGTACTCCTTGTGTATGCGTCTGATCTCGTCGGCGATGATGGTGGTCGCCTCGTCCCAACTGATCCGCACGTACTTGCTCTTGCCCCGGTTCTCGGTGTTGCGCCCGCCCGGGCCGGTCGAGCCGGGGGCGCCGTTCGGGTCCCAGTCCACCCGCTTGAGCGGGTAGAGGATGCGGTTGGGGGAGTAGACCCGCTTCTTATAGGCGATCTGATAGGGGGCGAGGAGACCTTTGGGCGGAGTCTTGTACTTCACGCCGTCCTTCTCGAGCTCGTACTGCCCCAGCTCTTCTTCGGTGTATCTTTCGGTGTGGTGATGGGGCCGGATGCGGACGATCTTGCCGTCCTTCACATCAACTGACGCCAGCTCGCCCCCCTGCGCGAAGGAACACTGGGCAAGGGTCTTGAGTACCGTCTTGTCTTTGATTCGTAACTCCGCACGCCGATCGTTTGCCGCCGGCATCAAGTGCTCCTTTCGTCAAGCTGCCCCAACTGCAATCCGGCGCGATTCTCCGAACTCAAGACGACCCGGGGGATGGGTCATACGCCCCCCTCGGCTTTGCGACATCACGCCGTTCCGAACACTAGCAGTTTTAAAAGAACATCTCAAGTCTTAAAGTCAAACCACATAGCGAGCGTAGGGCCGTCACAGATCTATGTCGCTCGTCGCCGGCCCGTCGGCCGATCCTTGCAGCGCTACATGACTGAAGTCTAAGACTTGATATAGCTTTCTGTCAAGTGTAGTTCATCAAAGCGACGCGGTGACCCTGCTTTCCCCGACTAGAGAACAGTCCAGAAGCGAAGCTGGTGCCCGTGACTGTGAAAAGGGCGTCAAGCGACGAGCGTCCGCGGTGTTGTTGCCACAGACCGCCACTTGGGACTAATGTTGCTACCGGCATGCGCAATGGTCGGATTCGACGCGTCTGAGGAGTCCTCTCGTCTTGCGTCGGTTCGGAGCAAGGAGCGAAGGTGATCCAGGCATTTACCATTCGAGAGCTCGAGAAGGTGAGTGGGGTACCCCGAACCACCATCCACTATTACCTCCGGCTGGGATTGCTCCCCCGCCCCCAGAAGACCGCCGCCAGCCGCTCGCTCTATACCGAAGACCACGTCAAGATCCTGCAGGAGATCGCCGAGTTGAAACGGGCCGGGCTTTCCATCCTCGAGATCGAGGACAGGCTCCAGCACCGGGTCGACCAGGCGAACGAGACCGCGGTGGATCTTGTGTCTCTGGAGTATGAGCGGATGCACAATCGCATCCTGGCTCTAGCCACCCGCGAGTTCTCTGCCAAGGGCTACAAGAACACGCACGTCTCCACCCTCATGCGCCGGCTGGGCATCACCGCCAGCCTCTTCTACAGCCACTTTCCCAGCAAACGCAGGCTTCTGGCCGAATGCGTGGGTGTACTGACGAACTGGGGTGTCGCCTACGCCGACGAGAAGACGGCTTCCTTGGAGGATCCGGCGGAGCGCTTGCTGTGGGACGTCTTCAGCCACTTTCGCGTGTTTCAACTCGGTGTGGCCGCCTTTGCCGTGATCCGCGTGGAGGGAACGCAGGAGGACGTTCACCTGCGTCGTTCCATCCAGGAAGGTCTTGCCGGGACCGTGGCGCGCATTATGAAGGAGCTCACGGCGGTCCCCGCGTCCGCGGGAAAGCCGACCGTGCGTGATGACCTCATAGCCCTGAGCCTGTTCGGCGCCTACCAGGAGACGGTCTTCGGAGCGGTCTCTCCAGGGGATCACACGCGGGCGGACTTGCTTCGCGCCCACTTGTGGCTATTCCTCGCCGCTCAGGCGGCGAGAAGCGGCGAGATCGACATCGACTCGCGGCTTGCCAAGTACGAAGGGCTCATCGCGGAATTGGCCGGCCAGATGCCGCCTCTGCCCCCGGAGCTCGAGCTCTAGCGCCTCTCGCAGAACGTTGATGGATGGCGCGAGGCTGGGCAGTATTGGGTTTTACTCACGGACTTGATATCGGTTTCTCCTGATGATACTGTGCTGTCAGGACCCCTCGTTCAGACGGGGAGGGGGTGCGAATGTGTTCGCTTTGAAAGGGGGCCTTACGGAGCGTTCCTCGGGAGACCGCAGCAGGTCGTCAGGTCCGGTTAAAGATGGGTTGACGAGATCGCGTCAAGGAGTCTCAGGAAGGTAGTGGACATGATAACGGAGAAGGCATTGCAGGAGATCGCCGGGGCACGTAGCGTCAGCCAGGACCCATCCGTCCTGGACGCCTACGCCGGGGATCTCAGTTTCGTCGGCAAAGTCCGTCCGCGGTTTGTGGTCAGGGCCGATTCGGCGGACACCATCCAGAAGCTTGTGAACCTGGCCAAAGAGACCGGCACACCTCTCGTTCCGGTCAGCTCCGGTGGCCCCCATTTCTACGGCGACACCGTCCCGTGCACCGGCGATGCGGTGGTCGTGGATATGAGCGGCATGAAGAAGATCGATCTGGTCGATCCCTTCGAGCGTGTGGTGTCGATCGTGGAACCGGGAGTCACCTTCGGCGAACTGAGCAAGGCGGCGGCCAAGAAGGGACTGAGGCTGAACATGCCGCTGCAGCCGCGCAAGACCAAGTCGGTGGTGGGTAGCATGCTCTCCCGGGAACCGGTGATCATGCCTCACTACCATTGGGATATCGCTGATCCCATCGGTTCCACCGAAGTCATCTTCGGCACGGGAGATATGTTCCGTACCGGCGCGGCGGCCGGCCCCGGCACCATCGAAGAGCAGCGCAAGGCGGGGGGCCGGCAGAAGGAAGCCGCCGGCCCGTCGGCCATGTCGCTGCATCGTCTCTTCCAGGGCGCGCAGGGGACGATGGGCATAGTCACCTGGGCTTCGGCCCGGTGCGAACTGGTGCCGGAGATCGAGCAGCCCTACTTCATCGGGTCCGGCGACGTGGCCAAGCTCCTGGAAGCCGCCCACTGGCTGATCCGGCTGAGACTGGGCAACGAATTACTGATACTCAACGGCGCCGATGTCGCCGCCCTGATGAGCCAGAGCGCCGAGGACTACGGGCGGCTGGTCGCCAAGCTGCCCCAGTGGGTCCTTTTCTTCAACTTGGGCGCTTACAGGTACCTGCCCGAGATGAGGATGCAGGGCCAGATCGAGGACACCCGTGAGCTCCTGCAGCGCCTCGGTCTGCAGACCGCGCAAAGTCTCGGCGGGGTCGGTGCCGGCCAGTTCCTGGAAGCCATACGCCGGCCGTCCGACGAGCCCTACTGGAAGCTCCGGGGGCACGGATGCTGCCAGGACATCTTCTTCCTCACCACCTACGCGAAGATCCCCGGGCTGATCAAGGTCATGAGCGAAGCTGCCGAAGCGGTCGGGTATCCCGCCGACCAAGATGGGCATCTACCTGCAGCCCATCGTCCAGGGCAGCAGCTGCCACGTGGAGTTCAACCTCTTCTACGACCCCACGGACAAGACCGAGACCTGTGCCGTTCGAAATCTTGCCACGAGCGCCATCCAGCCGTTGATGAGCGCCGGCGCCTTCTTCTCGAGACCTTTCGGGGAAGCGGCCAGAGACATCATGAACCGGGATGCTGCCAGCGTGGAGGCGCTCAAGAAGTTCAAGGCGATCGTCGACCCGGCCGGCATCCTGAGTCCGGGCAAACTATGCTTCTAAGGGAAGGGACCAGAACTATGGCGCTAGAAGATTATCGAGCGGAGATGGAGTCGTGCTGCCGGTGCTCTGCCTGCAAGTTCATCCCCTTGGAGAAGGTGACCGGCTACGAGCATGCCAACGCGTGCCCCAGCATCTCGCGCTACAACTTCCATTCGTACTCCGGCGGCGGCCGCATGGGCTCCGGCTTGGGGCTGCTCCGCGGCCGGGTGGAGTACACGCCCAAAGTGGCGGAGGTCGTCTATAACTGCAACCTGTGCGGCGCCTGCGACATCTCCTGCAAGTATGCGATGGAGATGGACGTCCTCGAGCCTCTTTACGCCATCCGCCAGGAGTGCGTGAAGAACGGCCAGACCGTGCCGGTGTGGGACAAGCTCGTGCAGACCATGCAGAAGCAGGGCCCCATGGTGCTCGGAGCAAAAGGCAAACGCGACCAGTGGTACAAAGGGCTGGACGTCAAGGACTACACTCAGAAGAAAGTCCCTGTCGTCTATCACGCCGGGTGCCTCGCCAACTACGACGAAGCTGCCGGCAACGCGGCCCGAGCCGCCCTCTCCTTGCTCAAGAAAGCGGGAGTAGACGTGGGCATCGCCAAGGACCGCGAGCTGTGTTGCGGGGGCCGGGCCTACGAGATGGGCTACCTGGATGAATCCCTCAAACAGGCCGAATTGAACGTGGCCCGCTTCAAGGAGTCCGGAGCCACGGAACTGGTCACCGGCTGCGCTCACTGCTACCAGTACTTCAAAGTGCTGTACGACAAGCTCGGGCTGGGCTTGGACATCAAGGTATGGCACGTCACCGAGTACCTGGCTCAGCTGGTCGAGCAGAAGAAGCTCAAGCCCAAGAAGACCGTGGATATGACGGTCACCTACCACGACCCCTGCCACCTGGGCCGCTTGGGCGAGCCCTGGATCCACTGGAAGGGCGTGCAGCGGATGCGACACATGCGGGTCTACGACCCGCCCCGTACCTTACGGCGCGGCACCAATGGTGTCTACGAACCCGCCCGTGACCTCCTCAAGAGTATCCCCGGTCTCAAGCTGGTGGAGATGGACCGCATCCGGGAATACGCCTGGTGCTGTGGGGCCGGGGGAGGGGTGAGAGAGACCAATCCCGAGTTTGCCCGGTGGACCGCCGCCGAACGGCTGAGTGAAGCGGAGTCCACGGGAGCGGAGGCCCTGGTGACAGCCTGTCCTCATTGCGTGCAGAACCTTGATGGGAACGGCAGCCACCTCAAGGTCCTCGATGTCGTAGAGATCTTGGACAAAGCGATATAAGGGGCGTCGGGAAATGGCACTCACGAAAGAGCAATATCAGGCCTTCGAGGCCATCGTCGGGCCGGAGAACATCTCGGACGAGCCGGTGGACCTGGATGCCTGGGCCTGGCGCTCGGGCCAGGCCGCCTCGGCCCAGGAGTTCAACCCCCGTTTTGAGGCTATCCTCATGCCGGGGAGCACTGAAGAGGTCCAGGCGGTCGTGCGGCTGTGCAACAGGTTCGGAGTCCAGTTCAAAGCCTCCAGCACCGGTTGGGGGATCTACTGCGACGCGGGCGGCCCGGGCTGCATCAAGCTGGATATGCGGCGCATGAACCGCATCATCGAGATCAACGAAGAGAACATGTACGCGGTGGTGGAGCCATACGTCGTGTACGCGCAGCTCCAGGCCGAGCTGATGAAGAGGGGCCTTACCTGCAACGTGAACGGAGCGGGAGGCAACACGTCCGCGCTGCCCCTGGCCGCTCACGAAGGCATCGGCCACATGAGCGGAGCGTGCAGCATCGGGGAGAGAAACCAGCTCGCCTTGGAGTGGGTCACGCCCGAGGGAGAGATCATCCGGGCCGGCTCCTTGGCCGCTCTCGGTGAGTGGTTCTGTGGGGATGGCCCCGGGCCCTCGGTGCGGGGGATCATCCGCGGTAACGTCATGCCGCTCGGGGGACTAGGCGTGTACACGAGGGCCGCGCTCAAGATCTACCACTGGGCCGGCCCACCGACCGTGGAGATCAAGGGCATCTCGCCCAACTATGCTCCCGCCAAACCCCTGGAAAACTTCCTGCTCCGGTTCCTTTCCTGGCCCACGGAGGAAGGCCGCAAGGCCGCCACGCAGATGCTGGGAGAAAGCGAGATCGCGTTCGGGGCGATGGGCTTCAACCCCAACATGGTGGCCGCGAACCTGGCCACAAGCAACGAAGAAGAGCTCTTGCTGGCCGAGCAGTTCTCCAAAGAGATCGTCGGCCCGAGCCTTTGTATCGTCATAGCCGGGAACTCGGCCCGCGACTTCGAGTATAAGAAGGCGGTGCTCGACCTGATCATCAAGGAGACCAAAGCGACTTCCCTCAAGGCGGTGGAAGAGGGCGACGTGCACAACGCCTACGTGTGGCGGTTCATACGTGTGACCTCTTCCATACGGGAAACCATGCGGGCCACCGGTGTCTTCGGCGGAGAGGTGTTCGGCACCGACTCCTATCTGGTGCAGTCGAACTTCATCCAGCATTCGCGCGAGGACAAGAAAGATCTCATCGAGCGGGGACTGGTGTTTCCCGACAACATCGATCCCTTCATCACCTCTCTCGAGCAGGGGCAGTTCGCCCACGCGGAGGTCCTCCTGCGCTGGACGCCCGCCCCGGATGTCGCCGCGGCGACGATGGAATACGTGGGCAAGGCCAATGCGAACGCGGTCAATGGCCACTACGGCCTGCCGCACCACCTGTTCAACGATTTCCAGCACGACTTCTTCGGTCCGCACACCTCCAACTACACCTATTGGCTGAGAAGGATCAAGAAGAGCTTCGACCCTAACGGTGTGTCCGAGGCGAGCAACCACATAACGGCAAAGGACGTCTAGGTCGATCTCGGGGGCGCGGCGGCGTGAGCCGTCGCGCCCCGGACTCTTCTCAGGCTGCAACGTGGCTGGATCGCCTGCCCATGACGCTGAAGACCGCATGGCTTAAGACCGCGTCTCAGGGAATCTCGACCGCCGGGAGTGTTGGCATGCTGGACAAGAACATCTTCGATCTCACAGGCAAGGTAGCGATCGTCACCGGAGGTAGTCGGGGGCTCGGGAGAGCCTTCTGCGAGACCCTCGCCAAGTATGGGGCCGACGTCGTCTGCGTCGGCCGCAACAAGGGCGCTCTGGAGGAGACAGTACGGCTCGTCGGTGAGCACGGGCATGAAGTCCTGGCCCTCACCGCCGACATGACCAAGGCCGAGACCGTCCAGCAGATGGCCGATGACACGGTAGCCAGATTCGGGAAGATAGACGTTCTGGTCGCGAATGCAGGGATCACCATGCCTTGGATGAGGATCGACGAAGAGAGCATCGAGTGCTGGGACACGACGATCACCACTAACCTGAGGGGTCAGTTCCTGTGCATGAAGGCAGTCTTGCCGACCATGATGAAGCAGAAGTCCGGCAGCATCATCAACATATCTTCCATCGGTGCGCTCGGCGGCGGGAACGTCGCTCCTGCCAGCTATGGCGCGTCCAAGGCCGGCATCATCGCTCTAAGCAAGCACGCGGCGGTGCAGTACGGCCGGTTCGGCATACGCGTGAACTCCATCCTTCCCGGTCTGCACATCACCGATCTCGGGATGCCGGAGGGCGAGGCGGAAAAGGCCGAGCGGCTGGACTTCCTGTGCGACGTGGCTGCTCAAGCCATCCCCCTGGGACGCGTCGCGTATCCGCATGAACTCGAGGGCCTGGTGGCGCTGCTCGCCTCCGATGCCTCGAGCTACATCACCGGCGCTACCTTCATTCAGGACGGCGGGATCACGGCGCAGGTGTAGAGGAACGCTGAAGTGCAGAAGGCGGCAGCGGACGTGGCAGGCGCCTCGATCGGTTGACGGCCGGAAGTGGCGGCTGCAGTGCGTGATATAGGACCTCACTCACTGGTCTGAAATGGACTTGCAGCGTGTTAGAGTGCGGTAGCCCGGCTCGTCGAGAATCTGGGCTTGGTCGTCCTGGCAACGCCGAGAATCTGGTTTCCGTGGAGGGAACGAATGGCTGAATGGCGACGGACCATGTGCGATCTCTGCCCGACGGGCTGCGGGCTTGAGGTCCTGGTCGAGGACAACCGCGTCACCAAAGCGCGAGGGGATAAGGAGAATCCGCGCAGCGAAGGCTACTGCTGCCGCAAGGGGCTCAATATCCGGTATCACCAGCACGCGCAGCGTCTGACCCATCCGCTCAAGAAAGCGGGGCGCGGTTACGAGAGGATCTCGTGGGACCAGGCGCTGGACGAGATCGCCGCAAAGGTCAGAAGCATCATAGTTGACAGCGGCCCCGGTTCCGTCTCCTACGCCGGTGAGCCGGGAGCCTGGGGTGGCCTGCTGATGGGCGCGCTCGGTTCCCGGAACTACTACGGGTCACTCGCCCAGGAACTCACCGGCGAGATGTTCGTAGCCGCCCGGATGATGGGAAACCCGGCTCTAGGACTTGCCGCCCTGCCCGACTACGACGGCACTGACATGCTCATGATCGTGGGCTGGAACGGCATGGCGAGCAACATGATGCCCCAGGCTTCTCGCTACCTACGGGCCTTCTCCAAAGATCCCAAGAGGATCCTGGTGGTCACCGACCCCCGCCGGTCCGAGACCGCTGCCTTGGCCGACATCCATCTTCCCATCCGCCCGGGTACCGACGCTCTTCTCACCAAGGCCATGATCTCCATCATCCTGCAGGAGGGCTGGGAGGATAGGGAGTACATCGGGCGGCACACCAACCGCTTTGCGTCGATCGAGGGCTGGTTCGCCGATTTCGACGCCAAGGCGGCCATCCAGGTCTGCGAGCTCGACTACGATCAGGTGCGCGAAGTCTGCCGCTTGTTCGCCACCCGCAGGTCCTCACTGCATTCAGGCCTGGGCATAGAGATGAGCCGGCACAGTACCGCTACCTCCTACCTGGAAGCGGTCCTCAAGATCATCTGCGGGCGTCTGGGGGTCCCCGGGGGCAATGTGGTTCACGGCACCCTTCTCCACAGTGACGCTCCCGCTCCCGAACCCGGAGCCCCCCTGTGGCGAACTCCGGCCACCGGCTACTTCCCCATCATGGGTATGCTTCCGCCCAACATCCTCCCCGAGGAGATCCTGAGCGAGGCCCCCGACCGTGTGCGGGCACTGATCGTGTGCGCGGCCAACCCCTTGCGCTCCTGGGCCGACACCAAGGCCTACGAGGAGGCCTTCGGCCGGCTGGAGCTTCTGGTCACCATCGATATCGCCTCCACCGAGACCGCCATGGTCTCCGACTACGTTCTGCCGGCGCGATCGTGCTTTGAGTCCTGGGGTGGGATCTTGCCCACGGTCGATGGGACCTTTCCCGGCATCTTCTACCAACTGCGCCAGCCCATCCTCCAACCCGAGGGTGAGGTTCTAGAGACCTACGAGATCCTGGTGCGATTGGCCGACAGATCGGGAGTCATCCCGCCTATCCCCGACTCCCTGGCGCAGGCGGCCAAAGGCGAGCGGACAGCATTCGCCGCAGAGCTGATGGCTTTCCTCGACCTTGACCCCAGGTTGAGGCCGGCCCTGCCCTTCATCCTGGCCCAGACTTTAGGGAAAGCCATGGGTTCAGTGAAGCTGGCCGACATCTGGTTCAACCTCTTCACGGCTCGTGATCACACGATCGCGGAAATGGCGCAGGTCGGGTTCACGCCTGGACCCAGGCTGGCCGATGAGGTGCTTCAAGCTCTCATCGACCATCCGGAAGGGATGTGGGTGGGGCGGAGTTCCATCGAGCACAACCTGGCCGCCCTTGGCACCCCGGACAAGCGCGTCGATCTGCTCATTCCAGAAATGGTGGAGTGGGTGGAGAGCATCGACGCGGCGTCGGAAGCTCGCGCGCTCGAACCGCCCGATGGGTATCCGCTCATACTCATGGCCGGTACTCATATCGACATAACGGCCAACACGCAGTTGCGCGATCCCGCGTGGAACCGGGGCAGACGGGCCTGCACGCTTTCGATGAATCCCCTGGATGCGGAATCTCTGGGGCTGATCGACGGGCAGACCGTGCGCATAACCACCGAGGCCGGGAGTGTGGAGATAGAGCTGGAAGTGACCGAAGCCGCCCGCTTCGGACAGGTGATCATGCCCCATGGCTTCGGGCTGGACTTCGAGGGCGTGACCTATGGGGTCAACGTCAACCTGCTCACCAAGAACACGCACCGCGACCGGATCGCCGGCACGCCCTATCACCGTTATGTTCCCTGCAGGGTGGAGGGGGTCTAACGTGTACGGCCGGGCAAAGCTAGAGGGGGCTACCCTAGCGCTTAAGGGTTCTGATTGGGAACGGTGCAACGAGACCCGCGTATGAATCGAACGGCAGCCAGGCAGGAGGCGAGGTCACCATGTTTCAGGTGAAAGCTACACTGGTCGAGTTCTTGGGAGACGAAGGGAAGTATCCCTGTCACTTCAGCCACACTATCGGGGACGAATTCGTCTTCGATGGAGAGCAGTTCCACGGCCGTCTGTGCCCGCACGTGATCACTGTTCTGATGCCCAAGCTCGAAGCCATGTACGATGCTGGGCCCCGGTACGTGCAGCCGTCTTACTACTCTCCTTTCTGGTACGCACCGCTCAGCGCAAGGGACGTCAGCATGAAGGACTTCGATGGGATCGGTTGGCGAGCTCTGCCCGAAGACATCCCCGAGCCGCCGTACAGCCTCAAGGCCCTGTTGCCTAGGGGTGCCTTCGCCTATCCTACGGCGAGCGATCGGAACATCATGAAGGACGTGATGGTCCTCTGTCCGGACGTGCGGACGTCGGCTGTCTTCAGACTCGAAGCGTTCGATCTGGCCGAGCGGGGCGAGGCTTCGCCCTACTTCCGTAAGCAGATGGCAATCTTGGAGGTTGTGAAGCGGAACGACGGCATCCGCGTGGAGGAAGTGCGTGACAAGTTGTCCCGGGCGCACCGGGTCGAGATATACCCGCTGGCTGCACCCGTGCTCGTTGCGGCGCTGACCGGTGAACTGGAGGCCATCGGTTATGTTTCGGTCGAGGGTGAGCGGCTGCACATCACCCCAGCTGGCGAAGCCAAGCTCGAGGCCTTCAAGACGAGCGTCACCGAAGAGGTGAGAAGGGCTCTCGAACCTGAGTCGTAGCGAACCCTGGGAGGTGTTACCCGTGGTGGGCATGATCAAGGAATACGACATCGCCGTCCCCATGCGCGACGGCGTCAAGTTGGTAGTGGACGTCTATCGTCCGGATGCCCCGGGCACGTTTCCGGTCATCTACGCCTGCGGGCCTCACAACAAGGACCTGCAGCGACCTGAGATAGGCGAGAACCTGAAGGCCGCCCAGCCGGCCTGGTCGACCCTGTGGTTCGGCGTGCTCGAGGGAGGCGACAGCAAGCGGCTCGTTGCGAACGGCTACGTCCACGTCATCAGTCAGATCCGCGGAGGGCACAAATCGGAGGGCCGGCCGGGACAGGGTGACTGGTGGGACGAATACGACACCATCGACTGGATAGTCTCGCAGCCCTGGTGCGACGGCAACGTCGGCATGATCGGCCTCTCCGGCTTCGCCGGCCAGCAGTGGAAGGCGGCCGCGCAGCAGCACCCGGCCCTCAAGGCCATCTTCCCCTTCGACGCGACCGGTGTCTACGGCGGCCCCCGCGGCTTCCGCGAGGCGAATCCTGGCGGTGTGATCGGGATGATGTTCTATCACCTGGGCTTGTTCAACAGCATGCACATGCATCTGGACACGCCCCCGGAGCTTCCGCCAGAGGTGGAGGCCGCCTGGCAGACAGCGATGGCCGATCCCGACTACATGATGTACGTCAACCTGTACAGCATCCTCACAATGAAGGGACAGCGGGACCCGGATGTGTTCTACGACCTGGTCTTTCCCTTCGAGGGCCCCGAGGTGGTGAGGCGGGACGAGGAACGACTCAAGAAGATCAAGATCCCCTTCTACACCGGGGCGTTCGAAGGCGCCTACACCTACAAGATGCATTGGCAGGGCGCCCAGCACTACTTCCAGGGGATCGACACCCCCCACAAGAAGCTGCTGTTCACGCCGCCCGCCCACGCCGAGCGGCCCTTCCACGACTGGCACGACGAGATACTGCGCTGGTACGACTACTGGCTCAAGGGGATCGACGACGGCATCATGGCCGAGCCCCGGGTCAAGTACTGGGTGATGGGGGCTAACAACTGGCGCACCGGAGACGACTGGCCCCTGCCGGAGACGAAGTGGACCCCGTACTATCTGCACAGCTGGGAGAAGCTCAGTCTGGAACCCCACCTGCCCGAGAGCGCCACGTTCGTCAACGAGCCTCCCGACGCCTTCGTGCAGATGCCGCCTTCCCAGACCAACAAGATCGAGCGGCTCCGCTACATGACCGAGCCGCTACCGGACGACCTGCTGGTCGCCGGGCCCATTTCGCTCACGCTGTATGCGTCCCTCGACCAGCCCGACACCAACTGGATCATCATCCTCAAGGACGTAGGCCCGGACGTGTCGGTCCAGACCGCTCGCCAGGGCGAACGGTCGGTGCCCGATGACCTGTACGAACGAGAACTCACCCGCGGCTGGCTCAGGGCCTCTCGTCGGGCGGTCGACCCGGAACGGTCGAGACCCTGGAAGCCCTGGCACTATCTCACCCAGGACAAGATCCAGCCGGTGGTCCCCGGAGAAGTCAACGAATACCAGATCGAGATCCTCTCCACCTGCAACTTGTTCAAGGCCGGGCACCGGATCTGTCTGGACATCACCAGCCTCGACCTGGCCGAGGGCGTCGCCCAGGAGACGACCGTGGAGTACATCGCTCCGCACGTGTGTAGCAGCGAGACCGTCCTGCACAAGGTCTACCACAATGCCCGGTACCAGTCGCAGTTGCTGTTGCCGGTGATAGCGGACCACTGACGACCACATAGCTGGGCGGCCGCGGTCGCAGAGAGCGGCCGACGAGTTAAACGGCCGCCCTGCGGCAGATCCTGGTACTCTCCCCGGGTGGCGATCCCGAGCTTGCGACTGTTTTGAAGGTGCTACAGTCACTCGGGCTAAGGTTACACGCGGGTACCGGCTACATCGGTAGAGCATCGGCTGGCAGAGGGAAACCCTCGACCGTCGGAGAGCAGGCTCCCCCGTTGCGGGCCTTGGGGCGCACATGCCGCGCTACCCGATTGGGTATACCTTGGGCGTGATGGGATGCGTGATGGGATCTCGAACCCCAATGGTCAGATGGTTGGGCGGCGCCGCCGTGGGGGCGCTCCTGTTGCTCGCCCTGGCGTGTGGGTCCGACGGGCAGGGATCGACCACCACTTCCTCGACCACTGCTTCGACCACCGCCTCCTCGAGTACCTCGTCTTCTTTGGTCGCCGCACTGCGGGCCGTGACGGTGGTAGAAGGTCTTAGCATCCCCTGGGAGATGCGCTTCCTGCCGGACGGGCGGCTTCTGGTGACCGAGCGCGAGGGGCGCGTGGTGCTCGCGGATGTCGCTTCCGGGAAGACCACGGAGGTAGCCCGGCTAGACGTCCTCGCCCGGGGAGAAGGCGGGCTCATGGGATTCGCCTTGGATCCGGGCTTCCCGAATCCGCCCCACATCTACGTGAGCTACACGCATTCGCAGGGCGGAGACGCGCAGAACCGAGTGAGCCGCTTTGCCCTGGAGGGACTCGATGGCCCGACGCCCAGCTTGGGCGTGGAGACGGTGCTCCTGGATGGCATCCCGGCCGGTTCCAACCACAATGGGAGTAGACTCGCGTTCGGTCCCGACGGCTACCTCTGGGTGACGACGGGCGACTCCGGGGACGGCGACCTCGCCCAACAAATGGACTCGCTCGCAGGGAAGGTCCTCCGCATGACCAAGGACGGTCAGGCGGCGCCCGACAATCCGTTCCCGGACGAGCCGTATCCGTTCTCCCTCATCTACACGCTGGGGCACCGCAATCCCCAAGGTTTAGCCTTTCACCCGGTCTCCGGACAAGCCTACGTGACCGAGCACGGACCCTCCGACAACGACGAGATCAACAAGCTGCAGGCCGGCGGGAACTACGGTTGGCCCGATCTTCGGGGAAAGGTAGGCGAGAAGGGCTTTGGCGATCCCATAGCGACGTGGAGCCCTACCATCGCTCCCGCCGGCGCTCTCTTCTACACTGGTGATCGCCCGAGCTCTCTTGACGGCGCCTTTGTATTCGTGACCCTCAAAGAGAGCGATCTGCGCATCCTCGTTCCCACGGATACCGCAGACTTCACGGCGGTGGCTGAAGAACAGGTGCTCTTCGACGACGAATTCGGCCGTTTGCGCGCCATCGCCGTCGGCCCGGAAGGGGACATCTTCGTCTCCACGAGCAATCTCGACGGTCGTGGCGACCCGCGTCCTGGAGACGATCGCATCATCCGCATCGGACCGTAGCCCCGTCGCTTAAGTATAGATATCCCTCCGAGCGAAGGCGGCCGCGGCGGCTACTCCCAGGACGCATACTGCCAGCAAGGTAAGAAGCGCCGCGGTCCACGGGAAATCCCCCTCCAGGGGACGACCGAGGTGGTAGAAGAGCGAGAGGACCCGCAGGGGCTCGATCGTCTTTGAAACTTGGGCCAGGCCATCGATCACATACATGGCCACCAGGACGACGCCGGGTATGACTATCGCCAGGAAGGCGCGACGGACCAGAGTCGACGCCAGCAAGGCCAATGCCCCGAAGAAGAGGCACATCGGCCATAGGGCGGCGAGGCTGGCTGCCAGGCGTCCCGGGGAAAGCTCGACGGCGGCGAAGAGCACCGCGACGTAGGTAAGGACCCATGTGATAGCCAGAACTCCGGCCAGAGAGAGCGCCATCGTCCCCATGGCGCCCGTAACCACACGATCGCGGGGCAAAGGGTTGCTGAGCAGCAGGTCCAGCGTTTTACGCTCCTCGTTCCCGGCTATGGCGCGTGCGCCTATGACCATGACCATGAAGGGGAGGGCCAGGGGGATTATCGAGTTGATGAGCTCCATGCCCAGCCACTGCTCGATGGTCATAGGCCCCTGCATGTCGCCCATGTATTGCCGCATCTGTTCGGGCGCCTGATCCACATACTGTTCAAGAAGGCGGCTCATGCTGGGGTAGAGAGCCACGTACAGCGCTCCCAGTCCGCCTAGGGCCACGCCCCAGATCACGATGGAACGCGCTCGCCGGCGCATCTGGTAGGCGACCAGGGTCCATATCTGCCTCAGACCGGCCACGGCTGCCTTTCGTCGTAGTAGCCCATGAAGACCTCGTCCAACGTGGGATGCTCCACGCTCAGGTCGAGAAGGGTGTGCTGTGCCGCCAGCTTGATGACCGCGTCGATACCGTCGTGCAAGCGGAGCGAGATGGTGTTGCCGTAGACCTGCAGGTCGCTCGCTCCGGGCAGGTGGGCGAAGGGCGTGGGGTCGACCGGCCTATCGAACACCAGGGTCACTCGCTTGCGCCTCTTCTCCAGAAGGGACTCGGTGGTCTCCAGGGCGGCCAGTCTGCCGCCCCGCACGATGGCCACGCGGTCGCAGACCCGTTCCACCTCGGTGAGGATGTGCGAGGAGAGGAAGACCGTGCGCCCCTCGTTCCGCGCTTCACGGAGCATCTGCAGGAAGGTGTCCTGCACCAGTGGATCCAGCCCGGTGGTCGGTTCGTCGAGGATCATGAGCTGTGGACGATGGAAGAGAGCCTGCACCAGTCCGAGCTTCTGCCGGTTGCCCCGGCTGAGGCGCCCCATCGGCACGTCGAGGTCGAGGTCGAGGCGCTCGGCGATCTGTGGTGCCGTCCCCAGATCGTCGAAGCCACGGAGCCGTCCGAAGTGCCTGACGAGTTGACGCCCGGTCATCCGCACATCGAGACCGAACTCGCCGGGAAGGTATCCGGTCGACATTCGCACCGCCACGCTGTCGCGGTGGGCATCGAGGCCGAGCACGGTGGCGCGCCCACTGCTGGGGTGGAGCAGATCGAGGAGCAACCTGATGGTGGTCGTCTTGCCGGCCCCGTTGGGACCGATGAACCCGAATATCTCGCCTTGCCGGACTTCCAGGTCGAGGTGCTCGATGCCCAGCCGAAGACCGTATCTCTTGGTCAGAGCTTCGGTCTGTACGGCTGGTGGCATCGGCCCACTCCTCGCGCGGTCGAGGCGACTTGGAGCCAGACTAGCACGAGGTCTGGCCGCGGGCACGTGCGCCGCCGGCGCTACCCCGGTTGCCTAGGCGGCGGCCGAACCGACCAGGGCGGTCTCCTCCGGGAGCAGCGGCCGGAAGTACAGGTGGTATTTCTGGTCACCGCTCGTCCAGACGGTGATCATCGTCGCTTCCGGCAAGAGGGGCTGCAGTGTGGCCAGGTCTTCGCCGGATACGACCACCTGCCTGTAGCCTTCGGGCTGCACCGGCTGTCCAATGGTGCTCAGATCACCGAGGGGCCATTCGAGCTCGTTCGGCTGGATGTCGGTCGCGTCGGTGGTCAGCGCCGGGTCCACCGGCTGGCTGTAGACGGCCAACGCGGCATACGGGTACGGTTTCCAAACGAGCTCTCCCGTCTCGAAAGCTTCGAGGACGATGAGTTTGCCCACGAGGTCGTTGACCGCGGCTCGGGCCTGCTGCTGTTCCAGGGTCAGTCCTCCGGCTCCCGACTCCATACCCAGGGCGTAGATGTCCGAGCGGTAGGTGGTCCCGTCGGCGTTGATCACGATGGTGGTGGTCGCCACATCGGTGATCCCGGGCTGCCCGTAGTCGACAGTGGGATCGAAGAGCCCGGCCTCCTTGGCGGCCGACAAGATGGCCTGCGTCGCTTCCTCGGAGACGACTGTGGTCTGCAGGTTTGGCAGCGCTGGCCCCGGATAGATGGCCGGTACTGGGCCGGCAACGATCACGGTGCCGTCACCGTAGAGGGAGAACTGCGGCACCAAGGTCAAGTTGTATTCGACTGGGACGAACCCACCACCGACGGTGACTTGAAGGACCACCTCGTTTGCTCCGGTGGGGTGGGCGATAGAGCCGTCCGGCCCGGCGCTGGAGGTGCTACTGCCCTCCCCGCCGGGCTCTGTGCCGCCACAGGCGGCGACCGTCAAAACGATCGCGACCAGCGAAGCGGCAGCCAACACGAGAGTCACGATCTGCCACCGTCCGCGCGCTGAGCGCTTGAGACCGGTCTTCGTTTCGTCAGTGCCCAAGTAGCGAGACATCCCGAGTCCTCCCCTCCGCGAAGATAGAGCAGGAATGTGACGTTCACTTTCGTCAGCGGTGTTCCTTCCCGCTGGCTGCGCGATCTGAACATAGCCACGTCCCGCCGGGTACTCGACGTGCGCTATAGTGCGACGATGGTCCGCGACACGCTCATAGTGCTGGAGATACTGATAGCCGCCGCCGCCGTGGCGGGCGGCGTCTACGCGATCATGGGCGCGCCCGGGGTTCCTCGGGATTGGCTCAAAGGCAGTGCCTTCAAGACCTACCTGGTGCCCGGATTGGTGCTTCTGATCCTTGTGGGCGGGAGCATGGCCGCAGCCGCGGCCATGCTGCTGGCCGGCGCTTCGGGGGCCAGGGTGATGTCGCTCGAGGCCGGGATAGTTCTCCTGGCCTGGATGGTCGGCCAACTCAGCATGATCGGCTACCGTCACTGGACCCAACCGCTTCTGGTTGTCATCGGCGTGGCAGTGGTGGTGCTGTCCTTCGCTCTGCCCGCACCCGGCTGAGGACTCCTCTAGCCGGGCGGGCCGCCCGGCTTGGGAGCGCAGGGAGCGGATCAGGAGACTGTCAGGAGACCGTCAGGAGCTGGAACCCGGTCGCCGCATCCAGCACTCTCCGCGCGTCAGAGCCGGTTATCTCCAGCAAGACCACCTCACCCACGAGCCAAGTCTGCAGGCCGGCCCGGGTGCACCCCACGGTGGCGGTCCCCTCCCGGCCGGCCGCGGCGTGCATGTGCAGCGAAGGCACGCCGGCCTCGTCGGGGAAGATCGTGCCTACGGCGAAGGCCTCCTGCGCACCCGCCAGCACATGCACTAGGGGAATGACGGCGTCCTCGCGGGCTGCGTCGGGACCGACCACGACCTTGCTGCCGTCGGCCGCTCCGCCGAGGAAGAAGACGAGACCCCGCTCGATAACGTGGTCCTGGGCGAATGACTCGAGTGTGTCGTTCAGGAGGTCGCCATCCTCGAGCCGCAGTACAAAGACACGGCCGATATTCCCTTGTGTGTATTTCATATCGGTTCTCCCCTTCTGAGTGTCCAACATAGTATCCTCATGCCGGTCTTTGTTCACACGGGAATTGGGAGATGGTGAGAAGAATGAGTGACACAGCCGGCGTTCCGGGACGTCTCCAGGACAAGGTTGCTATCGTCACCGGCGGGGGTGGCACCAACAGCATAGGCCGCGCCATCTGCCTGCGTTTCGGGCAGGAAGGCGCGCGCGTCGCCGTGCTCGATGTCAACAGCCAGGGGGCCACCCGGGTGGCCGACGAGATCAAAGCCGCGGGGGGCACGGCTCTTGCCGTAGCGTGCGATATCACCGAACTGGGCCAATGTCACGCCGCCGCCAAGCAGGTGGCCGAAGCCTTTGGCGGGCGGATCGAGATCCTGGTCAACAACGCCGCCTACTTCGGGGCGATGGGAGCCTGGCGGCCCTTCAACGAGTGGACCCCGGAGGAGTGGGACCACATGCAGGCCGTCAATGTGCGGGGCATGTGGTTCTGCGTCCAGGCTGCCTTCTCCTACATGAAGGCCCAGGGCTACGGCAAGGTCATCAACCTCAGTTCTTCCACGTTTTTCGAGGGGGTACCGGGTTTCATCCACTACACCACCAGCAAGGGGGGCGTCATAGGTTTCACCCGCTCCCTGGGAAGAGAGCTGGGTGAGTTCGGCATCCGTGTCAACGCGATAGCGCCGGGTTTCACGCTGTCCGACGCGCAACTGGAGCTGACCAAGGACGCCAGGGACTGGTACGAGGTCAATCGGAACCGGCAGGCGCTCAAAGAGAGGAACGAGGTCCCCGAAGACCTCGCCGGACCGGCCCTCTTCCTGGCTTCGCCCGACAGCGACTTCATGACCTGCCAGACTCTCTTGGTGGACGGCGGTCTGAACCCTCACTAGGCGTGTCGCCCGGCCGGCGGGCGGAGGATTAGAGTTGGGCCATCGAGGGGAGTGAGACACCGTGAGCGGGTGGGTCCTGACAAGGAGGTCGCCATGATCGATGTGCCACTGAGCATGAAGGAGATCGAGATCATCCGCTTTGTCATCGAGAGGTACAGGAAGGCGATGATCTTTGAGATCGCCAATACCGATTCCCGAGAACTGAAGCAATACTTGAGGGCACGGGAAGACCTCATCGAGAGCCTGGTCCAGAAGCTGGACTCGTTCTCGGGGGAGCCTGACACGCTGCACGAATGACAGCGAGGGCGCGCCCGATTTGGCCCGCGCAGGCTCCGTCGCTATCATGGGACGGACTGTGGAGAGAGAAGGGAGCGCCATGCTGTTTCGCGATTTCGGGAAGACCGGTGAGCGCGTATCGATCCTCGGCTTCGGCTGCATGCGCCTGCCTGTCGTCGGGGGCCGCCGGGAGTGCATCGATATCCCTCTCGCTACGGAGATGCTGCGCTACGCCATCGACCAGGGCGTCAACTACGTCGACACCGCCTTTCCCTATCACGGCGCCAGCTTCGATTCTCCCGGTACCAGCGAGGCCTTCGTCGGTGGAGCCCTGGGGGGCGGCTACCGGGAGAAGGTGCTCCTGGCCACGAAGCTCCCCGGCTGGGTAATCGGTTCCCGCGGCGACATGGACAAGGTCTTGGCCGGTCAGATGGAGCGGCTGCGTACCGACCACATCGACTGCTACTTGGTCCACGGCCTGAACGCAGGAAGCTGGTCCAAGCTTCTCGAACAGGGCGTGCTCGAGTTCCTCGATGCCGCCAAAGCCGACGGGAGGATCCGCTACGCCGGTTTCTCCTTTCACGACGACCCCCCGGTGTTTGCCCCCATAGTGGACGCCTACGGTTGGGACTTCTGCCAGATCCAGTACAACTTCATGGACGTCGACTATCAGGCCGGCAGAGCGGGACTCGAGTACGCGGCCGGCCGCGGTCTGGGTGTGATCGTGATGGAGCCGCTCAAGGGAGGACGGCTTGCCGGCCGCGCCCCCGAGGAGGTGCAGGCCCTGTGGGATTCGGCCCCCATCAAGCGCACGTCGGTGGAGTGGGCGCTTCGCTTCGTGTGGGACGATCCTCGGGTAAGTCTTCTACTGAGCGGGATGTCGGCGATGGATCAAGTGGTCGCCAATGTGGAGATCGCCGGCAGAGGCGAGGCCGGAGCGCTGAGCTCGGAGGAGTTGGTGCTTATCGAGCAGGTGCGGGAGGCGTACCAAGCGCGTACGGCGGTCGACTGCACCGAATGCCGTTACTGTCTGCCTTGTCCGCAAGGCATAGCCATCCCTCTCATACTGGGTTGCGTCAACAACGCGTCGCTCTTCGACGACCTCACGTCCGAGCGCGCGACGTACCAGTTCGAGTTGAATGCCGGTCATACCGCTCCGGCCTCCGCCTGCACCGAGTGTGGCCAGTGCGAGGAAGCCTGCCCGCAGCAGATCCCGGTGGCTAAGGAGTTGGCCAAAGCCGCGAAGCTGCTGGGCTAGGAGCAGAGGGGTCGCCATGCAGCTTGCGGGAACGGTGCGCCGCTTAGAGGGCAGAGTCGCCCTGATCACGGGCGGAGGCGGGACCAACAGCATCGGTCGCTCTATCGCCCTGCGCTTCGGGGCCGAGGGGGCCAAGGTGGGGGTGCTCGACATGAACTGCGTGAGTGCCACCTGGGTGGCGGAGGAGATCGCAAAGACTGGGGGAGAGGCCATCCCCATCACCTGCGACGTCACCAGCCTCGAGGAGTGCGAGGCCGCGGCGGCCGAGCTCGCTCGGTCGTTCGGGGGCCGTGTCGACATCCTCGTCAACAACGCCGCCGCATTCCAGGGCCCGGTGTCCGGGCGAACGTCCGGGCTTTTCGACGAATGGGCCGTCGAAGATTGGGACCACATACTCGACGTCAATCTGCGCGGGATGTGGTTCTGTGCGCGGGCTGTCGTACCCTACATGAGGGCGGGAGGTTACGGGAAGATCGTCAACGTCACGTCGTCCACGTTCTGGGAAGGGGTGCCGCGCCTCGTACCCTACATCTCGAGCAAGGGGGGCGTGATAGGGTTCACCCGGGCGATGGCCCGGGAGCTGGGACCGTATGGGATCCGAGTGAACGCCTTGGCTCCCGGGTTCACCCTCACGCAGACCAATCTGGACCAACCCGGGGGAGTGGCCGAGGTAGCCGAGAAGATCCGGGCTGGGCAGTGCCTCAACCAACGCAACGAGGTGGCCGACGACCTCGCCGGCCCGGCCTTCTATCTGGCCTCGGCCGACAGCGATTTCATGACCGGCCAGACCCTCCTCGTCGACGGAGGGCTCAACTTGCACTAGCGCCACGAGCGCCCGCGCGCGAGGCTGGGGTTGGTTCTCCGCCTGATATGCTGGGGGCCATGCAGGAAGACCTGACGTGCGGCGTTAATCTCGATACCCGACGGGGGGCCGATTCCCTCTCCCTGTCATTGATGCTGTTCATGGCCCTCAACAGCATCGCGATGTCCTTGATGCCCATAGTAGGCGATGATCTGCAGGAGCAGTTCTCCTTCTCGTCCTCTCAGATCGGTTTCCTGACCTCTATCTTCATGGTGACCTTCGCCATCGGCGCGATCCCCATGGGGTTGGCCGGAGCGCGCTGGGGCGGGCGGACTCTCATCGTAGGGGCCGGCGTCTACGCGCTCGGATCGATCCTCTTCGCCTTCAGCGCGTCGTACCCCTGGTTCCTCTTCGCCCGATTCCTCCAGGGCGCGGGGAGCTCCACCGTCATCCCGGTGAGCAACCCCCTCATGGCCCAGGCGATCGGGCCTCGCCATCAGGCCCGGGCCCTAGGTATATTCGGTACCGGCCACGGTCTGGGAGTGGTGGCTGCCCTGCTGATCATGCCCAGCATCGCCGGGGCCGGCGGGTACCAGTGGGTGTTCCTCGCGACCGCGGCCATCGCCGTCGTGATCGGAGCGGTCGCTCTCGCTCAGAAGGCCATAAGGTTCAGGCCCAAGCATGCTGAGGGTGCAGCTTCGTTCTCGGTTCTGGTTCGCCGTGTGGGGACCGTGGCGGCCAATCGTCGCCTGATCCTGCTGGCCGTGGTCAACATCGGGGTGATGGCCATCGTCGTGGGGGTGCTGGCGTGGACCCCGGCCTTCCTGAACGATCAGCGCGGAGCCAGTCTGGCCGTCGCGGCGTACCTCACCGCCGGCATCGGAGTGGCGCAGATGCTCGGCAACGTCGCCGGAGCCGCGGCCATGGCTCGCTGGGGCAAGCCCTTCGTCCTTCTGGTTGGCATGGCGGTGATGTTCGCCGCCACGGCGCTGGCACCCGTGGCGCCCGGGCTGGGCCTGGTGATCGCCTGCGTGGTGGTAGCGGGCTTTCTGACGATGGTAGTCTTCCCTGCCATCATAGGTTCCGTGCCCGAGATAGTGGCCCGGCCCGAGCAGGTAGGGCCGGCGACTGGTTTCCTCAATCTCACCAACCTGGTGGGGACCATGTTGGCTCCCTGGCTCTTCGGCGTGCTCTTGGACACTTACGGTACGGCCGAGGGCGACCCGGGCTATCTGTCTGGATACTTGCTCTTGGCCCTGTTCCCGCTGGTCGGGACGATTGCTGCGGCCGTCTTCGCCGCAAGCCGGAAGAGACCTTTGTCGAAAGCGGAGACGGTATGAGTCCAGGCAAACCGAGGGGCGCGTGCGGACGCTGCCTACTCGTGGCAGCGTCGTGCCTCCTCGTGGTGGCCGCGCTGGGATGTGCCGATGTTCCCTCAGGTGACTCGGCCGGCAGCACCGCGCCCGCGCTGTCTTCCTCCACAGCGGTCACGACGGCGGCGACCAGCACCACGGCAGCGCCGACCACCACCACATCCACGCCGAGCACCACCGTCAGCGCGTCGACGACCACCTCTATATTGTCGCCGGACCGGCTTCCCGCACCGGACTTTCGCGGGACCACCCTCTCGGGTGCAGAGGTCTCGCTTGAATCCTATGCCGGCAAACCACTGGTCTTGGTCTTTTGGTGGAGCGGCTGAGGACCGTGTCGGGACGAAGTTCCCGAACTCGATAGGTTCTATCGAGAAAACAAAGAGAACGTCGGATTGCTGATCGTGGCCACATGGGACACGGAAGAGGACGTCCGGGCCGTGTTGGGAGCCGAGAGCGAACTGCCGGTCCTGATGGACACTGGTGAGCAGATAAGCGGAGCCTACGGCGTGGAAGGGGTACCCACCGCGTTTTTCATCGATGCCGAGAGCCGCATCGGTGACGTCCGCGTGGGCGGGATGATTGCGAGCGAGATCGAGGCGGCAGTCGGGGCGCTCGACTGATCTGGAGGGCAGGGAATATGGACGCTGATTCGCGCGGAGACGGCGCACGATCGGAATCGGTGTGGGACTACCCCCGCCCGCCAAGGGTCGAAGACAGCCCCCGCCACATCCATGTGGTCTTCAACGGCGTGACTATCGCCGACTCGACCCGGGCCAAACGGGTTCTCGAGACCAGTCATCCGCCCACCTACTATCTGCCTCCCGAAGACGTGCGCATGGACTACCTCGCCCCGTCACCCCGGCGGACCGTGTGCGAGTGGAAGGGCCAGGCTGTCTACTACAGCATCACGGTCGGTGAACGGACTGCCGAGAATGCGGCTTGGAGTTACCCCCAACCGACCACCCCGTTCGCGTCGATCAGGGGATACATCGCCATCTACCCGCATGAGATGGACGCCTGTCTAGTTGATGGCGAGAAGGCTGAGCCGCAACCCGGAGGTTTCTACGGGGGGTGGGTGACCTCCGACCTCGTCGGACCTTTCAAGGGAGGCTCGGGCTCTCTGGGCTGGTAGGGACGAGCTGACGACTATGGTCCGGCAGCGACATGCCAAGGCGGATCCGCTTCTCACAGCTTGCGGACGCAGGATCCGTGGTAGCGAGGCCCCGGCGGCCAGGTCTCTGGTGGCGGCGGTCTTGCTGCTCGCGGTCCTGGCGCTTGTCGGATTGTGTGGCTTCGGATGCTCGTCGGACACCGCCACGCCGCCTTCGCGCATCGAGGTCAGTCTGCTCAGGGTCGTTGACGGAGATACCATCTGGGTGCGCATGCCCGACGGGACTGAAGAGAAGGTGCGCTACATCGGGATCGACGCGCCGGAAGTTGCCCACGAGGGGACGAGGGCCGAGTACTTGGGCGAGGAGGCCTCAGCGCGGAACGCGCGCCTCCTTGGATCGGACCGGGTGAGCCTGGAGCTGGACGTGGAAG
The DNA here is from genome assembly GCA_963713545.1 of uncultured Actinomycetes bacterium. Taxonomy (GTDB): domain Bacteria; phylum Actinomycetota; class Thermoleophilia; order RBG-16-64-13; family RBG-16-64-13; genus CAVPLM01. Next base: position 292,424 of record CAVQME010000010.1, on the reverse strand, counting down.
AGCGGGACCCGTATGGGAGGCTCCTCGCCTACGTATGGGCGGGGGAAGTCTTCGTCAACGAGCGATTGGTCCTGGACGGTTACGCTCAGGCTCACGACTATCCTCCCAATCTGAGCCGACAGCCACAATTGCGGGAGGCAGAACGCAAGGCGAAGGCGGCTCAGGTCGGACTCTGGGCTCCGAAGAGCAGCGACACGAGCGATCGATAACGAGAGGAATGATAGATGAGTCAGAGAGTGCGGGCCGCCCAGAACGTCAGCCGCATGTGTCTTGTGTGCGGGGTCGAGAACACGGCCGGTCTGAAGGCCCGCTTCTTCGAACTCGAGAACGGTGATCTGGCCGGCGTGTTCAGCCCTCGGCCCGAGCATCAGAGCTATCCCGGCCGGCTGCACGGCGGCATCGTCTCGGCGATCCTGGACGAGACCATCGGCCGGGCCGTCAACATCGCGGACACGCATACCTGGGGCGTCACCGTGGAGCTCACCGTTAAATTCCGCAAGCCCGTGCCTCTTGACGACGAGGTAAGGGTCTTCGGCCGCATCACCCGAGACTCGAGCCGGCTCTTCGAAGGAACAGGTGAGGTCATCCTCCAGGATGGGTCTATTGCGGCGGAGGCTCGGGGAAAGTACCTGAAGATGCCGCTCGACGCGGTCACCGACAGCGAGTTCAGCGAGGAGGAGTGGTTCGCGGACGCCCTCCCGCTCCCCCGGGAGATCGGGGCGGGGCCTGGTGGCTGACGCACGGTCTTTGTCTGCTACTGTGGAGGCGTCACCAGTCGCATCCGGTGACGGTCACACACGAGAACATCTCGGTAGGAGGTAGCTGAGATGACAACTGGAGGAGGACCCGCAGACTACTCCTGGGTGCCGTTCGACTTGCTCGAGGCGTTCATGGTGGACGTCTTCAAGGGCGTGGGGGTCCCCGAAGACGACGCCCGCATCTGCGCCGAGGTCCTCATCAACGCCGACAAGCGCGGTATCGATTCGCACGGCGTGGGCCGTCTCAAGACCATCTACTACGACCGTATCGTCAAAGGTGGCATCCAGAATCCGGTGACGCGGTTCGAGGTCGTGCGGGACTGCAAGGCCACCGCGGTGGTCGACGGCCATGACGGGATGGGCATGGTCATCGGCAGGCGCTGCATGGAGATGGCCATCGCCAAAGCCCGCGAGCACGGCCTGGGTATGGTGGTGGCCCGCAATTCCACTCACTACGGTTTCGCCGCCTACTACTCCTTGATGGCGGTCGAAGCAGGCATGATCGGTCTGACCGGCACCAACGCGCGTCCGTCGATCGCCCCTACCCACGGGGTGGAGAACATGCTCGGCACCAACCCTCTGGTGTTCGCCATGCCTTCTGATGAGGAGTTCCCCTTTACCAACGACTACGCGACCTCGGTGATCCAGCGCGGCAAGATCGAGCAGTGGGCTCGGGAGGGCAAGGATTGCCCGGAGGGACTGGTCATCGACCAGGAAGGCAGATCGGCTACCGACTCCGTGGAGATCCTCCAGTCACTCATCAACGGAACGGCGGCGCTGGCTCCGATCGGCGGCCTGACGGAAGAGACCGGAGGCTACAAGGGCTACGGCTTCGCCACCGTCGTCGAGATCCTGTCGGCGGCCTTGTCGCAGGCCGCTTTCCTGAAGCAACTCGGCGGGAAGGATGCAGAGGGCAAGGACGTCCCTATCCCCCTCGGGCACTTCTTCCTCGCCATCGACATCGAGTGCTTCACCGATCTGGCGGCCTTCAAAAAGACCACCGGCGACATCCTGCGTGCTTTGCGTGCCTCCACCAGGGCTCCGGGCAAGGAGCGCATCTACACGTGCGGCGAGAAGGAACACCTGGCCTGGTTGGAGCGCAAAGACAAGGGGGCGCCCGTGGGCGCCGCCCTTCGGCGCGAGCTACTGGCTATTCGGGACGAACTCAAGCTGCCGTATACGTTCCCGTTCGAGAAGGCCTAAAGGCCGCACCTGACCGCGATCGTCCGTAGGCGAAAGGAGACCGGAGGATGAGCGATTGGCTCAGATCGTTGATCATCAGACCCGCGCCCACCGCCATCCCAGAAGTTGTTCGCCGGTTCAGCGTCGGGGACGCCACCTTGGGCCGCGACAACATCGCCGTCGACGGGAAGAGCTGGCTGGTGGACTCCCAGGAGGAGCAGATAGTCCGGCTTTTCGAAGTGCCCGATCCGGACGTAGAGCGATGCCTCTTGACCTATAGGGCGTCACTGAAGTCCGAGGGCCTCAAGGGCCGGGCGTTCTTGGAGATGTGGTGCCGGTTGCCGGGGCGGGGGGAGTTCTTTTCCCGAGGCTTGAATCAGAGTATCAAGGGGACGACCGACTGGACCTCGTACGAGGTCCCGTTCCGCCTTAAGGAGGGCCAGCGCCCCGATCTGATCAAGCTCAACCTGGCGGTCGAGGGTAAGGGCAGGGTGTGGATCAAGGACGTGGAGCTGCTCAAGACCCCGAAGTAGGCAGCGGGCTTACGTCGAAACGGCGGCTGCCGTCCGGCAGCCGCGTGACTCTGATCACGTTCGCACAGCCATAGTCCTGCTTGATGGAGAAGAGCCTCTCGAGCGGCAGACCGAGGGCTTCACAGAGCACCACCCGGTTGACCCCTCGGTGACCCGAAACGAGGACGGTCCCGCCGGCCCGGGTGCCTCTCTTAAGACTCTCATCCAGGATCTCGAGGAAGACCGGGACGACCCTCTCGCGCAGGTCACAGAAGCTCTCGCCGCCGGGGAAGGGATAGCCGATGAGGTCGCGTTCGCGTTCCCTGTATTCGAGCGGGTACCTGCTTCGGACCTCCTCGAACGTGAGTCCCTCCCAAAGGCCGGTATCGATCTCTCGGAGCCGCCTGTCCGGTCGGATAGGCCCGCTGCCGGGACCTGCGATGAGCGCCGCCATCGTCATGGACCGCTTTAGGTCGCTGCTATAGACGGCGTCGAAGGCCACGTCCCGAAGGTACTCCGCCAGTCTCCTCGCGTGCTCCATACCGGAGGCGCTGAGAGGCGGGTCAGCCTGTCCGAGGAAACGAGGGCGATCGTCGGGCACGGTGGGCTCGGTATGCCGGATCAGATAGACAACGGTCACGCTCGTGCCAGCACCTCGTCCAGCGAACGCTCGAGGATGGTCTCTATCTTCTCCTGGATCATCTGAGCAGTCCGCATCCTGCTTCTCACTCCCTCCAGCGCCGCGTCGTCCTGGCCCGGTCGGGATAGCGCGCGGGCGGCTCTCTCTGTGAAGCCGGCGACCCTGTCGTCGATCACCAGCTTATCGGCCAGGTAGACCACCTGTTCCTCCGTCACGGCGAGAGTCCGCAACTGCTCGGGCGGCAGCACCATGTGGGCGCCTACCACCTCGCCCAGCCGGGTCAGACCGAGATTGCTGAGTATGTGTTGAGCGACCACGGCGTGCTTGGGTCTGGCCTTGGCCATATCGTGGAGTAAGCCGGCGGTCCGCACCAGGCCGGCATCGAGGCCCGCCTGGCGAGGCCTGAGCGTCTCCACCAGCGTCTCGCCGACGGTGGCCACGGCCATGCAGTGCCGGACGAGCCGGTCGGGGACCTCGAGCAGCGACAAGAGATGAAGGGCATCGTCCGACGACAGTTGGTCGGGGCTTGTCGCGTCTCTGAATCCGGCGAACCGGCTCAGTCTCTGGTAGTCCTCATCGGTGTCCATGTCCATGAGGATCGAGAGGTCCTCGACCTCTACCTCCACCTCATCCTCACGATGCTCCAAGAAGAAGTCCCGCAGGGTAGCTCCGTTGTCCATCCGCAACACGGCATCCTGAATGCGGCCGGAGATCAGTGGGGGATGACCACGATGGCCGCAGCATACCGGGTGCAGTACTCCGGGGTCGTCTTCGCGGAAACCGTCGATCAGCTCGTCCAACACCCTGGTTCCGATGAGGGGATAGTCGGCCGGGACGATCATCAACGCTTCCGTACCGGGGCTGAGGGCCCGCACTCCGGCGCGAACAGAGGAGAACATGCCGGACTCATGCTCGGCGTTATGGACGCGGCGGACCGGGAGCCTGTCGATGATAGCGACGATCCGGTCGGGATCGTGACCGGTCACCACGACGACGTCATCGACTGCTGCTTGGGTCACCGACGCCAGTACCCGCTCGATCGCCGTGACATTCCCCAGTTGCAGCAAGGACTTGCTCGTGCCCATGCGCGAGGACTTCCCTGCCGCCAGGACGATGACGGCTATCCCGCCGGTGGAGCTCATCTGCGCTCGGCTGCCCTCACCTGGATCAGCTCCCCGGCGATGCTGATGGCGATCTCCTCCGGCGTCTCCGCCCCGATGGAAAGACCGATCGGTGCATACACCCGTTCGAGCTCCTGGGACGAGAACCCCTCCTCCCTCAGAGCCTGGAAGATCTCCGCCACCTTCCTCTTGCTGCCCATCATGCCGATATAGCCTGCCTGCGTGGTCAGAGCCTGCCGCAGAACGCTCTTGTCGTGGAGGTGCCCTCTGGTGACGATCACGATGTAGCTGTCCTCTTCGATCGGGAGCGTCGCCACGACCCCATCGAACGATTCGGGGACCACAATGCCATCCGCGCTGGGGAAGCGCTCCCGATTAGCGAAGTCGCTCCTGTCGTCGATGACCACGGTGAAGAAGTCGAGGGAGTTCAGCACCGGCACGAGTTTCTCCCCGCAGTGCCCCGCACCGAAGACGTATGCCGTGCCCTGCGTACCGACCGGCTGCACATAGATCCTCGCGGCTTCGTCGGGGCCGGTCAGATCATGCGCTCCCCCTGTCCGCGCCAGTTCCTGGAGAGCCTTCGGGGGCAGGACCGGCTCACCGTAGACAAGACCCTCCGAGTCGACCAAGCACTTGGCCACGGTCGCCTCTGGTTCCCTCGACTCCTGGATCACGGCCACCAGCCAACCCTTGCGGCCTCGGGCCAGGAGGTCCAGCAGGCCTCGATGCAGATCGAGTGTGGCCGGCCGGCTCGAATCGACGTACTCGATCGACACAAGGCCCCCGCCGCCGCACGCCATGCCGAGCCTGGCCGAGTCGAAGGGCATCAAGCGAGTCTTCGCGGAACTCAGTACCACCAACGACTCCCGGATGACGGCGGCCTCCAGCGGACCTCCGCCGATGGTCCCCACGATAGAGCCGCCGGTCCTGACGAGCATAGAGGTGGCCACGTGGCGTGGTGCCGACCCTTGACTGTCGATGATGGTCGCCCACGCGAAGTCCTCGCCGGCTTCGACGAGAGACAGGGCGGCCTTGGCTGTTTCCATGTTCATTCCCGCACCTCCGGAATGAACAGTACCCCGAAACCGGCCGGTACGTCCATCGGTGCCCACGACGATCAGTTGGGCAGGCCCCGTGCAGTCCCGGCGAACGGGCTTACCCCGGCATTGTGAGAGTGATACCGTAGCGGCCAGAGTGGTTTTCAGTCGAGCGGCTCAGATCCAGGGATTGGAGACGAAATGGCTTTGAACGAACCGGTGTACGACAACATGATCCAAGAGCGTGATGTCATGGTTAAGATGCGGGACGGGGTCCACCTCGCGGTGGACGTCTACCGGCCGAACGCCCCCGGCACGTACCCGGTGCTTTATACCTGCGCGGTGCACAACAAGGACCTGCAAAGGCCCGAGATCGCCGAAGCGCTGCCGCCTCAGCCGGCCTACGCTTCTCTGTGGTACGGCGTGGTCGAAGGTGGCGACACCAAGCGCATCATCGCCAGCGGCTACGCCCACGTGATCACCGAACTTCGGGGAGTGGGCAAGTCTGAGGGCGACTATGACGAGAAGAACGACACCGATCATTACGACATGATCGAGTGGATCTCCCAGCAGCCCTGGTGCGACGGCAACGTGGGCATGATGGGCATCTCTGCTTACGGGGGGGAGCAGTTCAGGGCGGCGGTGCAGGGTCACCCAGCCCTTAAGGCCATCTACCCATATGACTCTATGGGCGGCTACAGCGGAATGTGGAGCTGGCGCGAGTTCCACCCGGGCGGCGTCTTCCAGATGATGCCGTATCTCCTGGGCATGTTCAGCTGCGTGCACGAGCCCTGCGGCCGGCCGGGCCCGCTTCCTCCCGAGGCGGAGGAGAAGTGGGAATGGGCCATGAACAATCCTGACTACAGGATGTACGCCCATCTGTGGAACATCCTCACTCAGAAGGGACAGCGTAGCGGCATGACCTTCTGGACCCTCATCGACCCGTACGACTATCCGGAGCTCCTCGAGAAGAGTGAAGAGGACTTCCAGAAAGTCAAAATCCCCTTCGTGTGCGGCTCGGGCGCCTACGCCTACACCTACAAGATGCACTGGCAGGGCGCCCAGCACTGGTTCATCAACGCCAAGAACTCACCCAAGAAGCGTTTGGTGTTCAATGGGCCTGCGCATGCCGAGCGTCCCTTCCACACCTTGCACGACGACATCCTCCGCTGGTACGACTACTACCTGAAAGGGATCGACAACGGCGTACCCGACGACCCGGCGGTCAAGGTGTGGGTCATGGGCGAGAACAAGTGGCGCGCCTATACGGACTGGCCGGTGCCGGAGACCCAGTGGACCAAATTCTACCTGGACAGCTGGGAGCGGTTGACCACCGAGGAAGCCCTGCCGCCCGACAAGACCCAGAGCTACAACCCGGATCCAGACGTCTTTGCCCAAATGCCGCTGAAGAAGACCATGAAGGTGGAGCGGCTCCGTTACATGACGGATCCACTGCCGGACGACCTCCTGGTCGTGGGTCCCTGCTCGCTGACCATCCACGCATCCCTCGACCAGGACGACACCAACTGGATCATCGCCCTCTCAGATGTGGGCCCCGACGTCTCGGTGCGCACTCAGCGTGAAAACGAGCGCTTCGTGCCCGCCGATCTACCGGAGCGAGAGCTGACCCGTGGCTGGCTCAAGGCCTCGCACCGGGCGCTGGATCCGAAGCGGAGCAAGCCATGGGCTCCATTCCACATGCTGACTCGCGAAGCTCAGCAGCCCGTGGTGCCGGGAGAGATCAACGAGTACCAGATCGAGATCCTCTCCACGTCCAACCTGTTCCTGCGTGGGCACCGCATCTGCGTGGACATCATGAGCCTGGACGTGCCTACGGGGACCGCCGGGCTGAGCAACATCGAGTACATAGGCAACCACGTCTGCAGCAGCAAGACCGTGACCCATAGCGTCTATCACAACGCCGAATACCCGTCGCACCTGCTGCTGCCGGTGATCCCACTGAAGTGACGAGAACGAGCCCCGGGTGAGGCTTCCACGCCTCACCCGGGGCCCCATACGATCTAGCGGCGAGTTCGCAGGTTCACGCCGTCGGGTCGGTCACCCGTCCAAGGAAGAGTAGCGCCCCCGTCTCCCCGTCGCGTAGCGCGAAGAGGAAAGGACGGTCGATCGTCAGCTCCACCGTCTCCATGGGCGCCGCCGTGGCTCTCATGATGACTGCAGTCGCGGCGGCGGCTTCCGTGCCTTCTTCGTCTACGGCTATGTAGGCCTCGTGGACGACCTCGCTTATGTAGAGCTCTTCCTGCGTGGTCATGCCCGAGAAGTCGGCTGCCCCCGGGTCGAAGGCGCTTTGCATGCCGAGTGCGGTCAAGACGGTGCTGAGAGAGGCCTGGGTGCGGAATTCGAACTTGGGCATCGTCAGGTTCACCTCGGGCCCGGTGGCCAACCGCCCCACCGCCTCGTCTATCAGCCCGCTGCTCAGCCGACTCTCGACCTCGGAGAAGCTGCCTGCTTCGGGCACGATCACCAGCATGGACAGTCCGCCCTGGGACGGGTCGTCGCGCAGGTAGGGTAGTTCCACCGCTTGCCAGCCGTCGCCGGCTGCGTAAGGAAGCGACGAAGACTGGAACATCATGTCGGCTGTGACCGCGTCACCGGTCAAGGTGGTGAACTGCCCGTCCCTGGTCAGTGCCGGATCGAACTGGGACGCCCAGGTGGCGTCCAGGTAGACGGCGTTGACCAGCACCAGGCGAGTCAGGGTGTCGAGGGCGCCCTCAGGGATGAGGTCGGTGATCTTGTCCTCTGTCTCCGAAGCCACCCATTCGTTTATCGCTTCGCGTGCGTCCTCGGCCGCCGTCATGTAGTCGACGAGGCGCATACCCGCTCCGTAGTCGGCAGCCAGTGTGTCGAGGAAGAGCTGCTCGAAGACGGTGCCCTTTTGTCCCCACAGGCTGTTGGCCGTCTTCACCAGCACGCCCTGGTCCTTGCCCTCCGGGTCCTTACCCTGCCAACTCCTGGATTCGAGAGCGGCATCGAGCGAGTTGAACGCCTGGTGGAGCGTATCGCCCTCCAGGGTGAAGTGAAGCGTGGCTGCCATCTCTTGGGCCGTGGTCCCCGCCGCCCCGGCATACGCCATGGCCAGGGCTGTGACGATACTGGCCGGGGAGAAGACGAGGTTTGCGTCGCCCGAGGCCTGGGCCAGCGATCCGTACAGGTCGACGCCGAACTCTTGCAGCGAAGCCGCGGCGGAAAGGATGTCCTCCTGGGTAGCAGCCGGAGCGGCTCGCACGAGGTCGGACCTGGCCAGGACCACGCCATCTGTCTCGGTCTGTCCCGTCGGTGTCCGGTCGTCGACGTTGACACGTCCGACGTGGTGGAAGTCGGACTACCGTCAGCGCCGGCGTCGCCGGGATCGGCGGCACCGCAGGCCGTTAGCATAAGCATCACCCCCATGGCAAGAAGCAGGACCGCCAGCGCGGCGGGCCGATATGGACGCGGCATCGCTCTCATAGTGCACCCCCACTCGCCGGGACGCCAGGTCGTGCGCGTAAGACAGCGACATCTCGCCGGTGGTTCCCCCCGAGAGAGGGGCGCAAGCAGGGACTGCCGGGGCCGCGGACGGGACCGGTCAGGGCCCACGCGAAGTCGGCGACCGACCAGAGCAAAACTTGACCGTTTCTTGTCTTAATCTTGATATCTCGCGCCCACAATGGAGATATCGGAAGCCTGCGCGGGATCTCAGGGAGAGCCCGCCGGGCGGGGCGAAGCGGAGAGGAGAGCGCCATGAAAACCATAGGGACGATCATGATTCTGGCGGTGTTCGCGTTGGCGGTCGCGTGCTCGACCGCATCGACGGAACCCACGGTGAAGGGCTGGCAGGGCCCGGCGCCGATAGAGCACACGTGGCTGATCCCGATCGACTGAGGCCGATACTGGGGTGGCTCTGAACAGGCTCGACCGGCGCGCGACTCGCAGTGCCGGCGCCTCTCCGCGAGAAGCCCGCGCCCCAAAAGGGCGGCGGGCTTCTCGTCGTTCGGAGACCGGGACACCGAGCACTCGGAGGGGCATTCGTCTTCCGTACGACCCGTCGGCGCCCTGCAGGTCTTGAGGTAGTCGTTGCGGGCGGGGTCCATCCTCCAGTAGACTGTCAGGCATGAGAGAGTTCGGGCTCCTGTTCAGCGTGCCGGCCTGGATCATCGCCGTTGTCATTTTCGCGGTGTGCTTCCTCGTGGCTGAGGGAGGCTATCGGCTGGGCAAGCGACATGCCGCCGCGAGGGGTGAGCCTGCGGGCGACGCTGAGGGGACTGCCCGGGCTAAATACAAGAAGGATCATCTCGGCGCGGCCCAGGCGGCCATAGCCGCTCTGCTCGGCCTTCTGCTCGCCTTCACCGTCTCGATGTCGGTCGGCCGTTTCGAATCCCGCAAGTTGGCGGTGATCGATGAGGCGAACGCAATCGGTACCGCGTACCTGAGGACGGACCTGCTGCCGGAGCCGCAGAGGACCCGGTCGGTAGCCGCTTTTGCCGAGTATGTCGACATCCGCCTCCAGCTTGCCAGTCCCGAGCGGTATCTGAGCGAGGCCTCCCTCTGGCGGGAGAAGGCGGCCGAGTTGCAGCAGCAACTGTGGTCGTTGGGTGTGTCTGCGTCGGAACTGGACATACGAGCCACGACTTACAGTATCTACCTGGAGGCGCTCAACGAGATGATCGACTCGGCCGCGCGACGGGAGGCCGGCCTGCGCAACCACGTGCCCGAGCAGGTGATCTATCTGATCTTCGTGGTCGCGCTTTCGATGATGGGGATCACGGGCTACGCTTCCGGGGTCAGCGGGGGCCGGTCGTTCGTCGCGGAGGTGGTGGTCGCGCTGGTGGTGGCAGCGGTGATCTTCATCATCCTGGATTTCGACAGACCTTTCAGAGGCGTCGTGACCGTGGGTCAGCAGAGCATCGAGGAAGTAAGAGACCTGATCGCGCGAGGACTGTCGCTGCAGTAAGTAGCGGCCACGGCTGAGAGCCGTGGCCGCTACAAGTCAGTGTTGTCGAGGCGAAGCGCCTGCTAGTAGGTACCGGTCGCTGCGCCTGTGCCCCCGAGGGCGCCTGAGAACATGCCCCCGAACATCCCTAGTCCTTCCTGCATGGCCTTCTCGAATTCGGACCAGGGCAGAGCTGAAGCGGGCGGATCCACCGTCACGGGCTGGTTCACGGTCTGGAACAGCATGGTGGCCGCGATGTTTATCGCGTTCAGACCCTGAGCGTCCTCACCGGCGGGGGGCACCATGCTCGCCGCGATGGCGGCCTTCCGCAGCATCGAGTCATCTTTGGCGACCCAAAGGTCGGCCGTTAGATTCTGGAACATCGAGGTCAGTTGCGCCTGCATCTCCTGCAATTCTTCCGTGCCGGGCAGCCCCATGCCCTCGCCCATGAGACCGCTCGTGGAGCCCGTCGGATCGAGGAGACCCATGAACTGCTCGCTCTGCATGAGCGTGATCAGGTCGGTCATGATCTTGGCCATATCCGGCGATGCGGCCAGGTGATAGACGGCTACACCGTCGAGCGATTCTTCGCCGACCAGGCGCAGGTCCTTCATCCAGGTCATCGGGTCGATGCCCGCGTCGGTCAACATCTTCTGAAGCTCGGCAACCTGGGTCTCCTGCGCGGCGGGGTCGCCCATGAATTCAGTCATCTCCGCAGGCGCTTCGTACCACTGGTCCAGGTAGCGAAGCCAGGCCTTCTCCTCAAGCAGCTTCATCCCCATATTCATGGCCTGGCCGGCCAGGTCGGCGGAGACGGCGAACTCGGCCGCCTGTGGTTCGCTGCCGTACGCGAAGGTGCCGGCGACGGTCATGGGCTGGTCGATCATCGCCAGGGCTTCCTCGGGCAACTGGCTGGTGTCGACGTCGAACGACATGTTGAACTCGAAGCTGCCTTGAGCGCTCTTCATCTCCTCGGATGCGGCGACGGCCGCCGTGAGTATGGCCTCAGGGGACAGGTCGGACTGCTCGGCCGGGGACACCCCGGCCGTCCCGGCGGCTCCGCCGCAGGCGGTGGTACCGAGCACGATGAGGAGGGCGGTGACAACTAGAAAGACTAACGACAACCGGCGCATGACGACTCCTTCTGAAGACCTGGGTCCCACAGGCGTGGGGATTGATCTATCCATGTCCATTCTATCGGCTGTATGACGTAGTTGCTTCAATACACGTTCGCTTCGACGGGCACCGTCGTGGATGCCTGGTATCGACCGGTGCGGCGGGCGAAGAGGAGGTAGGATAAGAGCGAGCCCGTGACCACCGGCGTCCAGATCGTTACATCGATCTGAGCTAGGCTTCAGCGGAGGCCCCATGTCGCACCGTGCCCGACTCGCGGAGATAGCCGAGCAGTGGATCTCGCTGTGGTGCGCGCCCGTGGATTGGGAGCTGTTTGACCGGCTCCACTACTCGGGTTTCGAGGATCTCTCTGTGGCTGGTCGGGCCCCCACCAAGGACGCATTTGCCCATGCCCTCGCCGAAATGGTGCGCGTATTCCCCGATCTGGAGACAAGGGTCGAGGATCTAGTCATCGACGAGGCAGCCGGGCGGGTAGCGGTGCGCTGGTCGGCCCAGGGCACCAACACCGAGGCCTTCTTGGGTAAGGGGCCCACGTGGCGGAAGACCGCCATCTCCGGCATCGAGATCATCGAAGTCCGGGACGGCCAGATTGTGCGCCGCTGGGGTGAGTGGGACATCACGGGGCATACTGGGGGAGCCGCGTGACCGGCTATCACTACTCGGAGGCGGAGTGGCGCGCGCTACTGCCGTGGGTGAGTCGCGCCGTCCCCGTCCCGCCGGCGGCCATCCCGTTGGCGCCCGCCCGGCTGGGAGCCGACACGGCCACGCTTCAGGACCGGGTCAAGGGCATGCTCCTGGGCTTGGCCATCGGAGACTCCCTAGGGAACACCAGCGAGGGCATGAGGCCGGCTGAACGGCACCGAGTTCACGGGCCGATCCGTGACTATCTGCCCAATCGCCGGGAGGACATGCTCGCGGTTGGGCTCCCTTCCGACGACAGCCAACTGACCTTCTGGACGGTGGAGTCACTCCTGCGCCGAGGGTATCTCGATCCGGTCGACCTCGCCGAGGCCTTCACCCGGCAGCACCGGATCTTCGGTATCGGGGGGACCATGACGGCCTTCCTGTTCGCTTCCAGGTTCGGCGGGAAGGCCTGGTTCGAGGCCGGTCAACCAAGTGCCGGCAACGGGGCCCTCATGCGCATGGCTCCGGTGCTGCTTCCGCACCTACGCGGCATGAGCGAGGCCCTGTGGGTCGACGTAATAGCGGCCACGGTCCTCACCCACAGGGACGAGGCCGCCGTAGCGGCGAGTGTGGGCCTTGTTGGGCTACTGGCGGAGGCCCTGGCCCTCCCGGAGAGCGGAGCTCCTCCCGCCTCGTGGTGGCCGGAGACGTTCCTGCGCTACGGGCGACCGGTGGAGACCGCCTCGGCTGCGGGCACCGGGGCCACCCGGGGTGCTGACCACCAGGTCTCCTATCGCTCGAGGGTCCCCGGGGATCCTTTTCGAGGCAGCCTGTGCGAGCGGGTCGAGCAGGAGGTGTTTCGGGCCATCGAAAGGGGGAAGAGCGTTGTTCCGGCTGCAGAACGCTGGTATTCGGGAGCCTATCTGCTGGAGACGGTACCCTGCGTCCTTCATATCCTCGGATGCCATGGGGGAGATCCCGAGGAAGCGATCGTGCGGGCAGTCAACGACACCAAGGACAACGACACCGTGGCCGCGATCGTGGGCGCGGCCGTGGGTGCGCTTCATGGAGTTTCGTCGCTCCCAGCCCGCTGGCGCGAGGGCCTGCTCGGCCGCACTCGCGAAGCCGACGATCATCACGTGCAGCAGTTGATCGAGCAGGCGCTGGAGGCGTTCGTCGACTAGCCGGGGCTCGAGCCGGCCGGAAGGCGTGCCTCGCTAAATGATGTCCTTGACTCCCAGCCGCTCGTAGCCTTTCTGATACGCCTCGTCTTTTTGGTCGGTATGGCCGGGGAGGCTCCAGGGCATCTCGGTCATGTTCCGGAGCACCCGATCGATGTGATGCCAGGGGATCACCACGATCGGCATCCCGGGGGGATAGAGCTTGTACATCTTCATGCCGTAGCAAACGCCCGTCCAGACGGTGTTGATCTTCCCGGTCACATACGGATAGGTGTAGAGCCAGTTGCAGCCCATCACGTAGGTCATGTGGCTCTCGATCATGTCGCCGGTGTCCCACTGGGTCGCTCGGAGGACCCGCTCGCCCTGGTCCATGTTGTCGCACGCCAGGATCAGCAGATCGGGGTCGAACGTGAGCTTGTCGACCGGGGCGAAGGCGGTGGCGTAGGTGGACCCGGGAGCGAGCACGGTGATGTGGTTGTAGACGCGCCTGTTCGGACGCTCATCGGCGTAGATGTCGAAGGGGGGACCGATCCGTCCACCGGCGGCCAGGGGGTCCAGTTCGCCGTGCCCCGAAAGGAAGATGCCGGGTTCGCAGTACTGGTTCTCGGCGGTAGCATAGAAGGCCTTCCCCTGCTGGGCCTCAAGCAGCATCTCGCACCAGGCCATCTTCGCATCGCCGCCGTACTTCCCGGCCCCGGAGAACGGTTCCAGGTCCAGACCCTCGAGATCCTCCTTCACGTTCAAGAACTTAAAACCCACCGGGGCGTATTTGAACTCGAACTTGTCGAGAATGGCGAAATCATGAGGCCTAAGCTTGTGCCGGGTCTCGTAGTTCAGTTCCCCCATCGGATGCTCCTTTCCAAACAGATGCGCAGGTCTCCTCGGCACGCTATCACGTCAGGCGGGTTCTACCGACACGCTGAACTCAGGAGCCTGCCCAAACTGGGCCTTGACGGGACACTGTCCGGCGGCCCGCACGATCGCGTCACTGTATTTCTCGGGGAACCCGGCGGGGACTTTGATCTTGATCGACACCGCCTCCAAAAGGTGGGAGCTCGCGTCCCGCTCCGCCTCGATGCAGAGCCCCGCGTCGGCGACCGAGATCCCTCGCTCCTCGAGGAAGCTAAGGACGTGGTATCCGGTGCAAAGAGCTAGAGAGCACAGCAGCAGATCGAACGGCCCGATGGCCTCCGGATCTCCTCCCCGGTCGGGCGGAAGGCCGATCTCCACCGTCAATCCCTTCGCGTTGGCTTGGATCTTGTCGTCCGCCGGGAAACACACGTCCACGCGCATGAGGCTACCCCTCTTCTCTAGACAGTGCAGACGGCTCAAGCGTAGCACGGGGCCGGACTCTCGCCGGAAAGGGGCGGTGGCGTTCTATCCACTCGACGCCTTTTCTAGTAAGCTGGCGAGGCATCGTCGCCCGCGCTAGAACCGGGTCTTTACGGGGGAAAGGATCGTCGTCATGACAGAACAGGGTGCACATGACCGGCAGAACTTCGAGGCCCAGGGTTCGGCCTTTCTCAAGCAGAACATCTCGGAAAAGCCCGAGTTCGACTACGCAGAGTACCGGCCACCTCATTCGTACAGGCTGGCAGGCAAGACTCTTACCCTCGTCCTGCGCGACGAGCCGGACCGGCTCGGGCTCGTGTTCGGCGAGACGGAAGTTGCGGCAACGGGCCTGACCGGCACCGAAGGTGGTGGCGGCAGGGGGACGGCCTCGAATATCAAGGTCCCCTACGAGGCGTTCGAGCTCGCGCCGGACATCTTCTTTGTCTCCTACCTAGCCAGCGACATCGGATCGTGCGCAATGGCCCTGGATCTGGCGAAAGGAGCGGCCACCATCGTCATGGGGGAGATGACCGACTCGGGCATCATCTCCACGGTCAAGAGCGCTCGGATCGAAGAGATCGCGCCGGAGGGCCCCGTGGCCTATCACCCGCCCTTCTCCCTCGGTGGTACCCGCTTCCTAAACACCTACGCCCACAACGTCGCCTATGAGCACATCTACCTCACCGGGGTATACGAGACCTGGTTGGGGGTGAGAGGGCCGCAGGCAGGGCAAGCCGACACCGAGGAATACCACGCCTTTAGGATTGCCGACGGGATCTATCTGCTCTATTGGAACGAGGGCATCCTCACTGCTCAGATGACCTTTCTCTTCAATTTCTTCCAAGGTAACTGCGTGGCCGAGCTCTTCGCCCGGGTGGAGGGCGAACGGGTGCACAGCACCATCGGTGCGTACACGCACCTCATCCACACCAAGTTGGCCGAGTTGCCCAACGTCACCCAGCTAGATATCTACGCGGGAGACTGATAGCCAGGCGTAGCGCGGCTACTCGACGGTCTCGACCCAGGAGGCGCCGAGGTTTCGAGCCGATCGAGCCAAGCGAAGGTCGGACGTCAGAAGCGGACAGCCCATCTCTTCCGCGAGCGCCATGTAGTGCGCGTCGTAGGCCTTGGTGTGCCCTAGACGATCCGCCCAAGATAGGGCGCGCGCGTGTAGGGATGTCGCGGGTGTGATCGGGCGGATGCGAACAGCGTCGATCAGTTCCAGGGCTCTGTCGGCCTCATCCGAGTCGAGGATCTTGCGGGCGACCGCCTGCCGAAGCACGGAGCACACTTCGTACTCCAACAAAGCGGGGGCGTAGAGCTCTTCCCGCGTCTCTCGCAACGAGCGTATCCTGGCGGCAGCTTGGTCGGAGAACGGGAGAGGCAGGATCAGTGCCAAGACGATTCCGGCATCGACCACGATCACCGGAAAAGCTCCGTGTCTCGCTCTTGCCTGAGTTCGTCGAGCAGCGAAGGAGCAAGCCTGCCGTGCTTCCGCTCGAGACCGCGCCGTAGCTCGGTGAGCCGATCCACCGCGGCCAGCGATTGGTGCACGGACTCCTCCTCAGCGATCCGAGCCAGATATTCGTTCATGGCCTGCCGGACCAGTTCGGACATGCTCCGGCCCGAGTCGCGTGCAAGCAGTTCCAGCCGGGCGCGCTGACCCTCTTCCAATAGGATCTGGGCTCGGAATAGTGCCATGAGCCTACTATACACCTACACAGGTTGCTACACATAATACCAGACTCCCGGGGGCGAAGCCACGGCGACCAGGGTGAGGTACGATTAGACCACTGTCCGACCGCACCACAAAGCTGTTCGATGCCGCTTCTTAGTTAGAGGGGGTTCGCGAAGATGGCACGATCGATAGACCCGATCGTCTCCACTGAATGGCTGGAAGCCAAACTGCCCGGCGGGGGGCTGGTGATCATCGACATCAGGTGGGAGGAGGAGTACGCGGCCGGCCACATTCCCGGCGCCATCTCGGTCCCCTTCGCGGTGGTCTCGGCCTGGGCGGATTCCGACGACGTTCTGATCCTCGAGCTACCTCCCGCCGCGGACCTGATGAAGACGATAGGAGACTGCGGACTCGCGGCCGATTCGAAGGTGGTCATCGTGGGCAGAGTGGAGGAGCCACCGGCACCGCCGTACCCGCTGGCCGACGCCGTTCGGGTCGCGGTCACGCTGATCTACGCCGGAGTCCGGGATGTAGCCGTACTGGCGGGTGGACATCCGAAATGGGACAGAGAGGGCAGGCCGGTCACGACCGAAGTGCCCGAGATCACTCCGGTCGCCTATAGCAGCGCCGTTGACTCCGAGATGTTCGTATCGACCGAGTACGTCAAGGATCGTATCGGCAGATCAGTGCTCGTCGACGGAAGGGACCCCGACCAGTACTTCGGGGTTTCCGTCGATCCATTCGCCGACATGAGGGGACATATCCCCACGGCTCGGAGCCTGCCTCTGATCTGGGTATGGGAAGAAGATGGCACCTACAAGCCGGTCGAACTGCTGCGGCAAATGGCGGCCGGAGTCATCGGCCGCCCGGCCAAGGATCAGGAGATCATCACCTACTGCGGCGTCGGCGGTTACGCCAGCACCTGGTGGTTCTTGCTCACGCAGCTGCTGGGATACACGAACGTCAAGATCTACGACGGCTCGATGGAGGCGTGGGTGGAGGAGAATCCCATCGTCGCCTACACCTGGACGGCATAAGCGGGCAGGCGCGGCTCCCGCGTCCTGCGCTCGCGGCGCCCGCTCGGGCTCAGAGCCTGCTCGCCGGGCCGCAAGCGGGCTCAGCCCCCTCTACGCCCCGGCCGTGCCCGGCCGCGGTGCCCGCTCGGCCTCCGGCCAAGTCGCTCGCCGGCTGCGCCCGGTCGGGGCGCGTCAGACGGTCTCGTTCACCCGCCCGTCGAGCATGTGAACCACCCGGTCGCAGGTAGCCGCGACCCCCGGGTCGTGTGTGACCAGGACGAAGGTCGTACCCGTATCTCGGTTGATCCTTCGCATCATCTCCACGATCTCGTCGGAGCTGGCGGAGTCGAGGTTGCCGGTGGGTTCGTCGCCGAAGATGACCCGGGGCCCGTTGACCAAAGCTCGAGCGATGGCCACGCGCTGCTGCTGGCCTCCGGAAAGCTCTGTGGGCCGGTGCCTCATCCGGTCGGAGAGTCCCACCTGAGCCATGGCGCTCTGTGCCGCCTCGCGGGCTTCGCGCCTCCCCTTGCCGGCGTACTCAGCCGCCAGCATGACGTTCTCGAGCGCCGTGTAGCTCGACACCAGGTTGAAGGTCTGGAAGATGAACCCGACCTCGCTCCGCCTCAGCTCGGCCAAGTCGCGCCTCGCCAGCTTGTCCACGCGGCGCCCGTCGAGCCAGACCTCGCCTGAGTTCAGCGTGTCGAGGCAACCGAGGATGTGAAGCAGGGTGGATTTGCCGGAGCCCGAAGGGCCCATGATCCCCATTATCTCGCCGTCGTCTACTTCGAGCGAAGCGCCCTGGAGGGCATCGACGAAGTTGTCCTTGCCCATGACGTAGCGCTTGTGTATGTCTATTGCTTTGATGACTGTCGACATCAGATTCTCCTACTCATACCGCAGGGCGGCGACCGGCTGGAGCCGGGCTGCGTGGAGCGAGGGGTACAACCCACTCACCAATCCGAGCACGATGGCGAACAAGACCGATCCGATGGCCAGCCTGGGGGTGACCGCGAAGAGGTTCAGATTCGACGACTCCAGTAGTTGGTTGGCCACGGTCGCAGCCAGCCAGCCCAAGAACAGGCCGGATATTCCGCCGATCAGGCCGATGACGCCGGCCTCGGTCAGGAACTGGCGCACGATCTGGCCGTCGGAGGCTCCGATGGCCTTGCGCACCCCGATCTCACGGGTGCGCTCGCTCACCGACATGGTCATGGTGTTGATGACCGAGAGCCCGCCCACAAAGAGGGCGATGATGGCGATCCCGTAGAGGATGGCGTTGAAGATCTGGGTGGCGCTCGCTATCTGGTCCTGGAAGAAGCTGGGGCCGGAGGCCTGCACCCCCTCGACTGCCTTGTTGATGGCTGCGGCCAATTCCTCGGGATCGGTGCCCGGCGTGGGATAGGCGACGAAGTCGGTGACCAGATCCGTCGGGTCGACCTGATTCCTCACGATCTCTGGGAGGTCGCTCACGAAGATCCGCTGGGCGTCGGCAAGGCTCGTGTAGACGGAGTTGTCCGGCGCGGTGAGAGTCTTGTCCATTATC
Organism: uncultured Actinomycetes bacterium; assembly: GCA_963713545.1. GTDB lineage: Bacteria > Actinomycetota > Thermoleophilia > RBG-16-64-13 > RBG-16-64-13 > CAVPLM01. The sequence continues at coordinate 273,736 of CAVQME010000010.1, read as the reverse complement.
CCCACGACCAGGAACTGTTCATCCCGCACCGTGACGTACTCGCCCACCTTGGCGCCGAGCTTCTTGACCAGATCCGATCCCACCACCACGGCCCCGGTCTCATCGGGCCGCAGGTCGCGACCCTCAGAGAAGTCGATCTTAAAGCTCTCGTAATCCACGCCGCGCATGTCACTGCCGCCGATAATGGAGGGCATGCCGAACGAGATGGAGGCCTCCGAGTCGAGCAGGGTGGCGATCTCGCCCTGGACTTCGGCCACCCCGGGCACGGCCTTGATCTCGGAAAGCCTGCTGTAGGAGAGCGGCCCGCTGGAGAACATGTTGGAGCCCTCGGCCGCCACGATCACCTTGTCGGAGTAGTAGCGGACGCCGCCTGAGACGAGCAGATTGATCTTCTCGGCCATGCTCCCCATGACGACGAGCGCCAGCACACCGATGGTGATGCCGAAGATCGTGAGCATCACCCTCAGCTTGCGCCGGAAGACGTTCCGTAAGGTACGCACGCTTTGCCTCCTGGTGTGCCTACTTGATGTGGCCGACCCGTCCGGCCAGCGAGCCCACGACGGGTGCGGAGAAAAGCCTTCTGACCTGGCTGGGCAGTATACCGGCACGGACAAGACTCTGCGTTACGTGAATGCAGGAGCACGGCGGCGTGGGGCACGGACGCGGCCAAGCCCCGGTCTTCTTGATTATTGGTGCCACGTCTGCAAGCATATCCACGCAAGGGGTCGAACCGGGGGCCGGATCGCAGGGCAGCGTGCCGCTTGCCCTCGGCTGGGGGCTCCCAGTCTGTGGGGGTGCGATGGCCGCAGTGCCGACGACGGGGCTTGACGGGGGCGACCCGACGTCTTCGCCTCTGACCCGACCCAGACCGCCGCGATCGACCCCGGTGAGTCCTGAACGTTGCGCGGCTATCCTCGGCACCCTGCAGGAGATCAGCACCGCCACCGCGGACATGGAGGGTTGTGGCCGGCTGCTCGAGTGTATCTCCGGCGAGCTGGAGGCCGAGCAGGCAGCCCTGATCCTGTGTAACCCGCTCACCAGGGAGTTGGAGTTCGTCGTCCACAACCAGGATCCGGCGTTTCCAAAGCTCTATGCCGACTATTACTGCGACCTCGACCCAACCGGACTGGCCGATTTCATCAAAGGCAAGAGCCTTCCGCCCGAGCGTCCGCCCATCCCCGCCGTGTTCGACCTCAGGGAGGTCGTCGACTACAGCACGTGGGTGTCCACCGAGTTCTACAACGACTTCTGGAAGAGCGGCGGGATCTACTACGACCTTGTGGCGTTCATGTCGTCCACTCCGCTGGCACGGGGCGCGCTCTGCCTCCATCGGGCGCGGCAGCGGGATCCCTTCTCGGCCGAGGAAGCGGCCATCATGGAGATGATCGCCCCCTTCGTCGGCAACCACCTGGAGAAGATCGTCTCCGCCAGTGTCGTCTCTGTGTTGCAGACGGCCGAGGACAAAGGCGTTATCGTGTGCGATACGCGGGGGAGAGTGCTCTACTGCAACGAGATCGCCAGAGATCTCTGTTCGCCCCTGGGGCAGATCGAAGGCGCTCCACTGATGGTCGAAGGGATGGGTGACCGCTTACGCGCGCCTTGCCAAGGCCCGCGCGGTCCTGTGGGCGTTTCGGAAGTCGCGACGGCCTCGTTTGTCGGCCACGCGCTCAGCGACCCCGACGCGCTGGCCGAGAGCTGCAACGTAGGCGTCAGCTCGCGCGAGGTCACCCTTGACCAGGGGAATCAAGGTCTTCTCATCACTCTCGAACCTCGTGACGCGGGCGCGCGGCAGTCGACCGAGCCTTTGAAGGAACGTTTCGCGCTCACCAACAGGGAGATCGAGGTGCTCAACCGGGTCATGGCCGGGGGGACCAACAGGGAGATCGCCCAGGCTCTCTTCATCGCCGAGTGCACCGTGAAGAAGCATATCCAGAACATCGCGGCCAAAGTTGGGGCGCGCAGGCGCACGGCCATCGCCCATACCGTGCGCCAGGAAGTCGGACCCACTTGCTGATGGGCTGAGTGACCGAGCACAATCATACTTTCGGATACTTTTCTCGGCTCTGGGCTTCTGGTGAAATAGAGCCGGTGGATAAGGTGGACGAAGGCGTATCGTCGTCGCCCTAGGATCAGCGGCCAAGATGGATGGTGAGGCCGCCACCGATTGTGGGCATAAAGGTTTAGAGAACTGTATCCGGCAGTCGGGTCAAGGGAGGTGGACGAAGGAATTCACCGGCAGGTTCTGCAGCAAAAGCAAGTATTGCTCAGTATGGAATCACTGGGGGGTAGAATGATGCCAAGCAAGAGAATTCTCGTACTTCTGTGCGTTCTCGCCCTGTTCGCTCTTGTGTTCGGTGTAGCCGCCTGTGGCGGAGACGAAGAGACGACTACCAGTGCCGCGCCCGAAACTACCGCGCCGGCAAGTAGCGACACCACAGCCGCCACCGCGCCAGCAAGTAGTGACACCACGGCCGCCCCTACCGGCGAAGTTAAGACCCTTAAGATCGGCACGATCATGCCTTTGTCCGGTCCTCTCTCCGTGGTGGCCCTTGCGTTCACCCGCGGCTGGGAGCTGTATGCCGATGACGTGAACAACGCGGGCGGTGTCAAGATCGGCAACGACACCTACACGATCGAGCTCATCCTGGAAGACAGCAAAGGCTCAGCGGAAGGCGCCAGTACCGCGGCGAGCAAGCTGGTTACCCAGGACAAGGTCGATATGGTCCTCGGCGCCATTCTGGAGATGGAAATGGCGTCCATCAACGAGGTGACCGAAGCGGCCGGCGTGTTGTACGCGCAGGCGAACGCGAACGTACCGGGCGCGCCGCAGGATGTCGGGCCCGACAAGCCGCTCCAGGTCCGTCCGTTCTATAACCACGACGACACCGGACCCCCCGATCTCGACTACCTTGCCGAGACGTATCCGCAGGCCAAGAAGATAGCCATCTCCGCTCCCGACATCGGCTATGAGGGGATGATCGAGATGCTGACGGCGGACGCGACCGAGCGTGGGATGGAGATAGTAGCGGTGGAGAAGTGGCCCTGGGGCACCACGGATTTCGTTCCCGTGATGACCAAGCTCAACGCGGCGAAGCCCGATGTTATTTGGGCCATGGTCAGCGGGCAGGCGAACGACCAGCTGAAGGCGGCGCGTCAGTTGGGCTTCAAGGGCCCGTTCGTGTCGAACTCGCCCCTGGGCGCTGACGTCGTCGTCGTGACCGTGAAAGACCCGGCCATGCTCACCGACGTCATGTGCAATAGCATCGACGTCACCAACCCCAGTCCTGAGGTCAAGACGCTAATGGACGCCTGGGCCGCCAAGTGGCCGAACGACCCCTTCATCTCCGACGCCGTTCACGCCTATGACATGCCCTGGGTGATGATCCAGGTCATGCAGAAGGCGGGCTCGATCGATGCGGCAACAGTCGTGAAGACCATGGAGGGCATGACCAATGCCGGCGACTTGCAGACGTTGGAAGGCCCCGGGTATATCGGCGGCATGGATCGGTTCGGCGTGAACCGGGTGCTCTATAGGCCTATTCCGCTCACCCGCATCATGAACGGTGTGGCTGAGTTCGTCGGGTTCCTGGAGCTTGCTAAGTAGTAGGCCGGGTATCGCGCGGTATCACGCGTACTCATGCCGAGCTTCGTTAGGGAGCACTAGAGTAAGGGAAGGCCGGTTCAGACGGCCCGGGCGGCTGTGACCGCGCGGGCAACTGGATGACCGGCCTTCCCTTGATTCCACCAAAGGAGCCTGGTTGGACTCTCTCGATCTTTGGTTGCAGGCAACGGTCAACGGGATAGCCCTCGGCTGGCTCTACGTATTGATGGCCTTGGGCCTCACGTTGATACTGAGCATCATGGGCATCCTCCAACTCGCCCACGGCGAGATCTACATGCTGGGGGCATTCGGTGTGTACTTCCTTGTCGGCCGCGGGCTGGGTCTCTACCCGGCGATCGCCGTCTCCATGGTCATGATGGCGGCCTTCGGGGTCGCGTTGGAACGAGGGCTGTTCCGACCCCGCCCTGGGCGCGACGTGGTTCTCAGTTCCATCGTCATATCTACGGGGTTGACCCTGATACTGTCGGCTGCGATGGTCGTCGCGTTCGGGCTCTACACCAAGAGTCTTCCCTTCCTCATCTCCGGCTCCTTCAGCCTGTTTGGAGCCGAGGTCCCCAAAGACCGGATCCTGGCCATCGCCTTCTCGGTGCTCGCGCTGGTGGCACTCTATCTGTTCTTGAAGCGGACCCGGCTGGGTCTGGCCATGGTGGCGAGCGCCCAGAACCGCGAAGGCTCCTTCCTCAAAGGGATCAATCCCAATAGGATGTCCATGTCGGCCATGGCAATCGGGTGTGCCCTCGCCGCACTCGCCGGTGCCTTGGCCGGATCCATCCTTCAGTTGCAGCCCTACATGGGTGGACTACCCATGATCAAGGGTCTTGTGATCATCGTCCTCGGTGGCTTGGGCAGCATCCCTGGAGCGGTCATCGGAGGGCTGGTCCTCGGTCTCATCGACGGCATCGTGCCGGTGTTCTTCAGCCCGGCGGTGGCGTCGGTGGCTCCGCTTGTCATCGTCATCCTGGTGCTGCTCTTCAGACCCAAGGGACTCCTCGGCCATGACTAAGAGCGGTGTTGGCAAGATGGTCGTGTGGGTCGTGATAGCGGCGCTCGCGTTTCTGATGCCCCGAATCCTCTCGGGCAACCAGTACTGGCTGACAGTCTTATGCTTGCTGGCCATCAACATACTGATGGTGAGCAGCCTTCGCAGCGTGACCCTCATCAACGAGATCTCGCTCGGCCAGGTAGGCTTCGCCATCATAGGAGCCTTCACCTACGCTATCCTGATGATGAAGGGAGGCTTCTCGTTCTGGCCGGCTGTGATCGTCAGCGGGTTGTTCTCGGCTTTCGTAGCCCTGTTGCTGGCATACCCCTTCCTGAAAGTCAAAGGGATCTACTTCTCCATCCTCACTCTCCTAGTTGCCGAGACGTTCCGCTTGGTCGCTTTCTATTGGAACTCTGTCACCGGCGGCCCGTTGGGTCTCACCGGGGTGCCGGGCCCGGGTAAACAGAACCTCCCGATAGTGGGGGAGATCGATCTCGACAGGCCGTACAACTTCTACTACATCGCCGTGGCCGCGGTTCTGGTCGCCATGCTCATCCTCTACTACGTGGAGCGCGCCTACATCAGTTTCCAGTGGAGAGCCATCAGGGACGACAACACTCTGGCGGGAGCGGTGGGCATCAACGTCATCGGCTACAAGATGGTGAATTTCGTGCTCGCGGCCTTCATGGCGGGCATCTCGGGAGCGCTGTTCGCCGGCTACCAACACAATCTGAGCGCGGACGCCACGTCGCGCTTCGGCGTGACCATGTCGATCTATCTCCTCGTGTACATGGTGGTGGGGGGTAAGGGCTACTTCGTCGGCCCGCTCGTGGGCACGACGGTACTCACCTTGCTGGCCGAGGGCACCCGCTCCATGCAGGAGTATCAGCCCATGATCACCGGGGCCATCGCGATCGTGGTCATGCTCTTCATGCCGGCGGGTCTGGTCGGCATCCCCGCCCAGATCCAGACGTGGAGGCGGCGAGGACGCCCGGGACCGGCCGCGCCGGTCTCCAGTTCGGGAGAGGTGGTCGACGGGCCGGCTTTGGATGAGGCGGTCGCGCTCGCTCGCGACGAGCAGGCCAAGGGGTGATGGCAATGGCCTTGCTCGAAGTCGACCACGTGAGCCGGCATTTCGGGGGATTGGCCGCTGTCGACCAGGTCGACCTGGCTGTGGACGAGGGAGAGATCCTCGGCCTCATCGGCCCTAACGGCGCGGGCAAGAGCACTCTGCTCAACCTCATCGACGGAACGCTGCGCGTCTCGGCGGGAAAGATCATGTTCCGGGGTCACGATATCACCCGTTACCCACCCCACCGCCGGGCTCACCTGGGCATAGGGCGGGTGTTCCAGAAGAACGCGCTGTTCAAGAGCATGACCGCGCTCGAGAACGTTTTGGCCGGATCGTACCTGCATACCGAGCACGGGCCCTGGGCCGTGATCGGAAGAAGCTACCAGCGTGTCCGGAAGCGGCAGGACCTCATCGACCGCAGCATGGAGCTGCTGGGATTCGTCGGTCTGGCAGACCAGGCGGACGAGCTGTGCACGAATCTGCCTCATGGCAGTCAGCGGGAGTTGTGCGTGGCTGTCGCTCTCGCTTCCGATCCCACCCTCTTGCTGCTGGACGAGCCGCTCACCGGCATGAACGCCGAGGAGACCACCTCGATGATCGACATCATCAAGAAACTCAACAGTCTGAGGGGGACCACCGTCATCGTCGTCGAGCATAACGTTCGGGCCGTTCTTGGTCTGTGCGCCAGGAGCATCGTGCTCAACTACGGCCAGAAGCTGGTCGAGGGGACGCCGCATGCCTGTGTGGCCGATGCCGCGGTCATCGAAGCCTATCTGGGGGCCGATTCCGATGTGGTTTGAAATACGGGATCTGGCCGTCCGCTACGAGGGGGCGGAGGTGGTCAAGGGTGTCTCCATGTATCTCGAGCAAGGCGAGATTGTGACCTTGATCGGCCGCAACGGGGCGGGCAAGTCCACCATCCTGCGGGCCATATCCGGGCTCAAGGCTCCGGCTCGAGGGGAGATCTGGTTCGACGGCGCGCGGGTCGACGGGCAGAAGCCGCAGAGCATCGTCAAGATGGGCATCGTGCAGGTCCCACAGGACAGAGGTCTGTTCCCGTACATGTCGGTGGCGGAGAACCTCAAGATAGGCGCCTACCTGCGGAAGGATCGCAAGGCCACCGCCAAAGACCTGGAGGAGATACTGGGCCACTTTCCTCGGCTCAGGGAGCGTGCGCGGCAGCAGGCGTCCACCCTCAGCGGAGGGGAGCAGCAGATGCTCGCGATAGCCACGGCTGTCATGTGCGGGCCTCGCCTTCTGCTCTTGGATGAGCCCTCCATGGGTCTGTCGCCGCTCATGGTGACCGAGATCGCGAAGATCGTCCGGGAGATAAACGAGACGGGAACGACCGTACTGCTGGTGGAGCAGAACTCGCGACTGGCGCTCAAGCTGGCGAAGAGGGCCTACGTGCTCGAGACCGGCAACATCGAGGTAGAAGGATCGGCCGAAGAGCTCATGCACACCGAGCACGTGCGCAAGGCCTATCTGGGCGTCTAGCCTCGAAAAGGGCGCGGCGAGGACACTAAGCATCATCTGTAGAGGGGGGGATGGAGCGTGCGCTCGGCCGGTGATAGGCCCATTTTCGATCTGACCGACAGGGTGGCTGTGGTGACGGGAGGCAGTTCTGGCCTGGGCCGTACCATCTGCGAAGCCGTGGCCCAGTATGGCGCGAACGTGGCGTGTGTCGGGCGGTCGACCGAGAGGCTGCAAGGGACGCTGGAGGCGATAGCCGGGTATGGCCACCGCAACCTTGCGGTAGCGGCCGACGTGACGCAGTGGGACGACATCGAAGCAATGGTGCGAAGGGTCACCGATGAGTTCGGTCGCATCGACGTGTTCTTCGCCAACGCCGGGATCCGGGAGAAGAGCTTCGTGCTCATCCACGAGAAGCCCGTCGAGGATTGGGATGACGTGATGGACGCGGACCTGAGGGCAGTGTTCCTGCAGATGAAGGCTGTGTTCCCGGTCATGATGGAGGGGGGCCGAGGGAGCTTCATCACCACATCTTCGGTGGGCGGGATGTGGCCTCTGGCGCAGGATAGGTGGGTCTACACGCAGACCGCGTACGCGGTGGCCAAGGCAGGGCTGATCATGCTGACCAAGGCGGCCGCCAGGCAGTATGGTTCCTATGGGATACGGGTGAACACTATCTGTCCGGGCTATCACCGGACTCCGCTGACACCGGCCGACGAAGTGGAAGAGGTGGAAAGGACCATCGCGCGGTTGCTGCCTCTCGGGCGGTGTGGCATGCCGGAAGAGATGAAGGGGCTCGCGGTGTGGTTGGCTTCCGACGCCTCGAGCTTCGTCACCGGACAGATCCTCATCGAAGATGGCGGATACCTCGCCTGAGACCGACGGAAAGAGTTGCTCGCCGCCTAGCCAGCCGAAGGGCTCGAGAAGGGAGACCTCGAAAATGACCGTTTGTGCCGCAGATTCTATCTACGTTAACGGGAAGATAGTCACCGTCGACGCCAAGGATTCGACCGTCTCTGCTATGGCGGTCAAGGACGGCAAGATCCTTGCAGTCGGCTCCGACGCCGAGATCGAGGTGCTGGCAGGCCCCGCGACCCAGAAGGTCGACCTAGGGGGGAAGACCGTCCTTCCGGGGATCAATGACTGCCATATGCACGCCGCCTTGTTTGGGGGGATTCGGCCTCCGCTGACCGTGAACTGCGGCTACCCTGCGGTCAAGTCGATAGAAGACATCAAAGCGGCGGTCAAGGCCAAGGCGGCGACTCTGAAGCCGGGCGAGTGGATAAGGGGTGCCGGATGGGACCAGGGCTATCTCGCCGAGTGTCTGGCCGATTCCTCCCGCCATCTGACCCGCTGGGACCTGGACGAGGTCGCTCCCCATAACCCGGTGTACCTGGTCTCGTTCACCCAGCACGAGCTGGTCGCCAACACCCGCGCCCTGGAATTGGCCGGCATCGACCGGCACACACAGACCGAGCCGGGGTCCGAGATAGTCAAGGACCCCGCCACCGGGGAGGCCACGGGCATGTTGCTCGAGTTGCCGGCCGAAGGCCTGGTCATGCGGGTGGTACCGCAGTGGACCAGGCAGGACAAGCGGAACGCCATCCTGGCCATGATGCAGGACCTGAACTCCCGGGGCATCACCAGCACCACCGACGCGGCCTTGGGGCCCGGCGGTAGCGGCTTCCAGGGGGGGCTTCTGGATAACGAGTGCATCAGCGTGTACAACGACCTGCACAACGAGGGCGCGTTGACGGTGCGGATGAACATCCTCTACCTCTTCGGGACGTACGGGGCCATATCCCTCGCGGACTTCGAGAAGAGCATACCGGTGGTGGGTATCCACACCGGCTTCGGCGACGAGTGGCTCAAGATCGGGGGGATCAAGCTGTTCGCCGACGGCGTCCCCCAGACCAAGACGGCCTGGCTGCACGAGGACTATCCGGACGGCGGCAACGGTGGCCTGGTGATGCCCGGGGCGACCGAAAAGGAGCGCTACGACGAGCTCCTCAAGATGGTGGCCTACGCTCACAAGAACGGCTTCCAGTGCGCCATCCACGCCGTGGGGGACAGAGCGATCGAGGCCTGCATCGACGCCTTCCTGGGGGCTCAGGAGCAGGACTCCCAAGAGCTACGGCACTACCTGCTCCATTGCGACCTCATCACCGAGAAAGACATCCAGCGCGTGGCCGCGAACAACATCGGTGTGGGCGCTCAGACGATCCTGAAATGGGTGTTCTCCGACGACATGGACAAGGCCCTCGGTCTCAAGCGCTCGGAGTGGCAGTTCCCGCTGCGGACACTGCTGGACGCAGGAGTGCACGTCAGCTTATCGTCGGACGCGCCGGTCACCAGCCCCGATTGGCTGCAGGGAGTGGAGGCGGCCGTTCTCAGGAAGTCCAAGGCCTCGGGGACGGTCCGTGGGGCCAAGCAGGCGATCACCGTCCAGGAAGCAATCCGGTTGTACACCATGGGCGGAGCCTGGCAGGACCACATGGAAAAGCGCAAGGGCTCGCTCGAGCCGGGCAAGCTGGCGGACTTCTGTGTGCTCGATCGCGACATCCTTTCAGTCCCGGCGGAGGAGATCCACACCATCACCAATCTGGCTACCGTGGTCGGCGGGAGGCTGGTGTACGACGCTGGGCTGGTAGGTTAGACGGCCGCGCTCGCGTCCTCGCTGGCCGAAGCGGAGAAAAGGGGGAACGGAAACCATGAAGCATGCTGGGAGCACGGGATTCTGCACTCAGGACCTCGTCAGCCTGCGAAGGGATTTCCACAGGTTTCCCGAGCCCGGGTTCGGTGAGTTCAGGACTGCCGGCCTTGTCTCTGATTTCCTGGAGTATGCGGTTGACTTCTTCGGAGCCGAGGCCCACGCGAGCAACGAACCGCAGAGCGGCAAGAATGCTCTTCTTGCCGCTGCTTCAGCTTCACTTGCTCTGCACGGCATCGGTTCGCATAGCGACGGTTGGTTCAGCCTGAATGTTGGGGTTCTCAGGGCTGGGGAATCCCAGGTGATCATTCCCGGCAAGGCGACCATCGAACTCGGATACTGGGCGGACAAGAACGAGATCCATGACTATGCCACCGATCGAGTGCGGCAGGTGATCAAGGGCTCCGCGGAAACATGGGGTGTCGTTGCCGAGCAGCGATTGATAGGGAGAGCGCCGATCTCATCGCAATCTTCCACCCTGGCGAACGTTATCAAGGATTGCGCAGAAGGGATGCCGGAGCTGACAGAGGCGAGAGACTGGGTAGAGTCCAGGGTGGCCGAGGATGGAAACGTGTTCCTTGCAGAAGTAGCAAAGACGGGCGGCCATGGTGCGTTCATTATCATCGGTAGTGACCTCGCGGGAGGCCATCACACCTCTTCGTTTGACATCGATGAGAGGTCGCTTGCGATGGGGGTGAGTCTACTCAGCAAAGTATGTCTCCGGTTGCTCAATGATTGTAGACGCGAGAAGTGAGGGTCGGTCTTCTGCGAATTCCAAGTTGTCGAATGAAGCGGCATCCCTTTCACGTCGACTGACAGCTGGCCGGCGTGGCGGACGATCCTCCGGATGCTCGAGACCTGAGTGGACCACGTCCACAGGCTAATGGCTCTCCGCCATCTGGACGGCAAAAGCTGTACGATGTAGGTGTGGGCCAACGGATGCAGTCGAATCCTCGGGTTGTCGGGAGGCCTTGCCGTGTATAAGACAATGTTGGTTCTGCTGGATGGCTCGGAGTTGGCGGAGGTGGTTCTCAAGTACGCTCAAGAGCTCTCCGGAAGACTGGGCATCGACCTGGAGCTGTTGCACGTTTGTGATCCACACGAGGCCGAACAGCTACCGATGCGCAAAGCCTACATGGAACACCAGGCAGAGATCATGTGCGCGAGAGCCCAGGAGATAAGCTCGAGATACGGCGGCGAGGCCCTGACCGAATGCATCCGTGCCCAGGGCAACGTGGTGGTAGGGAACCCGGCCGAAGAGATCCTCAGGTATGTCGATGGACATGACATAGATCTCGTGATGATGTCCACTCATGGGAGATCTGGCATCGGATCATGGGATCTCGGAAGCGTCGCCTCCAAGGTCATCCACGCCTCGAATGCTCCTATCTGGCTGGTCCCATCCCAGCTCCGCGAAGAAGTCATCCTCGACATGCTGCCAAAGAGGACCCAGGTCATCCCCTTGAGCGGCACCAAACAGTCGGAAGCTGTGCTGCCTCATGCTATCGCCGTCGCCAAGCAGAGAGGCGAACAGTCGGAGCTGGTCCTGGTCCACGTGGAAGACGTCGACTACATACGTTTGACTCGCTCGGCTCTGCAGGAGCAGGAGGAGCACCGGGCGCGGATGAAGGCCTACCTCGACGGGATCGCGGGATCGATACGGGAAGCGGGTCTCGATGCCCGCAGCGTCATGCTGATAGGCGAACCCGCGACGACCATCATACAGTTCCTCAAGGACAATCCGGCCCAGCTGATCTCCATGGCGACACGTGGTCACACCGGACTCAGCCGGATGGTGTTCGGTAGCGTGACCGAGAACGTCATCCACCTGGTCAAGAAGACGCCCATGTTACTGGTCGGGTAGGGGGACGGCCGGTAGGGGAGGATTCCGCGGGCAGAGCTGCGCCGGTGCCAGGCTCTGGGTTTGAGGGAGCGCCTGCAGCAAGGCAATCACGAGCGAACGGCGTCGACCGCAGAAACGGCCCCTATGGCTGGAATGACTCCAGGGATCGCGCTATTTGGGGGGCCAGGCGGAGAAGACGGGCATCCTCAGTGACGAGTGGAGAGCCCATCGCCTCGGCCGTCGCCAGATAGCAGGCATCGTAGGCGCTGATCGTCAAGCTCGAGGCGATCTCGAGGACCCGGGCGTGCGCTGGGTTCCTGTCTACGGCGCGCACGAGCCCAAGACCGATGTCAAGGCCGGCCACCCCTTCCTCGAAGCTGATGGCCTGCTGCCCGATCAGTTGGCAGAACACGTTTGCAAGTTCGTAGGACAGAAGCCGCGGAGCACGCCAGTCTGGATCTGTGGCCCAGAGACCGCGGGCTTGGGCCGTCTTCTCGCCCTCCACCAGGAGGTAGGCGACGACGTTCGTATCGACTACTAGCATCGGTCCTGGCGCCTAGGTGCGACCCTCGGTGACCGCTCGCTCCAACCAGCCATCGGTCAGGGGAAACGCGGCTTGGATGGGTCGTGGCAGTTCTGGGGGACGGGCCGCAAGAGCCGCCTCGAGCAACGCGACTACCTCTTTGTTCATGGAACGGTGGTCGCGCGCAGCGGCCTCCCGCAGTCGTTCGTGCAGCTCGGCGGGAATGTCTTTGATGAGTATCGAACTCATGTCCGCAGTATATACCATTTAGTTACCTTTATGATACCAATCCCTGGAGTTTCTCCGGAGTCTTGTGTGGGCCTGTGCGGAAGATCAGCGGGTTCGCAAAGCCGTCGGTGGCCAACGAGCAGGCCTTCGACCGGGCCGTCGACGTCGTAGCCGATGCCTCCCGGGTCCTGCTGAGCACACTGGTGACGTCGGCTACTCCTCGGGATCGTGAGGTCGAGGCTACCCGGGCGCACGCTCGCGCGGTGCGCCGCTTCGGTCCGAGCCCGGTCGCCTCTCGGGATTAGGAACGCGCGCAGACCATCAGTCTGGTCGCAGGGTGGGCGTCAACCGTCGAGCAGCTGGCGTCCCTGGCGGCGCAGAGCGTCCATCAACTGGTCGAGGTGCGCCGGTGTGGTGAGTGGGTTGATGATGGTCACGCGGAGGGCGCCCACGCCGTCGCGCTTGAAGGGGACGATGTAGAACTCCCCCGACTCGATGATCCGGCGCCGCAGCTCGAGCTGGAACTCGCCCACACGCTCGGCGGGAGCATCGCGTAGTTCGGCCGGGATGTGGCGGAAGACCACGATATTGCACTGGGGCTCGTGCAGAGGGACGAAATCCCCCGCCGCCAGTAGCTTCTCGTAGAAAGTGCGGCCGAGGGAGAAGGTAACGTCGACCATGTCGGCGAACAGTTGACGGCCGAACAACGACCACACTCCCCAGAGCCCGAAGGCCGCCGCCCGCTTGGTGCACTCCACCGTCTTCATGCTGCTGTCGTAGTCGGCCAGGCCGGGTGCGGCGGGGTCGAACAAGTAAGGCGCGTCCTGGCTGAAGGCGGCGAAAGCGTGGCGCCTGTCGCGGTAGAACACGAAGGCGCAAAGGGCGGGACGAAGAGCATCTTGTGCGCGTCCCAGGCGACGCTGTCTGCCTGCTCGAGCCCGGCCACCAAGTGGCGGTACCGGTCGCTGAGCACGGCCGCGCCTCCGTGCGCGGCGTCGACGTGCAGCCAGACTCCGTGCCGGCGGCACACGGCGGCGATCTCTTCAAGTTGGTCGAACGCGCCGGTGGGGGTGGCGCAGGCACAGGCTGTGACCGCCACTATCGGATGGCCTTGCGCGCGGAGATGGGTCAGTTCTTCGTCCAGCAGCCGTGGGTCCATGCGCCCTGCTCGTCCAGGCCCACGCGCACGATCTGCCGGCTACCCAGACCCAGGATGCCCGCGGCCCGAGCCACGCTGTAGTGCGCGTCGGCGTGGGCCAGGAGTACGGGGCAGGGCCCGTCTTGCGTCATGCCGCGCTCCCAGACGTCGCCCAGAGCAACGTTGCGCGCGGTCAGCAGGGCGGTGAGGTTGGCGAGCGATCCACCGTGCGTCACCGCGCCGGCGAAGGTCCCGGGTTCCCAGCCGATTGCCGTTCCCAATTCCCCGATCATGGCCTGCTCGACGGCGGTCGACCACGGCCCCATCTCGTAGATTGCCGTCGACTGATTGGTAACTGAGCCCACGGCGTCGAACAACCCGGCGATTGGCACAGACGCCGCCACCTGGTGCCCGATGTACCGGGGGTTGTGCAGGTTGAGACCCCGGTCGAGCATGGTCTTCACGAGCCGGGCGAACTCGGCCGTGAGGTCGGTCCCCGGCGGATCCGTCGTGACGGAGTAGGCACCCGGCAGATTCGGCATGATGGGTTCGGTGCCGCCGGCCCCGCTGGCGGGCTTGTGGACGCCGGGCGCCGCGCGCAGCAGCGCCGCGGCCTCACGGACTCCCTCCAGAGGTTCTACCCAGGGCAGCACAGCACCTTCCGAGCGCTCCACCCGCGCCAGGTGGGCAGCCAGGAGCTCAGCCAGCCGATGGCCGGCATCTTCCAACAGAAGCGGGTCGTAGGCAGTTGCGATCCGTTCGCGGGCCGCGGAGAGTTCGTCTGGGGTAGTGGACATGGTGGTGGCGCTTTCGTGGCAGTGTGTACGGCAAAGCCATTGTCCGCCGCTTCGTCGGGGTGTGCAATGCCCCGTCTGAACGCTGAAGCCGGGGCGCGGACTCCTTCGGCGTCCGCGCCCCGGCGTGGCAGGGGGGTCCGGTGTTCGCCGGCCGACGCGGCCGGCGCGTGCCTACTCTGCCCGGTGCCCGTTAGTCACCCGGCCGTCCAACATCTGGAACACCCGGTCGCAGGTCGCCGCGACGCGGGCATCGTGGGTGACCAGCACGAACGTCGTGCCCGTGTCGCGGTTGATCCGGTGCATCATCTGAACGATCTCGGCCGAACTGGCGGAGTCCAGGTTACCGGTGGGCTCATCGCCGAAGATGACCTTGGGGCCGTTCACCAGGGCCCGGGCGATCGCCACCCGCTGCTGTTGGCCGCCGGACAGCTCGGTCGGCCGGTGGTCCTCCCGGTCGGCCAGGCCCACCTGAGCCAGCGCGCTCCGCGCCGCTTCGCGGGCTTCGCGCCTCCCTCTCCCGGCGTACTCGGCCGCCAGCATGACGTTCTCGAGAGCGGTTAAGCTTGCCACCAGATTGAAGGTCTGGAAGATGAAGCCCACCTCGTTCCGCCTCAGCCGGGCCAGATCGCGCCGGCTCAGGCTGTCCACTCGGCGTCCGTCGAGCCACACCTCGCCCGAATCAACGGAATCGAGGCAGCCGAGTATGTGGAGCAGCGTGGACTTCCCGGAACCCGACGGACCCATGACCCCCACCATCTCGCCCTCCCCGATCTCGAGCGAGGCGTCCTGGAGGGCGTCGACGTAGTTGTCTTCACCCATCACGTAGCGTTTGCGGATACCCACCCCGCGGATGAGCGTCTTCACCGCGCGCCTCGACGAGGAGCGTTCGGTCGCCCCGGTCGTCTCAGGATCGGTGCTCCAGCAGCTGTCCAAGATCTCGTCGATGTAGGCTTGATCACCGGCGATGCGCGGATCCGTGTTCTCGTGCCCCTCCACGGTCTCGTCGCGGGGGATGGTGCTTGTCGTCTCGTGCATCGTTCTCTCCTATTCGTAACGAAGTGCGAGGACCGGCTGTAGCCGGGCCGCGTGCAGGGAAGGATAAAGCCCGCTCACCAGACCCAGGAGCACCGCGAAGGCGACCGCTCCGATGGCCAGCCTGGGAGTGACCAGGAACAGATCCAGGTTGCGGGGCTCGAGCAGCTTGTCGGTCACGGTCACCGCCAGCCACCCCAGGAACAGGCCCGAGATTCCCCCGATCAAACCGATGAACCCGGACTCGCTCAAGAACTGTCCCACGATCTGGCCGTCGGAAGCGCCGATGGCCTTGCGTACCCCGATCTCGCGGGTGCGCTCGTTCACCGACATCGTCATGGTGTTTATGACAGAGAGCCCGCCCACGAAGAGGGCGATGATCGCGATGCCGTAAAGGATGGCGTTGAATATCCCCATCGCGCTCGCCACCTGGTCTTGGAACGCCTGCGGACCGGTGGCCAGTACTCCAGGGACGGCCTCATTGATGGTTGAGGCCAGCTTCTCCGGATCGGTGCCCGGAGTGGGGTAGACCACGAAGGAGGTGACCAGATCGCTCTGGTCCACCTGGCCGCGGATCACTTCGGGCAGGTCTTGCACGAAAAGCCTCTGCGCGTCGGGGAGGGTCATGTAGACCGAGGTGTCCGGGGCGGTGAGGGTCTTGTCGAGTATCCCGACTACGGTGAACTGCTCGCCTCGCACAGTGACGGTGCCGCCCACCTCGGCACCGAGCTTATCGACCAGATCGGAGCCCACCGCTACCGACCTCATGTCGTCAGGGGTCAGCGCCCGCCCCTCGGTGTAGCTCATCTCGAAGCTCTCCAGATCCTGTCCACGCAGGTCGCTGCCGGAGATCATCGGGGGCATACCGAAGGAAACGGAGGTCTCGGTGTCGAGCAATGTGTCGATGCTGCCCGAGACCTCGGCCACCCCGGGCACGCTCTTTATGGCGTCGTACTTCTCTAGAGAGAGCGGCGCGTCCGTGAACAGGGAGGTGCCCTCGGCCTGCACGGTGACCTTGTCGGAGTAGTACTCGGTGCCGCCCGAAACGAGCATGTTGATCTTCTCGGCCATGCTGCCCATGACCACCAGGGCCAGCACCCCGATAGTGATGCCAAAGATGGTCAGCAGGACCCTCAGCTTGCGCCGGAAGACGTTTCGAAGAGTTCGCATTCGTTGCCTCCTGTTGCCTGATTCGTGTTTTGGTACCCAGTCCAAACCATTCGCAGCCTGCGCTTGCTAGCAAATCAAGTATAGTATTAAGTTGATAATAGTCAAGAGTTCGTTATACGGGTGACGTGGCGACTTGGCGACAGGGACGGGCGCGACGGCGCGGCCGGGGTGGTGCCACGGGTGCGGGTAAGATCTGGCGCTGTCTGGACCGGGTGGGGCGGAGGCGCCGGCGGTCAGCCTGGCCGCGGGGTGGGCGGGGCGAAGCCGCCAGAACCAATCCTTGGTCGGATTGCTTCGCCGAAGCCGGGGGCTACTAGGCCTACCCATGTTTCTGAAGCAAATTGCGGCGATTCTGTGTGGGGACCTCTTGCGCCATCGGACCCGAACTGCCATGGTTCACACAAGACGATCGTCGTCGTAGGACGTGAAGAAATACCCTCGGTAGCAGCCAGCCTGAGCCCCGCTGCAGGGCACGGCGCACCCTAGATTCGGCAACTCTCGATCCAACCCCGAAGTCCATCTCCCTCGTCAACACCATCCTCCGCAAGCTCCGCAAGGCAGCAAGCTCCGCACGGCAATTCGAAACTCACGGTACAGAGGTGGGGGTCTCCTCATGGATGGGCGGGTCGTCGAGACGCACGTGGTTCAGCCATCTGCCTCGCCGTCTGCGTCGGGCTGGACCAGACGCACCACCGAACCTGTATTCGGCGTGGCTCTTGTCGATCGGCAGGGCAACCTCTTGGGTGCGGGTACCGCCAGCGGTTTGGCCGGGGAAGTCGAAGTGCCGCAGGGCATCGATCTCCGTAAGGAGGATCTCAGATCTTGTTTGGACGGGGGCCTCGGCGGGGCCCGAGGACGGAGGTTCCCCTTGGTGTCGGCCACCTGGGTCCAGGTCAAGAGCAAACGGGTGCGAGTGGGCATCTATATGGAAACGGGCGAATGCCTCGTCAGCCCGGAACGGCTCGACCTCGATCTGGGGCGTGTCGCCGCCATCCTCAGCAATCAGGTCGTCACCTAGATCAGTAGATCTTGATCTTCCCCGACTGCCTGGTTCCCGGTCTGCCCTTGGTGATCTGCGGCACGGCTGCGGGCAAAGCTTCAGCGGCTCGAGGGCACTACTACGCCGGGCCGGGTAACCGTTTCTGGGAGTACCTCCATCTCGCCGGTCTGACGCCAGTCCGCCTCCGGGGTGAGTCCAGGGCCACGGTTAGCCGATTACGGAGATTTTTTCGAGCTGTTGTGACTCCAATTGATCTTCTGTCTATCCAAACGAAGTTGTAGGATGAACAGGCTCTTGTGAACCCAGCAGGCGGAAGAGGTACCGAGAACGTCTTGTCTTGCTTAGGGCAGGGTGCATTGTGGCGATTATGGCTTCAGATGGTGCGGTCGCTGGCTTCGGAACGGCTGCTTGTGGCTGGCATGGCACGGTCTCCGATTTCCTGGAGCTGCCGCAGTCCGACCTGCTGGCTTCGCTTCGCGCCCGCCACCTGCGAGTGATGGGTATGCAGCCAGACGGCGGCCAGATGGAAGCCTGGCGGGGTGAGTTCACAATAATGACTGCGGTGCTCAGCGGGGCCGTCGCATCTAATCCGAGGGCAAAGAACTGGGCGGTCGTATTCGAGTATGAACTGCCGCGAGAACGCGGCCGCCGTCCAGATATGGTGATCCTCACCGGGTCTCAGGTCATGGTGCTCGAGTTCAAAGAGTCCGGCACTCTTCTGCAAGCGCACGTGGACCAGGTTGCCGCATACGCGCGCGATCTTCGTCATTACCACGCGGCTTCTCACGACAAGCTGGTTGATCCCGTACTGGTGCTGACCCGCGGTAGGGAGGCGAAGCGTCAACTGAGGGACGTCACCGTGGTCAATCCCCAGGGCCTGAAGGAAGCGATTGTCACCTTGGAGCAGCGAGCGCCAGATGAGCCAGTTGAAGCGGAGGCTTGGATCGACGCCGACTATTCACCGTTGCCCTCCCTGGTGAGCGCCGCGCGTCGGATCTTCGAGCACGAACCGTTGCCCCAGATCCGCAAGGCGCAAAGCGCCGGCATCCCGGAGACCATAGCCACGCTGGTCGCGGCGGCGCATAAGGCGCGCAACGCTCAAGAGCTACATCTTGCTCTGATCACCGGAGTCCCGGGCTCGGGGAAGACCCTGGTGGGTCTGCAGTTCGTCTACGAGAACCATTTTGGAGACATGGGAAGCAAACGTTCGGCCGTCTTTCTGTCTGGCAATGGCCCGCTCGTGGAGGTCCTCCAGTACGCTCTTCGGAGCAAGGTGTTCGTGCAGGATGTCCATGGCTTCCTCAAACAGTATGGAGGGACCAGCGCTCGCACGCCTGAGGAGCACGTCTGGGTGTATGACGAGGCTCAGCGGGCGTGGGACGCTGAGCGAGTCTACGAGAAGAGGGGGCACAATCTCTCCGAACCCGAGGACTTCCTGCTGATTGGCTCGCGAAAGCGGTCCTGGGCGTTGATGGTGGGTCTTATAGGGGAGGGTCAGGAGATCTACCTGGGTGAAGAAGCCGGTCTCGGTCAGTGGAACGATGCCATCAGGAACAGCCGCGACCACTGGATCGTGCACTGCCCGAGCAAGATCGCGGGTTTGTTCACGGCGGCAAGTCGGCTCGACGAGAGCGAGACACTGGACCTGGACACATCGCTTCGCTCCCACCTGGCTGAGGATGTCCAGAGCTGGGTGCAGGACCTACTCGGCGGCAGGCTGGACGACGCGGCGACGCTCTCGGAGAAGATGGCGAAGCAGGGCTATCGGCTCTACATCACGAGGGACTTGCAGCGAGCGACCGGCTACGCACGAGAGAGGTACCGCGTCGAGCAGGATAAGCGATATGGGTTTCTGGGCTCGTCCAAAGCACGCCTGAATCCTTTTGGAATCCCCACCGACTTCTACAGCACCCAGCGGATGAGGGTAGGCCCCTGGTACTACGATGATCCCGAATCGCTCGGCTCCTGCTGCCAGCTTAATTCGGCCGCGACCGAATTCCAGTGTCAGGGTCTGGAGCTCGATCTGCCGATTGTCGGCTGGGGCGCCGACCTTCGCTGGGACGGGCGAGCCTGGCAGAGTTCACCTCAGCGCCGATCACACGCCCGAGACCCGCACAAGTTGAGGCTGAACAGCTACCGAGTTCTGCTCACTCGCGGGCGCGATGGATCAGTCTTGTTCGTGCCGGACGGTGGGCCCGCTTTCGATGCAAACTATGGAGCGTTGGAGCGAGCGGGGGCGAAGTCGTTGTGAAACGCCGCCCTGGTTGCCAATTGCGGGCCGATGCGCGAGTAGAGCACCTTGACCGGCCTCTTGGGGATGCCCGCAGCTGCTGACAACCTCGCTGTCGCTCGGGTGACTCAGCCGCCTCGTCCCAGAGTCACCCCCGGTTCCCCGCCTCTCCTGTCCCAACAGCACCAGATCTTGCCCACGGGTCTTCCCCTATCCACAGCCGCTACTCCGAGCTCTTGACTATTATTAACTTAGTACTATAATGGGGTCATGACAAGCGACGGGTTCCCCCTTGTGGGGGGCCTCGAAGAGCTCGTCAACGACACCAGCGGCTCGCCGGCCTGCCGGCGGCTGACCGGTCCGGAACGATCGGAGGCGGGACTGAATGACAGATAGACCAGCAACTCAAGAGTTCAATCAGGATACGTCGGAGGTCGTGTCCGCCAGCATGCGGAAGTTCCAGAAGGAGCTGAGTTCGGGCATCGTGTCGCTCGCTCTCCTGGCGCTGCTCGCACACGCGGATAGGCCGCTGTACGGTTATCAGATCGCCAAGGAGCTTGGAGGCTTCGGCGGGGGACTGTCGGTCAAACAGGGGACGCTCTACCCTGTGCTGCGGTCGCTCGAGGTCGGGGGGCTGCTCACGAGCGAGGTGGAGCCATCGGTGACGGGTCCGCCCCGCCGCTACTACCAGGTGACCGAGGAGGGTCGGCGAGCTGTCGGCCTGTGGCAGGAATCGTGGATCCGGACTCGTGAATTCGTCGACTCCGTTCTAGGGGGACATCGTGGCTCATGACATAGACACTTATCTGAGGGAGCTCCAGGCGTCGTTGAGTTCCGCCGGGGCGGATCCGGCGCTGGTGCAGGACGCCCTCTTCGACGCCGAGGAATACATGCAGGCGGAGATGGCGGCGGGAGGCGAGTTTGCGACCGTGGCCGAAGGATATGGGTCGCCGGAGGAAGTGGCGGCGGCGTATCTGGGGATGCCGTTGGGCGGGGCGGCCGCGGCAGGACCAGCCGCACCGCTTGCGATCGGCGAACTGGCTGCGCCTGTCGCCCAACCTGTGGTCGAGGCGATGCCCGCTATTGAGGCAGCGCCTGTAGTCGCCCAACCGCCCGCGGGCGAGGCGGGGGCTGAGGTCGGCGCGGTGATCGACACCTCGGCAGTGGCCGGGGTGGCAACGACGGTTCCGATTGAGGCTGAGGCCGAGGTGACGGCTATCCGCGAGACATCCGCCGTGGAAGCGGCACCGATCGCGGGTGAGGTCGCCGCGGTGGCGGCCGGAGCCGGCGTGGCTGCTGGGACGACGGCCGGGGCGCCCCCGGCGCCACCGGTCTCTCCCGTCGCCCCCATCGCTCCAGTGTTGCCCACCGCCCCCCCCGCTCCCGTCGCGCCTCTGCCGACCGGCGTCCAGGCCGGCCTGGCTGCGGCCGGCGCCTCTGCCGCGGTCGGGGGAGAGGCGCAGCCCAGCGTCTGGCGGCAGATCTTCGGAGTGTTCATCGACCCGGCGGTCTACAAAGCGCTCGTCTACATGATCATCGCGCTGGGTACGGGCATCGCCTACTTCACCATCGTGGTCACCGGGGTCTCGACGGCCGGGGGACTGCTGATACTCATCATCGGCGTGCCGCTGTTCCTCCTGGTCCTGGGCATCGTGCGCGGGATGGCGCTGTTCGAAGGCAGGGTCGTGGAGGTGCTCCTGGGGACGCGCATGCCGCGCAGGCCCCGGGCCGAACCCCCAAATGCCGGCTTCTTTCAGCGGATCTGGTTCTGGGTGAAGGACGGCCGGACCTGGCTCTCCATGCTCTACATGGTCCTGATGCTGCCCCTGGGCGTCATCTACTTCACAATCGCGGTGACCGGGATCGCCGTGGGGCTCAGCCTGATCACGAGCCCACTCTGGGCGTGGGCTGGATGGCTCGGAGACCAGACCTTCGTCTGGGAAGGCGTCACCTACGACTGGTGGTTCCCAATGTGGGGGATGCCGTTCGCGGTGATCCTGGGGGCGCTGGTGCTGATCGCCTTCATGCATGTGGTCAAGTGGATCGGGCGCGGCCACGCCGCCTTCGCCAAGACCATGCTGGTGCGGCTGGCGAAGTAGGGCGCCTGACATAGGACCCCCCTCAAGGGACCGCCTGCCTCGACGACGAGGCGTGGGCGGTCCCTTCGACGTCCCGGATATCCTGCCAAAGTCTTAGGCGGATTCGGCTGCGCACACGCTAGACTTACAGCGAGTTTCGGTCTGCCGAGTCTCGCCTGGCCTGCGGCGTCTTCCGTGCCGCCCGTGTATACTAGATATATACAAAGGGAGGCGCGGATGAAGGTCAAGGTACGCCGGGTGGGCAACAGCCTGACGGTGACGATTCCCAAGGAGATCGCGATGGACCTCGGCCTCGGTCCGGATATGGAGATGAACGTGTCGATACGCGAGGCCGCCGTTGTGCTGGAGCCCGTGGGGTCTCGGTGGGACCGGCTCGTGGCAGACGTGCGCAGGCAGGCGACCGACCGCGGCCTGACCGAAAGTGACATCGACGCCGCCATGACTGAGGCCCGTGACCGCGAAGCCTGAGCGCGTCGTCCTCGACACCAACGTGCTTCTGTCGGCGGTGCTGTTCGGCGGGCGACCGCAGGAATTGGTCGATTTCGCCCGGAATGGGCGCATCCGCGCTGTGACCTCCCTCTACATTCTGGACGAGTTCCGGCGCGTGCTCACGCAGTCGCGTTTCGGTACGGCTCCAGGCCTGGCCGAGGACCTGGTTCTGGAGATGGCGACCTTCATGGAGGTGGTCCCGGTGGGACCGTCTCGAACCTCCTGGGCGAGTGATCCGGCGGACGACCCGATCGTCGAAACCGCGCTTCAAGGGCGTGCGACGGTGATCGTTACCGGGGATCGCCGGCTGCTCGAGGCTGCGATACCGTGTGTCGGCGTCCTCACGGTGGCGGAGGGGCTGGAGCGAATATCTGGCCGCTGAGTCGCGCCGGTAATGAGGGGGCGGCGGGCGGGTGAATAATCTCGCATGGCAGCCCCGTAACTCCGGGCGTCGGGCCCGATAGCCATCCGGCGTTGCGACCTACGATAGCGGACAAGTGATACTGCACCCCCGCCTCCAGGCGATCGCTCCTGTGGGGAACGCTCGACCTGGTGTTCTGCGAGGAGCGGCCGCGAGCCCGCCGTGAGGAAATTGCCGATGCCCTTGCCAAGCACATCCTCAAGATGCTGAAATAGGGCGCCGACGACGTTATTCCCCTAGGAGGACCCCCATGCCGCTCCAAGGTTTCAGCGTGCCCCTTTCACCGGAAGGCCGGGCCTCGCTCACCTGCACGCCTCCCTGGCACTATGCCGGCGACCTCCTCGTCGTCGACTTCGCGGCCGAGCCCGCCGCCGTCCAGGCGGTCCTGCCGCCTCGTCTGGAGCTCGATCCCAAGGATCCCGGTGGATGCGTGGCCTTCTTCGTCGCGTGGCAATACGCGAGCGACACCGGCCTCGAGTACCTCGACCCGGCCCGCAGCCAGTACAACGAGTTCATCCTCCTCGTGAACGCCCTCTACCGCGGCGAGGCGGTCTGCACCTGCCCCTATATGTACGTCGACAAGGACACCTCCATGGCCCGCGGCTGGATCCAGGGCTGGCCCAAGAAGGGAGGAGAGATCCACACCACCCGGGCCTTCGCGCTGACGTCGAAGGCGGCTCCGCGGGTGGAGCCAGGCGGGCGCTTCGGGGGGACGCTGGCGGCCAACGGACGTCGGCTGGCCGAGGCGGTGATCGAGCTCGAGAAGGTGTCGGACGATCCGGTCTATCTGGGCAAGCGTCCGGTGGTCAACATGCGCTACTTTCCCCAGCTTGCCGTGAGCGGGCGGGCGAAGCCGCCGGTCTGGGAGCTGGTGCGGTCGATCCTGAGCGATACCGACCGCACAGAGGTGTGGGAAGGCGAAGCCGATCTCAAGTTCTTTCCCGCTCCCGACAACGAATTAGACGCCTTCCGGCCAGTGCGGGTGCATCGCGGTTACCAGTACAGCATGAAGATGACCATCGACGATCTCGAGGTGCTGGAGGTCCTGGGCTAAAGAAACGCGCTCCCTCCGTGGGCTGGTTCGGGGAGGGGCTCTATCGCAGAGCTTGTTTCATCGGCCGGGCCAGTTTTGCCCAGCCAGCCGGCCGGGCCGCCTTAGTGGATCTCCTCCCCGAAGCAGATGTGGATCTCCGAGGTCATGGAATTCATCTTGGCCGTGAAGGCTCTGTATTCCTCGGTCTTGGTGTCTATGTTGCGGAAGTCGTCCAGGCTGTTGAGGTGCACGATCCCGCAGTACTTGAAGGGGATCAGGCCCGAACGGCTGCTGTCGATCCTGACCAGCTCATATTTCTTCACCGACGGCAGACTGTCGATGTACGGGCCCTTCTCGGTGTCCACGTATTCCTTGAACTGCTCGTCGGTCACACCCGGCGCGAGGTTGTAGAGGATGATCTCTTTGGCCATCTGTGTGCTCCTTCCGGGAGACTTCGGGTTCACAGCGCTGATTGTACTATCGATGCCGCTCGGCCGACCGCCCGCTCGACGTCTCACAGAACCTCGTGCCTTGCCTGACGCGCCTCACAAGACCAAGCAGCGATGATACGATGTAGTACGAAAGTCGTACGGACAAAGAGAGAGCCGGTGGCTAGACTCGACGCCAGATTGGAACTGAGGCTCGACAGGCAGACCTACGAGCAACTAGAGCGCCGGGCGGCGGCGGGTGACCTGAGCGTGGCCGAACTTGTGCGCAAAGCCGTCGCCCGCGAACTGGCCAGCGAGGAGCACTCCTGGCGCGAACGGTTGCTCGAGAGAGGGCTCAGCCTCGACGTGCCGGTGCCTCAGGACCCGGCCGAACTCGTCCGAGAACTCGAGACCAGGTACGAGAGCTGAGTCGACGGAGCATGTACGTCGACACGACCATCTTCATGTATGCGATGGGAGCGGACAGTCGTTTCAAAGACCCCTGCTCCCATATCCTACGTGCGGGTGCGGCCGACAAGGCCGTCCTTGTCACCAGTGCTGAGACTCTGCAGGAAGTCCTTCATCGCTACAGGAGCCTCGGCCGACACAAGGAGATCCAGGCCACGTTCGATGCGATCTCCGCGGCTGTCAAACGGATCATGCCCGTGACCCACGACGACGTCGAAGAAGCCAGGCGTCTCGGTGAAAGGACGCGCAGCGGGTCCGGTGCTTCCGCGCGCGGCCTGGTCCACGCGGCAGTCGCGCGTCGCCAAGGTCTTCGGGAGATCCTCACGGTAGACGCAGGATTCGCGTCGATTCCGGGAGTCGTGGTGGTCGACCCTCTGGAATGGGTGGGCGAGCTCTAGATCTTCACCCCACCTTCTTCGGAATGGCCGTTGTCCCGGCCCCCGGCGGTCGCTTCTTGGCTGAGGCCGTGCCCTCGCCGTAGGTCTCTTCCTCCCGGCGTCCGCGTAGGTCGACGGAGTCTGGAATCGGCGGTGTCTCTCGGCCGTGACTGCCGAGTCTCTCTGTAATCCGCGCCCCGCATCCGGCCTGTGCGCCGCTGGCCAGCGTCGCCTCTCGCTTCCCGGCTCTTCTCCGTGCCAATACCTCCTCCAGATCCAGGACCTCCTCGGCCACGATGGCCAAGCCCCGCTTGTGGTTGTTCTGCAGGCGTCCTCGGACCAGGAAGTAGCTTGCTCGGGCTACCACCGGGGCGATCTTGGCCAGCTTGCTCTCGAAGCACACGCACTCGTAGAGGCCGTAGGCGTCCTCGAGGGTGAGGAACATCGTCCTTTTCCCCGAGCGCATCCAGGGGTTCTGGGCCCGTTCGTAGACGCCGGCCACCGTCACCGGCACCTCGTCTCCCAGGGCGGGAAGCTCGTAGCTCATGCGCACGCCCATCCGGCGGAGCTCCTCCTCGTAGAGAGGAAGGGGATGGCAGCTCACGGTGAGTCCCAGGAGTTCGAGCTCGGAGCGGACCTTGTCCTCGAGGCTCCAGGTGCGCTCGAGTCCCGCGCGGCTGGGCGGGGAGAAGAAGGCCCGCAGTTGGCCGCGCCTCTGTCCGGAGGACCCGGCCAGCGCCTCCAGGCGATCGTGCAGCAGGGGCAGTCGCCAGAGCAGTTCGGTGCGGTCGGGCTCCAGGGAGTCGAAGGCGCCCACCCGGATGAGGTTCTCGGCCACGGGATAGTCGATGCGGGTGCGCAGGTAGAAGTCCTCGAAGCTGGTGAAGGGGCCGTGGCGGCGTTCCTCCTCGATGCGGTCGAGGGAGCGGTCGCCCATCTGCTTGAGGTAGCGGAAGCCCACCCGCAGAGCCCGGCCGGCGTCCGGGGCGATGCCGCGAGCTGGGGGCGAGGCAGGCGCCGGGCTCCACGCCCCCGCGGGCGCGGGGCGCGCGGGGGAGGAGGAGGTCGCCAGGAGGGCGAGACCGGCGGGGCCGGCGCTAGTGGCCGGTGACGGCGGGAGCGCTTGGCGCCTCGCCTCGAGGGCTGCGCCCCCGTCCGGGGGTGACTCATCGCCCGGTGCTAGACTGGTCGGCGGAGTGGCGGCGTCGCCCGTCGAAACGGGACCAGATTTTGCCTCCTGGGTTTCCCCACCCCGACGGTGCTCGTTGCCGAGGTGCCCTTGCTCCAGCGCCGCCCGCAGAGCCTCGGCATAGGCCTGCTCGCCGTTCTGCTCCGCCCGCAGCTCGGCCAGGTCGGCCTCGGTGAGACCCCAGCCGTGCTCGGCGGTCCAGGCCTGGGCGAAGGGGTCGTAGGGGGCTTGCGCCCCGTTACCCGCAGGGTTGTCGGCGCCACAGGGAAGGCCTGACTCGCTCTCGGTCGCCCACACATCCGGCGGCTCGGCATCCTCCACCGTGAACCCGCGCCCCGACAGGTTGATATCCAGCGGCCGGACCTCCAGCCCGAAGCGGCGGGCGTCGTTCAGCACCGTGCGCGGGGTGTAGAAGCCCATGGGCTAGTTGTTGAGCACGGCGCACAGGAACTCGGCCGGGTAGTAGGCCTTGAGCCAGGCCGTGGCGTAGCTGATGACGGCGAAGCACACCGAGTGGCTCTTGTTGAACCCGTAGGCGGCGAAGCCCTCCAGCTGGCGGAAGACCTCGCGGGCGGCCTCCTCGGGCACGCCCCGGGCGACGGCGCGGCCGATGAAGGTCTCGCCGATCTTGGCCATCTCCTCCCGGCTGCGGTCGCGGGTCATGGCCCGGCGGAGGGAGTCGGCGTCGGCCAGGTCGAACCCGGCCACCGACTGGGCGATGCGGAGCACCTGCTCCTGGTAGAGGATGACCCCGTAGGTGTCGGCCACCGCCTCGGCCATGGCGGGGTGGGGGAGACGGACCGGCTCCAGACCCCAGCGGCGGTCGATGAAGGGGCCGATCATCTCGGCCTCCAGCGGTCCGGGACGGTAGAGGGCGATGGCGGCGATGACGTCGTCGAAGTCCCGCTCCTGCAGGCGGCTGGCGAGGTTGCGCTGGCCGGCCGATTCCAGCTGGAAGAGGCCGATGGAGCCGCCGTTGCTAGATGATCTCGTAGGCGGCGGGGTCGTCGGGAGAGAGGTCGTAGGGCCGGATGCGGCGCCCGGTGCGCTGCCGGATGAGGTGGACGGTCTCCGAGACGGCCGAGTGGGTGCGGAGGCCGAGGATGTCCATCTTGACCAGGCCCAGGGCGGCGACGTCGTCCTTGTTGAACTGGATCACCACGACTCCCTTGGCGGCCCACTGGAGAGGGGCGTAGTAGGTGATGGGCCGGTCGGCGATGACGAAGCCCCCCAGGTGGGTGCCCAGGTGCATGGGGAAGGAGTCGAGGCGCTCGACCAGGTCGAGGAAGCGCGCGTAGCGACCGTCGGGCTGCCCCGGGGCGCCATCCCGTGGGGCGGCGGCGTGGGCGCCGTCCTGGAGGGGCGAGTCCCGCAGCTCGGGCCAGGCGCCGGCCAGGTACTCGCGGATGCGGGCGGCGTCCCCGTGCCGGGGCACGTGCTTGGCGAGGGCGTTGATCTCGGTGGGGGCGAATCCCAGGGCCTCGGCCACGATCCGGACCGCCGAGCGGGGGCTCATGGTGTTGACGTTGGCCACCACGGCCACGTTATCGTTCCCGAAAGTCTGGTAGATGTGTTCGATCACCTCGTCCCGGCGCGAGGAACAGAAGTCCACGTCGATGTCGGGCATCTCGCGGCGGTTGGGGTTGAGGAACCGCTCGAACAGCAGGTTGTGGCGGATAGGCTCGCTGGCGGTGATATCCAGCGCGTGGCACACGATGGAGTTGCCGGCGCTGCCCCGCCCGCTGCACGCGACGCCCCGGGCGCGCGCCCACCTGACGATGTCGTGCACCACCAGGAAATAATGGGCGAATCCCATCTGCTGGATCATGCGGAGCTCCTTCTCGAGAAGCTCCACGGCTCGGGGCGGCACCGGCTTGTAGCGGCGGGCGATGCCCCGGAAGCAACGCTTGGCGAGGAGGGAGTAGGCGGTCTCGCCCTGTGGGCACGTCCACCTTCGGGAAGTGGAAGGTGCCGAGGTCGAGGTCGACGTTGCAGCGCGCGGCGATCTCCCACGTGGTGGCCAGGGGATCTGAGGGGCTCGGTCTTGGAAGGTCGGTGCAGTCACCGCCTGCTGCCTGCCCCCCTGAATATACAATTCTTCTTGCATTGTGCACTTCTTGCAATCCAGAGCCCGGTACTTCATCTGAGTTTACTTCACTACTTGAATCGACTAACTTCAGCAATGGTGACACTAAATTCTCAAGTGAGACTAAAGACTGCAGATGGCGTGAGCCGGGTATCGCATCAGGATACCCGGAGAGAGGCTGATCACGGCCGGCAGCCCGGCAGATCAGATGGACCGAATGGTCGGTTTCGCCAGCATAATGGGCATTTACAGTAAGGACGCTAGGGAGGCTACAGGCTTGGGCCAGGTGAGTGAGGTGAAGACAGTAGGTGAGGCAGGATAGACGCCAGGGTTGACCGTTTCGATGAAACCCTACATCATAGTCTGAGGGATTGAGGCGTTGCGGCTGCCCCTGAGGGAGATCGGGGCGAGGCTTTGTCGGTGCAGGGTCCGGGGGGTTTTCCACAGGTATGGCGGACCCGCGGGGACGATCAGTTGCAACTATAGTTGCATTGCAATCGTGACGCATGAGAGCAAAATGGGAGTCGGTAACGGTGGTAGCACCGAGAGGGAATGGTGAGGTAAGCACCGAGGAATCCGCACGGCCTGAATCGCCTGAATGCGCACTGGCAGGGGAAGGGGAAGGTGATGGACTCGGTGGCGGCCCAGGTCGCTGTGGTGGATCGGTCGGATGGTCATCGGTGGGGCGATGACGGAGGCGACCGCCGGCGGCCGGGATCTTGCGGTAGACGGCGGAGCCATGCTGGCCGGCATGGGCCTCTTGGTGAGGTTCGTATCCGAAGTACTGAAGCTCTACATAAAGGTGATCAGGGTTGAAGATATCGCGGAGGTGGAGAAGCGCGCGGAGAGCATCGGCGTGGCGGCCGGCATCGACCAGATAGCCCACCTCCCCGTGACGACAGCCGGTGAGGCAGATGAGTCCTCCGGCGTGGGTCCGCAAGGACTCGAGGCGTATGAGAGGCGGGTGCTCACGTTTGGGATCGGCGAGGTGGGCGGCGGAGAGGAGGCGGCAGAGATTGGCATAACCCTCGCGGGTCTCGGCGAGGAGGACGAGATGGTGAGGGTCGTCGCACTTGTTGTCCGAGCGGTCGGTGGCGAGTAACGACTCGACCTGTACCTCGGCTCCAAAGATCGGTTTGATGCCGTGTTTGGCGCAGGCCTTGGCGAAGCGAACGGCGCCGTAGAGGCCGTCGTGGTCGGTGAGGGCGAGGGCCGGCTGTCCTAGTTCGGCGGCGCGGGCAACGAGTTCTTCGATCCGGCTACCGCCGTCGAGGAACGAGAAGTTCGAGTGCATGTGGAGGTGGACGAAAGGGTGGAGAGAGGCCGCGGGGCTGGCCACGGGGGATGTGTTGGGGGAGGCGTCGGGGATGGTGGCGGGTGAGATATCGGGAGTGGAAGTATCGGTGGCTACGGAGGCGTGCGCCGAGGTGCCCGCGCCGGCAGACTGCTGCTCGTGCTTCTTGAGTGGACGGGTATAGCCGAACTTGTGGATCACGCCGTAGCGGGGCGCGGCCGGCTCGGCGGGGCTGGTGTTGGAGCCAGCTTGATTCGACGGTCTACTTGGTTGGGAGGCCGGGCCGGGGTCTGCCGGTCCACGGGCCCAGTCGTCTTTGGGGCCGGTGCCGTGCCGTCGGATGTAGTCGTGGCTCGGTGGTATTCGCTGCACCGTGAAGTGATGGAGCGGCGCATCTGGGGTGTCTGTGTTCGAGCCTGATAAGGGGCCGCTGGGGCGCCTGCCATGCCGCCCGCCGGGGCGGCCGTCGGGATAGCTGTCCTGGTGGTCGTCCGGGCGACTGTCGGGATGACCACCGGGGTGGCCGTTTCCAGGTGGGTTGTCACATATGTTCATTGCAATGAACGTTGCATATTTAAAAATATGAATAGACTATCGTCCAAATGTGGGCCCTATTATGAACATACGTTCGTAAGAAAGCGCGATTATATACGAACAAATGTTCGGATGACAAGGTGCTGGCGGCGGCAGTGCCAAGTAAGATTCGACTGGTCCCGGGTGGAGTTGGGATCGCTCCCGGTCCAAGTCCAGGCGTCAACCTGATTCTGCGGCGCGTTACTGCCGGGTGCTGGGAGCGAACCGGCCTCGGAGATTGGCGAGGGTCAGGCGGGCGTACTCCGCCAATTGGGTGCGCGCTGCACGCCCGTCCATGGCGACGAAGAACCATGGGGCCAGCACGCCGAAGGGAAGCATGGTCACAGGCAGACCGCGGGCGTAGTCGATCATCCAGGTGTGGGCCTCGTACTGAACCCCTTTCCCCATCCCTCTCGGGAGATAGGCGGAATCACCCGGGCGGTAGACGGTGGGCTCGAACTGCCCTGGGATGAACGTCCTCATGGTGCCGGCGACCATCAAGTCCCAGACGTCCGCCCAAGGGTAGCGTCCGGAGAAGCCGGTCGCTCCCAGAGGAGTGCCGAAGAACGCCACGTACTCCAAGGGCGAGCCGTAGACGAGGGCGATCTGGCAGACGACGTTTCCGGCGGTATTGAACGTCCACCTGTAGCCCCTCGGAAGGTGGTCGGGGTGGCGCTGCCGCAGGTCGTCATAGATGAGATCCCATCTGCGGCTCACGGGCTGGCCTTGGCCGAGGTTGGCGGCTTCTTGCAGTTCCTCGGGATCGAAGACGTATCGGCTCATGTCACTCCGTCCTTTCGTCGCCGGGCGATGCGGCGTCTTCGTCCGGCGGCTGTCCGTCGCCTCTCGGGGGAGCGCGGCCGCGCGCTCGCGGCGCCTAGAGCCGTCGGCCGCGTGTTGTCGCGCACCTCCTGGATCTGGAGCCGCCGGTCCCCGCCTCTGCGCTGGGGCCTCTAGGTCTGCGGCTCCAGTACGCGCGGGCCGCTGGTGGTGCCCAAGATGAGCACGTCGGCCGGGCGCATGGCGAACAGGCCCACGGTGACCACCCCGGCGATATCGTTGATGCGGCATTCCCACTCTACGGGATCTCGTATCTCGAGTCCGTGGACGTCCAGGATCGCGTTGCCGTTGTCGGTGACGAAGCCCCCGCGCAAAACGGGCGACCCACCGAGCCGCACCAGTTCGCGCGCTACGCAGCTTCGGGCCATGGGGATGACCTCCACCGGCAATGGGAACCGCCCTAGCACATCGACGAACTTGCTTTCGTCGGCGATGCAGACAAAGCGTCGGCTGGCCGATGCCACGATCTTCTCCCGGGTGAGGGCGCCACCACCACCCTTGATGAGTTGGAGTGCCGGGTTCGCCTCGTCGGCGCCGTCGACATACAGAGTCAACTCGCCGGCCACATCGATGACGGCGTTCAAGTCGTGGACCGGGATCCCGTAACCGAGCAGGCGCGCGGTCGATGCCTCGGAGCTCGAGACCGCTCCCTCGATGCGGTCCCTGATGCCGCCGAGCGCGTCGATGAAGTGGTTGACGGTCGATCCCGTACCCACTCCTATGATGCCGCCCGCAACGTATGCCAGCGCCGATTGGGCGGCCTGCTTCTTCATGTCGTCCTGGTTCATACGCTCGTCCTGGTTCACTTGCTGTTTCACGTCCCTCCGTGCGTTGGGCCTCTCAGGCCCGGTCGTCGCTCGATTCGAGCGGTGTCGACCTGCCGTCGGCCTGCGATGCCCCGGCGAGAGGGCCGTCCTCATCCTACCCGGCCGAAGCATGGGGGTAAAGAGCCGTCTGATCTCCTCGTGAGCCGTCTAGTCGCCCGGAGCCGGCCCTAGGGTCGCCGCCGGGCGGACGGCGGCGATGGATCTGGTGACCGCCGGCTTTCGCGGGGCCGAGCGGCCCTTTACACTAGTTCTGGACGTGCGATCTTCCCGGAAAGCCGGGGACCAGGGAAGCGGCGGGGAGGAGAGGTCATGGCAGGAGCCGTACGAGCGGTGAGTGTAGAAGGACCGGAGGCCGCCATCCTGGCCGGTCAGATGCGACAGGAGATAGTCGGAAAGACGGTGGCCGGCTTCGCGCTTGGTGATACGGGCCGGCTTCAAGAGATCGGCTTCATGAACCGGGACGCGGACGACTACAGGCAGCTCGTGGGCGGAGTGGTGGAGTCGGTCGTCTCTCGCGGGAACACCGTACTGATGAAGCTCGACAACGGATCGAATCTGGTCATCAGTCCTGAATACGGGGGGGACATCTTCTACTGGGAGATGGACGGCTCGTCTCCCGAGAAGTATCACCTTAGGCTTGGTTTCGAAGACGGCGCCTTCTTGACGATCAGGATCACCAGTATGGGGGGTGTCACGGCTACCTGTGACGCCGGGCTCACCCATCACTACCTAGTCGTGCGGGATTTCGCTCCCGAGACGCTCGATCCCCTCGATCCGGTCGGGGGCGGGTTCACTCCGGAACGCTTTTCCGCGGCGCTGGAGACGGCCAACAAGGCCATGAAGACCGTGCTGGTCGGAAAGGATGCAGTGCTGGTGGGCATCAGCAACAGCACCTTCCAGGACGTCCTTTACCGGGCCGGGATCCACCCCAAGCGCAAAGCCTCCGATCTTAGTCCGCAAGAGCGGTCGGCGTTGTTCGATGCCATCCGCTTCGTTGTGGGCGAGCGGCTGCGGCTGGGCGGCAAAGACCAATGGCGCGATCTGTACGGTCGACCCGGTGGCTACGTGCCCGCCATGGGCCCCGGCATGGGCGGGCAGACCTGCGCGAAGTGCGGTGGCACCATCGAGAAGCTGGCACTGGGCGGAGGCGACGTGAACGTCTGCCCGGTCTGCCAGCGGTAGGGCGCGCCGGCGCCCGGCGCCGGCGCCGGGCTCGACGGGCAGGTCAGCGGCTACTTCTATCAGCCGGTCTCGAACTCAAAGCTCTGCGATGGCAGGGCTTCGACGCGCACCTTCATGCCGTAGAGGCGGCCCGTGAGTTCCCCGCGCAATTCTTCCTCGGGCGGCAGGGCCCCTTCACCGACCACCACCACCGTCACCACTTCGTCCTTGGCTGTGACCGAGACGTATCTGTACTCCGAATCCTCGATCCAGGCTTTGGTGGCGTCGGCCGCGCGGCTTTCGGCCGCATTGTCCCGGTATATCTGGTTGCTGGTGATGGCCAGGGGCGTCGCGATCACCAGCACCATGATGATCACAAGAGCGATAGCTATCCGCCGGGCGCGCAGTGATTTCGTGATAAGGGCGGCTCCAGGGAATCCCAGGAGCGCAAACACGAACACGCCCGTGAGAACGATGGCGAAGTAGTTCGTTACGAAGAGCAGGAGACTTCCCAGTGCTAGGTCGGCCCGGCCGGCGGCCAGCAGGATACCCACATTGGTCAGCGGCGGCACCAGGGAAATGGCGATGGCCACTCCGGGGAGCGTGTCGGAGATGTCCTTGCGCCCCGTAGCGAACGCGCCGGCGAGCCCCGTGGCGAGGGCGGCCGCCAGATCGACCAAACGAGGGGAAGTACGGGCCATGATCTGCGAGTTCGAGGTGGGGTCGAAGGCCGAGGACATCGTCTGGGCGAGGACGAAACCCACCGCTATGGCTGCCGCGATACCGGCCAGTCCGACCAGTATCGAGCCGAGGATGGCCTTCCGGTCCCCGATGGTGATGCCGAAGGCGAGGCCCATGATCGGGAGCATCAGGGGCGCCACGATCATGGCGCCGATGACGGTGGCGACCGAATCACCCAGGAGGCCATAGGTGGCGATGGCAGAGGCCAGTATCAGCAGGGCTCCGAAACGTATCAGCCGCTTCTGGAGTTCGGGGGGCTCGAAAAGGAGAACATCCCTCACCCGGGCGACCTCGCCGGCATCTACCGGTCCTCCATGCAGCAGGGTTGCGAACCTGGGCATCGTCCCTCCAAGTACCTCGGGTATACCTCGGGCCGGCCCGGTGTCGGGACAGCTGGAACGCAACGCGCGGCAGCTCCTGGCCCCTTGTATCAACGAGTCCCAGGACGTCGGAGGACTCCCGGCGTCGGCGGTTCCTCGTCCTACGCGTTCGAGCCCTAGATACGACTAGGCGCTCGCGAGTCCTTCACTGGACGCCTCGGTCTGGCGCCTCGACCCATCCCCAGATCGGGCCTTGCCCTCGATGGGCGGCCGGCGCCGTTTTCTAGATGCGGGTGTTGTTTACGGTACTATGGGGTACTGCAGGAGGCAGAGTCCTATTTGCGCAATTGGCAGAGGTGACGACAAGGAGGCAGGCAGCATGAGGTTCATCTACTTGGTCTTGGCGGCGTTCGTAGGCAGCCTGCTGGCTATCGTCGTCGCACTCGCGTGGCGCTCCTCCACGGAGACCGGAAAGAGCATCCCCGCCTCGTTGACCGACGTGCCGTCTGAGGCGCAGAAGCTGGCCTCGAGCGTTCGGTCCAAGGCCACGGAGGTCGTGAACAAGAAATGGGGGAGCGTCTCCGAGGAAGATTCGTCCTTGGCGTCCACCGTCGAGGAATCCGTTCAGAGTGCAGAGGAAGCACTGGGAATCTAGACGGCCGGGAGCTTCTCGGCGACTGCTCGATACGACGTGGCAATGCAGCGGGCCGGCCCGAAGGCCGGCCCGCCCGCGTCTCATCTCTGGCCGGTCACATCACCGCGGTGCCGGCCGTACCGCTGTGAGCTCTAGACCATGGCCTTGCGCTTGAGCTCCTGAAACTCCTCGTCGCTGATGGCACCGCTGTCCTTCAGCGCCTGGGCCTTTGCGATCTCCTCCGCGGCGGAGTAGCCCTCGAGGCGCCGCTGCTGCTGCTGGAGCGCCTCCATCTCACGCTTGTCCTGCTCTGTCATCTTCGGCCGCGTGGCCAAGTAGACTATGGCCCCTATGAGAGGTATGAAGATGAGGAAGATCAGCCAGCCCGCCTTAGCCCAACCGCCGATGTCGTCCCTGTGGAAGATGTCAATGAAGATCCGAACGAAGAGCACGATGTAGATGATCCAGAAGAAGAATATGAACATCGACCACAGCACATCCCACAAGGTCCACTCCATGGCGACTCCTTTGCGCGCGTCGTTCGCCGGCGCGCCATCGAACATGACGGAGATGGCATGTTGCCGCTCTGCCTCCGGCCCTAGTGTGCCCCGGCGGACGGCGTGCCAAACATGGCGGTGCCCCCCGCCGGGTGGCGCGCCGGGGCCGTCGTGTGCTCTACTATCGTCGGGCACGAAAGACACGACTGTGGGGGAGGGTCATGAAACCGCTTTTGAGGCCGTTATTGGTGGGTGGTCTGGTTCTCTGTTGCGGGCTGCTGCTGGCGGTCACCGCTTGCGGCGACGACGGGGGCCAAGCACTAGAGGGCACGAAATGGGTGCTCGGCGCATACGCCGTCGACGGTAAGATGAAAGATGCGCTTGTGACCGCCACGACCGACGCGACGTTCGCCGACGGGCAGGTGAGCGGTAATGCCGGGATAAACCAGTACAACGGTCCCTACGAGGTCGATGGAGACAAGCTCTCCGTCGGCCCGCTCGCCAGCACGAAGATGGCCGGTGACGCGATGATCATGGAGCAAGAGGCCGCTTTCCTCATGGCCCTTGAAGCTGCGGCGTCATATGAGATCGACGGCGGCACGCTCATCATCATGGATTCATCCGGCGCGGCCGTGCTGGAGTTCAGTCCAGCGGAGAGTTAGTCCAGACCGCGCCACTGTGTCCTGAGAGGGGGGCTCATGAGATCACCGATGAAGCTGTCGCTGCCGGCGTTCCTACTACTCTCTGTCCTGCTGTTGATCGCTCTTACCGGGTGTAGCGGACGCAACCAGGCCGAGCAGTTGGAGAGCACCACGTGGATCCTTACCGCGTACGCCGTCGACGGCTCTATGAAGGACGCCCTGCCGGCTCCGAAGGTGGATGCGACCTTCGCCGATGGGAAGGTCAGCGGCAACGGCGGGGTCAATCAGTACACCGGCTCATACGAGACGGATGGAAGCAAGCTTTCCGTCGGCCCACTCGCAAGCACGCAGATGGCCGGTGAGCCGGCGGTCATGGAACAGGAAGCCGCTTACCTGGCGGCCTTGCAAGCCGCGGGAGCGTACAAGGTCAACGGAGACACGCTGACCATCAAGGACAAATCCGCGGATGTGCTTCTCGAGTTCCGTTCCGCGGGGGAGTAGCGCACTTGCCCAGTCTCCCGTCGGTGACATCCACGGTTGCGGTGGAGGTGGAATGTCAAGTCTGAGGTGGCGCCGGGCGCGGTGGGGTTCTGGCGCTGGCTCCCGTTATTGTCTACAGTGAACAGCGGAAGCTCGCCGTGCTGTTGGTTGCCTGGGTAGGCATCGGGGCCATGATCAGAGGCATAACCGAGATGGTTCAGGCCTTCCAGCTCAGGGGTCAGCCTGAGCGAGAGAACCCTCTCGGGCGATCGAATGCAGGGCCGTCTAGCCCATCTCGCTGGCGCTCCTAGGCGGTGAGCGTCGCCCAGCGCTTGAGATTGCGGAACACCGTCTCAGCGCCGATCAGTTCATCTGCATCCAGTTGCCATTCGGCGGGATATAAGAGGAACGGGCGGGTCTGTTCGCCTCCGAGCCCTCCGTGGTTGCCGACGAGTTCCTCGAAGGCGGCGTTCTCATCGGTCTCAGCCCAGTAGGTGCTCATGACCAACATGTCGGGGCAGTTCCGGAACGAGGTCGTCCGGCGCAGGTGGCGAGCGGCGTTCGGGCCGTAGGGTAGGAGCGGATCTTCGCCCACGACGCGCTCGGCGCTCGCTCCTGCGCCCAGGTAGTGGCGGCCGTTCTTGCCGATGATCACGGTGTCGATGGCGCCGTCACCGTTGCCCGATGTGGCCACCATGACGAATCCGACACCGGGGTGGGCGGTCAACCTCGCGACGAGATCAGGATGGTCGCGCTCGATCTCCTCAAGAGTCGGGCGATGCTTGGGCCCCGTGAAGGAGACCAACCCTAGGTTGCCGGAGGCCATCACCACGGCGTCGGTCACGATGGTCGGGACCGCGTCGCCCGCCCGAAGTCGCCTCTGGAAAAGCCTACCCGTGCGCTTCTTGCCCAGCCCCGATTCCTTCATGGCTCCATCCACGGTAGCCGTGTGCTCCCAGTCGCTTTGTCCGGGGGCGACGCCTGCGCCGGCGCCGCTCTCGGCGTAGGTGCTCGGACCGCCTATCGTGGTGCCCTCAGAGACCGATTCGCGCACCAACTGCTCCAGGTCCATCCCGTAGCGCTGCAGGAACGTCGCTCCCTGGGTCTGACCGTGATCCGAGAGGACCACGAACCGGTAGTCCCTGGGGGCGATCTCCGCTATGTTCTCAAGTTTGTGAAACCGGGAGTCGATCTTGCGAAGCACTGTGAGGGAGTCATGACGATCGAGGCCTGAGTGGTGGGCCACCTCGTCGTAGCCGGCAAGGGTGGCGTAGCAGAAGGGGCGGCCTAGCAACATGTCGCCCATCACCCCGTTCAGGCTGAGATCGCGCAATGCCACCGTCATGATGGCTCGGATGACCGTGTACTTGAAGTGCCGCTCCACACGAGGCTCGACGTGGCGGATCTGCTGCGACCATTTGGCCCCGCTCTCGAGCATCATCTCCCAGAAAAGCAACAGCGCCACTCTGGTGAAGCTCAGTGGAGAAGCGAAAAAGGCCCGATAACTCTCTCCCTTCTCCTCCCGAACCCTGCTGACCACCAGCATGACCTCGTCTGCGTCGCCCGAGAACATGCTGGCCCGCGCCGCCCCTCCGTGGGCGAGCAGGCCGTCGCCATTGGAATGCTGCTCTTCGAGCGGCCCCAGCGCCTTGAGATTGCTGGACACGACGACTTTGCCAAGCTCTTTGTCGAACCAACGAAAGGCCGGGATCTCGCCGTTGTTGCCGTGAAGGAGGCCGGCCTGAGAGGCGCTTGTCTGTGAAGAGAGATCGGTCTCCCAGGGAACGAGCACGTGGGAACCCGATTGGAGCCACCTGTGCATGGTCTTAGTCTTTCCTGTTGCCATAGCTCGGACAAACGCGTCATGCGAAAGGCCATCGATCTCCAGGAAGATGACCCCGGGCTTGCCGACGATGCCGGGGTCTATCTGCCGCCGGTGCCGACGGAAGATGAGCCTCTTCCAGGTGACCGGGTCCTCGTAGGAGATGATCGCCAACAATATTGTCAGGATGACGGTCTCGACGAGCCCGAAGAGGATGGCCCAGCCGAAGTTGTCCACGTCGAGGTTCGGGCTGATCGCCGCGACGACCTGCACGATCAGGCCGTTTGCGACCACGGTGAACAATCCACCGGTCCACACGGTCAGCTTGAAGAGGAAGCGCATGAAGAGGGTCCACACCACGATCATGGCGATGAGCATGGCAATGGAGACGGCTACGGCAGCCCCTATGCCCTTGAGCTCTACTCCCGGGATGACCATAGCGGCAAGCCAAAGAGCCACTGCCTGGATCACGATGATCCCTATGAAACGGCAGATGCCGAAGACCGCACGCTTCCATAGGGCCTTGTTGACTGAGGCTCGGCGGGCGCTTGACCCCTCGGTTGGGGCCGCGTGGTCGCTATCGTTCATGAAGCGCTTCTCCTTCGGGTCGACCAGAGAGCGTTGGGAATCACGCATCATATTCGCAGGTCGCTCCGAGGGGGACAACCCTCCAGCAAAGGCTGCTCCGCCGCTCCGGCCGCTCGGTCAGCCCACTCTACGGCAGGCTGGGTAACTGGCTCTGGAGGTCGATCATCGGTTGCTGCGAGACCTTAAGAAGGCCTTCTTGAGCGCGATCCAGATCCACAAGAAGGTAGAGGACTACCGCCACGACAAGTGTCAGCATGACTAGACCGACGATGCTCCGGCTTGTGGAATAGCCGCTATGCATGCCGACCAAGAACATTGCCATTATGCTGATCAAGAACATGCCCAACAGGATGAGAGGCGGGATACGCACCTGCAGGCCCTTGACCACGCGTTCGGCATGCAAGGTGATCACCTCGTTCACCGAATCGAGGTAGGCGCTGGTGGTGTCCGAGTTGTCCACACTCACGAGGTCCTCTGCGATCGTCCAGAGCTCCCCCTGGATTTCCTCCGAACGGGTCTTCGCCTGAGCAAGTGTTTCCGGGTCGACTGCGGCCAAGCGCCAATCAACATATTCACTCAGCAGATTTCGCGATGGAGTCCGGTAGGGCTCCACCAAGTAGCCGGCCCGTATGTAGCCGCTGCGGATCGCATTGGCCTCGTCCAACACCAAAGCTCGACGCTGCCCGTAGACATCGAATCCGAAACCGACCACGAATGCAAGCAAGAAGGCCAGCAGTCCCAGGATTGCACCGGAGATCGTGCCGAGCCCTTCATCGGACTGCGAGTCGGTGGACCGGTGCTTTGCCTTCACATACCGGTAGCCTCCCCAGATCGCCACCAGGAGGACCGCTACGGTCAAGGGATAGATGGCCCATATGGGTACGTAGTCAAGAGGTTGGCTTGTCACCTTGGCGTGTTCCCCCCAAATAGGTCGATTCTCCCCTTTTCACCTGCCGGCGTCGAGCCACAGGTCGGGGCGCACCGGCCGGACGGCCGGTGCGCCCCACACTAGCAGACTCAGTCGTCCACCGCTTCGTCGATGGCCTTCTTGAGCTCGTCGGCGTCGGCATCCACCTGTTTCTTCATGACTTTGGCGGCCCGCTTGAGGAAGCGGTCGATCCCCTCGTCGGGGGTAACGATCGCCACCAGGACGATCCCGGCCTCGCCCGTGTCGAGCGTATCACCCAGTTCCTTGATGTCGCCGCGCTTGAGACCCTTCGAGAGGTGACCGCCAAGGAGGCCGGCGCCTCCACCGACCAAGGCGCCCGCAAGGATGGTGACAGGGAAGATGAGACCAACGGCGGCCCCGACGGCCACGCCTATCTTCAGGCCTTTGCCGCGAGAGGTGGCGTCGGTGTCGTGGATCTTGACGGACCCGTCCTCGTTCTTGGTGAAAAGGGCGGACTCATACTTACCGATCCACTTCTCCTTATGCAGCTCTTTGATGCCTTCGTAATCCTCCTTTGCGTCTGCGAAAGACCCGTAGGCCGCCCCGTAGATGATCCCGAACTCGTTCTCTCCCACAACTGCTCCTTCCATCATCATGACCCCGGTCTACCCCCGGCTGATCATGTGCTTTCACTTCCGAGCGGGGCGTTTTCCCTGCTCTGTGATGCCGGAGACGGTCTACCCGTTACCAGGAGCGGCGAAACTCTCTTTCAGGCAGGCGCGTCCTTTGCCTGTCAGGACCGTTCTTACTACCAAAATAGTTGTTGCGCTCACGGAGTCTGTTCTTGTACGCTCATAGGACCGAGGAATTGACTGCAGGGGAGGGAGCAGCGGATGGACGAACAGCAGGGAATGGATGGGCAGGCAGGCGGCCAAGTCTGGCCTCCACCGCAGACGCCTCCGCCTGCTAACTCGCAAAGCCCGCCACCGCCACCGGTCGCGCCGCCACCCGCCGGCTCGCCGCCCGGGTCGCCGCCCCAAGATCCGGGTGGCTCGGATCATCACGAGCCGACTTGGACGGCTGAATCGGCGCCACCCCCCGAGAAGAAGCGATCTCTCCTGTGGTTGTGGATCCTTCTGGGGGTATTCCTCGCCCTGATCGTAGCGGGACTCGTGGTCATAGGGGTATACAAGAGCAATACTGCCGACGTTCCCGACCTAAAGGGGCTCACCGTCTCTGAGGGTGTGCGAACGCTTGGCGAGGTCGATCTCGAGCTGGGCAAGATCGAATACACCTCCGAGATCCCTGCGGGGATCGAAGAGGGACAGATCATCAGCCAGAGACCGGATGCCGGTGAGCAAGTCGAGCGAGGGACTGCCGTGGACGTGGTCGTGGCCGGCAAGGCCGAGGCCGAGGTTCCGGATGTGCTGGGCCTCACGCTGGACGAGGCCACAGAGATCTTGGGGACAGCCGGCTTCGAGATGAAATCGGTAGCCGTCGAGAACGAGGCCGAACCGGGGACCGTCGTCGATCAGTCGCCTGCCGCCGGTGAGATGGTCGCTCCGGGTTCCGAGGTGACCGTGGTCGTATCCGCCGGCGTGCAAGAGACCCTCGTCCCCAACGTCGTCGGCATGAGCCAGGATGAAGCCACCCAGGCCCTGAACGGCGCCGGATATGAGGTACAGTCCAAAGGCTCCTACGACGAAGAAGCAGCAGAAGGCGTCGTTGTCAGTCAATCACCGGAAGGGGGCGTCGTCGCCGAGCCTGGGACGAGGGTGGACATCATCGTGTCGCAGGGTAAGAACCCTGAAGCCACTGTCCCCGATGTGGTGGGCAAGAGCGAGGCGGATGCGGCCAAGGCTCTGGAGGATGCCGGCTTCGAGGCGGTTCCGAACGCGACCTTCAACGACACCGTCGCCGTGGGGCTGGTGGTCAGCCAGGACCCGGCCGGCGGCGCGACGGCGCAGCGCGGTAGCGCGGTGAGCATGGCCGTATCCCAAGGGCCGAAGCCGCCGGAGACGGTGACCATGCCGAACGTGGTCGGCAAGGCTGAGGCCGACGCCGTCAAGGCGCTCCAAGACCTCGGCTACCAGGTGGCTCTCGTCGACGTCTATAGCGATGCCGTTGCCCAGGGCGTTGTCGGTCTGCAGGCGCCCGTGGCCGGGAGCATCACCGAGCCGGGCATAACGGTGGGAATAGTGGTCTCCATGGG
Source organism: uncultured Actinomycetes bacterium (assembly GCA_963713545.1). Taxonomy (GTDB): domain Bacteria; phylum Actinomycetota; class Thermoleophilia; order RBG-16-64-13; family RBG-16-64-13; genus CAVPLM01. Next base: position 231,807 of record CAVQME010000010.1, on the reverse strand, counting down.
ATCCCGGCCGGCCGAGTTCGTCATCGTCCCCGACGTTCGGGGGATGTCGCTGGAGGAAGCCACCGCGATGCTCGAAGAGGCGGGTCTAGTGGCAGCCAGTGTGGAGATCTTCACGTCTCTGGCTCCGGCAGGTGAGCTCTTTGCCCAATTGCCGCCGCCGGAAAGCTCGGTAGCGCCCGGTTCGACCGTCTACCTGATCATTTCCAAGGGACCGTACCCAGTCGTGAACCCTCTGTAGCTGAGGAGAGGCGCCACGGTATTGGCGGAGAAGGGCTGAGATGTACTGGGGCCGGTGGGGCGATTCGCCCCACCGGCCCCAGTCTTCTCGCGAACGCCTGACGGCTCAGTCAGGGTCCGGCTGTTCTTGGGCGGGTTCGGCCCGTTCGTCGACGGGAATCTTCTCGTGGACCGGAGCCGCTTCAGCGGCCGGAGCCGTCTCACCGGCGGTAGTCGGTTCGCGAGTCGGAGCCATCTCGTCGCCTCCGGCCGCGTCAGCTGCCGGGGCTTGGCCCGCGCCATCGGCGGCAAAGTAGCGAATGCGGGCCGCGTACTCATAGGGTTGTATCGCTTTTCCTCTGTGGTCGTAGAGCAACCTGTTGAGCCTGACTCCGAGAAGGGTGATTATGGCCATGAAATCCACCCAGACTATGAGGGCAATGAGTGCCCCTACCGAGCCGGCATATTTCTGGGTGGTCGACCACGACAAGTACGTACCGAAAAGCCATGTGCCCAGGGCGCAGAGAGCAGCCGTGAACAGGGCCCCTAGCCAGCAATCCCGCCAGGAGATGCGGATATCGGGGAGGATGACGAAGATGACGATCAGGGCTCCCCAGGCCAACAAGAATGGAATGATCGTCTCGGCCAGGCCGAGTAGAGGTCCGGAAGTGCCGGTAATGCTCTCGAGCCACGAGATGCCGGCGTTCAATACCAAGGAAACGACCAGGATCACCGTCGGGGCGAGGACAAGGGTGAAGGCGAAGAGCCGGGATAAAACCCGACGAAACGAGAACCGAGTCGGCCGGACCTGAATGTCCCACATCATGTTGAAAGAAGCCTGCAGTCTGAGAAATAGCTTGGTCGCGCCGTAGATGAGAAGAAGGATCCCGATCACGGCGAGCGTTGTGCTGGACCCTCGGCCCTGAAGCTCGAAGAGGACGCTGGTGAACAAGTCCGCCAGATAGGGTCCCAGGTATGCTTCCAGAGTCTCGCTCAGTTCCTGCTGTGCGGTAGATTCGCCTATGAAGAGACCGGTGATCTGAAGCGTCAAGAGCATGAGGGGGGCCAACGAGAAGAGCCCGTAGTAGGCGATGCCGGCACTGAGCAAAGCGCCATTGCGCCGGCTGTATCCTCGGTACCAGGACCACACCAGCCCGACCACAGGAATCCCCTCGAGCCCGCCCTTCTTCTGACGGCTCGAGCCGCTCGGAGTCGGGGCATCGCCGGTGCTCATGCACGGGCCTCCTTTCGCCCCTCGTCCGGTGGCTCGCGGTCCCAGTCCGGAAGCGTGATGGATTCGCCCGGCCGGACTATGACGGTGCGGATCTCGGGTGCGTACTCCGAAGCGAGGCGGACGAAGTCGTGGGGTGGATCGGAGAGGTAGTGGCCGTAGAACATGCTCGCCCCCAGAGGCAGAAAGGTGCCCCAATGTATGGGGATGGCCAGTCTGGGCCTGAGCAGCTGCAGGGCCTCGGCTGCGGTCTTAGGCGACAGATGGTCGTCGGGCAGCCTTAGTCCCCACCCCCATATTGGAAGCAGCGCGACGTCCAGATCGTCGGCTAGATCGGCCAGCCCGTCGAAGAACCCCGTGTCACCGGCGAAATAGACCTTCAGGGGGCCCTCGATCATGTAGCCTACCGCCTCGGCGAAGTGGCCCCAGGGATAGCGCTTCCCCGTGTGCCGGGCGGGAGTGGCCGTCACCGTAACGTTGCCGAAGCGCGCGGATTCCCCCGGTGCCAACTCGCGCATGTCGGTGAAACGATAACGCCGCAGGATCCTGCGGGCTCCCCTCGGTACCAGCAGGGGCGTCTCACGCGGAAGTAGTTGCAGGGAAGCAGGGTTCGCGTGGTCGAGATGAAGATGAGAGACCAACACCGCGTCGAGGTTCTTCGTGATAGTGAGATCGGGGAACGGACCGTGGCGGCGGAGCAACGGGAAGCGCATGCGCAACATCGGGTCGGTCAGGAGGCGGATCCCGTCCAGCTCCAGGAGCAGCGTCTCGTGCCCGACGTAGGTGATGGTCAGCCGATCTCGTCTCGCTGAGTCCGCCATTGAAAGAGAAGCAGGCCGGCCTTCCGGCCGGCCTGCTTGCAGTCGCTCCATGCGCTTCGGTTTGGTCGGGTTACTTCGCGTATCCGGGCACACTTTTGCGGTTCTTCCACCCACCACCGAAGTACGAGAACAGATCCAGCAGTATTCCTATGACGATCAGCAGATAGTCCCAGCCCCCGGCGATGCCCAGGCCACTCCTAAAGGCGATCATGTAGAAGAGCGTCGTCCAGGGCGCAAAGATGATGCCGACGATCGGCCAGAATGCGGTGGAATAGGCCTTGTCCCAGAAGGACCAGTCCACCAGCCACCAGATGAGCACAGCGGCTCGTGGGCCGAGGAACGTCATGACCGTTAGAAGGCAACACATATAGACCCCTCCTCAGATCTCCTTGATGGCGTTAGACCATGGCCTTCCGCTTGAGTTCCTGGAACTCTTCTTCGGTGATCGCGCCCGAGTCCTTCAGCGCCTGCGCCTTGGTGATCTCTTCGGCGGCGGAGTACCCGGCCGCGCGCTTCTGCCGCGCCTCGGCCTCTTCGACCATCTGCTTGTCCTGCTCGGTCATCTTCGGCCGGGCGATCATGTAGATCAAGGCCCCGATGAGCGGGATGAAGATGAGGAGGACGAGCCAACCGGCCTTAGACCAGCCGTGAATGTCGTTCCTGCGGAAGATATCGGCGAAGATCGTGATGAAGATCCAGATGTACATGAACCAGAAGAAGAACACGAAGATCGACCACATCACGTCCCATAAGTCCATACTTGTCTCCTTGAGGATAGTTTTTCTCGTGCCTGTCCTGTCGCCTTAAATGCGACCACCAACAAAAAAGGGCGCCCGAGTCGTTCTCGTAGACCCGCTGGCAGCACCTACAACCCGATCGCCCCCCTTCCCCACATCGTTTTCTCACTGGTCGCCTCCGGCACAGCCCCATTATGGGTCAGGCGGCGCGATTGTGCTAGAGGTTTTTCAGTCAGGGCGCGGAATTGTTGCATTACGCCCGCCTGCAAAGCGGGAGTAGCTGCCCATAATGTACTTCGATGGTGTCCGGAAGACGCGAGAAGGGAAGGAGAGGTGCGTATGAACTGGAGGGGTTGGTACGCGGTCGGTTCGATCCTGATGATGATCGTGGGGGCTTTCAAGTTCATAACCGGGATCATCGGCCTGTTCAGAGATGAATGGATCGTCCTCGGCTACAACGGCTACATGCTCGTCGACATAACCGGCCTCGCCGTGTGGTGGCTGCTCGTCGGGGCGCTTCTTGTCCTCGCGGGCATGGCTGCCATGGTGGCCAAGACCTGGGGGCGGGTCGTGGGCATCATCGGCCTGTCACTGGCGGCGGTATCGGAGTTCTTCATGATCCCCGTCTACCCGATCTGGTCGATAATCATGCTTGCCGTCTACGTGCTGTGTCTGATCGCGTTCATCGTGGTGAAGAATCCGGTCGAGGAGTAGATCACCGAACCGCTGAATACGTAGGGGCGCGCTCAATGACGCGGCCCCCGGCCTCTGGGTGAGGCCGGGGGCCGCGTACTGTTTCACGGGTGGCGAGTAAGTCGCGCGACCGCCCGCGCAGGGGGATATCCCGTCCCTAGCCCGATCCCTCCGCTGCGGCCTTTTCAGCCTTCCTACGACGCTTCCGTTTGCGGTGCTCCTCCAGCGGACTCTTCGCCATGAACTCCGATATGGGACGCGTGCTGTCGTAGGAGTCGAAGAACAACAGCTTCACCATCAGCGTCATGGGAACCGAAATCAGCGCTCCGACCCCCCCCAGGACCCAGCCCCAGATGATCAGAGAGAGGAAGCACATGAGAGCCGAGAGGCCCACACTCCTGCTCATGAAATGAGGGCCCATCAGGCTGTCCACGATGGTGTTGAAGATGATCGTCAGGAGTAGCACTACGACGGCCGTCCAAAAGCCGGATTCGAGCAGCGTGACCATGAACGGCGGGATCACCGCAAGTATGAAGCCGATGTTGGGAACGAAGCTCATGACGAAGAAAAGCAGGGCCCAGAGCAGGGCGAAGTCCGTACCGAAGACGTAGTAGATGATCGCCACGATGACCGTCATGATGGCGGCCAGCCAAGCCTTGGTGAAAAGGTACCCTCGGGTGGTCTCGCCGAAATTGTCGAGAGACCGTCGGAAATTTGGGCTCAACTTCACCTTGTCCGTGAGCTTCCGAGGGAACGAGAAGACTTCGCCGATCATGAAAAGGACGATGAAGATCATGAGCCCTATGTTGGTCAGCGCGTTGATCGCACCCTTGATGAGCGTGCCGCTGAATTCGATGGCATTGTCCGGGTCGGCCGTGCCGGAGGTGAGGCCGCTGATGTCGATGCCCTGGTCGGCGAACCAGGCTTGGATGTCGGCCGTCATCTCGCTCAGATTCTCTTTGTACACGGGGAGCTTGTCGTCCAACTGGGTGAGGGAGCCGGCCGCGATCGCAAGGAAAAGGAGAAGGATAACGACGAACAAGACGAGCACGACGGCCAGCGTCGCCCAAGGAGGCAATCCCTTGCGACGCAACCAGTGTATGAACGGGCTGATTCCCATCACCAGGAACAACGCCAGCAGTATGGGGTTGAGGATGCTGGCGGCGTAACGCATGCCGTAGATGATCACGACGACGCCCGCTAGGGCGAGGAGCAACCCTGTCGGGCTGCCGACGAGGCCATGGCCGCGCTTCACCGGTTCGGCCGCCGACCCGGCGTCGGTGGCGGTGTCCACGAGCCCGCCTTCCTCAGCAGGTCGGTCTTCTGTATGGGGATCTTCCGGCAGGGCGGGAACCGGTGTTGCTTCGTCCGAGCTCACGAGCACTCCTTTCTTCCTGTGGGCGGCCTGTCAGTCGCCTTCGCCGGATCCGCCTGCACCCACCGCAGCCGCCGCCTTCTTCTCGCGCTTGCGCTTGCGGTGCTCCTCGAGCGGGCTGCTTGCCATGAACTCCGATATGGGACGGGTGGTTTCGAAGGAATCGAAGAACAAGAGCTTCACCATCAGGGTCATAGGCACGGCGATGAGCGCTCCGATCCCTCCCAGCGCCCAGCCCCACACCATCAGGGAGAGGAAGACCATGAGAGACGAAAGCCCCACGCTCTTGCCCATGATATGAGGGGAGATGACGCTGTCAACGATGGTGTTGGCCACGATCACCAGCATCAACACGGCAAAGGCCGGCCAGAAGCCGGATTCGAGCAGGGTGACGAAGAACGGGGGGATCACCGCGAGTACGAAGCCGATATTGGGAATGAAGCTCATGACGAAGAACAGCAATCCCCAAAGCAAGGCGAAGTCCGTACCGAAAGCGTAGTAGATGAGCACCACGACGACCGTCATGATGGCGGACAGCCAGGCCTTGGTAAAAAGGTATGACCGGGTGGTGCTGCTGAAGTTGTCGAGAGACCGCCGGAAACTGGCGGGCATCTTGACCTTGTCCGTGAGCTTTCGGGGGAATGAGAAGACCTCGGAGACCATGAAGAGGATGATGAAGATCATGAGCCCGATGCTGGACAGCGCGTTGATCGCCCCCTTGATGAGCTTGCCACCGCCCTCGACCAGGCTAGTGGGTTCGAGCGACCCAGAGGTGAGCCCGCTGATGTCGATGCCGCGGTCTGCGAACCACGCCTGGACGTCGGCCATCATCTCTTCCAGGTTCGCTTTGTAGACGGGCAGCTTGTCGTCCAACTGAGTGAGCGCACCGGCTGTTATGGCCAAGAACAACAGAACGACGACGACGAAGATGGCCAGCACTACGGCCAGGGTCGCCCAGGGAGGTAATCCCTTGCGGCGCAACCACTGAATCATCGGGCTCATGCCCATGGTCAGGAACAACGCCAACAGTATGGGGTTCAGAATGCCGGCGGCGTAACGCATGCCGTAGATGGTGATGACGACGCCCGCCAGGGCGAGGAGCAGTCCGGTCGGGCTGCCGATGAGGCTGCGGCTGCGCCCGACCGCTCCGCTCGCTGAGCCAGCATCGGTGGCGGCTTGCGCGAGCCCAGCTTCCTCGGCCGACTGGTCGCGCAGGGCCGGATCGTCTGACAGTGCGGGATCGTCCGGCGGGCCGGGAGGTGGTGCTGCTTCGTCCGGGCTCATGAGCACTCCTCGCTTCTTGAGGCGATCGACCGACTGGGCACGGCGGAGAAGGGCTGCCCCCCGGCGCCGACTTCCTCCTTATTACCATACACTTCGTCTCGGCGCCAGACCGTACTTGGTCCATTGATGGCGCAGGCGCCTTCTTTGGTACCAGGCACCTGGGGCCGATGAAGGAGGCATAGAATCCGCGCGCCGAGGGAACCATTTGGACCATCACGATCGTCCTTGTGAGACGACTTATGAACAGATTCACGATCGGCACATGAACCCGCGGGCAGAAAGCGTGCGCACGAAAGGTGCGAAGCGGACCCTACTCCTTGTCGGCGGATCGTTCGCTTTTCTGCTGGCCATCATCGGGGCCATCCTGCCGATGATGCCCACGACGCCCTTCCTTCTATTGAGTGCCTACTGCTATGCGCGCAGCTCCGCCCGCTGCCACCGCTGGCTCACGACCAACAGGTTCTTCGGGAGGTACGTCACCCAGATGGCACAGGGGAGGAGCTTGTCGCCGCCCCTCAAGGCGGCCCTGATCGCGTCGTCATGGTTCACTGCCGCAGTCTCGGCCGTGTGGTTGGCTCCCAACCTGACGGTAAGGATCATCAGTCTATCGATGGCTGCGGCCATGAGCGCCTACGTCGTTCTCCAGGGGCGCAGGCGGGTCCTGCCCGAAAGAGCCAGGGCCCGCCGCGCTGAGTAGCCTGCCTGAGTTGCTCGCCCACGATTGGCCTACGATTCCCCGCCTCCCTGGTTGGGCGGAGCATCTCTAGGGGTCTCTAGACCGAGACCGGGCGCGCGGGTTTAGGACAGGGAAGCTTGACGAAGTCTCACTGCCGGGCCATTTGCATCTTGAACTCGGCCTCGTCGTCTTTGATCACCTCTCCGCTCAGATCGATCGTGACGCTGTAGATGGTGCCGGTGAACGCGAACGGAGGATCGTAGAACGGAGCTACCGGCGCCCCGGGATCGGCGCCCACGGACCATCCGCCCGTGATTCCCATGGCGATCGGGACCGTATATGGGAAGTCGGCTTGTCCCACGAGTCTGCCGTCGATGTAGAGGTGAGCCCGCCCCGGGGTGCCTTTGCCCGCGGCGATGTCCGGCGGCCCGGTGACCTCGAACTCGAAGCGGAGGCTGTGGCGACCCTCGGGCACGGTGTCCTTCGACTCGACGCATAGGTATTCGCGGGCGACGTAGTTCTGCACGTACTTCAGCGTCCCATCCTGCACGTACAGGCAGCAGCCTGCGTCGTTGCCCCCGAAGGAGAGCAGCGCCCCCTCGGCCCCGCCCGGCGGGATGTCCACATCGGCGGTGATGCTGTGCGTCCGGTTGAGGAGCCGCGGGCCGGCATTCCACGGCACCGCCTGCGTCCCCGGGTAGAACGTGTAGGTGCTGCGGTCGGCGGTGATCTGCGGTCGCTCGTCGGCAAAGCGCTGCACGCCGCGGCCGTCCACCGGCATCACCTTGTACCTGCCCGCTTCGACGTACCACGTGGCGATCATCTCTATGAGCTTCGCCCGGTTCTCGGCGGCGATGTTGTGGTTCTCGGCCCAGTCTTCGTCGACGTGGTAGAGCTCCCAGGCCTTGGCGTCGAGCTCGGTTAGCGTGTCGGCGGTGATGGGAGCGCCGAACGGCATCCCCGACTCAGTGAACGACGGGCCCGGCCACGGACAGACCGCCCGCCAGCCGTCGTGGTAGATGGCGCGATGGCCCAGCATCTCGAAGTACTGGGTGTGGCGCCTGCTCTGCGCCTGGGCGTCGTCGAGGGTGTGCGCGAAGGAGACGCCCTCCAGCGGAGACTGGGCGACGCCCCGGATGGTCGCGGGAGGCTCGATGCCGAGCGCGTCGAGCACCGTCGGCATCATGTCGATAGCGTGCGCGTACTGGGTCCGCACCTCGCCTCGTGCGGCGATCCCGGCAGGCCAGTGGACTATGAACGGGTCGCTGGTCCCGCCCCGGTAGGTCTCCCGCTTCCAGCGGCGGAAGGGGGTGTCGCCGGCCCAGGTCCAGCCCCAGGCATAGTGGTTGAACGTCGTCGGCTCACCCAGGTCGTCTATCAGCCGCAGGTTCTCGTCGAGCGACTCGGGGACGTTGTTGAAGAACAGGGTCTCGTTCACAGACCCGGTAGGGCCGCCCTCGGACGAGGCGCCGTTGTCGGAGATGACCATGATGAGGGTGTTGTCGAATTCCCCGATGCTCTTGAGGAACTCCAGCAGCCGGCCGATGTGGTGGTCGGTGTGGCTGAGGAAACCGGCGAAGACCTCCATCATCCGGGCGTAGAGCTTCTGCTCCTCAGGGGAACAGTCCTTCCAGGGCTTGACGTCGGGGTCGTGGCGCGAGAGTTCGGCGTTCGGCGGGATCACGCCGAGCTCCCTCTGCCTGGCGAAGGTTTTCTCCCGGTACGCGTCCCACCCGTCGTCGAACTTGCCCTTGTACCGGTCCGACCACTCCTTGCGCACGTGATGCGGCGCGTGCATGGCTCCGGGCGCGAAGTAGAGGAAGAACGGCTTGTCGGGTGCCACCTGCTTCGAGTCGGCGATGAACGATACGGCCGTGTCGACCAGGTCCTCGGTGAGGTGGTAGCCCTCCTCCGGCGTCATGGGCGGCTCCACCTGGTGGTTGTCCGAGACCAGCTCGGGGTAGTACTGGTGGGTCTCGCCGCCGAGGAAGCCGTAGTACCGCTCGAAGCCTCGGCCCAGAGGCCACCGCTCGTAGGGGCCGGCCGCGGAGATCTGGTCGGCGGGGGTCAAGTGCCATTTGCCGACGGCGTACGTGCTGTAGCCGTGCTGCAGCAGCATCTCGGAGAGGAAGCCGTTCTCGAAGGGGATGTTCGCGTTGTATCCGGGATAGCCGGTCGAACCTTCAGTGATGCAGGCCATAGCGTTCGAGTGGTGGTTTCGCCCGGTGAGGATGCACGACCGGGTCGGTGAGCAGAGCGCCGTCGTGTGCATGTTGTTGTAGAGAAGACCCCCGGCCGCCAGGCCGTCGAGGTTGGGGGTCTGGATGGGACTGCCGAAGCAACCGAGTTGACCGAAGCCCATGTCGTCGAGGACGATGAAGAGGACGTTGGGCGCGCCCTCCTTGGCCCGCAGCGGCTTGGGCCAGGCGGGCTCCGAGGTGTCGTATGTCCGCCCGATCACCCCGTTGAACGCGGTCCCGGGCTCGTATTCTCTCAGTGCCATGCGCATGCCTCCGTTCACTCTCGAAATGAGACTCTGCGTAGCGACCAGGACGCTTCGCCGGGCGCTCGCTGGTCTCCTATACCCTACGGTCGTGAACGGTAATCCCGGCGCACGGGGCTCCGACGAGCGGCACGATCAGCCCTCGAGGTTCTCGACATGGGGCTCGACAGACGCCACGCCTTCCTCCGCAGGTGGCGAGGGAGAAGGCTCGTCTTCCGGAAGGGGCCTTCTGCGCGCCAAGAAGGAGGCGAAGAGGATGCCTACAACGGTCATCACCAGCAACAGGGCTGTAGCTGCTCCGAGGATAGCCGGGTCGTTGTCGAATCCGATCCCGATAGCGGCGAACACCGGACCGGCATTACGCATAGGCGCGAGCAGGCCGACCGTGGTCCTTTCCTTTGTGTTGCCCAGGGCAAGAAAGGTGCCGAGAGCGATGGCGAGGACTGCGAGGATTATGGCTCCCAGCAACGCCTTTGATCCGACCAGGTCCACTATCTCCCGCCAACCCCCGAGCAGGGCACCGGCCACGACGGCGAAGAAGGCAATGCTCGAGACTCTGGCGCTGGTCTTTAGCCAGCCCCCGGCCATCTGAGGAGCCCAGTTTCGAACTGCCAAGCCCACCACGAAGGGAACGAGCTGCAGTACTACCACCGTCCCTACCAGCCGAGAGACGGGAAGGGAGACGCCAGCTCCCAGACCCGCGTTGGAGATGATCCAGTTCGCGGTGAACGGAAACGTAACACTGCCGAGAGCCGCCATGAGCACCTGGAGGGCACCGGCGGTCACGACGTCGCCCCGCTGCATGACCGCAACCTTCGTCCCGAATGGTGCCCCTGGAGAACAGGCGATCAGCACGAGGGCGATGAACGCGGGAGTGGCAAGAGCGAGCAGCTCGGCGATGCCCCACCCGAGCAGGGGGACGAGGACGAAGTTGACGACCAGAACCAGCAGCACGAGCCACACCTTGCGAAAAACCCGCCCAAGAGCCGCTATGGTGGTGCTCAGCCCTGCGGCGAGCATCATCGAAACGACGAAGACGACGAGCACCATCGTGAATAGGGTGCTTAGGATCTCCACAGTCCTCCCTTCCTGAAGGTTGGTATGATGCGGCTCCATATTGAACCGAAAGAGTCTGCTGTGCCAGGCCGGGTCAGCACGTCATGGCGAAACCCACCGGGGCGTGCTGCAATCTGGACTGCGCCCGCTGCCTTCTCCTCGAGAGGGAGCGGCTCTATCCGGGTAGCACGTTCCGGATGTCCGACGAGGTGCTCGAGCCTTCAAGCGAGGGTTCGCCCGCGCTGCGGGTGTCCGACGGGGCCGCCACGTCATCTGACGTCGGGGAGGGGCGCATCCGGGACCTCAGCCAGGTGATGAGCCAGAAGGTATTCCGACCGAGAGCCAGTCCGACCGCGACCCCTCCGGCTAACCAGCGGAAGGATGGCCACCCCGGTGTACACGCTCGCTGTCCCCCCTGCAACGAACGGCGACGAACTTCATCGCGAGAGCGATGTCGGGGGAGCCTGCGGTGGCAGGGGGCGGCTCCACGTTCCTTATGGGAGGGCGCCGGAACATTGCCTAACAATAGGAAATCCAGACCGCATAGGCAAGCCGGCCGAGTCCAGAGCCGGGTGCTCGGTGGTTTGGGAACTGCCTCAGCGAGGTAAGATTGTCGACTAACGCGCCGGAGATGGGTGATGACCCCGCCTGCCGAAGCCGGCCGGCCCATCGCACGACGCAAGATAGGGGGTTGCTTGACCTTTGGCATGATGAAAGAGCACAAACCCGGGGCTCTGGAACCCGGGCAGTCGTCCACGCCGTCCGACGGTCGGACTCGTCGCTGAGTGCCAAAGATTCTGGTCGATAACTCCATTGTGGCGTAGTGCCAGAAAGCCGATCCAGTACCGGAGGTGCTAGATGAAGCGTTCCCTGCCCGTCCTTTCGATCATGAGCGCCGCGGTACTCGCGCTGACCTTCCTAGCGGTCACCGGGTGCGGCGGCGGTAGTACGGCGGACGACTCGATGGCCCTCGAAGGCAAGAGCTGGAAAGCGACCGAGATCGCGGGGGTCGAGTCGGTGCTCACTGCCAAGGGTAGTGCCGCCACGGCCAGGTTCGCCGCCGGCACGGTAGCAGGCTCCGGTTCTGTCAACCGCTACAGCGCCTCGTACACGGCCGGTCCCGGCAACACCATCCAGATCGGAGAGCTGGCGAGCACCATGATGGCCGGCCCCGATGACGCGATGGCCCAAGAGGCGGCCTACTTTGCTGCGATACAGAAGGCGGCCACATACGAAGTCAGCGACGCGGCTCTGACGCTCCTGGACGACAAAGGCAAGGTGCTGGTGAAGTATGAAGTAGTACAGCCAGCTTCGCTGACCGGCACAGAATGGCAGGCCCTTGCCTACAACAACGGCAGGGGCGCCCTCCAGTCGATCGCGGCGAACAGCACCATCACAGCCACCTTTGGGACCGATGGCAGCCTGGCAGGCAATGCCGGCATCAACCAATACTCGACCAAATACACCGTCTCCGGGCAGGATCAGATGACTATCGACGCTCAGATCGTGAGCACCAAGATGGCGGGGCCCGACGAGTTGATGGCCCAGGAAGCCGCGTACCTGGCCGCACTGCCACAAACGGCGACCTATTCGATCGACGGCGACGAGCTCTGGCTGCGCGATGCGAGCGGGGCGGCGCTGGCACAGTACGTCGCCAAGTAGCCTCGCTGCGACTACACCCTTTCCGACGGCCGCCCCGCGGGGCGGCCGTCGGCTTGGTACGCCCCTTCTATACGGCCGCTAGATCAAATCAAGCCTTTGCAGCTGTCGAGCGGAAAAGGTTAGGGAGGGGCTACCTGGGGGAAGCATCACCGTGACATGCCGACTCCACAGCCTGATGAACCTCTGAGACCGATGAGTCCCAGCACCGGCACGGTGGATGCCTTCCACGTGATGGCGAAGCCCACCGGGGCTCGCTGCAACCTCGACTGCGCCTACTGCTTCTTCCTGAAGAAGGAGCGGCTCTATCCGGGTAGCACCTTCCGGATGTCCGACGAGGTGCTCGAGGCGTATGTCCGCCAGACCATCGAGGCGCACCAGGTGCCCGAGGTGACCATGGCCTGGCAGGGGGGCGAGCCGACGCTCATGGGGCTCGACTTCTTCCGTCGAGCGGTGGAATCGGAAAAGAAGTACGCACCTCCTGGGGTGCGGGTCGAGAACACACTACAGACCAACGGCGTCCTCCTCGACGACGAGTGGTGCAGGTTCTTGCACGAGGAAAGTTTCCTGGTCGGATTGAGCCTGGACGGGCCCCGCGAGCTCCACGATGCATACCGGCGGGACCGGCGGGGCGACTCGGTGTTCGACAAGGTGGTCGGGGCCGCGCGGGTGCTGCAGAAGCACCAGGTGGAGTTCAACATCCTGTGCACCGTGAACTCCGTCAACAGCCATCACCCCCTGGAGGTGTACCGTTTCTTCCGTGACGAACTGGAGGCCCGCTACCTCCAGTTCATCCCCATTGTCGAGCGGGACAACGAGAGCGGCGACCAGGAAGGGACGGCGGTGACCGACCGCTCGGTGGAAGGCCGGCAGTACGGGCGCTTCCTGACCCAGATCTTCGACGAATGGGTCCGGCACGACGTGGGCACCATGTTCGTGCTGTTCTTCGACGGCGTCTTGGCCTCGTACGTGCGAGGCCGATCCAGCCTGTGCGTGCTCAGCCCCACCTGCGGGGAAGGCGTGGCCCTGGAGCACACCGGCGACGTCTATTCCTGCGACCACTACGTGGAGCCGGGATTCCTCTTGGGTAACATCCTCGAGACTCCGATAGGGGAACTGGTCTCCTCGGACAGGCAGCGCGCCTTCGGCGCGGCCAAAAGCGGGGCGCTCCCGAGTTACTGCCGGGAGTGCCGCTGGCTGTTCACCTGCCAAGGGGAGTGTCCCAAGAACCGGGTGCTGACCACACCGGACGGCGAACCGGGGCTCAACTGGCTCTGTGAAGGCCTCCAGGCCTTCTTCGAGCACGCCGACCACCCCATGCGCATCATGGCCGACCTCCTGCGGCGCGGCCTCCCGGCCGCCGGGGTGATGGCCGTCCTGGCCGAGGAAGAGCGGCTACTGGCGGCACGGTTCGCCGCCGCCGCACGCAACGACCCCTGTCCCTGCGGCAGCGGCCAGAAGTTCAAGAAGTGCCACGGAGCGGGGGGCGCCTCCTGAGCATCACCCCGAGTTCAGGCTTCGGCAGGCTCTTCGGCTGTAGTCCCTTCACCCCGCTTCTTCCTGTTACGTCGGCCGCCCGAAGGGCTGATGATCGCCGACAGGGGACGCGTGCTCTCGTACGAGTCGAAGAAGAGCAGCTTCACCATGAGCATGAGGGGCACCGACATTAGCGCCCCTATCGGTCCCAGTACCCAGGCCCACAGCACCAAAGAAAGGAAGACGGCCAGGGTGGTGAGGCCTGTTCGCTGGCCCAAGAAGCGAGGAGCGACCGCGTTGTTGACCAGCCCGTTGAAGAAGATGACGATGGCCACGACGATGGCAGCCCGGGTGAAGCCGAACTCCAGGAGGGTGACGAAAAACACCGGGATGACCGACAGTATGAACCCGATGTTGGGGATGAAACTGAGGAGGAAGAACAACAGACCCCAAAGCAAGGCGAAATCTACGCCGAAGGCATAGTAGACAGCGACCACGATCACCGCGGTCAGTAGGTTGAGCCACGTCAGGGTGAATAGGAAGGTCCGAGTCACGTCACCGAAGCTCTTGAACGTCTCGGCGAGCTTGGGGCTGATACTGAGCCGGTCGTGCACCTTCCGTGGGAACGAATAGACCTCGGCGATCATGAAGGCCACAATCAAGATCAAAAGAAACGCGTTGGTGAGCAACCCAATGAGAAAGCGTACGAAGGACGAGATCCAGCCGATTATCTTGTCGGGCCGGAGGACGTTGCTGGTGAGACCGCTGATGTCGATGTCGTGACCGGCGAACCAGCTCTGCACGTCGGAAACGATGCGTGTCAGATTCTGCTGGTAGACGGGGAGCGTTGAGCTGAGCTGTCCGAGGGAGCCCGCGATGATGGCCACCAAGAGGCCGGCAGCGGCCACGAAACCAATGAGCACGATCGTGATCGTCGCCCAGGGCGGCATTCCCTTGCGTCTCAGCCAATGCAAGATCGGGCTCAGGCCCATGACCACGAACATGGCCAGGAAGATCGGAGCGAGGATCGACCGGGAATAGCGCATGCCATAGAGCACGATGGTCGCACACGCCAGGGCGAGAAGAAGCCCGGTCGGGCTGTGGAGGAGATCTCGGTGGGGAGCGGCCCATCCTAGTGAAGCGCGGGAGTCATCGGCGTTCTGCGCGAACTCGTCCTGCCCGGCCGGTCGATTCTGCTGCTCAGGATCCTCCGGCGAGGAGGCAGGTGATTCTTCGTCCCGGTTCATGAGCACTCCTTACATGATCGTTCAGCCTTTTGCCAGAGGCCGAGGTTGCACCCTGACCGGTCCGGCGCTGTCATCTACCCTGTTTCCACGCGCGGTGACGCATATCCTTCCCCGTTGGCGAACGGTAGGAAGTGGGGTGCCCCAGCACGGCGATCGCGATTCCGTTTGCGCCCGACTATCGCTGTGGCTGACATCAATAGTGAGTGGCGAGGGCTGCGAGGATCGCGACGGAGTCTGTGGAGCTCTCACTGGACGAGGAGAACCTCGTGCCGAAGGGCGAGCTCGACATCGAGGGACTCGTGGAGCCCCGCGAATACCCCTTCGGCGCGATCGAGTTCCTGCGCTTCAACGAAGTCCTCGGGGTGGCCGAGAGCGCGCGGGTGCTGGCCGATGTCTCCCGCCTGCGCCGTGAGACGCGGAATGTCTTCCGTCCGGGTGTGGGCCGGCTGGCCAGGGGAGGCTTCCTCCCCCGGTTGGCCGATGCCCTGTTCTCCCTCTCCCTGCTATTGCGTGGGAGGGTGTCGCCGGTCACCGCGGCCCCCGCCGAGTTGAGCTACCACCAGATGGTCCTCGACGACGAGAAGTATGTCTATTACTGCCGGGTCGTCCGCCAAGGGGGCTGGACCATCCTGCAGTACTGGTTCTTCTACTGCTACAACAGCTGGCGCTCCGCTTTTCACGGGGTCAACGATCACGAGTCCGACTGGGAGAACATCCTCGTCTACCTGTACGAGGAGGACGGCCGCATGCTGCCCGAATGGGCCGCCTATGCCTCGCACGACTTTCACGGCGAAGATCTGCGCCGGCGGTGGGACGACAGGGAGCAGGTCGGACTTGTGGCCGGTCATCCGGTGGTATGGGCAGGGGCGGGGTCTCACGCCTCCTACTTCCAGCAAGGTGAGTACCAAGCCGCGGTCTGCGAGGCGAGTATGCCCGGACGATCACCGGCATCGCCGCGGTCCTTGCGGTGATCTCGGCCGTGATCCTGATCCTTCACTACTGGTTCTGGGTGATCGTGGTGCTCCTGGCGGTGCTGGCCTTCTTCTTGCTGGTTCAGAAAGTGTGGGAATTGCGTGGCTAGCGAAGCCTGTGAGGCGAGTCCCGTGGGCGGCGGCGACTGAGCGATGCGCGTCGAGACCGCTCGCAGAGGTTTGACGAATGTCGGGATTGGCGAATAGTGGATTGGTACCGAGCGAACGACAGGAGGACCCAATGGCCGAGACGCAGAAGCCGAACATCCTGATTCTATGGGGGGATGACATCGGCTGGTGGAACATCAGCTTCAACAACCGGGGCCAGATGGGTTACCGCACCCCCAACATAGACCGGGTGGCTGACGAGGGTCTGTCCTTCACCGACTACTACGGCCAGCAAAGCTGTACCGCCGGCCGGGCCGCGTTCATCACCGGGCAGAACCCGGTCCGCACGGGCCTCACCAAAGTGGGGATGCCGGCGGCGGACATCGGGCTGCGCCCAGAGGACCCCACTATCGCTGAGCTGCTCAAGCCGTTGGGATACGTCACCGGCCAGTTCGGCAAGAACCACCTGGGGGACAAGGACGAGTTCTTGCCCAGCGCTCACGGGTTCGACGAGTTCTTCGGGAACCTGTACCACCTCAACGCCGAGGAAGAACCCGAACATCCCGACTATCCTAAGTTCCCGGCATTCCGCGAGCACTTCGGCCCGCGTGGTGTGATCCACAGCTACGCCGACGGACGGATCGAGGACACCGGTCCCCTTACCAAGAAGCGAATGGAGACCATCGACGAAGAGGTCACCGAGCGCGCGCTCCGCTTCATGGAGGAGGTCAGCGGCTCGGGCAAACCGTTCTTCCTCTGGTGGAACGCTACCGCCATGCACTTCCGCACTCACCCCGCCGAGAAGCATCTGGGCAAGAGCGGCCAAGGCTTCTACAACGATGTGATGGTGGCCCACGACGAACTGGTCGGCAAGATGCTCGACAAGCTGGACGAGCTGGGCATCGCCGACAACACCATCGTCATGTACTCCACCGACAACGGTCCGCACTACAACACCTGGCCCGATGGAGCCATCACCCCCTTCCGCAGCGAGAAGAACACCAACTGGGAAGGCGCCTGGCGCGTGCCGGCCTTCGTACGCTGGCCCGGGAAGTTCCCCGCCGGCAAGACTCTGAACGACATCGTGTGCCACCAGGACTGGCTGCCCACGCTACTGGCCGCGGCCGGTGAGCCGGATGTCAAGGAGAAGCTCCTAGAGGGACATCAGGCGGGCGACAAGACCTTCAAGGTGTGGATCGATGGCATCGACATGCTTTCCTACCTCACCGGAGAGCAGGAGAAGAGCCCTCGGCAGTCGTTCTTCTACATCAACGACGACGGCCAGCTCGTGGCGGTCCGGCATAACGACTGGAAGCTGGTGTTCATGGAGCAACGGGCCAAGCAGCTCGCGTGCTGGTCTGAGCCCTTCGTCCCGCTCAGGATCCCCAAGATGTTCCACCTGCGCCGCGATCCTTTTGAGCGGGCGGATGAGAACTCCAATACTTACTATGATTGGATGATCGACCACGCGTACCTGCTCTACGGGGTCCAGGCGCTGGTGGCTCAACAGATACAGTCGTTCAGGGATTTCCCGCCCCGGCAGAAGCCGGCTTCGTTCAATCTGGACCGGGTGCTGGAGACCCTGCACGACGCATCCGGAGGGGGCATGCGGTAGGCGTGAGCGAAACCATGCCATTCGGGGGCATCGCCACCTTTCTCAAGGCACCCTTCCTCCCCGAGCCGGCGGCGACCGACGGAGACGTGGCCGTCATCGGCGTGCCCTACGACGAGGGGACGACGGGCCGCGCCGGCGCGCGCGAGGGTCCGCGGGCTTTACGCGCGATCTCGACCAACTGGGCCTACCGGGAGGGAGCCGAGCCCTACTGGGACGGTGAGGCCGGCATTTCCCTGTTGGGCGGCGTGCGCTTCGTCGACGCGGGCGACGTGGCTCTGGCGCCGACCGCTTCCGCCGACACCAACCACGCTCGCATAGCCGGCCGCCTGGCGGAGATAGTGCGCGGCGGCCTGTTCCCTGTGGTACTCGGAGGGGATCATTCCATCACCTATCCGGTGCTGCACGGGGTGGAGCGGGGACGAGCCGAGGCCGGCGTGGCGCAAGCGGCCCTGAACCTGGTGCAGTTCGACGCGCACATGGACTACTGGGACGAGATCGGAGGCGAGCGCTACACGCATGCCAGTCCGATCATCCGTGCCCATGAGCATGGACTGGTCCAGCGGGTCACCCAGTACGGTGTCCGAGGCCTGCACACGGCGGCCGACAACGTGACCCTCGCCATCGAGCGTGGAGTCGCGACCCTGTGGTGCGAGCAGGCGAAGCGGGAGCTGGGACAGCGCGGGGCGGAGCGCCTGGTGGAGCACATCGAGCCCGGGATAGATGTCTGGGTGACGTTCGACATCGACTGTCTCGACCCGGCCGTCGCGCCCGGCACGGGCACGCCCGAGCCGGGCGGGTTCACCTACTACGAAGCAAAGACGCTGCTTCTGGCGGTAGCGGGGCGAACGAACGTCGTCGGAATGGATCTCGTGGAGGTTAACCCGCTTTACGATCCGGGGCAGCTGGCGGCTCTGCACGGCACCCGGCTGATCCTCGACCTAGTGGGGGCGGTGTTCGAGCACCGCCGTGGGGGATAGGTGGCCGGAGCTGCGGTCGGACTGGGCGCCAGGCTCCAACCAAAGGTTGAGCCTTCGGACCTGTCTCTTGTGAAATCCTTGGGACAAGGGAGCCGGGGCCTCCACGACGCTCTCAGCGCGTTATACTTCTGATCAGCCATGTATAACGTGAGCGAGGAGGCGTGGTATGCGGCTCACGATCTCGAGCAAGGGATGGGTAGTTATTCCTGCGGACCTGCGTAAGAAGTATGGGCTCAGGCCGGGTGGCGCGGTCAACATCGTAGACTACGGGGGCGTTCTCGCTCTGGTACCGACTCTCGATGATCCGGTACATCAAGCGAGAGGTCTGCTCGAGTCGTCAGAATCGCTGGCGGCCGCACTGGTAGAGGAACATCGTCGCGAAGTCGAACGCGACGAGCGCGGGTCGCGATGACATGCCGGTGTGGGTCCTCGATAGCTTCGCCGTCTTGTCGTTCCTGAGAGGCGAAGCCGGAGCGGCACGGGTTTCAGAGGTTCTTGAAACATCAGGCGGTGAGATGCGCTGTGCCCTGCTTTCGATCATCAGTCTGGCCGAGATCGCATATATCGCGGAACGTGCTGGCGGCCTGCCAGCGGCGCAAGCCGCGCTGTCCGCCATCCAGGATCTGCCCATCGAAGTAGCGGACGTAGGGCGGCGGGACGCTCTGGCCGCCGCCCACGTGAAAGCCCGTCACCCGATCTCCCTCGCGGATGCTTTTGTGGTGGCTCTAGCCGCGTCTGAGGGCGGCACGGTCCTGACTGGTGATCCGGAATTCCTAGCAGTCGAAAAGTCGGTGCCGGTCGAGTGGCTCCCCCGCTGATCTCTCGCCGCTACTCCGTCGGGGCGAAGCCCCGGCGGATCGTGTTCTCTGTGACCGTGCGCGGCTCAAGGAATTGCAGCAGATAGTCCGGTCCTCCCGCCTTGGAGCCCACACCACTCATGCGGGAGCCCCCAAAGGGTTGTCTACCCACCATGGCGCCGGTGATCGGCCGGTTGATGTACAGATTACCTACCCGGAACTCCTGATATGCCCGGGCGATGTGAGCCGGGTTCCGCGAGTACACCCCACCCGTGAGGCCGTAACGCACACCCAAGGCCAACTCGATGGCGTGGCCAAAGTCTTGAGCCTTCATGACCGCGAGAACCGGACCGAAGATCTCTTCCTGGGCGAGCGAAGCCTCCGGGGAGACGTCCACGAACAGGTGCGGGGGAATGAAGTACCCCGGGGTGACAGGCGTTTCCGAATCGGCTGCGCGCCTCGGCCCTGCCGCGGCTGCCGACTCAGCCGAGGCTGCAGATTCAGCCCGAGTGGCTGGGTCAGCCACTGATGTCGGCTCGGCCAGCGGGGACGGCTCAGCTGTGGGCGCAGACTCGACCGGCGTCGCCGCCGCCTCGGTCCTTGCCGATGCCCGCGCTTCCGCCGAGGCCTCGGCCGCGTCCGAGCCGGCGTTGACCGCTGCCGATGGTGCGGCGCCCTCGAAGGATCTCGTGGACCCTTGCTCTGCTGCGGGCCCCTGCACGCGGACCGGCGCGGTCAAGGGCGGGATCCATCCTTCCGGCGGGAAGGCCAAGTCGGCCTCGGTCTTGCCGCGCCCGATGGCGGCGAGGATGCGCTCCTGCGCCTCCGCCGTTATGATGGGGCCTACACGTGTTCCCGGGTCGGAAGGGTCGCCCACCCTGAGGCTTGCCACCGCCTGGGTGAGCCTCCGCACGAACTGGTCGTACACCTCCTTGACCACCACCACCCGGCTGCAGGCCGAGCATTTCTGACCGGCGTAGTGGAAGGCGGAGACGATGACTCCGTCGACGGCGGCGTCGAGGTCCGCGTCGGTATCGACGATGATGGCGTTCTTGCCCCCGAGTTCGGCGACCACCTTCTTGATGTTTCTCTGGCCGGAAGCGACGATCGCGGCCTTCTGAATCATCGACTGACCCACCTCTAGGCTGCCGGTGAAGGCGATGAGATCGACTCGAGGGTCGCCGACCAGGTGGTCGCCCAGTTCGGTTCCGGACCCAGGCAGGAAATTGACGGCCCCGTCCGGCACCCCGGCTTCGTGCAGCATCCGGACCAGGGCGTAGCCCAGGACCGGCGTGGCGCTCGCCGGCTTGAAGACCACCGTGTTACCGGCTGCCAAAGCCGCCGACACCATCCCCGCAGGAATGGCGAGCGGGAAGTTCCAGGGGGCGATCACCGCCGCGATGCCCCGGGGCTCGTAGAAGTAGAGGTCCTCTTCGCCGGGTACATCGCTCAAACTTCGAGGAGGAGCCAGGCGGAGCATCTCGCGGCTGTAGTACTCCAGGAAATCGATGGCTTCGGTGACGTCGGCGTCGGCTTCACGCCAGGGTTTGCCAGCTTCCACCACCTCTAGAGCGGCGAGTTCGAAGCGACGTTCCCGCATCAGAGAAGCCGCGCGGAGCAGCATCTCCGCGCGCTCCGCGGCGGGGGTGTCTCGCCATAGTGGGAAGGCGGCCTGGGCGGCACGGAGCGCTCGGTCCGCCTCGTCACGGCCGGCAGCGGCCACCCTGCCGATCACCTCGTCGGGACGGGCCGGGTTGGTGGACACCACGACGGCTTCGGTCTTGATCTGTTCGGCGCCGACGAGAAGGGCGTAGTCGCGGCCAAGGCTGCCTCGGATGGTGGCCAGGGCCTTCTCCATTGCGGCACGGACCCCAGGCTGGGAGAAGTCGGCCCGGGGCTCGTTCTGGAACGCAGGCAGCTCTTCTTCTGTGGCGGGCGCGGCGACGATCTCCGTTTGAAGCCCTGACGGCTCGGGGTGCGGAGGGCCTGTATCGGGGGCGGCCAGGAGAGTAGCCGGGTCTTGGAGTTGGACGAAGGTCAGGCGCAGGAAGGACTCGTTGGCGGTGTTCTCCAGCAGGCGGCGGACGAGGTAGGCCATCCCTGGGATGGGTTCTCCAACCGGTACGTACTCGCGCACCCGCTGGCCCTCGGCCACCGTCGCGCGCCGGATGGAGTCCGCCATGCCGTGGAGGAACTGCAACTCCAGCGCGCCGGCAGGGAGTCCCGCCGCCTCGGCCTTGGCTATGCCGGCCGCGATGCTGCGAATGTTGTGGGTGCCGAGGGCGGGCCTGGTCCACTCCCAGTTGTCGATCAGCAGGGTTGTCAATCGCTCGAACTGGGCGTCGGTCTGTGCCTTGTTCGTGAAGACCGGAGAAGGCCAGTGCTCCTGGGCGGCGATGATGGTCTCGTAGTCCCAGTAGGCGCCTTTGACCAGGCGCACGGTGAAGGGCGTGCCGCGCCGCCGGGCGAGATCGACCAGATTCTGCACGTCGTCCCTGCTGTCCCGGAGGTAGGCCTGGACTACAACGCCGACATGCGGGTAGTCGTCGAGGTCCTCGTCGAGGACGAGGTCCGCGAAGACGGCGTACGTGAGATCGCGGTAGGCGAAGCGTTCCAGATCGAGATTGAGGAACACGCCCCGGTTGCGGGCGCCGATGAAGAGCGGCCTCAGTGCGGCCACCAGTGCTCGGCGCGAGCCCTCGAAGTCGAGCGGATCGATCTGGGAGTAGAGCGAGGTGAGCTTCAGAGACAGGTTCACTCTCGGCTGCTCGCCCCACGGAGCCCTGTCTATCTGAGGATCGGCCGACCAGCGGCTGGCGCGCGGGGGAAGGATGTCGAGCACGTCGAGATAGCGGCGCGACGTAGTCGGCGGCCTCGACCTCGCTGAGGCAGGCCTCTCCCAGAATGTCCAGCGTGAAGCCGGTGTGGTGGCGGCGGAGACGCTTGAGGGTAGGTATGGCTTCGCCTGCATCGCGGCCAGGGATGAGGCTCTTGGCCATCCGCTCCATCCCTCGCTCGGTCAGTCGGGCCACCGCCCAGCTGGGTAGGCGCTGGCCGGCGCTGGTGCCCACCAGCCGGTCCAGCGGGCGAGGCAGGTCACCTCCGTCGGCGAGATAGGCGCGGACGTGCCGGACTACATCGCCCGACCCGCGCAGGCTGGGGTAGACGTCGACAAAGCGGAAGAGCTGGGTCTTGAGGTGAGGATCGTCGATGGCCTGGGCAAGGATGCGACGCTGCATCGCGCGGCCGCTCAAGAACGAGGAAGCTGCGCTCAGCCGCCCCTGCTCGCTCACCGCGGCGAACAGCTTCTCACCGATCTCGTGGATGCGGGACTCCAGGTCGGCCGGACCGGCCTCCGCAGGTCCGGCCGTGGTGGACTCTTCCGCCCCGGCTTCCTCCGCCTTCGCAGCCTCATCGGGTACCGCGACTTCCGCGGCGCTCTCAGCGGCCTCGGCGGGGCTGTGCGCCGAGCTGTCGGCGGCCTCAGGCGGCGCTTGGCCAGACCCTTCGCTCATCTTATTGCCCCTTGTACATCCGATAGGCTTCCATGAAGGTGGGGAACCCGCACGTAGGGATCACCAGAAGCAGCGCGTGCACGATCTCTTCCTCTGTCGCACCGGCTTCTCGCGCCCGCTCGGCGTGCGTGACGACGGCCCTCTGATGGTGGCTGGCGGCGGAGATGCCTAGCTTGATCAGCCAGCGGGTCTTCTCGTCCAGCGGCCCGCCCTGATCATGGACGTACTGTCCCAAGGCCTCGTTCTTCTCCACCAACTCGGGGAAGCGGGCCTTGAAATCGGCGTAGTACGGATGGACCTCTTTCATCGTTCCTCCTCTCGTGGACGCGACTGCCCTGACGACGAGACGACGTGGCTCTGAAGCGGCAGTGTCGACCCGCCGGATGTTCTAGGTCACCCTTCTTTACCCGTTCTCACTCCTTGGCAACCGGGCACCGGAGTCTAGCCACAAAACGTCGGGTCGGCCTCCGGGCGTAGCCGCGGGGCAGGCGCAGCCGACGCCGGCCCGAGTCAGCCGCGCAGGGCAGCGGTGGCAGTTCCTAAGTATACGGCTGCGCCGCCCCACGCCGAAGCGTTATGCTGAGGTCACTGTCGGAGCACTGGAGGTTTCGCGGCAGGGGAGGGATGGGTGGATCCGGCCTATCTGAGAGCGTTGGCGCCGGGTGAACTGGCCGCCCGGGCAGAGCGGGCGCGCGTGCGCCTGCGCCGCTGCCTGTTGTGCCCGCGGCAGTGCCGGGTGGACAGGTCGATCGGCGAGCTGGGTGAGTGCCGCACCGGCGCTCGGGCGCGGGTCGCGAGCGCCGGCCCCCACTATGGTGAAGAGGCGCCCCTGGTGGGTCGCGGGGGCTCGGGCACCATCTTCTTCGCCGGCTGTAACCTGGCCTGCGTATTCTGCCAGAACTACGACTTGAGTCATCTCTGCCGGGGGCGCGAGCAGGAACCGGCGGAACTCGCCCGGACCATGATGGAGCTGCAGGAGATGGGCTGCGAGAACATCAACTTCGTATCGCCCAGCCACGTGGTGCCGCAGATACTGGCCGCTCTCGTCCTGGCAGTGGAGGAGGGTCTAAGGCTGCCGGTGGTCTACAACACGGGCGGCTACGACTCTCTGTCCACGCTCCGGCTCCTCGATGGCGTCGTCGACATCTACATGCCCGACATGAAGTACTCGGACGATCGGGTCGGCGGGCGTCTGTCCGGAGTCCTCGACTACGTGGAGCGCAACCGAGCAGCCGTGCGTGAGATGCACCGGCAGGTGGGGGACCTGGAGCTCGATGGGCGCGGCGTGGCCAGACGGGGGCTCCTGGTACGCCACCTGGTGCTGCCCGACGGTCAGGCCGGCGGCGACGAGGTCTTCCGCTTCATCGCTTCAGAATTGTCGGCCGACACCTACGTCAACGTCATGGACCAGTACCACCCAGCGTACAGGGCGGACAGATACGGGGAGATCTCCCGACCGACGACCGCGATGGAATACCGGGCGGCCGTGGAGGAGGCGCGAAAAGCCGGTCTATGGCGGTTGGACGGGCTCGCGACCTAGGGGTGTTCGGTGGTGCGTGCCGCCCCAAGTCCCTGAGGTATCATCGACAAATACGAGACCGGGAAGGGAGGGGGGCATCGTGGAGAAGCTGGACCTCAAGAAGCAGCTCAAGCACCTCTACCTGCCGTCCGCCAAGGCGGTCACGGTCGTCGATGTCCCCGAGATGAAGTTCATCATGATCGACGGCCGGCTCGAGGATGACGCGACCCCTGGAACCTCCCCGAGTTTCGCGGCGGCTATCGGCGCGCTCTATGGTCTCTCATACACCCTCAAGTTCATGTCCAAGGGTCGTCCGGTGGATCCGATCGACTACACCGTCATGGCTCTCGAAGGGCTGTGGGACTTCCCCAGCGGGGGATCCGAGTTCGCCGCGTCTGGTGGATGGGCATGGACCATGATGATGATGCAACCCGACCACGTTACCTCGGACATGTTCTCAGAAGCCCTCGGCCAAGTCCGCCGAAAGAGCGAGAAGGAGCGACGTCCTACCGAGTCGCTCGATCGGGTCCGCTTCGAGAGGTTCCGCGAGGGGCTGTGCCTTCAGATTATGCACATCGGGCCCTATGCCGACGAGCCGGCTACGGTTGCCAGGATGGAGGCATTCGCCGAGGAGAATGGCTATGTCTTTCGGGGGCGCCATCACGAGATCTATCTTGGGGACCCGCGTACGGCGAAGCCCGAGAATCTTAAGACCGTGCTGAGGCATGCGGTCGCCCGCTCCGCCTAAGAGCGGGAGGCTTCGTAGGTACGCACCGGCGGCTGCGCTGATGTTCGCGGCGGCGGTCCTCGTCGCCGTCTTCCTGGTATTGGGGCGACAGGTGACCGGCGAGCCTTCCCTTTCCAGGTTCGACCAGCAGGTGACCGATGCCGTGTTGTCCTGGCGGACGCCTGGCCGGGACATCCTCTTCTGGGGTGTCACCCTCCTGGGCAACGCCGTATTCCTGGGTACCTTGACGGCGGCGATCGTGATTGCGCTACTGATCTGGGGTCTGCGGACGCGGGCGATCCTGGTGGCGGGTGGGATCATCGTGGCTCAGGTGATTTCGAGTGTTACCAAGTACGCCTACCAGCGACCCCGTCCGCCGGAGGACATGATGTTGATCGAAGCCCCTGTCTCGCACAGCTTCCCTTCGGGTCACGCCCTCGTGACCCTGGTCTTCTTCGTTCTCGTGATCTTCGTGGCGTGCCGCTGTTTGCATCGGGCCGAAGGACGATCTGGCGGCCGGCGCGGAGCCCGGCCGGCGCTCAAAGTAGTGGCAGTCGTGGTCGGCCTGGTCCTTGTCGCCGCGATAGGCTTCTCTCGGATCTATCTCGGGGTGCACTGGACCTCGGATGTCCTCGCCGGGTGGAGTCTCGGTGGAGCTTGGTCTGCAGCCGTCTTTGCCGTTCTCCTGCTGTGGAGGCGGAGTCGATGGGCCTGGGGCGAGGGCCGTCCCTGGAGAAGCGGGACGGCGCGCACGGTCTTGGTGATAGCGCTGGCCGTGCTGGTGGTGGCGGCGTACATCATCGCGGCGATCGCCGACCCGCTGCTAGTCTGATCAGCGTGCCGACCGGTCTCAATTCCTCTACAATCCTGAGAAGGAGAGCGATCGGCGCCGGCAATGGCCGGCCGACGGCGACCAGAGTGCGAGGGGGTGCCTCATGAGCGGATCGCGGCAGGAAGGATCGAAACAGGGAGCGCTCGTGAGCGCGGCGCTAGCCTGTTTCCTAGGGATGGTGATGCTGGTTTCGACGACATTCGCGGTCTCCTGCAGCGTGGGGGTGGACGTCGGGCCCACCCAGGAACTGGCTCTCGACGAGCCGCTAGGTTCGGCCGCGGTCACCGACGTGGAGATCGCCATGGGGGCGGGGAATCTCTCGGTCGGCCCGGGGGCGACCGGTCTTGCCTCTGGCGTCATCAGATACAACGTCGATGCGTGGAAGCCGGTAGTCGTGCGGACCGATAAGAAGCTGACCATCGAGCAGGGGAAGAAGGGCGGTCTCGAGGCGCTCGGCGGAGACGTCGTGAACGACTGGCAACTGCAACTCGGAGGGGCTCCCATGCGGCTTCAGGTGTCCGCCGGTGCCTACGAGGGCACGTACGACCTGGGAGGGCTGACTTTGCAGGACCTCACCATCAAGGACGGCGCCTCCAAGACCGAGGTCAACTTCGACTCGGCGAATCCCGGGCAGATGCAGCGGCTGCTCTACGAGACAGGCGCTTCCACCGTGAACTTGACGGGTCTCGCGAACGCCAATTTCCGAACCCTCGAATTCAAGGGCGGAGCCGGGTCTTACACCTTGGACTTCTCGGGGCAGTTGCGCACCGATGGGAGCGTTCGGGTCGAAGCCGGAGTGGGGACCGTGACCGTTCTGGTGCCGGTGGGCACTGCCGCCCGCGTGACGGTGGAAGGGTCCTTGACGGATGTCTCCCTGGAAGGGGAATGGACCACCACGGGCAAGACCTCGAGCACGCCCGCCGTGCAAGCGGGCGGACAGGGCAAGACCCTGACCATCACGGTCGACATGAGCGTGGGAACGCTCAAGCTCGTCACCAAATAGCAGAACGGGCCGTCATGCCCGGCCCGTTCTACCGCCCCCACGCACTTCCTGCGTGCCCCGAGCGCGATCGCCGCCGCGCGGCGCCGGCGCTCGCGCCCCGCGAGTTCACTATTCGATGGTAAGCGTCACTTCAAAAGTCTGTTCGGGCGGCACGTCTTCGAACGACCGGGCGTACTCCAGCTTCAGGAGCGCCTCTCCTTTGTCCGCAGCTTTGAAGGTGAAGGTATACATGCCGCCGGAGCCGACCACGCTGGGGTCCGTCGACTCTGCCACGTATTCGGCCTCGCCCTGCTGCTCGATCAGCGCGGCGTCTTCGTCGCTGACGGCGGCGGTCCACTCGAAGCCGGTCGTCGGGTTGCCGGGAAGCATCACCTTGATGGTGTCGCCTACCGCGACCGTGAAGGCCTCGCCGTTGTCCGCTTCTCCCAACTCGAGAAGCCCCTCCGCCGAGTCGACCTCAGAGCCGCATCCTGCGGTTACGGCCGCTACCAATGCTAGGATCGTGACAAGAACCACAACGCCCGTGATCGCCGCTGAGTGCCACACTCGCCTGCTCATCACCTTCGCCCCCTTCTTTGTCGCCGATTCATGCCCCTGGACACACGCCCCTGGACACGCACCCCTGGGCTCACGCCCCTGGACACGCACCCCTGGGCTCACGCCCCTAGGCTCACCCTTTGACTCATGCCCTCTGAGACGGGCCGGCCGGCGGCCTGGTTTCGGCCGGGGTCGGCGCGATCACCTGACCGCCAGATCGACCTGGAAGCTGGTGGTCGGATCTGCGGTGGGATCCGGGGGGTAGTAGACCATACGCACGACCATCTTCCCGCGGTCCACCGCTCGGAAGGTGTAGGTCACTGTCCCTGCGGCTCCCGCCGCGTCCGGGACGTCCGAGATGAAGACCGGCTCGCCCACCTGCTCGAGCAGCGAGGCCTCAGGGTCGGGATCGTCCATCTCCCAGGCGAAACCGGTGCTGGGATTCGCCTGCAGAGACAACTCGATAGTGCCCCCGGCCTGGATCTCGAAACTGCCTCCGTCGTCGGCCTCGGTGAGGGTGAGAGAGCCCGGGACGGTCGTCCCTTCAGCCGTACTGCCTGTTTGATCGTCGCCCGTGATATCAGCGGGCGTCTCCGAGCCGCAGGCGAGCGTGAACGCGAGTAGGCAGACCAGCGCGCCCACTAGGGCAACGACCGATGAAGCACCAGATGTTTTCACCTTTGTCACGGCGTCAGCTCCCACGTCTCTAGACAGCCTGCCGTTCATCCGGTGGGTCCGCTGGTTCTGTCGGAGCCTGGCGGAGCGTCGCCCGCTTCAGAGCGCGGCGGCGACGCCAGACCATCAACGCCAGCAACGCGACGATACTCAGGGCGGTGATGACTATAACGAGCCACGACATGTCCTGGACCTTCATGGCTACCAGGTTCGTTCCCAAAGTGACGCCCCAAAGGATGAGCGTGGTGCGGGTCTGCGACAGACCTCGGGCAAGCAAGCCGTGGTGGAGGTGATCCGTGCCCGGGCTCGACAGAGGGTTCTCGCGCCGCACCAGCCGACGGAGCACGACCTGGAACGTGTCGAGTAGGGGTAATAGGAGGAAGAGGACCGTAGGGAAGAGGGCAAAGACAGTGGTGACCTTGAGGTCGCCCAGGATGCTGGAGGCAGCCAGGACGTAACCGAAGAAGTAGGCGCCGCTGTCGCCCATGATGATGCGTGAGGGGGGGAAGTTGTGGCGGAGGAACCCTAGGGCAGCTCCGGCCAGGGCTGCGAGGAGAAGAGTGGCTGCCGCTTTGGCCTGATCCTGGGCCGACACGGCCAACAGGCTCATGGCCGTGATGAAGCTCACCCCGCCGGCCAGGCCGTCGACCCCGTCGATCAGGTTCATGGCGTTCGTGATGGCCATGATCCAGAGCACAGTAAGGATCACCGAGATGGCCGTGGCAAAGTCCCCTCCAAAGGCGACGTCGATTCGTATGTCCGTGGTCACCAACAAGAGCGCGGCGACCAGTTGCACCGCGAGGCGGAAACCCACGGGCAATCCGAACTGGTCGTCGATGAAGCCCGCCATGATGAGGAACGAGCCCCCTAACAAGATGGCGAGCACCTGTATCTGCACGTTCTCGACGGCGATCTCGCGGACGAGGGAGACGATCACCATAGCGACGACGACCGAGGCGAAGATGGCCAGTCCGCCGGCGTTGGGCAGGGGCTCCTTGTTGATGCGGCGCGGGTTGGGCTCGTCTGCCCACCCGACCCGCAGGGAGAACAAGCGGATGCGGGGCATGAACTGCCAGGCAGCCAGCGCCGCGATAATGAAGGTGAGGATGACCGTCACCCATCCCAGACGGCCGGGAGCAGCGATGCCGAGCTTGTTGAGGAAGTCGACTATCGGGTCGAGCACGCTGGAGATAGTGACCTCGCTGAACTCGCAGGTTCTGGCTTACGTGCAGAAGCATCGTATCATCGGCCGAAGGATAGGGGCGCGTTCACCGTCTAAACAAGTAGAGCGAAGTGACCGAGACCAGGGGCCCGCAAAATCGAAGGTGCCGGTGAGGGAATGAGGGGCGACACCGCGGCTTTCATCGAGTCGGTCAAGCAGCACGATCGGGGGCTACGCATGCTCGCGTACCGCCTACTCCATGATCGGACGGCCATGGACGACGTGATGCAGGACGCATACCTCAAAGCGTTTCGAGGCTTCTCGGGTTTCCGCGGGGAGGCGGAAGAGCGCACCTGGCTGTACCGGATCGTCTACAACGCTTGTCTCGACAGGCTGCGGAGCGACCGGAGACGGCGGGAGGATCCCCTTGAAGCTCTCGCCGAGAGCGTGATCAGGGCGGGGATGGACGACCCCGCGGAGTCCGTGGCCGAGACTAGTGCGCTGGCCACTGCTCTGGCCCTACTTCCGCCCGATCAGCGGGCGGTGGTGGTGCTGGTCGATGCCGCGGGATTCACCTACGACGAGGCGGCGGAAGTGCTCGGGATACGTGCGGGCACGGTGGGTTCCCGTCTGCATGGCGCTCGCTCTGCACTGAGGACGGCCCTCGTTTGAGAGGAGTGACTGATGAGATCTTCTGATAAAGACAGCGATCTAGGAGA
The DNA here is from genome assembly GCA_963713545.1 of uncultured Actinomycetes bacterium. Taxonomy (GTDB): domain Bacteria; phylum Actinomycetota; class Thermoleophilia; order RBG-16-64-13; family RBG-16-64-13; genus CAVPLM01. Next base: position 201,676 of record CAVQME010000010.1, on the reverse strand, counting down.
GCAGCTACGGCGGCTGGAGACGCCCGAGCACGGTCCGGACTTCTTCGCCGGTCTCGAGCAGAAGCTCGAGATGGAATCGAGCGCCGACAAACGAACGGCGCGCCGGACGGCGCACGAGACCGCGGACGCCGCCGGAAATGGGCTCGCGCGCGGGAGGGAGGCGGGGCGACCGCAGCGCCGGAGTTGGCTCCGTTTGGCCTGGATTCCAATCCCGGTTGCGGCGGTGATCCTGGCCTTGCTCTGGGCCCTTGCCGGTCCGCTTGGCATCGATGTCTTCCGGCCGCAGACCGCCAGCGCCGCCGAGATCAAAGAGAAGATGGTCGCCGCGCTGGCAAGGGCGGAAGCCATCAAAGGCACACTTGTCGTGGGGTACTACGACGAAGCAACCGGGCAACTCGACGAGATGCGTTGGAACGTCGTGACGACCGCGCGTGGTGACTTTCGGATGACGGGGGTATCGCGAAGCGAGGACATCGCCTACGATGCCTCTAGCGGTGTCCAACGGGTGTTAGCGGGCGGGGATGACGGCGACTCTCCGGTCGCCAGCGAGATGACTGGGCTCGCCCCCGGTTGGCCCGACCCCGGTCCGGCTGACTGGGTACTCTTTCGAGGCATGGGTGCGGTGGTGAGGGCCATGCTGGCCGCCGAGGCGCCGTCGGTCTCGGAAGCCACCTTCGATGGGCGCCCCGCTTGGGTCATGAGCGCGGAGGTCCAGCCGAACCGACTCTCCACCGTCTCAGGCGACCACATCGAGATCACGGTGGATCAGCAGACCGGGTTCCCGGTGGAGGTCAGCGAGAGCAAAGAGGGGAGACTGCTGCAAGCGCTGCGCCTGGAAGGGGTCCAGATCGATCCCGCGCTGACCGGCGACGAGTTCGTGCTGGCGTTCCCAGAAGGAGTGGAAGTCGAGCGCAACGATCAAGGCTTCCGGCGCGTCCCGCTCGAGCAGGTTGCTGAGGTGGTCGGCTACCAGCCGCTCGTTCCAGCCGAGGTGCCCGAAGGGTACAAGCTGGCCGAGATCGCCGTCGCGGAAGTGGGCGGACCTACGGGCAAGGAGGGGATGAACCCCTCAGCCGAGGGTGTCGTCTCCCTCGCTTATCGACGGGGCTTCGACCGACTGATCATCTCCACCCGTGTGGTGGGCGACGACCCGTCCCTCTGGTCGGATCCGCTGGCGAGCGGCGAAGGTTTCATCGACACCCCCGAGACGGTGACGCTGACGTCTGGTGCGTTCGCCGGGAGTACTGCCGAGGTCCTCATCGATCCCAGGGCAGTGCCGCACCTCTGGGCGATGAACGATAGCCTTGTGCTGACGGTCTCCGGTGATCTGAGCCGTTCCGAACTCCTTTCCGTGGCCGAATCGCTGGCGACGGCTGAGTGAATGGGGGCGTGCCCGCCCCCATAGAACGCCGAGCGGGGACTGTGCGCTGCCCCGGCGAGTGCGGTACAGTCTCTCGGGATAGCAACGGCCCGACGGGCCTCACTGAAACGGGAACGCCCTCGACATGAACAATAGCGAAGCGGTCAGGATCGGCACACGAGCCCTGTGGAATAGGGCGAAAGGTTGGCCCATCTGCGTGTCCTTCGAGGTGACCCACTCGTGTATAGCCGACTGTGTCCACTGCGACAAGGGGGGCCTCAAGCGCGAGCCACGCCGGCTCACTCCCCGTGACTATGGGCGCTTCTCGAGAGAGCTCAAGCCTAGTGTGATCCAGCTCTCTGGGGGTGAGCCGCTGCTTCGCGACGATCTGGAGGACATCGTGCGCGAGGTCAAGCGTCCCGGCGGACTGCCGATGACGGCGTGCGTGACCAACTCCTGGCTCCTGACCGAAGAGCGCTACCTTTCTCTGCACAAGGCCGGGGTGTCGCTGTTTTCCATCTCCCTGGACTTCCCCGACGACCGGCATGACGACTTTCGTAGGATCCCCGGGCTCTTCGCGAAGATGGACGAGCTCATCCCGTATTTGGTTCATGAATACGGCCGCAAGGACATCATGCTCAACGCGGCTCTCACCCACGCCAATTTCGCGGATATTCCCGGTCTGGTCGCCAAAGCTGAGGAGTGGGGCACCCAGATCTCCTTCAGCGCGTACAGCTGTCTGCGCACGGGTGATACAAGCCTTTGCATCAACGAGGCCGAAGATCTGGCCCTTCTCCGCGCTCATGTCGACTACCTGGAGAAGTACGAGCCTCGTACAACGGTCCTGAACTCGGACTACATCCTCGAGCAGACCTACCGCTTCTTTGCGGAAGGGGGTATGAACGGGTGCCAGGCCGGTGTTCGCTTCTTGGTGGTGCGCCCGGACGGTCTCATCAACCCCTGTTCGATGTACCCGCATCTGCGTTACCGCACCCGTAGAGAAGCCGTCGAAGGGTTCAGCGAGACGCGCCACAGTTGCGACCAGTGTTATGTCTCGATCAGGGCAAGCACAGAGCGGCCGTTGGGGATACTCATCCAGGAGAACCTCGAGACGGGCATCAAGCTGCCCGGTTTCAGCAAGGCCGCCGAGTAGGAGGACCGTGGCGCCGGCTAACGTCTCCGGCGTACCAGCTTGAGGGCCGACCAATCCTGGTCCAAAGCCGCGACCTTGACGTCCACCAAGCCGCTCGTGAGCGCCAGGCGGCGGATCACGTTCTCGTTCAGGTCTCCGGGCAGCCCTTCGCCCCGACGGGACGACGATTGCTTGATCCACGAGATCCAGAGACTGCCGCCGGGTGCCAACTTGTCGCGCAGCGAACCAAAAACGCGCGCCAGTTCCCCCCGATTGCGGGCGAAGAAGTGGAGGTAGTCCACCTGGCCTTCAAAGGAAGAGACAGCATCCGGTTCTGAAACCACGCTGAACCCATCAGGGAGCGGCGACAACGGGTTGTCGGCGTCTGCGGGGGGTGCCACCAAGAGGCCGATGATGCCAGGACGCAGACCGAGTTTTCTGTAGATAGGGTTCTCTTCCGCGGCGTCCGAAGCAGTCCGTGGCTCGGGGGCCTCCGCCGGCGCCGCCGCCTCCGTTGTCGGCGCCGCCTTCTGCGCTGGAGCGGATACCTTCTTCGCGCCGGTATCTTTCTTCAGAACGGGCTCCTTCTTCGGAACGGCTTCCTTCTTTGAAGCCGACCTGGGCTTTGGAGCCATGTCCTTCGCAGGTTTCGTATCTTGATCCTTCTGCGCCACGTCTTCTCCGTATGGACTCGGTTTCAGCGCGCCCTCATCGGTCCTTGCTTCGGGCCATCTTAGCATCGAGCAGCCGGTGCGGCTCCTAGAAGCCCGGAAAGCGTCCCGTGGTCTCCTCCGCTAGTCGCTTGGCTGCGGCGGTGCGGCGCAGAAGGACTGCTCGAGACGGGTCTGGAGTTCGGCCAGCGAACGCTTGTCGAAACACGGGCCCACGGCGTCAAGGATGAGCCTTCGCTCCGGTCCCATATCATCCGCGAGGCGGTAGTACATCCACACCCCCTCCCGCCTGTCCTGGAGCAGGCCGGCGTTCAGCAGGTACCGGAGGTGTCGGGAAGCTTTCGACTGGCTTATCTCAAGGGCGCGCTCGAAGTGGCACACACAGAGTTCGGGTCTATCGAGCAGCAGGGCCAGCATCTGCAGACGGGTTTCGTCGGCAAGGGCCTTGAAGATGCCGGCCAGCGCGCGGACGGTCGGTGATGGGTCGGAAGTCAAGGGCCCGGTCTTCATGCTATATACTCGTGTAAGCGGTTACTTGCATGTCTCAGATCTCTCCGGTATGATACCTCTCATGAGACGCCTCTCGTTCTTGGACCGCTATTTGACCGTGTGGATCTTCCTGGCCATGGCCGTCGGGGTGGCTATCGGCTATCTATGGCCCCAGGTAGGCGAAGCCATACAGAGCGCTTCCGTGGGCACTACCTCAATACCCATAGCGATCGGGCTCATCGTCATGATGTACCCGCCACTGGCCAAGGTGCGATACGAGGACCTGGGGGAGGTGTTCCGGAATTGGCGAGTGCTGGGGCTCTCCCTGGTGCAGAACTGGGTGATAGGCCCGTTCTTGATGTTCTTCCTCGCCATCCTCCTCCTCTTCGACATGCCCGGATACATGCAGGGACTCATCCTCATCGGGCTGGCCCGCTGTATCGCGATGGTGATCGTGTGGAACGAGCTGGCCAAAGGTGACACGGAGTACGCAGCCGGCCTGGTGGCGCTCAACTCCGTGTTCCAGGTGCTCTTCTATTCCGTCTACGCCTACGTGTTCCTCACTGTTCTGCCCGAGTGGTTTGGGTTGGAAGGGGCGGCGGTGGACGTAAGCATCGGTGAGATCGCGCAAAGCGTGGGCATCTACCTCGGGATTCCCTTTGCGGCTGGGATCATCACCCGGTTCACCCTGCTCAGGTTCAAGACCAAGGAGTGGTACCACGCGGAGTTCATACCCCGCATAAGCCCGATCACCCTGGTGGCGTTACTGTTCACGATCCTTGTCATGTTCTCTCTCAAAGGGGAGTACATAGTGGAGTTGCCCCTGGACGTGGTGCGGATAGCCATCCCCCTCTTGATCTACTTCGTGGTGATGTTCTTCGTCAGCTTCTACATGGGCAAGCGGGCGGGAGCGGACTACTCCAAGACGGCTACACTATCCTTCACGGCTGCCTCGAACAACTTCGAGTTGGCGATCGCGGTGGCCGTGGCCGTGTTCGGGCTTAATTCGGAACAGGCCTTCGCCACCGTCATCGGTCCGCTGGTGGAAGTGCCGGTGCTTATCGGGTTGGTGACCGTGGCCCTGAGGCTGCAGCGGAAGTATTGGCCACGTGCCGCCGCTGCGCCTGCTGGGTCGGGGGAGGGGGAGCCCTCTGGTGCGGCACCACCGGGTGAGCAAGATCTGGGCTGTCCGACGGTTGTTTCTGCAGGTCCGATTGTCAAGGAGGAACGATGAACGATCCTGACCAGGAAGTCGTGCGCGACGCCGTCCGTTCGCGCTACGCGGACATAGCCGAGGCGGAAGCGGGCGCGGCTTCGTCCTGCTGCGGGCCGACTTCCTCGTGCTGCGGCCCGCTGCCTCCTGGGGCGGTGGCCGACCCAACTTCGATGTCGCGGATGATCGGCTATACGGAGGAGGAACTGGCGGCGGTGCCGGAGGGGGCCAATCTGGGACTCGGCTGCGGCAATCCTCAGGCCATCGCTGCTCTGAGGCCTGGGGAAACGGTGCTCGACCTGGGAGCGGGCGCCGGCTTCGACTGTTTCCTGGCCGTACGGGCCGTGGGACCGGCGGGGCTCGTCATCGGGGTGGACATGACCCCCGAGATGGTTGCGAAAGCCCGCGAGAACGCTCGCAAGGCCGGCTACATCAACGTCGACTTCCGCCTGGGTGAGATCGAACACCTGCCTGTCGCCGACGCGACCGTCGACGTGATCATCTCCAACTGCGTGATCAATCTCTCCCCCGACAAGCCGGCAGTCTTCCGGGATGCGTATCGTGTGCTGAAGCCGGGCGGCCGGCTTGCTGTGAGCGACGTCGTGGCCACGGCGGATCTACCCCAGCAGTGGCGAGACGACATGGAGTTGCTGTCGGGCTGCATATCAGGGGCTGCGACTGTGGACGAGTTGGAGGCCATGCTGGCCGAGGCCGGCTTCAGCGAGATCGACATCAAGCCCAAAGAGGAGAGCCGGGAGTTCATCCGCGAGTGGCAACCGGGTACCAAGATGGAGGACTACGTCCTATCGGCGAGCATCCGGGCCGTAAGGCCGTGACGTCCTCATGTCGAGCCTCGCGCTGATCTCAGACATCCACGGCAACACCCAGGCGCTGCGAGCGGTCCTTGCGGAGGTCCGGGCGCGCGGGATAGAAGCGGTCTACTGCCTGGGCGATCTGGTGGGGTATGGCCCCGATCCTAATGGGGTGATCGACCTTGTGAGGAGCGAGGGCATCCCCACGATTATGGGTAACTATGACGATGGCGTCGGCTGGGAGCGGGGGGATTGCGGCTGCTTCTACACCACTGCCGACGCGAAGAGGGTCGGTGAGGCGTCGTACGCGTTCACGGTGAGGGAAGTGACCGACGACCGCAAGGCCTTCCTGCGCGACCTACCCCGGGAGACACACATTGCTTGGGGCGGGACCACCATCCACCTGGTGCACGGGAGTCCCCGGAAGATAAACGAGTATCTGCTGCGCGACCGCGACGAGCGGACATTCCTGAGGCTGGCGGAAGCAGAGACGGACGACGTGCTGGTCTTCGGGCACACTCACGACCCTTGGTGGCGGACGATAGGCGGCGTGCTTTTTGTGAACGTCGGTTCGGTCGGACGGCCCAAAGATGGCGATCCGCGGGCGATGTACACGGTCCTAAGGACGTCGGAACAGACTGGGGGAGACTCGCCGTCGGTGGAGATCGAGGCCGCGCGCGTGGCCTACGATGTCGAAGCGACCGCATCGGGGATCGAGGCCGTGGGCCTTCCCCGGGAGTTGGCCGACGCGGTGAGGCGGGGCATCTAGGACCGCCTCGGTGCCGCGAATGGGCACCTCCTCTTGCCCCGTTGCGCGTCTGGTCGGTGGCCATAAGCGTTCGCGCGGTCGCGCATCCGTGATAGGATTTAGAACCTGGATTCGGGTTTCGGCCACGACCCCCTGAGGACCGCACGTCGCCGGGCGCCGGCGCGCAAGGTGGTCGATGGGCGGATTGCACACTGAGGTCCGGGCGACCTCTTCGGATCTACAAGGAGATGGTATGGAAGTGCTGGATCAAGGGGTCAATCCGATGTTCATGGATCCCGATCCGGACAGGGCGCGCGAGTTCTTCAGAGACAAGACTCGCGCCTTGATCGACAAGCGGATGAGCGAGAAAGAGGCGGTCGAGCGGTTCGTCCATGACGGCTGCTACCTGGCCGTCGGTGGTTTTGGTGCCAATCGCATCCCGAACGCCATCTGCCACGAGATCGTGAGGCAGCACCGCAAGAATCTGGGCTTCCTCGGTCACACCTCTACTCACGACTTCCAGGTCCTCTGCGCAGGCAAGGTCTTCAACCGCCTGGACGCCGCATATGTTGTGGGCCTGGAGGCTCGCGGGCTATCACCCAACGCCCGGCGTTACATGGAATCAGGCGAAGTACAGGTGACCGAATGGAGCAACTACGCCCTGGCCGCCCGCCTGAGGGCCGCGGCTGACGGCGTCTCCTTCGGGCTCACCCGGTGCATGCTGGGGACCGACACCTTCAAGATGTCCGCGGCCAAGGTCATCGAGTGCCCTTTCACCGGCAAGAAGTACGCGGCCGTTCCGGCCATCTGGCCCGACGTGGCCGCCATCCACGTCCACGAAGCCGACATGTATGGCAACTCGGTGATACGCGGTATCTCGGTTGCTGACCTGGAGCTGGCCCGCGCCGCCAAGCACCTTATCATCACCACCGAGCGAGTAGTGAGCGGCTCGGTGATCCGCGACGACCCGACGGCCACCTCCATCCCCTTCTATCTGGTGGACGCCGTGGTAGAGGTCCCTTACGGCAGCTACCCCGGCAACATGCCCTACCTCTACTTCTCCGACGAGGACCATCTGTCCCAATGGATGAAGGTGGAGAAAGATCCGGAGGAGTTCGAGAAGTTCCTGGACCACTACATCTTCGGAGTGTCCAATTTCCAGGAATATCTGGTGCGCTGCGGCGGACTGCGTAGGATCGAAGAGTTGCAGAAGCTCGAGAACCTGATCGAGGACTGACGGATGCTTGGGGCAAGGAGCTAGGCGATATGGCACCCGAATACAACACGATGGAACTGATGATCTGCGTGGCCTCGCGGTACCTGGAGGACGGTAAAGCCGTGGCGGTGGGTACGGGAGCTCCGTGCGCCGCCGCAATGCTGGCGCAGAAGACTTGCTCGCCGAACCTGATCATCTTCTTCCAGGCCGGCGGCGTGGCGCCCCAATTGCCGCGCATGCCCATCTCGGTGGGTGACTCCCGCACCTTCTACAAGGCGGTCATGGCGGCCGGGATGGCCGAGATGATGACCACCTGCGCCCGGGGCCAGGTGGATTACGCTTTCCTGGGCGGAGCCCAGATCGACAAGTACGGCAACATCAACTCCACCGTCGTCGGTGACTACTACCATCCCAAGGTCCGTTTTCCCGGGAGCGGCGGGGCGAACGACTTCGCCTCTCTCTGCTGGCGTACCATGATCATGACCGTGCACAGCAAAGCGCGCTTTGTGGAGAAATGCGACTTCGTCACGTCGCCTGGCTTTCTCACCGGGGATGGCGCCCGTGAGGCGGCGGGACTGCCCGAGGGCGGTCCCTACAAGATCATCACCGATCTCGCCGTCATGGGCTTCGAAGAGGAGACCAAGGCCATGACGGTCGAGTCCCTGCACCCCGGAGTGGAGCTGGACAAGGTGCTGGCCGAAACCGGCTTCGAGCTGATCATCCCCGAGGAGATCGGCCGGACCGAGGCGCCGACCGAGGAAGAGCTGTGCGTCTTGCGCACCGAAGTCGACCCGCTGAGGTTGGTGATCGGCAGGGCGTAGGGGGATGATCTGGGGCACTCTCTCCAGCTACGCAGGTGCGACTCTTCCGAGAATGCCCCAGGCCGTCCTTCTGCTGAGGGAGCTGAAGGGTTAGATTGCTGCCAGGGTGCAGGCCCACGCGATCGGCATCTCAGGTCAGAGAAATGAATGGCGGCTTCACGTTTCAGCAGGCTCGTCTTGACCGTGGATCGTAACACCGATGGGGCGGACTTCGCACTTCTGCGACAGTTGACGCAGAAGTGCGTCTTTACGAAGATCATGCCGCGGAAGAGGTACAAGGGGCTCAGAGCAGCCGCCGGGGACTCCGCAGTCACTCCCCCTGCCAGATCACCCGCCGCCCACGCGAGCGACACCTCCGGAGAAATCGAACCCCGCGATCTGATACTGAATCGGGATGACGACGGCACCTGTCTTGTCGATGTAGCCGCACTTCATGGCTTCGTCGTTCTCCCCGATCCCCACAGGAGCCAGGCCATCGGAGAACTCGCCGGCCACGTTGAACTGAGGTTCGATGACCAAGGAACCATACACGTCGACGTAGCCCGCGAGTCCGGCCGCCACGCCTTCGACTCCTTCGATCGTGTACGCCACGGCGAGACCTTCGGAGAAGCCTGAGGATATGGACAGACGCAAGCCTCCCGGACCCTCCACTTCGGGCACCCGAGTGCCGTTCTTGTCGATGTAGCCCCAGAGGCCATTCTCCGCCAGCTGCACCGCGCAGAGTGCCTCGCAGAATCCGATCAATCCACCTTCCCCGTCAAGGCGTCGGATGCCGGCGAACTGCCGCTCGATCTTGGTCGTGCCCGTGTTGTCGATGAATCCCCACTTGCCGTCGACCCTGACGGGGCAAAGTTGCACGGTCTCTGTGCTAACGATGGTCTCGGTGGTGATGGTGGTGACAGCGGCATCGGACGAGCCGCACCCTGCCGCGACCAAGACGCAGCCGCAAAGGAAGCCGGTAGCGAGGGGACGATCAGCCTACGGACGGTCAACGATTCCCCCATCGTGCGCAGATGCGCATCGGCCGACGGCCTCACTATCCCAAGGGGCGGTCAGGCGGCCTGCCCTGCAACCCCTCCGGCCGACTATGACTGCAGACAGGCCCCCGTCCATGAGCATGAAGTTGTGCCGGGCGGTGAACGACCGCTTCTCCGGGCTCCACACGACGCCGGCCTTTGACCCCAGCCTGCTCGACTGCTATGCTCCTCCGGGCTAAATGAAAATGCTTATCATTTAGTTCGTGAAATGCTCACGCGATACGGGGGGGCCACCAGCTGCCGATGTTCGATCTTCCCGCGGCCATCTCAGAGCTCTCGCAACATGGGTTCAAGCAAACCCGGCAGCGCCTTGCTGTGCTTCAGGTGATGGCCGGCGCCCAGGCACGCATGAATCCTGCGGAAGTACACGCGCAAGCGCGGGAGCTTTGCCCGGATCTGGGTTTGCCGACTGTCTACCGGACCCTCGAGGTCCTCGGTCGGCTGGGGATCATCCGGCGAGTGCACATGACGGACAACTGTGAGGGATTTGCCCCGGCTGGTCTTAGCGAAGGACACCACGTGGTGTGTGTCGAGTGCGGGCGAGTGGCTGAGTTCGCCGGCTGTAATGTGCAAGAACTCGTTCCGGCCGCCATGAGGCAAACCGGGTTCCACGTGGAAGGGCACTTCTTGGAGCTGATGGGCACCTGCGGTGAGTGCTATCGCTCCGGGGCGGGCACCACGGGCAAGAGGAGTGACACGGGAAGCGTGCGCACATGTTGAGGCCCAGAAGAGCTGCGGCCTTCATCCCTCGGGTATCCATCTCGGTTCTGCTTCTGCTCGCGGTCTGGACGGCGGGTTGCGGCGCCGGAGTGGATACGGCGTCTCATACGGCCGGGGGTGAGGGAGCGCCTTTCAAGGTGGTGGCTGTCGAGACCTTCCTGGCCGACATCGCCCGGAATGTGGCCGGCGACAGGATGGAGGTAGAGTCTCTCATGCCCCTGGGGGCGGACCCCCATAGCTTCGATCCCATCCCGGACGACGCTGCCCGGGTGGCTGAGTGTGACATCCTCATCATGAACGGCGCTGGCTTCGAAGCCTCCCTCGCGAAGATGCTAGGAAGCGTCGGCGGGCAGGCCCAACTGATCGAGGCTTCTGCTGGGCTTGCGAGTCGGACGGCCCGCGAGGGAGAGGAAGCCGTTCCAGATGACGCTGATTTGGCCGACGCCATGTGCACTGCCGTTCTGGAAGGAGATGCGGTGCCGGTGGTCGCCGGGGCGCAGGCCTCGCGAGCGGCCCCTTTGCCAACGGAATGGGGCGTCTTTGACGTGAGACTCGTCCGTGAAAATGACGGTACCTACTCAGGCTATCTCGCGCTCGTGACGGATGAGTCTGGTGATTTCCAGTTCGCCTTCGGGCCCGGTGAACTGGAAGTGCTGCCGATTGAGGGTGGCACCGCGCCGGCAGTGGAGAGTGATCTGTCCCTGAAGTGCGCTGGGGTTTCTCATGGGCAGATCATGGAGCTGGACGCGGCTTCCTATGTGCTCGCCCTGTCCGGCTTCGAATCTGAAAAGGTCAGCCTGCTGGTGGGCCCGGCAACCGGGAATCACCACCATGACCAGGGAGACCCCCACTTCTGGCTCGACCCGACCCTGGTGGTCAGGTACGTCGAGAAGATCCGCGATGGTCTGGCGAAAGCCGATCCGTCCAACTCGACCATCTACGCCGCGAACGCGGATGCCTACATCGACTCGCTGAACGAACTGGACCGGTGGATCAAGCAGCAGGTGGCTGAAATCCCGCCTGCCGAGCGCCTGCTGGTCACCAACCATGAAAGCTTCGGCTACTTCGCCGATAGGTATGGTTTTACGGTGGTGGGCACCATCATACCCAGCGTTAGCACAAATGCTTCGCCCTCGGCGCAGCAGCTGGTGCGGCTGATCGACATCATCAAGCAGACCAGCACCCGCGCCATCTTCCTGGAGACCGGCTCCAGTCCGCAACTCGCGAACCAGGTGGGGGCGGAAACCGGCGCCAAAGTGGTGACCGACCTCTACACTCACTCGATTACCGAGACAGATGGTCCGGCTCCCACCTATCTGGACATGATGAGAGCCAACACCCGGGCTATAGTCGATGCCCTCAAGTGAAGTAGGTCGAGCAGCATGACCATCAACCTAGACCCCGTCATAGGGAAACTCGGCCCCCTGGAGTTCCGTTGGTACGGCGTCATCATGGCTCTGGCGGTCATCGTCGGCACCTGGGTCTTCTCCCGGGAACTGGCCCGGCGCGGCATCTCTTCAAGCCATGCGCTCGGCATCGCCGTCATCGCCGTCCCCTGTGGGGTGATCGGGGCTCGGGTCGTCCATCTCCTCGACCGCCTGGGCTACTACTGGGATAACCCAGGAGAGATCGTGGGGCTGCAGTTGGTGGGGCTGGCCATCTACGGCGTGGTGCTCGGCGGATTGGTCGGGCTCATCATCTACTGCCGCTGGAAGAAGCTGCCCGTGCTGCGGGTGATGGATTGCACGGCTCTTGCCTTCCCAGTCGGGCAGTTCATCGGCAAGTTCGCCAACATCATCAACGGCGACACCTGGGGCTATCCCACCGATCTGCCTTGGGGCTTCGTGTACACAAACCCGAAGTCGTTCATCCCCGACGATCTTCTCGGCGTGGCCACTCATCCCACTCCGGTCTACGAGCAGATATGGCTGCTGGTGATCATAGGGATATTGCTCTACGCAACACCGCGCCTGAAGGTCGACGGCCTCGCCATCCTGCTCTACTTCTGGCTGTACTCGGTCGGCCGCTTCTTCATCTCCTTCTACCGGGTCAACGACCCCGTGTTTTGGGGACTGCGGGAGGCGCAGGTCATCGCTCTTGCGGTCATCGTGCTGGCACCGCCGCTGGGATATTGGCTGGTGCGCCGAGCGCGTAAGCTAACTTCACAGTAGGTGAAGCCGGCTGAGACCGGCGGTACGGCCGAGGGCTCAGGCCACACGGCCAGTCCCGGTGCACTCTCAGGAATGCACACCTCCGATTGCGTTCATCCCCGGCCCGCTCCCCTCCACTTGCACTCCCTACCTCAGACCAATCCAGCCTCGGCCGCAACCCCGCATATTTGCAGCACTTTTGTGGGTTCTCGGTAGACAATGTGCCGATGAGGCGGACTTCTTGCCTACGGGGCTGCGGATCCCTGATGACGCGAGAATGAGCACCCTCGCATTGGGGTAGATTCGAGGCGGAGCCCAGCGACCGTGGGAGGCGCGACATGCAAGATTGGCACGGCAGCAAACCTACGTCTTTGGCCGGTTATCTGGAGGCCATGAGCCAGGCGATATTCGCGGCAGGTATCAACTGGAAGGTCGTGCATGCGAAGTGGGAGGGCATCCGGGAGGCTTTCGCTGGTTTCGATGTTCAAGCAGTGGCTGCGTTCAGCCCTGCCGATGTCGATCGCCTCGCCGGCGACACGCGCGTGATCAGGAACCGGGCCAAGATCGAAGCCATCATCGGCAACGCAGCGAAGGTGCTGGAACTGGACGCTACCCCCGGCGGATTCGCCAGCTACCTGAGCTCCCGCGGCGACTTCAAGGCTACGGTCGCCGACCTCAGGCGCAACTTCAGGTTTCTCGGCGAGACGTCGGCCTACTTCTTTCTTGCGATGGTGGGCGAGCCGGTGCCTCCACCGGAGGAGTGCGGGCCAAGGCATGGGCGGGCCTCAGGCTCATGAACTCTCGTCCCAACTGCGCGCACGTAGCCCGGCCGCGGATCGGCAGCAAGGAATCGCCGGCGATTCCTACTCGACGAAGCCCTCTACGACATAGGTCCAGCCGGCCTTCTTGTCGCGGTGGAGCTTGATGTACTTGCGCTTCTCGGCGTCTACCAACAAGCTGCTGAAGCTCCGATACCCGTAGGCGGACTCGTTGAAGGACGGCTTCTTGCGCTGCATGGTGTCCTTGACCATTGAGGCGAAGATGGGGTCCTTGTTCTCCCGGATGAGGGCGGCGATCGATTCCAGCAGCAGGTCGAAGACTTCCTTCTTCTCCGGAGGGATATCCACCGCCTGCGGGCCGGGAGGAGCAGCGGCGGGCTGCTTCTCCAGGTCTTCGTAGAAGATGAACTCGTCGCAGTTGCCGGCCAGCAGGTCGGAGGTCGACTCCTTCATCCCCAAGCCGATGACGTGCTTGCCGTTCTCCTTGAGCTTCGACACCAGGGGGGAGAAGTCCGAGTCGCCCGACACGATGACAAACGTGTCGATGTGCTCCTTGGACCAAGCGAGGTCCATGGCGTCCACGGCCAGGCGTATGTCGGCGGAATTCTTGCCGGTCATGGAGCGCCGCGGGATCTCGATCAGCTCGATGGCGTTCTCATGAAGGGGTTTGGTGTACTGCTTGTACTCTCCCCAATCGGCGTAGGCCTTCTTGACGATGACCTTGCCTTTCTCCACCAGGCGCTCGAGGATCTTGTGGATGTCGAACTCGCCACGCCGGTGCTTGAAACCGATGGCCAGGTTCTCGAAGTCGATGAAGACGGCCAGGGTACGCTCGGTCTCAGTCATGTGTATTCGGTGCTCCTTCCCCAGAACAGCGGCACCAGGATTCGTTTCTTGGGATGAATTCTTGCACGTTTTCCCTATTCCTGTCGCCCGAGAGATAGGTGCGCCGCCCGGGGTCGGGCGGCGCACCGGGACCTGTCGAGACTACACTCCGTCGCTCCCGCCTAGGGCGTGAACGCCCAGGTGTCACCTAGCCTGGTGTTGTTGTCGGCGCCAATCCCGCCATACAGGATCATGCGGCCGCTGGTCGGTTCGTAGACCATGGCCCCGTGGTAGCGCGCGGCCGGGGGGTTGGATGCGCTGAGCTCCGACCAGGCATTGGTGGAGGGGCTGTAGGCCCAGGTGTCGTCGCGCATAGTCGCACCGGCGGCATATCCCCCGAACACGACTATTCGCCTGTTCACCGGATCGAAGGCACTTGCCGCGCCCAGCCGGGCGGCGGGCAGCGATCCCGAGGGGGAGAGGTTCGTCCAGGAGTTGGCCACCGGGTCATAGGACCACGTGTCGTTCCTCACAGTGCCTCCGCCATTGCCGCCGAACAGGATGGCCTTGTCACCGACGGAGTCATAGGCGAAGGTCCCGTCACTGCGGGCCGGCGGCGGCCCCGAGGGGTTCAGGTCGGTCCATGTGTTGGCAACAGGGTCATAGGCCCAGGTGTCGTTCATGTAGGCTTGATTCTGGCTCGTCGTGCCGACCCCGCCAAAGAGGATGACCTTGCCGGTGCTCGGAACGTACACCATCATGCCGTAGGCGCGGGCGGGAGGGAGCGAACCGGAGGGGTGCAACTCGGTCCAGGTGCCGGCTCCGGGATCAAAGGCCCAGGTGTCGTTAACATAGTCGCCGGTGCCCCCTCCGAAGAGGATCACCTTCCCTGTCGAAGGGCAGTAGACCATGGCGTGACCATACCGGCCCGAGGGCGTGGTGCCGGTACCCAGGGTCGACCATTGGTTGAGAGCGGGATCATACGCCATGCACTGGCTACTGAAGGCGATGCTGCCTGGAGATGTCTGGGCGACTCCCGCGAACATCATGATCTTGTCCGGCCCTGGAAGATAGACCAGGGCGTGTCCCCCTCGCGCAAGCGGGGAGTTGGCGGGAGCGAGATCTGTCCAGGTGGCTTGCGGCTCCATGAGAACGATCAGGTTCCAGAGAATCTGGGCGACCTCTCCCCGGGTGGCGTCCTCCACGGTGTGCCAGTAGGAGAGGTTCCCTGTGGGACCGATGATGCCGGCGAGGAGCCCGTTGTATTCGGCCTTCTTGATATTGGCGCCGTGTGTGGGGTCGTTGTAGGAGGGAAGCTCGCCGGTCCAGTCGGCGCTGGGGATAGGCTGCAGAGTACCCGGCGCCAGTTGGTCGGCGGCGCGGACGATCATGGTGAGGACCTGCGCCCGAGTGATGTGGTTGTTGGGATCAAAGGTGGTTGCGGTCTTGCCCATGGTGATCTTGTTGGCCGCGCATACCGCTACGTACTTGGAGGGATAGAACGGGTCGTTGCCCAACTGGGTGGCGACGTCGGTGAATGGGCATGCCTCAGAGCCCGTGACGGTGAGTCCCATTGTGAGGACGATCATCTTTGCGAACTGCTGGCGAAGCACCAGGTCCGAGGGTCCGAAGTTGCCGTTCCCGTAGCCGCCGATGATGCTACGGTCGGCCATGCCGGTGATGGCCTGATAGTAGGGGTGGTCCGAGGGCACATCTGGGAAGGGCGTTGCCGCCGCGGCTGGGCCGGCCAGGAGCAGAAGGGCTAGCGCACACGGGACGGCAAGTCCGAGCCAGCGACGAGTCTTCATTTTCTTTCCCCCCGAGGAAGATCGGTGACCACAAGTGTGCATCGACTGACAGTACCACTCGCCCGCGTGTGGCAACCAGGCCGTTCTCCAGACTGCGCATAGCGGATGGTGAGTCCGCGGGAAGAGTTCGAGGAGTTGTAAGTCTCCAACGGTTCACGCGGCGCCGGTGCTCGCGGGCCGATGGCTACGTTCTCGAACGGGCGCCTACGGGCACCATGGTAAGCGAAGAGCCCAGCGGCGCAGGCGGGGAGAGTATATGACCGTTGACTTGAGGGTCTTGGCCATCACTCTCCGCGAAAGGCGCTCAAAGACCTTTTCGTAAGCACTGTCCGGCGTTCTGGTCGCGGCGGCTCGTCCCGCCGCCGCGCCGCTCAGCAGGGCAAAAGAGATGCCCTCGCCGCTCGAAGGGCTCACGAGCCCCGCGGCTTCTCCCGCGAGCAACACGTCGACCATTCCTGGGAATAAGTCCGAACGCGCCCGGGGTCGGGACAAGAGTCGTGCCGAGCGTTCCATGACCTCCTCGCCCAGCCCAAGCGTCTCCCGATACCAGGCAAGGATCTGCTCAAACCGCTGGTTGGCGCCGTCCTTCAGTTCGAACGCAGAGCCGACGAGTACGGTCCCGGCTTTGGGAATAGCCCAGGCGTAGAAGTCGGTCAGGGTGCGGGCGAACACGACCTCGTGGGCCTGGAGCGGCTCTGTGCAGGCGAAGCGAGCCTGCAGGGCAAGCATCGTTGAGGGGCCAGGGTATTCGGCGAAGCACTCCCGCCTGACCTTGGAGTTTGCACCATCGGCTCCGATGAGAAGGTCCGTGCGAACTGTCTCGGTTTGATTTCCGAGCCTCAACGAGACCCCGTTAGGGCCGGCCCCGACAAAACTCATCCGGTGGACCACCTCGACGCGCTCCTTTGCCAGATCGAGCAACCAGGCATCGAAGCGCGACCGGTCCACGTTGACGTAATTGCGGCGATAGGATTGCTCCCGGCCGCTGTCCAGGTCGTGGACGCGAACCAGCCTCGGTTCGGGCTGCACGCACACGTCGTGTGGGAGCTTCAGGCCGAGGGATGCGAGAGCCGCCTGGGCGTCGGACGTAAGCAGTCCCCCGCAACACCGGGCAGAGCCAGGACGGGCACGGTCCACCAGCAGCGCGCGTGTCCCGGCGGGCAGACTGAGCGCCGCCGCGCACCCAGCCGCCCCGGCTCCGACGATGATGGCCTCGTAGGACTTGGCAGGCATGGCTTAGACCCGCCTCGTCTTGCCCGCGCTCTCTCGGCGCTGGGGTCGAGGGTGGATCGGCCCGCGCACTCTTGCGATCACGGTTGCGACCATCTCAGAGTAGCTCCAGGAAGCTCTCCATAGCCTGGATGGACTTCTCCTGGGTCGGCCCGCCCCGGGCCAGGGCGTCGCCGTCTATGGCCAGGAACGGGATACCCGCCTCCACGAAAGCGGCCCGGACGACCGGCGCCGAGCCGAGACCATGGCGGCACCCCCAGTGGTTGAAGTGCACGGCTCCATCGACCCCGAGGTGCTTGGCCAGCGCCACATTGAGCCGTGCCCGTCGGGCGGAGGTGCCCCAGAGGGTGTTGTCGGTGAGGCGTCGAGCCAGCCCGGGGAAGGGGTCGTCGAGATCGACGGTCTCCAGGTGCATCTGCCCCATTTCCTCGAAGATGACCACGGCGCCGCGCTTCTCCATGAGCTCGAAGAGGGCGCTGTCGTGATGAGGGACGGTGTGGAGCCAGAGGAGGCGTTTGAGCTGGCGGCCGCCATCAAGCACCGGGGCCATGAGGTCGCGCCGGCCTCGCTCGGTCAGCAACCTCTCGAAATCCTTGGCGCCCGCCTCGGTGCCCCAGAGGAGTTGACCGAGGAAGACAGTGGCGAACGTCCGGCGGCCGTTCATCTCCAGGCGCCGTGCGAGCCGCTCTTCCATGATGTGACCCCAGGCAGCCGACGCTCGGTTGGAGAGCCCCACGGCCTTCCTGAGGTTCGGCCTGCGGCCGGTCCAGCGGCCGATGTCATCGTGGAGCACGCGCATCTGCTCGGCCACGTCGGCCACCACTTCGGGAGAGGCCTCACCCTCGTCCGGGGGAAGCGGGACCCTGATCTCCCGAAACGGCACGTCGTGGCGAGTGGCCAGCATCTCCAGGAGGCACTCCTTGCCGAGGCAGAGGGGGGTGGTGCCCAGGCACATCGTGGGAGCGGGCAGCATATCGTTCTCGAGCGCGGCGAGAGCGATGCGGTGGTAGCTGCAGACGTCGCGAGCCAGCGGCATACGGGCTGCCGCGGCCTCTACCGCGTCGCGCAGGTCGCTGCCGGTCAGGGTAGCGGAGCCGATCTCGGGGATCATCGGGGTGATCCCGTACGAACTCAGGAGTTCTGTGGGGAACAAGTACGACACCCACGGCACGATGGCTCCGGGCTTGAAAAGCTCCAGGGAGGCGCTCAGCGCGTGCAGCTCCATGTAGCGGCGGGCGGTGGGGTTCTTGAGCGCCTTCCACCGGGTCTGGGCGAGGAACGCTGTGCGAACCAGTGAGGCGCTGAGGGAATCGCCGGTCACGTCGGCCATGCCGGGCATGGATACCTAGCCCTCCTCTTTCGCAAGAGTGTCGCCCAGGTCGTCCCCGACATCCTCGTCGGCCGGGTCGCCGAAATCATCACGCAGGTCATCCTGCAGATCGCCGTTCAGTGGGTCGTCGCCGAGGTAGTCCAGATCGCCGAGGAGGTCGTCGTCCAGCAACTGTGCCTCCAGGAAGGCCTCGACGCGGGTGCGGAGCGGGCCGCTGATCTCAAGCGGGAAACCGACCTCCACTTCCAGGAACGGCAGGCCCTGCTCCGCGGCCAGCTCGGCCACCAGGAGCGCGTCGTAGGCGCCGGGGTCGCAGAAGCTCTGACGGGCGTACAGCACCGAGGAGGGGCGGGCGACGCTCAGGCGTTCGGCCAGGTAGGCGCGCCGATCGACCGAGGAACGACGGGGACAGACGCCCGCCTCGAGGATGAGCCGGGCCGTGTCTTCGAACGTCGCGCCGCCCGGCTCCCAGTTGCCACCCTCTTCGGCCGCGCGACCGCGCTCGCCGCCGCCAACGAGCTCCCCATCGAGCGCCTGCCAGCGAACCGGCGCAGTGCACGACTCCACGCCCGAGACCCACGAGCCCAGCCTCTGGACGAGCCTGAGAAGAGAGTCGTCGCTCATGGGCCCGCCGACGACGAACACACCCCCGGGCCGAGGCGCCGAGGGCAGGTCGAACCCCCGCCGCCGGTCTCGAGACGCGCCGCCGTCTTCCGGCGTTCCCGCCGCGGCCTTCCTGACAGCTGGCGGCGCCGGCTCGACTCCAGATCCACGGGGAGCGTCGAGCCACTGAGCGAGTGTTTCCAGCTCCTGTGCCAGGTCGAGCAGGGCTCCATCATCCGAGAAGCGGGGCAGGCGAAAGGTGCGGACCTGATCCGGATACTGTGACGCCAGCAGATCGCCTGCCCGGCGCATCGCGTCGCAACCCCCGGGAACCACTACCCGGTCGTCGAGCGAGCCGTCCGCAAGCAGTTTTTCAGCAGCCGTAACAAGTCTGGTCACAAAGGGGCAGGTCATCGGATGCACGTTGGGGGAGTCGTAGCGACCGGACAGTTCCGCGTCCAAAGCCACGGCTCCGAACCACTTCGGCTCGTAGCCCGAGCGGGAGAGGAACGCGGACGGAACGAGGTTGCAGGTGTAGTAGCAGTATGGCATCGGCAGATCTCCGAAAGGTTATGGCTCAGAGGCGACTATTGCAAGGCCTGGCTGAAGGGGCTGCGCTTCGCCGCTCCCCGGGGTGCGGTGTCTGATAGGGGGGCCTGGGGGCCCCGCAGCGTTGCTGCGAGCCGGTTCGCGAACCGCTGGGACACACCCGCCGTGCTCGCCCGCCCCCGTGTGCTATAAATGCCAAGATGTCAACGGTGCCTGGAGGCGGCGGACCATGAACAAAGTGTTCCCGAGTGCGGAGGCGGCCATCTTCGACATAGAGGATGGGGCGTCGATACTAAGCGGTGGATTCGGCCTGTGTGGAAACCCGGAGAACCTCATCCGCGCCCTCCACAAGAAGGGCGTCAAGAACCTCACCATCATCAGCAACAACTGCGGTACCGACGAGTACGGCTTGGGGATCCTGCTCCAGTCAGGCCAAGTGCAGAAGATGGTCTCGAGCTACGTGGGCGAGAACAAGAACTTCGAGCGGCAGTTCCTGAGCGGTGAGCTCGAGGTGGAACTCGTGCCGCAGGGAACTCTGGCCGAACGGATACGGTGCGGGGGCGCCGGCATCCCCGCCTTCTACACGCCGACCGCGGTTGGGACCATGCTGGCCGAGGGTAAGGAAGTCCGGGTCTTCGACGAACGGGAATACGTTATGGAGAGAGGGATTCGCGCCGACTTCGCCATCGTCAACGCCTGGAAAGGCGATCGGCTGGGCAACCTCGTCTACCGTAAGACCGCGCGCAACTTCAATCCGCTGTGCGCCACTGCCGGCATGGTGACTATCGCCGAGGTGGAGCACCTGGTCGAAGTAGGCGAGCTCGAACCTGACCTCGTTCACACTCCCGGTATCTACGTCGACCGTGTAGTGCAGGGCGAGTTCTATGAGAAGTGGATCGAACGGCGCACACTCCGGCCCAAGCCGCAGGCTTAGTAACCCGGCCGAATCAGTCTTTTCAGGAGGCGACAATGGCACTTACTCGGGAGCAGCAGGCAAAGAGGGTAGCGGCCGAATTCGAGGATGGCTACTACATCAACCTCGGGATCGGCATGCCCACTCTGGTCAGCAACTATCTGCCGGAGGGCAAGGATATCTTCCTTCACTCCGAGAACGGCATCCTGGGCGCAGGCCCGTATCCCTACGAGGGCGAGGAAGACCCCGACCTCATCAACGCCGGCAAAGAGACCATCACCGAGCTGCCCGGCGCAAGCTACTTCTCCAATGCCGACTCGTTCGCGATGGTCCGCGGAGGGCACTTGGACGCCACAGTTCTCGGGGCTATGGAGGTCTCCGAGAAGGGAGACCTGGCGAACTGGATGATCCCCGGAAAGATGATCAAGGGGATGGGCGGAGCAGGCGACATCGTCAAAGGTGCGAAGCACGTGATCATCATGATGGACCATTGCACGAAAGACGGCACGCCCAAGATACTCAAGGAGTGTTCTCTGCCTTTGACCGGAACCAAGTGCGTCAACCTCGTCGTCTCTGACATGGCAGTCATCGAGGTCAAGCCCGAGGGTCTCGTGCTCAAAGAGGTCGCCCCCGGCCTCACTGCCGAAGAAGTACAGAAAGTCACCGAGCCGCGGTTGATAGTCAGCGCCGACCTGAAAACGATCGAGGTCTAGTCATCGATGCCGAAGAACAAGGTCATGGGCCTCAAGGAGGCCATTTCCCGCATAGAACCGGGAATGACGGTAGCCATCGGGGGCTTTCTCGACCAGGGTGACCCGCTCACGCTCATCCACGGACTGCAGGACTCCGGGGTGAAAGATCTGACCATCATCTCCTGTACGGCGGGGTTCAGGGATAGGGGCATCGTCGAGTTGGTGAAGGCGGGTCAGGTCCGCAAGATCGTCGCCAGCCACATCGGCACCACGCCGGACGTGGTCAAAGCTTTCCACGCCGGCGACCTGGAAGTGGAACTCATCCCGCAGGGTACGTTGGCCGAGCAGCTCCGGGCAGGCGGCGCCGGCCTGGGCGGTTTCCTCACTCCCACGGGGTTGGGAACCGTGATGGACGTGGGCAAGCGGCACATCGAGGTCGACGGGAAGACCTACTTGCTGGAGAAGGCCATCCACGCCGACGTGGCCCTGGTGCGCGCGCACGACGGCGATACCTGGGGCAATCTCAGGTACCGGGGCACGGCCGCCAACTACAACCCGCAGTGCGCCTCTTGCGCCGAGTTCACGATAGCCGAGGTGGAGTACCTCTACAGCCCGGGCGAGATCGCCCCAGAGAGCGTGCATACCCCGGGGCTCTATGTGCACGCGGTGGTGAGGGCGGATCTCTTCTACCGCGGCTCATCGCAGGCCGCCTGCTGACAGCCCCTTCTTCAAGGAGAAAACGAGTCACCTACGATGGATATCAAGAGCATCATCGCCGAACGCGCGGCCCAGGAACTCAAGGACGGCCAGATCATCAACCTGGGCATCGGGATCCCGACTTTGGTCGCCAACCACGTTCCCCCGGGGGTGGATGTGGTCATCCACAGCGAGAATGGCGCCATCGGTGTGGGGCCCGCTCCCACCGAATTCTGCAACGACCCTGATCGCGGCAACGCTGGAGGTCAGCCGATCACCCTGGTGCCCGGCGGGAGCTTCTTCGATTCGGCTGCCTCCTTCGCGATGATCAGGGGCGGGCATGTGGATATGACCTTCTTAGGGGCCTTCCAAGTGGATGGCGAGGGCAACATCGCCAGCTACGAGGTCCCGGGCAAGATAGTGGCCGGGATGGGTGGGGCCATGGACCTCCTCGCCGGTGCCAAGGTCGTCAACGTAGTGACCGAGCACTGCTCGAAAGACGGCGCGACCAAGCTGCTCAAGAAGTGTACGTACCCACTGACCGGGACTGGGGAGGCGGACGGGATCATCACCGAGCGAGCGGTGTTCCGGCGCTACCCGGGCAAAGGTTTCGCGCTGGAGGAAGTGGCACGCGGTTACACCTTGGAGGATATCGCCGCCTGCACCGAAATGGACTACGTTGTTTCGGATACGCTGAAGCTGGACGCTTACGGTCCGGAGCCCGGGGACTGACGCGGGGGGTGACCCGTCCTAGGCCGACAACCGGCTCGCGGAGAATGGACCTGAGTGAGGAGGGCGTGCCCCGTGGCGGCTTCTCTGTCGTTACGGCGCCCGGGACGCCCCGTCGCCGGCGTCCGGGCCGCTGGGCGGGCAGACGGCTCCTCATCGCTCTCGCCGTCGTGATATGGGTCGGAGCGGTGGTGTATCCCGATCCGCGGCCCTTCGTCACGTCGGTGGCAAGGCTGAAGCAGCCGCCGGTGGACGCCCAGGCGGTGTCTGGTGTGGCCTCCCTCCTGCCTGATGACTACGCCGCCATCGAGAAGTTCTCCGACGACTGGGTGACTTTCAAGCCGGCCTGGACCGTGTATGGATTGCCCTGGTATTTCCCGACAGCGAAAGAGGTGCTGCACGATCACGCCGGCGATTGCCAGGCGGAGGCGATCCTGACGGCCAGCATCCTCGAGGCCAAGGGGATGCCGTACACCCTGCGCTACTCGTTCGATCACGTGTGGGTGGATTATCCGGGCAAGGGCGCCACGGCCCTGGAGGACGCGGCTACCTCGTTCGTGTCAGATTCAGGCAAGGGATGGCTGGCCAGTCTCCCTGATCGTATTCCCCTGCGCTCTATCGTCGAGCAACGCGTCGCCTTCCATTGGACGCCGATGCCACTATTCCAGAAAGCGATCCTTCTGTTTGGCGCGCTGCTGATAATCGGCTATGGAGAGAGGCGGTCGCTGGGAAGGATCAAGCGGGCTCTGTGGCCGGGGAGCGCCGCAGTCGTCAGTTCGGGCTCACCGTAGGCGGATGGCCCGTTGCCGGAAAAGAGACCCGCGCGCCTAGGGCTGAGGTCTTCGCCCGGGAGATGGTGGGGGCGGGGCGGCCGGTCCTGCGAGCGTGCCTTCTCAGCCACCACTCAGCAGCGAGCGCCAGACCGGCGAGAGTGCAGATGACGATCACGTTCTCCATGGCATCCTCAGGTCCCGGACAGTGTCCAGATGCTCAGGACTCGGTCAGGACTTCTGCGTGAGGATGGTGTTTCCTTCTGCCTTCAGGCCGACCTCTACTGCATCGACGTGCGAAGTCAGTCCAGGGTTTCTGTGAATATGCGGGTAAAGTTGCCGTAGCAGACCTTGTCAACCTGGGCGGCGGTCAGCCCGGCGCTTCCCAGCAGTTCTGCGATGCGCGGATACTCCGCGACTCCGTCAAGTCCAAGGGGCAGAACGTCCACACCGTCGAGGTCTCCACCCAGTCCTACCGCGTCCTCTCCACCCACGTTGATAGCCCAGAGCACGTGGTCCACGATCAGTTCGAGAGGCGGACGCGGGACGAGCGCTTCGGCCGCGGAGCACTTCCGTCCGGCTTCCTCGACCGTGGCGGTACCGGCGGCGACCGAGGCCCAGAACTCCTCGCCGGCCGCCCGGGTCTGCTCGTAGAAGTCGGCGGAGAGAAAGCCGGGAACGAGGCTGATCCCGACGACGCCGCCCCGCTCGGCCACCGCACGGATCATGTCGTCGGTGAGGTTGCGCGGGCTGGGGCAAAGGGAGCGGCAGTTGCTGTGACTGGCCACGAAGGGCCGCGTGGCGACCCGGCAGATGTCGACGAAGGCTTGGTCCGAGGCGTGAGACACATCTATCAGCACCCCCTGCTCCTCGCAGGCCGCCACCAGATCGAACCCTCTCGTCGTGAGCCTGCGACCATCGCCGTGCACCGCGCCGCAGAAGTCGTTGTCGCCCCAGGCGAGCGTGAGCAGCCGTACTCCGGCGCGGTAGAACGCCGCCAGGTTGTCCACCTCTCCCTGTAGGGGGTCGGCTCCCTCCAGGCTGGCTATGATGGCGATCCGGGCGTCCCGATCGCAGGGATCGGCGCCGCCGGCCACGGCCGGCGCTACGGTGGGGTCGGTGGACGCGCCGGTGCAGACCGGCCTGCACGCGTTCCCCAATTGGGCGGCGCTCTCAGCCAGGACGAGGTCTGCAGGATGGTGGGCGCAAAGCCGGCGCACGGCCTCGACCTTCGCCAGACCCACTTCGAATTCACGTCCCCGGTACTTCTGGCTGAAGACCCAACTGGCGAAGACCTGGGCGCACACGCCGGCCGTCCTCAGGCCCGGCAGGGTGACGTGGAGGCCGCCGTCAGGAGGGTCGGCGTCGAAATCCGCCCCGCCCTCCCAGATCTTGCCGATGGTGTCGCAGTGGGCGTCGAAGAAACGCACGACCCGGGCCTTGCTCGCGTCAGTCGCTTTTGAGGGTTTCGAGCTCTCTCTCGAGCTCCTCCACCCGGGCACGCAGCGTGGCTACCTCAGCGGCCCTGAGGTCGGCAGCCGGGAGGCCGCCGGGCAGGGGGGTGGGCAAGGGGGCGCCGTTGCCGGCCAACCCGGCCCAGGCCTGCGCCTCCAGCGACTCCATGGGCACGGTGGGCTGGTACTGGTTCTCCCGCACTAGCAGGCTGAGGATGTCCCAGCGGCTGTAGAGGCCGGTGATATTGATGATGCCCCGGGCCATCTCGTTGAGTTTGAGGTCGACGTCGGCATAGACGATGGTCTCTTGGTCTCGAACCGGTCCGGCCACCACCTCCCCGAACGGGTTGATGATCGCGCTGCCCCCGAAACTCTGGTAGAAGTCGGTGTTGGGGTAGAAGTCGGTCGGGCGCTTCTCAGGCGGGATGTAGTTCGCGGCCAGCACGCACCAGCAGGCACCAGACACGGCCATGGCCGTGGTCATGGCCGGCGTCACCCAAGGCAACTCTTCTGCCCCGCCTAGGTACCCTGGCCACAAAGAGCAGTTCAGCTTGGTGCCCTGGACGATGTAGTACTGCTTGAGAAGCGGCTGATCGTGCTCTCCGCAGATGAGGCCGCTCACTTTGCCGAAATCCATGTCGTGGACGCGCAGGTTCTCACCGCCATCGCCTCGGGTGTGGATCATCAACTCCTGCACGGTGATGTTGATCTTGCGGTGGACCCCCAGGATCTCGCCCCGCTTGTTGATGTAGAGGATGGAGTTGTACTGCCGGCCGCCGTACTTCTTGTCGCGCTCGTTGATACCGATCACCACGTTCGCATTCGCCTGACGGGCGGCCTTGCAGAGCAGGTCGGTCTCTTCGCTCGGCACCTCGATCCCGTGCCTCAAGTACTCGGCCCAGATATTCGTGTACTCGGGGCCTTTGGTCAGATCGATGGCGAAGTGACAGTAGCCGGGGACGTGGAGTTCGGGAAAGACGATCAGGGTGGCACCATTGGCGGCGGCCTCTTTGATCCGGCGGAGCGCGTTGTTGAGCGTGGCCACGGAGTCGAAATACACGGGTCGGTCACGATACTCGGGAGCGGCCTGCACGGCTGCGGCGGTGAACTTCGGGTATTCCTTCGTCATGGGAGGCCTCCTCGCAAGATGTCGTGTGGGCGACGACGTGAGTGCTTACTTACTTCCCCGGTGAGTCTATCGTCGGATTTGGCCGTACTGCAAGCCGGGGCGTGCGCTCTCTCAGAGTTGAGAGAGCCGTTCGACGATGGCCTCGCGGTGCTCCGCCACGAAGGCGTTGCCTGGCTCGTGCCCACACCGGCGACACTTCAGATCGTACGCGGAGTTGATCGTACCGCACGCGGGGCACGCGTACCGGCGGCGCATCTCGTCCATCCAGGCCTCGGCCCCGATCTGCCCGATCTGCTCGAGGTCCTTCTCGATGTCGGCCCGGTGCGGACGCTCTGCGCCGAAGGCGAGTAGGTCCTTGCAGGGATACTCCACGCACTCCCCGCAGAAGGCGAGGCCTCGCTCGGCGGCGCAGGCGGACATGGTGCACGAGCGGCAATAGGCGGTGCGTCTCTCAGCCCGGCATCCTTCGCAGTAGGTTTCCTTTACGCTCCAGCCCAAGCGTGCCGCCAGGAGGGCGAGTCTCTCCGGGTCTTCCTGGCTGGCGATGAAGATGCTGCAGCCCTCGCAAAAAAGCCCGCACACCGCGGCCAACATGGGGACCGCCGGCAAACCGTCGGCATCAGTCTGCGTTTCCATCTGCGCCTGCTCCTCTCGGTCGGGCGAGTCTAGACAATGCTCTGAATCGGGGACCCACTCGAAGCACCGCTCGACCCCCGCGCGCTACAAGCCGAGTTTGCCACAGAAACGACCGGCACCGCGCTCTCGGACGTGCGACCGCCGGCGTCGGTCTCGTCGGTGTGCGGAGGCCCGATACCTCTTCCCGGCGCCAATTGGTAAACTCCGGGGCTATGGAAAGCCAAACGGCAACCCAGGCTTGTCGAACCGCTGACCGTTCCGGCGCGGCGGCTGGCGGCTGCCGCCGCGCGCTGGTTCTCGACCTCCTCCTCCTGCTCCCCCGCTAGGGGGAGAGACTCGCGAAGCCGGCGCCATCCGGCATCTCAAGCAGCTATCATCTGAAGTAGAGCCAGGAGGTAGAACCATGTCCACCAGTCGCCGCAATATCGGGGTACCGGTCATCTTCTTCGACACCACGCTGCGCGACGGGGAGCAGTCCCCCGGCAGCAGCCTGAACGCCTCGGAGAAGCTCGAGATCGCCCATCAGTTGGCGCGTTTGGGCGTGGACGTCATAGAAGCCGGTTTCCCGGCCAGCAGTCCCGGCGATTTCGCGGCCGTGCAGGCGATCGCACGGGAGGTCAAGGGCTCCGTCATTTGTGGCCTGGCCCGCTGCACGGAAAGCGACATCCGCACCTGCTGGGAGGCCATCAAGGACGCCGAGCGTCCACGCATCCACACGTTCGTGTCCACCTCCGACATCCACCTGCAGCACCAGATGCGGGTGAGTCGCCCGGAAGTGGTCAGTTTGACCCGGGAGATGGTGGCGCTGTGCGTCTCGCTCTGCCCGGACGATGTGGAGTTCTCAGCCATGGACGCCACTCGCTCGGACGTGGACTTCTTGGCCGAAGTGCTGGCGACCGCTATCCAGGCGGGGGCAACGACCATAAACGTGCCCGACACCGTGGGGTACGCGCTCCCCGGCGAATACGGCGGTCTCATGGACCAGTTGTACGAGAAGGTACCGGGTTTGGACAAGGTGGTATTGAGCGCCCACTGCCACAACGACCTGGGACTGGCGGTCGCCAATTCCTTGGCTGCCATCGACAGCGGGGCCACCCAGGTGGAGGTGGCGGTGAACGGGCTGGGCGAGCGGGCGGGCAACGCCGCCCTGGAAGAGATCGCCATGGCCCTGATCACCCGCCGCGATATCGCTCAGCGGCCGGTCAACATCGTCACCACCGAGATCGCCCGCACCAGCCGCATGGTCTCGAGCTTCACCGGACACCTGGTGCAGGCCAACAAGGCGATCGTGGGGAAGAACGCCTTCGCGCACGAATCCGGCATCCATCAGGACGGGGTTCTCAAGGAGCGCACCACCTACGAGATCATGCAGGCCCGGGACATCGGTCTGGTGGACTCCGACATCGTCCTGGGCAAGCACTCGGGCCGCCACGCCTTGCGCGTCGCACCTGGCCGAGATCGGCATCCACCTGGACGGGCCGGAGTTGGACGAGGTCTTCCGCCGCTTCAAGGCCACAGCCGACAAGAAGAAGGAAGTCACGACGGCCGATCTGGAAGCTCTCGTGGGCGAGGAGATCCGCGAACGCGAGGACGTCTACTCGCTCGAGCACGTGTACGTGTCGGCGGGCACGGACATCATCCCCTCGAGCCAGGTGGGCGTCCTCAAAGAAGGGCGAGCATCGGGCGGGAAAAGCCTTCTCCGGGGGATCGGTGGAATCGATCTTCCTCGCCATCGACGATGCGGTGGGGGTCACGGGCAAGTTGATGGACTACCAGGTGCGCTCCATAACCTCCGGGAAGGACTCGCTGGGAGAAGTGCGGGTGGTGGTCGAGGTGGAGGGCAAGCGCTATGCGGGACAGGCGGTCTCGATAGACGTGCTCGAGGCCTCGGCCAAAGCCTACGTGAGGGCCCTCAACAACGTGGCTAGGAAGCGGGACGCAGGAGGTGCGCGTGGAGACCGGGTCTACCTGTAGCGGGACGGGGGCGGACGGTCCCTTCGGGGCCTGGAAGACCCTCGAGTTGCCGGATGGCGCCGCGCGAGTGGTGGACCTTCCGGCCTTGGCTCGGGCGGCCGGGCGCGACCTGGGGCGACTGCCGTACTCCATCCGGATCCTCCTGGAGAACGCGGCCCGCCACTGCGGTCTTGGAGTGGTGGAGGAGAAAGACGTACTGGCCCTCCTCGAATGGGACGCCGCAGCGGCCGAGCGCCCGGAATTTGCCTTCATGCCCGGTAGGGTGCTGCTGCAGGACTTCACCGGCGTGCCTTGCGTGGTCGACCTGGCCGGCGCTGCGGTCCGCAGTGGCGCGCAGCGGAGGAGATCCCAAGGTGATCGACCCCAACGTGCCGGTCGACCTGGTCATCGATCATTCTGTGCAGGTGGACTGCTGCGCTGTGGCCGATGCCTGCAGCATCAACATGGGTCTGGAGATGGAACGCAACGCCGAGCGCTATGCCCTGTTGCGCTGGGCCCAGGGCGAGTTCGGCAACCTGCGCGTCATGCCGCCCGGGACGGGCATCTGTCACCAGGTCAACCTGGAGTTCCTGGCCGAAGTCGTGAGACGCGGCGGGTCTCCGGTGGCGCGGGCCGGCGAAGCCGGCGCCGCGCCCGACGGAACTCCGACCGCCGGAAGGCCGCGCGACGGCGACTGGGTCCCCGCCGGGTTGGGCGGCGCCGGTCTTCCCTGGGCGTATCCGGACACGGTCATCGGCACCGATTCTCACACCACAATGATCAACGGCCTGGGCGTGCTGGGCTGGGGGGTGGGGGGCATCGAGGCCGAGGCGGTCATGGTCGGGCAGCCGTATTTCATGCTGGTGCCCCAAGTGGTGGGGGTGCGGATGCTGGGCAGTCTGCCCGATGGGGCTACCGCCACCGACCTAGTGCTCACCGTCACGGAGCTCTTGCGCGGTCTGGGGGTAGTCGGCCGCTTCGTGGAGTACTTCGGGCCCGGAGCCGAAGGCCTCAGCCTGGCCGATAGGGCGACTGTGGCCAACATGGCGCCCGAGTACGGCGCTACCTGCGGATTCTTTCCCGTGGACGCGGAGACTATTGCCTACCTGCGGCAGACCGGGCGTCCCGCTTCAGTCTGCGCCCGGGTCGAAGCCTACTGCCGGGCCTCGGGCCTATGGCGAGAGCCGGGATCGCCCGACCCCGAGTACTCCTGGGTGGCGGAACTCGACCTCGACCGAGATCCGGCCGAGCCTGGCCGGTCCCCGCCGTCCCCAAGACCGGGTGCTCCTGGAGAAGGTCAAGGAAGGTTTCCACGAAGCTCTGCCGGCTCTCAGCCAGGGCAGGGGCGACATCGTCAAGAGCAGGGTGGAGCTCGACAAGAAGCGGGAGACGATCGCGGACGGGAGCGTCGTCATCGCCTCGATCACCAGCTGCACCAACACCTCCAATCCGGCGCTCATGTTGATGGCCGGCCTGCTCGCCCGCAACGCGCTGGCACTGGGCCTCAAGCCTCCGCGCTGGGTCAGGACCAGTATGGCCCCGGGCTCCCGGGCCGTGACGGGCTACCTGGCCGAGGCCGGATTGCTGGAGCCGATGGAAGCTCTGGGTTTTGGCACGGTGGGCTATGGCTGTGCCACCTGCATCGGCAACAGTGGCCCCCTGCCGGAACCGATCGCCCAGGCGATAGTGGAGGACAAGCTGGTGGTGGCCGCCGTTCTCAGCGGCAATCGCAATTTCGAGGCCCGTATCCATCCCCTTGTGAGGGCCAACTACCTGGCGTCGCCGCCGCTGGTGGTGGCATACGCCCTTGCCGGAAGCGTGGACATCGATCTGACCACGGAGCCTCTCGGCGTCAGGGCCGACGGCCGGCCGGTCTACTTGGCCGATCTATGGCCCTCGCCCAGCGAAGTGGCCGAACTGACCGCCCAGGCTCTGCGTCCCGAGGTGTTTCAGGAGGAATATCGGGTCGCTCTCGAGGGGAGCGAGGCCTGGAGAAGGATGGCGGTACCACAGGGGGCGCTCTTTGGGTGGGATCCCGACTCCATGTATGTCAGAGAACCGCCGTTCTTCGAAGGCTTCAAGGCTGAGCCCGAGCCGCCGCGCGACATCCGCGGCGCGCGGCTGCTGGGGGTCTTCGGCGATTCGGTCACCACCGATCACATATCGCCCGCGGGGTCGATAGCCCCGGATGGCCCGGCTGGCCGCTACCTGCGGGAGCACGGGGTGGAGTCGTGCGACTTCAACACCTACGGTGCCCGTCGCGGCAATCACGAGGTCATGCTGCGGGGCACCTTCGCCAACGTCCGTCTGCGCAACCTCATGGCCGGGGGCCGCGAAGGGGGCTGGACCATCCACCACCCCTCCGGTGAGCTGCTCCCGATCTATGACGCTGCCATGAGGTACCAGGCCGAGTCGGTGCCACTTGTGATCTTCGCCGGCAAGGAGTACGGCACCGGCAGTTCCCGCGACTGGGCGGCCAAAGGCACGGCGTTGCTGGGGGTGCGGGCGGTCATAGCCGAGAGCTTCGAGCGCATCCACCGGAGCAACCTGGTGGGGATGGGCGTCCTTCCGTTGGAGTTGGCAGGTGGCGCTACTGTCGTCAGTCTGGGACTGGACGGGTCGGAACTGGTGGACGTGGAGGGGATCGAAGCCGGCCTCGCTCCCGGGGCCGAGGTGACCGTAAGACTCGCGGGAGGCGGCGCGGGCGACCGCACCATGGTCTGCCGGGCTCGCCTCGACTCGAGCGTCGACGTCGAGTATTACGCGCACGGAGGTGTGCTGCCCAGAGTGCTGCGCCTCAAGCTGGGCGGCTAGGTAGGGTTTCGACAAGCTCCTCGGGGACGTCGTCTCTGGCTTCGGGCGGGATGCCTTCGAAGGCGGCCTGCCCCGCCAGGGCCGTGCTCTCGTCCGAGACTCCATCGAAACCGCACTGGCCCGCGCTCTCCGGGGCTGTTCGCAGCTTTCCTCGCCGTGCATAGGCTCGGGTGACCTCCGCCCCGAACAGGATGATGTTGGCCGAGTAGTACATCCAGATCAGTATCACGGCCAGGGAGCCGGCCGCGCCGAAGGTCGACCCCGGACTGGTCCGCCCCAGATAGCGCCCGATCACGTAGTTGCCGATGCTGAAGAGGACGGCCGTGACCCACGCCCCCATGAGGATGTAGACGAAACGGACCTTGATGTTGGGGAGATAGCGGAAGATGATCGTCAGGAAGATCGTGGTCACGAGCAGCGAGAAGACGATCCCGATCAACTGCAGGACCCAGCCGGGCAGGGGGAGGAGGTCCGAGAAGTAGCTTGTCAGGGCGCTCACGGCTGTGTTGGCGAGCATCGCCGCCACGAACATGACCCCGATCACGATGACGAACCCCAGATCGATGAGCTTCCCAAACACGAAACCCAGGAAGCCGGTGCCGCCGTGCCCGGGAACGCCCCAGATATCGTTCAGGGCTCCCCGCACGGAACCTATGATGCGCGTTGACGCCCACATGAGTAGGAGGATCGCGAGCACAGTAGCAACGGTGAGGCCTCCGCTGTTGTTGTAGATGGCCGCCAGCATGGACTGGATGAAGCGGGCGGTACTCTCTCCGAAGGTCTCGGCGAGCCGGTCGAAGACCAATCCCTCGCTGGCGGCCCTACCGAAGACCAGAGAGGCCAGTGTGACCGCGATCACCAGGATGGGGGCTAGGCTGAAAGCGCCGAAATAGGCGATCGAGGCCGCCATGCGGCTGACGTTGTGCGTCATGAATCCTACGACCGCCTCCTTCAGCAACCTGCCGAAGGGGGCGAGTGGACGAAACAGGCTCTTGATCAGCCTGCCCAGGCTTCTGAGGGCTTCGCCCATCTCACCACACCTGAGGATCGACGTGGGTCAGCTGCGGACCTTCAGAGAGCATAGCAGGGCCCTTTCTGCGGTCAAGAAGGCCTGGTAAGGCCGCGCGGCCCTCATTCCTGAGGGCCGTAGATGAGTAACTCGTTCCCGTTGGCGTCGCTCAGCACGAGCTGCCCCCCGTCGGTCTCGTAGGCCTCGGCCTCAGCCAGCAGCTGGAAGTAGGTGTCCTCGGCCTTCATATCTTGCTCGGAGCCGGCCATCAAGGTGCGGGCCAGTTCGCCGACGGAGAACCCGCCATCCGCGGTGACCGCATAGCCCCCGCTGTAGGTGTTGACCGGCGCGGTGCCGCTGATCTGGTCGCTGGTGAAGGCCGCAGTGATTTTGAAGTCCGCCGGGGATTGGGAGCTGACCGACCAGCCCTCGAGTCTCCACGAGGTGCCGTCGAGTTGTTGCCCGTCGTCTCCACAACCGGCGGCAACGACCCCGGCCAGAGCAAGGACCGCGACGAGCGTCAGGGTGATCCAGGAAAGACGGTGCATGTTCACCTCACATGTTCGGAGCGGATAAAGTCAGGGTTTTGTCGCGGCACCGTGCATGGCGGTTCCCTCGAGGCAGGAGGACCAGCACGGTGCGGCGAATCATATCGCGCCGCGGATGGGATCGCCGATTGCGGTCTCGTCTGCCGGGGGAAGTTCCCCATCGCAAAGCGCCTCCTCTCGCATCACGCTATCAGTCTACCGGCAGCTTCCAACATGGCCGCAACGTCGTCAAGACCAAGTTCGTGCAGTCCTGCGCGCGTCTGCAGACCGATCTCCACGTCCCAGCCGTTCAACTCGTAGAAACGGTCGAGCATCTCGTCCCATTTTTCCTCGTCGCACCGGAAGCCGGCGAAGGGACCGCGATCGACGGCCTCTTTCATGTACCTCGGCGGCGGGTAGTCGTCCGCGCGCGTGAACCCGGCGTGGATGGTGTTGAAGGCCTTCTCCAGGTTGTAGGCCGCTTGACCCAGCCGCATGAACTCCTCTTCCGAGATGTCGATCCCCAATGCCGCGCGGGTCAGTTCGGTGTAGTCCACGGGCTCCAGCGCCCGCACCCCGAAGTAGGTGCCCATGTAGTTGCAGATGCCGGTGATGTCTTCGATCTCCTTCGCCTGCACCTGCCAGAACACCGCCTCCGGTTGGTTTTCGTAGCCTGTCGGGTCTCGCGGGATGTGCCGCGGGCCGCAGAGAGTGGGCGCGCCCAACGGATCCGCGGAGGTGACGAGGACCGCAGGGCGACGTCGTGATCCCCAGCCCCCAACCTTTCTGGATGCGGAACGAGTCGACCGTATCCTGCCCTTTCATGGCCGAGAGCAGGGCGTCCGATCCCCTGCCCAGCCTACGGGCGGCTTCCACGCCACCCTCCGCCAGCAGATCGCCGATCCCTTGGCGGTAGGCCAACTTCTCCACCATGCGGTTCATGGCCTGCCCGTCCCCCCAGCGGAGTTCGAGGCCGTCGGTGTCCTCTTTGGTGATGATGCCATTCTCGTAGCATTCGAACGCCCAGGAGAGCACGGTCGAGCAGGCATCGCCGTCGAGACCGAGTTCGTTACAGAGAAGGTGGAACTTGATGGATGAAGCCGCGTCGTCCACGTCGAAACGACTCGAGTACATCGCCGAACCGATCCAGTAACCGATGCCGTTCGTTCCCCGATAGAGTCCGTCGGTGATCTCCGAGTATTGATTGCAGCCCGCGGGGCAGGCGAAGCAGCCGGTTATGCGTTTCTTGTACTTGAGTACGCCCCGCTCTTCGCCGGCCAGGTTCGTGCGCTTTTCCAGCGGCCAGTTGCCGACCTGGCCGTTTCTTACCCTGTCCGTCCCCATGTCCCAGAACGGGCTTTCGGGCGCGCAGTAGGCTTTTATGCAGCCCTCTCTCCAGGCAGGGGTCTTGGGGGAGGACTCTATCTTGGTCCGGCAGACATCGACTGCTCTCATGAAGGCTTCGCCGTCGGCCGGTCTGATGGAGCCGTGTCCGCGGGCCACCAGAGCCTTGAGGTTCTTGCTGCCCATGACACACCCCACTCCGCACCCGCCGGCGGCCTTGAAGAGCCCGCCTATCACGCAAGCACTTCTGACCAGGTTCTCCCCCGCGGGGCCGATCGCCGCGATCTCGATGCGATCGTCATCCAACTCTCTCTGCAGGATCGCCTCCGTCTCGTAGGTGGTCTTGCCCCAGATGCTCGCGGCATCGCGCAACTCGGCTGTGCCGTCGTGGATCCAGAGGTACGAGGGCTTGGCTGCTCTCCCGGTGATCACCACGTGGTCGAAGCCGGCGTACTTCAGTTCGGGTCCGAAACCACCGCCGAAGTTGGCCGAGCCCTTCCCCCCGCTGTACGGGTTCTTCGTATCGATCGAGACGCGGTTGGCTGCAGGGGCGAGGGTGCCCACCAAGCAGCCGACGCCGAAGATGAGGGGATTGTCAGGGTGAGACCACGAGGTCTCGCATGGGACTTCGCTCAGGAGGATGAGGCTGTTGACGGCTCTTCCGCCCAGGAATCGTCCGGCATAGGCCGAGGAGTCCTCCGTCTGGATACGTCCCCTGGTGAGATCGACGCGTAGTATCCTTCCGGCCAGGCCGCCGCGTATCTCGAACCTGGGGTCGCCAGGCCGGCTCATGGTGCCACTCCCGCCACCGACGGCTCCAGCCGGATGGCCCGGCAGCCACAATACTTCTGGCAGAAAGGCGCTTCTTCGCCCGCGCACAGATCGCACGTGGAGGTCACCGACCACCTGATCGCAGCAGTCCTGTTCGATCGGCGTACCTGCACGCTGGACAGCTCCGGAGACATCGATCCGGTGTGATGGAACGAGCACGCAAGCTCACACGTCCGGCAGCCGTTGCACAGTTCCGGATCGATACTGATCGAAAGGGTGGGCCCGTCCCACTGTTGCTGCCGGCTGCCGTTCATTCATCCTCCGTCGTTCTGCCGGGGCGCGCGCTTCGCCACTGCCTGGATCCTTCTCGTGTACGCTTCGCGCGGAGCACTGTCAAGTCTGCGCTGGTTTCGCAAGCGGCTTGCGCGCGGTCACGCCGGCGACAAGAGGCAGCGGTCCGATGCGGTGGATATCGTGCCACCTGTGCTCGCCCAGCCCCGCCCAAGTGAGCATGCTCTCGATCTCCCGCTGAGTGTGGAACCGCTGCCTTCGTTCGGGGGTCAGGAAGAAGATCCTCTGAAAAGGGGTCGCGAAGTGGTCGGCGAGAACGAAGGGCGCTCCGGGCGCAAGCACCCTTGCTACCTCACCCAGTCCGCGACTCTGGTCGGCCCAGTGATGGAACGAGATGGTCGAGACGACCAGGTCGAACTGCGAGCCAGGGAAGGGCAGTTCCTCGGCGGCGCCTTGGACGAACCGCAGCCGCTCCGGGGCCGGGTTCGAGGCGACGGCCATCCTGATCATCTGCGGGGACGCATCCACGCCGGTGAGATCCGCCTCAGGGAAGCGCTCGCAAAGGACGCGAAGAAGGGCGCCCGTGCCACAGCCGACGTCGAGAAGGCGTGTCGGCGCCGCCGCGACGGTCGCGGCGGCACGCACCACCCCTTGGTGGACCGGTCCGAAAAAGATCCACTGCGTCCAACTGCGGTCGTAGCTGGCTGCCCAGCGGTCGAAGTGCCCCACATCGCGTCGGTGGTTCGCATACGTCGCTGGTCTCGGAGAGGAACCGTTTTCATTCACACGAGACCCTCCAACCAGTTGACCACCAGCGTACCCACCCCCATCGCTCCGCGGACCGAATTGCCGATGACTATCTCATCGGCGCCGAGCAGGTCGTCAAGCGTGAGTGACTGCTCAGAAGCCCCGGTCGTGCCGAGAAAGCCTGCACGCCAGATGCCGGGCAGCAGCCCGTCCATCACCGGCGGGGTGACCCAGGTGCTGCCGTGGCGGACGAAGATGTTGGTGATGGCACCCTCGGTGACCCGGCCGAGGTAGTTGAAGAAGAGCGCATCGGCGCAGCCGCAGGCTCGCGCCCGCTCGGATTCCCGGTCGTAGAGGTGCCGGGCGGTGGTCTTGTGGGTGAGGAGAGGGTCGAGAGGGTCCGTACGAAATGGGGAGATCAGAAGGGAGACCGGCTCCTGCTGCGTCTTGGGGAGTGGGCGGGCTGTGGCGTGTAGTCTCCCATCCACGTCGAGGGTGAGTCGGACCACCACGGACTCCTCAATCGCACGGGCCAACTCGACGAGACAGGCTTGGGCGGCGTCGCGGTCGAAACTCAGCTTCAGCTGTCGAGCCGAGTCCTCCATCCGGTCGAGATGCTCGGCGAGGTTCCGGTAGCGCGCTGGGGGATCGGCCTGATGCCGGTCACCTGATGCATCCGCGTTGGCGCCGGCCGCCTCCAGCAACAAGGTCTCGAATAGTCCGATGGAGTGGGCCCGGACCCGTTCATCCGGCGGAGCCGGTTCCCACCGGCTGCCGGTCGGCGGCAGGGCGAAGGTCGCCTTGGTCAGGGTCTCTTCGTACTCGTCCAGAGGGTCGGAATCCCAGACCATACCGGCCCCGACGCCCAGTCGGAAGGCGCCGCGTTGGCGCACGAGGGTGCGGATGGCCAGATTGCAGGTGAAGTCGCTCCCCGGAAGGAACAGGCCGACCGTGCCGGTATAGACGCCCCGGGGCTCAGTCTCCAGTTCCGCGATGATCTCCATGGTGTGGTGCTTGGGTGCTCCCGTGATCGAGGCGCCCGGGAAGGTGGCCGCGAGGATCTCCGCCGGCGTGGCGTCTCTGCGTACCCGGCCGGTCACGGTGCTCGCCATCTGCCAGACGGTCCGGTACGGCTCCACCGAATACAGGGCCGGCACTTGGACGCTGCCCGCCCGGCTCACCCGGCCGAGGTCGTTCCGCACCATGTCGAGGATCATCAGGTTCTCGGCGCGGTCCTTCTCCGAACGGATCAGCTCCTCGGCGAGCGCCGCGTCGCCTTCGGGGTCGTCCTTCCGGGGCCGGGTCCCCTTCATCGGCATGCTCTCGAGCAGCCTGCCCTTGCGTCTCAGAAACAACTCGGGGGAGAGGCTGAGGACCTGAGCGTCGCCCAGGTCGAGGAAAGCGGCGTAGGGGACGGACTGCCTGAGCACCATGGCCAGGAAGTAATCGAGCGGTTCGACATCGAGGTCGAAGCGGGCCCGGACGGTGTAGTTGACCTGGTAGGTGTCGCCGGCCGCGATCAGTTCACGGATGCGGCCTATCGTCTGGACGAACTCTGGCTCGGAGACGCTTAGTTTCGGTTGGGTGCCGGCCAGGATGCGCGCCACTCGGGAGGTGTCGACAGCCGCGAAAAGGTCTTCCCGCTCGGGTCCGGAGAGACGCCGCGCCGCCTCGGCGGGGTAGACAGCCATCCACGCTAGGGGCAGGGATTCGGCAGCCTTCACGGTCAGACCGAAGGCCGCTCCCGCCTCGTAGGCCACGTAGCCGGCGACGTAGCGACCCAGGGCTTGCTCGGCGCCGATCTCCTCAAGGAGGGTCGGGACCTCGTCGGCCGTGTTGGCGGCCAGGATCCGGCAGGGATCGGAGAGGACCAGGATGTCGTCCCCGGGGCGTCCTTCGCAGCTTCGAGGCAGAGAAGCGGCTCCAGCGGAGAGGCCGTGCTCGCTATCACGCTGGTGGCGCAGCCAGCCGCCACCCGTGAAGAGAACAGTCCCCGGTCCGCGAGGAAGCGACATGCCCGCTAGGATGAATAGCCGGCGAAGCTCTCGACCACTGTCTGATTCTTGGGAATCTCCAATTCGCCCATGACCTTGTCCATAGCCGTGATCATGGGCGGCGGCCCGACGATGTAGTAGGTCCAGGTCCGAGGATCGGCTAGTTCGGCCCGGATGATCTCGGCGTTGATGAACCCGCCGTGGCCTTTCCAGCTCTCGGCAGGCTTAGTGATCACATGGATGACGCGCAGATCGGCGATTCTCCGCTCGAACTCGTCGAATTCCTCCTTGTAGACGATACCGTCCTCGGTCATGCTGCCGTAGAAGACGACAAGTTCTTGCCCCGTTATCCTCCCGGCGCCGTCGGTGTCTGTGAGGTACCGCAACATGCTGCGCACGGGAGTCACCCCGATGCCTCCGGTAAGGAAGGCAATCCTGGGCGTGTCGTATCCGAAGAGGAAGCGGCCATACGGACCCTCTATCTCCACCTCCGCCCCGATCGGCAGGGCGTCGAGAGTGTTCTTGAAATCCGATCCGGTGAGCCGCGTGGTCAGTTCCACGAACGATTCAGTGGGGGAGTCGGCGTGGCTGAAATGGTGGTCGAGCGGCCCGTCGGGCGAGGGGATGGCTATGGTATACCACTGCCCGGCTGTGAAGGTGTAGTCCGGGGGTCGAGAGAAGCGATAACTGGTGGTGTCACTGCTGCGCGGGATCTTCTCCAGAAGCGTGCTGGCGAAGGTCATGGCTGCCATGGGCGGTGGACCTCCTGTTGAGGCTGTTGTCGAGGCGCCTTGTCGGCGGTCTTCCCGAGCGGGCGTGCCCCTTTGCGGGATAGAATAACAGCCTGACAGAGGCAAGACGCCGTGGCCATCTTCGACTGCTACGGCTACGAGAGCTACGGAACCGACCGGAATGGTCGCGGATCCCCCGGGAATCACGGGTGAGGAGGATCGATGGAAGACGGCGGAACGCCGTACGTGCATACAGGCCCGGAGCAGATGCCGGTGGTAGCCACGCGCTGCACCGACTACGAGTTCGAGGCGGTGCGAGCCGCCCTGCGTCGGGTGATGGCCCCGCTAGGAGGCATGGCGGCGTTCGTGCTACCCGGCGAACGCATCGCGCTGAAACCCAATCTCCTCCTTGGTACGGCCCCGGAGCTGGCCATCACCACCCATCCAGCCGTAGTAGCGGCCGTGGCTGCAGAGGTGCGGCAGGTCGGAGCCGTTCCGATCGTGGTGGAAAGCCCAGGTTCGGGGATCGTCCACACTCGGGCGCTGATCGACCGTGTCTATCGCAAGACCGGCTACCGCGAGGCGGCCGAGCGCCACGGTTTCGAGCTCAACCTCGACACGGGCTATTCATCGGTCTCCCACGCCGAGGGTCGTCTGGTGCGGCGGTTCGAGGTGATGGACCCGATCCTCAAGGCCGACGGGGTCATCAACCTATGCAAGTTCAAGACCCACACCTTCCAGACGTTCACCGGAGCTACCAAGAACCTCTTCGGAGTCATCCCGGGGCTCAACAAGGTGGGATACCACGGTAAATTCGCCGACCCGGTGCGTTTCGGCGAGATGCTTCTGGATGTGGCGGCCTTCGTGCATCCCCGACTGAGTATCATGGACTGCGTGGTCGGCCTGGAAGGCAAGGGGCCCGGCACGGCCGGCAAACCCCGGCCCTTGGGCTTCCTACTGGCGGGCATCGACACGGTGTTGATCGACGCTGTGTGTTGCCGCATCGCCCATATAGACCCGGCGGCGGTGCCGGTGCTCGTGGCCGCCCGCGAAAACGGTCTGTGGAGCGGGCGCGCGGCAGATGTCGACACCATTGGGGTGCCGGTGGCCGACCTGCAGGTGCCAGACTTCCAACTGCCGGCGCGCCAGGCCCGGGAACGCGGCGATAGCCCGGTGGGACTGGTGGAGCGGCTCTCCCGGCCGGTTCTGCGGGGAGGCTTCACTCCCATGCCGCGTCCAAAGAAAGAGCGCTGCACACGGTGCGCGTCGTGCGAGCAGGCCTGCCCCACCGGAGCGATGAGCATCGGCGACGAGGTCGCGAAAGTGAATGACGATCTCTGCATCCGCTGCTATTGCTGTCACGAGGTGTGCCCTTACGCGGCGATCGACCTGGAGTTCAAAGGTTTCGGCCGGGTGGTCAACCGGCTGGGTCTGGCTGGATGACGGGCGGCGCCGGATGAATGGTGACGCGGCTCGGAATGACGTCCGCGCGACGGCGGCGGGAAGGGTAACCGCTCGCTCCCGTGTGAGACTGGTGGCTCTCGACCTGGACGGGGTGATCTACCGCGGGGGCATGGTCCTGCCGGGGGTGCGCGAGGCCCTGGAGGACGTGGTGCGCCGGGGGCTCGACCTCCGCTACGTCAGCAACAACTCGACGGCTCACCGCGAGATGGTCTCCGAACGACTGGCGGGCATGGGGCTCCCGGCGGGCGCCGACCGGGTCTTCACTTCCGGCTATGTCGCGGGGCGATGGCTACGCTCCCGTCTGCCTGCGGGGACCTCGGTGATGGTCATGGGGGAGGAAGGACTAGTGCGCGAGCTGCGCGAAGCCGGTCTGGCTGCATACCATGTGGGCGAAGGGAGTCCCGACGCGCCTGCTGCCGTGGTGGTGGGCATGGACCGGTCGTTGTCGTTCCGGACTCTGGCCGAGGCGCAGGCGGCGGTCAGGGGCGGAGCTCTGTTTGTGGCGACAAACCCCGATCCTACCTTTCCCACGCCCGACGGCCTGCTCCCCGGGGCAGGCGCTCTGGTAGCTGCTGTGGCCACCGCGGCGGAGACCGAGCCGGTCTTCATGGGTAAGCCGGGCCAGGCCTTGGCCGAGATAGTGGCGGAGGTCACCGGGGTCCCTCCACAAGAGACCCTCTTCGTCGGCGACCGGCTGAGCACCGACATAGCCATGGGTCTTCAGGCCGGGATGGTAACGGCGCTGGTGCTCACCGGGGTCACCTGTGAGGCCGACCTCGAATGCGCCCGCACCGAGGCAGGAAGCGCGCTACCCGATCATGTGCTGGCCGATCTGCGAGAGCTGCCCGCACTGCTCGACTCCCTCGGCGTCTAGGCGGCGCCGATCTCTCGGCCGCACCTTGCGATCCGGCTTCGCCATCGGGAATTCGGAGCCCCTCCGGGCCCTCGTGACCCGGGTGAACTCTCTCAGTCGCCGTTGTTTGGTGATCTGCTCTTCTTGATCAGGCTTGGGCTCTCGATCATGACCACGGTATCTGGTGGCACGGATTCAGTAAGCCAGACATTGCCTCCGATGACCGAGTGCGCGCCGATCACCGTATCGCCGCCGAGGATCGTGGCGCCGGCGTAGATGATGACGTCGTCCTCGATAGTGGGGTGGCGCTTGGCCCCTCGGTACATGTCGCCCGCTCCCTTGGGAAGAGACAACGCACCGAGGGTCACCCCCTGGTACACGCGGACCCCGTTGCCGATGTGCGTAGTTTCTCCGATCACCACGCCCGTCCCGTGGTCCACCACGAATCCCTCGCCGATCTGGGCTCCCGGATGGATGTCGATGCCCGTCGCGCCGTGCATACGCTCGGTCATCATGCGCGGCAGCATGGGTACGTCCAACTCGAACAGCCGGTGCGCCACGCGGTACACGGCGACGGCCTGCAGGCCAGGGTAACTGTAGACGATCTCGTCCGTGCTCCTCGCAGCCGGATCACCATCGAAGGTGGCACGGATGTCGGTGGCCAGCACGCGCCGGATCTCGGGGATGGACTCCAAGAGCCGCAAAGCAGTCTCGTATCCCCGTTCTTCGCAGTTGGTGCACTCCAGCTCGAAACGGAAGCACTCGTGCCGGATGCTGCGGGAGATCTGCTCCGAGAGAAGCTCGAAGAGCCCGGTGGAGACCTGGCCGATCGCGTAGCGGAAGCTGACGGGGTCCACCCTCTCCTGGCTGAAGAAGCCGGGAAAGAGCAACTCACGCACCCTATCTATGATCTCGGCTACTGCTTGCCGGGAAGGGACGGGCTCGAAGCCGATATGGGTATGGCACTCCTCGGTTGAGCAGTCCCGGATTATCTCCTCAGTCAGGGTTCTCAGCCGTTCACGGTACGTCACCACGGTGTCCGCAAGGGTCCGGCAGGTCTTGAGTTGATTCTCGCTCGGCTCTCCGTTCTCGTGTCCAGTCATGCGGCCCTCCTCGTCTATGCTGGCGGCCTCTTGACGACGCGCCGGCTATATTCTACTATTCCTATCAATCTGATGTAGATAAACGTGAGGAATCTAATAATACAGGTATGGTCCTCTCCCAGAAATCCCAATACGCGGTCCGTGCGGTCTTTGAGTTGGCCAGGCGTCACGGCGGCGGTCCGGTGAAGGCGGGCCAGATAGCTGAGGCCCAGTACGTGCCCATACGTTTT
Organism: uncultured Actinomycetes bacterium; assembly: GCA_963713545.1. Lineage (GTDB taxonomy): Bacteria > Actinomycetota > Thermoleophilia > RBG-16-64-13 > RBG-16-64-13 > CAVPLM01. The sequence goes on along the minus strand of CAVQME010000010.1, from coordinate 159,333 downwards.
CTGGAGAACATTCTTGGGCAACTTCGCCACGCGGGTATCATCGAGTCGACCCGGGGCAAGGGAGGCGGCTATCGCCTCCGCCGCGCTCCGGAAGATGTGTCGCTAGGAGAGGTCATCCGTTCGATCCAGGGGCCGATGTCGGCCATCGATTGTGCCGAAGTCGGCACCGATGGCTATGGGGAGAACGGGCGCGCGTGTCCCCTGCGCCCAGGGTGCTTACTCTTACCAGTGTGGGACAAGGCCCACAGTGCCATGATGGACGTGTTCGAAGGGACGACCTTCGGCGATCTGCTGGAGCAGGAACGGGCAGCGAGCTCGTATGAGCCTATCAACTACATCATCTAAGCGAATGTCTGGGCGCCTGGCGAGGCGCGTAGGTCCCGGCACACGGCCGGGCTGTTCCAGTCACGCTAGCGGACCAGAAAGGTCGTTTGGATGTCAGCACATGATGTAGATACAGAGAGTAAAGGGAGCAAGGAAGGCATCGACACGCTGGCTCTTCATGCCGGCCAGACCCCCGATCAAGACACCCTTTCCCGGGCGGTGCCCATCTATCAGACCTCGAGCTATGTGTTCCGCGATACCGAGCATGCCGCGGGCCTCTTCGCGCTCAAGGAGTTCGGGAACATCTACACCCGGCTGATGAACCCCACCACGGACGTGCTCGAGAAGCGGTTGGCTGCCATCCACGGGGTGCCGGGGGCGATAGCCACAGCGTCCGGCCAGTCGGCGGTCTTCTACGCGATCGCGGCCATAACCTCCGCCGGGCAGAATTTCGTGACCGGGGACAAGCTCTACGGGGGCACCTACACGATGTTCACGTTCCCGCTGAGGCGGTTCGGGATCCAGGCCCGCTTCGTGGACTCGCGCGATCCGGCCAACTTCGAGAAGGCCATCGACGAGAACACCCGCCTGCTCTATACGGAGTCGATAGGAAACCCTAAAGGGAACGTCGACGACCTCGCGGCCATCGCCGAAGTCGCTCACCGGCACAAATTGCCCCTGATCATAGACAACACCGTCACGCCCCCGCCGCTCTTCAACCCGTTCGAGTTTGGGGCCGACATCGCCGTTTACTCGCTCACCAAGATGATCGGTGGTCACGGCACGTCTCTGGGCGGCGCGGTGGTCGACAAGGGTGACTTTGACTGGAAGGCGGCCGGCAGGTATCCGGAGATAACAGAACCAGATCTTGCCTACCACGGGGTGAATTTCTGGGAGGCGTTCGGGAACCACGAGAAAGCGGTGGCGCCAGGGATGGCGTACGTGCTCAAGATCCGCACGGGGCTCCTGCGCGACCTGGGAGCGGCGCTCTCACCGTTCAATTCCTGGCTCTTCATCCAGGGACTGGAGACGCTGCCGCTTCGGGCCCGGACGCACGCGAGCAACGCAGCGACTGTGGCCCGGTTCCTGAGCAGCCACCCGGCGGTCACCTCGGTCGATTACGCCGGACTGCCCGGGCATCCCGATCACGAGAGATCCCTACGCTATTTCCCGCTGGGCCCGGGCGCGGTCTATGGGTTCGAGATCAAAGGCGGCCTGGAGGCGGGCAGGAAGTTCATCAGCGCGGTCAAGCTGGCCTCGCACGTAGCCAACATCCTCGACGCCAAGACCCTGGTCATCCATCCGGCCAGCACCACCCATTCGCAATTGACCGAGGACGAGCGGCTCAAGGCAGGAGTGACACCCGGATTGATACGGGTCTCGGTGGGCATCGAAGACGTGAACGACATCATCGCCGATCTCGACCAGGCGCTGCGGGCCTCGCAAGCCGCGGCGTAGGAGCAGCCCGGGCGCGAGGGGCGCAGGGCATCTGCCACATACAGACGACGCTTAGCGGTGCGAAAGGAGCGCAACGTGTCCAACGTCTATAGCGACAATTCTCTCTCCATCGGCCGGACGCCGCTCGTGCGGCTCAACCGGGTGGTCGGCAAGACCGATGCCCGCGTTTTGGCCAAGATCGAGGGGCGCAATCCGGCCTACTCGGTGAAGTGCCGGGTGGGAGCGGCGATGATCTGGGATGCAGAGGAAAAGGGTCTGTTGAAGCCCCATACCCGGATAATCGAGCCTACCAGCGGCAACACCGGGATCGCGCTGGCCTTCGTCTGCGCGGCCCGTGGATACAAGCTGACCCTGACCATGCCGGAGAGCATGAGCCTGGAGCGGCGCAAGGTCCTGTCGTTCTTCGGGGCCGATCTGATGCTGACCCCCGCGGCCGAGGGAATGAAGGGCGCTGTGCGGACGGCGGAGGAGTTGGCGGCGAGCGATCCCGAGCGCTGGTTCCTACCCCAGCAGTTCAACAACCCGGCGAACCCAGCCATCCACGAGAAGACCACCGGACCGGAGATCTGGGAGGACACCGACGGAGAGGTGGATGCGCTTGTAGCAGGGGTGGGCACGGGGGGTACGATCACCGGGATCTCCCGCTATTTCGAACGCACGAGGGGGCGAGCGCTCTACTCGGTGGCGGTGGAGCCGGCGGCGAGTCCCGTGATCGGCCAGACGTTGGCCGGACACGAGCTCAAACCGGGCCCTCACAAGATCCAAGGGATAGGAGCCGGTTTCATCCCGGCGAACCTCGACCTGTCGTTTGTCGATCGGGTGGAGGCAGTCGAGAACGAAGAGGCTATGGAGATGGCCAGGCGCCTGGCCAGGGAAGAAGGCATCCTGTGCGGGATATCGTGCGGAGCGGCGACCGTAGCCGCGGTGCGGCTGGCGCAATCGCCCGAGTTCGCCGGCAAGACCATCGTGGTCGTCCTGCCCGACGCGGGGGAGCGGTACCTTTCAACGGATCTGTTCGCGTAGATCGGGGTAGGGCACTCGAATTCGACGCTGACGGCGAGTCGGAGGTACTTCCAGACTCCACCTAAAGACCTATTGCCCTGCGATAGCTCGGGGGCAGAATGTCGGATAACTCCTGGCCGACAGCATTCGGTGGCGGCAGACCCGTGGGCAACCCTGATTGCCCCTCCGGCGCGGGAGCATCGTTGAGTAATTAGTCCACCCCTTAGTCTATAATCAATATGCAGAGGAATGAGAGGAGCCTCGGGTGGGAGGGTCCAAATGGCTAGCATGGTCAATGTTCATCAGGCCAAGACGCATTTCTCCAAACTGCTTGTCCGGGTTGAGGCAGGGGAGCGGATCGTCATCGCCCGAGCCGGCAAGCCGGTCGCGATGCTGTGTCGAGTGGACATGACGACGGAACGGAGGATACCTGGCAACGACGCCGGTCTCGTGCAAATCATGCCCGATTTCGATCTACCCCTTCCCGAATTCGCGGAGCAGGACTAGGCATCACGATGAGAGCCCTGCTGGATACTCACGCGTTTCTCTGGTGGAACATGGGCGACTCACATCTCTCCGACCGTGCTCGAGAGATCATCGCCAACGGTGAAAACGAGATCTGGTTCAGTGCCGCCAGCGCATGGGAGATAGCGCTCAAGGCCGGGAAAGGACGTCTTCTGCTGCCTGAGCAGCCACGGGAGTACGTGCTCAGGCGCTTGGCGCTGCACGGCTTTCGTGCTCTGGCTGTGGAGGTTCAACACGCTTTGGCAGTGAGTGAGCTGCCCGCGGTCCACTCGGACCCGTTCGACCGTCTGCTTGTAGTGCAGAGTCGTGCCGAAGGGCTGCCTCTGCTAAGTGCGGACCCGGATATCGCTCGGTACGACGTGGAGGTGATCTGGTAGCCTGCGGCTGAGGGCGATCCGGCTGGGCCAGCAATGTGTCGAGTGTGTTAGCATACCCTACTGGGTATATAGGAGAGGGTGTTCTTCCAAGAAGGGGCTCGACATCGAATCGGCGCAAAACATAGCCTTGATCGTGGTAGTGCTGATAATCGTACTTGCCATGGTGGTCCGGAGCACGCGCAGGGGAAGCGGCGGCGGGGGTGGTGGCTGAGGCCTGTGACGCGGCTCCGTGAGAGCCGCTTGGATCCAGCATCGCTCCGGCCAGGCGACATACAGCTCGGACGCGGATAGACTCTCTCGGCCTCGGGGAACGCGTGCCGTATGCGCGCGGGGCGGCGAGCAGGACGGTGTAGGAGCGCGAAGTGCAGGAACCAGACCGGTATTCGCGGCAGACCATCTTCCCGGGGATCGGGCCCGAGGGACAGCGAAAGCTGGGGGCAGGCTTCGCGGTGGTTGTTGGCTGTGGGGCGCTGGGCACGATCATCGCCAGTGCGTTGGTGCGGGCCGGAGTGGGCCGAGTGCGGGTGATCGATCGCGACTTCATCGAGTACCACAATCTGCAGCGCCAAGTGCTGTTCACCGAGCGCGACATCGAGGAGAACCTGCCCAAGGCCACCGCCGCCGAGCGTCATCTGCGGGAAGCGAACTCCGCCGTCGAGGTGGAGGGAGTGGTCGCCGACTTCAGCCGCACCAACGCGGAGAGACTGGTGGAAGGCGCCGACGTCATCGTCGACGGCCTCGACAACTTCGAGACCCGGTTCCTCATCAACGATGTAGCCCTAAAGCACGGCATCCCTTGGGTGTATGGAGGGGCGATCGGGTCCTCGGGGATGACGGCCGTCTTCCTCGCCGGCGGGCGTCCCTGCTTCCGTTGTGTCGTGAGCTCGCCGCCCACCGGGGGTACCCTCACCTGCGACACCGCCGGTGTGGTCAATGCGGCGCCGTGGATCGTCGGATCGCTGGAAGCCGCCGAAGCTCTCAAGATCCTGATCGGCGACGAGCAGGTGGCGCCGGTGAGCCGCGACCTGGTCGTGTTCGACCTGTGGAATCGTTCCTTTGAGATGCTGCCGCTTGCCGGCTTAGCTGCCGCTGAATGCCCCGCCTGTAACGGGATCTACGAGTTCCTACAGGGTCGGCCGCGAACTCGAGTCACCAGCCTCTGCGGGCAGAACGCCGTTCAGATCTGGAACGCGGCCGCGGTGGGGATGCCGCTGGCGCAGATCAGGGAACGCCTTGCCGCCCTTGGGCCGGTCGAAGGCAGCGAGCAGATGGTGCGCTTCCCGGTAGGAGAGCAGGAACTGGTGATCTTCTACGACGGGCGCACCATCGTCAGAGGCACCCGGGACGAGAAACTGGCCCGGGCGCTGTACGCGAAGTACGTGGGGATGTAGGTCGACGATGCAGCCGGTGCGGTAGCAACGGCTACCACTTGATGGGCGAAGCCGCAACGGCACCGGGTGAACAAAACCTACCCGGGGCGGTTCTTCAAAGACTTCCAGATGGAAGCCAGCCCCTTCAATGAGCCGGAGATAGGTAGCTCAACCCCTCCCGCACCGGCGTCGCCTGGAACTCCGGGAACCGCTCCGCCAGTAGCGCCCGGTCGGCGTCGGTGGCGGCGCCCTCCTGGCTCACGAAATCCACGGCGTCAGGAGTAAGTGGCCGGCCGGGGAGGTGCTGCATCAGCGCTCCCTGGACTTTCCCCACCTTCCTGGGGATGTGCAGGATAGGTCTCTGCCGGCCCATGGCCCGGAGCGCGAGCCGCAAGAAGTCGTTCAGGCTGACGAGATCCGGCCCACCCAAGCCGAAGGTGGTGTCCGCGGCCCTATCGGGGCTCCCGACGATGAGAGCGAAAAGCCTCCCGATATCCTCCACGAACACCGGCGTGAGCAGGCTCTCCCCGTCCCCGAAGATAGGTACGAAGGGCAGATAGTCGGAGTAGCCCAGGATGCGGTTGAGGGCGGCGTCATTGGATCCGTAGGCCCAGCTCCCCCTCACGATGGTCCAGTCCAGACCGCTGCCTCGGATGGCCTCCTCCGCCTGCCACTTGGCCCGGTTCCAGGTATGGGGGCTGTCGGCCGAGACGGCGATCCCACTCATGTAGATGAATCGGGGCGCACCTTCGGGGAAGCGGGCCATGGACGGTCCCGCGGTCGGCGCACCGTAGGCCAGGGCGATCGCGCCCAGCAGGTTCAGAGTACCGTTGCGGTCGACGTTCATGTAGGTGAGTCCGCGAGCGGGGTCCTCCACCGGCGCCCCGGCGAACTGAGCGGCCTGGACGACCGCGTCCACGTCTTCTACCGCCGCCGCGAGCGTGGCCGAGTCTGTCACGTCGGCCTGGATGAAGGTCAGCCGCCCGTCGGCCAGTCCCCGCCGCCCAGGCTCGTTCGCGGCGAAGGCGGCCATGGCCTTGCCTGTAGAGCGGCTCATCGCCCGTACACTGTGGCCCGCGTCGAGCATGTAGCGCGCGATCGTTCCTCCGACGAATCCGGTGGCTCCCGAGACCAGGATCTTCACTAAGTCCTCCTTCCGCGCTCGACCGGGGCTGTGAATCGCGCCGCACACTGGGCTGCTCTCGTTGCTCCCGCCGCGGGGCCGGTCGCGCTCCGAGTCGGGCAGCCGTTCATGAGACCAGGGAAGCCCACAGATCGCCGGTGGTCTGCAAGCGGTCCGGTCCTGTCTTGATTGTGAAGCCGCGCCCGTCGCTCAGTTCGTCCAACTCCTCCCAGGTGATGGGCATCGACACCGTGGCCTCGGACGTAGGCCGGGCCACATATGGTGGCACGATGGTCGCGCCCGGCGACATACGGAGGGCGTCGAGGTAGACCCGGCCTCCCCGCTTGTTCTTCCGGATGTGGGTAGTCAGCAGATCGGGATGGCGGGCCGCCATGTCTTCGAAGAGCGCCTCGAGTTGGGCGCGCGCCGTATCGTAGTCAAGGTCGCCGGTCAGCGGGAACGCCAGGTGCAGGCCACGCTTGCCGGAGGTCTTCACCACAGATTCCAATCCGGCCTCCCGCAGCCGTTCACGGAGCAGGAACGCTACCTCTGCCGCCCGGCGGAACGGGGTCACGGCGGCGGCCGGGGCCGCGGGTGCTGGCGGGGCCGCAGCCGTTCTGGGAGGCGGGGAAGCCGCCGGTGGAGTCACGGTGGGGGCGCCGCCAGCGCCCGCGCCGGCACCGGCTCGGCCCGCGGGGGCCTCCGCGGCGGCCTCGTCCTCCGGTGGGTCGACGTCCAGCACCATGATGTCTGGGTGCTCCGGGTCGTCTATGCGCGCCATCTGCGTGTGGAAGGTGAGCGTCCCCTGATTGACCAGATACAGGAGGTCGGCCTCGTCCTCGACCACCGGGTAGTGCACGATCTTCTGGTGATCCTTCCGCTCCACGGGGTAGGTGCGTAGCCAGGAAGGGAAATACGAAGAAGCATTCTTCTGGAAGAATGATCCGTCTTCTATCCCCTCCGGCCACCGCTCCAGGGTGAGGGCGCGCCCTCTGAGATGGGGTAGGAGGTAGGGAGCCACCCTGAGGTAGTAGTCGAGCACCTCCGCCTTGGTGTAGCCGGCCTGCGGGTAATAGAGGCGGTCGAGATGGGTGAAGGTGACTTCCTTGGTGCCGAAACGGAAGGTCGGGGTCTCCGGGTTGGTCTGTTCCGGCGCGTTTTTGCCGGTGCCGGTTCGCGGACTCTGGGAGGTCATGAGCCTACCCTGCCGCGATCTCGTCCAGCGAGCGACCGGTGGCCACCGAATCCGGTGCATCCTGGATGATGCTGGACCCCGGCCGGGCTGCACCGTCGCGATGCTTTATGAGCAGCCAGTTCTTCTCACCCCGCCCCTTCATCTGCACAAGTGCCCAGCTACCGGTTAGCTTCTGCCCGTGCAGGACGAATTTGAGCTCGCCACGGGCCAGCGCGGCCTCGGGTTCGAGGGCTTCGCCGGCTCCCCTCTTGCCTTCTTTCATCCAGGCCACGTCCGGCTCCCACCAGCCGAGATCCCATAGCATGACCGTGCCGGCTCCGTACTCTCCCTCGGGGATCGTCCCTTCGAAGGCGGCGTATTCCAGAGGATGGTCCTCGGTCATGACCGCCAGCCGCTTGTCGGCTGGGTCGAGGGAAGGGCCCTTGGGAACGGCCCAGGATTTTAGGACTCCGCCCGATTCCAACCTCAGATCGTAGTGAAGGCTCGAGGCAGCGTGTTTCTGTATCACGTAGAAGGGTCCCCCGGGCGTGAGACCGGCGTCGCCCGCCTCACCACCGGCTGGCTCCCCGGTGCGGGAGAAGTCGCGCTTGCCGCGGTACTCGGTCAGCGCAGAGTCGGGATCCTGGAACACTTCCATACCTCCGGGTTCACGGGTGGGCCGGTACTCTATCTTCCCTCAAAGCTTGAGGGCTATGCGCAGGCCGGCGGTCGCGCGCTATAGTTGACCCGGACCATGGACGACTTGCAGATACAGGACACGGAGCTCTGGGTAAGGGTCGGCATCGCCATCGGGGTGCTGGTGGCTGCCTGGCTGATCAACAGGCTCATCCGACGCTCTATCCGCCATTTTTCCCAGCGGTACGACCTCGCCACTAAGGACCCTGGGGCCGAGACCAGATTCAGGATGATCGCGCGCCTGAGCATGGTCGGGGTGTACTTCATCGCCTTCGGGATAGCGTTTTGGATCGTGGATGTGGAGACTTTGAAGAAGGTGTCCACATGGATGTTCGCCACCGCCGGGGTGACCGGGATCGCCATAGGCTTCGCGGCTCAGACCGTCTTCTCTAACCTGATCTCGGGGATCATCATCGCCTTCGTTCAGCCTGTGCGTCTCGGCGACAATGTCAGCATCGACGGCCAAGGTGGGATGGTGGTCTCCATAGGATTGTTCTACACGACTATCCGAATGTTGGATAACAGGCACTTGCTGATCCCCAACAAGCTGCTGTCCGATCGGTTCATTCAGAACTTCACGCTCGTCGACCCCAATTCCGCCGCGATCGTCCTGCTGCGACTGAGCTACAGCGCGGACATCGAGGCGGTTCGGTCGCTTCTCCTGGACGCTGCGAGGAACCATCCTTCGTCCCTCCCTGGGCGGGAGCCCACCGTTCAAGTGGTAGATGCGGATAGTACCGGGGTGTCGATGCGCCTGATGGCCTGGGCCCCCACTCAGGGAGAGGCTCTGGCCATGGCGGCCGATATTCGGGAGACGGTCGTGAGCAAACTGGACGAGTCTGATGTCAACCCGGGCTTGATGTTCGATCGCGGGTCGCCGGGGAGCACGCCTAGTTGAGCCAGGAGGTCCCCGGTCCCGCCGGCTCGCCCACTGGCTCCGCTCCGGAGCCTGCTCCCCGGGGGAAGATCTGGGGGCTCGATCGCAACGTCTTCTTCGCTGGAGTGGCGTCCTTCTTCATGGACGTCAGCTCCGAGATGGTCTACTCGCTCGTCCCCATATTCCTGTCCTCCGTCCTGGGGGTCAACAAGACCCTGATCGGGGTGATCGAAGGGATCGCCGAGACGACGGCCAGCCTGGTCAAGATGTTCGCCGGTTGGCTCAGCGACAGGCTGGGCCGGCGAAAGCCCCTGATGCTGTTCGGCTACAGCCTGTCCACCGCCAGCCGCCCGCTTCTGGCGCTGGCCGGGGGATGGGGCATGGTCCTCGCCGCCCGGTTCGTCGACCGCTTCGGGAAGGGGGTGCGGACCGCTCCCCGGGACGCGATCGTGGCCGACTCGACCGACAAGCGGGAACTGGGACGCTCTTTTGGATACCACCGGGCGATGGACCAGTTCGGCGCGGTGGTGGGACCGGCCGTTGCCTTCGTCGTGCTATGGGTGAGGCCGGAGGACTATCGCACGGTCTTCTGGATCTCGATCATACCCGGCGTCTTCTGCGTGGCCGTCATCGCCCTCTTCATCCGCGAGCGCAGACCCCGACGGGATAGGGGGGAGGCGCTGGGGGACGTATCGCCTGCGTCGAGTCAGAAGGCAGCAACGGCTGGACTCGGAGGTCTTCGCGGACCGTTGGCGGCGTATCTGCTCGTCACGGGCGTGTTCGCTTTGGGCAACTCGTCAGATGCCTTCCTCATACTGAGGGCCCAAGACCTGCAGGTGGCGACAGTGATGATCCCCGTGCTCTATCTGGTCTTCAACCTGGTGTATTCGTCGCTGTCGATCCCGGCCGGCCTGCTCGCCGACCGGATCGGACGGCGCAAGGTAGCTCTCCTCGGGTTCGCCGTGTTCGCCGCCGCCTACGCCTGGATGGCGACAGCCGAGTCGCAGGCTGCGGCCTGGGGGGTGTTCATGGTCTACGGGATCTATATGGCCATCGCGGACGGCAACGGCCGGGCTCTCCTAGCCGAATTCTCGACGGAGCAGCGTCGGGGCAGCGCCTTCGGCGCCTACCACATGGTATTGGGGCTGGCGGCTCTGCCGGCCAGCGTCATCGCGGGTCTGCTGTATGACCGAGTGTCACCCTCGGCACCGTTCTGGGTGGGAGCGGCCGCCGCGGTGTTGGCGGGAGTGCTCATGCTCACCTTGGTGCCGGAGCCCCGCAACCGGCGGGACGGAGCGGCTGCCTAGATCGTGGACGCGCGTTCAGCCGCGTCGGGCCGCACTCAGCCCGGCTCCGGCAGCGGCACGGTCAGATGAGGCCGGCCAGGATATCGGGAATCTCCCTGTGGTCTTTGATTACAAAATCTGCGTCGGGGGGCTCTGGGTGGTCGACGGCGCCGGCGCAGCGGATGGCCACCATGCCCAGGTTCTTCGCCCCGGCGATGTCCGTGCGGGGTGTGTCTCCCACGTGTGCCGCCTCGGCGGGCTTCGCTCCGAGGGGCGCCAGCGTCTGCTGGAACATCCGCGGGTCGGGCTTGGTGTAGCCGGTCTCGTCGGAGAAGGTGAGGGCTTCGAAGTGGGAGAGGAGTCCGTCGCCGTCCAGGAGCTTCTTCAGTATCCGCCCCGGGGTGAGACTGGTATCGGAGATAAGCCCGAGCCGGTAGCCCGCGCTCGTCAGCGCGGGTACGGTCTCCAACACGCCGGGAAGCGGTTGCAGAGGCGCCAGCAACGAGGCTTCCTCGATCCCCAGAGCGGTCTCGGCCAGAAGCTCTTCATGTTCCGGTCCCGGTAACACCTCGAACCGCTCCAAGATGTGCTCGACCTGATCGCGGGCGCCATAGTGCAGCCCCTGGGTCCAGGCGGCCATGTAAGCGTCGAAGCCCGAGCGGTAGGCCTCCAGCATCTGCTCGTCCGACGGATCGATCCCGAAACCACGCAGCATCCTGCGCAGGGATTCCATCCTTCGCGGGCGGACAAGGTCCATGGCCCCGCCGTCGGCAGAATAGATGGTATTCCAGAGGTCGAACGTGAGGGTCGTGATGCGTCCTGTCACCAGGTCACTCCTAGGTCGTTCTTATACATGGATTTGGAGGGCTCCAGGTCTTTGGCCGGAAAGTATAGAGGTTGATGAAGAGGGTAGTGGTCCTCGGCGGGCGGAGCTGGGGCGCGCGGGGGGACGGACCCAGAACAGGCCCGGGGTGACATATGCTGGTATCCTTCCCGACCATGAAAGCCATCTCCTTCTTGTCCGGCTCGTCAGAGCCGGGCTCCTCGAAGTCCAAATCACTGAAACCACTGGGTCTTTGTGCCCTCCTTTTGGCGGGGTTATTTGCCGTCATGCTCTTTCAGCCGTGGGTCGCCAATGCTCAGGCGGCCGGCTTCAAGGACGTGGGGCCGTCGCATCCCTACCGGGTGCAGATCGACACCCTCGCCCAACTCGGCATCATAAACGGCTACTCGGACGGGACGTTCCATCCCAACGCCACGGTCACGCGGCAGCAACTGGCCAAGATGGTCATCCTGGCAATGCGCACCGCCGTGAGTGAGGACGACAAGTGCACCTTCCCGGATGTGAAAAAGAGCAGCGACCTCGAACTGTATCCCGACAACTACGTGGCGGCAGCGGCCCGGGAGGGCATCGTCACCGGCTATCCCGCGGCCGGCGGGGCCATCTTCAAGCCCGATGCCTCCGTCACGGTCGCCCAATTGGTTACCATGGGGACCCGGGCGACGACACGTCCGTTGATCGTGCCCCCGGATTCCTACAAATCCGCCTGGGGCAACTTCAGTCCGGTGCACGCTGTGATCGCCCGGGTGGCTCAGTACAACGGCCTATTGCGCGACTTCGCGCCTCCGGGCAAGACGCTCAAGTCCATGTCGCCCCTTCGCGCGGCTACCCGGGCCGAGGCGGCGGCGCTCCTCTTCAACATCATGGGCACCGACCAGGGCGGGCTCAATGGGCGCTTCTTGGGTGATTCAACCGACCTGGTCCGTTACTTTCGGCAGCAGACAGGCGGCAATGACGGCAAGTTCTCCGTTCCGCTGGAGACGCTGGCCAAGTTCTATGTGACCTACGGCAAGCGCTTCGGCATCCGGGCCGACATGGCCTGGGCCCAGATGATCCACGAGACGGGCTACGGGCAATACGGGGGGGTGGTCCTGCCGGAGCAGAACAACATGGCCGGCATCGGAGCCACCGGCCCCGGGGTGCCGGGCAACTCGTTCGCCACTGCCGAACTCGGGGTGATTGCCCAGTACGCGCACTTGGCCTGGTACGTCTATCCCCAGCACTTCTCCGACCCCTACTGCGTGAAGGTGGAGCAACCGGCCGATGGACCCATCGCTACCCCCGGGGACCCGCGTCATTTCGTACAGGAGAACGGCAGTCCGCACAAGGGGAACGTGCGCACCGTGTACGAGTTGAGCGGCAAGTGGGCTGTGGGATCGGAATACGGCGCGGCTCTGCAGAGGATAGCGGCCTCGATCACTCTGACGGTGGGGCTATGGTAGGAGGGGATCCCTCGGCCGCTGAATGACCTGTGGATCCTACTGGGAGTCTGCCGGGAGGGACTATCCTGGGGTAGTATTCTGCGCACGGGGGCGAGGTGGGGGAAAGCGCCTCAGAGACCCCGGCGGATGCGGCGTGGTCAAGGAAAGGCGCTCTACCGGCCTTCTCCCTCACTCGAGTTCGCTTCGCCCCGAGTCTGTTGGATTCGGACGCGCCGGACCCCAGCAAGAGGTCTGGGCGACCAATGAGGAGGTGGTGACAATGGTGCGGTTCCAGTGGTGTCGGGTGGTTTTGCTCGCCATCACCCTCGCACTGTTGATAACCCTATGTGGGGCGCACGGCGAGGCCCGGGCTGCCGGCAGCGTCACCCTGAGTGTCGCCGGCAGTCCTTACGGGCAGGATTTCGACACTCTCGCTTTAACCGGGACGTCGAACACGGCGGTGCCGACCGGGTGGGATTTCTTTGAAACGGGCACCAATGCAAACACCACCTATAGCGCAGGCACCGGTTCGATCAACACCGGCGACACCTACAGCTTCGGGGCGACCAGCAGCACGGAACGTGCTTTCGGCTGCCTGCGGAGTGGCAGCCTCGTCCCACGCGTAGGGGTTCAGTTCACGAACAGCACGGGCGGCGTGATCACTACGCTTGCGATCACCTACGCGGGCGAGCAATGGCGCCTGGGGGCGACCGGAAGAGCAGACAGGCTCGACTTCCAGTTGAGCACGAGCGCGACCAGTCTCGCCGATGGACCCGCCGGAACCTGGGTGGACTACGACGCCCTCGACTTCTCCAGCCCGGTGACCACCGGTACGGCAGGGGCCCTGAACGGCAACGCGGCCTCGAACCGGGCGGCAATGAGCCTCACCATCACCGGCTTGAACATCCCGAACGGGGGCACCTTCTGGATCCGCTGGTCGGACTTCGATGCGAGCGGGGCGGATGATGGTCTGGCCGTGGATGACTTCTCACTTACGGCTGTGAACAACGCCCCCACCGATATCGCCCTCTCCCCTAACACCGTCGCCGAAAACGCTGCGGCAAATACCGTGGTGGGCGCGTTCAGCACCACCGACCCCGATACCGGCAACACCTTCACCTATACCCTGGTGACTGGGGCCGGCTCCGCCGACAATGCCTCTTTCAACATCACCGCCGGAGGCAGCTTGAGGACATCGGCTTCCTTCGACTACGAAGCTAAGAACTCCTACGCCATCCGCGTGCGCTCCACCGACCAAGGCAACCTCTGGTTCGAAAAGCAGTTCACCATCACGGTGAGCGATGTGGGAGAGGCCCCTACCGACATCGCCCTCTCCAACGCGAGCGTGCCCGAGAACGCCGGGGCCAACGCCGTGGTGGGGACCCTGAGCGGCACCGACCCCGATCTGGGTCAGAGCGCCACCCTTGCCTTCAGCCTGCCGGCCGGTCTCACCGACAACGCCCTCTTTAACATCTCCAGCGCTACTCTACGGGCCACCGACTCTCTCGATTATGAGGTGGCTGCCTCGTATACCGTGACGGTGAGAGCCACCGACGCGGTCGGCCTCTTCTACGACGAGACCTTCACCATCACGGTCACCGACGTGTTTGACCCTCCGTCGGGCAGCATCGCGTTGACCGCGCTCGGCGCCACTCACGCGGAGGATTTCAACTCACTCGCCTCTAGCGGGTCCAGCGGTACGGTGCCTTCAGGTTGGTACTTTGTTGAGGCGGGCACCTCCACCTACGTGAACACCGCCTATCGTGCGGGGATCGGTTCGAGCAACATCGGCGACACCTACAGCTTCGGGAACAGCGCCGATCGCGCGTTCGGCTGCTTGTTCAGCAATACGTTGACTCCCCTCCTCGGGGCTCAGTTCACCAACAGTACCGGAGTGACCATCCAGGCTCTGACTGTCTTCTACATGGGGGAGCAGTGGCGCCTCGGCGAGACAGGACGGGCAGACAGGCTCGACTTCGAATTGAGCACGGACGCGACGAGTCTTACCACGGGAAGCTGGGTGGACTATGATTCGCTCGATTTCTCCAGTCCGGTGACCGCGGGGACAGTCGGGGCACAGAACGGCAACGATCCGGCAAACCGAACGGCCATGAGTTCCACCATTACCGGGCTAAGCATCGCGAACGGTTCTACCTTCTGGATCCGGTGGGCTGATTACGACGTGCCGGGGTCGGATGACGGCCTGGCGGTGGATGACTTCTCACTCGTGCCGTACACATCCCCTACCGACATCGCCCTCTCCAACGCGAGCGTGCCCGAGAACGCCGGGGCCAACGCCGTGGTGGGGACCCTGAGCGGCACCGACCCCGATCTGGGTCAGAGCGCCACCCTTGCCTTCAGCCTGCCGGCCGGTCTCACCGACAACGCCCTCTTTAACATCTCCAGCGCCACTCTACGGGCCACCGACTCTCTCGATTATGAGGTGGCCGCCTCGTATACCGTGACGGTGAGAGCCACCGACGCGGTCGGCCTCTTCTACGACGAGACCTTCACCATCACGGTCACCGACGTCAACGAGACCCCCACCATCACCAGCGACGGGGGCGGGGCTACGGCCGCTGTCTCTGTGGCCGAGAATTCCACGGCGGTGACCACCGTGACCGCCAGCGACCCGGACCAAGGCACCACGCTCACCTACACGATCGCCGGCGGGGCCGATCAGGCCAAGTTCACCATCAACGGCTCCAGTGGAGCTCTGACCTTCGTCGGCGCTCCCGACTTCGAGACTCCCACCGATGTCGGCGCCAACAACGTCTACGAGGTGACCGTAGAGGCGAGTGACGGCTCCCTCACCGATACCCAGGCCATCAGCGTCACCGTGACGGATGCCAACGAGGCCCCTACCGACATCGCCCTCTCCAACGCGAGCGTGCCCGAGAACGCCGGGGCCAACGCCGTGGTGGGGACCCTGAGCGGCACCGACCCCGATCTGGGTCAGAGCGCCACCCTTGCCTTCAGCCTGCCGGCCGGTCTCACCGACAACGCCCTCTTTAACATCTCCAGCGCCACTCTACGGGCCACCGACTCTCTCGATTATGAGGTGGCCGCCTCGTATACCGTGACGGTGAGAGCCACCGACGCGGTCGGCCTCTTCTACGACGAGACCTTCACCATCACGGTCACCGACGTCAACGAGACCCCCACCATCACCAGCGACGGGGGCGGGGCTACGGCCGCTGTCTCTGTGGCCGAGAATTCCACGGCGGTGACCACCGTGACCGCCAGCGACCCGGACCAAGGCACCACGCTCACCTACACGATCGCCGGCGGGGCCGATCAGGCCAAGTTCACCATCAACGGCTCCAGTGGAGCTCTGACCTTCGTCGGCGCTCCCGACTTCGAGACTCCCACCGATGTCGGCGCCAACAACGTCTACGAGGTGACCGTAGAGGCGAGTGACGGCTCCCTCACCGATACCCAGGCCATCAGCGTCACCGTGACGGATGCCAACGAGGCCCCTACCGACATCGCCCTCTCCAACGCGAGCGTGCCCGAGAACGCCGGGGCCAACGCCGTGGTGGGGACCCTGAGCGGCACCGACCCCGATCTGGGTCAGAGCGCCACCCTTGCCTTCAGCCTGCCGGCCGGTCTCACCGACAACGCCCTCTTTAACATCTCCAGCGCCACTCTACGGGCCACCGACTCTCTCGATTATGAGGTGGCCGCCTCGTATACCGTGACGGTGAGAGCCACCGACGCGGTCGGCCTCTTCTACGACGAGACCTTCACCATCACGGTCACCGACGTTGCCGCCGTCTACACGTTGACCTACGTAGCCGGCAAAGGTGGTTCCATTGTAGGCGCCAGCCCACAGACGGTCGAGCCCGGCCAGGATGGGACAAAGGTCACCGCCATTCCGAACCCGGGCTACCATTTCTACCGGTGGAGCGACGGGGTCACGACTGCTTCGCGCATCGATACCAACGTGATGGCCGACAAGAGCGTGAAAGCGCTGTTTGCCCCCGACGCCATAACTCATCCCCATACTCTTACCTACACGGCGGGTGTGGGCGGCTCCATCGCCGGCGCCAACCTGCAGATCGTGGAGCACGGCGGGGACGGGACCGAGGTCACGGCTGTGCCTGACCCAGGCTACCGGTTTGTTGCCTGGAGCGATGGGGTCCTGACCACCTCGCGCACCGACACCAATGTGAGGGCCGATCTCACCGTGATGGCCGAGTTCGCTCTTGCTCCTGATCGTTGGACGGATATCACCAATCAGCAGTGGGTGGATGTGTATGGAGTGACCGCCGATGAAGTGGATGCCGTAGCCGACGGCTACAGCGACGGTACGTTCAGACCGTCGCTGCCGGTGAACCGGGCTCAGTTCTCCAAGATGGTCGTGGATGGTTTCGGCCTGCCGAAGCTCTTGCCCATAGTTCCCAGCTTCAGCGACGTTCCAGTCGCGCACTTCTTCTATGAGTGGATAGAGGGGGCGGCCGGAGCCGGCATCGTGACCGGCTATCCGGACGGCAGCTTCAGACCGGATCAGACCATCACCAGGCAGCAGGCCAACAGCATTCTGGGCCGTTATCTCTCGCACAAAGAACTGGCCAACACCGGTGCAATACAGGGTGATCTCGGCAGCTACGCCTCGGTCGCCGAGTGGTACGTGGCCGAGGGCGCGGCCGTTCTGGCACCGTTTGCGGACGCCTCGCAGCTTGCCCCTGTGCATGCGCCCTTCACGGCCTATCTCGTGTATCACGAAGTGGTTCTGGGAAGCTCCTCGGGAGGCAGCACCTATCTGACGCCTCTATCGGAACTGACTCGGGCTCAGGCCGCGGTGATGGTGGTCAGGATCAAGCAGTAGCGGCGGGCAGGACACGAGCTGGAGGCCGGTGCCGGCGCGGGGCTCCGGCGGCGCCCGCGGTTGCGGAATCCAGCGCGCTAGGGCTAGAATGTCTGGTCCGTCGGCCCGGGCAGCCGGCAAGGAAGTGGTCGCTCCGGGCGATCTCATCATGGCTTAGAAGCAGGCCAACGACGAGGGCCTGTTCGACGTGTTCATCGAGGCAGAGGTGGCTGTGTGGGCGCCAACTTGCGGACTGTGGTAGCGCGGACCTGCTGCCGTGAAAGATCCGACGCCGTTTCTCGAGAATCTACGTGACGCTGCCGCGGGCATCGGTCTGGACTACGTCTGGCCGGCGGAGCCGGCCGGTGAGGTCATCCGGGCTCTGACGGATGCGGGTTGCGCTATCATGCGGGTCCAGGCGCGCAGGCCCGATCAGGAGGCCGCGCTGGCTGGGGTCGTGAAAGGGACCACGTGGGACGAGGTCGATCATGCGGGGATCGGCTGGGGGGCGGAAGAGACGGAGGTAAGGTGAGTCGGGGCACTATGACTGACCGTCGTGAGGCAGCCCGGAGGGATCGCACGACGCGCATCTACCTGGCGGGGCATAGCGGCCTGGTTGGAGGGGCGATTCTGCGGGCGCTGCGCGACCGAAAGTACGAGCGTGTGCTGGTCCGCAGCCAGGAGGAGCTCGATCTCACAGACCAAGTCCAAGCCCGAGCCTTCTTCTCGAGCGAGCAGCCAGAACTCGTCATCGTCGCCGCCGCGCGCGTGGGGGGCATCCTCGCGAACTGGGAGTATCCCTACGAGTTCGTGCAGGAGAACTTGGCGATCGAGCTCAATGCCATCCACGAGGCCTTCCGCAACGGCGTGAAGCGGCTGATCTTCCTTGGTAGTTCCTGCATATACCCCAAGCTCGCTCCACAGCCGCTCAAAGAGGAGTACCTTCTCACCGGTCCGCTTGAGGAGACCAATCGTCCCTACGCAGTCGCCAAGATCGCCGGCATTGAGCTCTGTCGAAGTCTGAATAGGGAGTACAGGACCGAATACCTTTCGCTCATGCCCACCAATCTCTATGGCCCCGGTGACAACTTCGATCTGCAGACTGCTCATCTGCTGCCCGCACTCATACGTCGGTTTCACGAAGCCAAGCAGGCTGCTGGTGGATCAGCGCAGGGGAGCGGCCCGGCGGAGCCGGTGGTGCTCTGGGGAACAGGGACACCGCGCCGTGAAATGCTGTATGTGGGCGATCTTGCCGACGCGATCTGCCTGCTCCTTGAGCTGCCCGATTGGAGGGGTGTTCCCGACGGGATTCTCAATGTCGGCATGGGCCAGGACGCAACAATCGCAGAGCTTGGTGCCATCGTCGCCGATGTCGTAGGATACGAAGGCGCGGTCGAATGGGATGCGAGCAAACCGGATGGGACGCCTCGCAAACTCCTCGACTCCAGCCATATCAGAGCCATGGGCTGGCGGCCGGCGACGGATCTCCCGGAAGGGATTCGAATGACCTACGATTGGTATCTCCAGCATCGGGCTTGAAGCGCCGGGAGGACGACCGATGACTAAGACCGCCCTCATAAGCGGGGTGACCGGGCAAGACGGGGCATACCTTGCCGAGTTGCTTCTTTCTGAGGGGTATCTCGTTCACGGCATCAAGAGGCGCGCGAGCCTCTTCAACACGGACAGAGTGGATCATCTGTACCAGGATCCTCACCAGTCCGACGTACGTTTCCACTTGCACTACGGCGACATGACCGACGCCACCAATCTCATCCGGATCATCCAGGAGACGCAGCCAGACGAGATCTACAACCTGGCGGCCCAGTCCCACGTGCAGGTCTCGTTCGAGACTCCAGAGTACACGGCGAATGCCGACGCTCTGGGTACCCTGAGACTGCTCGAGGCCATCCGCATTTTGGGCCTGGAGCGGCGAACGCGTTTCTACCAGGCCTCGACGTCCGAGCTCTTCGGCAACGCCTCGGAAGCACCCCAGCGGGAGACCACGCCGTTCTCACCCCGAAGCCCTTATGCTGCAGCGAAGCTGTATGGCTATTGGATAACGGTGAACTACCGGGAGGCATATGGGCTTCATGCCTCCAACGGCATCCTCTTCAACCACGAGAGCCCGATACGGGGGGAGACCTTCGTCACCCGCAAGGTCACGCGGGCGGCGGCTCGGATCGTGCTGGGCCTGCAAGACAAACTATATATGGGAAGTCTCGATTCGCGCCGAGATTGGGGTCACGCTCGCGATTACGTCAGGGCGATGCATCTCATGCTCCAGCAGGAAGAGCCCGACGACTACGTGATAGCGACAGGCGAGCAGCACTCGGTGAGAGAGTTCGTGGTCGCCGCCTTCGCCGAAGTGGGGATCGGGTTGGTCTTCGAAGGCAACGGCCTGGATGAGGTAGGAGTCGTGCGGGAGCTCGACTGGCAGCTCGTGGAAACGGCGCGAAGCGGGTACGGACCCGCGGCGCGCGGTCTGTCGAGAGACTACCTTGAGCCGGGCCGAGTGCTCCTAGAGGTGGATCCTCGCTATTTCCGCCCGACAGAGGTAGTGAGCCTGGTAGGAGATGCCGGCAAGGCTCGAACACGCCTAGGCTGGAGCCCGTCGGTGTCGTTCCCAGACCTGGTCCACGAGATGGTGTGGGCGGATCTTCTGGATGAGCAGCGGTATGATTGCATCCAGGCTAATGGTCTGCCGATCGTTCGCCGACATGATGTATGAGTGGGGCCGCAGCTGCTCCTTTTCTTGGGGATGTGCGATGAAGACAGCGCCTTCGCGCCGCGTTACCACATCGGCGACCCTCTGGGAGGCACCGTGAGCTGGATGAAAAACGGGGCCAGAGGAATTCTTCTCCTACTGGTCGCTCTGACGCTTCTCTTGAGCTTGCCGTTCTCTGCACAGGCGGTGAGCTACAGCGCCGAGGAAATAGCATTCGTCACGCTGCTGAACAACTACCGCGTGAGCCAAGGCCTCCAGCCCCTGTTGGTCTCCGACATGATCAGCGAGGCCTGTGACCGGCACAATTCGGACATGGGCAAGTACAGCTTCTTCGATCACTACTCGCTTGCCTCCGACTATTTCCCCGTAGGGGCATCGCCATGGAACCGCATGGTGGCCAGCGGCTACAACTACAACACATCCTGGGGCGAGAACATCGCTGCAGGCTACAGTACGGCGGCGGCCGTGTTCGAAGGTTGGAGGAATTCGTCCGGTCACAATGCCAACATGCTTGGGGCCAGCTACAAGGTCCTCGGCGTTTCAATGGTCGACGTGAGCGGGTCGCCATACGGCTACTACTGGACCACAGACTTCGGTGGGTACGTCGACCCGAGCGCCCACAGCCTCACCGACCCCACCCCCACCGATCCCGTCCTCACCATCACGTCTCCCTCCGGCTCGGGCACGTATGCCTCCGGGGACTCTCTCAGTGTTAACTGGACCACCGACCGGAACCTCTCGAGCGGTGAGTTCGGGGTGTGGGTGCGTTCCGCGACCCAAAACTGGTATATCGGTCAACTGGTCCCCGCGAGTGGCGGCAAGAGCTTCTCTAAGACCATCACCTTGAGCCTCCCGGCCGGCAAGCGGATACCAGGTCATCGTAGCCTACCGCGCCAGCGGCTCCGCCAACTGGGGGAGTTGGGCCACCAGCTCGGGGTCGTTTGCCGTGACCGCCGGCCTGCCCTATCTCGCCATCACCTCCCCCTCCGGCTCGGGCACCTATTCATCCGGAAGTCCCATGACCGTGAGCTGGACCACCGACCAGAACCTCTCGAGCGGTGAGTTCGGGGTGTGGGTGCGTTCCGCGAACCAAAACTGGTTCATCGGTCAACTGGTCCCCGCGAGTGGCGGCAAGAGCTTCTCTCAGACGATCACCTTGAGCCTCCCGGCCGCGAGCGGATACCAGGTGATCGTGGCCTACCGGCCCACCTCCAGCAGTACCTGGGGGAGCTGGGCCACCAGCTGGTGGTCATTCACGGTCACTCCAGGCCTGCCCTATCTTTCCATCACCGCTCCCTCCGGCTCGGGCACCTACTCATCCGGCAGTTCCCTGACCGTAGGCTGGACCAGCGACCAGAATCTCTCGAGCGGTGAGTTCGGGGTGTGGGTGCGCTCTGCCAGTGGCAGCTGGTACATAGGACAACTGGTCCCCGCCACCGGGGGCACGAGCTTCTCTCAGACCATCACCTTGAGCCTCCCGGCCGGAAGCGGATACCAGGTGATCGTGGGCTACCGCGCCACCAGCGGCTCCGGCACTTGGGGGAGCTTCGCCACCAGCTGGGGATCGTTCAATATCATCTGAGAAGGGCTGACCGCTCCTTCTGCCTGATCTTCGGCCCGAGCTTCGCTTCCGGGTTCTCCCTCTATCCCCTCGGTATAGCTTTTTCTACCCTGTGCTCGATTGTGGGGTCGCTCGTACCCGGATAGACTACTTCCATAGTGAAAAATGGGGCCATTCTCTTTCGCACCTGTTTGTCTCGCACTTCGAGTCGAAAGGGAGTGGTGGGGGAGATCGCCCCGAGTAGGGCGACGGTATCGTTTCGATCGAAGACAGCCGGTACCGGGCTTGACCTCCCGAATGGCCCGGAAGACTGCTGGAGCAGAAGTCCATGTCACAGACGGAGGGCTCGTGAAACGGGTGCCGGACAGCATAATCGAGGATAAAGGATTTCAGGCCGGTAGAAGCGACCGGCGCGACGGCCGCGGGGGGACGAATCACGGAGAACGCGGTCATCGGGGGGCGGTCTGCGGGGCTTTTCTTCTCATCCTGCTCCTCGCAGCGGTTACGCTTCTGTGTAGCGTCTTCTGTTTCGGAGCAAACGCCTACGGCGCGACCACCATTACGTTCACAGCGGGGGAGCTTGTCGGCAAACCGACCGCTGGCTCGATTACCATCAATATCGTGCCGGCCTCGACGATCAATTACTACTACGAGTACGGGACCGCCCCGGGCTTGTATGCGGCGCAGACGTCTGTCTCGAGGGCAACGGGCGGCCAGCCGCATGAGGTTGTGATCGGCGGCCTCAGCCCTAATACTCGCTACTACTACCGCATGCTCTACCAGCTTCCCGGGGAGACGGATTGGGTCACACGGGCTGAACACGCCTTCCAGACTCAGAGGAACGAAGGCGTGAGCTTCTTATTCACCGTCACTTCAGATGACCACAACAACCGCAACTCCTACACCCAGAACGCGATGACCAACATCCTGAACGGGCCGTCTGATCTGCATTTTGACTTGGGTGACACCTTTTATGCGGGCGGCCTCACCACCCAGAGTGCGGTGAATAGCCGCTATCTGGGCTACCGGGATTCACTGATTTTCGGGAAGATCGGCACTTCGGTGCCGATCTTCCTGGCGGCGGGTAATCACGAGGACGAAGAGGGCTGGAATCTGGATGACACGCCTTTCAGCGTCGGGATCGCTAGCATTCAGGCCCGCAAAGCCTTCTTCCCAACCCCGATCGATGAGGGAGCAGGCGGATTCTATTCAGGAAACACAGACCCCCTGGCCAGGATCGATGAAGCCACCTATGGCGACGAGCTTCGCGAGGACTACTACGCGTGGGAATGGGGCGATGCACTCTTCGTGGTCATCGACGAGTTCCAATACACCATGGATCTACCCTACAGTCCCGCAGCCGGTGAGGGTAGCGACGACTCCGTGACGGGAGACCAGTGGAGCTGGACCCTGGGGGAAGACCAATACTACTGGCTCAAGGAGACCCTTGAGAGCAGCGACGCCAAGTACAAATTCGTCTTCTCCCACAACATGTGTGGTGGGATAACCCGACCGATAGTCGGAGTGGGCGCGGGTTACGTGCGGGGTGGGGCCGAGGCGGCGAAATACTTCGAGTGGGGGGGCTATAACGCGAACGGCACTTGGGGGTTCTCTACACAGCGCCCCGGCTGGGGTATCGATGCCGAGCACCCGAACGGCACGCCCATCCACCAGCTGTTCGTGGAGAACGGCGTCAGCGCCTACTTCCACGGTCACGACCACCAGTACGCCTACGAGACCCGCGACGGCATCGTCTACCAGGAAGTGCCCTCGCCCGGTATGACCACGGCAGGCTTCACCGACATATACACGGAAGGCGACCATGGTGAGTACGAGACGATCGAGATACTGCCGAGCACCGGTCACCTGCAGATTGAGGTCACACCAACGCTGGCGACCCTCGAATACATCTCCTCCGGCTACAACGGGTCCTCGGGGATGGTCAAGCACTCGTATACCATGGCGCCCAACACTCCCGACACCACCAAGCCCTCGGTGACCATCAACAAGGCCACCGGGCAGGCCGACCCCACCAGCGCGTCCCCCATCAACTTCACCGTGGTGTTCACGGAAGCGGTCACCGGCTTTGTCACCGGGGACGTGACCCTGGGCGGTACCGCCGGTGCCACCACTGCCCTGGTGACGGAGATCGCTCCCAACGACGACACCACCTACAACGTGGCCGTGAGCGGCATGACCGCCTCGGGCACGGTCATCGCCAGCATCGCTGCGGGCGTGGCCCAGGATGCCGCCACCAATACCAACTATGCCAGCACCAGCACCGATAACTCGGTGGCCTACACTCTGGCCGACACCACCAAGCCCTCGGTGACCATCAACAAGGCCACCGGGCAGGCCGACCCCACCAGCGCGTCCCCCATCAACTTCACCGTGGTGTTCACGGAAGCGGTCACCGGCTTTGTCACCGGGGACGTGACCCTGGGCGGTACCGCCGGTGCCACCACTGCCCTGGTGACGGAGATCGCTCCCAACGACGACACCACCTACAACGTGGCCGTGAGCGGCATGACCGCCTCGGGCACGGTCATCGCCAGCATCGCTGCGGGCGTGGCCCAGGATGCCGCCACCAATACCAACTATGCCAGCACCAGCACCGATAACTCGGTGGCCTACACTCTGGCCGACACCACCAAGCCCTCGGTGACCATCAACAAGGCCACCGGGCAGGCCGACCCCACCAGCGCGTCCCCCATCAACTTCACCGTGGTGTTCACGGAAGCGGTCACCGGCTTTGTCACCGGGGACGTGACCCTGGGCGGTACCGCCGGTGCCACCACTGCCCTGGTGACGGAGATCGCTCCCAACGACGACACCACCTACAACGTGGCCGTGAGCGGCATGACCGCCTCGGGCACGGTCATCGCCAGCATCGCTGCGGGCGTGGCCCAGGATGCCGCC
The DNA here is from genome assembly GCA_963713545.1 of uncultured Actinomycetes bacterium. Classification (GTDB taxonomy): domain Bacteria; phylum Actinomycetota; class Thermoleophilia; order RBG-16-64-13; family RBG-16-64-13; genus CAVPLM01. The sequence continues at coordinate 134,844 of CAVQME010000010.1, read as the reverse complement.
ACCAATACCAACTATGCCAGCACCAGCACCGATAACTCGGTGGCCTACACTCTGGCCGACACCACCAAGCCCTCGGTGACCATCAACAAGGCCACCGGGCAGGCCGACCCCACCAGCGCGTCCCCCATCAACTTCACCGTGGTGTTCACGGAAGCGGTCACCGGCTTTGTCACCGGGGACGTGACCCTGGGCGGTACCGCCGGTGCCACCACTGCCCTGGTGACGGAGATCGCTCCCAACGACGACACCACCTACAACGTGGCCGTGAGCGGCATGACCGCCTCGGGCACGGTCATCGCCAGCATCGCTGCGGGCGTGGCCCAGGATGCCGCCACCAATACCAACTATGCCAGCACCAGCACCGATAACTCGGTGGCCTACACTCTGGCCGACACCACCAAGCCCTCGGTGACCATCAACAAGGCCACCGGGCAGGCCGACCCCACCAGCGCGTCCCCCATCAACTTCACCGTGGTGTTCACGGAAGCGGTCACCGGCTTTGTCACCGGGGACGTGACCCTGGGCGGTACCGCCGGTGCCACCACTGCCCTGGTGACGGAGATCGCTCCCAACGACGACACCACCTACAACGTGGCCGTGAGCGGCATGACCGCCTCGGGCACGGTCATCGCCAGCATCGCTGCGGGCGTGGCCCAGGATGCCGCCACCAATACCAACTATGCCAGCACCAGCACCGATAACTCGGTGGCCTACACTCTGGCCGACACCACCAAGCCCTCGGTGACCATCAACAAGGCCACCGGGCAGGCCGACCCCACCAGCGCGTCCCCCATCAACTTCACCGTGGTGTTCACGGAAGCGGTCACCGGCTTTGTCACCGGGGACGTGACCCTGGGCGGTACCGCCGGTGCCACCACTGCCCTGGTGACGGAGATCGCTCCCAACGACGACACCACCTACAACGTGGCCGTGAGCGGCATGACCGCCTCGGGCACGGTCATCGCCAGCATCGCTGCGGGCGTGGCCCAGGATGCCGCCACCAATACCAACTATGCCAGCACCAGCACCGATAACTCGGTGGCCTACACTCTGGCCGACACCACCAAGCCCTCGGTGACCATCAACAAGGCCACCGGGCAGGCCGACCCCACCAGCGCGTCCCCCATCAACTTCACCGTGGTGTTCACGGAAGCGGTCACCGGCTTTGTCACCGGGGACGTGACCCTGGGCGGTACCGCCGGTGCCACCACTGCCCTGGTGACGGAGATCGCTCCCAACGACGACACCACCTACAACGTGGCCGTGAGCGGCATGACCGCCTCGGGCACGGTCATCGCCAGCATCGCTGCGGGCGTGGCCCAGGATGCCGCCACCAATACCAACTATGCCAGCACCAGCACCGATAACTCGGTGGCCTACACTCTGGCCGACACCACCAAGCCCTCGGTGACCATCAACAAGGCCACCGGGCAGGCCGACCCCACCAGCGCGTCCCCCATCAACTTCACCGTGGTGTTCACGGAAGCGGTCACCGGCTTTGTCACCGGGGACGTGACCCTGGGCGGTACCGCCGGTGCCACCACTGCCCTGGTGACGGAGATCGCTCCCAACGACGACACCACCTACAACGTGGCCGTGAGCGGCATGACCGCCTCGGGCACGGTCATCGCCAGCATCGCTGCGGGCGTGGCCCAGGATGCCGCCACCAATACCAACTATGCCAGCACCAGCACCGATAACTCGGTGGCCTACGAAGTCACCGTTCCCACCCTTACCTTCACCTCTCCTTCTGGTCTCGGCACCTACACCTCCGCCCAGTCCTTCACCGCCAGCTGGAGCGCCGATATCGATCTGGACGCCGGCCAGTTCGCGGTCTGGGCTCGTTCGGCCGCCGGCAGCTGGTACATCGGCCAGTTGGCTCCCACAGGCGCCGGTGACGATGCCCTTACCTACTCCGCCAGCCTGTCCCTCTCCGGGGTACCGGCCGGCTACTACCAGGTGATCGTGGGCTACCGCCCGACGGTGGGTAGCGGCGCCTTCGTGAGCTATGCCACCAGCTACGGCTTTGTCTTCTCGGTGGACGCCGCCGTCACTCCTACCGTCACCATCACCCAACCACCGGCCAGAGGAGCTACACCTCGGCCCAGTCCTTCACCGCGAGTTGGACGGCCAGCCCCTCTGTTACCACCGGTCAGTTCGCGGTGTGGGTCCGCTCCCCCGGTAACACCTGGTACTGGAAGAGCCCTCTGATAGCAGCCACCGGGGCCGGGAGCTACTCCACCACCGTCAATCTAAGCGGGGTGGCCCCGGCTCTCGGCTACCAGGTGATCGTGGCCTACGAGCCCATCGCCAACACCAGCCAGTGGATAAGCTGGGCGACCAGCCCGGGGGTGTTCTCGGTGGACGCCACTGCTCCTACCGTCACCATCACCCAACCCTCCGGCATCGCGAGCTACACCTCGGCGCAGTCCGTCCTTGCCAGCTGGACCACCAACCAGAATCTCACCGGCGGTGAGTTCGGGGTGTGGGTGCGCTCCGGTGCGGGTGGCTGGTATGTGACCACCCTGGTTCCGGCGAGCGGCTCCGCCGGCACCCCCTACTCCACCAGCCTGCCCCTCTCGAGCGTCCCGGCCGGCCTGGGGAACGAGGTCATCGTGGCCTACCGGCCCACCGTCGGCACCGGTGCCTGGATGAGCTGGGCCACCAGCCCGGGGTCCTTCACGGTCACACCATGAGAGTCAGGTAGCCAAGACAGCACCAGTCAACCTCAAGGGGGGCGGCACCGATGCCCGGTGCCGCCCCCCGTTCGCGCCGTCCTGGGCCAAGGCTCGCCTCACCGCGGCCTTCCTATACCGTTAGGATAGAGGTTTTTCTACCTTGTGCACAATTGTCAGGCGGCTCTTGCCCGCCTAGACTGGTTCTGTGGGCCTGGATGCTGTTTCTCTTTCGAGGGCACTCTCCTGTTGCGCTCCGTGTCGCAAGGGAGCGTTCTGCCGGTGAAGGGCGAGTGGGGTTTAGGCCGAATCTGGGACGTTTCGATAGTTGGACCGTGCCCGCTTAGTGAGGGGCAGATGGGGTTAGGGGAGCCGTCGGAGCTCAGCTTGAGGGCGACCACCCCCGACGACACCGGGAGCTTCGTCTGCCTGGTGCTCTTTCAGCGGGACAACGTGGTACGCACCGAGGAGACCCTCGGGGGCCCTTCCGGGCGTTACGAACGAGGAGGAGAGCCCGGTACCGTCCGGCCCGATCTTCGCGTAGGAGCCAAGGTAACAAGTGCACTATCAAGGGCGTTCCGTGAGCCATAGGAGAGCGGTATGATGAGATACGACGCGGACACAAGGGACCAACAGTCACCGAAGGGGCGGCAACCGACCAGGGGAGGACGGCGATGAGCACGATCACGGTCGACCAACGAACGGGACCCAAGAAGCTGAAGCACAAGAAGCCAATCTACGCGGTCGCGCTCCTAGTCTTGACGGTCCTGCTGGTCCTGGGGCTGTCTTCGATGGCGATGGCAGCGGTCACGAGTCTCTATTCCAATAGCGCTACCGGGGCGGCAGGTGCGAGCGGCGTCAGTGTCAGCTACACCGCCGCCAACACCGGGGACAGCAGACTCATGGTGGTCGGCGTGGTGTGGAACTCCGGAAACGTTGCCGAGAACGAAGGAATAGGTACCGCCACCTACACCCCTACAGGGGGCGCCGCCACGGCGTTGACCTTGCTTCGTGACTACGACTATGCCTACGATTATACGTCAGGGGGCAGCACCATCACCGTCCACCGCCACGCCGCGATCCTTTACGCGGTCAACCCAACAAGTGGTGCGGGGACGGTGAACATCACCTTCCAAAACGCTGGCGGCGGCGCCTGGGATGGCGGCGTGGACAGCGGCATCGTTGCCGGTGTTGCCTTCTTCGCCGGGGTTGATCAGTCGACTCCCCTCGGGACCTATGTCGAGGGCGCCGCAACCAGCGGCTCTCCCAGTGTGCTTCTGACGGGACTTGTCGGTGATGAGCTAGTGTTCGATACCGTCCTCAAAGGCAACACGACGGTGAACTTGACCGGCACGGGCCAAACCGAGCTCTGGAACGCCCTTGCATCCCCCACCCGCGGAGCAGCCAGCTACGAGCAGGCGACCACGTCATCGGTGACGATGAGTTGGGGGGTTGGCAATTCCACGGGTACTTGGGTGAGCGTCGCGGTACCCATCAAGCCGGCAGCCACCAACGTCGCCCCGCAGATCACCAGTGACGGGGGCGGGTCCACCGCCGCCGTCGACGCGGCCGAGAATCAGACCGCGGTCACCGACGTGAACGCCACCGACGCCAACGCCGGTGACACCCTCACCTACAGCAAGAGCGCAGGCGCCGATCAGGCCCTGTTCGCGATCGACGGGACCACCGGCGTCCTGACCTTCATAACTGCTCCGGACTACGAGACTCCTACCGACGCCGGCGGCAACAACGTCTATGACGTCACCGTCCAGGTGAGCGACGGCAGTCTCACCGACACCCAGGACATCGCCGTCACCGTCACCAACGTGAACGACGTCGCCCCGCAGATCACCAGCGACGGGGCCGGGCCCACAGCGGCCGTCAGCGCGCCGGAGAACCAGACCGCGGTCACCGATGTCAACGCCACCGACGCCGACAGCGTCACCCTCACCTACAGCATTAGCGGGGGGGCCGATCAGGCCAAGTTCGACATCGTCTCGAACACCGGCGTCCTGACCTTCATCACTGCTCCGGACTTCGAGACTCCCACCGACGTCGGCGCAAACAACGTCTATGACGTCATCGTCCAGGTGAGCGACGGCAGCCTCAACGACACCCAGGCCATTGCCGTCACCGTCACCGACGCCGGGGAGAACGTCGCCCCGGTCATCACCAGCGACGGAGGCGGGTCCCTGGCGAACGTCAACGCGGCCGAGAACCAGACTGCGGTGACCAACGTGGACGCCACTGACGCCAATGCCGGTGACACCCTCACCTACAGCATTGACCTCATGGGAGGGGATGATGGGGTTTTCTTCAACATCAACCCCACCACCGGCGTGCTGACCTTCAAAAGCGCCCCGGACTACGAGAGCCCCACCGACGCCGGCGGCAACAACGTCTATGACGTCACCGTCCAGGTGAGCGACGGCAGTCTCACCGACGACCAATTCATCAGCGTCACCGTCACCAACGTCAACGACGTCGCTCCGCAGATCACCAGCAACGGGGCCGGGCCCACGGCGGCCGTCAGCGCGCAGGAGAACCAGACCGCGGTCACCGACGTCAACGCCACCGACGGCGATAGCGCGACCCTCACCTACAGCCTCATCGGCGGCGCCGATCAGGCCAAGTTCTCGATCAACGCGACCACGGGCGTGCTCACCTTCCCGAGCCCTCCGGACTTCGAGACCCCCACCGATGTGGGCGCAAACAACGTCTATGACGTCATAGTGCAGGTGAGTGACGGCTCGTTCACCGACACCCAGGCCATCGCTGTCACCGTCACCGACGTGGCCGAGAACGTTGCCCCGGTCATCACCAGCGACGGGGGCGGGGCCACAGCTTCCCTGAGCGCGGCGGAGAACCAGACCGCGGTGACCGACGTCAACGCCACCGATGGCAATGCCGGTGACACCCTCACCTACAGCCTCTCCGGCGGGGCCGATCAGGCCAAGTTCGCCATCAACTCGAGCACCGGCGTGCTGACCTTCTTAAGCGCCCCGGACTTCGAGACCCCCACCGACGTGGGGGCAAACAACGTCTATGACGTGACGGTCCAGGTGAGCGACGGTGCTCTCACCGACACCCAGACCATCAGTGTCACCGTGACCGACGTGGCCGAGGGCGGGAACGTCGCCCCCGAGATCACCAGCAACGGCGGTGGGGCCACGGCGGCCGTGAACGCGGCCGAGAACCAGACCGCCGTCACCGACGTGAACGCCACCGACGCCAATGCCGGTGACACTCTCACCTACAGCATCTCCGGCGGGGCCGATCAGGCCAAGTTCGCCATCAACTCGAGCACCGGCGTGCTCACCTTCGTCACGGCCCCGAACCGCGAGAGCCCCACCGATGCCAATGGTGACGACATTTATGAGGTGACGGTGCAGGTGAGCGACGGCGCGCTCACCGACACCCAGGCCATCAGCCGTCACCGTCACCAACGTGAACGACGTCGCCCCCCAGATCGTGAGCAACGGCGGCGGGGCCACGGCTTCGGTGAGCGTGCCCGAGAACACCATTACCGTGACCGACGTGAACTCCGAGGATCCTGATAGTCCCAGCTTCACCTACAGCCTCGTAGGCGGGGCCGATCAGGCCAAGTTCACCATCGGCGCGGCCACGGGGTTCCTGGACTTCATCACCGCTCCCGACTACGAGAACCCCACCGACGTGGGTGCCAACAACGTCTATGAGGTCACCGTCCAGGTGAGCGACGGTCTTTTCACCGACACCCAGACCATCAGCGTCACCGTCACGGATGTGGCGGAGGGCGGGAACGTCGCTCCCGTCATCACCAGCAACGGGGGCGGGGCCACGGCGGCTGTTAACGCGGCCGAGAACCAGACCGCCGTCACCGACGTCGACGCCACCGACGCCAATGCCGGTGACACCCTCACCTACAGCATCTCCGGCGGGGCGGACGCGGCCAAGTTCGCCATCAACAGCAGCACCGGCGTGCTCACCTTCTTGAGCGCCCCCGACTACGAGAACCCCACCGACGTGGGCACTAACAACGTCTATGAGGTGACGGTGCAGGTGAGCGACGGCTCGCTCACCGACACCCAGGCCATCAGTGTCACCGTCACCGACGTGGCCGATACCACTAATCCCGTCCTTACCTTCACCTCTCCTTCTGGTCTGGGCACCTACACCTCCGCCCAGTCCTTCACCGCCAGCTGGAGCGCCGATATCGATCTGGACGCCGGCCAGTTCGCGGTGTGGGCTCGTTCGGCCGCCGGCAGCTGGTACATCGGCCAGTTGGCTCCCACAGGCGCCGGTGACGATGCCCTTACCTACTCGGCCAGCCTGTCCCTCTCCGGGGTACCGGCCGGCTACTACCAGGTGATCGTGGGCTACCGCCCGACGGTGGGTAGCGGCGCCTTCGTGAGCTATGCCACCAGCTACGGCTTTGTCTTCTCGGTGGACGCCGCCGTCACTCCTACCGTCACCATCACCCAACCGACCGGCCAGACGAGCTACACCTCGGCCCAGTCCTTCACCGCGAGTTGGACGGCCAGCCCCTCTGTTACCACCGGTCAGTTCGCGGTGTGGGTCCGCTCCCCCGGTAACACCTGGTACTGGAAGAGCCCCTCTGGTAGCAGCCACCGGGGCCGGGAGCTACTCCACCACCGTCAATCTAAGCGGGGTGGCCCCGGGTCTCGGCTACCAGGTGATCGTGGCCTACGAGCCCATCGCCAACACCAGCCAGTGGATAAGCTGGGCGACCAGCCCGGGGGTGTTCTCGGTGGACGCCACTGCTCCTACCGTCACCATCACCCAACCCTCCGGCATCGCGAGCTACACCTCGGCGCAGTCCGTCCTTGCCAGCTGGACCACCAACCAGAATCTCACCGGGGGTGAGTTCGGGGTGTGGGTGCGCTCCAGCGCGGGCGGCTGGTATGTGACCACCCTCGTCCCGGCCACCGGCTCCGCCGGCACCCCCTACTCCACCAGCCTGCCCCTCGCTACCGTCCCCGACGGTCTGGGGAACGAGGTCATCGTGGCCTACCGTCCGGTGGCCGGCACCGGCTCCTTCATGAGCTGGGCGACCAGCCCGGGCAACTTCTCCGTGAACGCCACGGCTCCTGTCCTTACCATCACCGCTCCGGTCGGCGGCTCCTACTCGCAGAGTGGTTCGGTGACGGTCACCTGGAACGACCCCACCGCCAACGGGGAGTACGGGGTGTGGCTCTACAATGGGGTCACCTGGTACTACTCCCAGCTGGTGGCGGCCAACGGCGCCGCCGCCGACTCCGCCCTGGTCAGCCTGGCGGGCATACCCGTCGGTACCTACCAGGCCGTCATCGCCTACCGGCCCAACCTGGGCACCGGCCCCTTCGTGAGCTGGGCGACCAGCCCCGGCACCTTTGCGGTGACCGCCCCATGACGAGCTAGGTAACGAAGACACTACGAGCCCACCACAACCGAGGGGGGCGGCACCGATACCCGGTGCCGCCCCCCTTCCATACGCCGGGGGGACGGACCCTGTCCATTGTCGGCCGCGCGCTTGTCGAGCAAGCGCAGTTGCGCCGGGTCCTATTCACCGGGGTGAGTTCGTCTATCCCTAGGGTAGAGGTTCTTCTATCCTGCGCTCAATTGTGGCGCCTGCCCAGCCAGCCTAGACTGCTGCTATGACCCAGACAGCTAGACCGATGCGGCGTCACGCCCGGCGGGAAGTCTCCCTTTTCGAGCAGCGCGGGCGGCCAATGAGCGAGGGGGATGGCGTGAGAACGACCATGAGAACAGGAGTGAAGGCCATGAGCAGAGTGCGAACAACCACGAGCACCAGCAGGGCCGACCTGCGGATAGGGCCCGTGAGGCCACGTGAGAAAAATACGATCTGGGCAGTCCTGGTGTTCGTCCTCCTCCTGGCAGGCCTTGTGCTTCTATCCGGAGTGCTGAGCCCTGGAGCTGGCGCCTACGCGGTGGACGGCATATTCTCCGGGAGCGAACTGCTGGGCAGGGCGACGGGTAGTTCGGTCAGCATCAAGATTGTTCCCAGCGCCGCCATCCAACTCTACTACGAGTACGGAACCAGTCCCGGCGTATACACGGCGCAGACGGGTACCGAGTCGGCGACGGCCGGTGACCCGCATACGACGGTCATAAACGGGCTTCAGTCGGACACGAAGTACTACTATCGGATGCAGTATCAGCAGTCCGGGGGCAGTTGGACGGCTCGATCCGAGCATTCTTTCTGGACGCAGAGAGCGGAGGGCGAAGGGTTCATGTTCGACATCACCTCTGACTCTCACGTCAACATCCAGTTGGGAAACTCCACCACCTGGACCCAGACGATGACCAACGTCAACAGCGACCACCCCGACTTCCTTATCGACCTGGGCGACACCTTCGCCATGGATAATGTCACCACCGCTGGCGGGGCAGATAGCGCCTACCTCTTTCAGCGCCAGTTCTTCGACCTGGCAGGCCATTCCGCTTCTATATTCCTGGCTGTGGGCAATCACGAGCAGCAAGAGGGCTGGCACTTGGATGACACCGGCAATCCCGCCACCAGCACACCTGTCATGGGCACGAACGCCCAGAAGAAGTACTACCTGAACCCGGTGCCTAACGGCTTCTACTCGGGCAATTCTGATACTTACTCCTCCCTGACCGGGGACCAGCTACATGAGGATTATTACTCGTGGACGTGGGGCGACGCGCTCTTTGTTGTCATCGACCCGTACTGGTACACGACGCTAAAGCCGTTTGCCGGGAATACCGGAGGTGGGGAACCGGAGGCGGGGGACGGTGACCGGTGGCATTGGACTCTCGGACAGACCCAGTTCAACTGGCTCAAAGCGAAGCTCGAAGGTAGCGATGCCAAGTACAAGTTCATATTTGCCCACCATATGACTGGCGGCTCCGACGACTATGTGCGGGGGGGCGCCAACCCGGCTCACATCTGCGAGTGGGGCGGGTAACAACGAAGCCGGCACGACCTACGAGTGGGCCACGAAACGTCCCGGATGGGGGAGCGACCCGGTCCACCAGATCCTGGTCAACAACAACGTGAGCGCCTTCTTCCACGGCCATGACCATCAGTATGGCTACGAGGAACGCGATGGCGTGGTCTACCAGGCACTCCCCTCGGCGGGTTTTTCGGGGAGCGGATTCGGCATCTATAGCACCGGCAGCGGCTACACGATCCTGGCTTTGCCCAGCCCGGGTCACCTGCGAGTCACGGTCGGGTCCTCTCAGTCGACCGTGGAATACATTTCCACGACCTCCGGCGGGGTCGTCAGCAACGGCACGTACACCATTGCGGCAAACGCCCCCACCACCGCCCCGGTCGTCTCCGATATCCCCAACCAGACCATCGAGGAAGGGCAAAGCTTCGCCACCTTCGACCTGGATAACTACGTGACCGATCCGGACGACGGCGACGCCGAGCTTGCCTGGACCTCCAGCGGCAACAGCTCTCTGTCCGTGAGCATCAACTCGAGCACCCACGTGGCCACCGTCAGCACCCCCAACACCAGCTGGACCGGGGCTGAGACTATCACCTTCCGGGCCACCGACCCCGACACGCAGTTCGATGAGGACAGCGCCACCTTCACCGTTACCGGCACTGGGTCGAACGTCGCTCCCGTCATCACCAGCAACGGGGGCGGGGCCACGGCGGCTGTGAACGCGCCGAGAACCAGACCGCCGTCACCGACGTCAACGCCACCGACGCCAATGCCGGTGACACTCTCACCTACAGCCTGAGCGGCGGGGCCGATCAGGCCAAGTTCTCCATCAACTCGAGCACCGGCGTGCTCACCTTCGTCACGGCCCCGGACCGGGAGGCTCCCACCGATGTGGGCGCCAACAACGTCTATGACGTGACGGTGCAGGTGAGCGACGGCTCGCTCACCGACACCCAGGCCATCAGTGTCACCGTCACCAACGTGAACGACGTCGCCCCCCAGATCGTGAGCAACGGAGGCGGGGCCACGGCTTCGGTGAGCGTGCCCGAGAACACCACCACCGTGACCGACGTGAACTCCGAGGACGCTGATAGTCCCAGCTTCACCTACAGCCTCGTGGGCGGGGCCGATCAGGCCAAGTTCACCATCGGTGCCTCTACCGGGTTCCTCGACTTCATAACCGCTCCGGACTACGAGAACCCCACCGATGTGGGCGCTAACAACGTCTATGACGTCATTGTCCAGGTGAGCGACGGCTCGCTCACCGACACCCAGACCATCAGTGTCACCGTCACCGACGTGGCCGAGGGCGGGAACGTCGCTCCCGTCATCACCAGCAACGGCGGTGGGGCCACGGCTTCGGTGAACGCGCCTGAGAACCAGACCGCCGTCACCGACGTCAACGCCACCGACGCCAATGCCGGTGACACCCTCACCTACAGCCTCTCGGCGGGGCCGATCAGGCCAAGTTCACCATCGTCCCGGCCACGGGCGTGCTCACCTTCCTGAGCGCCCCGGACTACGAGACCCCCACCGACGCCGGCGGCAACAACGTCTATGACGTCATCGTCCAGGTGAGCGACGGCTCGCTCACCGACACCCAGGCCATCAGTGTCACCGTCACCGACGTGGCCGAGACCACCCCCACTCCCGTCCTTACCATCACCTCTCCCACCGGCCTCGGCAGCTACACCTCCGCCCAGTCCTTCACCGCCAGCTGGAGCGCCGATATCGATCTGGACGTCGGCCAGTTCGGCGGTGTGGGCCCGTTCGGCCGCCGGCAGCTGGTACATCGGCCAGTTGGCTCCCACAGGCGCCGGCGACGACCTCCTTACCTACTCCACCAGCCTGTCCCTCTCCGGGGTACCGGCCGGCTACTACCAGGTGATCGTGGGCTACCGCCCGACGGTGGGTAGCGGCGCCTTCGTGAGCTATGCCACCAGCTACGGCTTTGTCTTCTCGGTGGACGCCGCCGTCACTCCTACCGTCACCATCACCCAACCGACCGGCCAGAGCTAGCTACACCTCGGCCCAGTCCTTCACCGCCACTTGGACGGCCAGCCCCTCTGTTACCACCGGTCAGTTCGCGGTGTGGGTCCGCTCCCCCGGTAACACCTGGTACTGGAAGAGCCCCTCTGATAGCAGCCACCGGGGCCGGGAGCTACTCGGCCACCGTCAGTCTCTCCGGGGTAGCCCCGGGCTTAGGCTACCAGGTGATCGTGGCTTATGAGCCCATCGCCAACACCAGCCTGTGGTCGAGTTGGGCGACCAGCCCCGGGGTGTTCTCGGTGGACGCCACTGCTCCTACCGTCACCATCACCCAACCCTCCGGCATCGCGAGCTACACCTCGGCGCAGTCCGTCCTTGCCAGCTGGACCACCAACCAGAATCTCACCGGCGGTGAGTTCGGCGTGTGGGTACGCTCCGGCGCGGGCGGCTGGTATGTGACCACCCTCGTCCCGGCCACCGGCTCCGCGGGCACCCCCTACTCCACCAGTCTGCCCCTCTCGAGCGTCCCGGCCGGCTCCGGAAACCAGGTCATCATCTCCTACCGCCCGGTGGCCAGCACCGGCGCCTTCATGAGCTGGGCGACAAGCCCGGGGTCCTTCACGGTGACCGCCCCATGACGACCGGATAACCAAGCGACTACCAGCCCACCGCAACCGAGGGGGGCGGCACCCACAGCGGGGCCGCCCCCCTTTCCTCATCGCAGAATCTCACACCTCCAAGATGGGAGTTCCACGACCCGGACTGTCATCCCCAACGCGCCGCTTGATCACCGACGCAGCGTTCTGCCCATCCATCTCAAGGGCGCCGTGAGGCGCCACGAACGACTGGTCTCGAGGGCGTGGATCCTGGCATTGAGTTCCCGCAGATCGGCAGCGCAGACGGCCTCGCGGGCGGAGGGGGGGAATCCCTCTTCGAGAAAGACGCGGCCCGCAGTGAGGTAGCTACCCGACAGTGTGAAAGAGCTATCGACGTCTTCCCCCGCACCTCTTCGCAGGACTATCAGCCCTGGAGTTATCTCCACCGACTCGACCAGGTCCGAGCGCGAAGCGCACACCATGGCCAACTCGAGCGCGAGAAGTGTGGGTGCGGGCTTGTCGGGCCACGGTCCGCCGTTTTCCTGCCAGTCGCCGGGCCAGTGCGCCCATCCCCAATCCTCGATCACGTAGACACCACCGGGCCGGAGGAAGGGAAAGACCGCTTCGAAGGCGGCCTTCGTCTCGTCATAGAAATGACAGCCGTCGTCCACGACCAGGTCCAGCGAGGCATCGCCGAACTCGCTGGCAATTATCGACCTCATCGTCTCTCTGTCCGCCTGGTCGATACCGTAGATGGCTTTCACGCTCTCGCCAAGCTTACAGCGCTTGATGTACTCGGCCAGAGCGGGGATTCGCTCGGCGGAGATGTCTATCGCGACGAGCCGCTTGGGGCGCCAGAGTTCGGAGAAGAGGACGACACTGCCGCCTTTGAAGATGCCGATCTCGAACACCCGGTCCGGGCGATTCGCTCCGGCGAAGGTGGCGTCGTACCAGTCGACCATAGCTCGCGATTTCATGAGGATGAAGCGGTCCGGAGTGGAGTCAAGCTCCTGGCTCCTGTCGTCGAACACGGCAAGAAGTCGGGCTCCCGGGCATGCGAGTGTATCGTCGTCTAGCCACCTAGGTGCACTCGGCTCCGCTGTCATGCCTCATCCTTCGTTGTGGTATGCACTCCGCGTTGCGGAGGTGAGAACGCGCCCTGATTCTCCAGGGCCTGCTCCACCATCTCCTCCGTCACTCCAAAGCCGCCGTGCTGGAAGTGGGCTGCCATGCCGCGGCACAGGCCGCGCTTGGTCGCCTCGAGCCGTTGGTGACCGTGAAGGTCGTCGGGCTCCAGATAGGCGCCCTCCGCCCACTCGTTCCAGGAGTTCAGAAACACGAGCGGCTCCTGTACCGAAGATCTCGCCATCGTCTGTTCGACCATGCTTTCGAGCCATTCCTGATAAGCGGCGGGCGACGAGTAGAGGCATACATGGGCCCGGTTCATGCGGCGCGGCGTGTTGTCCCAGGCCGGCATGACGCCACGATAGCGGATGTAGGGGGGAGAGGGCTGGCTCATCTGGTTGCGCGCGCACTTGAGGTAATCCTCCAGATAGCCCTCGAAGTCCGGTGCAATGCCTTCGAAGCTGCTCGGATCGATCAATTCATGCCGGAAATGCGGGGGGAAGTCTACGGCGGCATCGAAGCCATATGGACGCGGGTCGGTGATGCCGAAGCTCTGGACGGCAGCCAGATGGACAATGGGGATTCCTTGTTGCTCGCACACCGTGCGCCACAAGGCTGCTGTTGACGAGGGGTCTGGAAGCAGGTTGACGCGATAGACGAGGAGGATGGGCGCGTCGCCGATCTTCATGTAGCGCCGATCCTTGAGTATCGGGATCACATCAAGGATGAACTGCTCCGCGGCCCCCAGGGAATAGTCCTGTCTCATCAGGACCTCGTCCTCCGAACCGTCCCACCTGCGCGTCCAGTTCTCATTGGCCCAACAGATGCAGAAGGGGAAGTCCGGCATGCCTCGTCCCAAGAACTGATCAAGAGGGCGCTCGAGCAGGCGATGACCGTTGAACCAGTAGTAGTAGAAGCAGAACCCGTGGATGCCGTGGGCCTTGGCGAGGTCGGCCTGCCGGTCCATGACAGTGGGATCGCGTAGGTCGTAGTACCCCAGGTCGGTCGGGACCTGTGGCTGGTAATGTCCGGGGAAGTTGGGCCTTGCGCGCCGGACGTTCGTCCACTCCGTGAAACCTTCACCCCACCATTCATCGTTCTCTGGGATAGGGTGGAACTGCGGAAGGTAGAATGCGATGAGTTTGGCCCACCAGTCGCGTTGGTCGCCTGGGGGCACAGCATCCGCTGCCCCCCCGGTCGTCACCGACACCGTCGCGCGCGCGGAGCCGGCCGCGGCCTCGGCGCCATCCCCCAGCACCTCGTCGTAGAGCCTTCTCATGGTAGCCGCCCCCTTGGACCACTTGAGCTCCCGCAAGGCGAACTCACGCCCTGCCGCGCCGATGCGCTCTCGGCGTTGCGGGTCATCGAGCAGCGGCTCTAGTTTCGCGGCGATCTCAAGACCATGACCTTTATCGAGCAGAATGCAGTCGACGTCGTCGTGCAAGAACCGGCCGATATTGGTCCTTGGCAGGAGGACCGGCTTTCCGGACACGAGGAACTCGGGTAGCTTCGAAGGGAACCGATAGTCGTTGAATCGGCCGGCATGTCCAGGCTGTACGAGGACGTCTGCCGTGGCGATCAGCGTGGGGATGTCGCTCCGCGAACAGAACCCGAGGTCGATGATGAAGCCTTGCTTCTTGCCTTCTGCGAAATAGGGGATCTCCACGTGGTTCCAGCCGGTCTTCACGAGCGCAAGGCGATGGCCGCGACGCCGGAGCGTGGCGACGGCGAGCACCAGGCTGCGTACCTCAGCGACATTGGAGCTGTGGACGTTGCCGTTGTAGACGAGGATCAAATCAGAGTCGTCTAGCCCCAGCCGCCGACGCACGGAGGGGTCGGGTTGCGCCGCGGCGAAGGCCTCGTCGAAACCCGCCCAGAAGACGACGCCGGGCACGTGGGCCGGCTTGAACTCGAGGAGACTGTCCATGAGCACGGTCATGCCTGCGGCGTTGGCGAGGAATCGCGGGTAGTAGAAGGGGTGAGAGCGGTGCTGCGGCACCAGCCGGTCGAGGATTGGCAGCGGAAGGCTCCCCAACTCGCCAAAGGATGGCCCCTCCAACTCGTCCTGCACGATGATCTCCTCGTTATCTTCGAGATGCACGAGGTACGGGACGGCATACTTGCGCACGAGTGTCTCCGTGACCAGCCGGACCTGCTCGCGTGGAGTCCACGCGTGGATGAGATCAGGGCCGCGCCCGTCCGGGAAGACGAGGGGCTCCCGTTGAGCGAGGTCGTAGTGCAGCACTCTGAAGCGTGGCTCGCCATGCTCGCGCACAGTCCTGGGGTTATCCGGCACGAAGACCACCGACTCCACGCTCAGCGCCTGCAACTCGTTGGCGATGCTGAAGACATGCATGGCGCTGTTACCCTGGAAGTCACAATGGCTGACGAAGACGACATTCATATTTGATACCCGGGGGAGACTTGTTCGAAATTGCAGTTGTGGAAGGGATCACCCTTCTTGATCAGCGGCTCCCAGGCGTCCGCAAGCAGAAGCTCGTCGAGGGGCTCGGACTGTGACTCGGATGCGGCCGCCCTCCGGTGGCGCACCACGACGCGCGGGGTGCACAGGTTGCGCAGACCCGCCGAGAGCGCACGGAGTGAGAGGTCCACCGTTTGGTGGTGGTCGCCCGCAAAGTACGGGCTGAGACCCCCGAGATCGTCCAACGTTCTACGTGCCACCGCCCAGCAGTCCCCCGGCACCGCACTCACTTCGCGCACGCACGAAAGCGAGCCGGCATAACCGTCGCTGCCGGGTTGCCAGCCCGCCATCGCCGGACCGACGATCCCCTCTCCTCCGAGGATCAACCCGGCACTCGAGACTGCGCCGTTTGAGGAAAGGACCAGCGGCGTGACGCACGCGACACCCGGGAGTTCGCATCCGAACAGCAGATGCTCCAGCCAATCAGAGGTCTGTATCTCCAGATCTCCCGCCATCGAGACGACGATCTCGCCGCCGGCCTTGTCTAGTCCCGCGAGGACTGCGGCGGCTCCGTCCTCCGCAGGCCCCGCGAGCACGACGCCCATAGCCTCCAGGCGCTCGGTCAGGTCACCTTCCACCACGCCGGTGACGATGACTTCCTTGTTCGGATAGCTGCCAGTGGTGAGTACCTGTTTGCAGCACGTTTCCACATGGCTCTCCGTCTTTGAGGCGCGGACCAGCACGCTGATGAGCGGGTGTTGGCTCCGCGGCAGGGGCGTGATCAGCAGCCGGTGCGCTTGGTCGGGATTAGGCCGTGCTACTCCCTTGACGCCGCAACGCTCCAGGTGGGCGTTGACGGCGGATGCCTGGAGCGATTCGATGTCGCTCTTCTCGTTGCCGCCGAAGGCCACGCTTCCGGGGATCTTGCGCCAGTGGTACAAGATCTTGGGAATGTGGGCGATGCGTTCGGTCTTCTCGCCCAAACGCAACATGAACTCGAAGTCCTGCACGTTGTCGAAGGCCGGGTCAAAACCGCCCACAGCGTCCGCGAGAGCACGCCGGACCACGAGGAGGTGCCCGACGTACATGACGCCGCAAAACATCTCGAGCGACCAATCCGGCTTGTAGAACGCCTGCGCAAAACTGCCGTCGGCTTCCACGTAGTCCTGGTCGGTGTAGATGACATCGAGGGACCGGTCGGCGTTCAGAGTTCTTGCGACTTCCAGAAGTGCCGCCGGCAGGAGTTCATCATCGTGGTCGAGCATGGCCACGAACTCGCCTCGCGCCTTGGCCAGGGCTGTATTCGTAGCTGTGGCGATCCCGCTGTTGAGTCCCAAATAGTGCACCTGGATGCGAGGGTCGAGCAGCGCGATCTCCTTGAGAACCGCCCCTGTGTCGGCGCGTTTTGAGCCGTCATCGCACAGGATGAGCTCCCATTCCGGATAGGCCTGGGCCAGCACCGAGTCGACGGCCAGCCGCAGATACCGAGGATCAGTTTCGTAGACCGGTACGAGGACGGAGATCAGCGGACGGTACTCCAGTCGGCTCGCTTCGGCGGCCAGCAACACGGGATCGCTCGGACTCTCCGACCGCCGAGCCGCGGGCTGTGGGACTGCCAGGCGGAGCGCGCGGCGCCGCATCAACTCCGGCGCGACCAGCCTGGCGACCTTCCCCGCCTGCCGGCGCACTCCGCCCTTTGCCCCATATCGACGCAGATGGGCGATCTGACGGCCGGCCAGGCGCACCGGCGCGCTGACACGCCACGAGGTCGAGGCATAAACGGCTGCAAGCTGCACGGCGCGCTCGTCCGACTCCGTACGCACTTGTGCTATGTACACCCTCGCCTCGTCCAGCTTGGCACGCAGTTTCGCAGCCTCCTCCTGCGCTCGCGATACTGCCTGATCTTTCTCGGCGTTCTGGCCCGCGAGGGTCTGCAGAGCCTCGTCTTTCTCGGCGTTCTGGCCCGCCAGGGTCTGCAGAGCCTGGTCTGCTTGGCGCAGCCATTCTCTGAACCTGGTCTGCAGGGCCCCTTGCCATTCCAGCAGCAGTCCTCTCAGCTGATGCGATTGCGGGTTGCGTTCCCCCTTGTGCCCCTGGCAGAGTCCGAACAAGCAAGAATCGACAGGATTGGTCGCCAGCTTGGTAAGCATTGCCTTTCTCGCACGCTCGCCGAATTCATGGATCGCCTCCGGCTGCTCGAGGAAGAAGGATATCCGTTCTGCCAGTCGATCCACGTCACCAGGCGGGTACAAGAATCCGTCGACACCGTCCTCGATCAATTCCACCGTACCGCCGGAGGCCGTTCCGATCACTGGCTTGCCCAGTAGCATGGCCTCCGCCGTGGCGCGCCCGAATGCCTCGTTCTGCGAGCAGGTGAGGCTGATGTGCGCCTGCTCGATCAACGGCCGGACGTTCTCAAGGAACTCGACGAAATGAATCCGATCCTCCAACTGCTTCGCCTTCACGAGATCCCGCAGTCCGCGAACGTAGGCCGATGTCTCCGGCATAGTCCCAACCACACAGAGCTCCACATCTCGCCCGGCCAGAGCCAGCTTCACCGTGGCGCGGACCGCATCCTCTTGCCCCTTTAATCTGGCCACATTGCCGCATATCGCCAGCTTGATTGAATCGCGGTGCCGGAAGTACGTTCTGCCATCGTCGACCGGAGGGTTCAACGTCAGCTTGTTGATGGCGACAGAGCACTTGTCGTCGCCGACATCACCAAACAGGGCGTTCCGAACTGCCTCGGAATTGACGACGATGTGAGTGGAGGATTCTTTGACGATCTCCAAGGTCTTGTCGCGGCCATACCGGAACTCCCCAACGTGGCCGGGGTCTCCGAACTCCTTGACCCACCAGATGTGCGGGCGATCGAGTCTCATAGCCGCCACCGCACCCCAGGGAATCACGAGCGTAGTCGTCACGACCGCATCCGGCGAGAGCCTCAGCAGCGCCGGCAAGGCAGTATCGACCCTGTCATAGCTCATCACCATGAGATCTTCGCCTATCGCCGGTTCGGTCCCAGTACCTCCCGAGCACCACCAGTGATAGTCCACCAGCACGGTGGCAGCGCCCAATTCCTCGAGCTTCTGACGCAGTGGCCCTTCACCGGGGAGAAACACGGTGAAGATAGTCCCGTAGCGCTGGATCATGCTGTCGACCAGCTCCAACAGGCTGCGCTCGGCACCGTACAGCGTCGAAGCGTGACCGAACACGCATAGATTCAGCGAGCGATTCTTCTTGAGACAGAACAGGTTCCTATGGGTCTTCTCTCCCATGTAGTCTTGCCAGCTCTTGTCCGGGCTGTGTTTCGCGTATTGCCGTTCAGAATCGAGCACGAAATGCACGTCAAAGCCCAGCTGGTCAAGTCGAGCCAAGAGGGTTTCCGGGGTAGTCCCATTGGCCTCGAGGCAACGCGGGTTGAACTCGATGACCAAGCGCACGTCTTCGCGCTCATCGACGATCTGCTGCATGCCCCCCAGCACTTTGAGCTCGTTGCCCTCGGCATCGATCTTTATCAGTACTGGCCCGCTTCGGATATCTTCGACGAATTCATCCAGACGCACTACGTCTGTCTTGATGTTCCCCACCACAGCGGCAGCCGGGTTTGCCACGAAACCGGAGTTGTCCGACGCCTCTGAAACCTGGAAATCGGCCTGCCCGCTGACATCGGATACCGCCGCCTGATGCACATCGGCATCCACGGCGTTTAGGCGCAGGTTCCTTCTCAAGATCTCCACGTTTGCCGGAACGGGTTCGATAGCCAAGATCTTGCAACGCGGGTTGGAGAGACCGACGAGGACGTCGAAGAACCCGTAGTGAGCCCCGACGTCAATAAAGGTCTCTATGCCTTTCGCGGATTGACGGACCAACAAGGAGCTCAACGGCTCGAATGTTTCAGCCGCGAACAGGTCGTGGAATCTCGGGGCCGCATACAGTTCGAAGCCGAACGTCCGGGTAGTGATCTTATCCAGGCGGTCAAGATCGTATTCGCTTCGAAACAGGCTACTCATTGACCCCCGCTCGGCTCCTGGCCGCGGCCGTCCGCTCGCTCTTGGTACGTCTACCCGGCCCGTGGGGAATTTTAGAGGACTGCGGGTTGCGGAGCAAATTCATGCGCTCAGCATATCCCACCGTCGCCGCAGAGACCCACATCGTGCTCGATTGGGCCCGATTCGACGGCCCATACGCTCACGGCGGGCAGAGTACAATCAGGGCGTGAAAGACCTCTTCAAGTTCATCCGCCTCCGCTATCGCTATCCGCTCATCCTCTTGCGGGCGATGGTGGTCACCGATTTCAAGCTACGGTATCAGGCCTCTTTGCTGGGTTACCTGTGGACTCTGTTGAGACCGCTTGCCATCTTCTCGATCCTCTACGTGGTGTTCGCGAGATTCCTTAAGATCGGGGAAGGAGTCCCGTACTTCCCGGTCTACTTGCTGTTTGGCATCGTGATATGGGGATTCTTCAACGAGTCGACGACTCAGGGCCTTGCCTCGCTGGTGGCGCGAGCAGACCTGCTGCGCAAGATCAGATTCCCGCGGTACGTTGTCGTCCTCTCGGTGGGCGCGTCCGTTCTCATCAGCTTCGCCCTCAACATGGTGGTCATAGTTCTTTTTCTGATCCTGCTACGTGTGCCGGTGCGGGTTGAGGTTCTCTGGCTCCCGCTCCTCTTTCTGGAGCTGATCGCCCTCTCCGTCTCTCTGGCGTTCTTTCTCAGCGCCCTCTATGTTCGGTTTCGCGACGTCAACTACATCTGGGACGTGATCATGCAGGCGGCCTTCTACGCTGTCCCCATTCTCTACCCGCTGACGCTTGTCCCGGAGAAGTATGCCCGCTTCCTGATCCTCAATCCGATGGCCCAGATCATCCAGGATGCGCGCTACGTCCTTATCACCGACGAGACGCAGACCATCTCCCAGCTCTTCGAGACGCCTTGGGTTCGCGCCATCCCGGTAGGCATCACGCTTGTGCTGGCCGTCACATCGGTGATCTACTTCCGCCGTCGGTCGCAATCCTTTGCCGAGGAGGCCTGAGTGGCTGAGCCTGTCATCCAGGTGCGAAACGTCTCAAAGGACTTCCTTCTGCCGCATCTGCGCCAGACGACGGTGAAGAGCCGGGTGCTCAACACCTTCCGCGATACGAAGACCGTGGAGGTCCAGCACGCCTTGCGCGACATCAGCTTCGACGTGGAGCCGGGCGAGTTCCTTGGAGTGGTGGGCCGTAACGGGTCGGGCAAGAGCACCCTCCTGAAGATCCTGGCGGGCATCTACATGCCGACGCGCGGGGATGTGGCCGTTGTGGGGAGGGTGGTGCCGTTTATCGAACTGGGTGTGGGATTCAACCCTGAGCTCACGGGGCGCGAGAATGTTTACCTGAACGGCGCCTTGCTGGGCTTCTCGAAGAGTGAAGTGAACGCGATGTATGACGACATCGTCGCCTTCGCCGAACTCGAGGGATACATGGACCAAAAGCTCAAAAACTACTCCTCAGGTATGCAGGTGCGCATCGCCTTCTCTGTAGCCACTCGCGCTGAGGCCGACATCCTCCTCATCGACGAGGTGCTGGCCGTGGGCGACGCCGCGTTCCAGCGCAAGTGCTACGAGCACTTCCGGACCCTCAAGAGGAGTGACTCGACGATAGTCTTCGTCACGCACGACATGGGCGCGGTGCGCCAGTTTTGCGACCGGGCCATTCTCCTCGAGGATTGCCGCATTGCCGCGCAAGGCAGCGCTGAGTACGTCGCCGCGCGTTACACGGAGCTTTTCAACCCACAGCCTGCAGTGGCGCGGAAGATGTCGACAAAACGAAGGGGCAGCGGCACTGTCCGCTATACGGGAGTCGCCGTTCCCGAAATGCTCTACGAAGACGGCGGCCTCACCATCGACCTTGAAGTCAAGGCTGAAGAAGATGTCGAGGAGGTGGCCTATGGGTTCATGATCAAGAACTCCAGTGGAGCCTCAGTCCTCGGTACAAACTCGGTTCTCAAGAAGCAACTCATAGGTGGCTTGCGGAGGGGAGAGCGGGTCCGTGTCGCCTGGTCTGTGCCCAACGTGTTCAGCGACGGGCTTCACCACGTCGATCTGACGATCACCGATCTCAAGGGTCTCACCATCTACGACTGGTGGGAAGAGGCCGCATCCTTCACGGCGCTGAAGGACGAAAAGACCCCTTACGTAGTGACGCCGAACACATCGCTCGAAGTCAGCACAATACGTATCGAAGACGGGTAGCCTTCCCGCCATCGAGTCTCTTCCAAGATCCGTCGGGAGGGAGGGGGTCTGCTATGGCGCGGGCGCCTCGGCCTCGAGCCGCTTGATGGCATCGGCTATGCCCGGTTGTCCGGGCGCCAGCGCCTCCACTGATCTCAGAACCTCGAGGGCCTTGTCCGTGTGGCCCAGTTGATGGTAGAGGCTCGCCAGATACAGGGCCGCCTCACCGCCCATTGGGTCGATCTCAAGGCAGTACTCGAGTGCCTCAACAGCCTCGGGCACTCTGTCGGTGGCCACTAGGGACTGGGCGAGTTGCACGCGGATGCTAGTGCCCAGCGGCATGATCTTTAGTCCGCGCTCCGCGATGTCTATGGCGCTCTGATACAGGCCGTTGTCGATCGTCTCACCACCGAGGTTGTAGAGGGTGGCCAGAACAACGTAGTTGTCGTACTCGGCAGGGATGAACTCGATGGCTTCTTCCAGGGCGGACTTCGCGTCGGCAAAGCTCCTCACGACTTGCTTCTCATACGGAGTCACGTCCTCGCCCTTCTGTTGGGCGTCGGTGCCTGCCCGAAGAGAGGCGCGCATTTCGGCGAGATAAGCGAGACCGACGCCTTGCCGGTAATCCGCGTTGAGCGGGTTGAGTCTGGCTGCCCGTAACGCCTCCTTAACGCGTTCGGTCGCCGACTCCGCGGTCTGGGCCTTCGAATAGGCGTTGTCCGCCGCGAGAACGACTCCCTGATAAACGACGGCCGCAGCGGCGATCACGATCACGGCCAGCGCGACCGCGGTGCCCCCCTTCAGCGCCTTCACCTCGACAGAGCGGGCGGTTGGAACGAGTACGATCGCCAACGCCATCCACAGAAGGAAAGTCGTGCCTGGAAGCGAGAGCCCAAAGAAGAGATGAACAAGGTAACCCAGCGAAGCGGCCCAGAACGCACCCAGGATGAGCCGTAAGGGGTCATCCGAGCGCCTGAACACGGCGGCGAAGGACCGCACTCCTGCCCACACGAAGATGGCGCAGAACATGAGCAGGCCGGGGATTCCGAGGCCACTGGCCAGTTGCAGCAGATAGTTGTGCGCGTTGTCGGCCCCCGACAAGCCGCCCTTGATACGGACGTACTCCAATGTCTTGAATCTATGGAAGACGAGGCGAAAAGTGTCTGGACCGGAGCCCAGAACCGGCCTATCTGCGATCGCCGCGAAGGCCGCGCGCCAGATCTCTATCCGCGACTGTCCGCTGCCGCTGGAGAACTGGAAGATCGAAGCGATGCGCTTGCCAAAGTTGAGGACTTCGCTTGAGTTCGAGAGGCTGCGCGCGACGATGCCGATGCCGACCGCAAGCGAGACCCCAGCGGGCACCCAGTCGATGCGGCGCATGGCGGTGCGTTGCCGCCAGGCGATCACACTCAAGAGCACCAGACTGACCACCCCGCCGATCCAGGCTCCACGTGTGAACGAAGCGACTAACGCCAACCCGTTGAGGACGAAGCCCGCCCAGTAGAGAAGGCGCCAGAAGGGTCTCTGCTCGAGAAGCGCGAGTGCGAGCGCGATCGCGACGGAGAAGATCAGAAAGCCGCCAAGGAAGTTGGGGTTGCCGTAGGTCGAGAAGGCACGATTGGCCTCAAAACCAACGGGCGCCCAGCCCGAGAACGTCACGCCGAGGTACTGGAGTAGTCCGAAGCCGGCCACTATTATGCTCGACCAGAACAGAGACTGGGCCAGACGGCGAACGCGCGAAGAGTGGTCGGCGAGCTGCATGACCAGAAAGTAGATGACGGCATAGTTGACGAAGGAGAGCAACCCTTCGTAGCGAGATGGCTTGCCGAGCAACGCCGTAGGCCAATGGACCGATGTCGCTGTGCTGATGGCCACCCAGACTATAAACGCGATGACGAGCCAATCCAGCGGCGTGTGACGTATGCGGCCACCCCGACGCAGCGTGTCCCAGGCCCAGGCGCCCAGGGCAATACAGGTGAAGATACGCAAGACAGACACCTTGACGATCTCGAACACATCATCGGTGAAGGAATGATCGGCGCCAAAGATTGTGAAATTGCTGGTCGCGAGGGGCACGAGGAACACCATAGCCAGCAATGCCCACCAGGACACTTGCCGGGCGCGACTCATAGGATTGGCTGAAGCTTTCGCAGGCACCGCTGCCTGTGGCGCTTTACGGGGCTGCTGGCCCTTCGATTCCTTCGAGGGCGCACGTTCAAACGCCGTGGGCTTGGATGCCCGTCTAGCGGCTGTTCCACGAGAAGCCGCCTGGCGCTGCGAGGTCTGTCCGTGCTTCTTGGCTTTTGTCACTCGCTTGTTCCCTACCTGGCACCGCGTCCGGTCAGCACCACGCGCAAGGTCTCGACCACGATCTGCACGTCCATGGCCAGTGTCTGATGATACATGTAGATGAGGTCGTACTTGAGTTTGCGTTCGGGTGTGGTCGCGTAACTGCCGCTGACCTGCGCCAAACCCGTGATCCCTGGCTTGACCTTGAAGCGCTCGCGGTAACCAGGGACCTCTGCGACGTACTGCTCCACGAAGTAAGGCCGCTCCGGTCGTGGGCCGACGAAGCTCATCTCGCCCCTGAGGATGTTGATGAGCTGTGGGATCTCGTCGATGCGGAACTTCCGCAGAAAACCTCCGACGGCGGTGATACGCGCGTCGTCTGCGTCCGCGATGACAGGACCGCTGGCCTCTTCGGCATCCCTGACCATGGTACGCAGCTTGTGGATGCGGAAAGGCTTCATGTCTCGGCCGACGCGCTCCTGAGAGTAGAACGTCGGGACGCCATCGCGAATGACGATGGCTACCAAGGCTCCCAGCAGTATGGGGCTGGTCACGATCAGGCCTAGGAGGGCCGCCAGTACATCGATCGCTCGCTTGGAAGCTGCGTAGTATCGCGGCACCGTTGTGTGGGATATCTCCATCAGAGGTACGTCGCCGACGATAGAGTCAACGGTTCCAATGAAGATCTCGTAGAGCTCGGGCACCACGTCCACGCGCACATTCGTCCCATCGGCCAGCACGAGGGATTCCACGAGCTCGCGCAAAGCGATCGGACTGGAGATGATCACGCGGTTCGCGCGGTGCTCGCCGACGATCCGGGCCACGTCGTTCACCCTGCCGAGCACGGAGAATCCGCCCGCGGTAGTCGGCAGCTCGCCCTTGGGGTAGGTCTCGCCGTCGATGAGGCCGGTCACTGTCCAGCCCCAACGGGCGCGCTGAGCCACGGTATGGGCCAGGTCGATCGACGCCGTATCGGTGCCGACAATGAGCACGCGCTGCTCCGGCCAGTTCACGCTCCCCAAACGTAGGAAGATCAGCCTCCAGCCTGCAAGCAGCAGAAGATTGATCACCCAGGCTATCGGGATCGTCCAGCGGGCGAATGAAGCAGTTCGAGTACTGCCAAAGAAAGCGATCGCCGCGGTCAGCAGGGTGCCGATGGTCACGGCGGCCAGCACACCTCTGGCCATCGCCCAGGCGGTGTCGGCGCGCTCGGGGTCGTAGAGGCCGTAGACCCAGGCACTTGCGAGGTAGACCAGCGTGAGCGCCGGCACCAGGATCAGGTAGGCCTCGAAGTTGAAGGCGGGCAGGCGGCCTCCGAAACGCACGAGAAATGCCAGCACGAAACCGGCGTTCACGAGCGCCGCGTCGAGGATCAGCGAAAGGGCGATGAAGCGATTCCGCGACATCTAGGCATTCCTGCGGTCGAGGGTGCGACGCGCGGTGGATGCCGCGTGGCGATCGATGGCCTCCTCGTAGACGTCCACCGTGTTCTTCACCATCCTCGGAACGGTGAATTCACGGAGCGCACGCGTCTGTGCCTGTTTACCCAGTCGCGTACGGAGTTCATCGTTACTGAGCAGACGCGTGAGTGCCTCTCCAAGGGCCGGTGCGTCGCCGGGAGGCACTATGAGCCCTGTGACCCCATCCAGATTGGCATAGGGCACGCCGGTGGGGAGCTGGGTAGAAACTACGGGTGTCCCCGCGGCGTGCGCTTCTATCTGCACGAGGCCGAAAGCCTCACTCCGAGCCACGCTCGGCAGGCAGAACACGTCGGCAGCCCGGTACCAGGCACAGAGCTCAGCATCATCCGGTGGAGCGACGAAGGTCACGCGGGAGGTGACGCCGCTTGCGGCAACGAGCTCGCGCAACCGACTCTCGAGCGGACCGCGCCCTATAAGGACCAGGTCGGCGTCTACACTGGCCATGGCGCGCACGAGGACGTCGACGCCTTTGTAATATACAAACCGGCCCACGAAGAGGACGATCTTGCGTCCAGCGTGAACGGCGCGCAATTCCGCGGCACGCTCGAGAACAGCAGGCGTCGCCGTGAGGTACCGGTTAGGCAGGCCGAAGGGCACCACCCGGCATTTCTCGGCGCGTGGCGCGAGGAATTGTGAGCTCCGGACCATGTTCGGCGAGGACGTCACGATAAGGTCGACTCTATCAAGGAATCGCTCCAGGAAGGGCGTATATGCGGCGAGCAGACGCTTCTGGCGGACGATGTCGCTGTGGTAGAGAGCCACGCAGGGTGTCATTGGATGCGCCCACAAGAACGAGAGTTCGCCCCACGGGTATGGGGAGTGCAGGTTGATCACATCTGGCCGCTCGATCCCCCCCGCTGCTTCGCGGCGCATCTCATCGCGCAGGGCTCGGCCCATACCCACCGCCAACGGCGTCGAAGAAACGGTGAGTTGTCTGGGGAGGCGTATTACGTCAACACCGCCGATAGTCTCCTCTACGCGACGCAGGCCCTCGTTGCTAACCAAGGCCCGAACCTGAGCCCCGGCATACTCGACGAGACCCTCGGATAGGTTGCGGACAACAGTCTCGACACCGCCCAGGTGAGGCGGCGAGTAGTATTTGTTGACCATTGTCACGCGAAGTTGGCGGTCGAACATCATCGCGCCGCACCTTTCCTTCGCTCGCGGCCCGAGTGCGTCCGTAGGGTGTCGCGGTACACCGCGACGGTGGCAGCCGCAGTGAGCGCCCAGCTCGACCGTGCGGCATGTTCACGTCCGGCCTTCGACAGGCTCTGTCGCAGCGTCGGATCGTGGAGCGCGCGTTTCAGTGTCTCGACGAGAGCAGCTATGTCTCCCGCTGGAAACAGGAGCGCCGCCTCACCGACCACCTCCGGCAGTGACGAGGCATTCGCGCAGATCACCGGAGAGCCGAGGGCCATCGCCTCCAACGGCGGCAAACCAAACCCTTCGTAGCGAGACGGAAAGACGAATGCGAGGGCCCCCGCGTAGAGGGCCCGGAGCTCGGTATCATCCACTCGGCCGGTGAACACCACACGGGCGCGCACCTCGGGCGGGGTGTCCGCCAATCGCATGCCGAGGTATCCAGGCGGCTCCGTGCCGACCAGCAGCAAACGAAGACCGGGCTCCAAGGATGCCAGCCGGGAGAACGCCTGCAGTAATGTCGGGAGATCCTTGTGTGGCTTGGCGTTCCCCATCGAAAGGAGGTAGGGCTCTGAAGCCAAGTGGGCCAGCGTGCCCCGGAGCGGCCCGACCGGGCCGGACGAGAAGTCGTCGGCAGCCTCCGGCGTTACCGCCAGCTTGTCCCGCGGAACCGCGAACAGCCTGGTCACTTCCTCCGCGGTGGTCTGCGACGGTACGATGATACGGTCGGCCCGGTGTGCGGCACGGGCGTTCCACCGTCGGTAGACGGTCCGTGTATAGGCCGATGGCAGGACGCCTGCCATGACCAGCGGCGTGAGATCGTGCAGCGTTACAACGAGTGGTCTGCTTACCGGCATGGGGGTTGGGAAGTGCACGCAGTGAACGATGTCGGGTTCAGCCGAGCGAACGAGGCGTCCGAGCTCCAGCGCTCCGCGTAGGCCGAAGGGATGCGCTCCCGCGGTCTCGCATTCGACGTTCAAGCCGGGCGGGACCGGTGGGATCTCGCCTCGGCGACGGACTTGGACCAGTTCCACATCGTCGCGAGCGGCGAGTGCCCGGGCTAGTCCCGTCGTGTAGCGGCCGATGCCGGACCAAGTAGCCATTCGGCAATCAAGGAGGACGCGCATCAAGGGGCCCCCCCGAAACAACGGCGCATAGCAAGCCACAATCGGGCAGAAGCCTTGAGCCCCCACAAACCGTAGAGGTCGCAGTATCGATAGAACGAGGCTCGATAGGCTAACGCGACTGTATCCTTGGGTACCACGGAGCCGCCCAGGTGGTGGATCGTTTGGGCCCTCGGCTCCAGCAGCACCTCCCAGCCGCGGTCGCGCATCCGATGGCACCAATCAATGTCCTCGTAGTACAAGAAGAACCGTTCGTCCATCGGGCCGGCATCATCGACGGCTGCGCGCCTCACCAGCATCGCCGCTCCCGAGACCCAGTCGACCGGTTCGGTCGATGTCGGTGCCCTCGGCGACAGACTTGAGTTCCCCCGCAGACGTTGCGCTATCCTCCATACCCGCATACCTAAGGTCCCTGCAAGTGTCGGGAAACGGCCGAAGGAGTTCGCCTGGATGCTTCCGTCGGTAGTAAGGATCAGCGAACCGACGATGCCAGCACGGAGATTAGCCTTGGCGGTTACCAAAAGAGCATCTAGAGCGCCCGGACAGAGCGCAGCGTCGGGATTGAGCAACAGAACGAATGGTGAGTACGTCGCCTCGATGCCTCGGTTGTTCGCCGCTGCGAAGCCGGTGTTTTGAACCGGCAAGATGTTGATGACGTCAGTCCGTTCTCTCAACCGGTCGATGCTTCCGTCGGTGCTTTCGGCGTCCATGACCCACACCCGTGCGGCGCCGGCCTGGTCGATGGCGGAGGTCACCGCCTCGGCCAACAGATGACCGGCGTTGTGAGCCACTATGACGACGTCGGAGCACACGGTGCTGCTCGCCGCCACTCTAGAGTTCGGCCATGAACCGAGCGAGGCCCTCTTGCCACTCTGGCAACCGCACGCCCAGGTTGGCCGCCTTGGTGCAGTCGAGCACGGAGTTGCGCGGTCGCGCTGCCTTGGTCGGAAAGACCGCTGACGCGACAGGCTGTACGCTGATGTCGCCGGGTACGGAAAAACCCGCGAGCCGAAGCGTCTCCACGGCCAGTTCGTAGCGAGAGCAGGAGCCGCTACCCGCTAAATGGTAGAGTCCGGTAGCACGGGCATCCAGCAGAGCGACCAGTCCATCGGCCAGAGAGATACTGTACGTTGGCGAACCGGTCTCATCGGCCACCACCTGCAAAGCCGGCGACTTCGGGTGCCCGCCAACTGTCGTCGCTTCGGCAGGGGCGATTGCGCCGCTCGCAGCGGCGCGGGCACGCTCCAGGATCTTGAGCGGGAAGTTCGTCCCTCCTGGGCCGTACGTCCAGGCGGTGCGGACGACTAGCGCAGCCGGGTGGCCGGAGAAGACGGCCTTTTCGCCGGCCAACTTCGACGAGCCGTAGACGTTGATCGGATGGGGCTCGTCGTCTTCGGTGTACGACCCAGCCTTGGTGCCATCGAACACGAAGTCGGTCGACACGTTTACGAGGTCCAACCCTTCCTTCCAGCTCGCCGCCGCCACCCAGCCCGCGGCTAGTCCGTTGACAAGATAGGCGCTCTCTCCATCACCCTCGGCTTTCTCGACGTCGGTGTATGCGGCAGCGTTCACAACTGTGCCGAGGACTCCCCTGCACTTGGCGTGAGCCGCGAAATCAGCCACCGCCTCTTGCACGGCCGATCGATCGGTGATGTCCAGTTCAGCCTCGGTGTATGCCCGCACGATGAGGCCCCGAAGTTCAGCGACCCGCTTGAGGGCGGTCCCCAGCATGCCCCCAGCCCCGAAGACCAGCAACTCACGACCGCTCTTCATACCACCGCTTACGCCAGCGTGCGAACTCCTCAGTCCCGTGCTTGATCTTGCTCCACCACCACTCATTGTCTCGGTACCAGCGGATGGTGTCGCGGAGACCTTCTTCGAAGTCCACTACGGGGCGCCACCCCAACGCATGCATCTTCGTGCAGTCGAGGGAGTAGCGGCGATCGTGACCGGGCCGGTCGGTCACGCGGCGGATGGCGCTCTCGTCGAGGCCCAGCTCGTCCAGGATGATGCCGGTGATCTCGAGGTTGGTGCGCTCGTTGCCGCCGCCCACGTTGTAGACCTCCCCGGGCCGCCCGTGCGCGAGCACGAACGCGATGCCGTCGGCAGTGGTCGTCCACGTGCAGCCAGTCGCGCACGTTCAGGCCGTCGCCGTAGAGGGGAAGCTTCTCGCCCTCGAGAGCGTTGGTGACGAAGAGAGGGATGAGCTTCTCCGGATACTGGTAGGGTCCGTAGGTGTTCGAGCCCCGCGTGATCATCACCGGCAGGCCGTACGTGCGCTGATAGGCGAGGACCTGGAGGTCGCCGCCCGCCTTGGAGGCAGAGTAGGGGCTGACGGGCTGATGGGGTCAGTCCTCGGTGAACGAGCCCCTCTCGATCGAGCCGTAGACCTCGTCGGTGGACACCTGCACCATGCGGGCGATACCCAGCTCGCCGCACCACCTCCAGGAGAGTGTGGGTGCCCAGGATGTCGGTGCGGAGAAAGGCCTCCGGCTCGGCTATGGAGCGGTCCACGTGGGTCTCGGCGGCGAAGTTGACTATGGCGTCCACGCCTTGGGCTGCATCGGTCACGGCCGCCCGTCGCAGATGTCGGCCTGGATGAAGCGGTACCGGGGGTCGGCCTCGACCTCCGCAGGTTGTCGAGATTGCCCGCGTAGGTGAGCTTGTCCAGGTTGACGACCTCGCGCGGCAGGTCGGCCGGCCAGCACGCGCCGGATGAAGTTGGAGCCGATGAAGCCGGCCCCGCCGCAGACCAGGATCTTCATCCGCTCTTCACCCCCCAGTCGTAGCCGATCTCGGGATCGTCCCACGGGCGGCGGAACTCGTCCGGATCCTCGTAGTCGTAGAGTTCTGTGGGAATGTTGAGGATACCCGCCGGCTCGATACCGACCGCGGTGAAACCGTGGTAGACGCCGGGCGGGATGGTCAAGCAGGCGCTGCCGCTGCCAGCCGATGACGAAGTCGTTCGTCTCTCCCTTGGTAGGGGAGCCTTCGCGGGCGTCGTGCAGGGCCACCTTGGCCATGCCCGAGACGCAAACGAAGTTGTCGGTCTGCTTCTTGTGGTAGTGCCAGGCCTTCACCACGCCTGGGTAGACCCAGGTTATGTACGCCTGGCCGAACTTCTGGAAATCAGGGTCGTCGGACCGCCAGATCTCCATGAGCATCCCCGGTCGTCAGGGATGGGCTTGAGATCCTTGACCTTCACTCCTTCGATCATGCCTTCTCCCTCTAGATGGAAACGGGGGGCCGTACCCTCGGATCCCCATCCTCCTCGAGGATCTGCAGCAAGTAGCGGCCGTAGGAGTTGCCTTTCATGGCGAGCGCGATCTGTTCAAGCTGGTCCGCCGTGATGTAGCCCCTGCGGTAGGCGATCTCCTCCAGGCAGGCGATCTTCAGCCCCTGGCGCTCCTCGATAGTCTGGATGAAGTCCGACGCCTGCAGAAGCGACTCGTGGGTGCCGGTGTCCAGCCAGGCGATGCCCCGCCCGATCCTCTCCACGTGCAGCTCACCCCATTCCAAGTAGGCGCGGTTGACGTCGGTGATCTCGAGCTCCCCCCGGGCCGACGGCCGCAGGCCGGCGGCGATCTCGCGACCCGCTCGTCGTAGAAGTACAGGCCGGGGACGGCGTAGTCGGACTTCGGCCGGGCCGGCTTCTCCTCGATGGAAATGGCCCTGCCCGTCAGTTCGAACTCCACCACCCCGTAGCGCTCGGGATCGCTGACCCAGTAGCCGAAGATAGTGGCTCCTCGCTCCTTTGCGGCCGCGGCATGCAGCGACTCCACGAAGCCGTGACCGTAGAAGATGTTGTCGCCCAGAACGAGGCATGACCGGGCCGCCGGCCGCGAAGTCCGCTCCTATCATGAAGGCCTGGGCCAGCCCCTCGGGGCGGGGCTGCGCAGCGTAGGAGAACGATACTCCCAGCCAGGAGCCGTCGCCGAGCAGTTGCTCGAAGCGGGGCAGATCGTGAGGGGTGGAGATGATGAGGATTTCCCGGATGCCCGCCAGCATGAGCGTCGACAGCGGATAGTAGATCATGGGCTTGTCGTAGACGGCGAGCAAGCTGCTTGCTCACCACGCGCGTGGCCGGATACAGCCTGGTGCCGGAACCTCCGGCGAGAATGATGCCCTTCAAGATGACCTCCGGTGGACCCGTCTACCGGCTCATACTCTACCAGCAGTCAAGGTAGCGAGCCATCCACGTTTCCCCCAGCGGTTGGCGACGCACTCAGCACTACACTGGTCCGGATCCCTTGAGAAGCCAGCGGATGATCTGGGGTGTCCCAGTCGTCTTCAACCGCCATACCTCCGGTCGTCTTGCCAGCCCCAGGCGAAAGCCCTCCACCTCTGCCCGGAACCTTGCCGGTGACTGCTGTATCAACGTCGGCCACAGGTGCCACTTCGAAGGTCTCACCGGCATGGTCTGTCTGATGAGGCGGTACGGCCATAGAATGGGCATCAGGAGCAGAATCCCGGCGGGCAGGTCCTTGGCGGCCACCATGGCCTCGTTGCGGGCCGCAAGGCGTGTCACCTTCCAGACCGGCTCGGTGTCGATGGAGGCTCTCAACTTGTGCAGGACCCGCGCTGCGGGCACGTAAAGACAGCGTTTACCAGCGATGAGGCAGCGTAGATTGAAGTCGGTGTCCTCACTCAAGAGGAAGAAAACCTCATCGAACAGGCCCACATCGTCAAAGAGTGACCGCCTGTACAGCGCGGCTCCGGCGCAGGCACCGAACACGCGCTCCATCGTGTCATACCGCGAGAGCGGTTTGCCGAAGCCGCGGTTCTTACCCGCCATTCGCCCCAACATGTAGACATCGCCGGCTGCGTTCAGGCGCTCGGGTGTGTTGTAGAGAATCATCCGCGACGCTGCGAGATCGTACGCCCGGTGGGTGTCAAGTGCGGCCACGAGTGTTCCGAGCCAGCCCACCTCTGCCACCGTGTCGTTGTTGAGCAAAGCCACGTACTCGCTCTGGGAGCTGAGGATTCCCGCGTTGACCGCTCTTGAGAACCCACCATTGTCGGGGAGTTGAATTATGCGCACCGTGGGGTGATGCTCTTGCACCCATACGACGCTGCCGTCGCTTGAGGCGTTGTCTACCAGAACGATCTCGTGGTCCGAGATGGACTGCACCGCGAGTGCCCCCAAGCACTCGGGCAGGTGAGCCAGCCCGTTCCAGTTGGGAATAACGACGGTTACCCGCGGTGACCGTGGTGGCATCAAGGCGCTTTCCTGACGAAGCTCGATTCGGGCCACGGGGCATCGTAACACGGGGCGCGTAGCGAGCGGCCGAGGAGGCGCCTAGGTTCCGGTGAGTCCCGTATCAATGACGATGCCTGATATTATCTGTAGGCTTGTCCAAACACGCCGGTCTTTCCTCTGCGGTCCGCGCTGGCTTTGGGCGCAGCGAGGTCGTTGCAGTGTGCACGGAGATGACTTCATGAGCATCGGGATAGTGCTGGCAGATGATCACCCCCTCATTCTCGACGGTCTGGAGTGTCTGTTCGCTGGTAAGGAGGGCTTTGAGGTCCAGGCCCGTTGCTCGAACGGTGAGGAGGCGTTGGCTGCGGTCAGGCGCTTCCGACCGGAGGTCATCATCCTCAACCTCCACATGCCGGGGATGGATGGTATCGCGGTCGCCCGGGTCCTCAGGGAAGAGGGTCTTCCCAGCCGGGTGGTGATACTGACCAGTACGCTAGACGAGCATGAGGCCTTAGAGTGCCTGCGCCTGGGCGCAGCGGGGATCGTCCTCAAGGACATGGCCCCTAGTCTGGTGCTTCAGTGCGTGCAAAAGGTCGTGGCTGGTGACGTTTGGTTGGAGAGGCGTTCCTTCAGCCGGGCTATGGAGCACCTGCTGCGACGGGAAGCCGGAGCGCAGCGGGTGGCTGGCAAACTGAGCGCAAGGGAGTTGCAGGTGGTGAGACTCTGCGCTCAGGGTGATACCAATAGCGAAATTGCCAAAAAGCTTTCACTCACTGAGGGCACGGTGAAGTCCCATCTGCACAAGGCCTACGGGAAGCTGGGCGTCCGAGGGAGGGCGGATCTGACCAGGTTCGTCCACGAGAACGGTCTGGTATAGCCGGCGCATCCGATTTGCCGGTTTGCTCGCTGTATCTGCCGGGTTCTTTTCTATCCCAGAGGTAGAGGTTCTTCTATCCTGAGCATAGTTGTGGAGCCTCGCGCGCCCGGATAGACTGTTCGTATGGCGCGACATAACTGCCCCCATCCTGAACGCCGGTCGGCGGAGAGGTTCCTCGTCTCTTTGCCTGTAGAGACCGACAGGGGTCCCGGGATGACCCGGGACATCTCCGTGTCAGGACTCTATTTCATCACTGAGCACTCACTGGCTGTGGGTGATCATCTCGAGCTAACCATGAGCATCCCCGATCCCGACCGTCCGGAGAGGCTCTGTTCCCTACTGCTCGTACTGCAGGGAAGGGTGGTGCGGGTGGAGGAGGCCCCCGGGGCGGCCACCGGTGTGGGCGTCGCTCTCGATGAAGGCAGTAGGCATCTGGCGCTGGCTTCATAGAGAGCCAGCAGAGCAGGTGGGTCTTCGGGAGGTGAAGACCGTGGACGGGAGGGTGAAGTCCTGCGCTACGGGGTGGACATGAGGATGGGCAACAAGGGCAAGAGAATGCACCGCGAGCGGAAGGAGACAGCAATGAGTGTCAGCGAGATCGAGCAGCAGATAGGAGCAAAGAGGCCGGGTCACAGGAAGACGATCTACGGGGCCGTCCTGGTCATTCTGGTCGTAGCACTATTCCTGGCGATGTCGTCGGTCGCCTTTGCGGCCGTCGCTCCCGATGGAGCAGCCACCACCAACGTCGGTACGGGCGCCAGCGTCACCGTCAGCCACACGACTGGGGCAACCGCCAACCTGATGCTGGTGGGCGTGGCCTGGAACTGCGGCACCGCCGCCAGCGAGAACGAGACCATAGCCTCGGTCACTCTGGGTGGCACGCCGCTCACCCTGCTGCAAACCAAGCAGGCACCCGACAATGGATCGAACCCGTCCTACCGCTACGTCGCCCTCTACTACCTGCTAAACCCAACGAGTGGCGCGGGAACGGTAACCGTCACTTTCCAGAACGCGGGCGGCGGCACCTGGGATAACAGCGTAGACGGCGGCATCGTGGTCGGGGTCTCTACCTTCACCGGAGTCAACAGCACGAGCGCGGCTACCGCCTTCGGGCCCGTGGCCAACGGCAGCGGCGGCACGCCCAGCAGCGGCGGCGGCGCCACTGGCACCATAAACGTGGCGGCGGCCGTCGGCGATCTGGTGTTCGACACCGTCTTCAAGGGCGGACAGACCGGAAATAACTGGGACCCGGACGCGACTCAGACCCCGCTGTGGAATGTCAAGGAGACCTCGGCCTATGTACGCGGCGGTGCCAGCACCAAGACCGCTGCCGCCACCAGCGTGCCCATGACCTGGACGGGCACTGAAAACGGCTACTGGATGGCCATCGGGGTGGCCCTCAAGCCGGCGACTTCCACTCCCGTCGCCCCGGTTATCACCAGCGACGGGGCCGGGGCCACCGCTTCTGTCAACGCGGCGGAGAACCAGACGGCGGTCACCGACGTCAACGCCACCGACGCCAACGGTGACACCCTCACCTACAGCATCTCCGGCGGGGCCGATCAGGCCAAGTTCTCCATCAACGCGACCACCGGCGTGCTTACCTTCCTGAGCGCCCCCGACTTCGAGACCCCCACCGACGCTGGAGCCAACAACGTCTATGACGTCACCGTGCAGGTGAGCGACGGCTCGCTCACCGATACCCAGGCCATCGCCGTCACCGTGACCGACGTGGCCGAGGGCGGGAACGTCGCCCCCGAGATCACCAGCAACGGGGGCGGGGCCACGGCGGCTGTTAACGCGGCCGAGAACCAGACGGCGGTGACCGACGTCAACGCCACCGACGCCAATGCCGGTGACACGCTCACCTACAGCCTGAGCGGCGGGGCCGATCAGGCCAAGTTCTCCATCAACTCGAGCACCGGCGTGCTCACCTTCGTCACGGCCCCGGACCGGGAGGCTCCCACCGATGTGGGCGCCAACAACGTCTATGAGGTGACGGTGCAGGTGAGCGACGGCGCTCTCGCCGACACCCAGGCCATCAGTGTCACCGTCACCAACGTGAACGACGTCGCCCCCCAGATCGTGAGCAACGGCGGCGGGGCCACGGCTTCGGTGAGCGTGCCCGAGAACACCATTACCGTGACCGACGTGAACTCCGAGGACGCTGATAGTCCCAGCTTCACCTACAGCCTCGTGGGCGGGGCCGATCAGGCCAAGTTCACCATCGGTGCCTCTACCGGGTTCCTCGACTTCATAACCGCTCCGGACTACGAGAACCCCACCGATGTGGGCGCTAACAACGTCTATGACGTCATTGTCCAGGTGAGCGACGGCTCGCTCACCGACACCCAGACCATCAGTGTCACCGTCACCGACGTGGCCGAGGGCGGGAACGTCGCCCCGGTCATCACCAGCAACGGGGGCGGGGCCACAGCTTCGGTGAACGCGCCTGAGAACCAGACCGCCGTCACCGACGTCAACGCCACCGACGCCAATGCCGGTGACACCCTCACCTACAGCCTGAGCGGCGGGGCGGACCAGGCCAAGTTCGCCATCGTCCCGGCCACGGGCGTGCTCACCTTCCTAAGCGCCCCGGACTACGAGACTCCCACCGACGTGGGGGCCAACAACGTCTATGACGTCATCGTCCAGGTGAGCGACGGCTCGCTCACCGACACCCAGGCCATCAGTGTCACCGTCACCGACGTGGCCGATGGCACTCCCACTCCCGTCCTTACCTTCACCTCTCCCACCGGCCTCGGCAGCTACACCTCGGCCCAGTCCTTCACCGCCAGCTGGAGCGCCGATATCGATCTGGACGTCGGCCAGTTTGGCATCTGGGCCCGCTCGGCCGGGGGTAGCTGGTATGTGGGCCAGTTGGCTCCCACAGGCGCCGGTGACGACCTCCTTACCTACTCGGCCACGGTCGATCTGACCGGAGTACCGGCCGGCTACTACCAGGTGATCGTGGGCTACCGCCCCACGGTAGGTAGCGGCACCTTCGTGAGTTGGGCCACCAGCTACGGCTTTGTGTTCGAGGTGGGCGACGTCGTCACTCCGGTGGTTGACATCACCCAACCGACCGGCCAAGCTAGCTACACCTCGGCCCAGTCCTTCACCGCCACCTGGACGGCCAGCCCCTCTCTTACCACCGGTCAGTTCGCGGTGTGGGTCCGCTCTCCCGGTAACACCTGGTACTGGAAGGCCCCCCTGGTAGCGGCCACCGGGGCCGGGAGCTACTCGGCCACCGTCAGTCTCTCCGGGGTAGCCCCGGGCTTAGGCTACCAGGTGATCGTGGCTTATGAGCCCATAGCCAACACCAGCCTGTGGTCGAGTTGGGCGACCAGCCCCGGGGTGTTCTCGGTGGACGCCACTGCTCCTACCGTCACCATCACCCAACCCTCCGGCATCGCTAGCTACACCTCGGCGCAGTCCGTCCTTGCCAGCTGGACCACCAACCAGACACTCTCCGGCGGTGAGTTCGGCCTGTGGGTACGCTCCGGCGCGGGCGGCTGGTATGTGACCACCCTCGTCCCGGCCACCGGCTCCGCGGGCACCCCCTACTCCACCAGTCTGCCCCTCTCGAGCGTCCCGGCCGGCTCCGGAAACCAGGTCATCATCTCCTACCGCCCGGTGGTCGGCACCGGCGCCTTCATGAGCTGGGCCACCAGCCCGGGGTCCTTCACGGTGACACCATGAGAGTCAGGTAGCCAAGACAGCACCAGTCAGCCTCAACGGGGGGGCGGCACCGGTACCCGGTGCCGCCCCCCGTTCGTTCGTCCTCGGATTCCTGGGTCGCGGGGACAGCTGCGCATGAGCATCGGCGCGCCAAGGACCCTTGGACGGCGTGTCTAGCCCCGGGGGGGAAGGGGAGGGGGTTGTCCGCCTGGCCTCGTCCATTGAGGTGGCTTTGGCGAACTGAGT
Organism: uncultured Actinomycetes bacterium; assembly: GCA_963713545.1. Classification (GTDB taxonomy): domain Bacteria; phylum Actinomycetota; class Thermoleophilia; order RBG-16-64-13; family RBG-16-64-13; genus CAVPLM01. The sequence goes on along the minus strand of CAVQME010000010.1, from coordinate 96,869 downwards.
GTGAGGCGCGTCATCTCGCGCCACCCGGATGTGGACGCGGACGTCCAGAAGATGGCGGCCTCGATCACCTTGACAGTGGGGCTTTGGTAGATCGGGATCGCTACGGAGGACTCCCGTAGATCGGACTCCGGGCGAGCGGCGCTGCCACTCTGGCAGCGGGGTGCGGTAGTCCTTTACCCGCGCGTGGCCCGGCCATTGCCGTCGATGGGGATGACCGGACCTAGATAGCGGGGCAGAGGCTTGGTCACGTGCAGTTGCACGAAGGCCTTCACCCGGGCCAACCAATCGCGCATGGCGAAACGGCGCTCGTTCGCGTAGGGCTGGACATCGGCCGCAACGCCGGTAGCCCCCAAGCCGAGCGCTCGGGCCGTGTAGACCGCCCGCGCCAGATGGAACCCCTGGGTGACGATGACCGCGTCCTTCACCGCGAACACATCCCGGGCCCGGTACATGGTGTCGTAGGTACTGAAGCCGGCATGGTCGGTGAATACGTCTTCGTCCGGCACGCCCCGGGCGACGACATAGTCGAGCATCGCATTGACCTCGTCGTAGGTCTTCTGGCCGTGATCGCCGGACAGCAGGAGCTTGTCGACCTTGCCCAGCTTGTAGAGGGCGATTCCGGTGTCCAGCCGGTCTTTCAGCATGGGGGCGGGGATGCCACTCGGGTAGACCTTTGCCCCCAGGACGATCGCGACCTGAGCGCGGGGCGCTTCTTGCGGACTCTGAGCGATGTAGTCCTCTGCCGACTGGACGATGATCAGATTCGTCATCAGCACCACCAGCCCGGCTAACACGATGAGTGCGGCGAAGCCGACTACCGACCAGATCACGATCCGCGCCCTGCGAGTCCGCTTCCTCATGGCGGGAAGGGTAACATGCGTTAGGAGTGCCCGGGGCCGGAGGGCAACCGGGCCTGTCCGGGGTGCCGGGTGGTGCCGGGCGGGCGCGCGTGTCGCCGCGGGGCTCCGGCGGCGCCCGCGGTTGCGGAATCCAGCGCGCTAGGGCTAGAATGTCTGGTCCGTCGGCGCCCCTACAGGCGGCGACGCAGTCACCCACATCGCACCAAGCCTCAAGGACTGGGGGTAGATGGCATGGCTATGACCATGACCGAGAAGATCCTGGCCCGGGCAGCCGGCAAGGAAGCGGTCGCTCCGGGCGATCTCATCATGGCGAAGCTCGATCTTTGTCTGGGCAACGACGTCACCTCCGGAGTGGCCATCGACGAGTTTGAAAAGGCCGGTTTCGACCACGTCTTCGACCCGGAGAAGATCGTCCTCATCCCCGATCACTTCACCCCGAACAAAGACATCAAATCTGCCGGGCTGGTCAAGCAGATGCGCGAGTTCGCCAAGAAGCACGGGCTCGTCCATTGGTACGATGTGGGCCGGGTGGGCGTGGAGCACGCTTTCCTTCCGGAGCAAGGTCTCGTCGGACCGGGCGACGTCGTGCTGGGTGCAGACTCGCACACCTGCACCTACGGCGCTCTGGGGGCTTTCGCTACCGGAGTGGGCTCCACAGACCTAGCCGGCGCCATGGCTACCGGCGAGGCCTGGTTCCGCGTGCCTGAGACCCACCTGTTCGCGTTCGACGGGACTCTGGGCCGCTTCGTGACGGGGAAGGACATCGTCCTTTTCACCATCGGCCAGATAGGCGTGGACGGAGCCCTGTACAAGGCCATGGAGTTCGCGGGACCCGCCATCACCGCTCTCTCGATGGACTCCCGCTTCACCATCTGCAACATGGCTATCGAGGCCGGGGGCAAGAGCGGCATCATCGCCCCCGACGAGGTGACCAAAGCCTACGTGGAGGGGCGGTTCCACCGGACTCCGCGCTACTACCATTCCGACCCGGACGCCTGGTACGAGAAGGCCTACGCATGGAAAGCGGACGATATCCCTCTCATGGTGGCGAAGCCGCACCTGCCGTCCAACACGCAGCCGGCCGAGGAACTGAACGACATCAAGATCGACCAAGTGGTCATCGGGAGCTGCACCAATGGCCGCATCGAGGACCTGCGCCAGGCGGCGGAGATCCTGCGCGGGCGCAAGGTCAACAGGGACGTGCGCTGCATCGTCATCCCGGCGACGCAGGCCATCTGGAGACAGGCCAACGACGAGGGCCTGTTCGACGTGTTCCTCGAGGCAGAGGCGGCTGTATCGGCGCCCACCTGCGGGCCCTGCCTGGGCGGGCACATGGGCGTGCTGGCCGAAGGCGAAAGGGCGGTGTCGACCACCAACCGCAACTTTGTGGGCCGGATGGGCCATCCGGGCTCCGAGGTCTACCTGGCCGGCCCCTACGTGGCCGCGGCCAGCGCAGTGGCTGGATACATCGCGACGCCCGACCAGATCGGCGGAAGGAGGCAGCCATGACCGAGACGGCCGCGGCCAAGCTGCGCGGACGGGCCTGGACTTTCGGGCGCGACGTCGACACCGATCTCATCATCCCGGCCCGCTATCTCACTATGAAAACGGCCGAGGAGCTCGCCCAGCACGTCATGGAAGACGCCGACCCCACCTTCCCCGGCAAGGTCAAGCCCGGCGACATCGTGGTGGCTCAGGAGAACTTCGGCTGCGGCTCCAGCCGGGAGCACGCCCCCATCGCCCTTAAGGGGGCCGGGGTCTCGGTGGTGGTCGCCAAGAGCTTCGCCCGCATCTTCTACCGTAACGCCTTCAACACAGGGCTGCCCATCCTGGTGGCGCCGGAGGCCGTGGACGGCATCAGGGAAGGCGACGAACTGACGGTCGATCTCGCCTCCGGCGAGATCGCCGATCTCACTACCGGCGTGAACTATCTTGCTCAACCACTTCCGCCCTTCATGCAGGAGTTGGTGGCTGCGGGTGGGCTATTGCCGTACCTGAAGACCCGGGCCGCGGCCGACTGAGCTGCGCGCGGCGCCGTACCCCAGTAAGAGCGAAAGGATGAGCATGGAGTACAAGATCGCCGTCATTCCCGGAGACGGGACCGGGCCCGAGGTGGTGGCCGAGGGACTGAAGGTGCTTAGAGCGGCCGCCGCGAACCGGGGCTTTACCTACTCCACCACCACCTACGATTTCGGTGGGGAGCGCTACCTGCGCACGGGCGAGACCCTACCCGACTCGGCTCTGGACGAGTTTCGGCAACACGATGCGATTCTCCTTGGCGCTGTCGGTCACCCACACGTGACCCCCGGCGTTCTCGAGCAGGGCATCCTGCTGAAGGTCCGGTTCGGCCTCGACCAGTACATCAATCTGCGGCCCGTGCGGCTCATCCCCGGGGTCGAGACGCCAATCAAGGGCAAGGGGCCCAAAGAGATCGACTACTGTTGCATCCGTGAGAACTGCGGCGGCATGTACACGGGGATCGGGGGGACCAGCCGACCAGGCACCAAAGACGAAGTGGCCATCCAGGAAATGGTCTATACATACGAGCAGGTGGCGCGCTGTTTGCGCTTCTCCTTTGAATATGCCCGCAAATACGGCAAGAAGGCTCGCGGAGTCGGTCCTGAAAACACCTTGGCCCTCATCGGCAAGTCCAACATACTCACCCATATGTATAAGCTGTGGGACCGGGTCTTCGCCGAGATGGGAGCCGAGTACCCGGACATCAAGCGCGAGTATTACCACGTCGACGCGACCTGTCTTTACATGGTGGCCAGCCCCGAGATGTTCGACGTCATGGTGACCGAGAACATGTTCGGTGACATCGTCACCGACCTGGGCGCCATCACCCAGGGCGGCCTGGGCATCGCGGCAGGTGGCAACATCAACCCCGAGGGTGTGAGCATGTTCGAGCCCATCGGCGGTACGGCTCCCGACTGGACCGGCAAGAACGCCATTAACCCGTTGGCCGCCATCGGCGCCGTCCAGATGATGCTGGAACACTTGGGGGAGAGCGAGGCTGCTTCTCTGGTGGAAAAAGGCATCGTTCATGCGGTCGGCAAGATGAAGTCCATGGTCGCGGGAGAGCTGGGCATGGGCACCGACGCGGTGGGCGACCTGGTAGTGGGGTTCGTGGCCACGAACTGACCGCGGGGCTGGAGCCGGCCCTATGAGGATGGCGCCGGCGTGGATCGTCTGCGGGACTGTTACGGGGGCCTGCGATTCGGGTATCTGCCCCAGAGTAGCCGGCACAGATAACGTACGAGAGGAGGCCATCGTGGCCCTCGAGACCCCCCAGGAGCCTTTCAGCGAGCTCAGCGCACACACCAGGGAGTTGCGGCGCGCCGTCGCTTCTCTCATCGAAGAGCTGGAAGCCGCCCAGTGGTATCAGCAGCGGGTGGACGCGTGCAGCGATCCCCAGCTCAAGGCTATCCTTGCTCATAACCGGGACGAAGAGAAAGAGCACGCGGCCATGTTGATCGAGTGGATCCGCAGGAACGACCCCGCTCAGGCCAGGGAACTAAAGAGCTACCTTTTCACTGAAGGTTGGGTCACCGAGCTCGAGGCGGGCCTATAAGGCCGCGCCTCTCGCCGGTGAGCAGCGTGCCCGGGGAACGCGGGCTGGTGCTTAGTGGTAACTGGAACGGGGTACGTCGATAGAGCGTGGAGTATCGGCCGAAAGGAGAACGCATGAAGACCATCGTCGTCGGCGTCGACGGTTCGGAGGGTGGCAAAGCCGCGCTGGAGTTCGCTGTTGAGGAAGCGGCGCTACGGGGAGCCCATCTCAAGGTAGTGACCGCCTGGGAGATCCCTCCGGCGGTGGTCGCAGGCCTCGCAGCCGATTCGGGCTTCTTCGACCAGTCCATGAATGAAGCCCGCCAGCACGCCGAGGCGATCTTCGCCGAAGCGGCGGCTCGTGCAGCCGAACTGCAACCCTCGGTAGTCCTCGAGTCGCGAATCGTGGAGGGACACGAAGCCAAAATCCTCCTCGAAGAAGCCAAAGACGCGACGTTGATCGTTGTGGGAAGCCGTGGTCACGGGGGGTTCACGGGGCTTCTCCTGGGCTCGGTCAGTCAACAGGTGGTCAATCATGCTCACTGTCCTGTTACAGTGGTCCCGGCAGTCACGTAGCGTAGGTAGTCCGCGTAAGGAGGGGGGCTCCCCAGGCGTCGGGCCGAAAGTGGAGTGAGGGCGACTAAATGGAGACCATCGGCGTATTCCTGAACGGCTCTGAAGAAGCAGCAGCCTCCCTCGATTTCGGGATCAAGGAGGCGGCTCTGCGGTGCGCCCGCCTCCGTCTGATAAGCGCCTGGGAGGTACCTCAGTCGATGCTGGGCGCCGGCGTGGGGGGCAAAGAGCTCTACGACCAATTTCGGGAAAGCGCCGAAGTTCTCGTGGAAGAGGGAGTGGCGCGGGCGGCAGAACTCGCACCCTCGGTGGAGTGCGAGCGGCGGGTGGCGAAGGGTCAACCGAATGCCGTGTTCCTCGAGGAGTCGCAGGGCTGCACGCTCGTCGTGGCGGCAAGACGGCGGCAGGGGACCGTGAGGGAGTTGGTGCTCGGTTCGATCAGCCGGCACATCCTGAATAATGCCGAATGTCCGGTGGTCGTCATCCCTATCCTTACCCCCCGTAAGACACCGGCCGAGGCCAACGGCGCAAAGGGATCTTGACGCCGGGCCGTTGGGCAGGTCGCCCGCGGTGCGACGCCCGAGGGGTTATTCCGGCGCTGCCTGCTCCGCGGCTTTCGATATTAGCAGCACGGCGATGTCGTCCGGGGGCGGCTTCCCGTTCGCCTGCTCCAGCTCCACCATGACTTCGTCAAGCACGCTCACCGGGATAGGACCCGGCGCAGCCCGGGCGAATCGCTCGATCAGCCGATCGATACCGTAACGCTCCTTGGAGCCGGGTTCGACCGCGCCCTCGAACAGACCGTCCGTGTAGAGGAGCAGGCTCCACACCGGCGGGAGCTGGAATGCCTCCAGTCTCCAACCATCCTCGTGCTCGCAGCCAAGCGGGAGTACTGGCTTGACCGGCAGTAATCTTGCCTCCTTCGCGACGACCAGAGGGGGAGGATGCCCGGCGTTGGCAAGGATCAGCGACCCGGTTGAGCCATCGATGCGTCCCGCGAGGAGCGTGCAGTAGAGATTGCGGCTACTTCTTTCGCTGAAGAGCACCTTGTTGAGCGCGTCGAGGGCCTGGCGGGGGGGCGTCTCAGCGTCCGCGAGAGCCCTCCACCCGGAGCGCAGGGTGGTGCCGAGCGCCGCGGCATCCGGGCCATGTCCGCTCACGTCGCCGATGACGAAGTCGACGGTCTGGTCGCCTTGGACCACGTAGTCTACGAAATCACCGCCCAGCCCCAACCTGCGTTCGCCGCTGCGGTAGCGGATATCTATATCCAGCCAGGGGTGGGGATCGCGAGAAAGGGAAAGCAGGCTTTGCTCTAAGCGCTTGTGCAGGGTCTCGGCCTCCGCGTGCTCCAGCGCTACTGCCGCTTGATCGGCGAAGCGCTGGGCGAGAGCGAGGTCGGCCGGGTCGAGGGTGTCGCGGACGTCCTCCCACCCGATGACCAGCACGTAGGCCGATTGGGGAGTGATCAGTATGGGGACGCGCAAAACCGAGCGGAGTCCCAAGGCCTGGGCCAGGTCTGCACCGTCTTGAGGCCACATCTCTTTCGAGGTGTCGGGGACGAACCGGGGTACACCCGAAGCGAGATCTTCGGCCAGGCCGGGGATGCTGCCGACTTCGCTCTGCCATCCCGGCGGAAAGAGGGGGTTGGCTGGCTGTCGGGCGAGGAGGGTCAGGCGCCCATCGGCATGGCGGTAGAGGGAAGCCGAGCGAGAAGTGAAGGTCTCCTGGGCCACCGAGCATATGGCCTGGATCATGTCCTCGTAGCGCTCGAACCTGTGAAAGGCCGGTGTGAGGGCCAGGATGCTCTCCACCGCGGCCTTCGAGGTCTCGCTCTCGGCCAAGGCCTCGGAGAGAAGAGCCTCCCGGACCGCGGCCCGGCGGCGGACCGCGCGAGCGGCAAGGCCGGCCACGACGGCGGCCAGGGTCCAGAGGACGATGGCGATGATGATCGCCGCCGGCTCGACGAACCCGCCGAATTCGGCGACGAAGACCACGAAGGCGATGCCGCCCACGAGGGCCACCGCCGCGCCGATCACGGGTCCGGCGGCTACCGCCGCGACGACCCCGAAAAGAGCTGCCGCTGCCCCTGGTATTCCTAAGTAGCGGGAGGTCTCCCCGAGCAGCCCCACGGCGTAGAAGAGGGCGACCTGGGCGGCGCAGCCCGACCAGCAGTACCGCCCACCAGGTTCCCCAAAAGAGTCCGCGGCCCCTGGTGCCGGCGGTGGCGATTCCGCCCGCTCGGGAGGGAGCCGGTCGAGTCGTCGACTCGATCAAGTCGAGCCGCCGGCATCGATGGCGGCAGCCGCGGCCCGCTGATCGGCGAAGAGGAAGAAACGTGGATGGTCGACCAGGCCGGTGATCTCGAGAAGCCGGCCGACTCCCGAGTTGGCTCCCACCACGCCCAGCCAGCCGGGGTCGGTGAAGCGCTGGACCGTGTCGAACATGAGAGATAGGCCGCCGCTGTCCATGTAGGCGAGCTCGTTGAAGTCCAAGACGAGCACCTGCGTGCTCTCTTTGAGCTCCTGCTCGATCATCTCCCGTAGGTAGCCCGTCGTGTCGTGGTCGAGCTCTCCCTTGACGTAGATGAGGGGAGGTCCCAGCCTGTACGAGATCTGCAGGTCGATAGGAGGCCCCGCTATCCTGGAGCGCGGTGATTTGTCCTGGCTGGCCATCGTTCCACCTCCTGGCGCTTGGAAGTGGAAACAGAGTACCCACCGGAGCCCTTTTGTAGTCTACTTTGCCCGATATCCATCCTTACTCGCAACCCTCATCGACGCGCGGCGTGGGTGCTATACTGCCGCCGACATTCGATAGGAACCTTCTTCACGCGTCGCGAGGGGGGCGAGCATCTTCTCTCTCATCCGCCCGCATGCAGTCTCGTCCTCTCGTTTGTCGCACAGCAACTCCACCTGGAGGGAAGAATGAGTTCCGCAAAACTGTATGTGGGCAATCTCAGCTACAGCACGTCCGAATCCAGCATCGAGACGCTGTTCGCCGAGCATGGAGAAGTGGTCTCGGTGAACCTGATCACCGATCGGGACAGCGGCAGGCCCAAAGGCTTCGGGTTCGTCGAGATGGCGACCCCGGAGATGGCTGACGCTGCCAAGGCCGCTCTTGATGGCACCGAACTCGACGGTCGCACCCTCAAGGTCGACACGGCCAAGGAGCAGCAGCCGCGCCCGCCTCGCTCGGGCGGGTATGGCGGCGGCTACGGGGGCGGCTACAAGGGTGGCAGCCGGGGCTGGTAACACCCTAGACCGTTCATGATGGGCCGGGGCCCGCGCAACCGCGCGGGCCCCGGCCTTTTTGTCGGAACCCATGCCCGTGAGGTCCATCGCCCGGAGGCGATGCCCCTTGCCAAGTTAGGCGGTATGTACTAAAATAGCCCCACCTAACATGGCTGTAAAATGGGGTATTTGTATGAACCAAGTGGCGCATCAGCTGAAACCATCGGAAATGAACGCATCGGAACCGACCGATGGGTTCGTTCCGCTGGAGCCCGAGGTTTTGAGCGCGAGCCAAGAGGATTATCTGGAGGCGATCCTCCAGTTGGAGCGCGCTTCCCGTGTAGCCAGAGTCAGCGAGATTGCGGTGCACCTGAAGGTATCCCGCCCCTCGGTCACCGGAGCTCTGAAGAACCTCGTGGGCTTGGGGCTCGTGTCTCATGCGCGCTACGGCCACGCGACGCTCACCGAAGAGGGCACTAAGATCGCTCAGGAGGTGGAACGCCGCCACATGGCGATACGCGACTTCCTCACCCACGTGCTCGGCATAGAGGAGCAGAAGGCGGAGACCACAGCCTGCAGGCTTGAGCACGTGCTGGAGCCGGATGTCCTTGCTCATTTCGTGTCATACGCCGAGACTCTGGCCGCAGCTCAGGGGCCTGACTGCACCGGCGCCGAAGGCGGGCCGGCATGAGCTCGCTGGCTCAACTGCCGTGCGGCGCGAGGGCGGTGGTTGCGGCTCTCCCGCGTTCCCACGGGCTGGCCAAGCGCCTCATCGCCCTGGGGCTGACTCCAGGGGCGGAGGTGTTCGTCCTGCAGAACAGGGGGCGCGGCGCTCTCATCGTCGAAGTGCACGGGGCCAGATTGGCCTTGGGCCGCGGCCAGGCGGAGCGTGTCGCCGTGGACCCTTCGGTCGAACTGTTGTCCGCGGTGGCGTGCCCTACTGAGGAATAGCTGACTTGCCGGCCGAGCGCCCCGCCGGTCTGACCCTAGCTCTGGCCGGCCAGCCTAACGTAGGCAAGAGCACGGTCTTCAATGCTCTCACAGGACTCAACCAGCACGTAGGCAACTGGCCGGGCAAGACGGTCGAGCAGAAGACCGGTCACTTCACCCATGGAGGCCGCCGAGTCGAGATCGTCGATCTCCCTGGGACCTACAGCCTCACCTCGGGGTCCGAAGAGGAGCGGGTGGCCCGCGATTACTTGATCAAGGAGCCGCCCGACGCCGTCGTAGCCATCGTCAATGCGGCCTCGCTGGAACGCAACCTGTATCTGGTGGCCGAACTGCTGATGCTGCCGGTGCCGTTGGTGGTGGGTCTCAACATGGTGGACGTAGCCGCGTCTCACGGAGTGCATGTAGAGGCTCCCGTATTGGCAGCCGCTCTCGGCCTGCCTGTGATCGAGTTGGTCGCGAGCAAGCGGAGAGGTATCCGCGAACTGGTCGACGCCGCGGCCGACCTGGCCGACCACCCCGAGGCTTTCGCTCCCAACCGGCCGACCATAAGAGCGAAGCACCAGCCGGTGCTGGCCGAGATCGAGACCCTGCTCGCCGGCCAGGCGTTGGGAGGATATCCGGTCTCCTGGGTGGCCCTCAAGCTGCTGGAGGGTGACGGCGATGTAGCACAACTGGTAGAAACGTCGGCCCCCGAGGTCTGGGAGCCTATCTACGAGATCCTCGGCAAGCACGAGGACGCCTATCTCGACATCGCCGGTGGCCGCTACGACTGGGTGGCCCGCATGGTGAGGGCCGCGGTCGTCCGACCGCGGCGGGGTATCACCGTGGTCACCGACCGGATCGACCGGGTGGCCACGCACCCCTTCTGGGGCCTGCTCGTGCTCCTGGCGGCGCTGGCCGCGCTCTTCTGGGTCACGTACTCAGTGGCCGGCCCGGCGGCCAGCGCCCTCAACGGGGCGGTCTCCGGCTGGTTCTCGGACCTCCTCCGAAGCCTCTTGGAGTGGGCGCCGGAGTGGCTGAGCGGTCTGATCGTCGACGGAGTAGTGGCCGGTGCCGGCACAGTCCTTTCGTTCCTGCCCATCCTGGTGGTCTTCTTCGCGGCGCTGGGCCTCCTCGAGGACGTGGGTTACATGGCCCGCACGGCCTATGTGATGGACAGGTATATGCACTGGATGGGGCTGCACGGCAAGTCGTGCATGCCCTTGTTACTCGGCTTCGGCTGCAACGTGCCGGCCATCCTGGGCACGCGCATAATCGAGGAGCGCCGGGCCCGTATGCTCACCATGATGCTGACCCCCTTCGTGCCCTGCACCGGTCGCCTCGCGGTGCTGGCTTTCCTCGCCCCCGCCTTCTTCGGGGAGTCTGCTCCCCTGGCGGTGATCCTACTGGTGGGGGGCAATCTGGTGCTTCTCGGCCTCGTGGGGGTGATCGTCAACAAACTGGTTTTCAAAGGGGAGCGGAGTGCCTTCATCATGGAGATGCCCCTCTACCACGTGCCCAATGCCCGCACCATCGGACTCTACGTATGGCGTAACACTCTGGCCTTCGTCAAAAAGGCGGGGACGCTGATAGTCATCGTCTCGGCCATCGTGTGGGCGCTCTCCAACTTCCCGGGGTCAGATCCCTCGGAGAGCGTTCTGGGCATGATCGGGACGGCGCTGGAACCGGTATTCGCGCCCATGGGCCTAGGCGACTGGCGGCTGATCGTAGCGTTGCTCTCGAGCTTTGTGGCCAAGGAGAACAGCGTGGCTACTCTTGGCGTGCTGTTCGGCGGGAGTGGGACTGCCGCAACGGCGGGCGCCACGTTGGCCGCCCAGGTGGCGGGCGTGTTGGCCCCGGCCGCCGCCGCCGCCTTCCTTGTGGTGCAGATGACTTTCGTGCCCTGCGTGGCCACGGTGGCGGCTATCCGCCACGAGTCGAACTCCTGGCGCTGGACCGGGGCCAACCTGGGCTTGATGCTTGTGATCGCCTACCTCCTGGGCGTAGTGGTCTATCAGGTAGGCTCGCTGTTCTGAGTCCTCGCTTCTGGGGAATGGATGGTCTGAAAGCGCTCTCTCGGGGTCAAGGGGCCGGGGGCGGGCTAGATTTTGTATACTCTGGTTCTCTATGGACCGGCCCGGACGGGCTCAGGGAGGCTCACATGCAGATCTACATCGACGGCGAGTTCTACAGCAGAGAAGACGCGAAGATAAGCGTCTTCGATCACGGTCTCCTCTACGGGGACGGTGTGTTCGAGGGGATCCGGATCTACGAGGGCCGGGTATTCGAACTCGACCCCCACATCGACCGGCTCTACGCCTCGGCCCAGACGCTCGCTCTCGAGATCCCGCTCAGCCGGGTGGATCTGGTGGAGGCCATGATGGAGACGATCCGCCGGAACGAGATCCACAACGGATACGTGCGTCTGGTGGTCACCCGGGGTGTGGGCGACCTGGGTCTGAACCCGGTGAAATGTCCCAAAGCCACGGTCTTCTGCATCGCCGACGGCATCACGCTCTACCCGGCTGAGGTCTACGAAAAAGGTTTCAAGGTGGTGACCCTGGCCACGCGCCGCAACGATCCGCAGGCCATCAACCCGGCCGTCAAAAGCCTCAACTACCTCAACAACATCTACGGCGCCCTGGAGCTGAGGGGAAGGCCCGTCAACGAGGGGCTGTTCCTCACCACCGCCGGCTTCGTCTGCGAATTGACCGCCGACAACTTCTTCCTGCTGAAGGGGGGCAAGTTGATGACCCCCCACCCGTCTCTGGGGGCCCTGCGCGGCATCACCCGGGGGGTGGTGCTGAGGCTGGCCACAGATATGGGATTGGAGACCGAGGAGGGCTTCTACACGCTCTACGACGTGTACAACGCCGATGAGGCCTTCCTGACGGGTACGGCAGCGGAGGTGGGCCCGGTGGTGGAGGTCGATAAGCGGCCTATAGGCGCCGGTATCCCCGGACCCATCACCCGGCAGATCGTCTCCCGTTTCCATGAGTATGCGCTGAGCACCGGCACCCCGGTCAACGGATAACGTCGGGTAGCCTTCGGCCGGCGATGAAGGAGGCATCCCCCCTGCTGCTGTACGACACCACGCTCCGCGACGGGATGCAGCGCGAAGGGATGAGCGTCTCCGTGGACGAGAAGGTCCGCATCGCCGTGCGGATCGCCGACATCGGCGTCCACGTGATCGAGGGCGGTTTTCCGGGCTCGAATCCCAAGGACCAGGAGTTCTTCAGAGAGCTAGAGAGGCAGCGGCTCGGCGGTGCCGTGGTGGCGGCCTTCGGCATGACCAGGGGTCGGGGGGTATCCGCTGGGGAAGACGTCCAACTCCGAGCGCTTGCTGAATGCTGGGCTCCGATCGCCGCCGTTGTGGGCAAGACCTGGGAGCTGCACCTGCAGAAGGTCCTGCGGGTGGATCGGGATGAGAACCTGCGCATGATCGCCGAATCGGTGGCCTTTCTCCGTGCTCGAGAGAAGCGCGTCTTCTACGACGCGGAGCACTTCTTCGATGCCTATGCCGACCACCCCGAGTACGCTCTGGCCTGCCTCCGGGCGGCGGCGGAGGCCGGGGCGGAGGCCGTCTGCCTGTGCGACACCAACGGGGCCGCCCTGCCCATGCAGGTGGCGCAGGTGGTGGAGAGGGTGGTCTCCGAGGTGGGCGGCGTGTGCAGGGTGGGCATACACACCCACAATGATGCCGGCTGCGCGGTGGCGAACTCGCTCGTTGCCGTGGAACGGGGCGCCGACGTGGTGCAGGGGACCATCAACGGCTATGGGGAGCGTTGCGGCAACGCGGATCTGTGCGCGATCATCCCCGCGCTCAAGCTCAAGATGGGTCTCGACTGCGTCTCCGATCGCGACCTGGCCCAGCTGACCGATGCGGCCCACTTCGTGGCGGAGCTCTGTAACGTAGCGCCCGAACCCCATCAGCCTTACGTGGGCCGGAACGCCTTCGCTCACAAGGGCGGCATGCATGTGGCCGCTGTGGAGCGCGATCCAAGTACGTTCGAGCACATAGACCCGGCGTTGGTGGGCAACGCTCCCCACGTATTGGTATCGGAGTTGTCCGGCCGGGCCACCATCGCCCAGCGGGCCCAGGAACTGGGCTATCCCCTGCAGGAGGAGAAAGAGCTTCTCGACAGGGTGCTCAATCGGGTCAAGGAGAAGGAGCACGCCGGCTATCACTACGAAGCCGCCGACGCCTCTTTCGAGCTGCTGGTGCGCACCGAGATGGGGCTCAAAGTGGAGCTGTTCCACCTGGAGACCTTCCGCATCATCGTGGAAAAGCGGGAGGACGGCACGACCATCAGCGAAGCCACCGTCAAAGTGCACGTCGGGGGCGACCGTTTCATCGAGACCGCCGAAGGCAACGGTCCGGTGAATGCTCTGGACAAGGCGCTTCGTATGGCCATCGAGCGCAAGTTCCCGCACGTGCACGACATCCGGCTGGTCAACTATAAAGTGCGGATCCTGGACGAGGATAAGGGCACCGCCGCCAACACCCGCGTGCTCATCGACAGTTCGGACGGCCGGGAGACCTGGGGCAGCGTAGGGGTGGGAGTGAACGTGGTGGAGGCTTCGTGGCAGGCCCTGGTCGACTCGATATCGTTCGGCCTGCTGCGCTCTGCCGTTAGGGGACCTTCGACCGAGACCGGGTCCGCGCCTGAAGCCCGGAGCGCCCCGGAAACCGACACTGAGGAGAAAAGATGAAGCTGGCCCGCATCCAGTACCGAGGTGAAGTGTACGAGGCGACGGTCACCTGCAACGGCTACTTGGTCGAAGCGCCACCCGCGGGGCTCGGCGATGCGGTTCCTGCGGGGACGGTCATCCTGGAGACCGAGGCTACCCTGTTGCCTCCGGCCGCCCCCGGCAAGATCCTGGGTGTTGGCTGGAACTTCCGCGAGCACATCAAGGAGATGATCACCCGGTTGCGGGGAGAGCCCGCGCCGCCCCGTAAGGACGATCACGTACCGCATCCTTTGTTGTTCTTCAAACCATCCTCGAGCCTCATCGGGCATGGAGAGACCATCGTCTACCCGAAGGACGCCACCCGCGTGGAGTACGAAGGCGAGCTGGCGGTGGTGATAGCGCGCGACACCCGCAGGGTGACGCCCCAGGAGGCGCGCAGGGCCGTTTTGGGTTGGACCTGCGCCAACGACGTGACCGAGCGGGATCTGCAGCAGGTGGACAAGCAGTGGTGGCGGGCCAAAGGCTTCGACACCTTCGCGGTAGCGGGTCCGTATCTGGAGTCAGAGCTGCCTCTGCCCGAAGCCTGGCTGCGTACCCGGGTCAACGGGGAGTTGCGCCAGGAAGCGCAGATCCTGGACATGATCCGCGATCCCTTCGAGATCATCTCGATCGTCAGCCAGGCCATGACCCTAGAGCGGGGTGACATGATCATGCTCGGGACCCCGTCCGGGGTGGGCGAGCTACACCCCGGGGACGTGGTGGAGATCGAGATAGACGGCGTGGGCTACCTGCGCAACACGGTGGAGCTGGAGCCATGAAACAGGTGCATCAGCGTTAGAGCATTGCCGACTTAGCCACGGTAGGGCTACGCCCGTGCGGGTTCGACTCCCGCCTCCGGCATCGGTGGGATCGGGAGGACTGGCCTCTGGCCTTCCTGCGCAGGTCCTCCTGCCTGCCCCTGAAGCTTGGGCGGTTGCGGCGCCTCCAACTTCCGTGACTTGCCCTCGGTCCGCGCGCACAAGGCAACTATCACCACGGCCTGCCGCCGGTGACCCGAGGCCCCTGGTGACAGGCCACGGCACACCCCCGCCGGGCATCTGCGTGGACAGCCTGGCTTCAGTCACTCTGGGGACGGACAACCTTCACGACAACACCCACAGCAACCTCTGCCGGGAGTGAGCGCCGGGCTTACGTCGGCGCCTGAGTAGCGGAGAGGGAGCCTTCAGGCTCCCTCTCACGTGCGGCCTCGCAGGTGGTCGTCCCGCCCTGGCATCACCGGCATTCGCGACGCCGTGGCGCCAAGCGGGGCTCGACCTCACTGCATCACATAGTAGCCGCTGATGTCGCACAAGCCGGTCTCCAGATTCACCTTGCCGGTCCAGTGCGCTTCCCAGCCGTCCACAGCCCCGGCCACCCCATAGGCCACGCTCTTGTAGCTGGTCGTCCCGTCCGCTTCCATCTTGCCGGTGCAGTAGACCCTCCAGATCGGCGTGGTGTAGGTAACGTCGTCCAGGCTGTCGCACCCCACGTGGAGCGTCCCCTTGTGGAACCTGAACCCCCACAGCAGGTTTCCTGACGAATCGCGCTCGTCCACCGCGTTTACGTGGTCATACAGGAAGCCGGTCAGGAACGGGATGGACCCGGTCCCGTTGACAGGGAGAAGATACTGCCCCTGCCAGAGCCAGTCGTAGGTGCAATGGAGTCCGTTCGGTCCATACCACTCGTCGTAGTACAGCCATTGGCTGGGATCCGAGGGGTCTCCTCCACTGTCTTTGCAGCACGGAGACAGGGCTCCGGTCGCCTGGAAGTCGACCCTCTCACCCGTGGCAGCGCTCGCCGGCCCGACCAGGGTGGCGAGGAGGACGACCGTGAGAAGCACGGCCAGCCCCAGCATGGTGATCAGCGTGATTGTGTGTCTGCGTTTCATGGGTGCTCCTTTCTCAGGCAGTGTCAGATAGCGTCACGCGCTCGAACGTCCGGTCGTTTCTGGTGTCTCTGTGGATGCGACCGAGGACAGCCGGAGGCCAAGGTCCGCGATCCGGTCGAGTAGGCCGCGCAGCGCCGCCTGGTCTCTCACCGTCCCGCTCATGACCGTCTCGCCCTGTTGGGTGTGGGAGATGGTCAGACCGCCCAACCAGTCCGACCAGTCCGTGGCGATGTGGCCCTTGACGTGGATCTCCACCAGTTCCATCGGTTGCTCCCGTGGCCGTGGCCCTTGCTGCAACTTCAGTCTGGAGCAGACCCGGATATAGTTTGAATACGCCAAAGGATAGATTCGGTGGTTGAGATACCGCCGAACAGGGCATTCCGCCGCCCGATCGTAACGGTTGCGCGGGAGGCGCGAGCTCTCCGAGCTTCGGATCCCCTCGCTACAGCAGCCGCAGCTCCTTGGCGCGGGCGTATGCGCCCGCGCGGCCGGTGGCGTTCAGCTTCTCGGAGATGTTGTGCAGGTGTGTCTTGACCGTGCCGTCGCTGACAAACAGCTTGGCGGCTATCTGCCGGTTGGACATGCCGGCCCCTACCAGTCGAAGCACCTCAAGCTCGCGCTCGGTAAGCAGCGCGTAGATGGGGGAGGACCGCGCGGATCTGCCCGCTTGTGCCCTGCGTCGCTCCTCCGCCTCGATGATGGTGAGCAGCTTGGCGGCGTAGTCCGGGCAGATCCCCTTGGAGACCGCCTTGCGCAGGAGAGGCGCCAGCCGCGGCCCCATGTCCACGAAGAGGCGGGTCCAGCCCTCAGGCTCTCCCGCCCTAAGAGCTTCCGCCAGGAAGCCGAGGGCCTCCTCCGGGTTTGGCTCCACCAGCGCCTGTGCGGCCCTGACCCAGATCAACCAGCCCTTCCATTCCGAGGCCAGCGGCTCCAACCCGGCGTTCCGGTAGAGGCGTTCTATCTGCTCCGAGACCTCTTCCCTTTTGCCCAAGACACCAAGGACTCGGATGAGGACTAGCCGTTCCAAGAACCCAAGCGGCATTTCGCCATCCAGACGCATGAGCCGGTCTCCCCAGCGTGAGGCCTCGTCCAGATCGCCTTGCCGCAGCGCAAGCTGCGTGCGATACACAGCTACAGCTTGGACGCGTGGCTCCCCCGCAACCAACTGGTCGAACTGCTCCGTCGCCTGCCGGGCACCGGTCTCGTCGCCCGACGCCATGGCGATCCACGTGCGGAGCGAGAGGAGGATCAGCTGCGTAGCCTTGTCGCCGAGCAGCCGGTTGAGGTCCAACCCCATGGTGGTGTGAGTCAGCGCCGATTCGAGTTCGTTGCGCTCGTAGAGGATCCAGGCCAGCGCCAAGTGGGCGCCCACACTGACCGGAGATCCCGACGCCAACCCCAGAGCCTGCTCACCAAGCTCCACGCTATGGGACAGGTTCCCGCGGGAGCGAGCCATGTACGCGAGAATCACGAGCGATGTTATGGCGGTATGGAGGTCTCCTGCCTGCGTAGCGACGCGATACCCGTCCCACAGAAGAGGCTCGGCCTGCTCAAAACGGCCCAGTCCCCAATACATCAACCCGAGACTCATGCTGAGACCACCCCGGACTTCATCGGAGGCCGGCAAGAGCGGAAGGGCCTTCTGGGCCAGTTCTATGCTTCGCGCGACGTCACCGCGAAAGCCCGCCAACTCCGACCGGCAGGCGGTGATCCTGGCGTACTGTATGGGGTCCTCGCCCCACGCCGACTCCATGCGGTCGGCGAACGCTTCCGCCTCGTCGAGCCGGCCGGTGAGCATCAGCGGGAAGATGTGCATACAGCAGAGCGCCGGCCTAGTCAGCAGGACCTCTTCGGGGAGGGCCTCGAGCCAGGCGCCCAGTGTGGTGATCTCCCCCGCATTCGCATACCGCCAGGCGACCTCCGCGAGGAGGTCCGCGGCCCCTTCCCAATCCCGGGCAACCAAGGCGTGGTCGATCGCCTCCCCGGGGAAGCCGTGGGTCTTGTGCCAGGCGCTGGCGCGGCGGTGCAGGTCGGCGACAGCCTCCTCTCCCGCGGCTCTGGTAAGTTGGTGGCGAAGCAGATCGGAGAAGAGGTGCTCGTACCTGTACCACTGTCTCGACTCGTCCAAGGGGACAAGGAGGAGGTTGGCACGCTCGAGAGCCGGAAGGAGGGTGTCGCTGTCCGTGCGGCCGCTGACTGCGTCGCAGAGGGGAGCGGTCAGCCTCTCAAGGACCGAAGTCCGAAGCAGGAAGTCCTTGACCTCGGCGGGTTGTTGCTCGAGCACCTCCTCGATGAGGTAGTCGGTGACATAGCGCTGGCTCCCGGTGAAACTGTCGACGAACGCTGAGACGTCCTTCTCTTCGCCCATGGAGAGGGCCGCCATCTTGAGGCCCACGGCCCAGCCCTCGGTGCGCTGGGTGAGCGTTTCCACCTGGCCGGCGGTGAGGGGAGCCCCTCTCAGCTCCCTGATAAGTTCGGCCGTCTCCTCGCTGGTGAAGCGCAGATCGTCGGCCCCGATTTCGAGCAGCTGCCCCCGACCGCGCAACCGGGCCAGCGGCAGGGGTGGGTCGGCCCGGGTGGCAAGGAGCAGATGTAGGCGCGGCAGCAGGTGTTCAAGCAGATAGGAGACGGCCTCATGGACGTCGGCCGAGGTGACGAACTGGAAGTCGTCCAGCACGAGGACCAGATCCTCAGACAGGCCGACCAGCTCGTTCATGAGAGCTGTGAGCACTGAGCGAGCCGGCGGCGGCTGGGGGAGACGAAGCGCCGCGAAGACCTTCTCGCCCAACCCGGGCTGAAAGCGTTGCAGCGCAAGAATGAGGTATTCGAAGAAGCGCACCGGGTCGCGATCGCCCTCGTCCAGCGACAGCCAGCAGGTGTGCACCTGCGGCCGCTCCGCGCGGGCCCACTCGCCGACAAGGGTGGTCTTGCCGAACCCGGCCGGGGCTGAGACCAGGATGAGGTCGTAGGATAGACCCTCCTCGAGTCGCTCGAGCAGGCGCGGGCGCGGCACCAGCCGCGGCCGCGCGGGAGGGATCAAGGTCTTCGTCGCCAGTAGTGATGCTTCCAATCAAGCCCCCAGGTCCCGGCGTCGACACGAACATGGCCTGGAAGGGTGCTGAACGCTTCAGGGCCGTTCGCCCCTTTGCAGCCTCATAGTCAGTGTAGGCCGGAAGAGGCGCTCGGGCAACGGCGATCCGGCGCGGTTTCGCGCTCAGTCGTTGGAGCAGCCGGGAGACGGCCTCGTCCGCCGCCCGCACTCTCCGTCGGATGATTGACGCCGCCCCCTGAAGGCTGAGGACCGGGGCGGCCGCCTTCCAGATGAGTGTTTCGCTGGTGAGGTCGGCCATACTATCGCACCCGACATAAATCCGAGGGTTTGTTCTGCCACGGTGACACCGACAGATTGACTAACCAGGCCATTGCTGTATATTGGGATAGTAGCTGTCCACAGGATTGCAATGGAGCGGTACGAGCGGCATCGAGGCTGGCGCAGTAGGAGCGACAGTCGGTGGCAAGGGAGAGACCCCGATGTCGACGGAATTCTCGTTCGCGCGCAAGGCCAGCGGTCTCACCCGCGGTATCTCCACCCGCGATCTGTTCGCGCTGTCGGTCATGTACATCCAGCCGTGTTGGGGCATCTTCTTTGCCTCGGTATATGGTCTGGCCCTCTTCCCCCGCGGCAACCTGCTCATCGCCCTCGGTCTTTCGTTTGTGACGGTCGGGGTATTCGGTCCGCTGATGTGGGGCATCCTGAGCGGGACCATGCCGCGCAGTGGCGGCGAGTACGTGTTCAACTCCCGCATCCTCGGCGCCCCGGTGGCCCTGGCTGCCAGTGCTGCCGCCTTCCTCGGGGGGCTGTGCCTCAGCTTCTTCCCTTGCCTGATCATGACCAGGAGCCTCCAGAGCATATCCGCGGTCACGGGCTGGGATGGGGCTGCGATCTGGCTTGGCAGCCGCTGCGCCCCGATACTGGTGGGCGCCGTCGGGCTGGTGCTGGCCTTCGTGGTGGTGACGTTCGGCATGCGGGTCTTCAACCTCATCCAGTGGCCCCTGTTGGTCCTCGGCATAGGAGTACCGCTGCTCTGGATCGCCATCCTCCTTTCCACCTCACAGGCCGGCTTGATCCAAAGCTGGAACGAGTACGCGGTCCAACACCACACCCTCGACTATCAGAGCTTCCTGGGGGCGGTGGAGACGACCATAGGCGTGCCCCTACCCCAGACCTGGAACTGGCACGATACCTTCGGTTTGACAGGCTCGATGTCGCTGCTTCTCATCTCCTTCGTGGTGGTCTACCTGGGAGGTGAGGTCAAGCGCCCGGAGAGGAGCACGCTCGTGGCCGGTTGGTCCTCCATCGCGGTGTCGGCGGCCATCGGTGCCGGTTTCTTTGCCGCCCTCTACCACACCGTGGGCTACAGGCTCCTGGCCGCCGGCGCGACCAACTACGTCATTGGGCTGCAACCATACCCGACCGGTAACGCCACCAACCTAGCCGTCATCGCCGCCCATGGCAACCGGGCCGTCGGCGTCGTGACCAGCCTGACGTTTCTCCTGACCTCGTTCTGGCTCATGGCCGTTATGCTCGTTGTTCTGAGTAGGACCATGTTCGCCTGGGGCATGGACCGGATGGGCCCCAAGTGGCTCACCAGTGTGAACCCCCGTACGGCCACGCCGGTGTGGGACTTCTTGGCCTACCTTGTCCTAAGCCTCATCGGCCTGGTGATCTATGTAATCTGGCTGCCGACGATGAATCTGTTCGTTGGGGTAGGTGTCTTTCTCATCGGCGTGTACCTCGTCACCGGGCTCTCGGGTCTGGTGCTGCCCTACCGCAAGAAGACCCGCGACATCTGGAACTCGTCCCCCTATCGCGGATGGAAGATCGCCGGCATCCCGGTGATCTGCATCGCCAGCGCCGTGTGGGTGCTCTACACGGGTGTCTTACTCTACTACCAGTTCATCGACCCGCAGGTGCGACCCGCCGTGGGAGGTTTCAAGCAGATCTACTTTCTCGTTGGCGCCGGGGCCCTGGGGGTCCTGTGGTATTTCTTCTGGGCGTGGCGCAGCAGAAGGGTGGGCGTGGACGTCCGCGCTTCAGTACGGGCAATTGCCGCCGGAGTAAGGCGGGAGGCGGCTACGGCCGGCCGGAGATTGCGCGGTAACTACTGGAGCAGTTTTAGCTCCCTGGCCCGGGCAACGGCCCCCGTGCGGCTGGTTGTGTTCAGCTTCTCTGAGATGTTGTGCAGATGTACCTTGACCGTGCCGAGGCTGATGAACAACTTGCCGGCGATCTGCCGATTGGACATCCCCGCCTCCACCAATCGCAGTACCTCGAGCTCGCGTTCGGTCAAGACCGCGTAGATCGGGGACGGCCGCGACGATCTCCCCGTGTCTGTCTTGCGGCGTTGTTCCGCTTCCATGATCGTGAGCAGCTTGGCGGCGTAGTCCGGGCAGATCTTCTCAGAAACCGCCTTGCGAAGGAGCGGGGCCAGCCGTGGCCCCATGTCCACAAGGGAACGGATCCAGCCTTCAGGCTCACCCGCCCGCAGAGCTTCCGCCAGGAACCCGAGAGCCTCCTCCTGGTCCGACGCCACCAGCGCTTGTGCGGCCCGGACCGTGATCAACCAGCCCTTCCACTCCGGGGCCAGCGGCTCCATCCCAGCGGTCCGGTAGAGGCGGTCTATCTGCTGAGCGACCTCTTCCCTTCTCCCCAGAATCCCAAGAAGTTGGATAAGTGGTAGTCGGTCCAAATGTCCGATCGGGCTCTCGCCGTCAAGACGCATGAGCCGGTCCCCCCAGCGTGACGCCTCGGCCAGATCACCTTGCCGCGACGCAAGCTGCATGTGATGCGTCGCCTGGCCGCGTGAGTTCCGGGCAACAAGCTGGTCGAACTGCTCCGTCGCCTGCAGGGCGCGCGCCTCATCGCCCATCGCCGTGGCGATCAGCATGCTGTACATGAGGAGGCCCCCCTGCGTAAACCGATGGCCCCCCAGGCGGTTGAGATCCAACCCGATGGTGCAGTGGGCCATCGCCGACTCGAGTTCACTGCCTTCGTAGAGTGCCCCAGCCAGCCCCAGGTGGACGCTCGCGGCGGCCGGTGACATCTGCGCCAATTCCAGAGCCTGCTCATGAAGCTCCACCGAGCGGGACAGGTTCCCGCGGCAGCGACCGATGTCCGCGAGCCACTCGAGTGCCCCCATGGCGGTGTAGGGGCTCCCGGTCTTCATCGCGTTGCGATAGCCTTCCCACAAGAGCGCCTCGGCCTCCTCCAACCTGCCCGGTTCCCAATACGCCATCCCGAGGTTCACACTGAGAACGCCCCGCATTCCTGCGTCAGAAGCCGACAGCACCGGAAGGGCTTCGTGGGCAAGTTCTACGCTCCGGACGATGTTGCCGCGATTGCTCTCGATAATCGAACGGGAGGCAGTGATCCTGGCTCGCTCTTCGTGGTCCTCGCCGACGGTCGGCTCCACGCGGTCGAGTAGCGCCTCGGCCTCGTCGAGCCGGCTGGTGAGTATCAGCGCGAAGACGTAGCCGCCGAAGAGTGTCCCCTTGGTTCGCAGGATCTCCTCGGGGAGAGCCTGCAGCCAGGCTCTCAGAGTGACCCACTCGCCCCTTTCTCCGTATCTGTCGGCGACCTCAACGAGGAGGTCCGCAGCCGCCTCCCAGTCCTGGGCGGCCAAGGCGTGGTCTATCGACTCCCTCAGGAGGCCATTGGCTTTGTACCAGCGGCTGGCCCGCCTGTGCAGCTCGGCGACATCCTCCTCTCCGGCGACGTTCGCTAATCGGTGGCGAAGGAGGTCGGAGAAGAGATGCTCGTATCTGAACCACTGTCTCGACTCGTCGAGGGGAACGAGGAGCAGGTTTGCCCGCTCCAACGCCGGAAGGAGCTCCTGGCTGTCGGTGCGGCCGGTGACGGCGTCGCACAAGGGTGCGGTGAGCTTCTCCAGCACCGAGGTTCTGAGCAGGAAATCCTGCACGTCGCCTGTTTGCTGTTGTAGGACCTCCTGGATAAGGTAGTCCATGACATAGTGCTGGCTCCCGGCGAAACTCTTGATGAACCCTGAGACATCCTCCTGCTGGCCCATGGATAGAGCCGCCATCTTGAGCCCCACCGCCCAGCCCTCTGTGCGCTCGGTCAGCGCTTCCACTTGGTCCGCGGGCAACTGGGTCCCCCTCAGCTCCCGTAGCAGCTCGGCCGTCTCCTCGACCGTGAAGCGCAGATCGTCCGCGCCAATCTCCAGCATCTGGCCCCGACCCCGAAGCCGGGCCAGGGGCAGGGGCGGGTCTGCTCGAGTGGCGATCAGAAGGTGCACTCGCGGCGGAAGGTGATCGAGCAGATAGGCGAGGGCGTCGTGCACATCCGGAGACGAAACGAACTGGAAGTCGTCGAAAGCCAAGACCAGATCTTCAGACAGGTCGACCAGATCGTTCATCAGGGCTATGAGCACCGCCTGGGCCGGCGGCGGCTGCGGCGAATGAAGCGAAGCCAGGACCTTGTCCCCCAACCCGGGCCGGAACCGCTGAAGCGCGAAAACGAGGTACTCCCAGAAGCGGACAGGGTCACTGTCGCCCTCATCCAGTGACACCCAGCAGGTGCGCACTCCCCGCCGATCCTGGCGGGCCCACTCGCTGACGAGTGTGGTCTTGCCGAATCCGGCCGGCGCCGAGACCAGGACAAGGTCGTAGCCCAGGCCCTCCTGCAGCCGCTCGACCAACCGCGGACGCGACACGAGCCGCGGCCGCGGGGGAGGAATCAGGGTCTTCGTCGCCAACAGTGATGCTTCCACTCGAGCCTCTAGGTCCCGGCGTCGGCAAGAACACGGCTTCGGGGGCGCTCGCTCCCTAGCCAGTGTATGCCGCAAAACGTGCGCAAGCAACGGTGATCCTCTGGACTCCGCGCAATAGATCAGCGGCGCTGCCTCGCTCCGAACCGGAGGTGCCTTCGCGCCGGATGAGCAACGCGCCAATCAGCGAAGCTGCAGACCGCCGACGGGCAAGGTCCCTTCGCGCGCGTTGCTTGCGTTTTGCCGACATGGGAGGCGTAGACGGCGGAAGGACCGTCATTCTCCGAGATGTATCACCATGTACCGGGAAGCACCGGACACCTGCCAGAAACCTCAAAAAGAGAGGGCACTGGATGCACCTTCCCGGCTGCGGGGTGTTCTTCTTCGATCGAAGATGATATGTGTATCGATACACGGCAGGGGAGAATATGGTGGACAGGCGACCAACCCCACATAGGTCGGCCAAACCCTTCGACTTGGAGCAAGAGTGACCGGAACACCCCCAGGCGAGGAGACGGCCGCCCTCTCTTGGGTTGGGCTCTCGACCGCCTGCCGGTCGGCCCTTGGCGGCTTGCCGCCCACGGCGTCGGCCGCCGAGGTAGCCGAGGCTTTAGGGCTCGAGCCACATCGAGAGGGCGGTTACTTTCACGAGACATACCGGTCACCCATGACGGTCCACACCGAATTCGGCGTGCGGTCGCTGGCGACGGCGATCGTCTATCTGCTCGCCGGGTCGGATCCCAGCCGCTTCCATCGTCTCCGCGCCGACGAGATCTGGTTCTTCCATGCGGGGTCCCGGGCGGAGATGGTGATGCTCGAGCAAGCTGCCGGGGGGGAGAGGCGGCCGCCATCCAATATGCTTGGGCAGGAGCACACTCAGGTAGTCGTACCGGCAGGCACGTGGCTGGGCGTCAGGGTGGCGCCGGGCCAGGTGGCGGGCGGCGGTCCGGACTGGACCCTCGCGAGCTGCGTGGTCACGCCTGGCTTCGAGTACGAGGACTTCGAGTTGGCAGACCGCGAGACGCTCCTGCGCGAGTTCCCCGAAGAGGCGGACATCGTCCGAGCACTGACCTAGGACTCGGTCTTGGTGCGGCCACTTCGCGAGCCGCGACGCACAGATGTCCGCCCACCGCACCTGGCGTTCGAGGTGCGACGCGGATCACGGAGCGGGGCCGCCGTCTCGTCGAGAGCGTGGCCGGGAAGCCTCTCCGGGGTTTGAGGAAACCCGCTCTCAGCGGATTTTGTTCACCACCAGCCGTCATTGCGGCTTGAGGGCGCCGGGACCTTCGGGTAGAATCGAGCGATAGAGGGGCGTCCGCCCTGGGGTATCTTCCAAGGAGACACGTGGTCTTGTCGTCCGCTTTTCCGCATTCTGCAGGGGAAACCGATGCTGACGTTACTGCGGCTGAGACTGTTACAGCGGCGGTGACTGATCCCGCGACCGATAGCAGGGACGAGGCCGGGCTTGCCAACGAGGTGGAAGCGCCCCTGGAAGAACCAGACACGACGAGCGATGAGGACTTCGACGCGGCGCTCCCTGAGGAGGATGCAGCCTTTGCCACGCTTGCCGTGACGGAGTCCACCCGGCCGTCGGCCGGCTTCTGCCATCTCCATGTTCACACCCACTACTCTGCCTTGGACGGGGCCTGCAAAGTGGACGGTCTGGTGGCAAGGGCGGCGGAACTGGGCATGCCTGCTTTGGCCATCACCGATCACGGGGTGCTCTCGGGCATCATCCAGTTCTACCAGCAGTGCCGCAAGGCGGGGATCAAGCCCATCATCGGGCTCGAAACGTATGTGGTGGAGGATCGTTTCCGCAAGGAGGGGATGAACGAGGAGCGCTGGCATCTCACCCTGCTCGCGCGGGACGACACCGGATATCGCAACCTGCTCAAACTGGGTAGCCTCGCCTTCTTGGAAGGCTACTACTACAAGCCGCGCATCGACTACGGACTCCTGAGGGAGCACGCCGATGGGCTCATCTGCCTGTCGGGGTGTGCCAGCGGCCGGTTGTCGCGCGCCCTACAGAACGGGCAGACCACCGCCGCGGAGGCTGAGGTCGACCGGCTTGTCGGTATCTTTGGTGAAGGCAACGTCTATCTGGAGATCCAGCAGACTGGCATCGCCGAGTTGGCAGATGTGAATCCCCGGATGGCGGAGCTGGCCGAGCGCACCGGACTCAAGATGGTGGCGACGAACGACGTGCACTATCTGCGGGCGGAGGACGCCGGCGCCCACGACGTGCTGCTCTGCATCCAAACCGGGTCGCGCCTGTCGGAGGAGAACCGGCTGCGCTTCGACTCGCAGGAGTTCTACTTCAAGAGCGAAGCAGAGATGAGGGACGCCTTCCCCGATCACCCCGGCGCTCTGGCGAGCACGCTCGAAGTGGCCGACCGCTGTAACGTGCACATCGCCCTCGACGAGATGCTCATACCTCATTTCCCCGTGCCCGAGGGATACGACGAGGCTTCCTACCTGCGCGAGCAGTGCGAGAAGGGGTTGGCCCGCCGCTACGGCGACGCGGTCACGCCGGAGATCAGAGAGCGGCTCGAGAGCGAACTCGCCGTGGTGGAGAAGATGGGCTTTCCGCCCTACTTCCTCATCGTATGGGACTTCGTCACCTTCGCCAAGGAAGCGGGCATACCGGTCGGTCCCGGCCGCGGCTCGGCCGCGGGGTCGCTGGTCTCGTACCTGTTGGGCATCACCGACCTCGATCCCATCGTCTACGACCTGCTGTTCGAACGCTTCCTCAACCCCGACCGCATCAGCATGCCCGACATCGACATCGACTTCTCCGTGAACGGTCGGGAGAAGGTGATCGAATACGTGGCCGGGAAGTACGGTCGCGACCGGGTGGCTCAGATCGCCACGTTCGGCACCATCAAGGCCAGGCAGGCCATCCGCGACGCCGCCCGGGTGATGGACGTGCCTTACGGGCAAGCCGACCGCATCGCTAAGCTGGTGCCCGAGGTGCTCAACATCACCTTGGATGCCTGTCTGAAAGACCCCAAGTGCGAGCTGCGCACAGCCTACGACAGCGACGAAGTGGTCCGCGAGGTCGTCGACATGGCCCGGCCCCTCGAGGGCCTCATCCGCCAGGATTCCATCCACGCTGCGGGTGTGGTCATCTCCAAGGGGCCGCTCACCGAGCATCTGCCCCTCATGCAGAAGGGCGACGCGGAGGTGGTCACCCAGGTCTCTATGGGGGACGTGGAGAAGCTGGGTCTGCTCAAGATGGACTTCTTGGGTCTCCGCAATCTGGACGTGATCGACAGCGCCGTGGGCATCATTCGGGAAGGGGGGCAGCCGGACTTCGACATCGAGTCCATCCCCCTGGACGACCCTGCCACCTACCAGATGTTGGCCAAGGGCGATTCCGAAGGGGTGTTCCAGTTCGAGTCCAGCGGAATGCGCGAGGCCTTGCGGGATATCCAGCCAACGCGGTTGGACGACTTGATCGCTTTGGTGGCTCTCTACCGGCCGGGCCCCATGGAGTTTATCCCCCAGTACGCGCGCAACAAGCGGGCGCCCGAGAGCATCCGGTACGAAGACGAGCGGCTGGAGCCCATCCTCAGCCCCACCTACGGGGTGGCCATCTACCAGGAACAGCTGATGGAGATCTCCAAGCGCATCGGTGGGTTCAGGCCTGCGGAGGCGGACGACCTGCGCAAGGCTATCGGTAAGAAGATCCGGGCCAAGATGGATCAGCTCGAACCCAAGTTCCGTGCCGGGGCGGCTGCCTCGGGCACGGCCCCGCGTGTGATCGACCACCTGTGGTCGCTCATGGAGAAGGCGGGCGACTACTCCTTCAACAAGTCCCATGCCGCCTGCTACGCGCTCATCTCCTATCGCACCGCCTATCTCAAGGCCAACTTCCCGGTGCAGTACATGGCGGCACTCATCTCGAGCGTTATGGACACCAAGGACAAGGTGCCTTTCTACGTGACCGTGGCCAACGAGATGGGCATCGAAGTGCTTCCCCCCGACATCAACGAGTCGGTGCTCGACTTCCGCGGAGTCGAAGGCCGCATCCGCTTCGGCCTCAACGCGGTTAAGAACGTGGGGGAGACCGCCATCCGCAACATCCTCGATGCTCGGAGGGAGGGGGGCCCGTTCCAGGACCTCTTTGATTTCTGCGAGCGAGTCGACCTGGGCATAGTCAACGGGCGGGCCATTGAGAGCCTCATAAAATCCGGGGCGTTGGATTCCGTCGGTCCCTCCCGGCGGGGGATGCTCCTTGTTATGCAGCAGGCCATGGCCTACGGGAAGAAGACCCGGGCCGACGCCGACAAGGGTCAGGGCTCCATCTTCGACCTTATGGTCGAGACGGAGCAGCAGCCGGCCGCCAAGGGGAGCAATGGGAGCGCCCCGGTGGAGATCTCCTCCGACGACTTCAGCCGGGAAGAGCTGCTAGCGCTGGAAAAAGAGACGCTGGGACTCTACGTGAGCTCCCATCCGCTCAAGGACCTGCGGCATCACGTCCACAGAGAAGCCGGGCACCTTATCTCCCAGCTGAGAGAGGTGCCCGACGGCACGGTCACTACCATCGTGGGCATGGTGAGCGCGGTCAAGAGGATCACCACCAAGAAATCGGGGGAGCTCATGGCCTTCGTCACCATCGAAGGCATGGAGGGCTCGGTCGAGATCGTCTGTTTCCCCGCTATCTATCAGGAGAACAAGGAGATCTTGGTAGAGGACAAGGTCGTCAAGATGAAGGGCCGGGTCGATCACAAGGACGAGGCCGAGACCAAGTTCATCCCTCTGGCCATAGAAGCTTTCATACCCAAGACGGGCCTGGAGCCTCTGGCCCTCTCGGTCGACGGCGATCGCTTCCCCAGCGCGGTGATCGAAGACCTCAAGCGCATCCTCGCCCGTTTTCCCGGGCAGTGTTGCGTCGACATGTATGTCAAGGCGGGAGCTGGTGCTCGCCGTCTTCGTTTTGGCGAAGGCTATCGGGTCGATCCGCAGGCCAGCCTATTCGCGGAGCTCAAGGAGCTGTTGGGAGAGGGCTGCGTGATGCACGGGGTGTCGTCGTCGGCGAACGGCAACGGGTCCAGGAAGTAGCCGGTACTGGGTGTAGCGCCTCCCTGTCTCCCTCCGCAGGGATGTCCGAATAGTCCGCCAGCTCGCCCGGGAGAGCCGGCCGTTCCCGGTGCACGCTGCTCGCTTACCTGATAGTCTCATCGAAGGTAGAGGTATCTCCAAGGAGCGCGCAATGGACGAGGAAAGCACCGCAGCGGGGACGCCCTGGACCCACGGGAGAGGCGCGGAGAAGACCCTCATCCGGGACATCAGCTTTTGCGGCGTGGCCAACGGCGCCAATTCCTGCATGGTGGATGTGGCGGACGGCAAGATCCTACGCATTCGGCCCATGCACTACGACTGGAAGTATCGTGCCGACGAGTTGGGCCAGTGGACCATCACTGCGCGGGGCAAGTCGTTCTCCCCGACCACAAAGAGCCTCATCCCTCCATTTAGCCTGGCGTACAAGAAACGGGTCCACTCGCCGGGGCGGTTGCGCTATCCGATGAAGCGGGTGGACTTCGATCCCAAGGGAGAGCGGAACATACAGAACCGGGGGGTCAGCAAGTACGTGCGCATCTCCTGGGATGAGGCCCTCGACATCATCACCGGCGAGATGCTGCGGATGCGGGAGCAATACGGGCCTACCGCCATCCTCTATCAATCGGACCAGCACGGCGAGAACAAGGTGGTCCACGGGCCTCACGGCTGCGGGCGGAAGTTGCTGAAACTGTTTGGAGGCTACACGCTTCAGGCGCGGCAACCGGACAGCTGGGAAGGCTGGTCCTGGGGAGCCAAGCACGTGTGGGGCATGGAACCGGTGGGGCAGCAGGTGCCTCAGGCCAACCTGGTCTACGACATCGCCAAGAACACGGAGTTGCTGTTGCTCTGGGGCTGCGACCAGGAGACCACCACCTGGGGGTGGATGGGGCAACTCCCGAGCCGGCTGAGTTACTGGTTCACCGAGTTGGGGATCGAGCAGGTCTATATAGCGCCCGATTTGAACTACGCGGCCGCCGTGCACGCCGACAAGTGGATCCCCATCCTTCCCAATACCGACGCCGCTCTCTATCTGGCCATCGCCCATCAATGGTTCAAGGACGGCACCTACGACAAGGACTACCTGGCGACCCACGCCCATGGCGTCGACAAGTTCGAGGCCTACGTCATGGGGGCGGAGGACGGCATCGCTAAGAGCCCCGAGTGGGCCGCCCCCCTCACCGGCGTGCCGGCGCGTGTCATCAAGGCTTTGGCACGCGAATGGGCCTCGAAGCGGACTACCGTGGCCATCGGTAACGGAGGACCCGCCATCCGCGGACCCTACTCGAGCGAGCCCGCCCGCCTGCAGGTGCTGTGTCTGGCCATGCAAGGCTTAGGCAAGCCTGGGGCCAATCAGGCCAAGCTCGAAGACTGGGGTTTCATGGACGATCTGGCCCAGGTCGGGTGCCCCCAGCCCGTCCGGATCCCCAGCCTCATGGCCGCCTATACCGGGGGCACCGGGGGGGATACCAACCATGCCTTCGTGCCCAAGACCCTTCTACCGAAAGCCATCATGGAAGGCTCGTGCGAGTGGTGGGGTAACGAGCACGAGATGGCGCCTCGCGAGAACCAGTTCGTCCATTACCGCTATCCGGCCGAGGGCTGCTCCAGGATTCACATGGTCTGGACCGATTCTCCCTGCTTCATGACCTGCTGGAACGATGGCAACAGCTTCGTGCGGGCCATGCGCCATCCCGACATCGAATTCATGTTCGCCCAGCACCCCTGGCTCGAGAACGACTGCCTGCTGGCCGATGTGATCCTACCTGTCAGCACGAAGTTGGAGGAAGACGACATCAATTCCGACCTCTACAGCGGTCAGTCGATCATCGTGTTCCCCGAGGAACGGTGCATTGAGCCGTTGGGCGAATCGCTGAGCGACTATGAGATCGTGTGCAAGATCGCGGAGCGACTGGGACTGCTGCAGGAGTACACGGGAGGGAGGTCGGTCGAGGACATCAGGCGCCTCGGCTTCGAGGCCTCTGGGGTCGGCGACCTTGCCCCAAGCGGGTCGACCGCGGGCCCGCAGAGCGGCGGCGCCGGGCCCGACGGCGACGTGGCCGCTGGCGGTCGGGCCAACGAGGGCCGACTCACCTGGGAGCAGTTCGTCGACCAGGGCTACGTGGTCGTGCCTACCGATCCCGACTGGGAGACTGTCCCGGCCGGTCTGATCGGCTTCTACGACGATCCGGAGAGCCACCCGCTCAGCACGCCCACTGGCAAGATCGAGTTCTTCGCCACGGGGTTGGCGGAGCACTTCCCCGACGACACCGAGCGGCCGCCCGTACCCAAGTGGATCCCTTCCGGTGAGACGCACCAGGAGACCCTGGGTACGGACCGGGCCAAGAAGTACCCGCTGCTGGTGGTATCGAACCACCCCCGCTGGAGCGTGCACGCCCAGCATGACGACGTCACCTGGCTGCGCGAGATCGAGACCTGCAAGGTCAGCGGGCCGGACGGGTATCGGTACCAACCCCTCTGGATCCATCCTTGGGACGCCGCGGCCCGGGGCGTCAGCCACGGCGACGTGGTGACCATCTACAACGAGCGCGGAGCGGTGCTGGCCGGCGCATACGTGACCGAGCGCATCATCCCGGGGGCGGTCAGCATGGACCATGGAGCCAAGTACGACCCCATCGTAGCCGACGCGCTGGACCGGGGAGGAAACATCAATGCCATCGTGCCCGGACATACCACTTCGAAGAACGCGGTGGGGATGGTGGTGAGCGGCTTCCTGGCGGAGGTGGAGAAGACCGACCTGGAGAGTCTCAGGTCCAGGTACCCGGAAGCTTTCGCGAGGCCGTTCCACCCGGATGCGGGGCCGGCCCTGGACGCATGGCTGGCGCAGACCCAGTGAGTTCGGGAACGGAGCAGCCTAAGGGGATTCCTCCTCGCGCAGGATGCGTAGGCCCTCTGTTCGGAGGCTGACGCGGATGGTAGCCCCCGGGCTCAAGTCGAGCCCCTGATAGAAATAGGCCGCGCCCCTCGCCTCGAGTTCGTGGCCGTTCCCCAGGGACACACGGATGACCCGCATATCCCGCCGGTCGTCGACGCTCAGGACTCTCGCGTCCAACTGGTTCATAGCTAGCCCCCCCAGTGCCGGCCGGTCGGGGTAGAGGACTTTGACATCCTCGGGGGCGATGTAGACCGGCACGGTCTCGCCCGGAACGCAGGGCTGAGCCAGCGCGGTCAGGCCCAGTCCGTCCCACTCGAGGCTGACGTGATCGGCAGTAGCGCTGGAGACCTGGGCGTGGAAGATGTTGCGGATGGCGAGCACCTCGGCAGCGCTCATGCTCGAGGGCCGGCGAAATACGTCACCCACGGCGCCGACCTGCTGAAGTTCGCCGTCGCGCAGCACGGCGAGCCGGTCCCCAACGGCGAATGCATCTTCTACGTTGTGGGTCACGCAGATGACGATGAGCCGTCTCTCGAGTTGGAGCGCCCGCAGATCCGTCCGCAGCCTCTCCCGCAGCCCGGTGTCGAGTGCGGAGAACGGCTCGTCGAGCAGCAGGACCTCGGGATCCCTGGCCAGGGCCCGGGCTATCGCCACTCGCTGCTGCTGGCCCCCCGACAGCTGCCGGGGGAGGCGTTCGGCCATGGGCGAGAGGCCCATCTGGTTGATGAGGGTCAGCGCACGCTCCCGGCTGTTGGAGTCGCGACCCAGCGGATAGCGGACATTCTCGAGGACGGTCAGATGGGGGAACAGGGCGTAGCTTTGAAACACGTAGCCCACTCCCCGCCGGCGTGCCGGCACGTTCACCTGGTCACCTCCCGCCCCGCGGCGGAACAGCACCTGATCGTCGAGGACGATCTCGCCTTGATCCGGCGTCACCAGCCCGGCGATCGAATTCAGGGTCATGGTCTTGCCAGAGCCCGAGGGACCAAAAAGGACGAGGACCTCCTCCTTCACCTCGAGAGTCAGGTCCAAGGTGAAAGAGGAGAGCCGCCTATGAATATCGACGGTGAGCCGGCGTTCCAATCCCCTCGCTCTTTCGCTCCGCTGGTGTACGGTTATCCGGTGGGCAGTATAACGGCTCGGAAACTGCATTCCTAGATTCCTGGCCGCGGGCCGTTGAGCTCACCCGTTGACGGGAGCCCGCAGTCGCGGGGTGCGGCTCTTACGGTATCCTTAGCCGAGTTTCCTGCGATTCGAAGGCCCGGGAGCCCAAAGCATGAGAGTAGTCGCGTTGAGTGTCGTCTCCGTCCCTGCTGAGGTGGGGGCTCTGCGGCCGCCGGAGTCGGCCGATCGAGAGGTCGCCGATGTCGTCGCCGGGCTGGTCGCCGATGTCCGTGCCCGCGGGGATGCGGCCCTGGTCGAGGCGACGGCCCGATTCGACTGGGAAGACGCGAGCGTCTCAGCGCTGGCGGTAGGGACGGAGGACCTCGAGGCCGCGTACCGCGATGTCGACGCACAGGTCTTGACGGCACTGGAGACGGCTTGCGAGAACTGCACCTTCTTCCACAGGCACGAGTTGGCGCCCGACTGGGAAGAGGAGGGCCCGCAGGGACAGAAGCTGGGGATCCGTCACCTGCCGGTGGATCGAGCCGGCCTGTACGTCCCGGGTGGCTTGGGTTCCTACGCCTCCACGGTGATCATGAACGCGGTCCCGGCACTCGTGGCCGGGGTCGAAGAGCTCATCGTCTGCACCCCGCCTGGACGGGACGGGTCCGTGAACCCCTCGGTGCTGGCCGCAGCCCAGCTTGTAGGTATCCGGCGGGTGTTCCGCTTGGGTGGGGCTCAGGCCATCGCGGCCATGGCCTACGGGACCGAGACCGTCCCTCGGGTGGACGTCATCTGCGGTCCGGGCAATGCCTACGTCATGGAGGCGAAGCGCCAGGTCTACGGCGCGGTGGGCATCGATAACCTGGCCGGTCCGAGCGAGGTGCTGGTGGTCGCGGACAGGACGGCGCGGCCGGCCTGGATCGCCGCCGACCTGCTGGCCCAGGAAGAGCACGGCAGTGGAGCGCAGGCAGTGCTGTTGGCTGAATCAGAGGGGCTTTGCCTCGAGGTGGCGCAAGCCGTCGAACGCATGCGGGAGTCGGGCGTGTGCAGTTGTGGCTGCGGCGGCCGTGCGGGCCACGATCGCCGGAGCGCCGACCAAGCTGGGGACAGACTGACCGCCTTCTATCCCGCCCCGAGCGAAGACTTCCTCGACCTGGCCGCATTCCTGGTCAATGCGTACGCGCCGGAGCACCTGGAACTTCAGGTCGCGGATCCGCGCGGCTTCCTGCCCAGGGTGCGGTCTGCGGGGGCCGTCTTCTTGGGCCACCGTACCCCTACCGCCTTCGGGGACTACGTAGCCGGTAGCAATCACGTGCTGCCCACCGGTGGTTCTGCCCGCTTCTCCTCGCCGCTTTCGGTGCTGACCTTCCTGCGCAGTTCTTCGTCAGTGGAGATGCCACCGCAGGGCGTGAAGGCGCTGACGCCTCACCTAGCGCAGCTCGCGAACAGCGAGGGTTTCGTGTTTCACCGCATCTCGGCGGAGCTCCGCGCCGCGGCCACCGACTGACGGAAAGGGCCTTCACCAGCGGGCATCGCGGCGCGAACGGGATTCTCGGTCCAGGCGCATCGGCCCTATGCTATCCTCCCTGCGTTGCTGACGCGGTCGGAGGCACGACCCCCGGCGAGCGCAGGCAACGGCAGGTATTTGTGCAAGACATGCCCCTCTCTGACCACGGAGGAGACAGTGCAGCCCGATAGCTCCACGCGGCCCGTCGATACAGCTCGCCGGTCGGCGACAATAGAGCGCAAGACCCGCGAGACGAGTGTCAAGGTCAGGCTCGGCCTCGACGGCTCGGGCAAGGCGACCATCGGCACCGGCCTGGGATTTTTCGACCACATGCTGGAACTCTTCGCAGGTCACAGTCTGTTCGATCTGCATGTGGAGGCCAGCGGCGATCTGCAGACCGGCGGACACCACACGGTGGAAGATGTGGGTATCTGTCTCGGCCTGGCTCTCGCCGAAGCGGTGGGCGACAAGAAAGGGGTCTACCGGTACGGGAACATGGTCGTTCCCATGGACGACGCCCTGGTGATGGTCGCTCTCGATCTGAGCGGGCGTCCCTACTTTGCATATGAAGGCGGACCGGTGGGAGAGAGTATCGCGGGCTTCGACAGCAGTCTCGTGGCCGAGTTCTTTCGGGCGATCGCCAACAATGCCCGCATGACTATGCACGTGCGTGTATTGTCTGGGGGGGACGCGCACCACACCATCGAGGCGGTCTTCAAGGCGTTCGCCAAGGCGTTGCGGCAGGCTGTCTCGTTCGACCCCCGCGCCAGCGGCGTGCCTTCGACCAAAGGGGTCTTGTGAGCGGCTTCGGGATCGGGGCCGGAGCTCGGTCGCTCTACATCGTCGACTATGGCTCGGGGAACCTCCGCTCGGTACAGAAAGCCTTCGAGCACGTGGGGGTGGAAGCCATCGTCGGGCACGATGCCGCGGAGATGGCCAGCGCTTCCGGCCTGGTGCTGCCGGGTGTAGGAGCCTTCGGCGCGGCCATGGAGCAGCTGGAGGAAAAAGGGCTGGTCGAGCCTTTGCTGGAGCGGATCGAAGCCGGGGTGCCATTCCTGGGGGTCTGCCTGGGTCTGCAGCTTCTCTTCGAGAGCAGCGAAGAGGACCCGGGTATCTCGGGCCTGGGACTGGTACGCGGGGACGTCCGGGCACTGCCGCCGACGGTGAAAGTGCCGCACATCGGCTGGAATCAGGTGGAAGCCTGCACTTGCTCCGATCTTCTCGACGGGATCCCCGATGGTTCGGCGTTCTACTTCGTGCACGGGTACGCGGTGGTGCCGCGCTCCCCTGCCGACGTGCTGGCCATGACCGACTACGACGGGGTGATTTTCGCGTCGGCCATCGAGGTGGACAACGTAGCGGCGGTGCAGTTCCATCCGGAGAAATCGAGCAGTCTGGGGCTTCGGTTCTATCGCAACTTCGCCCGCCGGGCGGGGCTGGTGGACGACTGATGCAGGCGGCGGGCTGATGCAGACGGCGAGCTGATGCGACTCATCCCGGCCATCGATATCCAGGGCGGGCGGTGCGTCCGTCTTCGCCGAGGGGACTTCGCCGACGAGACCGTGTTCGGGGACGATCCTGTGGCCATGGCCGAGCATTGGGTGCGCGAAGGCGCTCGCTATCTGCACGTTGTCGACCTCGACGGAGCCCGGGAGGGAGTGCAGCGGAATTTCGCCCTGGTGAGGGCCATCGCCGAGGCAGTGCCGATCCCGGTGGAGACCGGGGGCGGCATCAGGACTGAGGAGGCTCTTCGGTTGATCGAGGAGAGCGAGGTCGCCAAGGCTGTCATCGGCACAAGCGCCGTGGAGGACGAAGCCTTCCTGTCGCGAGCCCTGGGCGTGCTGGGGCCGGAGCGGGTGGTGGTGGCGGTGGATGCTGAGGACGGCTTCGTCAAGACCAAGGGCTGGCAGGAACGGAGCGACGTCCGGGCGCTGGATCTCGCCGGCCGCCTGGAGGCCGGCGGAGTGCGCGAGATCCTCTACACCGATATCAGCCGGGACGGCATGATGCAGAGCGTCAATCTCGAGGGCATCCGCGAGCTGGCCCTGAGCACTGGACTAGAGATCATCGCCTCGGGCGGGGTCACCGGTCTTGACGATCTGCGCGCGTTGTTGGCGTTGGAGCCGCTGGGAGTAACGGGCGTCATCGCCGGCCGGGCGCTCTACGAAGGCCGGTTCTCGGTGGCGGAGGCTTTGGCGGTGCTGGATACAGGTCCAGGCTGTCGGGTCGACGAGGCCGGGGCCGGCGAATCTGGGAGCGACTGATGCTGCTCAAGCGGATCATCCCTTGTTTGGACGTCGACAAGGGTAGGGTGGTCAAGGGCACCAACTTCGTGGATATCCGCGACGCTGGGGACCCGGTGGAGCTCGCCTCCCGCTACGACCGGGAGGGGGCGGACGAGGTGGTCTTCCTCGACATCACCGCCTCGCACGAGAAACGCGACACCATCGTCGAGTTGGCCCGCCACTGCGCGGAAGAGCTCTTCATCCCCTTCACCATCGGGGGTGGGATCCGCGGCGAGGACGACGTGCGGGAATTGCTGGGGGCCGGCGCGGATAAGGTGTCGCTGAATTCCGCTGCCATCCAAGACCCTTCTCTCATCACGGCATGTGCCCGCCGTTTCGGCTCGCAGTGTGTGGTCATCGCCATAGATGCGAAACGGGTGGGGGGGCTCTCACAGGGCGTTGCCGACCACCCGGCGGCGCCGCTGCATTGGGAGGCGTACCTGAACGGCGGACGGGTGCCTACCGGTCTGGACGCGGTGCTGTGGGCGGTCAAGGCCGTCTCATTGGGCGCAGGGGAGATCCTGCTGACCTCCATGGACCGGGACGGCACCAAGGACGGCTACGATCTCGAACTCACGCGAGCGGTGGCCGAGGCCGTGAACGTGCCCGTCATCGCCAGCGGGGGAGCCGGGACTCTCGACCACCTGGTTGAGGTGGTCCAAGAGGGCAAGGCCGATGCCGTCTTGGCCGCGTCCATATTCCACTACGGTGAGTTCACCATCCACCAGGCGAAGGAGCATATGGCCGAGCGAGGGATCCCTGTGCGACTTTGACGAGGGTTACCGCGATGAAAGCTTCGCTGATATCGGCCACAGCGTATGCATTTGCAGGGGAGTTTCATATCTTTTGATAAAATGCATACCCGTATGAGCACTCCCCGGACACCGGAAGCGCATACACGGCGGGCTAGGAGATGGGTTTCCCCGTGTCTCCTGGCCTTCATGATGCTCGTATTCCTCGTTGTTTCACCCCTGCTCTCTCCCGCGCTGGGCTCCACGCTCACTCAGAAGCAGGCAGAGTTGAAAGAGGCCAGTGCCAAATTGAGCAAGCTTCAGGCTTCTCTGGACGAACTGGCCGCGAAGTACAACAACGCCGAGATACGGCTGGCCAATTTGGACGATGCCATCTCGGAGATCGAGAACGACATTGCTCGTTCGGAGAAGGACCTGGGGATCGCCCGGGCGCAGCTGGCCAGCCGTCTGGTCGAGCTCTACAAAAACGGAAACTCATCCACGCCTGACTACCTGGAGATCCTTTTCTCGGAAACCGATCTGGGCTCGATCCTGCAGCGTTTCTCCATGCTGGGCAAAGTGGCGGACGATGACCAGCAGCTGTTCGACGAGATCAGAGGCCATTTGAGCAAAGCCGAGGATCGCGAGGCCGAGCTTGCCGAGAAGAAGCAGGCCCAGACGGTCCAGATGGAAGAACTGAAGACGCTCCAGGCCGAGATGAACGAGAAGATGAAGGCCTCGGCGAAGGAGTACAGACGCCTGAAGGCCCAGGTGGCGGCCATAAAAGAGGCTCAGCGCAAGGCGGCTGAGGCTGCGGCCAAAGCCAAAGCGGCGGCGGCAGCAGCGGCCAAGGCGGCGGCGAAGAAGAATTCGAGCGGGGGGGCCGTCCAATCCGGTTCCTTCGTCTTCCCGGTGGACGGGCCGCACAGCTTCACAAACACGTGGGGCGCTGCTCGATCGGGCGGACGCAGCCACAAGGGCACCGACATCATGGCCCCGCACGGCACGCCGGTGGTGGCCTGTGTCAGCGGGACCATCCTCCGAACCAATCCCACCGACGGCGGACTGGGGGGGATCACCATCTGGCTGCGGGGCAAGAACGGCTCCAGCTACTACTACGCTCATCTGGATGGGATCGCCTCGGGTATCCATTCGGGGGTCTCGGTGAGCGCCGGGCAGACGATCGGCTGGGTGGGCTGCACCGGGAATGCCAACGGCTGCTATCACCTGCATTTTGAGATCCACCCCGGGGGCGGAGGGGCGGTCAATCCGTATGCCACGCTGCGCGCGGCCGACTGAACGCCCTAGACCCGGCCTTGCTCCTCAAGTCCCGCGCCCGGTTTCAGGATCACGCCGCGCTGCTGCTTGCCGTTGATCTTCACCATGAGAGGCTCTGAGAAACTGAGGCGACGCACGTACGTCGCCTCGCGCAGAGAAGGCTGGGCCTCCAGCCAATCCCAGTCCAGCGAACCCTCTCCGGTCTCGGGGTTGACCGTGAAATACCCGACGCGGAACGACGTCAGGTTCTGGAAGAAGTGACTGCCCTGGGAAGGGGTGACCTTGATGTCTTTCAGGCCTGATTCGACGATCACCCTCGCGCCCGAGATCTGCTCCCAGGTGACGGGGATGCCCAGCCAGGGGTCGGCCGAGCCCCAGCGCCCCAGCCCTATGAGGATATAGGGCAGACCCTCGGCGAGCAGCTCCGCGTTGAACCGGGCGACCTCTGCGGCGATCTCCTGGCTCCTCGCCCGGTCGAAGCGGGCGTAGTCGACCACCACCACGTCTTTGATGTGCGCGAGCCTGCCGTTCCCGAGCACGCTGCTCGAGCGCACCAGGACCTGGCCGGGCTCCACGTTCTCGGTGTCGAGTTCCTCCAGTTCCCGAGACAGAGCCATCGGGCGCATCTGCAGGAAGCCAAACTCGACAGGCGTCCTCGATCCTCGAGACATCTCGACCGCGAACTCAAGCTCCACCTCGGTGTTCATCCCCCAACGTCCTAGCTCCATCAACCGGTCGAGCGCCGCTGGAAGCGGAAGGCTACGTTGCTTGAGGATGGGCGCGAAACTGACAAGGCGGACGCCCGGGCGGGAGATGCCGTCGTACACGGCGTCGTTCTCCGGCGAATACGTGGAGGCCACCGGTCCCAGAGTGCCATCGGTCTCGGCGACGGCCAGGGGGTGATGGCGCTCGGTGACGTCGTCGCTGTGGCTTTCCAACTCGACTGCGATGAAATCCCGCTGGGAGTTGGCCAGCATGTCGTTCACGGCGGAGAAGTGCATGAGGTGCTGCGGGTACTTGGGACAAAAAGAGAGCGCACGGCCACCATCGACGACAGTGCGGCCCAGGCCCAGTGCCACCGTCACGACCCCATCTTCTGCCACGAGGGGAGGTGAAGGGTAGAAGTTATGCGATCGGGCCACTCCCGCGAAGGAGGGGTAGAAGCGGGTCCCGTGGTGCGCACCCACGACCTTCTGGATGATCACCGCCATCTTCTCTTCTTCCAAGCGGTAGGGGATCACCTTGAAGTAGTTCTTGGCGTAGGTGAGGAAGGTGGAGGCGAAGACGCGCTTCACCGCTCGGATCAACTGGTAGAGACGGACCGCTCGATGGGGGTGGTTGTTGGGCAGCATGTACGTCTCGTATACGCCTGCGAGAGGTTGGTACTGGGAGTCCTCGAGGAGGCTGGACGAGCGCACTGCCAGCGGGTAGTCGACCAGATCGAGGTATGTGGCCAGCTTCGCCTCGATCTCCGCGGGGAACGAGGCAGCGAGGAACCGCTCTTCGATCGCGCTGTCGTCATCCGTCTGCATGGCGAACTGGCGCAGGTCGTTCTCCTGAAGGAACATATCGAACACGTCTGTTGCCAGTACCGCACAGGGGGGAACGGTGATCTGCATACCCGGGAACTGATCGATCACGCCAAAATCACGGAGCAGGTGACGGGCAAACGCCAGCGCCCTGGCTTTGCCCCCTAGGGAACCCTCTCCCATGCGGGCAAAGCTGTTGTCGGGGTCGAAAGAGGTGGGGTCGAAGTCGCTCACCGATTCTCTGGTTTGGTCGCGCCGATAGTTGTCTATCTGCTCGATCAGATAGCGACGGCGGCTCTCGATCGTGTCGTAGTCCGCAGCGGTGCGTGGGCGCAGATGGTGCGCCAAGCGGAACTCGGTGCGGGCCTTCAGCCAGCGGGAGAAGTCATTACGCTCGGCGTGGTAGGTGATCGATTCGGTGGGCACGCTCCGTAGCATCTCGAGTAGAGTCTTCATGTCCTTCGCGCGTCCCACAGGCGTGCCGTCGGGGAGCCGGAACACGAATTCACTGAAGAAGAAGTTGTCCACCACAAAGCGGCGCAGATCTTCGAGGAGCGTGGGCGAGCCCTTGAGCAGGAAATCAGCGCCTACCTCGCGCGCCGTCGCTTCGCCGTCCGGGCGGCTGGACTGCAGCAGGATCGGGATGTCCTTCCAGGCCTCCTTCACCCGGCGGGCGAACTCCATCCCCGCATTGGGGTTCAACTCGCCTTCCTGGGGGAACTCGACGTCCGAGATCACCCCGAGCACGTTCTCCTGGTAGGTGGAAAAGTAACTCCAAGCCTCCTCGAAGCTGGAACAGAGAAGGATCTTTGGGCGCGCCCGCATGCGTAGGATCTTGTGGGCCGTGTTGACGCTTTCGGCGATGACGCTTTGGGAATGGTGGATGATCTCTGTATAGATCATCGGAAGGAAAGCGGAGTAGTAGCGGATGTTGTCCTCGATGAGAAGGATGACCTGCACGCCGGCCACGCCGCTGTCGTACGCCACATTGAGCTTGTCTTCGATGTACTTGGTGATGGCAAGGAGGATGCGGGAGTCGCCCTCCCACAGGAACACCCGCTCGATGTGGGAAGTGTCGGAGCGGGACATGAACTCGGCCAACTCGCCACCGTCGTAGGCCAGGATCACCACGGGGATATCGAGTCCCGCCTCCCGTACCTCCCGGGCCAGCTCAGCGGCGTTCATATCGCCGAGATTCACCGCGCTGACGATCAGATTGAACCGGCTCTCGGCCCTGGCCAACGCGATCGCCTCGGTGCCGCTCGACACGTGGGTGAGCCCAGTGGTGTGGTGAAGGTTGAGGTCCAGGAACTCGCCCAGGATCAACTCGCTGAGTTGGCCGTCCTCCTGGAGGATGAACGTGTCGTAGGTGCTCGAAACCAGGATGATGTTCTCCACCCGGCGGGCCATAAGGTGCTGGAAGTCGAATACGCGGGTCCAATCCAGCTGCATCGGTTGTGGCACGTCGGACATGATCCTCCAGGCCGGCCGCGGGCGCCGGCCGGCGACATCAGCTCGAGCGGTCGGGGATTTCCCCTGCTACACGAGTCCTTGGTCCATCATGGCGTTCGCGACCTTGAGGAAGCCGGCGATGTTGGCACCGTTCACGTAGTTACCGGGCGTACCGTAGGCGGCCGCGGCCTCCACGCAACTCTCGTGGATGCTCCTCATGATGGCGCGCAGTCGGTCGTCCACCTCGTCGCGCAGCCAGCAGACGCGCATGGAGTTCTGGCTCATCTCCAGACCGGAGGTAGCCACGCCCCCCGCGTTGGCGGCTTTGCCCGGTGCAAAGAGGATGCAGGCATCCAAGAATACCGCTACCCC
This sequence comes from uncultured Actinomycetes bacterium, assembly GCA_963713545.1. GTDB lineage: Bacteria > Actinomycetota > Thermoleophilia > RBG-16-64-13 > RBG-16-64-13 > CAVPLM01. Next base: position 55,103 of record CAVQME010000010.1, on the reverse strand, counting down.
ATCGGGTGTGGTGGGCATGTTGGCCCCCTCGGCCACCAGATATACGCCGTTGCGGACCAGATTGCGCGCGTCCCGCTCGTTGATCTCGTTCTGAGTGGCACAGGGGAAGGCGCAATCGGCCTTGATGTCCCACTGGGGCGAATGATCGGCGGTCAGGTCGAAGGGGGTGTAGACGGCACTCGGATACTTGTCGACGTATTCCTTTATGCGACCCCGGCGCAGGTTCTTGAGCTCCTTGATGAAGGCGAGCTTTGTATGGTTGAAGCCGGCCTCGTCATAGATGAAGCCGCTCGAGTCGGAACAGGTGACCGGTCTGCCCTCCAGTTCCAGGATCTTCTCGATGGCATACTGGGCCACGTTGCCACTGCCCGAGATCAGGCACACTCTGTCCTTGAAGGTCTCACCCCGAGTGGCGAGCATCTCGGCGGCGAAATAGATGCAGCCGTATCCGGTAGCTTCCGGACGGACCCGGGAGCCACCCCAGTCCAAGCCTTTGCCGGTCAGCACCCCGGTGAACTCGTTGGCCAGACGCTTGTACTGGCCGAACAGGTACCCTATTTCACGGCCGCCCACCCCGATGTCCCCCGCGGGCACGTCGGTGTGCGGGCCCACGTGCCGGTAGAGCTCGCTCATGAAGCTTTGGCAGAAACGCATGACCTCACCATCGGACTTGCCTTTGGGGTCGAAGTCCGCTCCGCCCTTGCCGCCCCCCATGGGTAGGGTGGTAAGAGCGTTCTTGAACACCTGCTCGAAGGCCAGGAACTTGAGGATGCCCAGATTGACCGAGGGGTGGAAGCGCAGCCCCCCCTTGTAAGGACCGATCGCGGAGTTCATCTGTATCCGGAAGCCCCGGTTGATCTGGACCTCTCCCTGGTCATCGATCCAAGGCACCCGAAAGATGATCACCCGCTCGGGCTCCACCAGCCGTTCCATGATCTTGGCCGCCCTGTACTCGGGGTGGCGGTCGATCACAAGGGCGGTGGATTCCACCACCTCGAGCACCGCTTGATGGAACTCCGGCTCGGCCGGGTTCTTGGCTTTGACCAGGGCGACGATCTCTTCGGCGTAGCCGTTCATGGTTCCCTCCCGGGAAGGCCGGCGCCTCCTCGGCGCGGACGATCGATACGCTTGCGCTGACCCGAGGCTAATCATAGTCGTGGAGGTGGAGCGCGTCTACAGGACTGCACGACTTGGATCGCCCAGGCTCTGGTCGAACGGCCCCGATGGAGCGGCGTAGATCATGCGGTCGAGGTCAGCCGGTTGCCGCGATCAGCCAAACGATCGCCCCCAGGCCGACGACCGACTGCACGAGGATCCCTATCGTGGGACGAGTCCTGCCATGAGGGAAGCGGCGCCAATGGCTGGGGAACCAGCGGCGGTGCTTCGAGTGCGGAAGGACCGCATCGAACACATCGAGATCGGGCAGAGCCGACACGATGGCGGCCATGACCGCTTTCCCGGAAAGGCCCAGCATAAGGACCAGTGCCACCACCGCGGCGATAGAAACGGCCACATCGAGAACCGCCCACATGGTGCGCAGTCGGTGCCCCGTGTAATCCCAGTGGGGCACCAAGTCCAAGACCAGGTGCAAGACGAGAGCGCAGACCAGCGTCAGTAGGACTCCCACGGGCGCGAGAGCTCCCAAAGTCAGGCCGGACAGGGCATGTACACTCACCCACATGCGTGGGATTCTAGAGCTACGGGAAAGGGAAGACTAGCGGGCGTGCCCATCCGGGTGAGCGACGCCTGCCGCTCACGACCGGTATCGGGGAGGAGATGGCCATGCAACAGGTAGAGGGTCCCGACTCGGAATCGACCGCGGCCAAACCAGGCAAACGCCACCGCTACCGTTCGTTGTTCTGGGCGGTAATGCTGATCGGAGCAGGGGTCATCTTGCTCCTCTACAACCTCGACGTCCTGACCGCGTCCAACATGGCCATGCTCGCGCTTGTGTGGCCGGTGCTTCTCATTGGGATCGGGGTCGACCTGCTGGTGGGTCGCCGCTCCCTCGCCCTGGGGGCCGCGGTGGGCATCGTGACGGTGGGCGTGATCATCGCGCTTATGCTCATAGGTCCGGCCGCCGGGTGGATCAGCGAGCCGAAGGTCACCACCGAGACTCTCAGCACGCCGGTGGGGCAGGCCACCTCAGCGCAGGTGGAGTTGGACCTGGGCGGTTATTCCACGAACGTCCATGCTCTGGAGAGCGCTACTGGACCAGAGCGACCGCTGCTGTACGCGACGGTGTCGCATCGAGGGACGGTCGAGCTTGTGAGCGAGGAGACGGGCGGAACGGATAAGACTGTGGTGCTCGAGTCGAAGGGCGATAGGTGGTGGTGGCAATGGTTGGACGGAGAGGACACGCCGCCCTGGGACATCGGTCTAGACCCGGGGGTGCCACTCCAGCTCAGGGCGCAGACCTCGTCCGGTTCGAGCATGCTCGACCTTTCTGGGCTGCTGTTGGCGGGCCTCGAGATCGATGCGAGTTCGGGAGATACGAGCGTGATCCTCCCGACAAGCGGGTCCGGCCCCCAGGCCTACGCGGTGAGACTGGAAGCGAGTTCGGGCGACATGGAAGCGCAGGCTCCCGCCGGTGCCAAGTTCCAGATGAGCGTCGACATGAGCTCAGGGGACGCGGAGGTGACTCTGGGTGAAGATTCTGACGTGGAGCTGGTGTTTCGCGGCTCGAGTGGCCAGTTCACCCTCGATCTTCCGGCCGGCCAGGCCTTGCGATTGGAGGTGCAGGATGTCTCCTCCGGCGACGTGAAGCGGCCTTCGGGAATGGTCCAGGTCAGCGAGGGTGACGACGAAGACGAGGGTATCTGGGAGACACAGGGTTACGGAGCGGCTGCGCATAAGGTCAGCGTGATCATCGAGAACGTGAGCTCCGGCAGCGTCGTCATCCGCCAGGGGAATTGACCATGGAGTTGACCTCGGTCGAGCGGGATAGGATCGCCGACCTGCGCGCGGAGCGGCAGCGCGACACTACTATCTCGCTGGTTCCGGGGTTCTACTCGCGTTTGAGCGAGGAAGCCGCGGCTCATTTGATCCAGGAGTCCGTTGGCGCTGGAGGGGCGCTTCGAGATCTGGGCTATGTCTTGGCCGTCGATAGACCTCACGCCGGACACACGCACGTGACGGTCGTGGAACTGCATCTTTCTGCCGCCCACCAGAGCCGTTACGAGGACGTGCTCGATCTCCTGAGGGAGCGGCTGAGGCCCACCGCCTACCTGGTCAGGACCGACGACTGCAGATTGAACGCCACGCTGCTGGCCCGCGGGCTTCAGGTGGAGGCGGCTGCGCTGGTCATGCTGCCTCAAGAGGCCGTCGAGACCCCGGTGGGGGCGGCGACACCGGTTGCGAGGGAACCCTTGACTCCGGCCCTGGCGGCTCCGGCGGCTTCTGGCGTGCCGCCGTCTCCGGAGGACGCGGCTCTCGTGCCGTTCGGCCCCGAGCATCTGCCTGATCTGGAGGAGCTCTTGGAGAAGCACGGGGCCGTGCATGATCTCTCCGGCGAGCGCTCGCATGCTCCCGCATCGCATAGTCACGCCACGGCCGACCCTTCTTCCCTGCTGGCCGACCTCGAAAGCCTGGCCCGGGAAGGGGGCAACTGGGCGCTGTTAAGGGTCGGCCGTCCCGTGGCGGTGATCGCCCGGCTCGACGGAGGAGACGGAAGGCACGAACTGCTCGACCTGGCCCTCGCGCGCACAGACGATGACTCGCTGGCCTGGGCCCTGAAACGCTGCACCGCGGGCCTTCGCAGAGCAGGCCGCCGGCCGGCCGCGGTCATCGACGCGGGCGAGCCGGCGCGGCGCCGCATATTCCGAAAGGCCGGTTATTACAGTGCGGCGGCCTACATGGTCTTCTACGATCCCGAAGCCGGCCGCCCCAGCGTTGGCACGATGACGCTCCAGGACCTGCAGGCGCTGCTGGACAGCCGGGAGCAGTTCCGGCTGGTCGACGTGCTGGGTGAGGCTCACTGGCGGACCGGCCATCTACCCGGGTCGGAATGGGTGGACTTCAGAGGCCTGGCTCGCGAGGCCCGGCGCCGCTTCAAGGTGGACGAGCCCCTGGTCCTCTATTGCGACGGCTTCACCTGAGAGGCGAGTGCCATCGCAGCTGATAAGCTGCGACAGTTGGGTTTCACAAACGTGCGTGATTTCGCCGGCGGCGTGGCTGAATGGACGGCGGCCGGCCTTGCTTTGGAGAAGGCATGAAGAACTCGCTCGTCGATGGAGCCGCGGTAGAGCGGCTCTTGCTGTTCGTCGGGGCTCTGCGCTCCGGTCTGATCGATACGTTGGTGACTGAAGAGGGGCTGACGGCGGAGGAAGTCGCGCAAAAGGCGGAGGCGCAACCCCGGGCCACCCGAGTGGTGCTGGAAGCCCTCGCTGAGGAGGGAATCGTCGAGCGGCTCGCAGGGGGGGCGGATCAGAGCGGTGAGGGCGTTCTCTATCGCCTATCGCCCCTGGGGAAGGCTCACTTTGTGGACGACGGGCCGGACCTGGAGCGTTTCGGTCTCATGCATCAAGTGAACAAGCTGCGGGGCTGGCTCGAGTTGCCGGAGGTCATCCGGACGGGGCGGCCGGTCCCGCGGGATCCGGCCAGACGGGATATCCCGACCATGGTGGGTGCCATGGGGGAGCGCGACCCGGCCGCGCTCGACGAGATCGTCGAGCGGACCTTGGCGTACGCCGGTCCGGTCCGTACCATGCTGGACTTGGGAGGCGCCGTGGGTCACGTGGCCCGCCACTTCTCGCGGTGCGGGGTGCGGGCCACGCTCTTCGACCGGGAGAGCGTGCTTCCCATGGCTCAAGAGTTCCTGGGGGACGAGGTCGGTGATATCGCCTTGGTAGGAGGGGACTTCACAGAATCCCTGCCGGTCGGACCGTTCGATCTCGTCTACCTGGGCAACGTCTCGCACATCTACGGTCCGGCCACGAACGCCCGTGTGATCCGGGAGGTCCATTCACTGCTTTCCCCGGGGGGCACGATCGCCATCCAAGACCACGTGTGGGGACGGAGCCCTCGGGCGGCGCTGTTCGCCGTGAACATGCTTCAGGCCACCGAGGAGGGGGGAGTCTGGGCGGAGTCTCACTACCGCGACTGGTTGGGCGGGGCGGGTTTCGTGAACATCGAGGTAATGGATCTAGATACGACCGGAGCTCAGCTTGTCTTAGGCAGGCGTCTAAAGACCTGAGGGACTTATCCGTAGCGTGCCGGTAGGTTTACGAAAACGCCCTACCGGGCAGGCCAGAGTAGACCGCGACTTCGAAAAGAGGAGGCGATCATGGGCAAAGTGCCGGATAACGAAGAGAATATGGCCAAATGCATCTGTGGCGAGTGTCCGTCCAAACCGAAGGACGAGATGGCGTTCTACTGCGCGAAAGGGAAGAGCCCCGATTCGGTGCGGCGCCGGGGCTGCGCATGCGGCGACTGCCGTGTCTGGGGACAGTACGAGCTGACCAAGGGATACTACTGTGACGAAGGCGTCACCGAGTAGGAGCGTGCATGGAGCGGTATCTGCTGAGGGACGACATATGGTGGGCGGGCGCCATCGACTGGGATGTCCGGGACTTCCATGGTTACGAGACCCCCCGGGGCACCACCTATAACGCCTATCTGATCCTGGACGAGAAGGTGGCTTTGGTCGATGGCTGCCGGGACGGCTTCGGCCCGGAGGTGCTGGCCCGTGTGCGTGGTTGCTGCGGACTCCGTCCAGTGGACTACCTCGTGATCAACCACGTGGAGCCAGATCATTCCGGGGCCATTCCCTGGCTGGTCGAACGGCTCGGTCCCGAGCGGATCTTCTGCTCGAAACGGGCCAAGGATGTACTCGCTCTCTACTACGGAGCGGCGATCATAGACGGTTGGGACCTCCAGGTGGTGGGTAGCGGGGACGAGGTCAGCCTCGGTCGGAACACCCTGCAGTTCATCGAGGCGCCCATGCTGCACTGGCCGGACAGCATGTTCACCTACGTCAAGCAGGCCAAAACACTGCTGCCGAACGACGCGTTCGGTCAACATCTGGCCACTTCCAAGCGCTTTGCCGACGAAGTCGACATGAGCGTGGTCATGGAGGAGGCCAGCAAGTACTACGCCAACATCCTCATGCCCTTCGGCGGCCAGATCCAGAAGATGCTCGCCAAGATCGGTGAACTGGGCCTCGAGATCGAAGCGATCGGACCTAGTCACGGGATCATATGGCGCCGACCCGAGGACGTGGCGCGTATCGTGTCGGCCTACGAAGGTTGGAGCGACTTCCAGGCCCCTGAGCGGGTATCCCTCATCTACGACACGATGTGGCATTCCACCGAGCAGATGACCATGGCCATCGAGGACGGGGTGGCCCAAGAAGGCGTGGACTGCGTTGTGGCAAGACTCAGCAGCAATCCTCGCTCGGAGTTGGCCCGCATGGTCCTCGAGTCCCGGGCTTTCCTGGTCGGGACACCCACGCTCAACAACAACATGTTCCCCACTGTGGGCGAGTTCCTCACCTACCTCAAAGGCTTGAGACCGCGCAAGCGCATCTCAGGGGCATACGGCTCCTGCGGGTGGGCCGGCGGAGCGGTGAAACAGGTCGACGCGGAGTTGAGAGCCCTGGGTCTGGACATGATGGAGCCGATCGAGGTCAAGTACAGGCCCAGCGAGGCCGAACTCGGAGCGTGCGTAGAGCTCGGCCGGCAGGTGGCCCGCCGGGTCAAGGCCGCGGGGGACTAGAAGAGTGGCCGTCACGTTGCTCGGCCTGGCGGGGAGCCACCGCAAAGGCGGGAATACTGAGACCCTGCTCGACTGGTGCCTGGCTGCGGCTGCCGAAGAGGGCGCCGACGTGGTCAAGTTCCGGCTTTGCGACCTCGACCTTCACGGTTGCCGGGCTTGTGACGCCTGCTCTCGCGACGGCGTATGCATACAGAAGGACGACATGACGTTGCTCTATCCACATCTGAAAAGCGCTGATTCAATCGTATTGGCAGCTCCGGTGTATTCCATGGGTATCCCGGCGGTCCCCAAGATGGTGATCGACCGGTGCCAGCCGTTCTGGGCTCTCAAGTACGTGCTGAAGCGGCCTGTCACCGAGCCAGGCCGTCCGGAACGATCGGGGGCGTTCCTGAGCTGCTCGGGGACTTCGTTCAGCTATGTCTTCGATGGGTGCCAGATGGTGATGCGGACGTTCTGGCACATGTTGGAGGTATCGCCAGCGGGCGAGTTGCTCTGCCCCGGAGTCGACGCCAAGGGCGAGATACAGAAGTACCCGGAGGCCCGCATGGTGGCCGAAGATATCGGTCACCGCCTGGGGCGGCGGGCGAATGAGTAGTCAGGCCGCATAGATTGGTGGAGAGGGGGAATAAGTGGTAGACGAGCTTAGGACGTGCATCAATTGTGGCAAGCCCTTGGCCGACCGGGTCGAGGAGGAGGAGCGTACGGGCGTGGGCGTGAGCCGCTCCACCGGCGAGTGCAGCACCTATCGGGTGTGGTATTGCTCAAACAGCGAATGCGTGATGTACAAGACCGACCTGTATCGGGAACAGATAGCCGACCGCGGCGACCGCTGACCTTCCGGGCGGGAGGCGCGGGGGAAGAGCGCGCGGGGGCGCGGAAGAAGGAGACTCACATGCAGAAACGCTTGCAGCGGTCCCGGACCGAGAAGATGATCGGTGGGGTGTGTGGAGGATTCGCCGAGTACTTCAACGTCGACCCCACCCTGGTGCGGGTGATCTGGGTCGCCATGACCCTCGTCGTCGGGGTGGGAATCCTGCTCTATCTCATCCTCTGGTTGGTCATGCCCCTAGAGTCGCCTGCGCCGCTGGGCTGATCTCTGCGGCGGTACGAAACCGTACGGCAGTTCCAGATCGTAGGCCGCGAGGAGCTCGTCGTCCAGCAGTACGTCCTCGACAGGGCCATCCGCTACGATCGCGCCCTCGGCCAGGATGAGAGCCCGCTCGCACATCTCGTAAGCTACCGGAAGGTCGTGGGTGACGATGATCTTCGTCACCGGTAGCTTCTGCAGTATCCGTATGAGCTGACGCCGGGACTTGGGGTCCAGGTTTGAGGACGGCTCGTCCAGCACCAAGATATCCGGCCGCATGGCGAGGACGGTGGCCGTCGCGACCCGCTTCTTCTGACCGAACGAGAGATGGTGGGCTGGACGATCTTCGAACCCTTGCATACCTACGGCGGCAAGGGCCTCGTTGACCCTAGAGGCCACCTCTTCCTTTTCGAGGCCCATGTTTGCCGGCCCGAAAGCGACGTCCTGGGCCACGCTCGTGAGGAAGAGCTGGTCCTCAGGGTCTTGGAAGACGACCCCTACTCGGCGGCGGATCTCGCGCAGATTCTTGTCCTCGACCGGCGATCCGAATATGCGGAGGGTGCCGGCGCCTCTAAGGATGCCGTTCAGATGGAGGAGCAGGGTGGTCTTGCCGGCTCCGTTCGGGCCGATGACGGCGACAGATTCGCCCTCCCGGATGGTGAACCCCACCCCTCGTAACACCTCGGTGCCATCGGGATAGGCGAAACGAAGGTCGACGGCCTCCACCGCGGGCGGTGGGACGACCGATCCACTGACGGCCGCGAGAGTGCCGGGTCTGGGTTTCAGAGGGTTCTTCATAGTGTCGAGACCGCCCGTATCAAGATCACGATCAGCAAAAGACCACCGAGGAAGGCGCCATCGGCTACCCCGAACCGGCTCCGCTCGATCAACCTCACCGTGCCCTCGTAGCCCCTGCTGAGCATGGCCACGTACACCCGCTCCCCCCGGCCGTAGCTGCGCAGAAAGAGGGCGCTCAGCATGTAGCCCAGTGTGGGGACGTTCCAGAGCCAGCGGGCCCGGTAGTTGCGGGCGGCCATCGCCCGTCGCATGCGCCGTAGTTCGTCGGCGAAAACGAAGCTGTACCGGTACATGAAACTGACTATGAGCACGAAGACGCTGGGCGTCTTCAGGCGTTCGAAACCGGAGACCATCTCGGCGAACGGGGTGGTTGAACCGAGCACGATCATACTGAGCGCACCCAGAACGGCCTTCGCTCCCACGTTCCACAGAACGAGTAGGCCTTCACCGGTAACCCGCATGCCGCCGAGGCTGTACCCGCCGCCTCCCGCCTGATGGTAGAAAGGCAGGAAGATGGCGACGACTAGAATGAACGGAATGACCACCAGAACGCGTCTGAGCACGTGCCCGAGGGGGAGGCGCGAGACCCCGATCAGGAAGAACAGGATCCCGCCGAAGAGGAGAAAAGGCCACACGGGCAGCGCCGGCGTCGTGACCACGACCACCGTGAACCCGATGAATCCCAGGATCTTGGCCCGTGCGTCGAGACGATGCAGCGGGCTCTGTTTCGTGCGGGTCTCGGTGAAGAAGGATTCGACTCCGGGCTCCATAGCACGATCATCCTATCCGGGGAGGACCCGCCCTAGCCTTTGCCGGAGGGAGCAGAAGGGGGCACGTCATCGTTCCCTTCGTTCGGTCCCGCAGCCTGCGCGGCAGGGGTGAGCCGGCGGCCACTCAGCGCGCGTCCGGCGAGTACGACAAGGGCGAAAAGCGCGATCGTGCCTAACAAACCGGCGATCGCCGTAGCCACTCTTTCGTTGCCGATCCCGGGGAGCTGATAGTCGCCAAGCGGCGAGAGGCCCCACTCCGGCTCTTCAGCCGCTGCCGTTTCGAACCCTTCGTCCGCCGCCACCTTCTCCAGACCGTCCGGAGAGCTGGACGCGAACGGAGAGACGAACACCGCCAGGGCTACGGCGACGACCAGCGCGCCGGCGACGAACGACCAGAAGCGCGCTCGTCTGCTCATGCGCATGACCGGTTGTCCGGAGGTGCGACGTACCGTTTCGAGAGGAAGGTCGAACGTCTTGACCAGATCGGGGCGGGTGGCCAGGACTGCGGCAACCACGGCGGTGGTGATCAAGGCCTCGCCGATGGCGATGATCATGTGCACGGAGACCATCGCGGGCAGGGCCACGTTCAGAGGAGTGGTTCCCGAGATGGCCAGCTCGGCGGAGGCGGCGGCCGAGGCCGCGACGACCGAGATCCAGGAGGCCACTGCCACCGAGACGAGATAGACGGGGAGGGTGCGAGGGAGTACCTTCTTCAATCCGGCAAATACCCCATAGCCCACGAAAACCGCCACCACACCCATGTTGAACACGTTGGCCCCGAGTGCCGTGATGCCGCCGTCTGCCATGCCCAGGGCCTGGACGACAAGGACCACGGTCATCACAATTGGGGCCGGCCACACCCCCAAGAGTGCAACCGCGAGCATCGCCCCCAAGAAGTGCCCGCTTGTACCCCCGGCTACGGGGAAGTTGAGCATCTGAGCAGCGAATATGAAGGCGGCGGTGACACCGAGAAGCGGGATCGTCCGCTCGCCCAGTTCGTTCTTGGTCTTGTGCACCGCGTATGCCACCGTTCCCAGCGAGACCGCCCCGGTGACGACCGCAGTGGGGACGTCTACAAATCCGTCGGGGATATGCATCCTTCGTCTCCTTCTGTGTCGTCCCGGCAGGCTTCGCAGAGGCCGAACACGGTCACTTCCCGGACCGCGAAGCCCTGCTCTTGCTGCAAAAGGGGACCCAGATCGCCCAGGTCCTCATCGTGGACGTGGGTCACTCTACCGCACGCGTCGCATATCAGGTGATGGTGGGGGATCTCCTCTTCCACCTCGAAGAATCGCCGGGTTGGGCCGAGATGCGTCTCCCTGACCAGATCGAGTTCCACCAGCAACTCCAGTGTGCGATACACGGTGGAGATGTTGATGTGGGGGAACTGCTCCTGCACTTTGCTGCAGACGTCCTCGGCGCTCATGTGGGAGCCGTTTTCGCGAAGCACGTCCCACACGAGCGTGCGCTGAGGGGTAAGCCGGTACCCCAACTCCTGCAATGTGCGGGTGGCGTGATGAGTCATTCTTATTGCAACTCTATTGCAGCAGCTTTCAATTGTCAAACGCACATGTTGCGCGGCGAGGCTCCGACCCCGGGGCGGCAAGCGGTGGCGCTGACTCGAGGCTTGAAATGGCCGATGATCCGCCGGCGCCTTGACCGAGTGGCCGCTCGACCTATGGTCTGATAGTGTCTCCAGTGTCCGCGACCAGAGATGTCGGCACGTCGGGAAGGAGGTGACGGTCGATGGAGGCGATTCCTAGGCTTACCACCTTGTCGCACGGTTCGGGCTGAGCGTGCAAGCTGGGCCCCAAGGACTTGGGGCAAGTCATGGACATGCTGCCGCGGGTCGATGATCCCGCCCTTCTGGTGGGCGCGGACACGCTGGATGACGCGGCCGTCTACCGGTTGACCGACGACATCGCCCTGGTGCAGACGGTCGACTTCTTCACGCCGGTGGTAGACGATCCCTACGATTTCGGCCGCATCGCTGCGGCGAATGCCTTCTCCGACATCTACGCCATGGGTGGGCGACCTCTCACGGCGCTCAACATCGTCTGCTTCCCGTCGGGAGTGTTACCCCTCGACTATCTGGCGCGCATCCTTCTGGGCGGGGCCGAGACCGCCCGGCTGGCGGAGGCCACCATCGTGGGCGGTCACACTGTGGACGACCCCGAACCCAAGTACGGGCTGGCCGTGACGGGCGTGGTCAGGCCCGGGGAAGAACTTACGAACGCGGGCGCCCGGCCTGGCGACGTCCTGGTGCTGACAAAACCGCTCGGCACCGGTGTCATCGCGACTGCCATCAAGCAGGGCACCGCTGCCCCCGACGCCGTGGCCATCGCTACGGCCTCCATGGCGGCACTCAACCGCGCCGGGGCGGAGGTGGCGCGCGCCTGCGGCGCGCGCGCCCTCACCGACATCACCGGCTTCGGCCTATTGGGCCACCTCAGCGAGCTCTGCCGGGCGAGCGGGGTGGCGGCAGACCTGTGGTACGACCGCCTGCCTCTGCTCCCAAGCGCAGAGGCGCTGGCGCAACGCGGGGTGGTCCCGGGGGGGACCAAGCGTAATCTGGAATTCGTGCAACCTTGGACCTATTTCGATCCCAGGCTCGAGCCCTGGCAGCGGCTCCTCTGCGCAGATGCCCAGACGTCCGGCGGTCTAGTGTTGGTGGTCCCTTCGGAGAGGACGGCGGAGGCGGTCCAGGAGCTCGAGTCTCGAGCCACACCGGCCGCCGCGGTGATCGGACGGGTCCTCGCTTTGGAGGAAGCTCGAGGATCGCTGCTGAGAGTGCGTTCCGCCGAAGCGGGATAGAAACACCCCGTTACCGTCCTAGGCGGATCGGGCGACCGCCCGGTCGAGCAGAACGGAAAGACTCACCGTCGTGCCCCCGCCGGGGTCACGGACGAAGCTGACCTCATCCATGAGCGCCACCATGAGCGGCATCCCCAGGCCCCGGTTGCGCGAGTCCTCTCGGGGAGACGACAGGTTTCGGAACTGACCGTTGTCGGTGATCACAAAGGTAAGGCGCCGGGCGTGCAACCGAGCGCTCACCTCCAAGGGCAAGGGATGGCAACCGGCGTGCTCCACCGCATTGGCGCAGGCTTCGGACACGGCTACTTTGCAGTCGAATACCCGCTCAAGATCGAGGGAGGCTTCGGTGGCCACTTCCTCCACGAACCGTCTCACCTCGGCCAAGCGGGAGGTCTCCGCCTTGACCCGGATGACACGGTGGAAGGCATGATCGCCTGACGATCTCAGCTCTGCTGGCGGGCGGAAGTCGTCCGTGGGCATCAAGACGACACCTGTCCGGCCGCGGCTGCAGCCGCCATTTGCCTGTCTTCAAAGACTCTGAAGTTGGGATCGACCAAAAGACCCACTATCTCCAGGAGTCGTCGCACGTTGGGGTTGGGACCGATGACCCCGAGCCAACCGCGGTCCCGCAAAAGTCGCACACCGGAGAGGAGCACGGAAAGCCCCCCGCTGTCGATGTAGGTGACCTCGCTCAGATCGAGGAGAACATTGGTGGTACCGGTTCCGAGAGCCCCGTCGAGGGCTGCTTCGATCGAGCCGCAGGTATTGTGATCTATATCTCCCCAAGCCTCGATGAGTGGCGTATCTTCGAGGCTCGTGACCCTTGCATCCATAATCACCGGGATCGGTCTGGTTTCGGTCAACGTCTCGCTAGTACCCCCGTAGCGAGGTCGGCTAAACACGACACGCTAGAGCAATTGCTCCACCGTGGTCAGCGAGTAGCCGTGAGCGAAAAGCCAGTCGACGATGACCGGGATGGCTGCCACAGTCGAGGAACGGTTCTTGCCGCCATCGTGCATCAGGATGATGGCCCCCGGCTTCGTCTGGGCCTTCACGAAGGACATGATCGAATCGACCTCGGGGTGCTCCCAATCCCTGGTGTCGACGGTCCACAAGGCGATCCGGAGCCCCTGCGCCCGGGCCTGGGCTGCCACCGCGGCATTGTAGGTGCCGTACGGAGGCCGCAGGAAACTCCCGCCCCCGATCACGGAGTTGGTGCGGGAGATCTCGCTGCGCACTCTCTCTGCGCTCACCGTGGTCAGGTCAGGGTGGCTCCAACTGTGGCTCTCCACCTCATGGCCGGCGGTCTTGATCTTGTTGATCATGGCCTTGTTGCCGGCGGCTGCGCTCCCCAGCACGAAGAAGGTGGCCGGCACGTGTTTGCCGGCGAGTGCGTCAAGCACGGCCTGCGTATAGGGCCCGGGGCCGTCGTCGAACGTGAGCGCAGCCAGCTTCTGCCCGGATTTGGCCGTCTTGGTGCGCTGTACCACCGTGTTCTGGGGAGAGGAGAGCACGAACACAGCCGCCTGCTTGCCGCTTGCCGAGCCCACGAACAGCTCACGCTTACCGGCCTTGCCGGACTGGGCGAGGCTGACTATTAGTCCGCTCCCCTCGTAGACAGTCTCGAAGGGGACGGACTGCATCTTCCGCCGTATGGTCTCGAGCCTGTGTTCTCCGTTGCGGACTTCCACCACCGCTCCGTCCGTGAGGGTGGAGTCCTCGGCGAATGGCAGCCCGTCGATCTCTCGGGTGGCGGGGGAGCCCTGTCCCAGTGCGTACACGTCGCCCGTGAGGTCCAGGCTCGACCCGGGGCGGGCGAGCAGAGCGGAGACCTGGCTGAGACTGGAGGCAGGGACAGTGGAGGGGACCGAGTAGGAGATGCCGTTGATCTCCACCAGACTGCGCGTGCTCACGTGCGCGGTCGGCAGAAGCAGAAATGCTAGCCCTGCCAGGACCACCACACCCGCGATCAATGCGGGGAGATGCCGACGGGAGCGGCGGCGACTGGGGGGCTGTGAACTTCTAGAAGCCGTCATCTTGGGAGCTGATTATCCTTTAGTATCTCGCGTAGCGACAAATAGGGGGGCCGTCGTCTTCCGAAAGTCGCGCCGGAAAGGACGGCAGAAAGCGTGTGCTACCATATTTTGCGCGCGGTGGATCCGCGCGCGATGAATCAAGATCAGCGAGGTTGGCGTGCGCATCACCTTCATCGAACCCGCCGCTCCAGGCTTCCACGTGTACAGTTTCGTGAAGCAGCTGCGGCTCGGTCTGCCCCTGCTGGGTGCCATCATGACCCAGCACGGGCATCAGGTGCGGGTATATGCGGAAGGTCTCAGCGAGGTCGATTGGGACGACGTTCTGTCCTCGGATCTGGTGGGAATCTCCACCACCACCTCCACGGCGGTCCGGGCGTACCGTTACGCGCAGCGAGTACGAGGTGCCGGTATCCCGGTGGTCATGGGTGGACCGCACGTCACCTTCCTGGCCGATGAGGCCATGGATTTCTGCGACTACGTAGTCCGCAACGAGGGGGAGGAGACCCTGGTCGAGCTCGTGGACTACCTTCAGGGACGAGGATCTCTGGAGGACATACTGGGTCTCACCTATCGTGACGAGCACGGCCAGGTCGTGCACAATGCCTCCCGTCCCCTGCTCACCTCACTCACCGATCTACCGTGGCCCGACATGAACCTCGTGGTGGGAGGGGGGCAGGTCAAGCCCGCTCCCATCCTGGCCTCCCGCGGCTGCCCGTTCGGGTGCGAGTTCTGCTCCGTCGTCCTCATGTTCGGGCGGCGGGTGCGTACCGTCGAGCCGGCACAGGTCGTCAAGGAGATCAAGCGGATTAAGCCGGAAAAGCTCTTCTTCTACGACGACAACTTCTTCATCAGCAAACGGCGCGGCAAGGAACTGCTGATACAGATGATCCGGGAAAAGGTGGAGACGGAGTTCTTCGCCCAGATCCGGGTCGACTCAGTCTGCAAAGATGGCAAGATCGACCGGGAGCTGCTGGACCTGTTGTGGGCCGCGGGGTGCCGGATCGTCTACCTTGGACTTGAGTCCATCAACCCGGCGACCCTGAAGGAGTATCACAAGGAGTCCAGCGTAGACGACATGGCCGGAGGGCTGGAAGCGCTGGCTCAAAGAGGCATCAGAACACACGGGATGTTCGTGTTCGGTGCCGATTCCGACACTGCCGAATCACTCGAGCAGACGGCGGACTTCGCCACTCAACACGGCCTGAACAGTGTCCAGTTCCTGGCCCTGACCCCCTTGCCAGGTACCCGACAAACTGCTCAACTGGAGGCCGAGGGACGCATTTTCACCAAGAACTGGACGCTCTACGATGGGTTCCACGTGGTCTTCTGGCCCAAGCAGATGACTCCGTTCGAAATGCAGGAGATACTGCTTCAGGCCCACAGGCGCTTCTACAAGGGGCGGCGGATCCTGACTGTCAATCCCAAAGCGCCCATGTACCGCAAGCACCAAGTGGAGGGGTACCTGATCAGCCGCGCTTGGGAGCACGTGCGTGAAAACCGTGAATTCCTTCGCGAACTCAAGGAGCTATCCGAGTCTCAGGCGCCGCCGGTGTCGGTGACCACGGGCTTCATGAAGTCCGGTTTGGAGACGGCCACGCGATAGCTGTTCGAGAAGCTCCAATACGCAGGATTTCGGGGCTTTCTTTCGAAAGGGTAATCATTCTAGACCTTGGCAATCGCTATTCGACCAGAGGGAGCCTCGTTTGGCCAAAGTGGTAGCCTTCGCCAACCAGAAGGGGGGCGTGGCGAAGACCACGACCACCCTCAACCTAGGTGTGGCCTTGCAGGAGCTCGGGCACCGTGTGCTCGTCGTGGACATGGATCCCCAGGGCAACCTCACCATGAGCTTGGGGCTAAATCCGAATGACGTCCGGCCCAGCATGTTCGACGTGCTGGTCAACGGGGTGAGCATCGAGGATGCGCTGGTCCATCGGGAGCTCGACGTCGTGGTCTCGAGTATCGATCTGGCTGCGGCCGAGATCTCGCTGAGCTCGCTCATCGGCAGAGAGAGGATGCTGAGCAAAGCGCTGCTCCAGGTGGACGATCGCTACGACTACATACTGATCGACACTCCACCGTCTCTGGGACTGCTCACGGTCAACGCCCTCACCGCCGCCGACTGCGTCATCGTCCCCGTCCAGTGCGAGTACCTGTCGCTGCGGGGTCTGGCTCAGCTGGAACGGACCCTCGAACTGGTGCGGGACAATCTCAATTCCAAGGTCCACATTGCCGGGATCGTAGCCACTATGTTGGATTCTCGCACCGTGCACGGGCGCGAAGCTGTGGAGGTGCTGAGAAGCAGCTTCGGCGATCTCGTGTTCGAGACCACCATCGGGAAGACGATCAGGTTCGCGGAGGCGCCGGTCAAAGGGGAGTCGGTGCTCAAGTACGCGCCCGACAGCAAGGCGGCCCAAGCATATCGCCAGCTCGCGAGAGAGGTGCTCAATGGAAAAAAGATCTAGCATGAAGGACAGCGGCCTCAGCTCTCTCTTCAGGGCGACGGAGGCGAGCAAACCCGCCGGCGATACAGAGGCCGCCACGGAAGACCAGGCGCAGATGGCCGCCCAGGCCGAAAGTCCCGCGCAGCCGGAGACCCCGACGCCTGCGGCGGATCAGGCCGGCGCGGAGAGCAAGGATTCTGAGGAGACCGAAAGCCTGTGGGACATAGCCAGCCACCCGGCCGCGGGACGGCGTACCCTCATCCAGCCCTCGCGTAGCTTCCCGGCCGTCATCCGCGTGGTGGGGGTCGGCGGCGCGGGCACCAATGCCATCAACCGCATGCTCGAAGCCGGGCTCGAAGGGGTGGAGTTCATCGCCATCAACACCGACGCCCAGGCGCTCAATATGTGCGAGGCGGACCACAAGCTGCGCATCGGGCGGGAGCTGACCAAGGGACTGGGAGGAGGCTCCGACCCGAAAGTCGGGCGGGAAGCGGCAACAGCCGCCTACGACGAGATCAAGTCCATCCTCAAAGGCAGCGACATGGTGTTCATCACCGCTGGGGAAGGGGGCGGCACCGGTACCGGTGCCGCGCCGGTGGTGGCCGAGATCGCCAAGTCTCTCGGAGCGCTCACCATCGGCGTTGTCTCGCGGCCGTTCGTCTTCGAGGGCAAGCGTCGCGGTCTGCAGGCTCTCGAGGGCGTGCGCGTCCTGCGGTCGAAAGCCGACACGGTCATCGTGGTCCCCAACGACAAGCTCCTCGAGGTGGCCGACCGAGGCACCTCCATGGTGGCGGCCTTGCGCCTGGCCGACGACGTGTTGCGCCAGGGCGTGCAAGGTATCTGCGATCTGGTCACCGTACCCGGGCTCATCAATCTCGACCTGGCCGATGTGCGCACCATCATGACCGGCGCGGGCACGGCGCACATGGGCATCGGCCGGGCCAGAGGGGAGCAGCGCTCCCAGAAGGCGGCGGAGATGGCCATCAATTCCTCTCTGCTCGAGACCTCCATCGAGGGCGCACGGGGGCTTCTGCTCAATATCAGCGGAGGAAAGGACCTTTCGCTCCACGAGGTCAATGAAGTGGCGGAGATCGTCAACGCCGCCGCCGACCCGGAGGCCAACATCATCTTCGGCGCCGTCGTCGACGAGGCCCTGGGCGACACCCTTTGGGTGACCGTTGTCGCCGCTGGGTTCGACGCGACGAGCGAGGAGATCTTGACCGAACAAGTAGTCAGCGCGACCAGGCACGACCATCCGTCGGGCGTTCCCGCACCGAGCCCGGCAGCGCCGGCTCCGAGCGCCACGCCGCGTGCAGCCCCTGAGCAGGCTCCCGCGGACCAGACAGTCCGGGAACCGGAGGCGGCACGAGGTTTCGATGACGAGCTGGAAGTACCGCCGTTCTTACGGTAGAGCCGCGCCTGGTCTACGTTGATGGCGCGGCCGGCCCGCGGTGGGAGCTAAAACGGTCCGCTGATCTGGTCGCCCACTTGAGGGTCTAGGCTGCGCTCGAAATAGAGGCAGGTCTTTTCCGCCAGGCCCAGACTGCGATAGAAAGCATGGGCCGGGAAGTTCCAGGCTTCGGCCAGGAGGAAAAGCCGGCTACAGCCGCGCTCGCGGGCGATGGATAGAGCGGCGTTGACGAGGCCTCGTCCAACGCTCTCACGGCGGTGGGGTTCGGTAACGACGACGTCCTGAAGCTCGCATACCGGCGCGCTCGACCAGGTACTGTAGGAGAATATGAGGGCGCACATGCCGAGAAGACGTCCCCGGGATTCGGCCACCGCGAGGGAATGCCCGGAGGACGAAAGTATGGCCTTGAGCGTGAGCTCGAGCCTGTCGCTCGCGGGAGGCACGACCCCGTGGTGGTTCATGATCTCGGCCAGCAGTGGGAGCAACTGGGGGATGTCTTCTTCAGAAGCCAGACGGTATTCGATCATAGACGTGAGGGTAACAGATGGATGATGAGATGCTCTATTTGAACGGGCGGTTCATGCCGCTCGCCGAGGGCCGGATCGGTGTCGAAGACCGCGGTTTCCAGCTGGGCGACGGTGTCTACGAGGTCATCAAGATCCTAAACGGTCGACTGGTATGGCTCGAGGATCACCTTGATCGCCTGAGTCGCAACCTCGCTGAAGTGAGGCTGATCGGGGTCCTGGACGGTCATCGTCTAAATCAAGTGCTTCCCGACCTGGTGAGCCTTTCGGGTGTCACGAGCGGTATGGTGTACGCGCAGGTGACCCGAGGCACGGCCCCCCGCGACTTCGTGTTCCCCGACGCACCGCATCCGACCGTGCTCGCCTACACGAGGAGCAAGGATCATCCCCAGAAAGCGGAGATCATGGCAGGCATCGTGCTCCACCCCCTGGAGGACCAACGCTGGGCTAGATGCGACATCAAATCGACCAACCTGCTGGCCGCGGTGCTGGCCAAGGAAGTGGCCTACGAGGCCGGTGCCCATGAGGCCCTCTTTGTGAGCCCGGACGGGGTGGTGCGCGAAGGCGGGTCGTCCAACGTGTTTGCCGTGTTCGGGCGGACGATACGCACTCATCCCCTGGACAACCGCATCCTGGGGGGCATTACGCGAAAGCATGTCCTGGAGATCGCCCGTCGTCTCGGTCACGCGGTGGAGGAGCGAGCCTTCACCCTCGACGAGTTGACCGGGAACGCCGGCGAAGCGACTGCCGGGGGCGCCGACGAGGTATTCACCGCCTCGACCCTCAAAGACCTCCTACCGGTGGTGCGGGTGGGCGCACACGTGGTGGGCCGCGGGACCCCAGGCCCGGTCACGCTGGCACTACTCGACGCTATGCGTCGCGAACAGGCCGCTTTGGTGGGCCTTCCTGCCCCTCCCGCATTAGCTTGACCAAGGCCACGTTGGCGGCGTCCGGTCCGTGGCCCAGCGCGCCCGGCACCTCCAGCACGAAGGGAATGGAGGCGAAGGCCGGGTGGCGGACCACGCGGGCCAACCCGCTCCGGCCGATGTAACCCGCGCCCGGGTTCTCGTGCTGGTCGCGTCCCGATGCGAAGGGTGTCTTCGAATCGTTTAGGTGGATCAACGACACCCTCTCCAGCAAGCCGTCACGGCGGAGCCCTTCCACCAACTGCTTCAGGCCGGAATGGGTGTGCACCGGATACCCGGCGGCGAACAGATGCGCTGTGTCGAGACACAGGCCGCACGACGGGGGAAGCTCGGCGAGGAGGGCCGCCAGTTCTTCCAGACGACCGCCCACGGTATCGCCCGAACCGGCGCTGTTCTCCAAGAGTAGCGGGGGCAGGGTTTGCGCGCTGCCCTTGGCGGCCAGAGATTCCCGGGCCAGATCTGTCGCGGCCTGGACCGCGGCGCGGATGCGCGGCTGGGCGGCGCGGAAGCCATCGCCCCTGTGGGAACCGATATGGGTGACCACCCCGGCCGCACCGGTCAACTCACCCACCACCAGACTCTCGCAGAGGGCCTCCTGGGAACGGCGCCGCAACTCCTCGTCTGGCGAAGCCAGGTTGAGCAGATAGATAGTGTGGAGAAAGAGGGGCAGTCCGTGCTCTCGCAAACCGCCGGTGAAAGCGGCCAGCTCCTCAGGGTCGTGCGGCCGCGCACGCCAGGTCCGCGGATTGGAGGAGAAGATCTGCACCACCTCGGCCCCGATCGCCAGCGCACGCTCCGGCACCGGGGTGAACCCACCGGCGGTGGAGATCTGAGCCCCGATAGGGGGCATGTCCGGGACCGACTCTCGGTCCGAGCCCGGGCTTACCCGAGACGCCATCTACCTTCTCCCCGTTTCTCCAGATCCGCTGTGCCCTGGCCGGGCCAGGATATAGAATCAGGAAGAGAGCCGCCAGGGTTCGGTAGCTTTCAGTGGTCGAGAGCCACCTGAGGTCGAGAGCCTCCCGAGGTCGAGAGCCGCAGCCGGTCCAGGCGGGGACCAGCGTGAGTGCCGGATGGAGCAATGGACCGAACAACGGAATTGAATGTCTTGGCACTGGAGCCGTACTTCGGGGGCTCCCACAAGTGCTTCCTCGAGGGGTTGGCCCGGCATTCCGCCCATCATTTCGCGCTCGTCACTCTTCCGGGGCGCCATTGGAAGTGGCGCATGCACGGGGGAGCACTCTCTCTGGCACGGAAGGTGCGCGACGAGGCGTTGCGGTCGGCCGACGCATGGCCGCCGCCGGCGGGATCATCGGCGCCGGGGTCGGTCGCATGGGAGCGGCCGCGTCCCGGCCCGGATCTGCTGTTCGCGTCGGACATGCTCGACCTGCCCGCTTTCCTGGCGGTGGCTGACCCACGGGTGGCTCGCGCGCCGGCGATCGTCTACTTCCACGAGAATCAACTCACCTATCCTCTGCCCCCCGGCGTGGAACGAGACCTGGGTTACGGGTTCAAGAACCTCACCACCGCGGCGGCGGCCCATTCGGTCCTCTTCAACAGTGAGTTTCACAGACGGGAGTTCTTGGCGGCCTGCGCCGAGCTGCTGGAGGCGATGCCGGACGAAGTCCCACGCTGGCTGGTGGAAGAGGTCGCGGAAAAGACCCGCGTCCTCCCGGTAGGGTGCGATCTGCGTCGTTTCGACGGGCACCGAGCGACGGCGCTGGAGCAGGCTGTCACCGGCCGTTGGGGTGACCCGGGAGCCGGACCCCTCATCCTTTGGAACCAGCGCTGGGAGTACGACAAGGCCCCGGGCGACCTCTTCAACGCTCTGTACGAGCTGAAGGCCGCCGGTATCCCTTTCCGGCTGGCCATGGCAGGACCCAACCAGGGTACGCCCACGGCCGAGTTCCTCCGGGCCAAGACCGAGTTGGCAGGCGAGGTCGTCCAGTGGGGGAAAGTGCCGCGGGCTGCCGACTACGCCTCGCTTCTGTGGGCCGCCGACATAGTGGTCTCGACAGCCGCCCACGAGTTCTTCGGCATCGCGGTGGTAGAGGCCATGTACTGCGGATGTCGGCCGGTCTTGCCCCGTCGACTGAGCTACCCGGAGATCGTTCCCGCGGAGGCGCATGAAGACGTGCTATACGGGGAAGGTGAGTTGGTAGCCGCTCTGGCGCAGGCGCTGGCGCAACCACGCGCCTGGTCGGAGGACTGGCAGAGGACGTGGGTGGCCCGCTTCGACTGGGCGAGTCTGAAGTCCCGCTATGACGCAGAGATCTGGCGGTGCTGGGAGGAAGCGCTCCACCTGCGGAGCGCCAGGAGTCCGGGGTAGCGACCCGGCGGAAGGGGAAACGTCGTGGAAAGACTGTCGCTGGACATCAAGCGCTGCATGGCCGGAATGGGGGGAGACCGGGGCCTGACGCCCGCGATGATGGACGAACTGCGCCCTCGCCTCATGCAGGCCCGAAAGGTGGTCATTGAGAACGCCGGAGCAGGGATGCTGGGCTGGACGGATCTACCCCGTCAGGATCCGTCTCCGCTCCTGGCGTTCGCGGGGGAGAGGCGCGGCAGGTACGACTCCCTGCTGGTCATCGGGATCGGCGGGTCGGCGCTGGGCACCACGGCGCTCGCTACCGCCCTTCTGCCCTTCTACTACAACGAACTCAGCCCGGGCGACCGAGGTGGGCTCCCTCGTCTGTACGTGCTCGACAATGTCGACCCCGATGAGACCGCCGCCGTCCTTGGCCGTCTCGATCTCGGCCGGACCTTGGTGAACGTCATCTCCAAGTCGGGGACCACCGGCGAGTCCATGGCCGGCTACCTGGTGGTCCGCGAGCGTATGGAAGCCGCTGTGGGCGAGGCGGCGGTGAAAGACCATCTGGTGTTCACCACCGATCCGAGCGGGGGCGTGCTTCGCAAGATCGGGACCGCGGCGGGCGTGCCCATGTTCGACCTGCCGCCCGGAGTGGGCGGACGGTTCTCGGTTCTCAGCGCGGTGGGACTGCTTCCGGCTGCCCTCACCGGGATGGATGTGCGCGCCTTGCTCGCCGGTGCACGAGACATGGCCGAGTGGAACGGGGCCACGGGGGGTTGGGACAATCCCGCCTGCACCTTTGCAGGCGTCCAATACCTGGAAGACACCGTGTTGGGGCGCAGAGTCAGCGTGATGATGCCCTATTCGGCCCGCCTGCGCGACCTGTCCGACTGGTACCGGCAGCTGTGGGCCGAGAGCCTGGGCAAGGCCAACGACCGGCGAGGGCGCCTGGTCAACGTGGGCCCCCTGCCCGTCAAAGCGCTGGGCGTCACCGACCAGCACTCCCAGCTACAGCTCTATGCGGAGGGGCCGGACGACAAGGTGATCGCGTTCCTGGGAGTGGGGGAGTTCGCGGAGACCGTGCCCATCCCGGCTCCTGGTCCCGAGGCGGCGGCCCTAGCCTACCTGGGTGGTCACACCCTGGCCGAGCTGCTTTGGGCGGAGCAGAGGTCGACGGCGTGGGCGCTGGCCGAACGGGGCCGGCCTTCCCTCACCGTAACGCTCCCGCGGGTGGACGCCTTCTCCATGGGGGCCCTGATTTATCTGCTGGAGATGGCGACCGCGATCGCCGGCGAGTTGTACGACATAGACGCCTTCGATCAACCCGGGGTGGAGCTCAGCAAGGAGGCCACGTACGCTCTGATGGGGCGCCCCGGCTACGAAGCCCTGGCCGGAGAGATCGACTGAGGTGACGCTTGTTCGACGCGCCCTGTGGCTGGTAGGCGCCACTCTCGCCTACAACGTCATCGAGGCTGTTGTCGCCGTCTGGGCGGGCACGGAGGCCGGCAGCATCGCCCTTCTCGGGTTCGGGCTGGATAGTGTCATCGAATGCGCGGCGGCGGCGGTGCTGCTGTGGCGGTTATGGGTCGAGACCAGGTCGGATGATCCGGGACGAGTCGACACGGCCGAGCGGCGGGCCCATCGCTTCGTGGGGGTGACTTTCCTCGCTTTGGCCGCGTACGTGATGGTCGAAGCTGTGACCACTCTGGTCTCGGGCGACCATCCGGAGAGCAGTCCCATCGGGATCGCCCTTGCGGCGGTTTCGCTGGTGATCATGCCGGTGCTCGCCTGGGCCAAGCTGCGGACAGCCGCTGGCTTGGGCAGCGGCGCCCTGCGGGCCGAGGCGAAGGAAACCCTGGCCTGCGCCTGTCTATCCCTCACTCTTCTTATCGGCTTGACGCTCAACGCCGCGGTCGGCTGGTGGTGGGCCGACCCCGCGGCTGCTCTGTTCATGGTGCCCTGGCTGGTGAGAGAGGGTGTGGAGGGAGTGCGGAGCGAAGACTAGGCCGGGGGTCTGCGACCTGGCCGGGGTGCCGCCTGCGAACCAGCGGGCCGGGCGTCTGCCCTGCGAACCAGCGGGCCGAGGGCCTCTTGCTGAGGCCGGCGGCTTCCACCAGGTCGGCCGGGCTCCTTGTCAGCGAACATATGTTCGGTTATCCTACAGTCTCATGGAAGGATGGGCCACATCCACTGGGCTCGGCGCCGGGGCTATCAAGGAAGAGTCCGGCGCCGGCATTGTCGGGGTCGACCGCGGCGCCGCCGGTACCATCGCCCGGCCCGCTCCCGGCGCCATCGTCCGGCCGCGCGCCGCGTATCGGGTGATAGCCCATCTCGACTTCGACGCCTTCTTCGCCGCGGTGGAAGAGAACCGGGACCCATCGCTCCGAGGCAAGCCGGTCATCGTCGGCGGGGGGGAGCGGGGAGTGGTCTCCACCGCCAACTACGTGGCTCGACGGTACGGCATTCACTCGGCCATGCCGCTGCGCACTGCCAGGCGTCTCTGCCCCCATGGGGTGTATCTCACCGGGCATCATCGGCTCTACCTCGACTACTCCCGCCGTTTGATGGCCATATTGAACGTCTACTCGCCTCTAGTAGAGCAGATGAGCTTGGACGAGGCCTATCTCGATCTCACCGGCACCGAGCAGCTGTTCGGACCACCGGTCCGGACGGCCCGGCTCATCCAACGGCGGGTGGAGGACGAGCTCCACCTGAGTATCTCCGTAGGGGTGGCCACGAACAAGCTGGTGGCCAAAGTGGCCTCCGACTATCAGAAGCCGGCCGGCTTCACCGTGGTCCCTCCGGGAAAGGAGGCGAAGTTCCTGGCGCCTTTGCCCGTGGAACGGCTGCCGGGAGTGGGTCCGGCACTCTTGGAGCAGTTACGCGACCGGGGCGTGACTACCGTGGGCGATCTGGCCCGGGTGCCGCCTCATCTGCTCCGTCTTTCTTTCGGGGAGTGGGGGGAACTGCTCGCTCATCGGGCTCGGGGCGAAGACCTGCGCCGGGTGACTCCTCACGAGGAGGTGAAGTCCATCTCCCGGGAGCACACCTTCGAAGAAGACGTTTCCGATGTGAGCCTCCTGGAGTCGACGCTGGTCGCGCTCACCGAAGATGTCTGCCGGCGCCTGCGCCGCAAGCGCCTGGAGGCCCGCACGGTGACTGTCAAGATCCGCTATTCGGACTTTGTCACCCACACCTGTTCCCACACCCTCTCTCGGCCTCTGGATGTGGATGAGGCGTTCTTCAAAGAGGTTCTGGCTCTCTTCAGGACGGGGCGCCGTAGACGCTATCACCTGCGGTTGGTGGGGGTGGGGCTCAGCAACCTGGTGCCACGCGCTTGGCAGGACGATCTTTTCGACCAGGAACTGCCATTACTCAGGGAACTCGATCTGAAGCTGGATACCATCCGCGAGAAATACGGAAAAGAGGCGGTACGCCGGGGCGCAGCCCTGCCTTACTGTTCTTCCAGTGTCGCGTATACGCGCACCTCGGAGAGAGCCGTGTCTTCCCACTCGTAGTCGGGATAGACAGAGACGATGGTCAGCTTGATCCACTCCGTGGCTCGGCGCGTGGTGGTGACGGACTGGAGATCCTTGGTGTCCAGCAACTCCACCAATTGGGTGGCTCCGTTAGAGTATTCGATCTCCAGGGATTTGACCCGCGCATTGCTCGAGAACCGATCGTCGTCCTTCTGGTAGCCGTTGGCGATCTCCAGGTGGTCTAGGGCCACCGGCTCGGAGAACTCGAAGCGCACCCATTCACCCGTCCCTGTCCCCTCTTTGCCTTCGATCCAGGCAGTGGTGAGATCGTCGTCGAACAGGTTCGGAGCCCGGAAGTTGCTGGTAGTGGTCGCCTTCAGCACCGACGAAGCCGATGCGGCCGGGGCTCGGATCACCATGGCCGCCACCCCGGAGGACGAGCCGTCAGAACCGCTGGAACCGTCGGTGCCACCGTCCGGGTTGCCGGAGGAGTCGGTGACGATGGTTGCCGTGGTGCCGGAGCGACCGACGTAGGGGTCAGTGTTCTCTCCCAGGTCGAGAGCCTGGTAGACGATGAAGCCCAGAGCGAACGTGACGGCCAGCAGTATCAAGAACAGGGCGAACCCCATGGTCGCGCCGGCGGCAGTGATCCGCCTCTGCGGACGCCGGACGCCGGCGCCATACATGGGGCCGGCGAGCGAGGCCCCGCAGCGGCCGCAGAACAGGGCTCCGGGCTCGTTCGGAGTCCGGCACTCGTGGCATCTGATGTGGGTGGCGCTCATCGCTGTTTGCGGTTCCCCAGATCCCCGGGTTTAATGCGTCCTCGCGACTCTCGTCGTGTCTTCGCGCCATTATTGCAGGAAGAGCGAGTCTTCCCAAACACACGGGCCGTCGTTCCCCCTCTGCTAGAATCTGCTCGTCCGTTCCATGCCGCCACTGTGGAGAGCGATCCATGCCTGATATCGACAGCCTCAAGGAATCCAAGAACTACTATCTCGACATACCGCAACGGCACGAGGCCTTCTTCCTGAAGGGCTCGACCTCCCTCGATTGGGGTATGCAGAGCCGGTTGGCCCGCATATTCCGCGAGGGCTCCGGGCGCACGGTCATGCTGGCGATCGACCATGGCTACTTCCAGGGACCCACTTCCGGCCTCGAGCGGGTAGACGTCAATATCCTGCCTCTGGCTCCCTACGCAGACGCCCTCATGCTCACCCGGGGGATCCTGCGCTCCATCGTCCCCCCGTCTTTCGAGCGGGGCGTGGTCATGCGCGCGAGCGGCGGCCCCAGTGTTCTCCGCGAGCTCTCCAACGAGCAGATCGCCGTCGACATGGAGGACGCGGTGCGCATGAACGTGTCCGCTGTGGCGGTGCAGGTCTTCATCGGCGGGGAGTATGAGACGCAATCCATCTACAACATGACTCGTCTGGTGGACATGGGCTACCGTTACGGCGTGCCCGTCCTGGGCGTGACCGCTGTGGGCAAGGATATGGTCCGCGATGCCCGCTACTTCAGGCTGGCCTGCCGGATGGCTGCCGAGCTGGGGGCCAATTTCGTCAAGACCTACTACCTCGAGCAGGACTTCGAGACCGTGACCGCCTCTTGCCCGGTGCCTATCGTGATGGCGGGCGGCAAGAAGCTGCCCGAGCTCGACGCCCTCACCATGGCCTACAAGGCGGTGAACGAAGGCGCGGCCGGCGTCGACATGGGCCGGAACATCTTCCAGTCCGACGCTCCGGTGGCGATGATCCAAGCGGTCAACAAAGTGGTGCACGAGTTCATGAAGCCCGCGGAAGCCTTCGAGTTGTTCCAGACCCTGAAGAACGAGAAGAAGTAGCCGCGGGTGGGAGGCGTGGGTACAGACGGCCCCTCCGCTGCTGAGGCACTGGAGCGCCTGCGCTCGCTGCGCCCCACGGTGAGCGTGGGGACCCTCACCGCCGATCTCATGCACCTTGGAGACGAGCTCGCGCTCATCGAAGCGGCTGGGGTGGCCATGATCCACGTCGACGTGATGGACGGCTGCTTCTGTCCCGCCATGACCGTCGGTCCGCCGTACGTGAAGGGTCTGCGCACGCGCATGCTCAAGGACGTGCATCTGATGGTGCACGAGCCTCTGGACAAGCTGGAAGCTTATGTCGCTGCAGGGGCCGACATCATCACGGTCCAGGTGGAATCGGCGGTCCATATCCACCGGGTGCTGCAGCGCCTTGGGTCGACAGAGCACGTCTCCGGAGCCGGCAGAGGCGTGGTGCGGGGCTTGGCTCTCAATCCGGGCACTCCTCTCGAGTGGCTGGCGCGGCCTCTTCTTGATGAGGTGGATTTGGTCGTGCTCTTGGCGGTGGACCCGGGATGGAGCGGTCAGACCCTTGCCCCCACGATCTACTCACGCGTGGGGAGGGTCAAAGAGCTCATCGCTGCGACGGGGAGAGATATCTTGATCTCTGTCGACGGCGGGGTCACCCGCGGCAACATCGCCCAGTTGGCGACGGCCGGGGCGGACATCGTGGTCACCGGCAGCGCCGTGTTCGACGGAAAGGCTGCCGCCGCGAATGCTGGATTCATGTTGGACGCCATGCGGGGCAGGCAGGCGGGATAGTCCAAGAGTCGAGGTGCCTTTGATGCGTTCGCGGTGGTCGGACGAGGAAGCCGCTGAGTTTGTGACCCGCTACGGTGCGGAGTGGGGCGAGCCTGTCGCACTTCGCACGTATTCCACTAGATTGCTGGGAGCCGAGCCTGGGCTGGTACTGCACGGGGGAGGCAATTCGTCGGTCAAAGCGACCTGGCGGAACGTTTTCGGTGAGGCGGTGGACGCGATCTTCGTGAAAGCCTCCGGAGTCGACATGGCCTCCATCGAGCCTCAAGATCACAGCGGCCTCGAGTTGGACTATCTACGCCGACTCCGCGGGCTCGCCCGGTTGGACGACGATGCGATGGTCGAGCAACTCCGCACGCACCTGCTCAAGGCGGACGGTCTGACTCCGTCCATTGAGGCTCTGGTGCACGCCTTTCTTCCGGCGACCTTCATCGACCATACCCACGCCGATGCCGTCCTGGCACTGACCAACCGGCCCGATGGACAGGTTGTGGTGAAGCGGGCCCTGGGGCAAGAGGTGATCGTGCTTCCGTACATCACCCCAGGCTTCAAGCTGGCTCTGGCTGCGCTTGCCGCCCTTGAGGCGGAGCCGTCGGCCAAGGGGATGATCTGGGCCCACCACGGCATCGCCACCTGGGGTGAGTCGGCCCGCGAGTCGTACGAGGCGATGATCGACCTGGTGTCTCGGGCGGAACGGTTCCTGGAGGGGCAGCGGACGGCGCTCCGGCCGGCCGCCCCGGGGGCGCCGGCGGCTGCGGAGGTGGCGTTCAGTGTCGCCGAATCGCCCGGGAAGCTAGGATCCACCGGAGCGCAGGCGGACCCGCTGGCGGCGGTGGCGCCGGTGTTACGGGGACTGCTGGCCGGTCGCACCGGTGATTGTGACCGCCCGTATCAGCGAGTGGTACTACAGGCACTCACCGGTCCCGAGATCCTGGCTGCTCTGGCAGCGCCTGGGGCTCGGGAGACACTGGTCAGCCCGCCCCTCACCAGCGACCATCTGATCCGCACCAAGGCGCTGCCCCTTTGGGTAGAGGGGTTGGCCTACGCCGATCCCCAGCGGCTGCGACGAGCAGCTCGAGGCGGCGGTCGATAGCTACTGCGCTTCCTATGAGGCCTATCTCGAACGGCACGCGGCAGACATGCCCCCCGGCGTCGAGCCCTTCGACCCTCGGCCACGGGTGGTGCTCATCCCGGGTGTGGGCGCACTATGCGCCGGACCGGACCTGCGCGAGTCCATCATCACCCGGGACATCACCGAGCATACTCTGGCGGTGAAGGTCCTGGTCGCCGAAACGTCGGCGGTCGGAGGCCCGTACCTGGGGCTGCCCGAAGACGAGCTCTTCCGCATGGAATACCGCACCCTACAGCACGCGAAGCTGGGCTCGAGCGCGCCGGCGGCCGCGACCGGGCGCAACCCCGCGGCCGGGCGTGGCGCCTCGGGCGTACAGCGCGACCCCATGAACGCGGGCCGCTGCCGTGCAGCTGCGCGGCCATGTCGCTCTGATCACTGGGGCGGCGGGTGCCATCGGGACCGGTATTTGCCGGGGCCTTTTGGAAGCGGGGTGCCTGGTAGCGGCCACCGATCTGCCCGGTGCACCTCTGGACGCTCTGGTCGAGGATATGGGCGCGGTCTTCCCCGGCCGATTGATCGGTGTACCGCTGGATGTGACCGACGCGACCTCCGTCGCCGCCGCCTTCGCCGAGGTCTGTCGCACCTGGGGTGGGGTCGACCTGGTCGTCTCGAACGCCGGCATCGCTATGGTGGCGCCGCTCACCGAACTGGATCTCGATCGCTATCGCAAGCTTGAGCAGGTCAACGTTGAGGGCACCTTGCTCGTGCTGGCCGAGGCGGCCCGGCTGTTCCGGCGCCAAAGGACTGGGGGCGACATCGTGCTCGTTTCCACCAAGAACGTCTTCTCTCCGGGGGCCAGTTTCGGCGCGTACAGCTCGACAAAGGCGGCGGCCCACCAACTCGCCCGCGTCGCCAGCCTCGAGTTGGCTGCCGATGACGTGCGGGTCAACATGGTCTCGCCCGACGCGGTCTTCGCGTGCGGCACCTGCAAGTCCGGCCTGTGGGCGGAGGTAGGCCCTGAACGTATGAGGGCCCGCGGCCTCGATGAAGCCGGCCTCGAGGCGTACTACCAGAGCAGGAACCTTCTCAAAGTTCAGGTGACGGCGGCCCACGTGGCGAACGCCGTGCTCTTCTTCGCCACCCGCCAGACGCCCACCACCGGGGCCACCATCCCGGTGGACGGCGGACTACCTGACTCGACCCCTCGCTAGGGAGGCAAGAGATGGCGTCCATCGTGGAACCGGTCGACCTGCGCAGCGACACAGTCACCAGGCCGACCCTCGGTATGCGCCGGGCCATGGCCGACGCTCCCGTTGGCGACGACGTCTACCGCGAGGATCCCACCATCAATCGCCTTCAGGAGTTGGTAGCAGAGATGCTGGGAAAGGAAGCCGCCCTTTTCGTGCCCTCCGGGACGATGAGCAACCAGCTGTGTCTGCGCACGCTAAGCCGGCCCGGTGATGAAGTGATCGTGCATGAGGATGCCCACGTGCTCCACTACGAAGGAGGTTCGGCTGCCGCGTTATCGGGCCTGCAGCTGCGGCCGCTCCCGGGGGAGCACGGCGTGCTCGAGCCCGTCATGGTGGGGCGGGCGATCCGGCCGACGGGCGAGCACTTCGCCCGGACCGCCGCGGTGGAGATGGAGAACACCCATAACCGTTGCGGTGGCACCGTCTGGCCGCTCGAGGCGATGCAGGCCGTCTCGGCGCTCGCCCGCGAACGGGGGATAGCTGTCCATCTGGATGGTGCGCGCATCTGGAACGCTCACAAAGCCTCGGCTGTTCCACTTCGCGACTATGCCGCTGTCGCCGATTCGGTGTCGGTCTGCTTCTCCAAGGGCCTCGGGGCTCCGGTGGGCTCGGCTCTGGCAGGCTCGGCCGAGTTCGTCGAGGACGCGCGCAACAATCGCAAGCGGTACGGCGGGGCCATGCGCCAGGCCGGGATCATCGCCGCGGGGGCTCTGTACGCGCTGGAGCACAACCTCGATCGCCTGGTCGAAGACCACGAGAAAGCCCTCGTGCTCGCGAGCTTCCTGCGGGAGGTCCCAGGGCTCGCTATCATCCACCCTGTGCAGACGAACATAGTCATCGCCGACGTCGGAGGCCTGGGTGTCGCTGCCGACAGAGTGGTGACCGCCCTGCGGGAGCGCGGCGTCCTCTGTGGAGTGGCGGCGCCGGCTCGGGTGCGCTTCGTCACCCACCTCGACGTGAGTGCCGAGCAGGTGCGTCTGGCAGGCGAGGAATCGGCTCGTCTGCTGGCTGCGCTCGCCTCGGCGGCGAAGGGCGGATGAACTTCGCCGGTCGTAACGGATCCGGCGGCTTGCCCGAGCCGACCGGCCCGGCCGGGCCGGCCGATGATCCCCGGGCGCCGTACGTGCGGGTGGCAGTGGTGGGGCTGATCCACCGCAGCGACGGTCCGTCGGGTAATAGCGCGTCGGGCGATGACGCGTCGGATGACGCCAGGTCGCTCGACGCGACATCGGGCCAAGAGCAGGCGGTGGGTGGCTTCTGGCTCCTTCTGCACCGCACTCGACCCTCTGATGCCTGGGATCCGCCCGGGGGTCGCATGGAGCAGGGCGAGGATCTGGCCGAGGCGGTAAGGCGGGAGGTCGCCGAGGAGACCGGGCTGAATATCCATGTGGGCGGCCCATGCTACGCGTTCCTCACCATGTACGAGGGCGAGCGCCTACTGGCGGTCAGCATGGCCTGCCGCCCTCTGGGGGATACAGATCACGTGCTCCTGGAACCGGACGGAGCCAGCGAGTGGCGTTGGGCCTCGGTCGAGGAATGGGCGCGTTTGGCTGCCCTCGGCCGGAGCAGTTGGTCCGTGGAAGATGTGAGAAGGGCTACCCGAATGGCCACGGTCCTGTGGCAGACGGAGGAGCTGTGAACAGGGAGGACGCGCTTCGGATCGTTGACGACCACGTCCGGAATGAGAACATGGTGAAGCACATGCTGGCCGCCGAAGCGATCATGGGGGCCCTGGCCCGGCGGCTTGGAGAGGACGAAGAGCAGTGGCGGCTGGCCGGACTGCTTCACGATCTGGACGCGGAAGAGACCGCCGATTCCATGGAGATCCATGGTGTGCTCACAGTGAAGTGGTTGCGCGAAGAGGGCCTCGAAGACGAAGAAGTCCTGCATGCCATCGCCGCTCACAACTCCGGGAACGGTACTACAATCGAAAGCCGTATGGATCGGGCGCTTTTTGCCTGCGACCCCCTCACCGGTCTTGTGACGGCGGCAGCTCTTATCAGGCCCGAGAGGCGGCTGGAACTGGTGGAGTTAAAGAGCCTAAAGAAGCGGTTCAAGGAACCTTCGTTCGCGAAGGGCGCCCGCCGCGAAGACATCGTGACCTGCGTCGAGCTCGGTATCGAATTGGAGGAGTTCCTGGCAATCGGCCTGGAGGCCATGAAGGAGGTGAGCGATGAACTCGGACTCTGACGTCGGCGGCCGCGGCCTGTCTGACAGAGACGTGGACCCAAGTCTTCCCGTGCTGCTGACCACCGTGTTCGACCCGGTGGAGGCGGAGATAATCGTTGCCAAACTGCGGAGTGCAGGGATCGAGTCCATGGTGCGCCATGACGCCCTGTCGGTGGTCTACGGGCTGACGGTGGACGGCTGTGGGCAGCAAGATATCCTGGTGAGACCGGGCGATCTCGAGGAGGCGCGAGCGGCTCTGGAGCCGGCATCGGAGGAAACGGGGGAGCCGAGCCCGCGGGATGACGCCGGCCCGCCGGAGGAGAGGACCTCATGAGAGCAGTGCTCGGTGTCGACGTCGGGGGGACCAAGGTCGCCGTCGGTCCGGTAGACCGGACCGGGGCGCAGCTGGCCCAGCCCCTGTTCGATTCCAGCCAGGCAGTGGGAACGGCTGCGTTCATCAACGGTCTGGAGAGTACGCTCCGCAGAGCTCTTGGAGGATTTCTCCGAGTTCGAGCCACAAGCGATCGGCCTGGCTTGCGCCGGGACCGTAGATCACGAGCACGGGGCCGTCCTCTCGTCCCCCAACCTCCCTCTCAAAGAGGTACCCCTTGCCGGGATACTCGAGAAGTCGCTGGGGATACCTGTGGTCCTCGAGAACGATGCCAACGCGGCGGTTCTGGGGGAAGCGACCGCCGGAGCCGCCGGCGGGCTGCAGCACGTGGTCATGCTGACTCTGGGCACGGGTGTCGGCGGCGCTCTCTTCCTCGAGGGCCGGCTGTATCGGGGTGCGAGTGGCGGAGCCGGTGAGCTTGGACATGTCGTCGTCCAGGCGGACGGTCTGCCCTGTCGTTGCGGCAACCGTGGCTGTCTGGAGATGTACGCTTCGGGTTCGGCGATGGCCCGGTTCGCCGCTGTCCGGTCCGGAGACCCAGCGACCGATCCAACCGGGAGTGCTCTCCGGGCTTCGCAAAGAAGATCGGCTGACGGGGCGGGAGGTGAGTCGCCTCGCCCGAGAAGGGGACCCAGGGGCGCTTGGTGTGGTCCAGGAGTTGGCGGGATGGCTGGGGATCGGCCTCGTGGGCCTCACCCACATCTTCGATCCCCAGATGATAGTGGTCGGAGGCGGTGTGGGGGAACTAGGGGAGCTGATCCTCGGCCCGGCCCGGGAGTTCGTGCGTGAGAACGCTATGCAGCCGGGCAGAGACAGGGTGCAGATTGCTTCGGCGAAGCTAGGGAACAAGGCCGGCCTTGTTGGTGGCGGGCTAGCGGCCTGGGAAGTCCTCGGGTAGAGGGAGGCTCCGCGCCGACCGTGGCGCCAGGCTGAGCCATGCTGTACATACGATTATGATATACAGCCTGTAATGCTCGGCGGTTTTTGATGCTATACATCTGTCCCACACCTATCGGCAACCTTCGGGACGTCACCCTGCGGGTCCTCGATGCTTTGGGAGAGGTTGATCTCATCGCCTGCGAAGACACCCGGCGCACTCGCGTCCTGCTCGCGCGCCATGGCATCGACACGGGCCGGCTTGTGAGCTTCCACGAACACAATGAAGAACAGAGACTGCAGGCGTTGCTGCCCCTGCTTCAGGCGGGCAAAGATGTGGCCCTAGTCTCGGACGCCGGGATGCCGGGGCTGTCCGACCCCGGGTACACGCTTGTGCGCGCCTGTGCCGCCGAGGGTATCCCAGTGACGGTTCTCCCTGGACCTTCGTCCGTCTCGACGGCGCTTGTGATCTCCGGGCTGCCGACGGACCGGTTCGCCTTCGTGGGCTTCCTACCCAGGGGCAAGGCGAAGTTGGTGGAGCAAATGGGAGTTTTCGAGGGGACGGGAGCCGCGGTAGTTGCCTTCGAGTCCCCTCGTCGCCTGCGCGGCTCGCTGGCAGCCATAGGTGAGAAGTGGCCGCTTCGTCGCGTCGCGGTATGCCGGGAACTCACGAAACTCCACGAGGAGGTCATCCGCGGGACTGCACGCGAGGTTCTCGAACGCCTCGCCGATCCCGTGCGCGGCGAGATCGTGGTGGTGCTCGAGCCCTCGGGGGATGCCCGGACGGCGATGTCCGGCCTCGAGCCCGGCACGAGCCAGATCGGCGCAGCGCGACTGGATGAGCGCGCGGTGGAATCTTTGGCTGAACTCCGACGCGCTGGAGTGGGCACGAAGAAGGCCGCTTCTATCGTTGCCGCTTTGACCGGGATGCCCGCGCGCCGGGCGTACGCACTGGCCCTGGGGCGGAGGGAGCCCGAAACCGAGGGCGAGGGATCCGGCTAGGCGCGCCGCGGCCCAGAACGGATGGACAACTGGGCTATACTGGCCCAGCTATGGGCCAGTTCTACATCACCACTCCCATCTACTACGTCAATGATGTGCCTCATATCGGCCACGCGTACACCACCACGGCCGCCGATGTGGCCGTGCGTTTTCGCAGGCAGATAGGCGATGATGTCTACTTCCTTACCGGCACCGACGAGCACGGCAGCAAGATCGAGCAGGCTGCTCTTGCCCGGGGTCTGACCCCCAAGGAGCATGCCGATCAGATAGTGGTCAAGTTCCGGGAGGTGGCCCAGAAGGTGAACGCCACCATCGACTTCCTCGTACGGACCACCGACCCGGAGCACGAGAGATTCGTACAGGGTTTTGTCCAGCGCTGCTACGAC
This sequence comes from uncultured Actinomycetes bacterium, assembly GCA_963713545.1. GTDB lineage: Bacteria > Actinomycetota > Thermoleophilia > RBG-16-64-13 > RBG-16-64-13 > CAVPLM01. Next base: position 20,053 of record CAVQME010000010.1, on the reverse strand, counting down.
AATGGCGATATCTACACCAGTTTGTATGCCGGCCTCTACTGCTCCGCATGCGAGGCCTACTACACCGAAGAGAACCTGGTTGACGGTCTATGCCCCGACCACGGCACCGAGCCGGTCCGGATGGAGGAACAGAACCATTTCTTCCGCCTCTCGGCTTACCAGGATAAGCTTGTCGAGCACTATCGGCAGAACCCGGACTGGATCCGTCCCCGGCACCGTTTCAACGAGGCGCTCTCGTTCATCGAGCAAGGCCTGGACGACATCTCCATTTCCCGGGCGACGCTGAAGTGGGGGATAAGTGTCCCCTGGGACCCCTCGCAGGTGATCTACGTCTGGATCGACGCGCTCATCAGCTATATGAGCGCTCTCCACTTCGCTCCTGGTCGAGATCTTGTGTCCCGTTTCTGGCCGGCGACCTACCACCTGATGGCGCAGGACATCCTCAAGTTCCACGCCATCATCTGGCCGGCGCTGTTGATGTCGGCCGGATACGAGCTGCCGGAGCATCTGTTCATCCATGGCTATCTGAAGCTTGGCGGCGAGAAGATGTCCAAGACACGGGGGAACGTGATGGACCCCTTCCCGCTCATCGAGCAATACGGGGCAGACCCCTTCCGGTTCTACTGCCTGCGCGAAGTGAGCTTCGGCCAGGACGGCATGGTGAGCGAAGAGGGGTTCAAAGCTCGCTACAACTCGGAACTGGCCAACGAGTTGGGCAATCTCGTATCGCGGACCACGTCGATGATCGGAAAGTACCGGGACGGCGCCGTCCCGGCGCCGTCCTCCGGTCGCTCAGCGAGCGACTCCCCCTTGGCCACCGAGGCCGCGGCGATGGCCGGCACGGCGCGGACGCAACTCGAAGAGATGGACCTCAGTGGCGCGCTGGAGACCATCTGGGTCTTCGTGCGCCGGCTCAACCGGTATGTAGAGGAGCAGGCGCCTTGGAAGCTGGCCAAGGAGGCGGCCACAGGGGCCGCGGCCGGCAGCGCCGGACCGGCCGGTGCCGGTGACGCCGCGCGTGACGCCCACACGGGCGGAGCGGCCGGCGCGCTCGACGCCACGCTCTGGGATCTGGCCGAGGGCCTCCGTCTGCTATCAGTGGTTCTGCACCCGTTCGTCCCGGAGACGGCGCAGGCGATGAGGGAGCGGCTGGGACTACCGGCCTCATCGGCCGCGGTCTCGACGACGCCCGGTGTCGGCGCGCCGGCGGCCGTCACGGCGCCGCCGCGCGCCGCCGGACCCCCCTGGGACGAGGCGCGGTGGGGCCTACTCGCCGACGGCCTGACCGTGGTCGGCGGGCCGCCGCTGTTCCCGCGCATCGAGGACTGATCGGCGCGCTGCGCGCCGACCTATCGGGACACTCCACCGGAGCAGGGCACCGCGACCGTGTTTATCGATTCTCACACGCATCTGGACCACTGCCGTGCCGACGCCGCCGGCCTGATCGCCGATGCCCGAGAAGTCGGGGTCCGGCTCATCATCCAATCCGGCATCGATCTTGCCAGCTCCAGCTGGTCGGTGCGGCTGGCCGAGAAGTCCCCGGAGGTGTTCGCCACGGTGGGTTTCCATCCGCAAGAGGCCGGTCACGCCGGTGACGCGGACATGGCCGCCCTCGACAAGTTGACCGCGCATCCCCGGGTAGTCGCCGTGGGGGAGACGGGCTTCGACTTCTATCACGACAATTGGCCTCACGATCTTCAGGCGGATGTGTTCGTTCGTCACATCGATCTGGCCAGAAGGGCGGATCTGCCGGTCGTCATCCACACCCGGGATGCGGCCGATCTCACGCTTTCCATCTTGGCCGAGCGCGCTTCCGGATTGACGGTCATCCTCCACTGCTTCTCGCTGCCGGACCGGCTGGAGGACGTGCTCCGGCGAGGCTATTACGTTAGTTTTGCCGGCAATGTCACCTACAAGAACGCTGTGGACCTGCAAGCCGCCGCCCAGGCCATCCCAGCCTCCCTGCTCTTGCTGGAAACGGACGCGCCCTGGCTGACGCCGATGCCGTTCAGAGGAAGACCCAACCGGCCGGCGCTGGTAGCCAGGGTCTACGAGTTCGTGGCCGGTCTGCGGGGAGTCGCGGTCGAGGAGCTCGAGCGGCAAATCGCTGCGAATGTCCGCGCGGCTTTCCCGCGGGTGGCCCCGCAGCTGGGGTGCGACGGATGACCGCGCCGGCGTCCGGCCTGCGCCAGGTATCTCTGGCTCGCCTTAGCGAATTTGGCATAGCTCCAAAACGAGATCTGGGCCAGAACTTCCTCATCGATGACAATATCCTGGGGGTGATCCTCGGCTACCTGGAATGTGGCGCGGACGACGTGGTCCTCGAGATCGGCGCCGGACTCGGGGTCCTTACCCACGCCCTGGCCGAAGTGGCCAAGCACGTGCACGCGTTCGAGGTGGATCGAAGCCTCGAGGCGGCGCTCACCGCCACTCTGCGAGGCGACCAGGAAGTCAGTCTGCACTTCGAGGACGTCCTGAAGGCGCCCCTCGAAGACCTCGAGCCGCTACCTACCCTGTGCGCGAGCAACCTGCCCTATTCTGTAGCGGGGCCTTTCGTCATCGAGTCGCTCCAGCGATTGCCGACTGTGCGTCGCTACTGCATCATGGTCCAGCGTGAGGTGGCGGAACGGATGGCGGCCGCGGCGGGGACCAAAGCCTACGGCGTCCTCTCGGTGTGGGTCCAGCTGTACGCGCGGATCGTGCGAGCGCGTCCTCTCGCCCGGACCATCTTCTATCCGCAGCCGCACGTGGACTCGAGTCTCCTGGTGCTCGACCGGCGCCCCCGAGAAGAACTACCGTCGATCGATCCGGAGCGTCTGCGGGCGGTGGTCCAGGCAGCCTTCGGGCAGCGGCGCAAGACCCTCGCCAATGCGCTCAGCGCGGGATTAGGGCTGCCTCGGCAACTGGTGCTCGATACCATCCACAGTCTCGACCTACCTGCAAACGTGCGCGGGGAGCGGCTGTCGCCCCGGGAGTTCGTGGCGCTGGCAGACCGCCTGGTGCCGCCGAGCAGTTGACACGGTCGATGGACGCCGAGGAGTGCGCGGGTGCCCGCGCCACGCCCACGTCGGGCGACGCTACAGTGCAAGTGCGGCTTGAAGCGCCTCGGGCGGTCTAGGGCGCGGGGACCGGCACGGCGGACATCGCGACCGCCAGCAGATCCTCCTTGCTGAGCTCGTAGAGCAGCGTGTTCGAGACCCAGTAGAGAACGCCGTCCTTCTTCCACCACACGCGTTCGGGCTTTGCGCTGGTACCCACCACCGTGAGCACCACTGGGTAGCCCTGCACTTCCTCCCCAGCGCTGGCCAGGGGAGCGTCGAGCCAGTCGGCGGCGTTCACGCAGAGGTACTGGTCTTCGTCGCCGTGACGGTATCCGACTTTGAGAGCGGGCTTGGACCCGTCGCCCACGCTGATGTCATAGGCGCGGTAATAGGAATAGGTGCAACTGGCAGGTATGTAGGAGGGTGCCATCAACGGGAAAGCGACTTCCCTGGCGAAACCGCTCCACCGGTCGGTGTCCGGACTGGGGCGCGCCATCTCGGCAGCAAGCTGCTCGGCGCTCAGTCCGTAGCTCATGCCGAGTGTGACGGTGACTCGGTCGAGGGAGGAGACTTCTCGGAGAGTCTCGATTCCGAGGGCCTCGGCGACCATCTGAGCCTCGGTCTGGCCACCCCAAGGATAGGCTACCTCGGTGCCCTCGAGGGGACGCTTTGTGGTGTCCCTGGCACTGTTGACGGCCGCTCCCAAGCGAGAGAGCCAGACCGCCGCAAGGGCAGCCTGGCCGGTGCGTGCGCTACGGTTGATGAGGTCGACCGGTGCTCCGGTGAGCTCAACGATCTTCAGTGTGGCTGCTGACGGCTCGACCTGGTCACCCGAGGAGGCCGGCTCCTCATCGGCGGTCTGAGGAGGAGTAAGGAAGGCTTCCACCGCCGAGGAGATCTCCTTGTCCGAAGCGAGCACGTATGAAACCCCATCGACGGTTTCGATGTCGGCGACGACGCTTGCCATCTTCACGCGGTCGTCATCGAGTCTGACGGCCCAGTAGGCCAGCTTGAGGATCTCGTTGGCCGTGAGGTCGGTCTTCACGTTGCTGAAGAGGCTTTCGATGAGACCGGGCAGCTTGAGAGGGAGGTTCCAGCCCATCGCCTGCTCCCGGAGCGCCGATAGGAAGCGCTGCTGGCGCTGCATCCGGCCGAAATCGAGGTTGGTATCGTGACGAGTCCGAACGAACCTCAGGGCGTTCAGTCCGTCCAACAATTGATATCCAGGGGCGAATTGGATCTTACCGTCGTCGTAGCGGCGGTCGACATCTAGGTAGACGCCGCCCAAAGTGTCGGTGATGTCCTTGAAGGCGTTGAAATCCATCTCGACATAGTGATCGAGGTCGACCCCTAATTCGTCCTGGACGGTGCGGATCACGAGAGCAGCGCCACCGTATGTGTACGCCGCGTTCATCTTCTCCACCCCGTGTCCCGGCACGTTCACCCTGAGATCCCGGGGAACCGAAAGCACGGATAGGAAGTGGTTCTCGGGGTCGACGTGGACCAGCATGACAGTATCCGAACGGCCGGCCTTGCCCTCTTCGCTCTCTAGCTTGTCAGCTCCCAGAAGCACGATATTGCTGCCGGATGGCGTGCCCGGGCCGGCTGCGGTGTCGGTAGCACGGCCGTAAGAGGAGTCAGAGGTCGACCCGTTCGAGCCGGCGGCCGGGTTGTCGAGCGCCTGGATGATGGCTGGGTCTACATCTGCGTTCGCCGCACCGACCTGGCTGCGGAACCAGAGGTAGAAGGCCCCGCCTGAGATGAGGAGCAGCAGGAAAAGACCCACGAGACCCCAGACCGCGACGCGCTTCCAGTGGATCTTGCGTCTCCGCAAGCGCGAGTCTCCCCAAAGGTTCAACCGATCTTCCCCCCACAGTGCGCGTTTCGGCATTAGATGGTCGGGTCAGGGGAATCGTCCCACTGTGTGCATGTTACTCGCTTCTTTTGGGCCCGAGAGCGGAGCCGCCGATAGCCGGCCGCTCCGGGACGCCCACCCTCCGGTGTGCCCACCGTCCGGTGTGCTCACCTGCCGATTTACTCGCGGCAGGCGACAGGCTAACCTTATGGAGAAGGATCCTTGGGGATGGTCAAGTCTTCGGGGAGTGACTGGGGACGCTTCGGCAGCCTGAATGCGACCTGAGGAGGACGAGATGACAAGGGCGGTCGCCATAAACGGTAGCCCCCGAATGGAGAAGGGGGACACGGCGCTGGTCCTCACCCCGTTTCTCCAAGGGATGGAAAACGGGGGCTGCGAGGTTGAGCTGTTCTACACCGACAAGCTGGCGGTCAAACCGTGCGACTGTGGAGAGATGCGCTGCTGGGAACGCACCCCGGGGAGATGCGTTCACAAGGACGATATGGAGGGTGTTCTTGCCGCTTTGAAGAACGCGGACATCCTGGTTCTCGCCACCCCGGTCTATATCCCGCTGCCCGGCGCGATGCAGAACGTCATCAACCGGCTGTGCCCACTGCTGGATCCCGTCTTGGAGACCCGAGAAGGGCGCACGCGTGCCCGGTTCCGCGCCGACGTCCAGATAAGGACGATCGCACTCGTGTGCACGAGCGGCTGGTGGGAGAAGGAAAACTGCGACACCGTGCTACGGATCGCGGAGGAGCTGGCCGAGAACGCGAGCGTGGAGTTCGCAGGAGCCGTGCTGCGGCCGCATGCCTCGTTGCTCAAGAGAGAGGGAGAGTTGACGGCGGAGGGCAGAGCCGTTTTGGAGGCGGCCGAGCGGGCCGGTCGGGAGCTGGTCGAGACAGGGACGATCGGTCCGGCGACCCTCGAGGAAGTGAGCCGGCCGCTCATCTCCCGGGAAACTCTGATGCGCTGGTTCAACCAGGGGCCCTGAGATGACACTCTGCCGGTCGCATCTCGAGGATACAACGTGCGGCGGAGGAGGAGGGGCTCGATGATCGACTTTGTCCGGATCGAGGAGTGGCTGGAGCAGTACAAGGTTGCATGGAAGACGGACGACCCCGTTGATATCGCGCGTTTGTTCACCGAGGACGCCTGCTACTACACGGCGCCGCACAGAGACCCCTATCGGGGACGAGACGCTATCGTCACCTGGTGGATAGGGCAGGGGGACTCGAGGATCCCGTGGGAGTTCGAGTACGAAGTGATCGCCCGGGAAGGGGATCTATACGTCGTCCGGGGCGTGACACGGTATCCGCGGGGTGGTTCTGGCGAGGGCGGCGTGCCGGAGGTCTACCACAACTTGTGGCTGGTGACGTTGACTGCCGACGGGCGGGCGAGTGACTACGTCGAGTACTGGATGGAAGCGGACCGGCCCGATGCTTTGGAGGGGTCAAGCTGGAGCCTGCGCCAGTGGTCGGTCGATGCAGTAGACCCGTCCGACTTCGAAATCACGGCCGGGTTCGCCGAGGGCAGGATGGCCGGCAAGGCGGCTGTCAACAGGTACACCGCGCAATACACAGAGGGTGCCTGCGGCTCGGAGGGGATCGGTCCATTGTCGGTGGGGCCCGTGGCGACCACCAAGATGGCCGGGCCCGAGCCTGCCATGCGGGCCGAGGACGCCTATCTCGGGTTGCTGGCGCAGGTTCGCGGCTACCGGCTCGATGCGTCGCACTTGGCCTTGCTCGACGCAGGCGGCGAAGACCTGCTCGTCTTCGGGTCTTTGGCGTCTGGATGAATGAGCAATGAGCAGCCATGTGGAGAGTGAGGTCAAGACGCCCGCTAAGGTCAACTTGAGCCTGCTGGTCGGATCGGCCGGCGCCGACGGCTATCACGAGGTCTTCTCGGTCTTCGCACCTGTCGATTTGTTCGACCAGTTGGTGTTCGAACTGGCAGCCCGGCCGTCGGGAGAGAGCCCCGGAAACCTGCAGGTGGAGTGCGAAACGGCGCCGGGGGAGGACAACCTGGTCACCCAGGCGCTGCGTTCTCTGGAGAGGGCCACGGGGTGGGCCATCGAGGGGCGGGCCGGTATCACAAAAGCCATCCCGATCGGGGCCGGACTCGGGGGAGGTAGTTCCGACGCTGCTGCCGCGCTTAGAGCGGGGGCCGAAGCGATAGTCGCGGCAGGTGGACAGAGGCCGGGGGAGGACCTGCTCCAGGCCCTGGCTCGGAGCGTAGGCGCGGATGTTCCCTTCTTCTTGCGACCGGAGGCCACGTTCGCCCGGGGGGTGGGTGACGTGCTCGAACCGGTGCGGCTTCCCTCACTGCCGCTCGTCCTGGTGTTCAACGAGGCGCAGCTGTCGACCGCGGCCGTCTACAACGAGTTCGATCGGACCGTATCGAGCCAGGCGGGGTCGGCTGGTGATGCAACGTCGGCCATCGGCCCGGAAGCGACGGGAGGTGGCGGGCCTTCGGCCGCGGCAGAAGGTGGGATGGAGTTCGGCGGGCGAGTGAGCGCGCACGAGGCAGCCTGGCGGGCTCTGAGCCGCGCGTGGATGGGGGGGCGGTTGGGTCCAGACCAGGTCGCGGGGCAGGCCGCCGGACTGCTCGCCAACGATCTGCAAAGAGCCAGTTTCGGTCTGCTCCCCAGCTTGGTCGGCGATCTCCGCGCCATCATGGAAGAGGGGGCCCTCGGGGCGGCGATGAGCGGCTCCGGCCCGACGCTCTTCGGTCTCGCCGCGACACCCTCCGCCGCGGACACGCTGGCCGAGAAGTTGGCGGCGAGGGGGTTACGAGTCCGTCGGGCGACGGCCGCCTGACTGAACATGCAGGCGGACCGACCATGAAGAACCACATGTCACTACCGGCTGCCCATGGCCGTTCGCGGCCTCGGTGATGCTCACAGAGAACTGACGAGCGAGACCCACGAGAGGCGCGACGACGGGCCTTTCGGGGCCAGCCGTCGCGCCTTGACACCCCTTTGACGGCTGACCTATACTCCCTGGGCTCGCGGGGCATCTGCCTCCGCATCTGGAAGCGGTGGGGCGTGGCCAAGTGGTAAGGCAACGGGTTTTGGTCCCGTGATGCGTAGGTTCGAATCCTGCCGCCCCAGCTTCCCTTCTGCGTCCGTAGTATTGTCGGGGTGCAAACTGATTTGAATCCTTTGATCGCCAGCGTCGTGATACTGGCCGCCGGCCAAGGCACGCGCATGAAGTCGGAGCTTCCCAAGGTGCTGCACCCGGTGTGCGGACGGCCCATGCTTCTTCACGTCCTGGACGCGGTGGGCCAGCTATGCGCGCCTCGGGTGGTCGTGGTGCTCGGGTACGGGTACGAGCAGGTGCTCCCCCACCTGCCTCCAGAGTGCCTGGTCGCGCTTCAGGAGCGGCAACTGGGCACCGGTCACGCGCTGTTGGCCGCGGCTCCCCAGTTGATGCCCGGTCCCACCGTAGTGCTCCCTGGAGACACCCCGCTGGTGACGGCGGAGACGCTGCTTTCTTTGGTTCGCGACTACGGAGCATCCGGCGCGTCCGCCACGGTTCTCACGGCCATGCTTGACGATCCCAGCGGGTACGGCCGCGTGGTCCGAGCCGCCGACGGCAGCGTGTTGCGGATCGTGGAGCACCGGGACGCCACTCCCGAGGAACTGGCCGTGCGCGAGATCAATTCCGGCATGTACGTCCTCCCAGTGCCGCTCGCGCTGGAGATACTGGAGAGGGTGGGAGCCGACAACGACCAAGGCGAGATCTACCTTACCGACGTCATCGCCGGACTGCGGGAGCGGGGCGAGCGGGTTTCGGCGAGCATCGTAGCGGATCCCTCCCTGGTGATGGGGGTTAATTCTCGGGAGGAGCTTGCCGAAGCCGAGACCGTCATGGAGGGGCGATCAGGACTTGGCGGAGCCTCAGATCCGGGGTAGGGGGCAGACATGCGGCCGCCATGGGTGGTACCGTACTAACCTGAGGTAGTTGAGAGCGAGGAGGAGCCGGGCATGGGAGATTGGGAGCCGCGACGCTGCACCCGGATAACCCCTGAGCGTTCGTTGATGGTCTTCTCCGGGCGGGGTAACCCCGAGCTCGGGCACAGGATCGCTGAGAAGCTGGGCATCGAGCTGGGCCACGTGGATATCAGGACCTTCGCGGATGGGGAGATTTACGTCAAGTACCGGGAGAGCGTCCGTGGCGCCGACGTGTTCATCGTCCAGCCGACCTGTCGTCCCGTCAACGAGAACCTCATGGAACTCCTCATCATGGCCCAGGCCGCCCGCTTGGCGTCAGCGCACCGGGTCACCGCGGTGGTGCCCTGGATGGGATATTCCCGCCAGGATAAGAAGAGTTGCCCCAGGGAGCCCATCACGGCCCGGCTGGTGGCGGATATCATCGAAGCCGCGGGAGTCGACCGCGTCTTGACGATGGACCTGCATGCCGGCCAGTTGCAGGGGTTCTTTGGGATCCCGGTCGACCATATGACGGCACTCTCCATGATCGCCGACTACTTCAAGCTCAAAGACCTTGGTGAGAAGGTGGTGGTCTCCCCGGATGCGGGTGGTCTCAAGACCGCGAAGCGGATGGCCGATCGCCTGGAATGCTCGGTCGCCGTGCTCACGAAGCTCCGGCCCGAACACAATGTCTCCCGGGTCATGCACGTCATCGGAGAAGTCGCCGGGAAGACGGCCATTATCGTAGACGACATCATCGACACCGCGGGTACCTTGGTGAATGGAGTCCAGGTTCTCATCGACGGCGGGGCGAAGGCCGTGTACGCCGCCTGTACCCACCCGGTCCTGTCCGATCCGGCCTACGAGCGAATAGCGGCTTCTGCCCTCAAGGAATGCGTGGTAACAGATACCATCCCTCTCCGCGAAGGGACGGACCAGACGAAGATTGTGGTACTATCCACGGCCGATATTCTGGCGGACACGATCAGGAACGTGTTCACCGATGAATCGGTCAGCGAGCTGTTTCAGGGAGACAATCAGCTTTTCTAGCTGAAGAGACGGGCAGGAGACGGGCATGGATACGATCAAACTGGCGGTACGCGAGCGGGAAGAGACCGGCAACGGCCCGGCGCGGCGGCTGCGCGCGGACGGACGGATCCCCGGCGTGACCTATGGCAAGGGCTCAGCGGCTACCGCCATCTCGATCGACCTGGAAGACCTGAGAGCGGCTCTGGCTCACGGTCACAACGTTGTTCTCGAGCTTGAGTTCGAGGGCGGCTCCAAAGGGGCCAAGACCGCGAAGGCGGGCACTCGAGGCAAACGGACCGTGGCCCACTACGCGGTCGTCAGGGAACTCCAGTTCCATCCCACCAGACGGCGCCTTCTCCATGTCGATCTGCACGAGGTCGACCTGGCAGTGGAGATCGAGGCCTCCGTGGCCATCGAACTGATCGGCAAGCCGGCCGGGGTGGTGGAAGGGGGAGTCTTGGACTGGGAGCATCGTGAAGTGCTGGTACGGGCTCTTCCGAATAACGTGCCGCCGGTCCTGCAACTGGATGTCAGCGCTCTTGAGATCGGCCAGCACGCAGTGGTGGGGGCCCTGGTGGCTCCTGAGGGCGTGACCATCGTCGACGACCCGGAGACGATCGTGGCCGCTGTTCTGCCGCCGCGCGTGGAAGTCGAAGAGGCGGTGGAAGAAGAGGCTGAGGCCCTGGCCGAGCCCGAGGTCATCGCCGAGGCTCAGAGCGAGGAGTAAACCCGCGGTGGGGTAGCGTCGGGTGGGGAAACCCTCGGCGGGGTTGCCCCGAGCCGGTGAGCCTTGTCGCCCATCACGTACGGGACGTGCATCCGGTGCAGGCTGCTCCACCCTACCTCATAGTCGCTCTGGGGAATCCTGGTCCCGAGTATCAGTTCGACCGGCACAACGTCGGCTTCATGGTGGGCGAGGAGCTCCGGCGGCGCCACGGTCTTCCTCGTCTGCGGTCGCGCTTCCAGGGACTTGTCGGAGACGGCTTGATAGCTGGTTGCCGCGTGGTGTTGCTGCTCCCCATGACGTTCATGAATCTCTCGGGGCGCGCGGCCGCGGAGGCCGCGCGCTACCACAAGATCCCCATCGCGCAGATCCTGGTGATCCACGATGAGGTCGAGATCCCCTTCGGAGACGTCCGTCTGAAGGAAGGGGGAGGTCTGGGTGGGCACAATGGGCTGCGCAGCATGGATAAGTCTCTGGGCAGCCGTGACTTCTGGCGGATCAGGGTCGGGGTGGGGCGGCCGGATGCGTCCGAGCGGCCTCTCATCGACCACGTGCTGGAGCCGTTCGACGAGCCCCGGGAAGAGATACTCATGCTGATCGGCCGGGCCGCCGACCTCGCGGAGAAGTGGTTGATCGCGCGGGGTGGCGGCGAATGCCCCGCCTGATCGACTTCTTGGACGGCTACCCGCCGTTCGAGCGACTGCTGACCAAGGCCACCGGGGTCGCCACGGCGACGACGGCCGAGGTGGCGTGTCCCTCTCACATCCACGCGTATCTGGCGGCGGGCCTTCTGCACCACGACCCTTGGAGCACCAGCGTCATCCTGGTGATCACCCCGAGCCAGGAGGCCGCTCTCGAGATGGAGCACGAGCTCGGTCTCTACTGCCCCGAACGTCCCGTGGTCTATCTGCCACCTCGGGGTGTGTGGTACGGGTCGGAGGGAGAGGTCAAACCACGGGTGGTCGGCCGGCGCGCCCGGGCGGTCGGCGCGCTCACTCCCCTGGTCGCAGCAGAGCAGGGCCAGGCCATAGTGGTGGTCGAAGCCGCCAGCCTGATGGAAGGGGTGGTGAAGCCCGTGGGACCGCCGGTGACGATCAGCGCGGGCGCCCACGTGGACTTCGAGGGACTTACGAGGAGTCTGGCCGCTCTGGGTTACGCCCGGGTCGACCAGGTGGAGGACGCGGGCGACTTCTCTGTGCGGGGCGGGATCGTCGACGTGTTCCCTACGACCGAGCGCTATCCGGTGCGGATCGAATTCTGGGGCGACGAGGTTGAGAGCCTGCGCAACTTCTCCGTCTATTCCCAGCGTTCGTTGGGGCCGGTGGAGCGGGTACGGCTCTATGCGGCCGCTGAGGAGCCCGGCTCGGCGCCGGTGAGTGTCGTCTCCCTACTTCCGGGGGGGACGCGTGTGATCCAGACGGATCCGGCCCGAGCCAGAGCGGCGGTCGAGGGATTCCAGAGCGATCTGCTGGATGTCTTGGGTGACCGCGCCGGAGAAGGGTCCTACGTTGCCTGGCGTCAGATCGAGAAGGCCTTGGTGGCCCTTTCTCCCGTCGTTCTTGACTCGCTGGGTTCGTCGGAACAGGCAGACGAGTCCGAAGCCGGGTCCACCTTCCGGGCGACCAGTGGCGATCTGCCGGTCACCAACCTCCCCGAGGCCGAAGAAGCCATGCGGCGACTGGTGGACGACGGATACAGGGTCGTCATCGCCTTCGAACAGCGGGCGGAAGCGGAACGGGCCGGCTATATGCTGCGCCGCGTGACGGGAGCGGTGGGATCGGCCGGAGATGTCGGCGGGGGTGCAGGGGTAACGTTTTTGCCGGTCTCGCACCGCCGCCACTTCGTGTTGCCCGATCTGAAGCTTGCCCTGCTCACCGACGCGGTGATCTTCCCGCGGAGACACAAGACTGTCGCTGCGCGCCGGCCATTGGCGGGGCTGGAGCTGTCCACCTTCCGCGACCTGCGCAAAGGTGATTACGTAGTGCACGAAGACCACGGAGTGGGTCGCTTCGAGGGTATCTCCACCAAGACAGTCGCCGGCATCACACGGGACTACCTCGACCTGGCCTACCGCGACGGGGACATGCTCTACATCCCTCACGATCAGATCGCCAAGGTCATGCGCTATGTGGGAGCGGGGGGGACTTCTCCGGCCCTCTCGAAACTGGGAGGCAAGAGCTGGGAGCACGTCAAGAGCCGGGTGCGCCGTGCCGCCCGGCAGGTGGCCGGCGAGCTACTGCATCTGTATGCGCTGCGCCAAGCCACCACCGGTCATCGCTTCGCCGAAGACGGCGAGTGGCAGGTGCGTTTCGAGAAGGCCTTTCCCTATGAGGAGACAGAGGATCAACTGCAGGCCATCGACGCCGTCAAGGACGATATGGAGTCGGCGCAGCCGATGGACCGGCTGCTGTGCGGCGACGTAGGCTATGGCAAGACCGAGGTGGCTCTTCGGGCGGCTTTTAAAGCGACGCTGGACGGCAAGCAGGTGATGCTGCTCGTCCCCACCACCATCCTGGCCCAGCAGCATTACGGGACCTTCCGTGAACGTTTTGCCGATTTCCCGGTCAAGGTGGAGATGCTCTCTCGTTTCCGCTCCACTGCCGAGCAGAAGCGCATCCTCAAGGATTTCGGCGGCGGCCGGGTGGACGTGCTCATCGGCACCCATAGGCTCCTTTCGCAGGACGTCACCCCCAAAGACCTCGGTCTGGTCATCGTCGACGAGGAGCAGCGCTTTGGTGTGGCGCAGAAGGAGGCGCTCCGCCGCCTGAAGGTGCGGGTGGATGTGCTCACGCTCACGGCCACGCCGATCCCCCGCACCCTGCAGATGTCGCTCTCCGGAGTGCGCGACATCACCGTCATCGAGACCCCGCCTCGCGACCGTCACCCGATCCAGACCTACGTCGGTCTCTACGACGAGGGGATGGTCAAACGAGCTATCGAGCGAGAAGTCGACCGCGGCGGACAGGTCTACTACCTCCATAACCGGGTGGATACGATCGACAAGACGGCCGCGATCCTCCGCGGCCTTATGCCTCGAGTGCGTCTCGCCGTGGCCCACGGGCAGATGCCTGAACAGGATCTGGAGCGGGTCATGCTCGAATTCCTGCGGGGGGACTCCGATGTCCTCGTTACCACCACCATCATCGAGAGCGGACTCGACATCCCCAACGCCAATACCCTCATCGTCGAACGGGCGGATCTGCTCGGGCTGGCTCAGCTCTACCAGATCCGCGGGCGCATCGGGCGTTCGGCCCGGGTCGCGCACGCGTTCCTGTTCCATCCGGACGAGGCCGTGCTGACCGCGGAGGCCGTGGCTCGGCTTTCGACGCTGGCCGACTACACCGAACTCGGCTCGGGCTTCAAGATCGCCATGCGCGACCTGGAGATCCGGGGTGCGGGGGAGTTGCTGGGGGAGGAGCAGTCGGGTCATATCGCCGCTGTCGGCTTCGAGATGTATCTGTCCATGCTCCAGCAGGCCGCAGCCGAGCTTCAGGGCCAGAAGATGACCACCGAGAAGCTGCCGCGAGTGGAAGTGGGGATCGACGCGCACGTGCCCGCCGGCTTCATCGGGTACGAAGCGGCCCGGGTCGACCTGCACCGGCGCATAGCCTCCGCCGGCACGAGGAACGAGTTGGAGGAGTTGCGCGTCGAGCTGAAGGACCGTTTCGGGGATATCCCAGAGCCCGTGGACAACCTGATCTTCCTGGGAGAGGTGCGGGTGACGCTGCAGGAACTGGGCGCCGACTCGCTGTCGTTGCGTCAGGGACGGCTTCTTGTCACCGGACTGGCCTTGCCCTCGGGCTCCAGGGAGCGGTTGCGGGCGCGCGACCGGCGCTACGTCTATGCGCCCGTGCAAGGGCAGCTCTCCTTGGGGGTGCGGGGGGACGAGCGGGGTCCCCGGGAGACGGTCCGGCAGGTGCTGGATGATATACTCGCGCTCCGCGGCGAGGAGGGATCGGCGTGACCCAGACGACGAGGTCGATAGTGATCAGGCTGCTGGCTTTTTGCCTGCTCCTCGCGCCTATCGCCGCCTTCACTGCCTGCGCGGAAGACCTTCCCGACGGGGCGGTTGCCATGGTCGGCCAGAAGCTCGTCTCCCAGGACCAATTCGACGACCTGAAGGCCGCCTACGACGCGGCGGGCCGGGCTCCAGACAGGGAGCAGGAAGAGGAGTACGGCGTCTTCGAACAGAGGTTAGCCGAGTATCTGGTGATGATGGAGGTGCTGCGCCAGGAGGCCTCCGCCTTCGATGCCACCGTCACCGAGCAGGACGTCCAGGCCGAGGTCGAAGAGATCCGGCAGTACTTCCAGGGCGACGAAGACAAGTTCAACCAGGCCCTCGAGAAACAGAACATCACTCTCGACCAACTCACCGCCTCCCTCCGGGATGGACTGCTGCTCGAACGGATGAAGGCGGCCGTGACCGAGGATGCGAGTGTGAGCGAGGCCGAAGTAGAGACCTACTATGAGGCTCACAAGGCCGATTTCGTGGAGTCGGAAACGCGGGAGACCCGCCACATCCTCATCGCTCCCGTGCAGCTCAACGAGGACGGCACCATGTCGACCACTCCCACTGAGGCCGATTGGGAGGCCGCCAGGGCCGAAGCGGAGAAAGTCCGCAGCGAGATCCAAAACGGCTCTGACTTCGACACCGAAGCCGGCAAATACTCCGATGACGCCTCCACCCGGGAGTCGGGAGGCGAACTGGGCCCGGTGACCCGAGGTCAGATGGTCCCGGCCTTTGAGGAAGCGGTCTTCAGCCTGTCGAAGGAGGAACTGTCTCAGCCGATCAGGACGCAGTACGGTTACCACCTGATCCAGGTGACCGACATCACTCCCGAGCAACAACTCTCCTATGACGAGGTCAAGGAGAACATCAAAAGCACCCTTCTCGAACTGAAGCAGACCCAGACCTGGCAAGACTGGCTGGCAGGGAAACAGGCTGAGTTGGGAGTCAGATATCGAGCCGGACTCGAGCCTCCATCGGCCTCCGGCCTCGAGGCCGGGCAGTCCACCACCACCGAGCGGTCGACGACCAGCACCTCGAGCCAGAAGTAACGGGACCGCATGCGACGCGAAGCGGTGGTCCACGAACTGGAGCGTTTGTACGACCTGACCCGGCATCTACGCCGCGACTGCCCCTGGGATCGCAAACAGACCCAGGAGGACATCGTCGCCTATACCCTCGAGGAGACCTACGAACTGGTCGACACCGTCCGCCATCGCGCCACCCGCGGCGATGCGGCGGTCTGCGGCGAGCTGGGCGACCTGCTCTTCCAGGTGTACTTCCTGGCCTCTGTGGCGGAGGATGAGGGTCTGTACGACCTGGCCGATGTGGCTGCGGGGATCCACGCGAAGCTGGTGCGCCGGCACCCTCACATCTTCGGGGAAGCCTCCGCCAAGACGCCCGATGAGGTGCGCAAGAACTGGGACGCCATCAAGCGGGAATCCGAGGGGAGAGAGGGCATCTTCCACGATGTGCCCGAAGCCTTTCCCTCGACCCTCTTGGCCCAGAAGCTCCAGCAGCGGGCGGCCGCGGTAGGTTTCGACTGGGAGAACGCGGCGGACGTGCTCGCCAAGGTCAAAGAAGAGACCATCGAACTTGAGCAGGAACTGATGCCGGGAGGCGACCGGGAGATGGTTGTCGATCAGCGAGTGGCCGGCGCGCGGGCGATTGCGCCTGATCAGCCCACAGGCGCCGATCAGCCTGCGGGGTTGCGCGATCGGGACGCGAGCTACGATCAAGAGAAGGTGGCCGCCGAGTTAGGAGATCTGTTGTTCTCGGTGGTCAACCTGTCCCGCAAACTGAAGGTCGATCCAGAACTTGCCCTTCGCCACTCGGCCTTACGGTTTCGCGAACGGGTGGAGGCCGCCGCCGGCGCAGCCGGCGCGGACGGGTTGGTGTTTGAGGAGATGGGTCTGGAAGAGCAGGAAGCGTACTACCAACAAGCCAAGAAGGAGCGGGGACGATGACAGTGATCGTGGGCGTCTACGGCCGGCAAATACTCGATTCTCGGGGCAACCCCACCGTGGAAGTAGATGTGGAATTGGCCTGCGGGGCACAGGGTCGCGCCGCAGTGCCCTCGGGAGCCTCTACCGGCTCCTTCGAAGCGTCGAGCTACGCGACGGCGGAGACGCCTACGGCGGCAAGGGCGTGCTCAAGGCCGTCCAGCACGTCAACGAAGATATTTGCGACGCTCTCGTGGGCCTGGATGCTACCGACCAGCGCGAGATCGACATGGTGATGATCGAACTCGACGGTAGTCCCAACAAGGGCAAGTTCGGAGCGAACGCGATTCTCGGGACCTCCTTGGCCGTGGCCAAAGCCGCCGCCGACGCTCTCGACCTGCCCCTCTATCGCTATCTAGGCGGGGTGAACGCGCATGTTCTGCCGGTCCCGATGATGAACATCCTGAACGGGGGGAAGCACGCCGATAACAACGTAGATCTGCAGGAGTTCATGTGTGTTCCGGTAGGGGCCGCCACCTACAGCGACGGGCTGCGGATGTGCGTCGAGGTATTCCACTCCCTGCGCAAGGTCCTCTCGGGCAGGGGTCTCGCAACCGCCGTTGGCGACGAAGGCGGCTTCGCCCCGAACCTGGCCAGTAACGAGGATGCGATCAAGGTGATCCTGGAGTCGGTGGAGAAAGCGGGCTACGTACCGGGAAACGACGTCGCAATTGCTCTCGACCCAGCTGCCAGCGAGTTCTTCGATACTAAGCAGGGCGCCTACGTCCTGGCGAGCGAGGGGCGCACGCTCAAACCGGAGGAGATGGCTGCATACTATGCAGATCTCTGCACACGCTATCCCATCGTGAGTGTCGAGGACGGGATGGCGGAAGAAGACTGGGAAGGCTGGGCCGCTCTTACAGGGATGGTAGGAGGCACAGTGCAGTTAGTGGGCGATGACCTCTTCGTCACCAATGTGGATCGCCTCAAGATGGGTATCGAGCGCAAGGTCGCGAACAGCATCCTCATCAAGCTGAACCAGATCGGCACCCTGACGGAGACGCTGGACGCCATCTCCATGGCGCACCGGGCCGGGTATACCGCTGTAGTGAGCCATCGCTCGGGGGAGACGGAGGACAGCACCATCGCCGACCTGGTGGTAGCGACGAACGCCGGCCAGATCAAGACCGGTGCGCCCTGCCGGGGCGAGCGGACGGCGAAATATAACCAGCTCCTGCGGATCGAAGAGGAACTGGGCGACCTGGCGGTCTATCCAGGGCGCGCGGCCTTCGGCCGGCGCGCGACGGCGTAGACATAGCGACCGGTCGCCTCCGCGGCGGGACCCTCTGGGGGGCGACCCTCCGGGGGCACAGCCAGGCGCCCGCGCGAGGGTGACGTGACGCTCACAGCTGAGCAAGCGCTCTGGCGTCGTGCCCGACGCGCCCGGCCGCACCGTAAGAGCAAGGGATTGCCGCCGAGAGGCCCGGAGCAGGACCGTGGACCCGGCACGTCGGGCCGCGTCGCGGAGGACACTGCAGCCGCCAGGGCGAATAACTAAAGGACCATGAGCAACACGAGCGCCCAGACAGCACCGGCTTGGTCCGGCGACGTGGCAACACCCCATTCGCGGCGTTCACGCTGCGGCACTCGCCGCCGGCTGTTGGTGCTTGGCTGCCTGACGCTGCTGGTGATAGCTGGTGTGGCAGCCAACTACGGTCCGCTTCGCCACTACCAGGTTGCTCGAGATCGTTTGGAGAAAGCAGCCGCGGAGGTTGCGGACCTCGAGGGACAGAAGGCCGCCTTGCAGGCCGAGTTGGCCAAGCTGAGCGAGACGGGGTACCTCGAGGGTCTCGCCAGAGAAGAATTGACGTATGCTCGACCCGACGAAGAACTCTACATCGTGACCGGGTCGGCGGCGGAACGGAGCGCCGGCAGCGACGCGGCCGGCCGCGGGGAGACAATCGATGCGCCCCCGGTTCTGAGTGCGGCCGATAGCCAGGAAGCGGGCCTCGCGCCAACCGTCGGGGTCGGCGCAGTGGTGCCCGGCGCGGGAAGAGCCAACGGCTTTGGCGTCGGAGCGATGGCGCCGGCCGCGGAGGTTTCCTCAAACGGTGGAGTGGGTCCTGCCGGCTTCCTGGAGCGGATCGTCACGGCGATCTCGGGACTTTTCTGAGCCGAACCGCCACCGATGACTCCAGACACGTCGGATAGAGAACTTCGCCGGAGGCAGCGCGAGCAGACCCGGCGCTACGACACGGATGTCGACCCTTCCCGGCAAGCGCATTCTCGGGCGCCGAGGGACCGCCGATCGCGGGTCCTGGCGATCGTGGTCCTGGTAGCGGTTGCCGTCGTCATCGCGGTATTCGGGGCGGCGGCTGGGACATCGGGATCTGATGGTAACGGTGGGGGAGACTCCCCGCCCTTCAGCCTGATGCCAGTCACCGTACCGGCCTCCACATCGGACACCTCGGTGTCGACGACGACATCGACGATCGTCTCAACCCCGACCACTAGTTCGTCGGCCGCGGGTTCGTCGCCAACGGGTCTGTTGGCCGCGGCCCCAGCAGGATCAGCACCGTCGTCAGCCCCCCAACCGGTCAGTGACGCTGGATAGCGCTGCGCCACTCGACGGAGTGGGGCTGGGTAGCGTCGCCGACGCATCGCGGTGAATCCAGAGCAAGGCCTTGACTGCTCCGCAGGGCGGGTCACTGCTGCCGACCTTGCTGTGGTTGCTGGGCAACTCGGCCGATCTCCGCGTTCCGTTACGGCGGTGGCTGTGCGATGTCCGTTCGGCTATCCCGCCGTCATCGAGACCGCTCCCATGCTCGCGGGGGCGCCGAACCCCACGCTCTTCTATCTGACCTGCCCGGTTCTGGTCGATGCGGTGAGCGGGGCGGAAGCAGCCGGTGCTGTGAAGGAGTTGCGGGCACTGGTGGCTGCGGATCCCGAGGCAGCCTTGATACTGCAACAGATCACGCAATGGTATCGGGAGCGTCGGGCTTTTCTAGCAGGGGAGCACTACGCCGAGGCTCGTCTGGAGGCGGGAATCGGAGGCCCTCCGGAACCGGAGAAGGCCGCCTGCCTCCATGCCTATGCAGCGGCCCTGTTGGCGGTGATGTCCGGGTGGCTGGGAGCGGCAGGGGGTCGAGCGGGCTGCGGGGATGCTGCAGGAGCGGCTGCAACGGACTACGCGACGAGGGCAGCACTGCCGTCCTTGGATGCCGACCTTATCCCCTTCGCGATCCCCGTCGCGAGCCGAATCTGGTCGGAATTCCTTCCTTCAGTCGACGACATATGGTGCCGCGATGGCCGCTGTGTGAGGTTTGGTATCTTCTGAGGGTGAGCCACACGGCGGGGATGATGGACTTACGCGTGGGGCGTGGTAAGTTAAGAGCAAGCTCCCGCCCACGGCAGCCAGAGCCATGGGCGGGAAGGCATGGGGACGCCGGAGTGGCGGAATGGCAGACGCAACGGTCTTAAACACCGTAGGGCTATGCCCGTGCGGGTTCGAGTCCCGCCTC